>CAVOOK010000004.1:0-497155 GCA_963697555.1 uncultured Gammaproteobacteria bacterium
CACGGCCAGCTCGTGCAGGCCGCCACCGGCCGGCAGCAGGCCGACGCCGGCCTCGACCAGGCCGATGTAGCTTTCCAGCGCTGCCACGGTACGGGCCGAATGCATCTGGAATTCGCAGCCGCCGCCGAAGGCCATGCCGCGCACGGCGGACACCACCGGCACCAGCGCATGCTTGATGCGCATGCTGGTGCGCTGGAAGTTCTCCACCATCTTCTCGAAGTCGGCGACCCGGCCTTCCTTGAGCAGGCCCAGCGCGCCCTTGAGATCCGCGCCGGCGGAGAACGGTTCGCCGGTCTGCCAGATCACCATCGCCTTCAGTTTTTCCTCGGCGATACCGATGGCGTGCTGGATGCCGTCGAGCACATGGTCGTTGACCGTATTCATCTTGGTCTTGAACGAGAGGATGCCGACGCCGTCGTCGCCCAGCGTCCACAGGCGCACGCCGTCGTTTTCCCACACGGTGCTGCCGGTATCGAACTTCTCGCCCAGGATGGGATCGGGAAACAGCTGGCGCTTGTAGACCGGATGCTGCGAGCGCGGCTTGTCGGCGTTGGCGCTGGCCGAGTACGAACCGGCCTTGCCGTGGACGCCCTTGCGGCCATCGGTGACCCAGGCGGGCAGGGGCGCGTTGCTCATCGCCTTGCCGGCCTTGATGTCTTCATTGATCCATTCGGCGACCTGCTGCCAGCCGGCGGCCTGCCAGGTTTCGAACGGGCCGAGTTTCCAGCCGTAACCCCAGCGGATGGCGAAATCGACGTCGCGCGCGGTGTCGGCGATGTCGGCCAGATGGTAGGCGGTGTAGTGGAACAGGTCGCGGAAGGTGGCCCACAGGAACTGCGCCTGCGGATCGCCGGAGGCGCGCAGCTTGCCGAACTTCTCGGCCGGGTCCTTGATCGCGAGGATGGCGGCGACCTCGTCGGACGGCTTCTGTTCGGACGGGCGGAAGTCCTGCTTGGCCACATCCAGAACGACGATGTCCTTGCCGACCTTCTTGTAGAAGCCGCCGCCGGTCTTCTGGCCCAGCGCGCCCTGGTCGATCAGGCCCTGCAGCCACACCGGCGCCTTGAAGTACCGGTGCCACGGATCGTCGGGCAGGGTGTCGGCCATCGTCTTGATGACGTGGGCCATGGTGTCCAGGCCGACCACGTCGGCGGTGCGGTAGGTGGCGCTCTTGGGGCGGCCGACGGCCGGGCCGGTCAGCGCGTCCACGGTGTCGAAGCCGAGCTTGAACTGATCGGTGTGGTGCATGGTGGCCAGCATCGAGAACACGCCGATGCGGTTGCCGATGAAGTTGGGCGTGTCGCGGGCGATCACCACGCCCTTGCCGACGGTGGTGACGAGGAAGGCTTCGAGGCCGTCGATCACGCTCTGGTCGGTGAGCTTCGTCGGGATCAGCTCGACCAGGTGCATGTAGCGCGGCGGGTTGAAGAAGTGCACGCCGGAGAAGCGGTGGCGCATTTCCTCCGGCAGCGCTTCGGCCAGCGTGTTGATCGACAGGCCCGAGGTGTTGGAGGCGATGATCGCCGTCTTCGACAGGTGGCCGGCGATCTTCTTGTAGAGGTCGAGCTTCCAGTCCATCCGCTCGGCGATCGCCTCGATCACCAGGTCGACGTCCTTCAGATGATCGAGGTCATCGTCGTAGTTGGCCGGGATGATCGCGCTGGCAAGCGCCTTGTCGGCCAGCGGGGCAGGCGACAGCTTGGCGAGGTTGGCGATGGCCTTCAGCGCGATGCCGCTTTTCGGACCTTCCTTGGCGGGCAGATCGAACAGCACGGTTTCGACGCCGGCGTTGGTCAGGTGCGCGGCGATCTGCGCGCCCATGACACCCGCGCCCAGCACGGCGGCCTTGCGGATGCGCAGTGTGGGACTGGTTGACGATGCAACGGTCATTGGCTTCTCCGGGGGACAAACAGAAATGGACGTCAGGGCGAGTGGTCAGGGGTGGCTCAACCCGGCGGCGGCAAAACGGATCAAGTGCTGCGCGGTCTGCTCGCGATGCGCGTGCTCGCTGACATCGCTCTTGCGCTGGATCATGCCGAAGCCGGACATGGCGTGGGTCAGCGCGCCGGTCACCAAGTCGATGCGCCAATACAGCTCCGGCTTGCTCAGCTGCGGCAGCAGACGGGCGAACTCGGCGGTGAACTGGCGCATCACGTGGCCATAGTTGGCCGAAAGGAATTGGCGCAGGCTGTCGTCGTGCTCGGCGAATGCGCGCGCCAGCACGCGCATGAACAAGGAGCCGCTGCCATCGTGCGAGAGATCCAGGGCCGGGCGGATATAGGCCTCCAGCACATCCTCCACCGTGGTGTCCGCGGCCCCGGCGATTCTGGAGAGCGCGGCCAGTCGGCTGGCATTCAGTGCATCGAGCCGGCGGCGGAACACCTGCTCGACCAGCTTGTCCTTGGATCCGAAATGGTAGTTGACCGCCGCCAGGTTGACGCCCGCGGCGGCCGTCAACTGGCGCAACGAGGCGCCATCGAAGCCGCGCTGGGCAAACAGCACCTCGGCCGCGGCGAGTATGCGTTCCTTGGTCGAGGCGGAGCTGTTCACTGCGAAGCACCCATCAGCCCGACGGCCAGTTCAAACGATCGTTTGAGGATACGCGGAGGCGTCCGCAGCCGTCAAACGACGGCCATTTGCAAAGCGCAGGTTATTTGCGTATGAGGTAGAATCTGTCAGACTTTCATGAGCTAACGCCCCATTCCTTCGGGGTTAGCTCACCTGTCGGCCTTGGTCGGACACCACCCCCTTTCCCTCAATCCGTTTTCCGGAGCAGACCCGTATGGCGCTGGAGCGCACCCTTTCCATCATCAAGCCCGATGCCGTCGCCAAGAACGTCATCGGTGAAATCTACGCCCGCTTCGAAAAGGCCGGCCTCAAGGTCGTTGCCGCGAAGATGAAGCAGTTGTCGCGCCAGGAGGCCGAAGGCTTCTACGCCGTGCATAGGGAGCGTCCGTTCTTCAAGGCGCTGGTCGAATTCATGATCTCCGGTCCGGTGATGATCTCCGCACTGGAAGGCGAGAACGCCGTGCTGGCCCATCGAGACCTGATGGGTGCGACCAACCCGAAGGAAGCCGCTCCGGGCACGATTCGCGCCGATTTCGCCGATTCCATCGACGCCAATGCGGTGCATGGCTCCGATGCGGTGGAGACTGCCAAGGTGGAGATCTCCTACTTCTTCGCCGCGACGGATGTCCTTTCGCGCTGAGAACCACTGTTGTGAGGTCTGAGTTGTGAACCAGGTTGTTGTGAATCCACCCGCAAAAGTCAACTTGCTCGACTTCGATCGCCAGGGTCTGCGTGATTTCTTCACGCAGATCGGCGAGAAGCCGTATCGCGCCGAGCAGGTGATGAAGTGGATCTACCACGACCTGGAAGACAACTTCGAGAACATGACCGACGTGGGCAAGGCGCTGCGCGCCAAGCTCACCGAGGTTTGCTACATCGGCGCACCGAAAACCTTGCTGGACAAGGCGGCCACCGACGGCACGCACAAGTGGTTGCTGGGCATGGACAGCGGCAACGCGATCGAGACGGTGTACATCCCGGAGCCGACCCGCGGCACGCTGTGCGTTTCCTCGCAGATCGGCTGTGCGCTGAACTGCAGCTTCTGCTCCACCGGGGCACAGGGTTTCAACCGCAACCTCTCCACCGCCGAAATCATCGGCCAGGTGTGGGTGGCGGCGAAGTACCTTGGCAATGTCACCCACCAGAATCGCCGCATCACCAACGTGGTGATGATGGGGATGGGTGAGCCGCTGGCGAACTTCGACAACGTGGTGCGGGCGATGCGCCTGATGCGCGACGACCTCGGCTTCGGCCTGGCGGCCAAGCGCGTCACGCTGTCCACCGCCGGCATGGTGCCGATGCTGGATCAGCTGTCCGATGCCATCGACGTGTCGCTGGCCGTATCGCTGCACGCAGCCAACGACGAACTGCGCACCGAGCTGGTGCCGATCAACAAGCGCTATCCGATCGCCGAACTGCTGGCGGCCTGCCAGCGTTGGATCGCGCGCAAGCCGCGCACCTCGATCACGTTCGAGTACACCTTGATGAAGGGCGTCAATGACCAGCCAGAGCATGCCCGCCAGCTGATCAAGCTGATGCGCAAGCTGCCGACCTGCAAGGTCAACCTGATCCCCTTCAATCCATTTCCCGGCACCCGTTACGAGCGCTCGGACGCGAACGACATCCGCGATTTCCAGACGCAGCTCCTCAATGCGGGTGTGTTGACCATGTTGCGGCGCACCCGTGGCGACGACATCGATGCCGCCTGTGGCCAGTTGGCTGGGCAGATCACCGATCGCACGCGGCGTAGTGCCGATCTTCGCAAGCGGCAGGACGAGGGGGCGTTGCATGCGAGTTGACCGGGTACTGATCTTCAGCCTGTTGTTGCCGTTGGCAGGCTGTGTCACCACGCGTACGGACAGCAGCAGCCTCGGCAAGAGCATGCCGCAGAGCAGCAAGGCCGATCAGGCCGTGGATGCCGCGCGCATCCACACCGAACTGGGCCAGCGTTACATGGCCAACGGCGACCTGGAAACGGCGCTCGAAAAGCTGACCAAGGCCTTGCAGTTCGATCCGAACTACGCGCCAGCGCATACCGTGATCGCCGTGTTGTATGAGCGCATCAGCAAGCTGCCGGAGGCCGAGGAACATTACCGCAAGGCGGTAGCGCTGGAGCCTGCCAAGGGCGCACCGAACAATAACCTGGGCGTATTCCTGTGCCATGTCGGCAGGGCGGCCGAGGCGAGCGGGTATTTCAAGAAGGCGGTAGCCGACCCGTTCTACCAGACACCCGACGTGGCATTGACGAATGAAGGCGTGTGCCAGCTTCAGGCAAACGACGTCAAGGGGGCCGAAGCGAGTTTTCGTGACGCCATCGCGCGAAATCCCAATAACGCGGAGGCACTCTTTCAGCTTGCCAACACGCTCTATCTGAATAAGGATATGTTCCGCGCCAGGGCCTTCGTCCAGCGGTTTGACGCGCTGGGTAAACCCACGGCCGCTTCACTCAAGCTTGGTCACGACGTCGAATCCCGTCTGGGCAACCCGGAAGGTGCCCTTGTCTACAGCAAACGTCTGCTCAGCCAGTTCCCGGATTCGGAGCAGGCGCACACTCTCGAAACCGCCGCCCGCCCATGAACTCCACGCCGTCCGATCCGAACCAGCAAGGGTCGAGCAAGACCGATACGCTCGGTGCTCATTTGTCCAGTGGAGAGGTGTCCTCCACAGAGCCCCACGGCGCGAGTTTCGGCAGTCGTCTGCATGCGGCGCGTGAAGCCCGTGGATGGGAGCTGGAGGCTTGTGCCCATGCGCTGAAGTTGCCCGCCCGGGTGCTGCGCCAGTTGGAACGCGACCAGTACGACGGCATCGACTCGAAGATCTATCTGGGCAGTTATATCGGCAAGTACGGCCGCTACCTCGGCATGAACGACGCAACGATCCAGGTCGAGGTGGACCGTATTCGCCAGATCGAGCCTCCGCTGGTCGCGACTGGCGGTGTCTCGCATTCCCGTTTCCTGCTCGATCGCTATGCCACGGCAGCGACCTACGTCGTGCTCACGGCGGTGATCGTGGTGCCGATGATCTGGCTCGGGGTGCGCGGCACCCTGGATCGCGACCTCAGCCACCTGGCACCGCTGGATGCAGCTCCGGTGGCGCAGGTGGATGCGCCCGCCGCAAAAGATGCGCTCAGCCATGCTTCGGGCAGCGCTCTCTCGACGCCGGCGACGACGCCCAAGGTCCTGCTGCCGCAGGTGCAGGATCAGGAGCAGCCTCTGATGGCATCAATGGCGGCCTTCCCCAGCATGGAGAGCGGCAACCTGTCGCCGGTCAAGCCTGCAGCGGCAGCTATTGGCAGCGGTGGCCACAGCCTGACGCTCGACCTCAGCGCAGCCAGCTGGGTCGAAGTGACTGGAGCGGACGGTGCGCGGCTGGAATATGGCCTTTTGCCCGCCGGTAGCAGCAAGACGTATCGCAGCGATCAACCGCTGGAGGTGCGCATCGGCAACGCCGGCGCGGCCCAGATCAGCATCGATGGCCAGGCGATGTCGCTGGATGATTTCCGTCGAGCCAACGTGGCGCATTTTCGCCTGCAGGTGCGGGACGGCAAGGCTTCCGCAGCAAGCCTCTGACCACCGGCCCGGGCGCTCCGGGGAGCCCATTTCGGGTATGCTTGCCCATTGGCCGTCCGGCAACGGACGGACGCGAGCGGCCGGATGAATCGGCGCCAGACGAATCCATAGTTTCCCTTGTTCACCGCGCAGGCCAGTGCACGCGCTTGCGGGTGCGCAGCCTTGAAAGGTGATTGCATGGCATTTGAAGAATACGACAAGTACGAACAAAGCGAGCTCGTTCAAAAGTGGCTGCGCGAGAATGGCGTGTCGATCATTGTCGGTATCGCGATTGGTCTGGTCGGTATTTTCGGCTGGCAGCAATGGCGCAATCACCAGGCGCGTCATGAAGGCGAGGCCTCGCAACTCTATCAACAGGTGCAAATCGCCCAGGCATCCGGCAAAGCGGACGTCGCCATGCGGTTGACCGACCAGTTGATGAAGGACTACGCCAAGTCGCCGTATGCCGTATTTGCGGTCAGCGATCGCGCCAGCCAGCAGGTGCAGGCCAAGCAGCTGGACAAGGCCGAGGCCTCGCTGCAGTGGGCGCAGAGCCATGCGCCCGATCCGGCACTGAAGTCGATGACGTTGTTGCGCATCGCGCAGGTCGAGATGGCCCGCGACAACGGCAAGGCTGCATTGGCCACGCTGGATCAGCTTCCGCCCGGCGACTATCCCGGCCTGGCACAGGAACTCCGCGGTGATGTGCTGGTCAAGCTTGGACGCTCCGAGGAAGCACGCAAGGCCTACCAGACGGCCTTGTCCAAGCTCGGTGCAGAAGCGCCGCAACGCGGGGCGTTGCAGATGAAACTCGACGATTTGGCCGTGGCCGGGAAGCAGGGTGCATGAAACGATTTCTACTGATCACGCTTGCTTCGTTGGTAACCCTCGCCGGTTGCCATTCCTTCAAGAAAGAAAACGTCCAGCCGCCGACACCGCTGGCCAAGGATTTCAAACCCACCTTGCAGGTAACCCGCCTTTGGCGCACCAGCGTAGGCGAGGGCGCGGGCGTGAGTGGCGCGCGCCTGCGGCCGACCGTGGTCGATGGGGTGCTTTATGCCGACAGCACCGACGGCAAGCTGGTCGCGATCGACGCAACCAGCGGCAAGACCTTGTGGTCGAAAAGCTCGCGTACGCACGGCTGGTTCGGCTGGGGCGACAAGAAGCGCAAGGACGCCCTGTATGCGGGCGGACCGGCGGTCAACGGTGATCTGCTCGCCGTGGGAACCCTGGACGGCCATGTCTATGGCGTGAACGCCAAAGACGGCAGCCCGCGCTGGGAAGCCGAATTGAATGCCGAAGTGCTGACCTCGCCGGTGGTCGTTGCCGACCTGGTGGTCGTGCGTACCGGCGACGGGCGCGTGTACGCGCTGGACAGTGCCAGCGGCGCGCGCCGCTGGGTGTATGACCAGGGCAGCGTTCCGCTGCTGAGTCTGCGCGGCAACGGCCCGCTGCTGGCCGCCAATGGCGTGCTGTTTTTCGGCAGCGACGACGGCAAGCTGGTCGCGTTGCGGCAGGACAATGGCTCGAAGCTGTGGGAGCAGAAGCTGTCCAGCGGCGAAGGCCGTACCGAGATCGACCGCCTGAACGACGTCGACGGCGCCATCCTGCTCGACGGCGCCACCCTCTACGGTGCCGCCTATCACGGCAATCTGGTGGCGGTGGATGGCCCCAGTGGCCGTCCGCTATGGTCGCACCCGTTCTCCAGTTTCGGCTCGCTCGCGGTCAGCGGCAACGCGATTTTCGGCGTCAACGACCAGTCGCAGGTGTGGGCGTTCGACAAGAACGGCGGCGCAGACATGTGGAAGAACGATGCCCTGAAGTACCGCTGGCTCACGGGCCCGGCCGTGCAGGGCGATTACGTCGTGGTCGGCGATATGGAAGGCTACGTCCACTGGTTGCAGACCGGCGACGGCGCGCTGGCGGCGCGCGAGCGGTTGTCGAAAAAGGCGATACGCGCCCAGCCGCTGGTGGTCGGTGACACCGTTTACGTGGAAGACGTGGAAGGCCGTATCGGCGCCTACCGTCTCGCCGCGCACTGATCGCTGGAACGAAGTACTCATCATGCTGCCCGTCGTCGCGCTGGTTGGTCGTCCGAATGTCGGTAAATCGACCCTTTTCAATGTCCTGACGCGCAGCCGTGACGCCCTGGTGGCCGATATGCCCGGCGTCACCCGGGATCGCCACTACGGCATCTGCCGCACCGGCGAACGGCCCTTCGTGGTGGTCGACACCGGCGGCTTGTCCGGTGTCGAGGACGCCATGGACGTGCTCACCGCCAAGCAGGTTCGCCTCGCGATCGAGGAAGCGAACGTGCTGGTGTTCGTGGTGGATGCGCGCGAGGGTCTGCTGCCGCAGGATTACGTGATCCTGGGCGAGCTGCGCCGCAGCGGCAAGACCATCATCGCGGCCGTCAACAAGACCGACGGGCTGGAAGAGGACGCCGTGCTGGCGGAGTTCTCCGCCTTCGGCGTCGGCAAGATCCTGCCGCTGTCCGCGGCGCACAACCGCGGCACCGGCGACCTGATCGACCTGATCCTGCCCTTGCTGCCGGCCGATGAGGAAAGCACGACGGAGGCGGAGGGCGAAGGCGGCAGCATCCGGGTCGCCATCGTCGGCCGTCCGAACGCCGGCAAGTCGACCCTGATCAACCGCCTGCTGGGCGAAGACCGACTGATCGTTTCCGACGTCGCAGGCACCACTCGCGACCCGATTCGCGTGCCGCTGGAACGCGACGGCAAGCGCTATACGCTGATCGACACCGCGGGTATCCGGCGCAAGGCTCGCGTCGAGGAAGCTGTCGAGAAATTCAGCGTCATCAAGACACTGCAGTCGATTGCCGCGGCCCAGGTCGTGGTGGTGATGATCGACGCCCGCGAAAACCTTGCAGACCAGGATCTCACCCTGATCGGCTATGCGATGGACGAGGGCAGGGCGCTGGTCATCGCCATCAACAAATGGGACGGCCTGGACCAGTACCAGCGCGACGAGTGCATGCGTGCGCTGGACCGTCGACTGGTGTTCGTCGACTGGGCCAAGCAGGTGCATATCTCGGCGTTGCACGGTTCGGGACTGAGCGAACTGATGCGTGCCGTGGTGCGTGCGCATGCGTCGGCGACCAAGGTGCTTGTTTCCTCCGATCTCACCAAGACTCTCGAGAAGGCCTACGAGAGCTATCAGCCGCCGCTGGTGCACGGCCATTCGCCGAAGCTGCGATTTGCGCATCCAGGCGGCAACAATCCGCCGACGATCGTGATCCACGGCACGCGCACCAAGCACATCGCACCGGCCTATCAGCGCTACCTGGAAAACTTTTTCCGCAAGCGCTACAAGCTGGAGGGCACGCCGATCCGGATTGCCTTCCGCGAAGGCGAGAATCCGTACGCGGGTCGGAAGAAGGTGCTGACCAAGGAGCAGGAGCAGAAGGCCCGTCGCCGGGTCAGCGACCTGATCAAGCGCACGCGCTGATCCTCCGGACACTCGTCCCTGGTTACTGCGCAGGCTGCGGCAGATCAGCCGGAGTCAAACCGTACACCGCAGCGTCATGGGCTTGTCCATTCGCCCACAAACGCCGGCGCGCAATCGCCTCGAAACGCGCGCCGATTTTTTCGGCAGTGCGCCGGCTCGCATGGTTGTCGGGCATGGCAACGATCTCGATGCGGACCAGTCCCAGTTGTTCAAAGCCGAAACGAGCGACCAGCCTGGCGGCGCATGCGGCAATGCCTTCGCCATGACGCGACTGACGCACCCAATAACCGAGGCTGGCACTGCGATGCTGACGATTACGCTGGTTGAGCCCGGCACCGCCGAGCAGCTCGCCCGGTTCGCAGATCGAAGATCGGGAACGCAAAGTGCTCGCCACGCGACCAGCCGTCCTGGCAGTGACTTGTCCATGCGCGGGCATCGTCCAGGTCGTAACCCGCATGACACCAGGGTAGCCAGCGCCCCACGCTGGCCACTGACGAGCGCACCGCATCGAACAGGTCTTGAGCATCCTGCGCTTGCCATGGTCGAAGCCGCAGTGGTTCCTCGACAAGCTCCAATGTTGGCAAGAGCGGTTCGATCGGCATGTTCTCTTTCGTTTGTATGCGCATGGGGCAGCCGCGATAATGAGCAACTTCCAGTCAGGCATCAACATGACCGCACGCATCCTCGACGGCAAACGCATCGCGCAGGAACTGCTGGGACGCGTCGCGTTGCGCGTCGCCGACCGGGTGGCGCAGGGGCTGGTCGGCACCCGGGCTGGCGGTGGTGCTGGTCGGCAGCGATGCGGCTTCGTCGGTGTACGTGCGCAACAAGCGCAAGGCCTGTCACCAGGTTGGCTTCCGCTCCTTCGACTACGACCTGCCGTCGACCACCAGCCAGGACGAACTGTTCGCGCTGATCGACCGCTTGAACGCCGATCCCGACGTGCATGGCATCCTGGTGCAATCGCCGCTGCCGGAGCATATCGACGAGGACGCGCTGGTCGATCGCATCGATCCGGACAAGGACGTGGATGGTTTCCAGGCGGTGAACGTGGGCCGCCTCGCCCTGCGCCGTTTCGGCCTGCGCCCATGCACGCCCCGCGGCGTGATGACCCTGCTCGGCCACACCGATCGGCCGGTACGTGGCCAGCACGCGGTGGTGGTGGGCGTGTCCAATCACGTCGGCCGACCGCTGGCGCTGGAACTGATGATCGCCGGCTGCACCACCACGTCGTGCCATCGCTTCACGCGCGACCTGGCGGGCTTCGTGCGCCAGGCCGATATCGTGATCGTGGCCGTCGGCAAGCCAGGCCTGGTCAAGGGCGAATGGATCAAGCCCGGCGCCGTGGTGATCGACGTCGGCATCAACCGGCTCGACGATGGCCGGCTGGTTGGCGACGTGGAATTCGAGCCCGCGGCCGAACGCGCCAGCTGGATCACCCCGGTGCCCGGCGGCGTCGGTCCGATGACGGTGGCCACGCTGATGGAGAACACGCTCGAGGCCGCCGAGGCCTATGCGATGTCCAGCAAGGCCGGCTGATCCGACGCTGCGTTCAGCCCCACGGCTGGCGAGCTCCACGGCGAGGCGCGTATAATTCCCTCTTTGCAGCGGGACTTTTCGCATGCGCATCCTCGCCGAGGCCCTGACCTACGACGACGTCTACCTCGTTCCGGGCCATTCCATCGTGTTGCCGCGCGATGTGAACACATCGACGCGATTCACCCGCGACCTGCGCCTGAACATTCCCATCGTGTCCGCCGCCATGGACACCGTCACCGAAGCACGGCTCGCCATCACCATGGCGCAGAACGGCGGCATCGGCATCATCCACAAGAACATGACCGCCGAGCAGCAGGCCGCCGAAGTGCGCCTGGTGAAGAAGTTCGAGGCCGGCGTGATCCGCAGCCCGATCACCGTCGGGCCCGACACCTCGATCCGCGAGGTGCTGCGGCTGACCCATGCGCACAATATCTCGGGCGTTCCGGTAGTCGACGGCAGCAAGCTGGTCGGCATCGTCACCAGCCGCGATCTGCGTTTCGAGCGCAAGCACGACGACCCGGTGCGCAACATCATGACGCGGCAGGACAAGCTCGTGACGGTACGCGAGGGAGCGAGCCAGGACGACGTGCTGCTGCTGTTGCACAAGCACCGCATCGAGAAGGTTCTGGTGGTCAACGACGAATTCCAGCTACGCGGCTTGATCACCGTCAAGGACATCCAGAAGGCGCGCGACAACCCGCATGCCGCGAAGGATCGCCATGAGGCGCTGCTGGTCGGCGCTGCCGTCGGCGTGGGTGGCGATACCGAGCAACGGGTTGCGGCGCTGGTCGATGCCGGCGTCGACGTGTTGGTGGTGGATACCGCGCACGGCCATTCACAAGGCGTGATCGAGCGCGCCGGCTGGGTCAAGAAACATTATCCGCAGGTGCAGGTGATTGCCGGCAACATCGTCACGGGCGAAGCGGCTCGCGCGCTGCTCGATGCGGGCGTGGATGCGGTCAAGGTCGGCGTTGGCCCTGGTTCGATCTGCACCACGCGTGTGGTTGCAGGCGTCGGCGTGCCGCAGATCACAGCGATCGATCTGGTCGCCACCGCGCTGAAGGACGAGATCCCGCTGATCGCCGACGGCGGCATCCGCTATTCCGGCGACATTCCCAAGGCGCTGGCCGCCGGCGCCTCCACCGTGATGCTCGGCTCGATGTTTGCCGGCACCGAGGAATCGCCCGGCGAAGTGGAGCTGTTCCAGGGGCGTTCGTACAAGAGCTATCGCGGCATGGGTTCGATCGGCGCGATGCAGCTGGGTTCGAAGGATCGCTATTTCCAGGAGGAGGCTGACGCCGACAAGCTGGTCCCCGAAGGCATCGAAGGGCGCGTGCCGTACCGTGGCCCGCTGCGCAACATCATCCATCAGCTGATCGGCGGGTTGCGCGCGTCGATGGGTTACCTCGGCGCGGCCACCATCGAGGACGTGCGGCACAACGCGCAGTTCGTGAAGGTGACTTCCGCCGGCGTCACCGAAGCGCATCCGCACGACATCCAGATCACCAAGGAAGCGCCGAACTATCGGCTCAATTCCTGATTGGCCGGGAGTGGAGAAGCGGGAGTGCCAGTCGTTGAAGCGGCTCCCGATCCCTGATTTTCTCGCGCATGCGCCGAGCGCGGAGCGAACCCGTCATTCCATTTTCCATTCCGATCCCGGCCTATGACCAGCATCCACTCCGACAAGATCCTGATCCTCGATTTCGGCGCGCAGTACACGCAGCTGATCGCACGGCGCATCCGCGAGCTTGGCGTCTACTGCGAAATCTGGGCGTGGGACCACGAGCCGGCCGAGATCGCCGCGTTCGGTGCCAAGGGCATCATCCTGTCGGGCGGCCCCGAATCGACCACGCTCGAGGGCGCGCCGAAGGCACCGCAGCAGGTGTTCGATGCCGGCGTCCCGATCCTGGGCATCTGCTACGGCATGCAGACTCTGGCTGCCCAGCTCGGCGGCGCCACCGAGGCGGCCGACGCCCGCGAGTTCGGCCATGCCAGCGTGGACATCGTCGCGACCAGTCGCCTGTTTGACGGCCTGAGCGACCACCCCGGCGAACACAGGCTGGACGTGTGGATGAGCCACGGCGACCATGTCGCCAAGGCGCCGCCAGGCTTCGTCGTCACCGGCGCCACCGACCGCATCCCGGTCGCGGTGATGGAAAACGAGGAAAAGCGCTGGTACGGCGTGCAGTTCCATCCGGAGGTCACGCACACGAAGCAGGGCGGGACGCTGCTCAAGCGTTTCATCACCGAGATCTGCGGCTGCAAGACGCTGTGGACCGCGGCCAACATCATCGACGACCAGATCGAACGTGTGCGTGCCCAGGTCGGCGACGACCACGTGCTGCTCGGTCTTTCGGGAGGCGTCGATTCCTCCGTCGTCGCGGCGTTGCTGCACAAGGCGATCGGCGACAAGCTGACCTGCGTGTTCGTCGACACCGGCCTGCTTCGCTGGGAGGAGGGCGACCAGGTGATGGCCACCATGGCCGAGCATATGGGCGTCAAGGTGATCCGCGTAGATGCTGCCGACCGCTATTTCCATGCGCTGGCCGGCGTGTCCGATCCCGAAGCCAAGCGCAAGATCATCGGCGGCCTGTTCGTGGAGATTTTCGACGAGGAGTCGGAAAAGCTGATCGCCGCCGGCGGCCACGTCAAGTGGCTGGCACAGGGCACGATCTACCCGGACGTGATCGAATCCGCCGGCAGCAAGACCGGCAAGGCCCACGTCATCAAGAGCCACCACAACGTCGGTGGGCTGCCGGCGCACATGAAGCTCAAGCTGGTCGAGCCGTTGCGGGAACTGTTCAAGGACGAGGTGCGCCGCATTGGCGTGGAGCTTGGCCTGCCGCGCGTGATGGTGTACCGCCATCCGTTCCCGGGTCCAGGCTTGGGTGTGCGCATACTCGGCGAAGTGAAACGCGAATATGCCGAACTGCTGGCGCAGGCCGATGCCATCTTCATCGACGAACTGCGCAAGGCGGATCTGTACGACAAGACCAGTCAGGCGTTTGCGGTGTTCCTCCCGGTGAAGTCCGTCGGCGTGGTGGGTGACGCACGGGCCTACGAATGGGTGATCGCATTGCGCGCCGTGGAAACCATCGACTTCATGACCGCGCATTGGGCGCACCTGCCGTACGAATTCCTCGGTCGGGTTTCCAACCGCATCATCAACGAGCTGCGCGGCGTGTCGCGGGTCGTCTACGACATCAGCGGCAAGCCACCAGCCACGATCGAGTGGGAATAGGGCGCACTGCCCGTTGCCCCGTTTACAGCCGCCGCAGTGGACCGCAAAGTGCTGCAATGACCGACGAGATTTCCAATCCATCCGGAGCTTTCTCGGCCGAGGATGTGCAATACATGCAGCGCGCCTTGCAGCTCGCTGAACACGCACGTGATGCCGAGAACGAAGTACCGGTCGGCGCCGTAGTGGTGCAGGGCGGCCAGATCGCGGGGCTGGGCTGGAACCGCAACATTACCCTGCACGACCCGACCGCCCACGCCGAAATCATGGCGTTGCGCGCGGCCGGCGAAAAACTGGCCAATCATCGGCTGTCGGGTGCCACGCTCTACGTGACGTTGGAGCCATGCTCGATGTGCGCGATGGCCATGATCCATGCCCGTATCGGGCGGGTCGTCTACGCCGCTACCGACCCCAAGACGGGCGCTGCCGGCAGTGTGTTCGACACGCTTGTCGACACACGCCACAACCACCGCATCGAGGTGGCTGGCGGCCTGCTTGCCGACGCGTCGTCCGACCTGCTACGCGATTTTTTCCGCGCCCGCCGCTGATCATCGTTGTTGCCGGCAAGACCGCAGTTCATGCCCAGCCGCATAACCGATAGCCCCAGAGTCCCAGATATTCCCGCAGGCAGTGGACGCTCAAACTGAGGGCCGCGCGTTTGGGCCACCAGGGGTAGCGCGTCGACTCGAATCCGTCTTCGCTGTTGAACGCCTGCGCAGGGATCACCGTCAGCCCCTGCCGATGGAAGCTGGCCATCGCGCGGGTCATGTGAATGCCCGATGTCACCAGCAGGATACGCAGCATTCTTCTGGGCTTCAGGAGGGTCGCTGAGTAGAGCGCGTTCTCGTGCGTGTTGCCGCTGGCGTCCTCGGTTATCAGCGCGCTTGCCGGCACGCCATGCTCCAGAAGTCTCCGCGCCATCTCCCGTGCCTGATCGTCACCGGAGAGCAATATCGTGCTGGCTCGCGAGTTCCTGAAAAGCTGCAGCCCGAGGCCGAGCTGCGTGGTTGGTGCCTGGGCATCGTCGGCGCCCCAGTCTGCATCCGATCGAGGCAGGTCGTCCCCTCCCAGAACCACGATGACATCCGCCCTGGGGTAGGCTGCCGCTTTCATCTGCGTATAGGGATGCTCCAAGCCGCGCTGCAGCCAGGTGGAAAACGCCGGGGTGGAACATAGCCATATCCAGACCGTTGCAAGCGACAGCAAGGCGATGGCGGTGCGGCGGTGATGCCGCGCGCAAAGCACCCCGAGAACCGTGAGGAACGTTGCCTGCACCACGGGATGACTCAGGCGAGCGAGCTGTTCGACGGGGCCCATGGCGAATCCGATAAAAACAGTGGATGAACGCAAGCCGTGGCCGGGCTGGCGATACCTCGACGGGCCTTCCATTTTCCGCACCCGGACCCTTCTGGATGGCGATCCGTGCCAGACAAAGCCCAGCACAGTCGTCCGGGGCGGAAGACCAGGGAAAACCACCGCTCCGCCCGATCATCGGTGTGGTCTATGCCCGAGGCATGCCAAAGTCTCTCCCCAACAGGATACCGGCACAAGACATGTCCTTCACAGAACATATGGAATTGTCAATATGCTGTGATGTAAGGTAGGTCACAGTTTTCATCATTGTTGGGGGCAATCATGAAGCTTTTGGGGCGTTTGTCCGTGCTCTGCCTTGTGGGCCTTCTGGCAGCATGCGCCACGTCTGGGGGAAGCTCCGCACCACCCGAGGCCGGCGCCAGCGCCCAGGCGGTGAACACTTACCTCATCGGCGTGGACGATCAGTTGCAGGTTACGGTGTGGCACAACCCGGATCTCAGCGTGAGTGTACCGGTACGTCCGGACGGCAAAATCACAGTGCCACTGATCGGCGATGTCGTGGCCGGTGGCAAGACACCTGACCAGGTATCCGCCGAAATCAGGGACAAACTTCAGTCCTTCGTGCGCGACCCGCAGGTGGCGGTGATCCTGACCGCACTGCGCAGTAACGAGTATCTGTCGCGCGTGCGCGTGACCGGTGCGGTGCGCAATCCGATTTCGATTCCGTACCGCCAGGGAATGACGGTCCTCGACGCTGTGCTGGCCGCCGGCGGTACCACGGAGTTCGCTGCGCCGGATCGCACCCGACTTTTTCGAAAGGGCGCCGACGGAGGCGCCGCCGCACCGTATGCGGTGCATCTGGAAAAAATCCTGCAGCAGGGTGATTTGGCCAACAACTACCCAGTACAGCCAGGCGATGTGATCACGGTACCGCAGCGCTCCTTCTGATCTGAAGACGGGTTGGCTGCGGAAACGAAATGGAGCGGTCGGGGACGGGGGAGCGCGATGAATGGGGAGCTGGCACCTTTCGACGGCGTGCTGCCGGCATTGGTGAATGAAGCGCGGCGCCGCCGCCTGGCGCTGGGCTTGATGTTTGCCACGATCGCCCTGGCGGCATTGTCCGCCGGGCTGTTGTGGCCGAAGAAATATGAAGCTTCCACCAGCATCCTCGCGCAGGAGAGCAGCATCATCACGCCACTGATGGAGGGCGTGGCCTCTCCCACCGCGAACAAGAACCGCGCCAGCATCGCCCGTGACGTGATCTTCAGCCGCAAGGTAATGAATGAAATCCTGGCCAGCAATGGATGGCTGGCCACCAATCCGACGCCGATCGAACGAGATCGATTGATCGAGGGTCTCAAGTCCCGCACCAACGTCCAGACGTCGCGCGACAACCTGATCACTATCAGCTACTTCGACTCGGATCCGAAGCGGGCTTTCGATGTCACCCGGCAGTTGGCCCAGCTGTTCATCAGCGAGAGCCTCGCATCCAAGCAACGCGAAAGCCGCGACGCGTACGAGTTCATCGACAGCCAGGTCGATGTCTACCGGAGAAAACTGACCGACGCCGAGAGCAAGCTCAAGGCCTATCGCGATGCCAACGCCGATGCGCGCCCCGGCAGCGAAACCGACACGTATGCGCGAATCAGTCAGCTGCGCACCCAGATCGAAAGCACGCGAATGGGCCTGATGGAAAAGCGCTCGCAGACGGCCGCGCTGGAATCGCAGTTGTCTGGGGAATCCGAAGTCAACGCGGTGCAGACGACCGAAGGTATCTACCAGACCCAACTTGCCGATTTGCAGGGCCAGCTCGACAAATTGCTGTTGACCTATACCGACCAGTATCCCGACGTGATCCGCATTCGCCACCAGATGCAGGACCTTCGGCAGCAGCTGGCCCAGTCGAATCAACGCAAGCAGAGCGCAAAGCTGGCCGGGACGCCGGTTCCGCTGGACAACTCCGTGCAGATGAACCCGCTGTACCAGCAGTTGAAGATCCAGCTGTCGACGACGCGCAGCGACGCGGCGGCGTCCGCGGCACGTCTCGTGGCGACGGAGTCGATGCTGCAATCCGAGCTGCGCCGGAGCGCGCGCATCGCCAACTCGGAGAACGTCACCTCCGAGCTCACCCGCGACTACAACGTCAACCGGGACGTCTATCAGGATCTGCTCAAACGCCGCGAAAACGCGCGCGTATCGATGAACCTGGACAACAAGCAGCGCGGGCTCACGTTCCTTATCCAGAACCCTGCGGTGATGCCGCTGACCCCATCGGGCCTGCGCTTCATGCATTTCGGACTCGCCGGAATCGTCTTGTCGCTGGCCGTCCCGTTCGGTCTGCTGTTTGGCCTGGTGCGGTTCGATCCACGGGTGCGTTCGGTCTGGCAGCTCGAGCGCGCGACCGGGCTGACGGTGCTTGCCGCGATCCCGTTTTATCCCACGCCACGCGACCGGCGTCGCGATCATCTGCACAACATCATGTTGGCATTGATCGTCGCGGGAGTCGCTGCGGTGTACCTGATCCTGTTCGCATTGAGGCTGAAGGGACGAGTATGAAAAGCTCGGGCGACAAGGTGTTTTCCGAACGCGTCAGCAATGTGACCGACGCCGAAGCGCACGCTTTTGAAAAGCACTCTTCGGCAAGCCACGAAATTTCCCGGATGGACGTGGCGGGCAATGGCAGCGCGCTCGCTCCGTTACAGCTCGAACAGCGGCGGATGATTCACCGCGAAGAATCGGTTCGCCAGCAATCGGACGCGTTTCGCGAGATCCGCACCCGTCTGCTCGGCCTGGCGGGGCCGCAGAATTTCGTCACGCTGGTCGTATCAGTAAGTCCAGGTTCCGGCGGCAGCTTCGTCGCGTGCAACCTGGCTACCGCCTTCGCCTTCGACGAGGCCAAGACCAGCCTGTTGATCGACTGCAATCTGCGTTATCCGGGTCAGCACAAGATGCTGAGCGTGAGCCCGACCACGGGCGGATTGATCGACCTCCTCGAGCTTCCCAAGGTCGACATCGGCTCGATCATCTATCGCACCGGCATCCCTCGTCTGCGGCTGATTCCGGCGGGCAAGGTGCGCGAGAACAGTGGCGAATACTTCTCGTCGTTCCGCATGCGCACGCTGCTCGATTCGCTGCGCTGCCGTTATGCGGACCGCTACATCTTTCTGGATGGGCCGGCAATCAAGGGCTCGCCCGACGCGCGCATCCTGTCGGACCTGGCCGACTTCGTCATCGTCGTCGCCGGTTACGGGCGCGACACCCCGTCAGCCATCAATCAGTCTGTCGCCAATTTTGATCCGGGGAAGATGGCCGGGGTGGTGTTCAACCAGTCGCCCTAGGCGTTTTCGTGCTGTGTTCCAAAGAGTGATCCAACCACGGCCCATCCAAAGGAGAGGGGACATGCCGGCATCCATCACGGTAGCTCGCGCCTTGGCGCTTGCGCTCGCCGCGGGCTCGGGTTTGGCATGGGGAGGCACGCTCGACTACACCTTGTACGCCGGCATCCAGCACAGCGACAACATCACCCTGAGCAGCGCGAACCCGGTCAGCCAGAATGAACTGATCCCGGGCCTCAGCTTCACGTACCTGCAGCAAGGCTCGACGTTGCAGGCCAACATCACCGGCGCGCTGGAATATCACGACTACCTCGGCAACCGGTTCGACAGCCAGACACAGACCCAGCTGGCTGGCCAGGCGAACTGGACCGTGTTGCCGCAGCGACTCGATTTCTCCGTGATGGACTATGCGGGAATACAACCCGTCGATTCACTCGCCAGCAATGCGCCAGGCAACCAGCAACAGACAAACGTGCTTTCACTGGGGCCCATCCTGCACCTGCGGTTCGGCAACGCGCTGCGCGGGCAGGCGGAGCTCCAGTACATCTCCAGCTACGCGTCGAAGGTTGATGACTTCAACTCTTCCCGTGGTCTGGCTGCATTCCGCCTGTTCAGGGATATCAGCCCCACCGATCAGTTCTCGATCAACGCCGAAACCCAGCACGTCAGGTTCGACAACAGCACCAACACCAATTTCGACCGTGACGAGGTGTACGCCCACTACACCAACAAGCGGGCGCGGTTCGATACCGACGTGATGATCGGCTGGTCGCAACTGCACTTTCCCCATGCGCCGAATGCATCGAAACCTTTGGCGCGCATGACCTTCGAGTGGCGGCCGACGCTGCGCACCACGTTCACGCTTGCCGGCGTCTACCAGTATTCCGACGCGGCACAGGACATGCTGCAGCCGCTGGACAAGGCCCTTGGCAACAGCGGGGGCGTCATCAGCACCGGCAATGCGACCATCAATCCGCAGGTCTACCAGGAGCGCCGGCTTGAGGCGATCTACGCCTTTCACACCGAGCGACTGACGCTGTCGGTGACGCCCATCGTCGGCAGGCTGCAATATCTCAACGACCCGACCTTCGACCAGACCAGTCACGGTGGCGTCCTGAGCCTGGCCTATCGCATGCAGCCGACACTGACGCTGACGTGCTTCGCCGATGGCGAGCGGCTGACCTACAGCGACCTCGGGCGACGCGATTCCACCGTCCGCCTCGGCGTCGACTTGGGCCAGCAATGGACCTCGCACTGGAACTGGCACGCCTCGGTGATACAGCAGCGGCGCAACAGCAATGCAGCGAGCCAAAGCTACCGCGAGACCGAAATATTTTTCGGCGTGGTGTACCGGCGGTGACCATGCTGACGACACCGATCGAGGCCGACTTGCCGCTCTACTTTGGGGCGGACGCAGAGCTGTTCGGGTTGTATCAGCCTGCTGGCGCGTCAGCGGGAAAGGCCGTGCTGCTGTGTCCGCCGTTGGGCCAGGAGCAGATCCGCTGTCACCGCCTCTATCGGCAGCTGGCCCATGCGCTCGCCGCAGAAGGCATCGCGGTACTGCGATTCGATTACTACGGTTGCGGTGATTCGGCCGGCGCCAGCGACGAGGTCGACTGGCAGCGCTGCCTGGCCAATACGCGCGATGCCGCCAACGAATTGCGCCGGCGCAGCAGGACCGACAGGATCGTCGCCTTCGGTGCCCGCCTCGGCGGCAGCATCGCGCTTGCGGCGGCCGAGGCGGCTCGCTTCAGCGAACTGGTCGTGTGGGATCCGGTGCTTGACGGCACGGCTTACGTGGCGCGCATGGATGTCATGCAGGCGGCGTTACGGCAGGACCCTCAGCGTTTTTGCTCGCCACGCCAGGCGTCCGACGCCGCCGGCCAGTGGCTCGGTTTTCCGATCGGCACAGGTTTGCGTCAGGCATTGATCGAGCTGCGCTGCGGACCGGCAAACGTACCCACCACTTGGATACTTGATTCGCTTGAACCCGAGGCGGCACGCGAGTGGCAAAGCCTCGGCTTCCACGCCTCCCAGGTAAAAACCTTGCAACCACCAACCCCGTGGCAAGACCTGGGCCGGCTGGAAATGGCGATCCTGTCGCACGCGGTGATCCAGGCAGTGACGGCGCATGTGCGGGAGCTCGCCTGATGAAGGAGCAGGCGTTCCGTTTCGGGCGGGCCCACCATATGGTGGGAGTAGCGGGAGTGCCGGCAAACACGCACGCCGTGGGGGTGATCGTGTTGAACGCCGGGCTGGTCCATCGGATCGGGCCGTTCCGGTTGCATGTAGAGCTGACCCGGCGACTCAATGCCTGTGGCTATCCGACGCTGCGTTTCGACCTGTCCACCGTCGGCGACAGTGGCGCCAGCGGTGAACCGCAAACGCGGGACCAGCAGGTTCGTGCCGACGTGGCCGATGCCGTGAGCTTGCTGAGCCGGCAATCGGGTTGCACGCGTGTCGTGCTGATCGGGTTGTGTTCCGGCGCCCAGAACGCGCATGCGGTGGCGTGTACCGATGCCAGCGTGGCGGGCGCCATCTTTCTCGATGGTTACGCTTACCGGACCGTTGGCTATCGCCTGCGGCACTATCTTCCGCGCCTGTTCGATGCAGGACGCTGGCTGCGCGCGCTCGCGCCCCGTCGCCATCCGCCGACACCGCGCAGCACCGAACCGGTCTTTTCGGTGGCCGCCATGCCACGGGATGTCGTGCGTGCCGACTTCGCCGGCATGCTCGACCGCGGCCTGAAACTCAGGCTCATCTACAGCGGTGGCATCAGCAACTACTTCAATCATGCCCGCCAATTCCGCGAGTGTTTTGGCCGCGTGGTCACGCGGCCCGGCGTCAGCACCCGCTTCATCCGCGAAGCGGACCATACCTACAGCCTCACGTGTGACCGCAACCGGCTGCTCGACGACATCGAGCACTGGCTCTCGAGCCATTTTCCCGTCGCCACCGCAGGTGTGCCGTCATGAACGAAGTCCTCGTCACCGGCGGCGCCGGGTACATAGGCAGTCATGTGGTCCAGCAGCTCGTCGCGCGCGGTGAGCACGTTGTCGTCATCGACAACCTGAGCACCGGTTTCCGCGATGCGGTACGCGGCGCCGAGCTGGTGGTCGGCAGTGTCGGCGATGGCGAACTGGTCGCGCGCGTGATGGGCGAACATCACGTCGATGCGGTGCTGCATTTCGCCGCGCATACCGTCGTGCCCGAATCGGTCAGCAATCCACTCAAGTACTACGGCAACAACACCTGCAATACGCAGAACCTGCTCACCTGCTGCGCCGGGGCTGGCGTGGACCATTTCATCTTTTCGTCCACCGCTGCGGTCTACGGCGCGACCGACAGCGGCATTGCCGACGAGGACACTCCGACCCAGCCGATCAACCCGTATGGCGCGTCGAAGCTGATGTCCGAGACCATGCTGCGCGACTTTTGCGCCACCGGTGCGATGCGGCACGTGGTCCTGCGCTATTTCAACGTGGCCGGTTGCGATCCGCTGGGGCGGATCGGACATTCCACGCCGCAGGCGACGCTGCTGATCAAGGTGGCCTGCGAACACGCGGTCGGCAAGCGCGCCAGCCTGTCGATTTTTGGCACCGACTACGCTACGCCGGACGGCACGGGCATTCGCGACTATATCCACGTCGAGGATCTGGCCGCGGCGCACTTGCATGCGCTCGATCACCTGCGTGGTGGCGGCGAGTCGCTGACGCTCAACTGCGGCTACGGCCATGGCTACAGCGTGCGCGAGGTGATCGAGGCGGTGCAACGCGCCTGTGGCCGGCCCCTGACGGTGCTCGAATTGCCCCGGCGCCCAGGGGATACGCCGATGTTGATCGCCTGCAGCGATCGCCTCAAGCAGCGGCTGGATTGGCGACCGCAATACGATGATCTGGATTTCATCGTCCGCACGGCATTGTCATGGGAACAGCACCTCGCGCGAACCGTGCCGCTGACTTCGGTGGCGTGAATGATCGGCATCGTCACCATTTGCAGCAAGCGCTCACGTTCCCCGGCCTGGCATCGACCCGGGCTCGCGTCGCGCCACGTCCTGATCTTGGCCTGCGTGCTCACGCTGATTGGCGCGACGCATGCGAGTGCCGTGACCGCCGCCAGGCCTGGTCGTTCCGGCTCGCAAACCGCCGCGGCCATGTCCTTGGCGGTCTCGCCCGCCAGTGAAAAACGTCCCGCCACGTCGCCCGACATTGTGGCGAACCAGCGTATCGAGCTGCATGGAAATGCCGGCGTCGCTACGGCCGTGGCGGTGTCCGTCGGTATTCCGTTCCCCCCTGGCGTGCTGCGCGATACGCGCCTGCTGCGCATCCTCGACGAGCATGGTGCGGAGGTGCCTGCAGCCGTCCAGACGACCTTGCGCTGGCATGGCAAGGACGGCAGCATCCGCGCTGTCCGCGCCCAGTTCCATGCCCGGCCGGGGGAACAGCACACGTTCTACTTTGCGCTGGGGAAGCCGCGCACGCTCGAGTTGGCCGGCTGGCCATACAGCGCTGGACTGGTCGATGCCGAGCAGGGAACGAAGGTATCCGCCGCGTTGGCGACGTTGACACCGGCGTGGCTGTGCGAATCGCTGATTGCCGGCCCGCAGTGGCCAGCCAATGCTGGCGAAGCGCAGGCCGGCTTTGTGTCCACGCAGTTCGAGTGGGCTCGAAAACTGCCTGTCGGCGATCCCAGTGCATGGCTGTTCGATCGCCCTTCGACGCTGTACAAGGCCTACATCCGCACTGGCCGCTACGATTATCTGCAGGCCGCCGAACTGAGCTATCACTTCTACATGAAGTACATCCAGCGCAGTGGCCTGGCGATGAGCCCGTTCTGCGCCGGCGGCTGGACCTACAACCACAAGCCATGCGACGTGAAGTACGTCTACGTGGAACCGACCCTGCTGGCGCTCGGCCTGACCGGCGACGACAGCCAGTACGACACCGATACGATCGACAAGATGATGACGCTGTGGGAGAACGGCGGCTGGAACAATCCGCCCGGTCCCTACAGTGACCCCCGGCAGGAATTCACCGAGCGCTTTGCCGGGCTGGGGCTGCTGGAAACCGTCAGCGCGTACGAATTGACTGGCGACGCCCGTTATCTGGGACGCATCAAGGACCGTATCGGCTGGCTTTACGACCATCAGCGAAACAACCCCGACAAGCTCGGCAACGACGGGTCGTGGCGCAACAGCTGGCTCATGCACGAAGGGGGCGACTGGGACCCGGCCAGGGAAGTGCGTGGCAGCTCGCCGTGGATGAGCGAGAACATCATCGATGGCCTGTGGCATGCGTGGCTGGTGACGGGCGACCAACGCATCCCGCCGATGATCACTGACTTTGGCCGCTACATGGAGCGCTACGGCTGGATCCGTCCCGAGCAGATGCTGAACCCGCACGGCTGGCGCAACCCCTGCTCGGGCGATGACGGGCAGATTGCCTGGTATTGGTCATCGGCACACGCCAGCAAGGAGGCGATGGACCGGATCCAGGAGTCCGAAGGCTGGTACAGCGATGCCCATACGGTGGAGTTGGCGCTGCCCGTCGCCGCCGCGCGCTACTTCGAGCGCGATCCGCAGCAGCGTGCAGCGCTCGATCGCCGACTCGCCGCGATCAGCCATTCGTACAACAAGGCTTGCGCCATCGACGCCGATACCCTGCGCCGATTCAACTGGAACAACCGCGGCAGTGGCGTGGTGGCCTGGCTGATCCGGCAACCGGCGGGCAGTGGAATGGCCGTGTCCGGCGGGGCCACTTCCGGCGCGAAACAGGCGAAACCATGAACCGCCGCATGGCTGTACTGCGAAGCATTACCCTGGTCTCGGCCGCGACCTACGTCGAATATGCGCTCGGCCTCGTCGTCAGCATCTGGATCGCGCGGACCCTGGGCCCGGCCGACTTCGGTCGCTACGCCTTCACTTTGTGGCTTTGCGGCTGGCTGATGACATGCAGCAACCATGCGCTGACCACTTCGTCGACCAAGTTCATCGCCGAGGCCGATGGTGCGGGAGCACCGGACATCGCCTCGCATATCGCGCATCGGCTCAGCGGGTACCAGCATCTCAGTACCTTGGTCGTCCTCACGCTGTTCGTGCTGATGACAGCCATCATCCAGCCCAGCGAATGGCAACAGTTCCTGCTTCCAGTAACCGTATTCGTCGTCATTGCAGTGGCGGCAAAGGCCAACTACTTCATGCTGGTCGCCATCGAGAAGGGCCAGGAGCGGTTTGAACCCGCAGCCATCTCCACGGTTCTCTCCGGCGTGATCGGAATCGGACTGATCGGTTCGGCCACGCTCATCCACGCGCCGGTGATCGACTTCATCGCGCTGTTCGCGGTGGCCTGCCTGATCATCAACCTGATCAACCGGCTGTCCTTTCGCAGATATTGCCGTCCACTCACGGCCGGTCCGATACCTGCCGAGACAAGTCGCCGGCTGTCCCGGCATCTGCGCCTGACGGCGGCGCTGGTGCTGTTGATCTCGCTCAAGGCGAGCATGATCGAAGTGTTCCTGCTCAACACTTTCTCCACCTCGACAGCCGTGGGCTTCTTCGCGATTGCGGCCACGCTGACACGGGGTGCGGTCGATCTTTTTTCGGTGGGACTCACCGCAACCCTGTTGCCCTACATGGCCAAATCCTTCGGCCAGAATGGCCAGCAACAAGCGGCACGCCTGCTGGCCGACGCCACGCGTTTCTACTGGGCCGCAGGACTCATCATCGCCGGGGTAGGGCTGGTGACCACACCGGAAATCGTCACCCTGATGTATGGCCAGCGCTATGTCCAGGCGATCCCGGCGATCGAAGCCACGCTGGTGCTGTCCGGCCTGCTGTTGATCGGCAACAGCATCGCCGCTTTCCAGATCGTGATCGACCGCCAGGACGACCGGGTGCGCATCTCGATCATGGCGCTAGTGGTCAATGCCGTGCTCGGTATCGCGCTGATCCCGTTCTACGGGCTGGCCGGCGCGGTCCTCACTTATGCCGGAACCCGTTTCGCCGAACTGGGGCTGGCGATCATCTATCTGCGCCGCACCACTGCGGGCGGTCTGCCTGTCGCAGCGATGGCACGCCTGCTGGCAGTGGCGGTGGCAGCCACCACGATGGCCTGGCTGACCGTCGTCCTGCTCCACAGCCGCTTCGGTTTCATCGCGGCGGGCATGGTCTTCGTCGTGGTCTTCCTGCCGGCCAGCTTCCTGGTGCGCTACTGGAGCGACGACGACTATGCGTTGATGACCGTGATCACCGATCGCCTCGGGCCGCCGGGCCGGATGCTGATGCGCGGCCTTGGCGCCCTGCAGGGAGCGCCGGCGAAGGCAACCTCCTGAGAGGTCGCCGACCCGGATGGTCGACATAACGGTTCAGGCGCCCAGGGTCCAGCGCGCGATGTGCGGCATGAAGCCGAATTTCCTCTTGAAGCGCTGCATCGTCACCGACGCGCCGTAATAGCTTCCGTACGCGTAATACCGGACGTGCGGATAATCCCTGATCGCGCACTCGGCCAGGCTGATGATCAGCATCGGCACGATGCCGTCATCCTGGTAATCGGCGTGTCCGAATATGGTCTGGATCGCGCACAGCTCGCCCGCGATCAGGCAGCTGGCATAGGCGTACAACCGGCCCTCGCGAAAGATGCCGTAGTAGGGGTAATCGTGCCGGTCCGAGCGTGAGGGCGGATCGCTGATGCCTGCACTTGCGCGGGTCACCAGCTCCGTCGGCATCGGCCTGCCCTGGCGCGCATCGGTCGAGCCGATGATGGCGGTGATCTCATCCACATGGGCGTTGTAGTCGAGCCGCGCGAAATAATAGCCAAGGCGAAGCGACTTCTTGTAGTTGCGCCGCGCGGCGCCTTCGATCATGCGGAAATAGTCGTCGAAGTTCCTTGGCAGGGCGCACAGGCAGAAGCCGTATTCATACTGGCGCACCAGCGGAAATTTGCGGTGGCGTTGTCTCGCCTCGCGATAGAAGTCGCGCACGATGCGTTCGTAGAAGGGATCGTTGCCGGCTGTCCCGGCACATTGAAGGTCGACCTCGACCCGGGGCAGCCGGCGCACTTCAGCGGCGATCGCGGCCCACCGTTTCAACGTGTTCAGCATGACGGAAAACTCCATGGCTCCGGCTATTGTTCCAACGCAACAGCCGCCGTACGGGTAACAGGAGGCGGCAGCTCGAAATCGCGCCATGCGTTCGGGTCGCCACACTTGCCCGCCTCGGCGGCCTTGATGATGTTGTACATCTCGCGCGATGTCACATAGTGCAGCAGGTGCCGTTCGCCATCGTTGTAGACGCGCTCCAGGTGCTCGTGCATGGCATGCGCGGCCGCCCCGAGCAGGGTGTCCATGTCGCGCTCCTGGGTGCCGTGGGTGTGCACTTTCACGAAGACCCACTCGGGTCGTCCCTCGACATGGATGCCGGTACGCACCCACCCATCCACGCGCGCCGGCGTGGGCGGGCAGGCGCGACGCACGTCCGCATTCTCGATGCGCGGAATCAGGCCGAAGCGGCGCTCACGCCAGTTCAGTCCCAACGGACCCTGCACGATCATCAGATCGCCAGTGGCCTTTCCGCCGACGCGTACCGGCACGCCCGTGTTGTGGGATTTCGGGAGCAATGGATCATCGGTGGCGTAGTAGATCGCATTGATCATGCGCGTCTGCGTGTCACTCGGCGCCGAGGGCAGGGTGAAGTCGGCGTAGCAACCCAGCTCGCGCAACAGGATCAGCTCGTTGTTGATGCCGCACCAGCGTCCGTCCGCGCGCGAGTTGTCCAGGCTCCAGTTGCCGTGGATGAAGGCGAAGCGCAGCTGGCCGGTGCGCGGGTCGCGCGGCAACGCGCCGTGACGCTCGTGCAGGAGTTCATTGAACCGGCTTATCGTAGCGCGGAAATTTTCCTCGTTGTCGTCGTCGTGGTGCAGGTGGATCTCGATCTCGCCGTAGCCTTCCGCGCACAGCGCGGCGATCTTTTCCAGGTGCTCCTCGAGGTATTCCTCCTCGGGATAGAAGAACGTGTGCTGCGGCGGGCGACCGTCGGCGTCGCGATGGGTGGCGGCAAGTACGCGGTAGTCGCGGCACCAGCGATCGACGCGCGCGCGCTGGGTGGGAAGGTCTACCTTGCCCCAGGCCGGTTCGAAGTGATCGACGAAGCAGAACATCACATGCACCGGGCCGGCTTCGGCGCGTGCCGGCGAACGCCGGCGCAGGTAGCTGCCCAGCCAGATCTGCATGTTGCGGGCGCGGATCGCCCGCGCCAGCAGCGCCGCCGCCACCAGCATCACCACCAAGGCCAGCAGGGCGGGCACCATCAGCGGGCTGCTCTCTTGCGCGGGCATCAGGGTCAACAGCTGCTCGGCGTTGTTGCGCCACTGACGCTCGCGAACGATGTAATCGCGTGCCGCCAGGCCGACACGCTTGCGCTCATCGGCGCGGGCAACCAGGTCGAGCACGCGTTGCACGCAGACATCGGTGCGCCCGCGCGGAAACAGCCAGCCGGTGCGGCCGTCGCCGATCACCTCGGCGACCGGGGCATAGTCGGGTGCCACCACAGCCACCCCCATCGCCATCAGTTCGAACAGCTTCATCGGCGAGCCGTATTCGTTGGAATTGGGCAACACGGCGTAGTCCATGCAGGCGATCCAGGTGGCGATGTCGGCATGCGCTACCCGGCCTGGCAGCAGCACCCGGTCGGCAAGGCCACGTGCGGCCACAAGCGCACGCACGGCGGGCAGCGTGCGCCCGTCGCCGATGAAGACCAGCGCCAGTTGCGGGGTTTCGGCCAGGCACGCGGCGATCTCCTCGACAAAGCGGTCGACACCGTGCCAGTGCGCGAAGGCGCCGACGTGACCGCACACCACGCGATCGGTGAGCCCACGTTCGGCACGCAGCCGTGCCCGGTCGAAGCGTGCGGGGTCGAACTGCACCAGGTCGGCCGCGTTCGGCGAAATCACCGATGGCGCGATATCGCCGTAGGCGTTACGGGCCTGATCGCGAAAGTGGCCGGAGATGAACACAAGGCCCGTGCACTGGCGCAGGCACCAGCCTTCGACGCGGCGCGCCAGCGCCTTCAGGTACAGCGGACGTACCCGCTCGACCAAGGCCGAATCATTGATCTCCAGTACCAGTGGAATACCGTGCCGTCGGGCCAGCCACACCGTGACGAACAGGAACAGCGAATAGCGTTCGTAAATCAGCTGCGGCCGCAGGCGGCGGATGGCTGCCCGCATGCGCAACAAGGTGATCACGTTGTAGCCGAGCTCGAACACCTCGAACAGCACGCCGGGCAGGCGTGCGACGAGGCCCGCCAGACGGCCGCCCCCGGTGCCGGCCTGTGCGGACGGTTCGCGTTCGGGATCGGCGCCCGGAAAAGACATCACGTTCACCTCATGGCCGAGCTCGCGCAGGGCGTGCACGATGCCCCGGATGTGCACGCCCTCGACATGCCGTCCGCGTGTTCGATGGTGGTAGAGGATCTTCATGTCGAGGCACCGAGGGCGATGGCTGACGCGGCGGCGACGTCGCACAGGATGCGGTCCAGCCGGTTGACGTTGTCTTCCCAGCGAAATTCCCCGGCATGCGCGGCGATCAGCGCGGCGTCCCAGCTTCGTGCGCTGGCATCGATCAGGGCGGCGGACAGGGCTGCCGGTGCATGCGGCGGCACCAGGATACCGGCGTATTCCGGTACCACTTCCGGAATGCCACCCACATCGCTGGCCACCACCGGGGTGCCGCAAGCCATGGCCTCAAGCACCACGTTCGGCACGCCTTCGTTGTGGCTGGGCAGACACAGCAGGTCGGCCGCATTGAACCAGTCACCCAGGGCGGCATGCGGCACGGCATCGACCCACTGCGCGCGCCCGCTGCATCCGAGTGCGGCGGCACGTTCGAGCATCGCGGCGCGTGCCGGTCCGGCGCCGACATAGATCAGGCGGGCTTTCGGCCGCGCCGCCAGCACGGCGGGAAACGCCTCCAGCAGGTCGAGGCAACCCTTGCTGGATTTCAGGTTGCCGACATACAGCAACAATGGCGTATCGGCGGAAAGGCCCAGCCGCATACGTGCCTCGCTACGCGAACGGCGTGCGAACAAGACGGGGTCCACGCCGTTGTAGACGACATGCACGCGGGATGCTTCGACGCCCAAGGCTATCGCCTTGTCAGCCAGCCCACGGCTCACCGCGACCACGGCGTCCGCATGACGCAGGGCCGAACGGATCTGTGGGCGGCGCCATGCGTGAGTGGCCTGCACGTTGAGGTCACTGCCGTGAACCTTGACCACATAGGGAATGCCCAGACGGCGCGCGAACCAGGCCACGGCGACGGCATCGGGGTACGCCCAGCTCGCCAGCACGCAATCGTAGTGCGCCGCGCGCAGACTCCGCCCACGTTGCCACCACAGCGAAAGCAGCCAGCACACCGCGTGCAGCGAACGCCCGATGCGCGGTGGATACACGAACACGAAATGATCCGTGTGCAGATCGCTGACCGTGATTTCGCCGCGCACGCCGCGCAGACGCTGGCGAAAGTCGACAGCGGTCAGCACGTCCACGTCATGGCGCCGCCCCAGGCGCTCGAATTGCTGGCGGTTGAACGCTCCGCGTAGCGGATCCCAAGGGCTCGGAAACAGGTTGGTGAGGATGAGTATCTTCATCGCATCGTTCAGTCCGTCGAGCCGAGGTAGAGGCTGGCATAGCGCAGTGCCATGGCTTCCAGTGAACCATGTTGCTCCACCCATGTGCGCGCCCCACGACCCAGCGCGAGCGCCTGTTCCGGCTTCCGCAGCAGGTCCAGCATGGCGTTCGCCAGCGCGGCCGGATCAGCCGGCGGCACCAGCCGACCAGTGCTGCCGTCGTGCACGATCTCTCCATTACCACCCACCGCCGTGGCCACGATCGGCAGCGCCACCGCGCACGCTTCCAGCAAGGCCATCGAATAGCCTTCGGTCAGCGAGGAGAGCACGAACAGGTCCAATCCCTGCAACAGCTCCGCCACGTCGTTGCGATCGCCGAGAAAGTGCACGTTGTCGGCAACGCCTTCGGTGATCGCGCATTGCTGCAGTTCCGCACGCAGCTCGCCGTCGCCAATCAGCACCAGCCCCGTATCGGGCCGCTGTTCATGCACCTGGCGGAAGGCGCGGATAAGGCCGGCCTGGTCCTTGGCCCAGTTGAGCCGGCCGACGCTGCCGATCACCCATGTCTGCGCGGGCAGCTGCAGTATCCGCAGCAGTCGCTCCCGCATCGCTGCATTGGCGGTCAGGAAAGACTCCACCCGGATGCCGTTGGGCACGACCTTCGCCATGGCCGCCGGCATGATGCCGCGCCTGATCGCGTCGCGACACGCCGCCTGGCAGACCGTAACGACCGCATCGGTACGCGCCAGCGCGCGACGGTACAACCACTCGCGTCGACCGGCTCGACGGTTGCTGCCCATGCCGTGGCGGGTATTGATGACCCGACGCACGCCGAGACCGCAGGTGGCCAGCACTGCCTGGTAATGCGCCACGGCATTGTGGGTGTGCAGCACGTCCGTGGCGTGGCTGCGTACCATCCGCCGCGCCCGCGCCAGCGCGCGCAAATCCAGCCCCTGCCGTTTGCCGCAGGCGCGCACCGGGATGCCCAGTTCATCCAGTTCGTGCGCATGCGTGCCGCGTTCGAACAGGCACACCACCTGGCAGCGATGGCCTTGCCGGTGCTGCAGCTTGACCAGTTCGAGCACCATGCGTTCCAAGCCGCCGCGATTCAGGTTCTCGACGACATGCGTGATGTTCATGGGGTGGATGTTCATCGGCGCAGAAATCACGACGGCAATTCGGAAACGGTAACGCGCAGCTTGCCGCTTGGCGTCAGCGGAATATCGTCGACGAAATGGCAGTGCAGGGCGACGCTGTCGCCGAGCACCTTGCCTACCTCGCGGCGGATGTACGCCAGCGAGGTATCGTCGAAGCCCACCCCGCGCACGATGGAAAGATCGAGCCGGTCGAGCTGTCGCTGCACCAGCTGGAAGCGTTGCAGTCCGTACACGTCTTTCAGCATGTGCGGAAAGAACTCGCCGGGCAGGACGTGGCCGGCCGGCGTGCGGATTGCATCGAGCACGCGACCGTCGACCCGGGCGAGCAGAGGCAAACCGCGCCCGCAGTCGCAGGGGCCGTCGGATGCCGTAGCCCGGTCGCCATTGGCGTAACGCACGAGCGGCATGCCGTAGTTGAACAAGTCGGTGATCACCACCTCGCCGCTTCGCGCATCGGCCGGCGTGCTTGCCGAAGGGGGCAGTTCGACCACCAGGTGATCGGCATTCACGTGCAGCCCGCGGTGCTGCTCGCATTCCGCCGCGATCAGCATGAATTCGCGGCATCCATAGGTGTTGAAGACCGGGCAACCGAAGGCCTGCTGGACGATGTCCCGCTGAAATTCGTGCAAGGCCTCGGCCGCACCTATGATGGCGTGCGGTCGCCAGATTTTTCGTCCGCTGGCCATGAGCCATTGCGCCAGCCGCACCAGCGGACCGACATAGGCGACGATGACCTGCGGACGATAGCGATCGATCGCATCGGCATACTGCGCCATGTTCGACTCGGTCATGTGGAAGCTGTCGAGCACGCGCCGCGCGAATGCCGCGTTGTACAGACGATCCTTGAACCGGTGCGCGCGACTCGGCTCGCCGACGGCACCGCCCCACAGGAACAGCGTGCGTCGACCCATGCGCGAACCGGCCCAGCCATAGCCGCGCCACATCACCGCGGTGCGGCGGTCGTTGCTTTCGCGGTTGAAACCGAAACGCAGCGGTTCGCCGGTGGAACCGCCGGTGGCCTTGGTCTGCAGGCGCCCGCGCCAGCTCTCCGCGGTGAGTGCGTCGAAGTGATTGCGGATGTCCGCCTTGGTCAGCAGTGGCAGCCGCGCATAGTCGTCGAGGTTGCGGATGTCAGCCACCTCGATGCCCAGCTCGCGCCAGCGCTGCCGGTAGTACGGTACTTCGCGCTGGCAGTGCTCGAGCAGTTGCTTCAGGCGCGTCCATTGCAGCGTGGCGATCTGCTCCGGCGTCAACCACTGGTCCCGCTGGTAGGCCTCGAGATAGCGCAGCGTTTGTCGTCGGCGCAGGCCCGTCTCATAGGCGGGGTAGAGCAGTCGGCTGAAGACTGTTTCATACCAGCCGCTCATGGCGCCTGCTCCCCACGCTGCAGGTGGTGACCGCAATCAGTCAGGCGGGCGATCCGGGCGCTCATGCGGTGCGCAACAGCACGGCAACCAGTACGTACAAGCCGACAATGCTGCCCATCGTCGCCGGCACCCAGCGCCACCATTGGTTGGACAGGCTGAAAGCCGGAAGTTCCGGATACCGCTGCTGCGCGCCAATGTAATAGCCCGTCACCAGGGCGGCGAACAGGTACAGCACGATCATGTAGCTGCGGCTCAGGAAGAACGCCGCGAAGAACAAGCCGCATAGCGACAACAGCAGGGCCAGTGCCATCTCCTGCTCGGCGAGCCAGCGCTTCGACTGTTGTGCATCCACGGCCGGCTCCGGTTTGTGACGCAGCACGATCAGCACCATCCAGAAGGTGTAGCCGACAAACGCCAGCCACAACATGAAGCCGACGAAACCTGTTTCGGCCAGCACCAGCACGAAGGAGTTGTGCGCCGTGAGATCGTTGTAGTCGGTGAAATTGCCGGCGCCGACGCCGAACAATGGGTGCGACAGGAACATTTGCATGCCGGCGTACCAGGCATCCACACGCCCGGACGCGGACTCCTCGCCTGCATCGAGCTCCTGCATGCGCGACGACAGCAATTTCATGCACGCCAGCCCGACGACGCCACACATGCCGGCGGTCAACAGGCCGCGTCGATGCCATACGTATACGCCGGCAACCACCAGTACCGCGAGCATGGCGCCGCGCGAGTTGGTCAAGTAGGTGCCGTAAAGCAGCAGCAAGGCGCCGGCGAGCCAGAACCATCGCAGCACAAAGCCTGTGCTGCGATGCCTGAGGAAAAACGCCATCGGCACCGTCGCCGCGAACAGCAGCCCGAGGTCGTTCGGATCGTTGAAGATTCCCACGTACTGGATGCGCCCATCGTCGCTCATCGGCATACCGGTCCAGCCGATGCCGGTTCTGTGCTGTTCCACCCCGTGCAGCGCCAGCACGATCGAACACAGCACGAAAACCGTCATCGCCATGGTGACGCGCTGCTGGCTGGTGCAGCACGCCGCGAACACGAAAAAGGCGATCACCACCGGTCCGAATTTCGTGAGCTGGTCCAGCGCGCCACCGGACCAGCCGTTGGCGACCTGCGAAAGCATAAGTACCGCCAGAAAGGCCGGCAGAAGAAGGAACTGCGGGGCCGCAGAGGTTTTCGCGTGCGAGATCAGCCAGCATGCGAACGCCAGCATCAGTACCACCGGCAACAGCGGCACGCCCGCCAGCATCGGCATGTAGTCCTGTGGTCGGACGATGGTCAGCACCAGATAGAGAAGGATCAGGGGGAACATGCGGGGACCTGATCGGATGCAGCCGCGTAGGGAGTCGTGGGGTAGCTCATCAGGCTGGGCAGGGTCAGCATCGCGGCGAACCACCCCGGCCCCATGTTGCGCTCGACCGGCAACCGGTTCAGCGCATAGCGATTGGTGGAGGGCTGCGAATTGGTGCCGCAGATATAGCAGACGGCGAGCTGGAATCCGGCTGCCGTGGTGGCCTCGATCACATGGCGGTCGAACGCGCGGTCGCCGCCGACCGGATAGGACATCAGCATCGTCGCCGGCGCGAGTTCGCGCTCCAGCGCCGTCCTGGACTGGCGTACCTCGTGCTCCATTTCATCCCGCGGCAGCTTGGCCAGCATCCGGTGATGGACGCCATGCGAGCCGATCTCGAAGCCCGCCGCCTGCATTTCCCGCAGCTGCGCCCAGGTCATCGGTCGGCACGCATCGGGCGTCGCGGCGTCGCTGGGCATTTGCCATTCGCGCTCCAGCCGCGCGACCAACGCCGACTGGTCGAGCGCGCCGATGTTCTTCATGTTCAGCAAGACCTTGCCGCCCAGCAGGCGGCGTTCATCACGCGTATCCGGCAACGGCAGGTCCATGCCGAGCTCCGGCAGGACCAGCCGCCTCGCGGTGGTGAGCAGAATCATGTGCATCAGCCAATCGTAGGCAAATGGTTGGCCCGAATCGATGTGCCCGGTGGAAACGAAGAACGTGGCCGGAATGCCGAGCTCCTGCAGGATGGGATACGCGATGCGATAGTTGTCGTCGTAGCCATCGTCGAACGTCACCGCCACGGCGTCCGGTGGCAGCGCATCGCCCGCATCCAGCGCAGCCGCCACGTCGGTCAGCCGCATCGGGTAAAAGCGCTGCTTGAGCAGCTGCATCTGCTCACGAAAGCGTTGCGGCGACGCGCTGACGAGTTCGAGATCGAAGTCGTAGCTCCGGGGATCGGGCAGCGGCATCACGCGGTGATAGGCCAGGATGCGCAGTTCCTTCTGCCACCAGGCGCGCATCCGCTGCAGCGGCGGCAATACGCCACCGCTGTAGCACAGCTCGCCCAACCGCCCGCGAATGCCTGACGCCCGATCGCTGTCTTCGCGCCGGATCACCATAGGTGCAGCCCTCGGTTGCGGGTGAAGGCGATCAGCGCCTGTGCGGCGAACAGGTTGAGGTAGTAAAAGGCCACTGCCAGGCGCACCGGCAACCAGCGCCCAGCCACGGGCAACAACCGCTCGACCACCACCAGCGTCATGCCAGCGAGCGGGAGCAGCAGCAACCATGCATACATCGGGTGGCGGGTGGCCAGCGCAGCCGCCGTCACTGCGAACAACAGCAACAACCACGGCGCCAACAACCGCAGCACCTTGTGGCTGACAAAGCGGAACCACAGCGGATTGCTGTCCGGCCACAACAGCCACGGCGCCAGCTGGATCAGCTGATAGTTGCCGGCAAGCGTGCGGATCTTGCGCCTGCGTTCTTCCGCCGGCTGTTGCGGTGGCTGATCCCAAGCCAGCGCGCGTGGTTCGAACACCACCCGTCGGCCGGCCGCCGCAATCCGCATGGGGATCAATACGTCGTCCAGCACGGTGCCGGCTGGCAAGGGTTCGAACAGCTCGCGGCGCATGGCGTAGAGCGCGCCGGTGACGCCGACGGTGGAACCGGAGCGGCTTTCGGATACGCGTATCAGTTTCTCGTAGCGCCAGTACGCGTCCACACCTTGTGCAAAACCGGTGGTGACGTCTTCCAGATGCAGCTCGCCGCTGACGGCTCCCACGCTGGGGTCGGCAAGATTGGCCACGAGTTCGCGCAGCGCCGTGGGAGACAGCTTCTGGCGCACGTCGGTCAGCAACAGCACCTCGCCACGGGCGACGGCAACGGCATCGTTCAGGCAGGCGGCCTTGCCGCGCCGTTCGGAAAATTCGAGCACTCGGACACGCCGATCGCCGCACTGGCGCGACAGCACGCCGGTAGCGTCCCGGCAGCCATCGCAGGCCACGATGATGTCGATGTTCGCGTCGGGATAGTCGAGTGCGCGCAGGTTCTCCAGCTTGGCCCGGATGTGCCTTTCACCGTCGTGGGCGGCGATGATCACCGTCACCGTCGGCGTCATTGCCTGCTTTCTGACCGGCATGGGCTGAACGCATGCCAGCAGCCACATCCATGCCGGGTAACCGACGAAGACATGGAACAGCAACCAGGCGCAGCTCCAGCACACGAGGTATGCCAGCGTCATCATGTCGGCTCCCCCTGAACCGTTCCGTCCATGGTCAGCGCAATCCGAAAAGGTTGCGTAGCCGCAGCCCGCGCTTTGCCGGCTGGCCGGCGTTGGCCGCATGGGCAGCCAGTTCCGCCGCCAGCGTGCCGAGCGTACCGTTGGCGATGTCGAGCAGGTTCAGTTGCACGCCGGTGTCACGCTTTACGCGAGCGGCCATGTCCACCGCCATCAGCGAATGCCCGCCAACATCGAAGAAGTTGTCGCTGCTGCGTATCTGGGTCACGTCCAGCAGCTCCGACCAAAGCTTGGCCAGCAACTTCTCTTCAGGGGTATTCAGCGATGAAGGGCCTGTCGTCGCGTCCGCGCCAGCCGACGCTGTCGGCGATGCCACCGGGCTCGCGCCGCCGATGCGCATGTTGCCGCCGACCAATTCATGCAACGCCGCGATCGACTGCTGGGGATCTTCGCTGACGCGCGCAAGCATCTTCAGGTAGCGCTCGCGCAATTGCCGTGCCGTGGCGGCTTCAAGAATGTCCGCGTTGTAGGTGACCCCACCAACCATGCCCTTGGTGCTCTCCAGGAACCACAGCCCCAGGTCTTCGGTGGCGCCGCTCTGGAACAGCAGGATCTGCTCGTGCTGCAGACCACCCCAGTCGACGACGCGGCCACGCGCATCCTGGAACGAGAACAGCGCCTGGTAGAGCACCGCACCGCCGCCATGCCCGACCCTCAATTCACGCTGCAGGTATTCGAGCGGGACGTCCGGATGGCCAAAACTCTCGATGGCCACCTGCTTGACGTGGCGCACGAAATCGACGAATGGCAGCGCCGGGTCGACCGTCATGTGCAAGGGAAGCAGATTGTTGAAATAACCCATGACCGATTCGACTTCGGTCTGGTTGCGCCCGCGCACCGGTGTGCCGACAACCAGGTCACGCTGTCCCGCCACGCCGAAAAGCATCACGTAATACAGCGCCAGCAGGGTCATGTTGAGCGTGGCGTCGGCGAGGCGCGCCACCTCATGCATGGCCTCGGTGGCCTCCCTGCGTCACGTGGATCCATTCCGTGCGGCCGAGGCCGGACATGCCCGGCCGGCGTGGATGGTCGGTCGGCAAGGCCCTGGCCTCCGGCGTCTGCGCCAGGCGCTCGCGCCAGAACGAAAGCTGGTCCTGGAACTGCGGCCCGGCGAGCCATTGCGCATGCCAGACGGCAAAGTCGCCGTAACTCACCGGCAACGGTGGTAGCGGCGACGGTTCCCCATGCGCAAAGGCACGGTACAACTGCGACAGTTCGGCATAGAGGATGTCGAACGACCAGCCATCCCAGATGATGTGATGCGGCATGAAGAAGAACGCGTGGTCGTCGTCGGCCAGGCGGAACATGCGCGCACTGAACAGCGGCGCGCGGGTGAGATCGAACGGCGTGTCGGTCAGCACCTGCAGCCGCTGCAGCAACACGGCCTCGCGCTCGTCCGCGGGCAGCGCGGACAGGTCCTCGGCCGGAAACAACGGCATGTCGACCTGTGCCTCGACGACCTGTTCGACGATGCCCTCGCCGTTGCGCTGGAACGACGTCCGCATGATCGGCTGGTGCTGCATCAGGGCCTGCAGCGCGCGCTCGAACGCGGCCTCGTCGAGGCGACCACGCAAACGGTGCGCCGAAGGGGCGTTGTAGGTGACGCGTCCCGGTTGCAACTCCTCCAGCGACCATAGCCGCTTCTGCATCAGCGAAAGCGGCGCGCGATCCTGCACGCTGCGCGGCAGGATCGGCTGGGTGGCGGCGTGCCGTGCCGCTGGCCCTCAGCTTGCCGATGGCTTCGGCCAGCCCGGCGATGGTGGGCGCATCGAACAGCGTGCGAAAAGACAGCGTGATGCCGAATTCGCGATTCAGCCGTGCGGTGAGCTGCGCCGCCAGCAGCGAGTGGCCGCCGAGCGCGAAGAAATCGTCGCGCACGTCCAGGTCCGGGCAAGGCCAGCACGCGCTTCCATCGCCGTCGCCACGCGCAGCTCGTCGTCGTTGCGCGGCGCCAGTCGAGCCGTATTCGCCGCGATCGACTGCACCAACGGTGCGGGCAACGCCTTGCGATCGACCTTGCCGTTGGGCAGCAGCGGAATGGCCGCGAGCTGCATCAGGTGTTGCGGCAGCATGTATTCCGGCAGGCGCTGCCTGAGCTGGGCGCGCAGGATGCTCTTCGTCGAGCGTCACGCCTTCGCGGGCCACCACGTAGGCAACCAGGCGCACATCGCCGGGACGATCCTCGCGCGCGACCACGACGGCACGGACCACGTCCGCGACGTCGGCGAGCACCGATTCGATTTCGCCCAGCTCGATGCGATAGCCGCGCACCTTGACCTGGAAATCCAGCCGGCCGAGATGCTCGAGCATGCCGTTGGCAAGCCAGCGGCCGCGATCGCCGGTGCGGTACATCCGTGCCGCCGCCTGCCCGCAAAAGCTGTCGGGAAGGAAGCGCTCGGCATCGAGCTCGGGCCGATTCAGATAGCCGAGGGTGACGCCGGCACCACCGATGTAGATCTCGCCCGGTACGCCCAGCGGGCAGGGCGCGCGAAGCTCATCGAGGATGTACACGGCTGTGTTCGCAATGGGACGGCCAATGAAAATGCCGGCGCGCGGCTCCGCCACCCGCCAATAGGTCGAATACACCGTGGTTTCGGTGGGGCCGTAGCCGTTCCACACCTCGCCGCAGCGGCTCAGCAGAGCCTCGGCCAGGTCCACCGGCAGCGGCTCGCCACCGGAGACCGCACGGAATCCGGCGTGGCCGGTCCAGCCCGACTCGACCAGGATGCGCCAGCCGGCGGGCGTCGCCTGCATCATCGTCGCCTTGCTGGCTTCGACCAGCTTGCGCAGTGCGACACCATCGCGCACGTCGTCGTGGTCGGCGATCACGACCTCGGCGCCCGCGCTCAGCGGCAGCATCATTTCCATGAAGGCGATATCGAACGACAGCGTGGTCACCGCAACCAGGCGGTCCTCGGCATCGATGCCGGGTACGCGCTGCATGCTGGTCAGGAAATTCGAGGTGGACCGGTGCGGTACGCGCACGCCCTTCGGTCGCCCGGTCGAGCCCGAGGTGAAGATCAGATAGGCCACCGAGTCCGGCGTCGCGGCTGCTTCGTCGCGGGGAAGTCTGCCGGCGGCGGCCGCGGCGATTTCATCCCCGTCACGGACCAGCGACAGCGTGCGCGATGACGGAAACGCAAACGCCGCCGGCGCGGCATCGTCGACAATCAATGCGGCGAGCGCCGCATCCTCGACCATGAAGGCCAGCCGATCGGCCGGGAAGCAGGGGTCCATTGGCACGTAGCCGGCGCCGGATTTGAGTACGGCGAGCATCGCAGCGAGCATATCCGTGCTGCGCGCAAGCATCAGGCCGACCAGTGTGCCTCGCCCCACGCCGCGCGCGCGCAGGCAGTGTGCGAGGCGGTTCGCGCGCGCTTCGAGATCGGCGTAGCTGAGCTGCGTGGCAGCGTGGCGTACCGCCGGACGCGTGGGCGACTGATCGACCTGTTCCTCGAAATATTCGTGAGCAAGCCGTTGTACGGGATAGGGTGTGGATGGAGGTTGCAACGATTCGAGCTTGCGCCGAGCCGATGGCGAGAGCAGGTCGAGCGCCTGGATGGTCGATTCCGGCTCGAGCACGGCGCTGCGCAGCAGCGTTTCGTAGCCATCGAGCCAACTGCGGATCGTGTCGCCGCCAAACAGATCGCTGTTGTACTGGCATTCCAGGCGCAGGCCGCCGTCGGTCTGCACGGCGTTGACGAACAATTCGAAATTTTCGAATGCGCGTGGATTCGCCGCGAACTCGAAGCGCAGGCCGGGGAAGGACACGGTTTTCTCGTCCAGCGCCTGATCCAGGTTGAACAGCACGCTGACCAGCGGCAACCGGCTTGGCTCGCGCGGCAATGCCAGGCGGGCGAGCAGGCTGCCGAGCGTGTACTGCTGGTGCTCGAAGGCATCGAGCAGATCGCCGCGCACCCGATCCAGTATCGAGCCGAACGTCGCCTGTGGATCGACCGTTGCGCGCAGCGGCAGGACATTCACGCAATGGCCCACCACGCCCTCGCGTCCGTCAGCCGCCTGACCCGCGCAGGGGATGCCGATCACCACATCGTCCTGGCCGCTGAGACGTTGCAACCATGCGCCGAACGCCGCCAGCAGCGTGGCGTAAAAGCTGGCGCCGCGGCGCGCACCCATGCGCTTGATGTCGGCGACAAGCGCTGTGTCCAGCGTGCGATCTTCGCGTTGCGAGGTGAAGCTGCGCCGGCGCGGGCGCGGATGGTCCACAGGCAGGTCGAGCGAGGGCACAGCGCCGCTGAAGCGTTGAAGCCAGTATTGCTCCGCGTCGCGGGCGGCATCGGTGTCGGCACGCGCGGCTTCGCCCAGGGCGAAATCGCTGAACGAGCCGGGCGGCGTAAGGTCGCCGCCGCGGCCGGTCCGCTGCGCATACAACGCCGCAAGATCGCGCACGATGATGCCGAACGACCAGCCATCGCAGACGATATGGTGTGCCGTGAACACCAGCAGATGCTCCTGCGCAGACAGGCGCAGCAGTTCGGCGCGTACCAGCGGGCCGTGCTCCAGGTCGAACGGCGTGATCACCACGCGGCGCAGGGTGCCGGCGATTTCAGCGCTGCGCTCCACGTCGCCGAGCGACGTCAGGTCGCGCACGGGGCAGGGCAGTTCCATGCTGGCGGCGATGTGCAGCTCGCCGCCATCTGCGCTCAGGCTGGCGCGCAAAGCCTCGTGGCGATCGCTAAGCTGCCGCAGCGCGCCCTGCAGTGCGGCGACATCCAGGTCCCCGGTCAGGCGCAGCGATACCGATTCGTTGTAGGCAAGCGAGGCCGCAGGCTCTAATTTTGCGGCAAGCCATATCTCGCGCTGCGGCTCCGTGGTCGGCACGACGCGCGCCAGTGCGGCATCGGCAAACGGGTCGTAGTCGACCGCGGTGGCGACGGTGGGAGCCTCGATCGAATTCATGCGCTGACCCTCATGAACTTGCCCGGCGCATCCGGATTCGGCACGAACCACGCGGGATTGCCTTCGGCATCCTTGCCCAGACGCGCGCCGAAGACCGGTGGCTTGGTGGCATCGAAAGCGAGCGTGTCGAGATTGCGTCGACGCGGCAGGAATTCGGCCTCCTGCAGTTCGAGCACGGACTCCTTGAATGCCTTGGCGATCGCGACGAAATCCTCTTCGCCGTGCGCGGTGGTGAAGAAGCACGGAAAATTGTCCAGCACGTGGATGCCGCGGCTGCGCATCATGGCGAACAGCAGATCCTGCAACGGGTGCTCCTCGACGAAGTTGACCTTCCATACCGAGGAAAAATGCGTGAGCTTGATCGGCGCCCCCACGCCGGTGCAGAACGCATTGAGCTCGTCGATCAGCCCGGTGGTGCGCGTGTTCAGCTGCTCCTGCAGCGCGGGGCCGGCATTCTTGAGGTGATCGAGCACGGCATGGGCCGCGGCCAGTGCCAGCGGATGGCGCACGAAGGTGCCGGCGAAGTAGGTCACGCCGACGGTCGGGATCGAGGCGTCGCCATACTGCCAGCCGCCACCATCGAGCGCGTCCATGTAACGACGCTTGCCGGCGATCACGCCGATCGGGAAACCGCCACCGACCACCTTGCCGTAGGACGCGAGGTCCGCGTCGATGCCGAGCACCGCCTGTGCGCCGCGCGGATGCGAGCGGAAGCCGGTGACCACCTCGTCGAAGATCAGCAGCGCACCGGCATCGCTGGTGATCGCGCGCAATTCCTCAAGGAACTCCCGCGGCTGGAAATCCGGGCGCCGGCTCTGCACCGGCTCGACCAACACGGCAGCGATCGTCGACGCGCGCTCACGGATGATGGCAAGCGATTCGGGTGTGCCGTAATCGAGCACCAGCACGTTCTCGGCCGTGTTGCGGAGGATGCCCGGCGCCGCGGGCACCGAGCGCAGTTTTTTGGTGCCGCGCACGATCACTTCATCGAAGATGCCATGGTAGGAGCCGGTGAAGATCACCAGCGTGTCGCGGCCGGTGATGGTGCGTGCGACGCGCACCGTGCCCATCACCGCCTCCGAGCCGGTGTTGCACAGCGCGGCGCGATCGAAACCGGTGAGCTCGCAGATCTGTTTGGCCACGATGCCAGCCAGTGGATGTTGCGGTCCGATCTCGTAGCCGGCGTCGATCTGCTTGCGTATCGCATCGACCACGAAGTCCGGTTGCCAGCCGAACAGGTTCATGCCGAAGCCGTTCAGTGCGTCGACGTACTCGTTGCCGTCGATGTCCCACACCTTCGAACCCTTGGATCGATCGATCACGACTTGATAGATCATCTCCTTCAGCAGCGGCCGGAAGCCGTTGACGACGCGCGGATCGGCCAGATGTGGACGATGCTCCTGGGTGTATTCCTTGGAGCGCCGGGTGCGATCGATGTAGCGGCGCATGAAGGCGTCCAGCCGCACCCGCTGGCGAGCCGTGAGCTCGGTCGAGGTGGAGTGGATGCGCGCGATCGCCCCAAAGGCTTTCTTGACGTCGTAGGTCGTATGCGCGAGTGCGGCCTCTTCATCCTGTGGAGCAGGTCCAGGCATGGGGCCTACGGGGGCGGAGATCGCCGACGCGGGCATCGTTGCGGCGGCCGGCGTCGGAACGGTTGGCGTGACAGCCGCAGCGCCTGCGAGGCCGGTGGCTGCCAGCAGGGTGAGCTGCTGCTGCATGATCAGCATCTGTTGCTGGATCACATCCTGCACGACTCCGCCCGATGCTTGCGGCACGCCCGGTGCAGAGGTTGTTGTCGTGGTCATGGCTGGCACACTCGCTGCTGGCGATGCGGACACGGTTGCCGCTGCAACATCTGGTGGCAGCAGCCGATCGATATGCTTGGCAAGGCGCTCGAAGGAGGAACACGATTCCATCAGTTCACGGAAGGTGATCTTCAGCGCGAAGGTCTTCTGCAGCTGCAGCGCCACCTGGGTCAGCGACAGCGAGTCGAGGCCCAGTTCGATGAAGTTCGCGTCGGCATCCGCACCTTCGAACTCGTTGCCTGCGACGTCCTCAAACAGCTCGGTCAGCTGGGCTACCAGGCGCTGGAAACGCGGAGATTCGGAGGAGGCATCGGCGGCGGAGGCGGGCATGGCGGTTTCCGGAATGGATGCGGGCGAGGCGGCGACGGGCGCGGCGACGGAATGGGGTACCACAAACAGGCTGGCGGGGACCGATGCCGCGGCCACGGGCGCTGCCGATGGGGCAGACGGCTGAGCTTCGATCCAGTGACGTTTGCGTTCGAACGGGTAGGTCGGCAACCGCACGCGGCGCTTGTGCGGGCGCCGATCGATGGCATCCACCGCCACGGCGGCGCCGGCACTCCAGAGCTGCCCGACGGCGTCCAGCCACCCGCTCCGCTCGCCCGCCGGCGTATCCGCCAGTGAAGCCAGCACGATGCGGCCGCGGCTTTGTGGGTGTTGCCGCGTCAGGAGGGTCAGCGTCGCGCGCGGGCCGACTTCGAGGAAGGCGTGCTGCGGGTTGTCGAGCAGGCCTTGCAGGGCGGTCGAGAAGCGCACGGTGCCGCGAAGATGGCGCGTCCAGTAATCGGTCGACACCGCCTCGGCGTCGCTCAAAAGCGTGCCCGTCAGTGTCGATGCAATCGGGATGCCGGGGGCCGACAACGTGATCCGTTCGACCTCGCCGCGGAAGGCGTCCAGTGCCGGATCCATCATGGCCGAGTGAAAGGCGTGCGACGTATGCAACATGCGGCAGGCGACACCGGACGTTTCCAGCTCCGTCCGGAATGCCTCGACCGCCACGGTTTCGCCGGATACCACACACGCATTCGGCGCATTCTCGGCCGCCAGGGACAGCCCGGCGGGCAGGCGTGCGGCCAGCTGTGCGGCATCGAGGCGCACTGACAGCATCGATCCGGCCGGCAGCGCCTGCATCAGGCGGCCGCGCCGAGCGACCAGCCGGGCACCATCGGCGAGACTCATGACGCCGGCGACCACCGCAGCCACGAATTCGCCAACACTGTGGCCGATCAAGGCCGCCGGACGAATGCCGTAACTCATCCACAGCCTGGCCAGCGCGTATTCGATCGCGAACGTCGCCGGCTGGGTCAATGCCGTGGCGCGCAGGGCGTCGGCATCATCGTCGAACATGCGCTCGCGCAGATCGAAACCCAGCTCGTCGTGCAGGGCCTCCGCGCACTCGTCGAGCGCCGTGCGAAATGCCGTCTCGCTCGCGTACAGCTCCCGCCCCATGCCGGCGTACTGGGAGCCTTGACCGGGAAACATGAAGACGATGCCGGGCGCTTGGCTCGATGCGAATCGTGCCGACGCCGCCGACGCGGCAGCGCGCAATCCTGCGACCGCATCATCGATATCGCGAGCAACGATGTAGCTACGTTGCGCGAATGCCTTGCGACCGGCGGCCAGCGTCCAGGCCACATCGGCCAGATTGGCGCCCGGTTGCATCGCGAGCTGGTCGCCAAGCCGTGTGGCGGCGATGCCGAGTGCCGCCGCGGACCGCGCGGAAAGCAGCAGCAGTTGCGGGCCATTGACCGCGTCCGTTGGCGCGCGTAATGGCGCCTCCTCGAGAATGACGTGCGCATTCGTGCCGCCGACGCCGAAGGAGCTGACGCCAGCGCGCAAGGGCAAGTGGTCGCTTTGCCAGGGACGCAGGCTATCGTTGACGACGAACGGCGAGTTGATCAGGTCGAGCTTCGGATTCAAGCTGATGAAATGCAGCGAAGGCGGCAGCAGACGCTCGACCAGCGCAAACGCCGTCTTGATCACGCCGGCGGCGCCGGCGGCCATGACCAGATGACCGACATTGCTCTTCACCGAACCGATCGCGCAGAAGCCCCGCTCGTCGGTGCTCTGGCGGAACGCCTGGGTCAGGCCTTCGATTTCGATCGGGTCGCCGAGCGGCGTGGCGGTGCCGTGCGTCTCCACGTAGGAAACCGAGCGCGCGTCGACGCCGGCGCGATCGAGCGCCATGCGGATCACCGCGGCCTGGCCGGCGCTGCTGGGCGCGGTGAAGCTGGCCTTGATGCCGCCGTCGTTGTTTACCGCAGCGCCTCGGATGACCGCGTAGACCGGGTCACCGTCGCGCAGCGCATCCGACAACCGCTTCAGCAGCACGACGGCGGCGCCATCGCTGAACACGGTGCCCTGCGCGCTGGCGTCGAAGCTGCGCGTATGTCCGTCCGGCGACAGCATCGAGCCTTCCTGCGAGACATAGCCGCTGCGCGGCGGGCAGGTGATCGACGAACCACCTGCCAGGGCCATATCGCACTGACCGGCGCGCAGGGAGTCGAAGGCCTGGCAGATCGCCACCAGCGAGGTCGAGCAGGCGGTATTCATGCTGATCGCCGGCCCGGTCAGGTTGAGCTTGTGCGCGACGCGCGTCGTCAGGTAATCCTTCTCATTGCCGAGCATCACCTGGAACGCGCCCAGTTTGTCGACCAGGTCGGGCCGCGTACTTATGTGCCGCTGGAAATAGGTGGCGTTGTGCATGCCGCCGAATATGCCGACGGGACCATCGTGCGCGTCCGGCACGTACCCGCCGCGCTCCAGGCATTCCCAGCACAGTTCGAGGAAGATGCGCTGCTGCGGGTCGGTCAGCTCCGCCTCGCGTGGCGACATGCCGAAGAAGGCGGCGTCGAAATCCTCGACCCCGTCGATGACGCCGCGGGCGGCGACGTAGGCCGGGTCGTCGCGCTGCTGCGGCGACACGCCGGGATCCAGTTCGCCGGGGCCGAAGAAGGTGATCGATTCGCGGCCGGCGCAGAGGTTGTCCCAGAACGCTTCGACATCGGCAGCGCCGGGGAAGCGTCCGGCCATCGCGATGATCGCCACCGGTTCGGTGGATCCGCTGCCATTGCCTCGTGGCAGACGCGTGGCCAGAGCGGTGCCGGTGTCGCGTCCCTCGATGACGGCGGCCAGAGCGGCTGGTGTCGGTTCGCCGAAGAAGGCGACGATGCTCGGCAACGCCGACAACTCGCTGTGGATGCGTGCGACGAGTTTGACGGCCAGCAACGAGTTGCCGCCGAGGTCGAAGAAATGGTCATGGCGGCCGACCTGATCCAGGCCAAGCACGTCAGCGAATAGCACGCACAACTGCTGTTCGATGGGGCCCATCGCGGGCACGTAACTGCCGGCGAGTTCGGGACGGCTGCGGTCCGGCGCGGGCAGGGCGCGGCGGTCCAGCTTGCCGTTCGGCGTGACCGGAAGTGTATCGAGCCGCAGATAGATGCCCGGCACCATGAAGTCGGGCAGCGCATGGGCAAGCTCTTCGCGCACGTGCCGTGCGGTGACTGCTGCATCGTCGGCGACGTAATAGGCGACCAGGCACTTCTGCCCCGGCCGGTCCTCGCGCGCCAGTACCGCGCAGGCCCGCACGCCCGAAAGCCGCTGCAGGGCAGCCTCGATTTCGCCGATCTCAATGCGGTAACCGCGGATCTTCACCTGGCTGTCGGCACGACCGATGAATTCGATGACGCCTTCGGGCAACCAGCGGACCAGATCGCCCGTGCGGTAGAGACGCTCGCCTTCGTCGCCGAAGGGGTTGGGCACGAAGCGCTCGGCGGTCAGTTCGGGACGGGCCAGATAGCCGCGTGCCAGTCCCATGCCGCCGATATGAAGCTCACCCGCTACACCGACCGGCACCGGTTCGCCGCGCGCGTTGAGCACATAGAGCGTGGTGTCCGCGATCGGCCGGCCGATCGGAATCGAGGAAACGTCGGCGCCCAGTTCGCGCGGGATGCGGTACGTTGCGGCAAACGTGGTGCACTCGGTGGGGCCGTAGCCATTGATGATCGTGATGTCAGGCAAGGCGGCGTATGCCTTGCGCACGTGCGCGACCGACAACGCTTCGCCACCGATCAGCAACTGTTCGAGGCCGCGCAACTTGCCGGCGTCCTCATCTACGATCGCGTTGAACAGGGCTGCGGTGAGCCACGCGATGCGTGCGCCGTGGCGTTCGATCGTTGTGGCGAGGCCGCAGCCGCTCGGGATGCGCTCGCCATGGACGATGCAGGTGCCGCCATTGAGCAGGGGGCCCCAGATCTCCAGCGTCGAGGCATCGAAACCGAGCGGCGCGGCGTGCAGCACACGCGGCTGCGCACCGAACTCGACGTAGCTCACGTCGCGCACGAGACGGATGATCGAACGATGGGTGATCTCGGCACCTTTGGGCGTGCCGGTCGATCCCGATGTGTACATCACATAGGCGAGCGCAGAGCTATCCAGCGTGGGCGGCACGGCTGGCGACGCGACGCGTTCCAGCTGTTCGAGTGCCGTCGTCGCTGCGGCAATGCCTGGCAGCGCGGGGCTGTCGGGCGAGCTGATGACGAGTGACGCGCGGGCATCGTTGATGGTGAAGGCGAGGCGTTCGGCAGGGTGGCTCGGGTCGAGCGGCAGATAGGCTGCACCGGCCTTCATGATCCCCAGCAGCGAGATGATCGCTTCAGGCGAGCGTTCAAGCAGCAGCGCCACTGGCGAGCCGGGACCGACACCAGCGGCCAGCAGCCCCGCGGCGACACGGTTGGCGCGTGCCTCGATCTCGGCATAGGTAAACGCGAGATCGCCCGACACGATCGCAATGCGTGAGGGATGCTGTTGCGCCAGCTCGGCAAACAGGCCGTGTACCGTGTCGTCGGCGCGCCGCGGTATCGCGGTGCCGTTCCAGTCGAACAGCACGCGTTGACGTTCCGCGGCATCGATAAGGTCGATCGCAGCCAACGGTGCGTCGATCGGTGCATTCAACGCGGCGAGTACGCGCAGGGCACCGCCTGCCATCAGGTCGATCGCTGCAGCATTGAACGGTGCGCGAAAATCCACCCGCAAACGCGCCGGCTCGGATAGCAGCAATTGCCATCGGCTGGCAGCGGCGGTGCTGTCGCCTTGCAAAGGTTCGTCGCCGGCATCGGTGTCGTCATCCACGACCACCCATGCCGTGGAGCACGCACCGCGATCGGCCTGGTCCAGCGTGCGGAAAAACATCGCGCACCAGGTGCGGCGGCTTCCATTTGCCGGCACCTCGATCGCAACCTGTTGGGAACGACGCATGCCAATGCGGGTAGCGACCACCTGATCCGTTCCAACGAGACGCGACTCCAGCAACACCAGCGCCGCGCAGCAGGCTGCCGAAGGAGCAATGGCGTTGTCACCCAGGGCAGCAATCAACCCCGTCTGCAGCTCCCGGTCGATCGGGTATTCGTGCCGGCTCCAGTCAAGCCCGGCACGGTTGGCCGGGCAGGGCAACACGTCGAACAACCGCGGGACCGCGGCTACTTCAGGAGCTTCTGCCAAGTGTGCGTTCATCCGATTTCCGTTTCTCCATGTGCTTGCCGGGGCGAACGGCCACACCATGAATCCATCGATATCAGTCGATCCCGACAGAAAAGGCCCATCGCAACAGCCAAAGCGTCAGTGCAATCCGATGATGACCACGCGGGCCGACCGGATAATCCGCGTACATGAATAAACTGCTTTTCCCGAACTTCGCGCTTTCCCCTAACTCGACTCGTCCAAAGACAGCATCTGCCATTCCCCGCTTCTGACGCTGTACTTGTCGTGTTTGGCTGGATGTGCTGTGATCCGCCTCCACTGCCGATGACGGCATCCGAAGATAATGATCTGCGAATGGGAGTTCATTTGCGTGGATGTCAATCTCGTAACCCGCCATACCCCCAAAGTCGAAAACATTCCCCTCGTGCGACGGATGCTTGAAGCCCGCTATGAGCGCCGATTCCGTGCCCACGTTTCGCTACTGGAAAATCTTTACCGAGGTGTCTACTCCAGTTTTTCCGACGCCTTGCAAAGCATTCCATCGACGCGCCCGACTGGTTATGACAATAGCGCCTCCGCCGAGCTTTACCGGGATCGCACCCGCCGCGTTTTCCTTTATGACTATCCCGTGATGTTCTGGCTGTCCCGGCTGTTTGCTGCCGGGAATACATCGGTGTTCGATCTGGGCGGTCATATCGGCATTGCCTACTATGCTTATCAGCGCTGCATCGATTATCCCGACAGCATCCGCTGGCAGGTATCCGACGTACCCATGGTGAATGCAGCCGGCGCTGCTTGGGCCGAAGCCCATGACTCGCGCAAGCGGCTCACTTTCACCGCGAATCCTGCCGACGCCGGTGGCGCCGACATCTTGCTCGCCGCCGGGTCGCTGCAGTACCTCGACTACTCGCTGGCCGATCTGCTCGGCAGCCTGCAGAGCCCGCCCGCTTACCTGTTGCTGAACTCGGTACCGATCCACATGAGCGCGTCGTATTTCACCGTGCAGAACATGGGCGCGACCTGCTGCCCCTATCGGATCACCTCGGAACGCGAATTCATCGATGGATTGAAGGCTTTGGGCTATCGCTTGCACGATCGCTGGGAAAACCCCGACCGGCGCTGCCTGATTCCCTTCCATCCCGCCCATTCGCTCGACCGCTACTTCGGCTTCTATTTCAGCCGGGAGGCATGAGCGGCTTCTGCGACCCGTGTCTTTCGAGTCAGGTTTGTCGTGCCGGCCATTACGGCGCGGCCAGCTGCGGCTGCGACCCTCGATGAGCCTTATCCCGTTCACTGCAACATCTCCCCATCTGCGGCCGCGAGTCGACGATGTACGCGCTGCCCGATTCGCGCCAGTTTGCACTTGGCCTGATCCATCAACTCGTTGCGCCCCACCGGGCCGGGGTCCAGACCGAGTCCGCGCATCCGCGCGTTGAACCGATGCGCGTCGGTCCACATGTCCGATTGCCGCGTGCGGAACGTGAGCGCCAGCGAGATCGAGAGCTCGGGTCCCGTGTGCACGCGATGGGGCGCGATAAAAGGATGATGCACACCCAGCCCGGGCCGCAGTTCGTAGGTCATCGCCTTCGGTTCGATCGAAGGTCTGTATGCCGGTCGACCGCCGGCGTGCGCAAGCAGGAGATCCTTCTGCGCGGGAGTCATGACCTCGCCATCGGCCGGATCCCACAGATGGACCGTCTTGGCTCCGCGGATCTGCAAGAGAAAATTCATCTCGCGATCCATGTGGTAAGGCGTGACCGAATGCCGTGCGGAAAGGAAGATGTACGTCGAATACCAGCTTATCCATGGGTCCAGCGAATCGATCTGCGCGGCGATTTCAGCCAGCATGCCTTCGATCACCGGCTGGAATGCCGCATCGAGTTCGGGGTTGTTGATGCAAATATAAGCCTGTTTTTCTTCGAAATGATCCAGCGTCTCCTCAAGGGTCAGCCCTTGCTTGTAGCGTTCGTAGGAGGAATCGAGTTCGGCGTCGCCCGGAATGTTTCCGATGCGATAGAGGATGTTTTCCGATGGCATGCGGCGACACAGTGCGAACAACCGCGCAAGCGAAAATTCCGGGTGTTCGGCCAGCCGATGTTCCAACAGGAACGGCTTGCGGTTGTAGCTGGAGAAGAAGATCTCGGGGTCGAATTTGAGCAGCGGCGATGCTTCTGCCCAGCCTTGCGCCAGCAGATCGGTGTATTGCCTTGCCGAGACGAATCTGCCGAGCATGATGGCCCCCTTTACTTTCCCCTTTCCCCTTGGACCCCGAGGCGATACGCATGGTCACCCGCGCGCATCGCCCTTCATTTCATCTGGCCTGGAACGCGAACAACCACAATATGGCTCCCTGGATAGGCGCGCCTGTCCAGCTGACGTTGTACGTACCCGCCTCGGCGACCTGTCTGGTCGCGACTGCGCACTGAACTCCGCTGTTGTCAGGGAGTTTCAGAAAACTATCGATGACGTTGAAACCATTGTTGGGTACGGTGGTCATGCGCGTTACCCCGCCGTCGCCCCACCACAGCGCGACCAGCGTGGCCGGCCCGGTGGTGGTTACGCTGCCACTGGTCAACACGAGGCCCGAGGCTGCGTAGTTCTGCGCCATGTCCTGCAGGACACCGGCCTGCCTGACCTCGATGAACGGCACAGAGATTTCCCCTGCAGCATTGGCATCCTTGGCAATGCTGACCGTGTGGTTGGGGCCACCCCTGGCCGACAGCGCAAGATAGGCCTTGACATCGAATCCATCGTAGCCGTTGCCGTAGGTCACCGGTCGCCCCAGTGGCCTCCATCGGTTTGAATAGTTGTCGACAGGGGTGGCGGAGTTTCCGGCATAGCCCGCGTTGAAGACGATCAGGGCACTGCCGTTGGGCTGCGTCGTGATCGGCGCGGTGACAGCGGGGCTTGCACCCAGTCCCTCGGACTGGACGAGCAGGGTATGGGCTCCCAACTGCGCCAGCGGGGCAGGGGTGGCAGAGCGGGCATGCGAGGAGGCTGCACCCGCGGCCAGGAGCGCGGCGATCGTGGTTCCGCGGCAACAGGCAGCAACGTAGTCGCGACAGCCTTGCATGGAAGAGATCCCCTTACAGGTACGCGATATTGATAATTGCATCACGTTTAGTCAAGTTGAAAATATGCTAGCAAACGACTCCGCGGTGCGCGAATATTGCCTGTCCTTTGCGCCGGCCACCCGGTGAAAGCGAAGGCGACGGGGGAGCATCCGGGCGCTACGGCATCGCCGGCAATCCGGCCAGCAAGCGGCAGACTGCCGTGCGGCAAGGGGGACGACTTGGCCAATGAGACCGATTTTCTCGACCTGTACCGGAGGCTGAAGTTGAGCACCGGTTGTGATTTGCACGAGTTCAAACAGGCTTACCGCCGCCACGTCTCCTTGCTGCACCCCGATCGGCGGGGCAGCAACTACCTCGACGCACGCGCCGCCGAAATGCTGCAGCGACTCACGGCCCAATACCGTGCGGCGATGGAATTCCAGCGCCGTCACGGCCGCCTTCCGGGTGCGGCAGTTGCACCCCGCGCAGCAGTGGACACCATTGTGCCAATGCCGCCTTGCGAGTTGGCGGCTCTTGCCATGGCACGTCGTTCGCGCATGAAGATGCTCACTCTGCCGGTTCTGGTTGCAACGGCCGTCTTGTCGCTGAGCCTCACATCGCTGTCATCGCCATCGGAAACCGACCCGATTCAAGAGAGCGCGAACGAGGATGTCCGCCCGTCCGAGTCAGTGGCTACGCCAACCCTGCTGTCGCTTGGCATGTCAGCCGAAACCGTACGTGCCATCGAGGGCGATCCCGAGGCCATCCACGATGGTCGTTGGGATTACGGCCCTTCGTGGATCAGCTTCGATCATGGCGAAGTGGTCGATTGGCACAGTTCCCCACTGCGTTCACTCAAGGCCACAAGCAGTCGTCCGCTGAACAGACGTCCCTAGCGTGCGCCGCGGCCAAACAGCACCACCTCGACTGTCTCAATCAGGATCACCATGTCCAGCAACAGATTGTGGTTCTTGACGTAGAAAAGGTCATACCGGAGTTTTTCAGCGGCATCCTCCACCGAGGCACCGTAGGGATAGCTCAGTTGAGCCCAACCCGCGAGGCCTGGCTTGAGGCTGTGACGCAAGCCGTAGAAGCGAATCTTCACCGCCAGATCCTCGACGAACTGCGGGCGCTCGGGGCGTGGACCGACGATGCTCATCTCACCCTTGAGCACGTTCCAGAGTTGCGGAAATTCATCGAATCGCAGTTTGCGACAGATGCGGCCGACACGCGTGACGCGATCGTCGTTCTTGCTGGCCCAGCGCGCCACGCCATCACGTTCGGCGTCCGTACGCATGCTGCGGAACTTGAGCAGCCAGAACGTCTTTCCGTGTTCACCGACCCTTTCCTGTCGATAGAGGATGGGCTGCCCGGCGCCGGATTCGAGGCGGATCGACAGCATTGTGAGAAGCATCAATGGCCAGCAGAAAAACAGGATGAGCGTCGCTGCCAGCAGATCAAAACAACGCTTGGCCACCCGGTGCAGCGGCGTGGCATTGAATCCATGCGAAAAGATCAGCCAGGATGGATCGAGCAGCATCAACTGCAAACAACCGGATTCGCGTTCGAAGAATGTGGTCAGGTCCGTTATGGTGATACCCGACTGCCGGCATTCGAGCAGATCGACCATGGGCAACGCGCCACGGCGATCGTCAACGCCAACGACGATCTCGTCGACCCTTTCGCGCGAGGCCAGAGCGTGCAGCGGCACATCCGAACGCAATACCAGATGCTCGGGAACAATTACCGCCTCGTTCTCGCAGCGTATGTAACCGACGATGCTGAAGCTGTGCCGATCAGAGCGCCGCCTCATTCCATTGTGGATTTGTGCGGCTCGCTGGCCCGCCCCCAGTATCAACACCCGCCGCTTGAACGCCTCGACCTGGATCAGGCGCATGAAGAGCGCGCGGAACGCGGTTAGCGCCAAAAATGCCAGGATCAGCGCTATACCCAGAACGCCGCGGCCGACGTAAGCCTGCGGAACGGCGTAATACCCGATAGCGAGCCCGATGCCGCCGATGGCAAACGCCACGGCCTGCCGCACCAGCAGACCAAGCGACCCGATGCGCAAACTCGCGCGATACAGGCCCAGTGCGGCCATGCTCAGAAGAAGGGCAGTGGCAAAAACCAGCGAGCGCAATGGCAGATGCTGATGGGAAAATTCGGCCAGGTCGTCCGGCTGATGGAAATAGCGCAGACGCATTGCCAGGCTCAACGATGCCGCAAGCAGCACCCACTCGCATACTCCGAGCAGCAAGAGCATTCGCAATATCCGCTGCCGCAGGAACATCTCCCTTCCCCTACCTGCCGCGTTCCAGCAGGGACGCGAGTGATAGCAAAGCCCAAATTGGTTTGCAAGCATTTTTATGTGAATTTGTCCACAAGGAATATATAAATATGTGTGACAAGTCACAAAAATGGCTACTACCGCAGCTCAAAGCCCTGCCCACGGATCCTCTTCCAGCCGGTACAGCCGCGTTGTCACGACGCTTGCCGGAACGGCCAACGCCCCGACCAGATTGCCCGGCAGCCGCTCGATGGGGCATGCGCGACACGGAACCTGATGCGTGACCGACGCTGGCGGCACGACCAGTTGGCCGCTCGTCGCCGACAACTGTGCAGGGTCAGCCGTGAGGCCGACGCCGAATGCCTTGAGCAACGCTTCCTTGCGCGTCCAGAGTGCAAGCAATGCGGTTTCACGCATTGACGGCGACAAACCTTCCATGTCCGAAATCTCGGCGGGCGTGCACACGAGCGGCATCAGCGCGTCCATCGCCATCCGCGAAGGGGAGCGTTCGATATCCACACCGATCGTTGCGCCGGTGCAGATCGCAATCGCAATCCATGTGCCGCTGTGGCTCAGGCTGGTTGAATAGCCAGTCCCGTATAAACGGGGCTGTCCCGCCGCGGTGCTGCCCAGGGGTACGAGAGGGGCCTCCACGCCAAGACAGGACCCGATAGCCGTGCGCCACAACGCATGCGATGTCACATAGGTGATGCGGTCATGTTCGAACTGGAATCGTGCCGCGCGCGCGCGTTCGCCGGCGTCGAGCACGCATGCGGCCGATACGGCGTGCGATACCCACGAAGCACAGTCGCACAGCAATACGCACGCCTCACCAGTGCCCGGCGCGACGAAACCGCAGCGCGCGAGGGCCTGCATGCACTCCCGCGTGAAATCATCCGGCGAAGCGTCGCTATCAAGATGCGGCATCGGCGTCACGCCCCTGCAATAGATGTTTGCGCTACAGCAGCGCGCGCAAATTCTCTGCCAGGCGCAAGCTCAGGGCGGCAATGGTGAAGGTCGGAAATGCCCAGCCTCCTGTCGGGAAGACCGAGCTGCCGGCTATATGGAGGTTGTCGATACCGTGCACACGGCAATGGCAATCGACCACCCCGTGTCGCGGGTCGTCGGACATTCGCGTAGTGCCGAGATGATGAGCAGTACCGTGGACTTGCGGAACTGCGTCCTCGTCATCGAGGAGCCACGGATCGAGCTGAAACGTGCCGCCGCACGCTCTCGCAAGCTCGTTGCCGAAAAGTTTCGCGGCGATCGTGTAGGTGTGTCGATCGAGTGAAGTGAGTCGCCAATCCACGCAGACCTTCCGCTTTCCCAATGCATCGACTTCGGTGCCCAGGGTGATGCGACTGTCCGGGTTGGGCGCTTGCTCGAAGAAACCTACCAGGGCGACGTGATTGCTCTTCACGGTGGGTTTGTCGACAAGCCGGTGTGCGAGAGCCCTGGCGATGTCACCCACGCCCAAGCCCAACCGCAAGGCCAGCATGCCGATGTTTTCCCCGGTCGCCACCGTGTCCTGGCCGGTGCGTGGACCATTTTTCAGTGCGGCACACAGCCGCGCCTCCAGCACTGAACCTTCGTCAAGAACGGGTGGGCGAAGGGCAGCGCGGAAGCTGCGCAAGGCACGTATTCCCTTCGGGACGGTTCCCTCCACGGCGAACGGATGAACCCGTCCACTCAAGATCCGGTGCGTGCGCTGCGCATCGTTTGACAGACCGATCTCGGGAAACACCGGAGCAGGGCCCTTGCCCAGGTCCCGGTCGTAGGGACGGGTGAGGCGATCCGGCGTATCGGTGGTGACGGTACCCAAGGTGCCGCTCGGGTGATCCATGAAATAGCGACCTACCAGATCACGGTCATTGCCGAGCCCGTGTGGCACGACAGAATTCGACAACAGCAGCAACCGCGCATTCTCGATCCCGCCCGACGCCAGCACGTAGTGGCACGCACGGACCGTGCCTGTGCGCGCGTCGAGTGCTCCGATACGCGCATGGAGCACCGCGGACCCAGCGGGGGAGGGCACCAGTTCAAGGAGATTGGCGTGCAGCAGGACCTTGATGTTCGGGGCCTGATCGAGCTCGGACCGGTACGCCTGACCGAACAGGATCGGGCTGCGGGCGAATATCTGGTTGACCAGCTTGTCGGCGTCGAACGATAGCGGTGGACGCGCCAGCGGGCCGAGAAACGAACCATCGGAAAAATCATGGGCGTCGATGCGGCAATACGCCTGCGCGTCCCTGTAATACGGCTCGAGGTCGTCGTAGGAAAGCGGCCAGCCACTGTGAGGAACCCAGTCCCGCGGGCCCATATCCTGCCTGCCCAGCGGAATGCAGCCGCCACCCCATAGATTGCAGCTGCCGCCGAATACGCGCATGCGTGACGTGCCGGGATCAAACGGAGGACAGCCAACGGAAGTGCCCTCGTTCAAGGCCTGGCTCTTTTCTTCGCCCGAGAGTCCGCCGCCTTCAACGAGGCATACGGTCACCGATGTGCCGATGAATGTTCGCGCAATGGCAATGCCCGCGGCACCTGCGCCGACGATGCAAAGATCGGCTTTCATGTCGGTTGGAACCGAGCCATCCAGATAATCGACGATCATTCCGGGTCCCCAAAAAAACGTTGCACCCTGGTGGTTACGACGCATCATCGCGTGCTGTTGCAGCGTTTTCGACTGCTCCCCAAATCACACGCCGTAATACTCGCGATACCAGCTCACGAAGTTGGCGACGCCGGTCTCTACGGGGACCTTCGGCGCATACCCCACTGCGCGGATCAACCCTGAGACGTCCGCCTCGGTATCGGGCACGTCGCCCGCCTGCAAGGGCAGCATTTCCATCTGCGCCTGGCGTCCGAGACACTGCTCCAGCACCGCGATGTAGCGCAGCAACTCCACTGGCTCCGCATTGCCGATGTTGTACAGCCGGTAAGGAGCGACGCCGCTGCTGGCTGGATCGGGCGCGTTTCCATTCCAGTCCTCGTCCTTGCCTGGCAGTGTATCCAGTGCGCGAATCACGCCTTCCGCGATGTCGTCCACATAGGTAAAGCTGCGCTTGTGCCGGCCGTGGTTGAACACCTTGATCGGCTCGCCCGCAAGGATCGCCCTGGTGAACAGGAACAACGCCATGTCCGGGCGTCCCCATGGGCCGTAGACGGTGAAGAAGCGCAGCCCCGTGCACGGAATGCCGTACAGATGCGCGTAACTGTGCGCCATCTGCTCGTTGGCTTTCTTGGAGGCGGCGTAGAGGGTAAGAGGGTGTTCCGTGGACTGGTGTTCGGAAAACGGCAGGGAAGTGTTGGCGCCATACACCGAGCTGGTGGAAGCAAATACCAGATGCTCCACGCCATGCTGCCGGCAGCCTTCCAGGACATGCAGAAAACCGGAGACGTTGCTGGCCACGTAAATGTACGGGTTTTCGGCCGCGTAACGCACGCCGGCCTGAGCTGCCAAGTTGATCACGCGCTGCGGTTTGTGCCTGGCGAAGGCGCTTTCCACGGCCGCACGATCGGCCAGATCGGCATGAATATGCGTATAGCCCAGGCAACCCATGAAACGCGCCAGTCGCGCTTTCTTCAGGTTGACGTCGTAGTAGTCATTCAGGCTATCGAAACCGATGACCTCGTCACCGCGCTCAAGCAGCTTCAGCGCAACGTGTGAACCGATGAAACCGGCGGTGCCCGTAACCAGCACTTTCATGGCATGACATCCCGTTCAAAGACGACCGTCGACTGCCTCTCGCGGCAGCAAACACTTCACGTCGTAGATTACCGAGGCGGCCTTGCCGAACGCGCGAATCCCGACAGCCCCCATGGTGGCAAACTGCTCGTGGCCCACGGCGACGATCACTGCGTCATAGCTGTCGTGCTGCGGCTGTGCCACCGGTGTGATGTCGTATTCGTGCTCGGCTTGAGCCACATTGACCCATGGATCATGGATATCGACGTGGGCGTTGTAGCCGCGCAGCGCCAGCACGATATCCACCACGCGGGTATTGCGCAGGTCAGGGCAGTTCTCCTTGAACGCTAGGCCAAGGATCAGCACGCGCGCCTGCACCGGATTGATGCCTTTGCGCACCATCAGGCGAATCACTTCGTTGGCGATATAAGGCCCCATACCGTCGTTGGTGCGGCGACCAGCCAGAATCACATCGGAATGATGGCCTACCTCCTGCGCCTTGTGGGTGAGGTAGTAGGGGTCCACGCTGATGCAGTGGCCGCCCACCAGGCCCGGACGGAACGGCAGGAAGTTCCACTTGGTACCGGCCGCCTGCAGCACTTCCAGCGTGTCGATGCCCAACTTGTTGAACAGGATGGCCAGATCGTTGACCAGCGCGATGTTGAGATCGCGTTGCGTGTTCTCGATGACCTTGGCGGCTTCGGCCACCTTCAGCGAACTGGCCTTGTGCGTGCCGGCAGTGATCACCGAGCCGTACAGTCGATCGACAAAATCGGCCGTCTCCGGCGTGGACCCCGAGGTGACCTTCAAGATGCTGGTGACCCGATGTTGCTTGTCGCCGGGATTGATGCGTTCGGGGCTGTAGCCGGCAAAAAAATCGCGGTTGTAGAGCAGGCCGGAGCCTTTCTCGAGAATGGGGATGCAGACCTCTTCCGTGCAGCCAGGGTACACGGTGGATTCGTACACCACGACGTCGCCCGGTTCGAGCACCTTGGCCAGCGTCTCGCTGGCCTTGACCAGCGGAGTCAGATCCGGACGCTTGGCGATATCGATCGGAGTAGGCACCGTCACGATGTACACGTTGCAGCCCTGCAGCTCGGCGAGTTCGGCGCTGAAACGCAGGCGGGTGGCCCGGGCAAGCTCGGCAGCATCGACTTCCAGCGTGCTGTCGCGACCGGCGATCAGTTCATCGATCCGGTCCCTGTTGACGTCGAAACCAACCGTGTCGTAGCGCTTGCCAAACTCGACGGCAAGCGGCAAACCGACGTAGCCCAGACCCACAATGGCGAGCTTGGTATTTTCCAGTTCCCGCATACGATCATCCTGGTCGTTTCAGATGGAAAGCGGCTGTCGCGGAATATCCCGGCTGACGAAAGCGCCGAATCAGGCTATCGAATCGGCATCCCCTGAGAGCGAACCGCCTGCCGGCGGTGCTGCGTATAGTGCACCGATGCAGAGCGCTGTGGCGAAGCGCGCCGATTATTTACGCAGCGAGCAAGCACCGTTGGCGCACGACTACAGCGACGCGTGGCTGGAGCGCCAACAATGCCACGCGTCCAATTTTACATAATATACATTATGCGAAATTGATAGTGGCAGGACCCAGCTGTCCAGACCCTTGTCCCCAATCATCCTTGGGCAGCCGTGCCGCTCCTGGCGGATTCAGCGCCCGAAGATGATTTCCTTACCCTCGTGATCGCGATCCCAGCCGCGCAACTGGTCGCGGATATGAGCGATGCGCTGGCGACCGAGCGCGTTGCGTTCTTCGTCGAGGACCTGGCCATCCAGCAGTTCGGCCAGACGCTGCGCAGTGGGCAGCATGGCGTCCCATGCGTCGAGTGCCGGTAGCGGTGCCGGCAAGGTCATGAAGAAGCTCACGCCCGGCGTATGCAGCCCATCCAGACGGCTCAGGTCGAAATTGCCCGGCTTGAGCATGTTGGCGACGCTGAAGATCGGCCCCAGCTCGCGCTTGCCGTCGACCAGACGATGGTAGATACCCATGTCGCCGAACTCGAGCCCGGCCTTTTCGGCTGCAACCACGAGATCCGGCCCGTTGAAGTGCCCTCCCTCGCGCGCCACCACGAACAGCGTCACGATGCGCTCGACTGGCAACTGTGCCGGTCGCCGGCCGAGATCCGAACGTGGCGGCGTGGCGGCTGTAGTCGATGATGGCCGCGTGGCCGGTACGGGCTCGGGCGCCACGGGCTGGCTGCTTTCGTGCACCGTGGGATTGCGTGAACTTGGGGCGCGCAGGGCGTCGATGATCGATGACACGTGGTCTGCAAGCTTCGGCTGCGGCTTTGCGGCGATAGGAGCTGGTGCCGGCTGGCCGCGATCGCCGGAAAGCGTGGCGCCCAAGCGCTCCAGCTCCTCGCGCAGGCCCACTTCGAGTTCACCCTGCTGGGGTTTCGCGGTCAGCGGGCCACCGCTCACCGAGTCGAATCCACCGAATGACGGCTCATCGCCCGATGCGTGTTCCTGTTCACCCAGTGTGGGTTCACGACGCTCGCCACCGTGCTGCTGCGGCACGACGCGACGCTTGCCCTGCTCTTTCTTTGGCTGGCCGAACAACCATATCAGCGCCAGCGCGATCACGCCGACGATGAGCATGGGGATTCCCACGGCGGGGTTCCAGGCAAAAGCCACTACAGGTTGCAAGGTCATCATGGGCTCCTCAGGCGGCGCCTGCCAGTTTAGCCGCTTCAGCCAGATCCACCTGCACCAGGCGCGACACGCCAGGCTCGCGCATGGTCACGCCGCACAGCTGCGTGGCCGCTTCCATGGTGGCCTTGTTGTGGCTGATGAAGATGAATTGTACTTTCTCGCTCATCTCACGAACGAGGCTGGAGAAACGTCCGACGTTGGCCTCGTCCAGCGGCGCATCGACCTCGTCGAGCAGGCAGAACGGCGCCGGGTTGAGCCCGAAGATCGCGAATACCAGTGATACCGCGGTCAAGGCTTTTTCTCCGCCGGAAAGCAGGGTGATGTTGGAAACGCGCTTGCCCGGCGGCCGCGCCATGATCGAAACGCCGGTGCTGAGGAGGTCGTCGCCAGTCAGTTCGAGATAGGCATGCCCGCCGCCGAACAGCCGTGGGAACAGTTCCTGCACGCCGGCGTTGACCTTGTCGAAGGTGTCCTTGAAACGCTGGCGGGTTTCGCGGTCGATCTTCTTGATCGCGCCCTCCAGCGTTTCCATGGCGCTGACCAGGTCGGCCAGCTGGTTGTCCAGGTAGGTCTTGCGCTCGCTCTGCTCGGCGTGTTCCTGGATGGCTGCGAGGTTGACCGGTTCCAGCCGCGTGATTTTCTGGCCGATGTCGGCCAGCTGCTGGCGCCACTGGCCGGCGTCGATGTCGTCGGCCAACTCGGCCAGCAGGGTTTCCAGTTCGAGACCCGAAGCGGTGATCGCTTCGGCAAGCTGTTCCGCACGCAGGTGGAGTGCCTGTGCGGCCAGGCGTTTTTCGGAAAGACTCTCGCGCAGGCTCGAAAGCCCCTGCTCCGCCAGATGACGTTGTTGCTCGAGCTTGCGGAATTCGAGATCGCAGTCTTCCAGGGCGCGCCGCGCTTCGACCAGTTGCTTGTCGACCAGCAGGCGTTGATCGAGATAGGCCTGTCGCTCGGCTTCCAGTTCCGCGACGGGGTCGGAGCCGGCAGCGAGTTGCTCGGTAATCTCGTTGCGGCGTGCTTCGATCTGGCGCAACTGGGCATCCATGCGCCCCAATGCCTGTTCCAGCGAAGCCAGCGATGAGCGCTTCGACTCCAGCGACAGCGCCAGCGAATGCGACTGGTCGGCGGCCTCGCGCGCATTCATGCGTGCTTCTTCGCGGGATTCGAGCAGCGCGCGACGCTCGTTTTCCAGCTCGCGGCGCTGGTCTTCCAGGTCGCCCATCAGGCCAACCGATTCGTCCAGACGTGCGCGCGCCTCGCGGGTCTGGGTCTGCAACTCGTCGATCTGGGCCGCCAGGTCGTCGAGCTCGCCGGTGACCTTCTCGGCGCGGGCACGGGCGGTCTCCAGTTTGCCGCGATGGCTCTGCAACTGGCCTGCCAGTTCGGACTGGCGGCGATGTGCGTTGTACAGCTCGCGCTGCGCATCGTCGCGGGCGCGCTCGGTCTCGAACTTGCTGGTGCGCAAGGTATCGAGTTGTTCGCTGGCATCCTCGAGCTGTGCTTCGAGTGTGGCGATCTGCTCGCCGAGCAGGCGCAGGTCGCGCTCGCGCGCGAGCACGCCGACCTGGCTGCCCTGCGCGCGGCGCACGCGCGCCCAGCCCGGACCCAGCCATTCCCCGCTGCGCGTTATCACCGACTGATACGGCGCCAGCGCGGACAGCGAGGCCACCTGCTGGTGCGCGTTTTCCAGCGATTCGGCGGTCAGCACGTGGCCCAGAATGGCCATCGCCGCCGCTGGCCCGCGCACGTGCGCGGCGAGCGTGCCCGCCGTATTGACGCCGCCTTCGGCGGCATCCAGCAGTGCAATGTCAGCGTTGTCGAGCGCGCCGAATTCGGCGGCCAGCGCGTGCGAATGATCCACCAGAACACTGTCGAGGAAACCGGTAAGTGCCGTCTCCACCGCGGTTTCCCAGCCTGTTTCCACCTGAAGCGATTCGCCGAGACGGCGCGACTTGTTCAAGCCCAGACGGGCCAGCCAGCCGCTGGCGGCGCTCTCTTCCTGGCCCAGCGCCGCGTGTTGCAGCGCCTCCAGCGAGGCGTGCCGACCGCGTGCGGCCTGCAGTTGCTGCCGCGCTTCGTTGAGCGCCGACTGCACCTGGCGCTCTTCCTCCAGCACTTTTTCATGGCTGGACTTGTGCTGGTCGAGCAGGCCTCCCAGCGTTTCGACGCGCTCGCGTTGCGTGTCGTGCTCGTTGTGCAACTGCTCGCCGGCGGCGGCCAGTGCGGCGACGTCGGTGGCTTTCTGTTCGGCTTCCAGCGCCTCGCGGCGGCGTGCCAGGTCGATGCCCTGGCGGTCGAGGTAGTTGAGCTTGGTACGCTCCACCTCGGCGGCGCGATTGGATTCGCCCGCATTGCGCGTGTGGCTGTCCCAGCGCTGCTGCCAGTCGGCCAGTTTCGCTTCAGTGCTGCGCTGCGCTTCGGCAGTGTCGTCCTGCATTTGTTGCAGGGCTTCGAGTCTTGGCTCACCTTCGGCCAGTGTCATGCGCAGCGTTTCGATCTGCGCACTGTCGGTGGCGATATGCGCGGCCAGCTCGGCATGCTCGCGCTCGGCGTCGCCGTGGGCGCGCTGCAGGCGATCGGCGGTTTCGCGGTTGTGGCGAACCTGCTGCTCGACGCGCGCGATCTCGGCGCCGACCTTGTAGACCTCAGCCTGCACCGTATTGAGATGTTCGCTGGCGTCGGTGTGGCGCTCGCGCACGCTTTCCAGTTGCGCCTCGATCTGACGTTGACCGGCCAGCTGCTTTTCGATCTCGATCTCGGCGGCGGAAAGCTCCGCCCCTTCACCATCGTGCTGGCTTTTCAGGCCGCGATATTCCAGCGCGCGCAGTTCGGCTTCCTTGCGGGTCTGCTCTTCTTTCAGGGCTTTCCAGCGCTCGGCGGCGCGGGCCTGGCGATTGAGGTGATCGAGCTGCTTGTCGACCTCGTCGCGCACGTCGCGCACGCGGTCGAGGTTTTCGCGGGTAGCCTTGATGCGGCTCTCGGTTTCCTTGCGGCGCTCCTTGTACTTGGAGATGCCAGCCGCCTCTTCCAGATGCGTGCGCAGCTCTTCCGGATGCGCCTCGATGATCTGGCTGATCATGCCCTGTTCGATGATCGAGTAGCTGCGCGGGCCAAGTCCGGTGCCCAGGAACAGGTCGGTGATGTCGCGCCGGCGGCAGCGCGCGCCATTGAGGAAGTACGCGGACTGGCCGTCGCGGGTGACCTGACGCTTCACCGAGATTTCGGCGTACTGACCGTACTCGCCCTGGATCGAACCGTCGGCGTTGTCGAAGATCAGCTCGACCGTGGCCTGCCCCACCGGCTTGCGCGTGTTGGAGCCGGAGAAGATCACGTCGGTCAGCGAATCGCCGCGCAGGCGGCTGGCCGCGCTCTCGCCCATCACCCAGCGGATCGCGTCGATGATGTTGGATTTGCCGCAGCCGTTCGGGCCGACCACGCCGATCATGTTGCTCGGCAGATGCAGGGTGGTCGGGTCCACGAAGGACTTGAAACCGGCGAGTTTGATCGTGCTCAGGCGCATGCGGTCATCGGTGGGTCATTCAGGTAACGCCCGGGATGGGCGACGGGTCACTGTGCCAAACGTGGCGCGGAGCTGCAATGCGCGTCGACATCGGTGGAAGCTTCAATAATGATAGCTATCTGGTTGTTATTATTTGTCTTTGGCGTCGATGGACAACGCATGGATGCCCTGGTTCATCAGGCTGTCGAGCGCGGCATAGATCATCCGGTGGCGCTTGATCGGCAGCTGGCCGGCGAAGGCGGCACTGACGATACGCACGTGGAAATGGCCCTTGCCCTCCCCCGCATGGCCGGCGTGCTTGTGACCTTCGTCCAGCACTTCCAACTCGCTCGGTGCGAACGCGCTGCGCAGCCTTTCGCGGATCTGCTCAATGATGGGTTGCCCGGTCATTGCTGCCTCATGGCAACACTTTGCGGAACGGCTTGACCGACGTTTCGCGATACACCCCGGCGGCGATGTAGGGATCGGCCGCCGCCCATGCCTGTGCGTCTGCCAGTGAAGCGAACTCGGCCACGATCAGGCTGCCGCTGAAACCGGCCGGGCCCGGGTCGTCAGCGTCGATCGCGGGAAACGGCCCGGCCAGCAACATGCGCCCTTCATCCTGCAGCTGTTGCAAACGGGCCAGGTGCGCCGGACGCGCGGACTTGCGCGCTTCCAGCGAATTTTCGTTGTCGGTGCCGATGATCGCGTACCACATGGTCAAGCCTCCGGTCGCATGTAGGGAAACAGCAGCACGTCGCGGATAGACGCAGAGTCGGTAAGCAGCATCACCAGCCGGTCGATGCCGATGCCGAGGCCGCCGGTGGGAGGCAGGCCTACTTCCAGCGCGCGGATATAGTCGGCGTCGAAGTGCATGGCCTCGTCGTCGCCCGCGTCTTTGGCATCGACCTGCGCCTGGAAACGTGCGGCCTGGTCTTCCGGATCGTTCAACTCGGAGAAGCCATTGGCCAGTTCCTTGCCGTTGACGAACAGTTCGAAGCGGTCGGTGATACCTGCATCGGTATCGCTTTCGCGCGCCAGCGGCGACACCTCGACAGGGTGGTCAGTAATGAAAGTGGGCTGGATCAGCGTGTGCTCGACCGTCTTCTCGAAGATCTCCAGCAACAGCTTGCCCCAGCCGTAACCGGGTTTGACCTGCACGCGCAGGCGCTTCGCATGCACTGCCATCGCCTCGCGATCGCGCAGTTCCTCGCGCCGGATCTCGGGGTTGTGTTCCAGCACCGCATCTTCCATGCGCCAGCGACGGAAGGCCGGGCCCACGTCGATCGCGGTGCCGTCCCATGCGAGTTCCGTGGTGCCCAGCACGCTCTGCGCGGTGTCGCGGATCAGCCCTTCAGTGAGATCCATGATCTCGTGATAGGTCGCGTACGCCTGGTACAACTCCAGCATGGTGAACTCGGGGTTGTGCCGGGTCGACACGCCCTCGTTGCGGAAGTTGCGGTTGATCTCGTAGACGCGGTCGAAGCCGCCGACGACGAGGCGCTTGAGGTAGAGCTCGGGCGCAACGCGCAGATACAGGTCCATGTCCAGCGCGTTGTGGTGCGTGACGAAAGGCCGCGCCGTGGCGCCACCCGGGATCACGTGCATCATCGGCGTTTCCACTTCCATGAAGCGCTGCGCGGGGGACTCCAGCCACTGGCGCATGTAGCCGATGATCCGCGATCGCAGCATGAAGGTACGGCGCGCTTCCTCGGTGACGATCAGGTCAACGTAGCGCTGGCGGTAGCGCTGCTCCACGTCGGCCAGACCGTGGAACTTGTCCGGCAACGGGCGCAGGCTCTTGGTCAGCAGGCGCAGTTTGTCGACACGGACGGAAAGTTCGCCGGTCTTGGTGCGCATCAACACGCCTTCGGCGCCCACGATGTCGCCCACGTCCCAGCCCTTGAACGCCTCGTAGGCTTCGCCCACTGTGCCCTGGTGGATGAACAGCTGGATACGCCCGCTGAAATCCTGCAGCTGCACGAAGCTGACCTTGCCCTGCACGCGCTTCAGCACGATGCGCCCGGCCATCTTCACCCGGCGCGCCGCGACCTCGACGACTTCGGCCGTATGGACGTCCTTGTCGGCGAACTCGGTCTGCAGGTCGCCGGCGAAGCTGTCGACCTTGAAGTCGTTCGGAAACGCGATGCCCTGCTCGCGCAGCGCCGTGAGCTTCTCGCGGCGCTCGGCGATCAGCTTGTTCTCGTCGAGGGGAAGGGTATCGGGGGCTTCGCTCATGAATGATTCCGTGGCTGCCAGCGTGCGCCGGACAGCGAGTGTCTCGTGGATAGGTCAGCGGTAGATCGTGTCTGCAAGCTCTCAGTTGCCCTTGTCGAACACCTGCTTGACGCCGCGCTTGGTCGCATCCCAGCCTTCGCGCGCACCGTGGCCGATGGCGATACCGGCTTTCTTGGCGCCGTGGCCGATGCCGACCCCGGCGTCCTTCGCGCCATGCCCGATCTTCTTGGCGACATGCTTGGTGGCGTGGCCAACATCACGGGCCCCGTCGGCGACACCGTGGCCAACCGCCTTGGCATCCTGCTTGATGCCCTGTCCGGCGCTGCCCTGCTGCGACTGCGCTGCCGCGCCGAATGCTGCCAGCGCGACGGAGGCGATCAGGATTGCGCAGATATGCTTGCTGTTCATGCGGGCCACCTCGTCTGTGAGCGGAAGGAAAGCAGCATCACGCGTCGGTGCGCTTGGCGCCAGCCTCGAGGCCGGATTTCAGGCTGGCCTCGATGAATTCGTCCAGATCGCCATCCAGCACCTTTTGCGTATCGGTGCGTTCGATGCCCGTGCGCAAGTCCTTGATGCGGCTCTGGTCGAGCACGTAGTTGCGGATCTGGCTGCCCCAGCCGATGTCGGACTTGGTCGCTTCCAGCGCATCGCGCTCGACGTTGCGCTTCTGCACTTCCAGTTCGTACAGCTTCGCGGCGAGCATCTTCATCGCGGTATCGCGATTGGCGTGCTGGCTGCGGCCCGTCTGGCAGGCAACGACGGTATTGGTCGGGATATGCGTGATGCGCACGGCCGACTCGGTCTTGTTGACGTGCTGGCCGCCCGCGCCGGACGAACGATAGACGTCCGTTCGCAGGTCGGCCGGGTTGATCTCGATGTCGATGTCGTCATCGACCTCGGGCGACACGAATACCGAAGTGAAGCTGGTATGCCGGCGGTTGTCCGAATCGAACGGGCTCTTGCGCACCAGCCGGTGCACGCCGATCTCGGTCTTCAGCCAGCCGTAGGCGTAATCGCCTTCCACGCGGAACGTGGCGGACTTGATACCGGCCACATCGCCACCGGAAACCTCCATCAGTTCGGTCTTCCAGCCGCGTGACTCGCACCAGCGCAGGTACATGCGCAGCAGCATTTCGGCCCAGTCCTGCGCCTCGGTGCCTCCGGCGCCGGCCTGGATGTCGACGAACGCGTTGGTGGCGTCCATCTTGCCGGAGAACATGCGCTGGAATTCCAGTTTGCCGACCTGTGCCTCGAGTTTGCCGAGGTCGCCGATCACCGAGTTGGCCGTGTCCTCGTCCTCATCGGCGATGGCCATTTCCAGCAGCTCGTCGGCGTCGGTAAGGCTCGCAGTGAGCGTGTCGATACCGTTGACGATGGTGTGCAGGCGGGCGCGCTCGCGGCCCAGCTCCTGCGCGCGTGCGGGGTCGTCCCAGACGTTGGGATTCTCCAGTTCGCGGCTTACCTCTTCCAGACGTTCGCTTTTCGTAGCGTAGTCAAAGATACCCCCGAAGCGACTCGACCCGGCCACGGAGGTCGGCGATCTGCGCAAGGATGGGATTGGTCTCGATCATGTCGGTATCGGCGTTGGATGCAAGCTGATTAGAATAACAGACGCTCCCGCGCAGACGTACCGGCGCGGCTGCAAGCCAGGTCTTCGCGCCGGCGAAAGAACCCGCTCAGGTCAGCGCCTGCTGATGCACTCCCTTGACCGCCCGTCCCGAGGGATCGGCGGCATGGGCGAATGCCGGATCCCATGCAAGCGCCGCCGGCGACGAGCAGGCGATCGACTTGCCGCCCGGCACCGTTGCAGCGCAGGCCTCGCCGGGGAAATGCTGCTCGAAGAGGCGCCGGTAGAAATACGCCTCCTTCGTGGCTGGCGTATTGAACGGGTAACGCGATGCCGCCGCAGCGAATTCGCGGTCGCTGATCGCCTGCTCGGCATGCGCCTTCAGGCCGTCGATCCAGCCGTAGCCGACGCCATCGCTGAACTGCTCCTTCTGCCGCCACAGGATCGCGTCGGGCAATGCACCTGCGAACGCCTCGCGCAAAACGGCTTTTTCGATGCGGCCCTGCCCTGCCATCTTGTGCTGCGCATCCAGACTCATCGCCACGTCGATGAACTCCAGGTCGAGGAACGGCACGCGTGCCTCCACGCCCCACGCCATCATCGCCTTGTTCGCGCGCAGGCAATCGTAGCTGTGCAACGCATCAAGTTTGCGCACGGTTTCCTCGTGGAACGCCTCGGCCGACGGCGCCTTGTGGAAGTACAGGTAACCTCCGAACAGCTCGTCCGAGCCCTCCCCGGAGAGCACCATCTTCACGCCCATTGCCTTGATCCGTCGGGCCAGCAGGTACATGGGCGTGGCGGCGCGGATGGTGGTGACATCGTAGGTCTCGATATGGCGGATCACCTCGGGCAACGCATCGAGCCCTTCCCAGAACGTGTACACGAAGCCGTGATGCACGGTGCCCAGCGCATCGGCGGCGACCTGCGCAGCGGCCAGGTCGGGCGATCCGTCCAGCCCGATCGCGAACGAATGCAGGCGCGGCCACCAGGCCTCGCTGCGGTCGTCGTCCTCGACGCGTTCGCGCGCAAACTGCGCGGCGCAGGCGGCGACCAGCGACGAATCCAGCCCGCCGGACAGCAGCACCCCATACGGCACGTCGGTCATCAGCTGGCGATGCACGGCCTGCTCGAACGCCTTGCGTAGTGCGGGAGCGCCAACTTCGTGGCCACGGATCGCTTCGTAGTCGCGCCAGGGTTTGCTGTAGTAGAGCTGCAACTCCCCGCTGGCGCTGTCGAATACATGACCCGGCGGGAATGGCGCCACGTCGGCGCACACGCCGACCAGCGCCTTCATCTCCGAGGCCACGCACAGGCGGCCGTGCGTGTCGTGTCCCCAGTACAGCGGGCAGACGCCGATCGGGTCGCGCGCGATCAGGTAACGCTGCGTCTCGCCGTCCCACAGCGCGAACGCGAAGATGCCGTTGAGCCTGCCCACGAAGTCGCTGCCCTGCTCGCGATACAACGCGTTGATCACTTCGCAATCCGAGCCGGTAGTGAAGTCGTAGCCGCTGGCCGCACGCAGTTCGCGATGGTTGTAGATCTCGCCGTTCACCGCCAGCGCCAGCGCACCGTCGCGCGAACGCAGCGGCTGCGCGCCGCTGGCTGGATCCACGATGGCCAGCCGCTCGTGCACCAGGATCACCCCAGCATCGACGAACACTCCGCTCCAGTCCGGTCCGCGATGACGCTGGCGCTGTGACAGCTCCAGCGCCTGCCGGCGCAGTGCAGCCAGATCATCGCCCGGCTGCAGGTCGAACATTCCGAAGATCGAACACATCGCATTTCCCCTTGGTGTGTGTTTGGGCAAACCAAAACGAAGAAGGCCCGCACTGGGCGGGCCTTCTTCGCGTGAGTTCTGGAAACCTGAAGCTACGCGAGGGCCCGCCAACGGTTGGCGTTATTGTTCGCGCGATTATTGCTGGTGCCGACCAGCATGAAGCTCCGGGCTAGCGCGGAGGATTTCTCGAAGCTGACGGCGGTGCGATGCATGGGCCAACTTGACCAGATAAAGCCGATGTTGGCAAGTACGCAGCCGCGAGGCCCAAGCGGAATCCGCTACTTCGGGCCGTCGGCTTCGGTAACCCAGCGTGTCGCCTCGTCCAGCTCGGAGCCATGGAACAGGCGGAATTGCGCCGGCACGGCGAACCCGAAGGCCATGGCTGTCGTGCGCAGCCAGCCGACGTCGGTCACCAGGGCAATCCGCTCCCAGCTGCTGAAATGGCGCATGCCGAGCTTGGCGTCATCCCACATGGCGCCGGGGTCGAAGCCGGTGAAATCCTCGGCGGTGACGTAGAGCAGGCGCAGCTTGCGGTTGAGCGCGAACGCCGCCTCGACATCCGGCACGATGACATTTTCGTAATCGGCCGACGTGACCTGGCCGTGGGCGCGAAAGCCCAGTGTGCCGGCGGGCAATCCTTCGATCTGGGCGATCACGGGCATCTCCTTGAGGGGTCCTGCCGCGAGCTTGGATCAGCGCGCGTGAAAAACCTGCTATCGAGCCTGCGCCGGATCAGGCCGGCTCGATGTGACGCAACAGCAGACGCGGGCTTTCGCGGCCCTGCCAGTCGTTGATGGTCAGCTCGTAGGCGGCGCGCAACGACGCTGGCGGTGGCTGACCGTGGTAGGCGTTGAACATCACCGCGTCGTGCATGGCGCCGTCGCGCGGATCGCGCAGTTGCAGGCGCAGATGCCGTTCGCCCATCACCTTCCAGCTTGCGCAGTCGAACCGGTTGTCGAACAGCGGCTCGGGAAAGGCCTGACCCCAAGGACCGGCCTGGCGCAATTGCCGCGCCAGCAACAACGTGGCCGCGCCCGGCGGCAGCTCGCCATCGGTGTACATCACGGCCTGCAGGCGTTCGGCATCGATCAGCTCGCGAGCTACCGCATCGAAAGCGGCCTTGAAGCGCGGGTAGTCGCGCGTCTTCAGGCTCAATCCTGCCGCCATCGCGTGCCCGCCGAAACGCTCGATCAGGTCGGGCTGGCGCGCATCGATCGTCGCCAGCGCATCGCGGATGTGGAACCCGGCGATCGAGCGCGCCGAACCGCGCAGGTTGTCGACGTCGTCCTCGCTCGCCGGCGCAAAGGCGATCACCGGGCGATGCAGGCGATCCTTCAGCTTTGACGCAACCAGGCCGACGATGCCGGCATGCCACGACGGTTCATACAGCGCCACGCCCACCGCATCGATGTCGGTCAGGCCGACCACCATCTGCTCGGCCTCGGCCACCATCGACGCCTGCAGTTCGCGGCGCTCCTGATTGATTGCGCTGAGTTGTTCGGCGTGGTTGCGCGCCGCCGCCACGTCGTCGGTGAGCAGGCATTCGACGCCGAGCCGCATGTCCTCCAGTCGGCCCGCGGCATTCAACCGCGGGCCGACGGTAAAACCAAGGTCGCTGGAACACAGCGTCGCCACGCTGCGCTTGCCGGCTTCGACCAGCGCGGTGATGCCGGCACAGGCGCGGCCGCTGCGGATGCGTTGCAGGCCGGCCTCGACCAGCACGCGGTTGTTGAAATCCAGCGGCACCAGATCGGCCACGGTGCCCAGCGCCACCAGATCGAGCAGCACCGAAAGATCCGGCCCGGCGCCATCGAATGCGCCCTGCTCGCGCAACCGCGCGCGCAGGGCCAGCAGCAGGTAGAACATCACGCCCACGCCCGCCAGCATCTTGCTTGGGAACGGGTCGCCGACCAGGTTCGGATTGACCATGGCGTCGCAGGCGGGCAGCTGTTCGCCGGGCAAGTGATGATCGGTGACGATGACGCGGATGCCGCGCGCCTTGGCGGCGGCGACACCCGCCACGCTGGCCACGCCGTTGTCGACGGTGACGATCAGTTGCGGCGTCGGCTGCAGCGAAGCGACCAGCGCCGGGCTCAGGCCGTAGCCATGCGTGAAGCGGTTCGGGATGGCGTAGCTGACCCGCCTGGCACCGAGCAGGCGCAAGCCGCGCACCGCCACGGCCGTGCCGGTGGCGCCATCGCAGTCGTAGTCACCGGCGATCAGGATGGCCCAGTCGTCGCGGATCGCCTCGACCAGCAGATCGACCGCCTGCGGCATGCCGCCTAGCATCTGCGGAGACAACAGGCGCGCCAGGCGATGCTCGACGTCGGTCGGCCCCAGCACGCCACGTGCGGCGTAAATCCGTTGCAGCACCGGATGCACCGAAGCGGGCCAGCCGCCGGGTGTGCCGAGGCTTTCGCGCCGGCGCAACTGCACGCTCAACGCCCTGCCCCGCGCCACACGCGCCAGCGATGCCAGGGCTTGCGCCGCCAACGTTCGCCGCCAGCGAAATGCAGCACGGTCGACTGGCGGCCAAGTAGCGGCTGCAGAGCCGGCCACCACGCCGATGCCATTTCGCTGGCCGGCAGATCCTGCAGATCGACCAGCCAGCCTGGGGGGACGGTGGCAATGGTTTCCACCGTACGTGGCCGTTGTGCTGCGTGAGCGCGTGCCGCCAGGGCACGGAGCAAAAGGTCGTCGCTGATCACGCCGGGCAGCAGCGTTTTCAGCGGATCTGGCAGGCGGCCGCCGCCCCACAGCCACAGGCTGTTGATCGGCGCCAGGCCGCGGGCGCGCCGTTCGGCATTCAGCGGGTGCTGGTGCAGCAGCACCTGTATTTCGTTGAGCAGCACGCGCCAACGCCGTCCTTCGGTACCTTGCGGCAGATGCTGCGCGAGGTCCTCGCCCATGGCCTGTTCCGGTGCCGCGAAGTCGGGCAGCAGAGTATTGGCGGGCAGTTTCAGATGCCAGCGGTCCGGCGTGGAAATTTCCAGTTGCATGCCGGCCTCGTCGAAGACAGGCCGCAACGGTGCAGCCAGTGTCTGTGCCTCGTCCATTCCCAGCTGCATCTGCCCGCAGGCCAGCAACCGCACGCCGTTCATGTCGGGCTGAACCCAGGCCGGATCGGCCGACAACCAGGTGGCATCGGCGGCATCGCCAGCGAGGAACTCGCGGGTGATGGCCGCCGCGGGAACGTCGGCGTGGACACCCTGGAAGTAGTCGCCGAGGCCGCCAAGATAACCCGTGCTTCCGTCCGTCAGTCGATCGGAACGAACCAGCCATTCACGCAGCGGATGGTTCGACTCGAAGTGCGCCAGCGCCGGCAGCCACAGTTGCAACGATCGTTCCGGCTTCGCGCTCACCGCTGTCCCCTACGCTTCCAGCTGTTCGTAAAGTTCCAGCCATTCCGCTTCCAGCGCTTCCTTCTCGCGGCGCAGTTCGGTCTGGCGCTGTCCCAGCCGCATCATTTCCTGGGTCGGGCCGTTGTAGGTAGCTGGATCGGCGAGCTGGATTTCCAAGGCGGCCAGTTCGGTGTCGATCGTGGCGTTGCGGGTTTCGATCCGCTTTACGCGCTGTCGCGAGGTTTTTTCATTCTCACGCTGGGCAGCGGCATGGCGACGGCGCTCCTCGGGCGATTCGTCAGACACGATCTTGACGACGGGCTTGGCCGCCACCGCGCCAGCCTTGGCCGCTTTCTTGCCGGTCGCGGCGCGCGTGCGCAGCCACTTGGCGTAATCGTCCAGATCGCCGTCGAAGCTTTCCACGTCACCGTCGGCGACGCGCCAGAAACTGTCGCAGACCATGCCCAGCAGATGGCGATCGTGCGACACCAGCACCAGCGCACCGTCGAAATCAGCCAGGGCGTCGGCGAGCGCTTCGCGCATGTCCAGGTCGAGATGGTTGGTGGGCTCATCGAGCAGCAACAGGTTCGGCTTGTCCCACGCGATCAGCGCCAGCGCGAGGCGCGCACGCTCGCCGCCGGAGAAGCCATCGACCGATTCGAATGCGCGCTCGCCGGCGAAATTCCAGGTGCCGAGGAAATCACGCATGACCTGGGTAGCCACGCCAGGCGCCTTGTCCTGCAGATGGTCGAGCGCGCTGGTGCCCGCGCGCAGGCTCTCGACCGTGTGCTGTGCGAAGTAGCCGATCTTCAGGTCCTTGTGCGCCTTGCGCTCGCCGCTGACGGGATCGAGCTCACCGACCAGGGTTTTCACCAGGGTCGATTTGCCGGCGCCGTTGGGGCCGAGCAGGCCGATCCGCTCGCCCGCCTCCAGGCTGAAACGGACATCGCGCAGGATGATGTTGATGCCATCGCCTTCGGCGTCCGGGTAGCCCGCCGTGATGTCCTCCAGTTGCAGCATCGAATCGGGCAACCGTCCCGGCGCCGGGAACTGGAAGCTGAAAGGCCGCTCGGCGCGCACCGCTTCGGTGCCGGCCAGTTTCTCCAGCCGCTTCATGCGCGACTGCGCCTGCTTGGCCTTGCTGGCTTTTGCCTTGAAGCGGTCGACGAACGATTGCAGATGCGCACGCTCGGCCTGCTCGCGCTCATGCGAGATCTGCTGCTGGCGCAGTTGCTCGGCGCGCAGGCGTTCGAACGCGCTGTAGTTTCCGGTGTAAAGCTTCGCCTTGCCGTCGTTGAGATGCAGCGTATGGGTGATCACGCCATCGAGGAACTCGCGATCGTGCGAAATGATCAGCAAGGTGCCTTGGTAGCGCCGCAACCACTCCTCCAGCCACAGCACGGCGTCGAGGTCGAGATGGTTGGTGGGCTCATCGAGCAGCAGCAGATCCGACGGACACATCAGGGCGCGCGCCAGATTCAGCCGCCCGCGCCAGCCGCCGGAAAACTCCTTCACCGCGCGTTCGTGCGTTTCCGGCGGAAAGCCCAGACCGTGCAGCAGGCGGCCGGCACGGGCACGACCGTCGTAGCCGTTCAATTCCTCGATGCGGTGGTGCGCCTTCGCCATCGCTTCCATGTCGCCGCGCTCGCCGGCCTCGGCCTCGTCGTTCATGGCGGCGGCCAGTTCCTCGTCACCGCCCAGCACGTAGTCGATCGCTGCATCCGGCAACGCCGGAGTCTCCTGCGCCACCGAGGCCAGCCGCAGCTTGGCCGGCATGTCCAGCTCGCCGGCGTCGCTCTCCAGATTGCCCTGGAGCGCGGCGAACAGGCTGGACTTGCCGCAGCCATTGCGGCCGATCACGCCGAGCCGCCAACCACTCTGGATCACCAGGTCGATGTCGGAAAGCAGCAGGCGGGTGCCGCGGCGCAAGGCAAAGTGTCGAAAGGAAATCATGGAATGACGGGTGTCCGGAACGGGGCAGTTCGATCGTCTGCAGCCGCCCATGATAGCGGTGCCGGTGCCATTCTCCGCGAACCGGCCGCTCAGGCCGTGCGGGATTGAATGCCGAGCGCATCGCAATCGGCATCTGCCGGCATGGCGTAGCATGACCAGTTCTGCTACAACGACGCCGCATACAGCCTTGTATGGAGAGGGGAGCCATGGTCAAGTTCACAAGCAGTTTGCCGCTCATCGTCATGTTGGCGGCCACCGCCGCTTTTGCCGCGCCACAGGTCGCCCAGGCACGCCAGCACGGAGACAATCTGCTGATCCACCGGGTGCAGCAGGAAAAAGGCATGAACCTGCCCAGCCGCGGCATGAGCATGGGCCAGGTGGAGAAAACCTGGGGCGCCCCGCAACGCAAGCTCTCGCCACGCGGCGGCGATACCGGCAAGCATCCGCAGATCAACCGCTGGGAGTACGCGAATTTCATCGTGTATTTCGAGCACAGCCACGTGATCCATTCCGTGCTCAACACGCCGGCGGGCAACAACACCAATCCGGCCAGCGTCAACTGATCCACCCCATACGACGCGGCCTGTGGCGACACAGGCCGCGTTTTCGTGTTGCACATATTGCGCGTCGTTCTGGCAGCCGCGCAGGAGGCCTTCCTGCGTTCTGTCGCAAGCTATCGCTTAAAATGTGCGGTCCCGGCAGCCCATCCAGGCGCCGCACCACGCACATGAGAATCCCCGCATGACCGACCACTCCTTGCGCCTGCCCGCCGAATGGGAGCCGCAGTCCGCCGTGCTGATCGCCTGGCCGCATGCCGGCACCGATTGGGCCGATCGGCTGGCGTCGGTGGAGACCACCTATGTGGCGTTGGCCGCGGCGGCGACCCGATTCCAGCGTCTGATCATCGTGGTGAGCGATGCCGAGCTGCATGCCCACGTGGAGACGCAGCTGCATGGCGCAGGCGTGGATTTGTCGAAGGTCCGCTTCGTCGAGCTGCCGTACGACGATACCTGGCTGCGCGACTCCGGCCCGATCACCCTGCAGGGCGGCGACAAGGACTTTCAGCTCACCGACTTCCGCTTCACCGGCTGGGGCGGCAAGTTCGGCGCCGAGCAGGACGATGCACTGGTCGCCGGACTGGTGGATGCAGGCGTTTTCGGCCATGCCGCCCACAAGCGCATCGACTGGGCGCTGGAAGGCGGCGCCATCGAGAGCGATGGCGAAGGCAGCGTGCTCACCACCTGGCGCTGCCTGGCGCAACGGCATCCCGAACAATCGCGCGAGGACATGAGCGCCATCTTGCGCGATGGCCTGCACGCCGAACGCGTGCTGTGGCTGGACTACGGCTACCTCGAAGGCGACGACACCGACGCGCACATCGACACCCTCGCCCGCTTCGCGCCCGACGAGCGCATCGTGTTCCAGGCCTGCGACGACGCCAGCGATCCGCATCACGACGAGCTGCAGCGCATGGCTGCCGAACTGGCTGCGCTGCATACGCGCCACGACCGCTCGTATCACTTGCATCCCCTGCCGTGGCCGCGGCCCATTCTGGACGAGGGCCGTCGCCTGGCGGCGTCCTACGCGAACTATCTGATCGTCAATGGCGCCGTGCTGGTGCCGGCGTATGACGACCCGGCCGACGATGAAGCGGCCCGCGTCATCGGCGCGGCGCATCCGGGCCGTGAAGTCGTGCAGGTGCCTTGTCGCCCGCTGATCTGGCAGAACGGCAGCCTGCATTGCATCACCATGCAATTGCCGGCGGGCCTGGCCTGAGCCGGTTTGACGTGAGCGGCGGCGGCATCGGCTAAACTTGAGGTTCGTCACGCCGCCCCACGGCTGAGGATACCGAATGACCCGCAAGACCCTGAAGGTCGCCCTGCTGCAGGAAACCGACCGCGGCAGCCGCGACGCGAACCTCGATGCGATCGAAGCCGGCCTGCGCGAAGCGGCCAGCGCCGGCGTGGAGCTGGTGCTGCTGCAGGAGCTGCACAACGGCCCGTATTTCTGCCAGCACGAATCGGTCGATATCTTCGATCAGGCCGAAAGCATTCCCGGCCCCGGCACCGCCCGCATCGGCAAGCTGGCCGAAGAGCTGCAGCTCGTCGTCGTCGCCTCGCTGTTCGAGCGGCGCGCCGCTGGCCTGTATCACAACACGGCGGTGGTATTCGACCGCTCCGCCGCGATCGCCGGCGTTTATCGCAAGATGCATATCCCGGACGATCCGGGCTTCTACGAAAAGTTCTATTTCACGCCGGGCGACCTCGGCTTTGAACCGATCACTACGTCAGTCGGCCGGCTCGGCGTATTGGTGTGCTGGGACCAGTGGTATCCGGAAGCGGCGCGCCTGATGGCCTTGGCCGGCGCCGAACTGCTGCTCTATCCCACTGCGATCGGCTGGGATCCGAACGATGAGCAAGCCGAGAAGGATCGCCAGCGCGACGCGTGGATCACCGTGCAGCGTGGCCACGCCGTGGCCAACGGCCTGCCGTTGCTCTCGTGCAACCGCACCGGTCACGAAGCCGATCCAAGCAAGGTCGGCGCAGGTATCCAGTTCTGGGGTTCGAGCTTCGTCGCGGGGCCGCAAGGCGAGTTCCTGGCACAGGCCGGCACCGAGGCTCGCCAGTTGCTGGTGACCGACATCGACCTGGCACGCAGCGAGCATGTGCGGCGGATATGGCCGTTCCTGCGCGACCGCCGCATCGATGCCTACGCGGACTTGCTCAAGCGCTTTCGTGACTGAAGCGGCGTCGACCGTTTCCCACGCTGCTTGTTCCGCACGGCGTCCGTCCCCATCCTTGAATGTCTCCCAGTGAACGGCGCGCCGACCGCATGAGTGTTTCCGAAACCGACCTCACCCTGTTGCCCGCCTTGCAGGGGCAGCCGATCGAACGCGTGCAGCGCGACGGCGTGGAGTATGTGGTGCTCGGCACGGCGCACGTCTCGCGCAGCAGCATGGACGCGGTCGATGCGCTCCTCTCGCACGAACACTTCGACGCCGTCGCGGTGGAGCTCTGTGAAAGCCGCGCACAAAGCATGCGCGATCCGGAAGCGTTCAAGCAAATGGACCTGTTCAAGGTGATCCGCCAGGGCAAGGCCGGCATGGTCGCCGCGAGCCTGATTCTGTCGACCTTCCAGAAGCGCCTGGCCGACCAGTCCGGCATCCAGCCCGGCGCCGAGATGAAGGCGGCGATGGACGGCGCGGCACAGCGCGAACTGCCGCTATGGTTGATCGATCGCGAGGTGGGCACCACGCTGAAGCGCGCATGGCGCAGCGTCGGTTTCTGGCAGCGCTTCGGCCTGCTTGGCGGATTGCTCGCCAGCGTGTTCGAACGTGAGGAGATCGCACAGGACGAGATCGAGAAGCTCAAGCAGGGCGACTTGCTGGAAAGCGCCTTCAGCGAATTCGCCAGCGAATCGAAACCGCTGTACGAAAGCCTCATCGGCGAACGCGACGCTTTCATGGCGGCGCGCCTGCGCCAGGAAGCTGCACGGTCGACGCCGATCGATTCGACCGCAACACAAAGCCGTCGCGTACTGGTCGTGATCGGCGCGGGTCATCTGAAGGGCCTGTGTGCGTTGCTGCAAGCTCAGCAGGACGATCCCGCCTCCAAGGTCACCGAGCTGGCCGCCATGCCACCGAAGGCGCGCTGGCCCAAATGGCTGGCAGCCGCGCTCGTGTTGCTGGTGTTCGCCGCGATCGCGTGGGCATTCCATCGCAATGCCGCGCTTGGCACGCAGGCGCTGATGGCGTGGGTGTTGTTTACCGGCGGTTTCGCGGCATTGGGCGCGCTGGCGGCGGGCGGACATCCGCTGAGCATTCTGGCGGCGTTCATCGCTGCACCCATCAAGCCGTTCCGTCCCGGCATCCCCGCCGGCGGCATCAGCGCGATGGCCGAAGCCTGGGTGCGCCGGCCGCGCGTGGTCGACTTCGACAGCCTGCGCGACGACATCGTGCACTGGAGCGGCTGGTGGAAGAACCGCGTCGCGCGCACGTTGCTCAATTTCTTTCTGGTCAGCGTGGGCACCATCATCGGCGAGTACAGCGCCGGCATCCACATCTTCAAAAGCCTATTCTGATCACCGCTGCAGCGGTGATGGCGGCGGCATTGGCCGCTACACCCCATGTTACGATTCGCGCCACCTGCGGCATTCCGCAGCGCGCTCCAACACTCCTGCCCGGGTGGCGAAACTGGTAGACGCAAGGGACTTAAAATCCCTCCGCCGCAAGGCGATGCGGGTTCGATCCCCGCCCCGGGCACCAAGCGTCGCGTTCACTACGTCGTGGTTTTCCACGCCTTCAAACGAAGAGTGCGGCGGTCAATGCCGCCGCACTCTGGTGACCGTCAGTTGCGAACTACGATCAGGCGGCTGCGTCCTTGAGCTTCTTCAGCGGGCGGATCTTGACCTTGACCGATGCCGGCTTGGCGGCGAACCACTGCTCTTCCTTCGTGAACGGGTTGATGCCCTTGCGCTTGGGCTTGGCCGGCACGCTGACAGCGGAAATCTTCAACAGGCCAGGCAGCATGAAGGAGCCTGCGCCCTTCTTGTGCACGGATCCGGCTACAGCGCCTTCCAGCGCCGCGAGCACCGCGCGCACGTCTTTCGCAACGACTCCGCTGGCCTCGACGATATGCGCCACCAGCCCGGACTTGCTCAGCGTTTCCTTGATCGGCTTCGGAGCGGCGGGTGCGGCCTTCGCCTTGGATACCGGTTTGCTCTTGACTGCCTTTTGCGTCTTTGCCATGGATTTCCCCGTCGTCATGAATGATGGAATGTTTTTGCGTCGCCTCTCGGCAGGGTGAATGTAGGGGAATTTCGCGATGCCGCCAACGGCTTCGAGCAAAAAAAGTGCGTTTTTGGCTGCAAAAAAGCCTCCGGTGCTCCCTTGTGTAGCCCGGCGAGGTGCGCGAGGGCAAAAAGAACCGCGCGTTGTGGGCGATCTCCCCTCGCCGAAGCGCACTCGCTGCCCGCCTGTTTTGGCGTGCGTGGTGCAGCATCACCACGCATCACGAAACATCCCGCCCCACATCGATAACGGCCGCTAGTTGAAATCGGTCAGCGTTTCATCGCGAAATATTCGACAACAAAAAACCCGCCAGCGGCGGGTTTTCAGGGCTGGTTGCAGCCGGTTGCGCAATGGAGGCCAAGGTCGGAATCGAACCGGCGTACGCGGCTTTGCAGGCCGCTGCATGACCACTCTGCCACCTGGCCATTGCTTGGTGCAGCGCGACCGTGATGATCGCAGTTGCTTCAAAAAAACAAAACCCCGGTGACCCGAGGCTTTGCTGAAACTGGAGCGGGAAACGAGACTCGAACTCGCGACCCCGACCTTGGCAAGGTCGTGCTCTACCAACTGAGCTATTCCCGCATCGGAGCCGCGAATCATAGCAGAATGCTGCCGCTTGTGAATAGCCATGACGCCACTATTCGAAGCCTATCCGCGCGCTGGCAGGCGCTGCGGCAAAACGATAAAGCCCCGATCGAATCGGGGCTTTATCTGCAAACTGGAGCGGGAAACGAGACTCGAACTCGCGACCCCGACCTTGGCAAGGTCGTGCTCTACCAACTGAGCTATTCCCGCATTGGAGCCGCGCATTCTAATACGTGAATGCCGATCGTCAAGCCCGAAATTAGCGGGCGGTCGCCACGGCGATCAGGCGTGGTCGTTTCCGCCGACGGATTGCGCCGATGCGTCGCCGCGCAGGATCGGCCACGCCGCTCGCAGGTAGTACAGCCCGGACCAGATGGTAAGCACGCCGGCAATGACCAGCAGCCCTTCGCCAATGTGATAGAGCCGCAACGCCTCGGCCGCCTTTTCGTGCTGCACGATCAACACCACCAACGCGACCATCTGCATCACCGTCTTGAGCTTGCCCACGAAGGCGACCTTGACGGTTGCCCGCATGCCGATTTCGGCCATCCATTCGCGCAATGCCGACACACTGATCTCGCGTCCCACGATCACCGCCGCGGTCACCGCCATCAGGATGCCCGGCCAGCCGCCGCGATGCGATTCGACCAGCAGAAACAGGGTTACCGCCACCATCAACTTGTCCGCAACAGGATCGAGAAACGCGCCGAAGGCCGAAGTGAGGTTCATCCGCCGCGCTAGATAGCCGTCCAGCCAGTCGGTGAACGCGGCCAGCATGAACACGATGGCCGCCGTGATGTTATGACCGGGAAACGGCAGATAGAACGCCACGACCATGACCGGCAGCAAAGCGACGCGGAAAAGGGTCAGCCAGGTCGGCAGGTTGATGCGCATGATTCGATCCAGTGATTTGTTGCAGTTTCGCACGTCGACACGCCACTGCCGAGTGAAGGCGTCGCCGGCATTCAGCCATGCAGGCTGGCGTAGATGCGTTCGGCGAGGCCACGGTCGATGCCTTTCACCTGCATGAGTTCCTCGACGCCGGCGCTCTCCACGCCCTGCATGCCGCCGAAAGCCTTGAGAAGTGCCGAGCGGCGGCGTGCGCCAATGCCGGGCACGTCCTCCAGTGCGCTGCGCTCGCGCGCCTTTTCGCGCCGCTTGCGATGGCCGCTGATCGCGAAGCGATGCGCCTCGTCACGCACGGCAGCGACGAGATGCAGCGCGGGCGATGACGAGCCCGGATGCAGCTCGCGGCCGGGAGATCCCGATGCCATCCGCGCCAGCACCAGGGTTTCCTCGCCGGCGCGCCGGCCGGGTCCCTTCGCCACGCCGACCACCTCGACGCCGCTGACGTCGAGCTCCTTGAGCACGTCCAGCGCCTGTGCCACCTGGCCGCTGCCGCCGTCGATCAGCAGCAGGTCGGGCCGCGCGCCCTCGCCTTCGACGACTTTGCGGAAGCGCCGGGTCAACGCCTGGTGCATGGCTGCGTAATCGTCGCCTGGCGTGATGCCGGCGATGTTGAAGCGCCGGTAATGCGACTTCTCCGGTCCCTCCGGCCCGAACACCACGCACGAGGCGACCGTCAGTTCGCCCATCGTGTGGCTGATGTCGAAGCACTCGATGCGCCGCGGTGGCGCAGGGAGTTCGAGCACTTTCTGCAGATCGTCGAAGCGCGCGCCCAATGTCTGCCGGCTCGCCAGCCGCGCGGTCAGCGAGGCCTGCGCATTGCGTTCGGCCATCTGCAGGAACTGCGCGCGATCGCCGCGCACGCTGGATTTCAACTCGATCGCACGGCCCGCGTGCTGGGTCAGCAGCTCGGTCAGGATGGCCTGATCCGCCAGCGTCTCGCCCAGGATCAGCTCGCGCGGCACCGGGCGATCCAGGTAGTACTGCGCGATGAATTGCGTCAGCACATCGGCTGGCTCGGCATCCAGTGGCAGACGCGGGAAGAAATCGCGGGTGCCCAGGCTGATGCCGTTGCGGAAGAACAGCACGCTGATGCAGGCCATGCCGGATTCGATGCGGCAGGCGATCACGTCCATGTCGGCGCTGGCCCCCTGCACGTGATGCTGCGCCTGCAACTGGCGCAAGGCTGCTACCTGGTCGCGCAGTTTCGCAGCGCGTTCGAACTGCAGTGCCTTGCTGGCCTGTTCCATCGCCTCGGCCAGTTCGTCGATCACCGCGTTGCTGCGGCCTTCCAGGAACATCTCGGCATGGCGCACGTCGCTGCGGTAATCCTCGACGCCGATCAGCCCCACGCAAGGAGCGGTGCAGCGGCCGATCTGGTGTTGCAGGCAGGGCCGCGAGCGATTGCGGAAATAGCTGTCCTCGCACTGGCGCACCTTGAACAGCTTCTGCATCAGGCTGAGGCTTTCGCGCACCGCGTAGGTACTTGGGTATGGCCCGAAGTAACGACCCGGCAAGTTCTTCGCGCCGCGATGGAAGGCCAGTCGCGGATAGTTCTCGCCGGTAGAAAGATAAATGTACGGATAGCTTTTGTCGTCGCGCAGCAGGATGTTGTAGCGCGGCTTGAGCGACTTGATCAGCTGCGATTCCAGCAGCAGCGCCTCGCCCTCGGTACGCGTCACGGTGATTTCGACGCGGGCGATCTGCGCCACCATCGCGGCGATGCGCGGTTCCATCCGCGGCTTCAGGAAATAGCTGCCGACCCGTTTCCTGAGATTGCCGGCCTTGCCGACGTACAGCAGTTCGCCGGCCGCGTCGAAATGGCGATAGACGCCGGGCGCGGACGTGAGTGTGCTGACGAAGGCCTTGCCATCGAACGGTGGCGTTTGTGCGGATTGCATGCGGCGATTCTAACGGTGCGGACGGCGACCCACCCGATGTGGTGGCTCAATGGTGGGTGCGCAACCACAGCTCGGCGCGTTCGAGATCGGCCTCGGTATCGATGCCGGGCGGGAACGGTTCCGGCGTCAGCCGCACCGCGATCGCGTGGCCGTGCTCGAGCACGCGCAGCTGCTCCAGCGATTCGGTCTGCTCCAGCGGCGTGCGCGGCAGGCGACTGTAGCGATCCAGAAAGCCCGCCCGATACGCATAGATGCCGATGTGCCGCAGGAACGGCGAGCCCGATGGCAAGGCGTGCCGATCGGCGGCGAAGGCATCGCGGGCCCAAGGCAACGGCGCGCGGCTGAAATACAGCGCGCGGCCGTTGACCGTGCGCACCAGCTTCACCACGTTCGGATCGAACAGTTCCTCGGCATCGATGATCGGGGTGGCCAGCGTCGCCATCGGCGCATCGTCGCCGGCCAGCGCCTGCGCCACCGCACGAATGCCGGCCGCCGGTGCGAAGGGTTCATCGCCCTGCAGGTTCACCACGATGCTGTCGTCGGCCCAGCCATAACGGGCGGCGCATTCGGCCAGCCGGTCGCTGCCGGATGCGTGGTCGCTGCGGGTCATGCATATCTCGACGCCCCGCCCGGCCAGCGTGTCGGCGATGCGCTGATCGTCCACCGCAACAACCACCTGGCTGGCGCCCGCCTGCAATGCCCGTTGCGCCACGCGCACCACCATTGCCACGCCGCCGATCTCGCGCAGCGGTTTGGCGGGCAGCCGGGTGGAGCCGTAACGGGCGGGAATGGCGACGATGAAAGGCGGCACGGCGTTGGACATGGGGATTCCTTTTACCAGGCGCCAAGCCTACCGCACCGTGCCACTGCGTCAGCCAGACACCACGCTCAAGGCGAAACCACAGTGGTTGGCGAGATCGAGAAAGCCGGGGAAAGACGTGGCGACGTGGCTGCAGTCGTTAATACGTACGGGCCCGCCGGCGACCAGCCCGGCGACCGCAAAACTCATCGCGATGCGATGGTCCAGGTGACTTTCCACGCTGCCGGCCCCGAGCTCACCGCCATGGATGATCGCGCCATCCGGCGTTTCCTCGATGATTGTACCGAGCGCGCGCAGGCCGGTGGCCATCGTGGCGATGCGATCGGATTCCTTTACCCGCAATTCGGCGGCGCCACAAATGCGCGTGCTGCCGCTGGCCACCGAAGCGGCAATGAACAGCACCGGAAACTCGTCGATCATGTCAGGCACCAGCGACTCGGGCAGATCGATGCCATGCAGCGGCGCGTAACGCACGATGAGGTCGCCGACCGGTTCGCCGCCGCTTTCGCGCGGGTGCTCGATCGCGATGTCCGCGCCCATCAGGCGCAACGCATGCAGCAATCCGATGCGGCGCGGGTTGAGGCCGATCGCGGGCAGCTCCAGTTCGGAGCCGGGCACGATGCTGGCGGCGACCAGGAAGAACGCCGCCGACGAAAAATCGGCCGGTACATCGACATCGGTGGCATGCAGTACGTGGCCACCTTCCACTGCCGCGCGGCCCGGCTCGAACCTGATCGGCCAGCCAAAGGCGGCCAGCATGCGCTCGGTGTAATCGCGGGTCGGATGCGGCTCCAGGATTTCGGTTGTGCCCAAGGCATACAGGCCCGCCAGCAACAAGGCGGATTTGACCTGCGCGCTGGCTACGGGCAGCGCGTAGTGGATGCCATGCAGTGCATGACCTCCATGCACCTGCAGCGGAGGCAGACCTTCACGCGTGTCGATGCGTGCACCCATCGAAGCCAGCGGCTCGGTCACCCGCCGCATCGGTCGTTTTGACAGCGAGGCATCGCCGATCAGGGTGCTGTCGAAGGCCTGCCCGGCCAGCAGACCTGTCAGCAGGCGCATGCCGGTTCCTGCGTTGCCGCAATCGAGCGGTTGCGACGAGCCGCGCAATCCACGCAACCCGACGCCATGCACCACGCGCTCACCCTCCGAAGGCGTTTCGATATGAACGCCCAATTGCGTGAGCACCGCGGCGGTGGCGCGGGTGTCCTCGCCTTCGAGAAAACCGCGGATGCGCGAATCTCCTTCGGCAATCGCAGCCAGCATCAACGCGCGGTGCGATACCGACTTGTCGCCGGGGACACGCAGGGTGCCGCGCAAGGATTGACCTGGTCGGCTGCTCCAGTCGAGACGCTTCAATCCGATGCCTCCCCGAGGCTCACGGCAACGCCACCGGGTAGGAACCCAGCACGCGTATCGTCGCTGCCGACTCGCCGATATCATGCACGGCGGCCTGCAACGCCTCGCCGTCTATATGCCCGGAGACGTCGATGAAAAACGCGTACTGCCATTTGCCCGTGTGTGCCGGGCGCGACTCGATCCGATTCAGGCTGATGCCGTGCCTGGCGAATGGGCTGAGCACGTCGTACAGCGCGCCCGGCTTGTCGTTGACGGTAATCAGCAGCGAGGTGCGATCGTTGCCGGATGGCGGGAACAGCGAACGGCCGATCACCAGGAAACGCGTGGTGTTGTCGGCGCGATCCTCGATGCCCTCTGCCACTGTCTTGAGGCCATAGACCTTGCCCGCCGTCTCACCTGCAATAGCCGCAGCGTCGTCGGCATGCCGGGCCAGTCGCGCTGCTTCGGCATTGCTTCCAACCGCAATGCATTCGACGCCCGGCAGGTTGATGCGCAGCCAGGTCTTGCATTGCTGCAGTGACTGCGCGTGCGCGTACACGCGCCGGACGTCCTCCAGCCTGCCGCCCTGCGAGTGCAGGCACTGGTGCACGCGAAGTTCCACTTCACCGCAGATGGTGGCTTCGGAAGTGAGGAACATGTCCAGGGTCACCTGGATCATGCCCTGCCCCGAGTTCTCAACCGGCACCACGCCGAAATCGGCGTGCCCGGCGGCGACCTCCTGGAACACCTCCTCGATGCTGCCCAGCGGCAAACCATAGGCCGCGTGGCCGAAATGCTTGCGCACCGCCTGCTCGCTGAAGGTGCCTTCCGGACCGAGGAAGCCGATCTTCAACGGGTCTTCCTGGGCCAGGCAGGAGGACATGATCTCGCGGAACAGGCGCACCATTTCAGCATCGGACAGCGGCCCCTCGTTGCGGTCGACCACCATGCGCAACACGTGCGCCTCGCGTTCGGGACGGTAATAGTCGATCGCCGAAAGCCCCTCTCCTTTCACCTTCGCGACCGTCTGCGCATGGTTCGCGCGCTCGGAAATCAGCTGCTGGATCTGCCGGTCGATGCTGTCGATGCGCTCGCGCATCTCGCTCAGCGGTGTCTTGGTGTCGGTCATGCTTTAGCCGCCTGGATGGATAGAAGTCCAAATGAAGAAGTGGCATCTTGCCTGAAAAATGCCGGGTTTTGGCCAATCATCCGTGCCGTTGCGCGAAGTCCCGCATGAACGAGGTCAGCGCTTGCACCGCTTTCAGCGGCACCGCGTTGTACAGCGAGGCGCGCATGCCGCCCAGCGCCTTGTGGCCCTTCAAGGCCATCAGGCCAGCGGCTTCCGATTCCGCAAGGAATGCCGCATCCAGTGCGCCGTCGCGCAAGGTGAAGCGGACATTCATGCGCGAGCGGGCCGCCGGGTCGATGGGGTTGCCGTAGTAGCCGCCGGAGCCGTCGATGGTCTCGTACAGCAGCGCGGCCTTGGCGCGATTGCGCTCCGCCATCACCGCAAGCCCGCCCTGTTCATGCAGCCATCGAAAGGTCAGCCCGGCCACGTACCAGCCCCAGGTATTGGGCGTGTTGAGCATCGAGTCGTTCACAGCCTGCTCGGCATAGCGGAAGATTTTCGCCATCGGCCGGCCTGCGCGCTGCAACAGGTCGCGGCGGATAATCATCACTACCAGCCCCGACGGACCGATGTTCTTCTGCGCGCCTGCGTAGATCAGGCCAAAGCGTGACACGTCCAGGGGCTCGGACAGGATGTTGGAGGACATGTCCGCCACCAGCGGCACTGCCCCCACGTCGGGGATGTCGTGGAACTCGACACCATGAATGGTCTCGTTGGGCGTGTAGTGCACGTACGCCGCCTGCGGATCGAGCTGCCAGCCGGAGCGCTCGGGCAGTTTCAGGTAATCGTCCGCAGCGGCACTGGCGGCTACATTTACACGCACATAGCTGCTCGCCTCGCTGACAGCCTTTGCGCCCCAGTGCCCACTGACGATGTAGTCGGCACTGTCGCCTTCGCCCGCCAGGTTCATCGGGATCTGTGCAAATTGCTGGGTGGCGCCCCCCTGGAGGAACAGCACCGCGTAATCGGACGTAATTGCCAACAGGCTGCGCAGGTCCGCCTCGGTGCGCGCGGCCATCTCGATGAAGCGCTTGCCGCGATGGGATTGCTCCATCACCGAGGCGCCACTGCCGTTCCAGTCCAGCATTTCGCGCTGGGCGCACTCGAGTACGGCTTGCGGCAATGCCGCCGGACCGGCGCTGAAATTCCAGACTCTGCTCACGTGCGCGTGCATCCCCGTCGAGGTGTTTCACCCATTATGGCGCGGTGCAGCAGACGGCGGTCAAGCCGCCGCGCGGCCGATGCGCACGCTCAGAAGCGGATCAGCAACACCAGGGCGATGCCCAGCGCCAGCACGGCAGCGGTGACGATCAGCCACCACACTTCGCCGGTCGGACCGGCAGCTTCTTCAGGCAGATGCGCCGGGGGCGGCGTGGGCATGGCTATTTCCGGCTCCGGTTCCATGCCGGGGGCCTCGACCACGAAACGGTGCATGGCCAGACCGATCTGATCGCCGGGTTGCAAGGCCAGCTTCTTTACGACGGCACCATTGACCCGCAGCGGATGGCGTTCGGAGGACTGCGTCGCCTGCAGCAGCAACTGGCCCTCGTCCCAGAAAATGCGCAACGAGGCGATGTCGCCTTGCGGCAACTCCAGCGGGCAGCGCCCTTGCGGACCAAGTTCAAGACTGTCCTGCAGCGGCAGCACACGGCCCGACAACGGGCCCGCCACGGCACGCAGCGCCACCGTGCAACGCCCCTGCTCGGGGACGCTCAATGGGGTGCGGGCGGATGGATCCCGATCATCGCGCAGCAACATGCGGCAATCGCCGACGCTGACCACGTCGCCTGCGCGCAGCAAGGCACGCTCGCGCACGGGTCGCGCATTGACGTAAATGCGGTCGGCCGACGGCATTACCTGCAGTACCCAGCCCCGACGGTCCTGCAGGATCCGCAGATGCTGGGCGGCGGCCTGGCCAACCGCCAGCACGAGGTCGTTGTCCGGCGCGCTGCCGATCCGCAGTTGCGCCTGTGCCCAATGGAAATCCTCGCGGGCCGCGTTGGGAAATTCGATACGCATGTGTGACCCGGTCGATAGACCGCGAAACTCTAGCATGCTGCCGCGCGGCATTAAGATGGGGTTTTCCGAAGGAGCCCGTCATGCCGAAAATCGATATTCGCCGCCCGCACCAGTTGTCGATCGAGGAGGCCCGCGCGGTGGTCGACAAGGTCGCCGCGCGCATGCAGGAAAAGTTCGGCATGACAGGTCAGTGGCAAGGCGACACCTTGCAGTTCTCACGACCGGGCGTGAGCGGCACGATCGCCGTCGACAGCGACGCCATCCAGGTCAAGGCGGATCTCGGCATGATGCTGGCGCCGCTGAAAGGGATGGTCGAGCAGGAAATCCGGCGCAAGCTGGATGAACATTTCGCCTGATGGGCGATTGATGATTCTTTAACCATAGGCGCATACGTGGCATACTCACCGGCTTACGCGGCCACGACGGCTGCGCGTGAACCCCGGAACACATGGCCAAAGACGACGTCATCGAAATGGAAGGCACGGTCCAGGAGACCCTGCCCAACACCATGTTTCGTGTGCAATTGGAAAATGGGCACGTGATCATTGCCCATATTTCCGGCCGCATGCGCAAGCATTACATCCGCATTCTCACGGGCGACAAGGTCAAGATCGAAATGACCCCGTACGATCTGAGCAAGGGACGTATCACCTACCGCATGAAGTAATGCGGTTGGCCGATGGTTGACGCGCCTGTGCGCAGCGAGCCGGAAGCAGGATGATGGTGCCAGACAAGCAAAGGCGGCGCATTGCGCCGCCTTTGCTTTGCCTCGCGTTTGGTGATCGGAAACTCAGCCCACTACCACCGGCAACTGCTCGATCGTTTCGCAATCGACCTTCAGTTCGCCGTCCCGCACGCTCAGTCGCACCACGCCGCCGTCAGCCAGCTTGCCGAACAGCAGCTCGTCTGCCAGCGCACGCTTCACCTTCTCCTGGATCACCCGCGCCATCGGCCGCGCGCCCATCTGCGGATCGAAACCATGCTCGGCCAGCCAGCGGCGTGCGTCGGCGTCCACATCCAGGCTCACGTGCTTCTCGGTCAGCTGGCTCTCCAGTTCGATCAGGAACTTGTCGACCACGCGCAGGATGTGCTCGAAATCGAGCGCGGCGAACTGGATGACCGCGTCCAGCCGGTTGCGGAATTCCGGAGTGAAGATGCGACGGATCACTTCCATCGCGTCCGACTCATGCTTCTGCTCGACGAAGCCCATGCTGCGCCGCGCAGCGATCGCTGCGCCCGCATTGGTGGTCATCACCACCACCACGTTCTTGAAGTTCGCCTCGCGGCCGTTGGTGTCGGTCAGCACGCCGCGGTCCATCACCTGAAGCAGGATGTTGAACACGTCCGGATGCGCTTTTTCAATCTCGTCCAGAAGAAGCACGGCGTGCGGATGCTTTGTCACCGCCTCGGTGAGCAGACCACCCTGGTCGAATCCGACGTAACCCGGAGGCGCACCCACCAGTCGCGACACCGAATGCCCTTCCATGTATTCGGACATGTCGAAACGGATCATCTCGATGCCTAGCTGCATGGCCAGCTGCTTGGTCACCTCGGTCTTGCCCACGCCGGTCGGGCCGGCCAGCAGGAAGCTGCCGATCGGCTTGGACGGATCGGCCAGACCCGAGCGGGCCATCTTGATCGACGCAGCCAGCGCCTCAATCGCCGGATCCTGCCCGAACACCACCATCTTCAGATTGCGCTCGAGATTTTTGAGCACGTCGCGGTCCGAGGCCGACACCTGCTTGGCCGGGATGCGCGCCATCTTGGCGATGATGTACTCGACTTCGGTCACGTCGACCGTGCCCGTGCGCTGGTCTTCCGGCAACAGCCGTTGACGTGCCCCGGCCTCGTCGATCACGTCGATCGCCTTGTCCGGCAGCAACCGGTCGGGGATGTGCTTCACCGACAGGTCCACCGCGGCCTTCAGCGCCTCGTTCGTATAGGCCACGTGATGGTGTTCCTCAAAACGCGAGCGCAGGCCCTTGAGGATCTCGATGCTGTCCGCCACGGTGGGCTCGACCACGTCGATCTTCTGGAAACGTCGAGCCAGCGCGCGGTCCTTCTCGAACACGCCGCGGTACTCCTGGAACGTGGTCGAACCGATGCAGCGCAATTCACCCGACGCCAGCATCGGCTTGATCAGGTTCGATGCGTCCATGGTGCCGCCCGATGCCGAGCCGGCGCCGATGATGGTGTGGATCTCGTCGATGAACAGGATCGCACCGGGCTGCTTCTTGAGCTGCGCTATCACGCCCTTCAGACGCTTCTCGAAATCGCCGCGGTACTTGGTGCCGGCCACGAGCGCGCCCAGGTCCAGCGACCAGATCGTGGCGCTTTCCAGCACCTCCGGCACTTCGCCGTCGACGATGCGCTTGGCCAGACCCTCGGCCAAAGCGGTCTTGCCCACGCCGGCCTCGCCCACGTAAAGCGGGTTGTTCTTGCGCCGACGGCACAGTACCTGGATGGTGCGCTCGATCTCATCGGTGCGGCCGATCAGCGGGTCGATCTTGCCTTCCAGTGCAAGCTCGTTGAGATTGCTGGCGAACTCCTGCAACGGATTGCCCTTCGGTTCGCCGCCCTCCTCGCCCTCGCGCTCGGCGCCGGAGACGCCGGCAGCGGGCTCATCGCCGATCTTGGCGATGCCGTGCGAGATGTAATTGACCACGTCGAGCCGCGTGATCTCCTGCTGGTGCATGAAATACACCGCGTGCGAATCCTTCTCGCCGAAGATGGCCACCAGCACATTGGCGCCGGTGACTTCCTTGCGACCCGACGATTGCACGTGGTAGACGGCGCGCTGCAGTACGCGCTGGAAACCCAGCGTGGGCTGCGTGTCGCGCTCGTCGCCATGCGGCAGCACCGGCACGGTCTCGTTGATGATGCGTGCCAGTTCGGCTGATAGCCGCGGCAGGTCCACGCCGCAGGCACGCAGCGCGCCCAGGGCCGACTGGTTTTCGGTCAGCGCCAGCAGCAGGTGTTCCACCGTCATGAACTCATGGCGTTGGTCGCGGGCCTGCTTGTAGCAATGGCCGATGGTGACTTCCAGATCCTTGCTGAACATTCGGATCGTCTCCGCTTGCATTGTGAGCGGCCTTCAGCGCCGCGATGGGCAAGAAATGGGGTCGCTCAGAGCTTTTCCATAGTGCACAACAACGGGTGCTGATGGGAGCGTGAATATTCGTTGACGTGGGTTACCTTGGTTTCAGCCACCTCGCGGGTAAACACGCCACAGACGCCACGCCCGCGGGTGTGGACGTGCAGCATTACCTGTACCGCCTGTTCCTGATCGAGATTGAAGAAATTGCGCAATACCTCGACCACGAAATCCATCGGGGTGAAGTCGTCATTCAGCAGCAGCACCTGGAACAACGGTGGTCGCGCCACCTCCGGTTTGGCGGTTTCCACTGCCAGTCCGCGGCCGCTGTCATGCTCGTGTTCGGATTCGTGGGCCATGGTTTCTTGGGGTGTGATCTCTGATACGAAGTATACGCCGCGGCGGATGCCGCTTCGGCGATGCGACAGCAGAGGTAATGGCACAATGTCTCTTTTTCCAGTCCCCTCTCGCCCATGGCCGATTCTCCCCACACCGCCGGCATCTGGCGCCCGCACGTCACCGTCGCCTGCGTGGTGGCGCAGGGCGAGCGCTATCTGATGGTGGAAGAAAAGGTGAACGGCCGGATCGTCTACAACCAGCCGGCCGGACATCTCGACGACGGCGAAAGCCTGGCTGCCGCCGCGCTGCGCGAAACGCTGGAGGAAACGGGCTGGACCGTGCAATTGCAGCATCTGATCGGCGTGCATCAATGGCGCAGCACCGAGCATGGCGAGGCTGTGCTGCGTTTCAGCTTCGCCGCCCGGCCGCTCAGCCATGATGCGGGACGACCGCTGGATGCCGATATCAATCGCGCCATATGGATGTCGCGTCAGGAGATCGCCAGCCTCGGCGAGCGCCTGCGCAGCCCGCTGGTTTTGTTGAGCATCGACGCCTGGCTCGGCGGCCGCCGGTTGCCACTGGATACGCTCGGTTGCCTGCCTGAAGGCGGTGCGGCGTGAAGGTGATGCTAGGCATTTCCGGCGGCGTCGATTCCTCGGTCGCGGCCTTGCTGCTGCAACAAGCCGGACATCAGGTGGAAGGCCTGTTCATGCAGAATTGGGAAGAGGACGACCGTTCCGGTCCCTGCACCACCGATGCCGATCGCAAGGATGCCGTGGCGGTGTGCGGTCGGCTGGGCATTCCGTTCCACGCGCGCAACTTTGCCGCCGAATACTGGGACGGCGTGTTCGAGCATTTCCTGGAAGAGTACCGCGCCGGGCGCACGCCAAACCCCGATGTGCTGTGCAATCGCGAGATCAAGTTCAAGACTTTCCTGGACGAGGCGCATGCGCTTGGCGCGGAAAAAATCGCCACCGGCCACTACGCCCGCATCGACTTTCACGACGGCCACCATCGGCTGCTGCGTGCGCTGGATACCGCCAAGGACCAGACCTATTTCCTGCATGCGCTGGGTCAGCAGCAGCTGGGCGCCACCTTGTTTCCGCTGGGTGGCATCGTGAAAGCGCAGGTGCGGGAACTCGCGCGCGAAGCGGCGCTTCCCACCCATGCCAAAAAGGATTCAACCGGCATCTGTTTCATCGGCGAACGCGACTTCCGCGGCTTCCTGTCCCAGTACATCCCGGCTCGCACCGGCGAAATGCGCACGCCCGAAGGGATGCTGATCGGCGAACACCAGGGCGCGATGTACTACACCCTCGGTCAGCGCAACGGCCTTGGCATCGGTGGCCGCCAGGGTGCCAGCGGAGACCCCTGGTATGTGGTCGGCAAGGACGTGGCGGCCAATGTGCTGTATGTGGCCCAGGGCGGCGAAACCCATTGGTTGTATTCGCAACGGCTGCAGACGGAAACCCCAAGCTGGGTTGCCGGCGCGGCGCCCGCGGAGCATTTCCGCTGCACCGCCCGCACCCGCTATCGCCAGACCGACCAGGCCTGCGCCGTCAGCGTAGGCGACGACGGCCTTGAGGTACGCTTCGATGAACCGCAACGCGCCGTCACGCCGGGACAGTCCGTGGTCTTCTACGCTGGCGAAGTCTGTCTTGGCGGCGCGGTGATAGATGCCACCGATGCGCCTTATGGCGGCTTGCAGCTTGCATCCCCCTTCCCGCCTACCGCAAGAGAACCGCAACCTCGTGTTTGAAATTTTTTCGATGAATGAAGAGCGCGTACTCGCACTCGCCGGCCTGTTCCAGGCTTGCGCTCTGGCGCAGCAGCTGGCGAACGACGGGCGTTGTGACGAAGGCGCGATGGAGGCGAGTGTAGCCAGCGTGTTCCGTATCGACGCGCCGTCCGTCGTCGGCGTGTACGGCAACGTTTCCAACGTGCGGACGGGCCTGCGCAACCTGATCGCCCAACTGGACGAAAGCGACCGCGACATGGCGGTGACGCGCATGGTGGTGACCGTGATGCGGCTGGAACGCAGCCTCGCGGCGCGGCAGGATCTGCTGGAGAAACTGCAGCAAGGCATCCTTGCCGCACAACGGCAGGTCGAGCATTTCGGACAGGGCTCCAGCCAGGTCAGCAGCCGGCTGGCCGAGCTCTACGCGTCCACGTTGTCCATCCTCAAGCCGCGCGTGATGGTCAGCGGCAACCCGCAGCAGCTGCAGTTGCCGGCCGTGGTGGAAAAGGTGCGAACCAACCTGCTTGCAGCGGTACGGTCGGCGGTGCTCTGGCGGCAGGTCGGCGGGCGCCAATGGCAACTTCTGCTGTATCGGCGCCAATGCAGCATGCTGGCGCGTGGCCTGCTGACCGGAGCGACGCTGGACAATCGGTGATGGCGCTCCGGCGATCGAAAAGCAAACGGCGGGCATCTTGCCCGCCGTTTTCCGTCCATGGGTGGAACTCCTTGCGATAACCATGGAGACGTTGCCTTCCCTCTGCAACGCGGGGCTTTCAACGACTGCTCAGAAAGCCACTTCGCCAAACACGCCGAACTCGTTGGTCTTTACGTTCTGCACGTGCAGCGGTACCGGCGTGGTGACCGACTTGTCGGCTTTCTCATGCTTCCACACGCCTGCCAGCTTGAAGCCCTTGGTGATCTGGAATTCGACGCCGGCGTTGTAGTAGACGTCCTTGTTGTCGCTATCCAGCGTCTTGCTGAGCTTGGCGTTGTCATAGCGGGCGAACAGGTTCACGCCGTCGGCTACCGCCACACTGCCCCAGAGCGAGTAGCCATCCGCCTTGTCTGTGGCCGTGGTCAGCACGTTGTTCCAATTCTTGGCGGTGAAGTACTCGGCGCCGAGGCGGAATGCGTCGCTGGCATAGGCCACCATCAGATCGCCGCGCTCAGCGGTGTTCGGTGCGCTCGTGGTTTCGGTTTCCTGGCCGCGATGGCCGCTGTAACCGCCGATCGCCACGATCGTGTTCTCGAACGGCACGAAGCCGACGCGGCCCTCGAAGTCCACTCCCTTGCTGCGACCCGGATTCTTGTAGCCGTTGCCGTTGACGACCGAGACCGCATAGTTGAGCGATTTGCCGGCACCGATATCGCCGCCAAGGTGCAGACCCCAGTCGGCCGAGTTGCCGTACTTCAGGCGATCGGTCAGCGTGTTCTCGACGTAACGGAAGCCGTAGTACTTCTCGGCAAACGGAATCCACGGCATGTCGGCCGAGCCGACGCGGAACACGGCTGCCTGGTCGAACTTCGCCTGCACATAGGCTTTCTTGACGAACAAATTGGTTTCGCCGTCGCCGCTGACGTAGTTGAAATCGGTGGTGAGATTGGCCGACCACACGTCGTTGAACCGGTGATCGACGCCAAGGTAGAAACGCTTCACGTCCAGTCCCAGGCCGGATGCGTTGGTCTTGCCTGTGTCGCTGTTCTTCTGGTCGATGCTGGTGAAGTCGAAGAACATCTTGCCGGACAGGCTGGTGTTGTTGACCGCCTTCTCCAGCGCGGCGAATTTCTTGTCGCTGGCTGCAGTCACATTGGTCGCCTTTTCGACTGCCTGTCCGGTGCTGACGTTGATCTCGGACTGAGCGTCGGTGCGCTGCTCCAGTTCGTCGACCTTGGCCTGCAGCGCGGCGAGCTGCGCCTTCAGCATTTCGACCTCGCTGTTGCTCACCGCCGGCGTCGTGGCAGCCCGGTGCTGCGCCGGCGCGGCGGCGGCGCTGAAGCTGGTGATGCCCAGGCCGGCAGCAATCGCCACTGCAATCAATTTGGAACGCATGTCATTACTCCGCAAGTTGTGGGAAACATCTCGACCGCCCCCTCGATCCAATGGCCGGCCAGCGATTAGTTAACAAGTGTGAGGCCGCTTTTTGACCGTTGGATGCATCTTGTGTGACATATTCAAGACAGCCGGCTGCGCTCCCCAACGCCATGAAACCGCCATTCGTCCCGATTCGCGCGAGGCGGCTGATATGCTTTGCGGATGGAACTCACAAGCAATAGCTGTGCGCCACGCATGGCGGAGCGCTTCCGCGGTTTTTTGCCGGTCGTGGTCGATGTGGAAACCGGAGGTTTCGATGCCGGGACCGATGCACTGCTGGAAATCGCGGCCATTCCGCTGAGCATGGATGCAGGCGGCTATCTGCGGCTGCAGCCCACGGTTTCGACGCATGTGGAGCCCTTCCCCGGCGCGAATCTCGACCCGCGTTCGCTGGAAATCACCGGCATCGATCCGTACAACCCGCTGCGCGGCGCGCTCGCCGAACGGCTGGCGCTGGATTACATCTTTCATGCGGTGCGCGAGGCGGTACGTGAGGCCGGTTGCCAGCGGGCCATCCTGGTCGGCCACAACGCTGCGTTCGACCTGGGCTTTCTCAACCAGGCGGTGCGGCGCTGCGGGCACAAGCGCAATCCGTTCCATCCGTTCAGCTGTTTCGACACCGTCAGCTTCGGTGGCCTGGCCTATGGCCAGACCGTCCTGAGCAAGGCCGTGCTTGCGGCCGGCCACCCCTTCGACAGCCGCGAAGCGCACTCGGCGGTGTACGACGCGGAGCGCACGGCCGAGCTTTTCTGCAGCGTGGTCAACCGCTGGCGCCAAATGGAGCTGTTCGAACAGGCGCACAGCACGATCGACGTCGTCTGAGCCGGGCAAACCAGGCTGCGGCGATGCCGCCAGATGACAGCGTGTCATCTGCCTGAAACATTCGTTTCATTCAATGGCAACACGAAAGACCTGAAATGGCGAGGTCTCATCCGACTTCCCTCCAAGGAGCTACCGTGTTGACCATCAACTCCACCCCGCTTCGATTCGCCGCCGTTGCCGCGATTGCCGTGGCTTCGACGTTCGGCGTTGCCGCGCACGCCGCCGATATTACCGGTGCCGGCTCCAGCTTCGTCTACCCGGTCATGTCCAAGTGGTCGGCGGCATATGCCGAGAAAACCGGCAACCATCTCAACTATCAGTCGGTCGGCTCGGGTGCCGGCATTGCGCAGATCAAGGAAGGTACCATCGACTTCGGCGCCTCCGACGCGCCGATGAAGGCGGAGGACCTGCAGAAGTACGGGCTCGGCCAGTTTCCCATCGTGGTCGGCGGCATCGTGCCGGTGGTCAACATCGCCGGTGTGCAGGCGGACCAGATCAAGCTGGACGGCGCAACGCTCGGCGACATCTTCCTGGGCAAGATCACCAATTGGAATGACCCGAAGATCGCCGCGCTGAACGCCGGCCTCAGCCTGCCCGCCGGCAAGATCACCGTGGTGCATCGCTCGGACGGTTCGGGCACGTCGTTCAACTTCACCAACTACCTGTCCAAGGTGAACCCGGAGTGGGCCAACAAGGTCAAGTTCGGCACGGCGGTGGACTGGCCGACCGGTGTGGGCGGCAAGGGCAATGAGGGCGTGTCGCAGTACGTGCGCCAGATCAAGGGCTCGATCGGCTACGTCGAATACGCCTATGCGGTGAAGAATAAGCTCGCCTGGGTCGACCTGAAAAACGCCACCGGCAACTACATCAAGCCGAGCGCCGATGCCTTCGCCGCTGCCGCCGCCACCGCCGACTGGGCCAGCGCGAAAGACTTCAACCTGATCATGACCAATGCGCCCGGCGCCCAGGCATGGCCGATCACCGCCACCACCTGGATGATCATGTACAAGGCGCCGAAGAATGCCGGCAACAGCAAGGTGGCCTTCGACTTCTTCAAGCATGCACTGGAGAACGGCCAGCAGGCGGCCAGCGAACTGGACTATGTGCCACTGCCTGCGGCATTGGTCAGCAAGATCGAGGCGTACTGGGCCAGCGAGTTCAAGCACTGAAGCTGCGACTTCCTCCGCAGGAGCCGGCTGGTGGGTGAGAGCCCCTGAAAAATCCTTGCCAGCGCGCTCCTGCACCAACGATCCGACCGACAGAGAAGACTTGTGGCCACAACAGTCGCCGACGCTACCGCGACACCCAGCATCCTCGAACAGCGCAGCCGCCGCGACGCCCGTCACGAGCGGCTGTTTCGCTGGTTGTTGAAGGGCTGCGCGCTGATCGTGCTGGCGTCACTGCTCGGCGCCGCCGGCGCCACGCTGTGGGGTGGCCGCGACGCGTTCGGCACGTTCGGCTGGCATTTCCTCATCAGCTCGGAATGGGATCCGGGCAACGATGTCTACGGCGCACTGGTGCCGGTCTACGGCACCATCGTCACTTCGTTCATCGCACTGCTGATCGCGGTGCCGATAAGCTTCGGCATCGCCGTCTATCTTTCCGAAGTCGCGCCGGCCTGGCTGCGCACGCCGGTCGCCTCGGCGATCGAGCTGCTCGCCGGCATTCCCTCTATCATCTACGGCATGTGGGGACTTTTCATCTTCGCCCCGTTCTTTGCCGACCACATCAAGCCGTGGCTTACCAGCAACCTCGGCAACAAGCCCGACGACGGCAAGCTGTCGTGGGTGGCCGAGCACGTGCCCTTCGTGGGCAAATTGTTCGGCAGCGACTATCCGTTCGGAGCGAGCATCCTGGTAGCCGGCATCGTGCTGGCGATCATGATCATCCCGTTCATCTCCTCGGTGATGCGCGAAGTGTTCCAGACCGTGCCCACGCGGCTGAAGGAATCGGCCTATGCGCTGGGCTCCAGCACCTGGGAGGTATCGTGGGACATCGTGCTGCCGTACACGCGTTCGGCCGTGATCGGCGGCATTTTCCTGGGCCTCGGACGCGCGCTTGGCGAGACGATGGCGGTGACCTTCGTGCTCGGCAATGCCATGCAGCTGTCGGCGTCGCTGCTCGATCCCGGCACCTCGATTGCCTCGACCATCGCCAATCAATTCAGCGAGGCCTCGGGCCTGCAGAAATCCTCGCTGATGGCGCTGGCGTTCCTGCTGTTCGTGGTCACCTTCATCGTGCTGCTGATCGCGCGCCTGATGTTGCGCCGGCTGGCCAGCAAGGAAGGCCGCTGATGCATTCACCCTATCTGCGTCGCCGCTTTACCAACGCTCTGGCGATGGTGTTGAGTACGCTGGCCACCCTGATCGGCCTGGCGTTTCTGGTCTGGATCCTGTGGGAGACCCTGCGCCAGGGCATCAGCGCGCTCGACCTGAAACTGTTCACCAGGATCACGGCGTACGGCGAGGATGGCGGCCTGGCCAACGCGATGGTCGGCAGCCTGATCATCAACTTCATCGGCATTGCCATCGCCACGCCGATCGGCGTGCTGGCCGGCACCTGGCTGGCCGAATATGCGAACCGCACCCGGCTGGGCGAATCGATCCGATTCCTCAACGACATCCTGCTGTCGGCACCGTCGATCGTGATGGGCCTGTTCGTGTACACCATCATCGTGCTGCCGAGCACAGCGCTCACGCACGGTTCGACCACGTTTTCCGGTTTTGCCGGTGGCGTGGCGCTGGCGCTGATCGCGCTACCGGTGATCGTGCGCACCACCGACGAGATGCTGCGGCTTGTGCCCTCGACGCTGCGCGAGGCGGCGCTGTCGCTCGGCGTGCCGCAGTGGAAGCTGACCCTGCAGATTCTCATCCGCGCGGCGCGCTCGGGCATCATCACCGGTGTGCTGCTGGCGCTGGCGCGGATCAGTGGCGAGACCGCGCCGCTGCTGTTCACCGCGTTCGGCAACAACTACATGGCGATCAACCCGATCGAGAAGATGTCCAGCCTGCCGCAGATCATCTACCAGTACGCCAACGACCCCGGCGATCAGATGCACGCACTGGCCTGGGCCGGCGCCTTCGTGATCACGCTGTTCGTGCTGCTGCTGAGCCTCGCTTCCCGCCTGATCCTTTCCCGCACCAAGGTGTCCCATGACTGATTCCGCCCTCGCCACGAACCCGGCACCGGTGACGGCAACGGCGGCTGTCGCCCCCAAGCTCGTCGTGCGCGACCTGCACTTCTACTACAACGGTTTCCATGCGCTGAAAGGCATCAACATGGATATTCCGGAGAAACAGGTCACGGCGATCATCGGCCCATCCGGTTGCGGCAAGTCGACCCTGCTGCGGATCTTCAATCGCATCTACACCATCTATCCGAAACTCGAGGCGAAAGGGTCGATTGAACTGGATGGCGACAATATCCTCGATCCCGGCTATTCGATGAACCGTCTGCGCAGCAAGGTCGGCATGGTGTTCCAGAAGCCGGTACCGTTCCCCATGACGATCTTCGAGAACGTCGCCTACGGCATCCGTCACCACGAAAAATTGTCGAAGGCGGACATGGAAGGCCGCGTCGAGCAGGCGCTGCGTAGTTCCGCGCTGTGGGACGAGGTGAAGGACAAGCTCAGGCAGAACGCGCTTGCTCTCTCGGGCGGTCAGCAGCAGCGGCTGTGCATCGCCCGCGCGATCGCGCTCAGGCCCGAAGTGCTGCTGCTGGACGAGCCCACCTCGGCGCTCGATCCGATCGCCACCAGCCGTATCGAGCAATTGGTCGAAGAATTGAAAAGCCAGTTCACCATCGTCATCGTCACCCACAACATGCAGCAGGCGGCGCGCGTCTCGGACCTCACCGCCTTCATGTATCTGGGCGAACTGATCGAGTTCGACGTTACCGAGAAGATTTTCACCAAGCCGGGCAAGAAGCAGACCGAGGATTACATCACCGGACGGTTTGGCTGATCGAAGCCCCTGCGGTACTTCTCCCGAGGGGAGAAGAAAACAAGACACGAGGCAGCACATGAACACCGGCACCGACCACATCATCAAGAGCTACGACAGCGAACTGACCCGCCTCACCGGCGAAATCGTGCGCATGGGAGAGCTGGCGGCAACCCAGCTGGAAGCGGCCATCGACGTGCTCGAAAGGCGCGACGAACGTGCCGCCCGGCGCGTGGTGGGCAACGACGAGGCCATCGACCAGCTGGAGCACGACATCAGTCACGACGTGATCCGGCTGCTGGCCTTGCGCGCGCCGATGGCCGGCGATTTGCGCAATGTTTACGCCGCGTTGCGCATCGCCTCCGACATAGAGCGCATCGGCGACTACGCCGCCAACGTGGCCAAGCGTTCGATCCCGCTATCGATGGTCGCTCCGGTGGCTCCCGTCGGCGGCCTGAGCCATCTGGCCAAGCTGGCCGCAGGCGAAGTCCGCGAGGTGTTGCTGGCCTATCGCGATCGCGATACCGAAGCGGCTTACAAGGTATGGAAGAACGACGTGGTGCTGGACGAGGCGTACACCGGCTACTTCCGCCAGCTGCTCACCTACATGATGGAAGACCCGCGCAACATCACGCCGTGCACGCATTTGCTGTTCATGGCCAAGAACATCGAGCGGATCGGCGACCACGCCACCAACATCGCCGAGAACGTGTGGTTCCAGGTCACCGGCGAACCGTTGAACAAGCAGCGCAGCAAGGGTGACTTCACGTCGAGCCCGGAGATGACCAGGCTAGGCGATAGTCAGTAGGGGCGCTCACCCCTGCGCGACGCTTTTGCGGTTTCGCGCAAGGGCATTCGCGCGGAGGGTGCGCTCCTACATGCTGTCGCGGGATTTCTCGCGGCGCAGGCGCCATCCGCGCAGCACGCCGTAGATGCCGATGGCGGCCCAGGCCACCTCCATCACGAACGCCGGCAGGTTGAAGCTGCCGAACAGCAGCGACAGCATCACGCCGAGCGCGCCGACGATGTTCATCAGCTGGTAGGTCAGGCCGTTGCCGTGCAGCTTGTGGGCCTGCAGCAGCAGGAACGCCAGCAGCACCAGCACTACGCCGACGTAGCCGGCCCAGTCGTGCCATAACACCGGGGTCATCGTTTCGCGCTCCGCTGGCGCAGGGCTTCGAACAGCACCACGCCGGTGGCGACCGACACATTGAGGCTCTCCATCGTGCCCGGCATCGGGATCTTCGCCACGAAATCGCACAGCTCGCGGGTGAGCCGGCGGATGCCCTCGCCTTCGCTGCCCAGCACGATGGCCACAGGCCCCTTGAAGTCGACGCCGTAGACCGAGGTATCGGTGTCGCCGGCCAGGCCGGTGATCCACACGCCGGCGTCCTTCAGCTCGCGCAGCGTCCGTGCCAGATTGGTCACCGCGATCAACGGCACCCGGTCGGCGCCGCCGGCGGAGGCGCGGCGCACCACCGGAGTCAGCCCGACCGCGCGGTCCTTCGGCACGATCACCGCGGTGGCCTTGGCAGCCGCCGCACTGCGCAGGCAGGCGCCGAGGTTGTGCGGGTCGGTGACGCCGTCGAGCACCAGGATCAGGGTATCGCTGCCATCGCGTTCGAGCAGGCCGGCCAGATCGTTTTCGTGTGCGGCCGGAGCCGCTTCATAACGCGCCACCACGCCCTGGTGACGCGCTTCGCCGGCGAGCTTGTCCAACTCGTCGCGCGGGCGATGCTGCACCGGGATCTTCAGCTTCTTCGCGCGCTCGGCCAGGTCCAGCACGCGTGCGTTGCGCTGGCCCTGTTCGACCAGCACCTCGCGCACACGCTCCGAATCGTTGCTCAGCGCACCTTCGACCGGGTTGATCCCGACGATCCAACTTTCGCTCATGACTGGCCTTTCGGTTTCGGTTTCGATCGACGCCGGCCGCTCTTCTTCGGCGCACCGGGAGCGGCAGCTGGTGCTGCCCCGCGCTTGGCAGACCTGTTGCCGCCGGCGTCATCCTTGCGCGGACGGCGATCAGTCGACTGGGCCGTCTTTCCGGTGCCAGACGCCCGTCCCGGGCGCTGTTCGCCGGCATGTTGACGGCTGGAGGCGCGCGCGCGCGGCGGCGGATTATCGTGCGTTGCGGCCTGGCGCGGGGTTGTATCCGGTGCAACGACTACCGTTTCCTTGCGTCCAAACGCACGCCCGATCGCCTTGGCCGCGCGGCCGAACATGCCCGGTGCCTTGGCGGTGGCGGCTCCTTTCTTCGGCAACGAGTAACGCTCTCCGCTGGCAGCATAGTCGTACGCCTTGGCGCTTCCCGTGGGTGGCGTTGCCGGCGTGCGCGGCGAGACCAGGCGGAAATCGATCTTGCGATCCTCCAGGCTCGCGCGCAGCACCTGGATGCGCACGTGGTCGCCGAGGCGGAACTGTGCACCGGTACGTTCGCCCTTGAGCAGCTTGCGGGTGGCATCGAAGTGGTAATAGTCGTTGGCGAGCTGGCTGATGTGCACCAGGCCGGACACCTTCGATTCGTCCAGCTCCACGAACAGGCCGAACGAGGTGACGCCGGTGACCACGCCGTCGAACTCGCTGCCGATGTGCTTTTCCATCCACGCACATTTGAAGCGCTCGTCCACGTCGCGCTCGGCTTCCTCGGCACGACGCTCGCGCTGCGAGCAATGGATCGCCATCGCCGCCATTTCGGCCGGGGTGTAGCTGTAGTCGGTCGGCTTGCGACCGGTCAGCGCGAAGCGGATCGCGCGATGCACCAGCAGATCCGGATAACGGCGAATCGGCGACGTGAAGTGCGCGTACGCCTGCAGCGACAGGCCGAAATGGCCGCGATTATCGGGCTGGTACGCCGCCATGCTCTGCGACCGCAGCAGCACGTTCTGGATCAGCTCGCGCTCGGGGCGATCCTTGACCATGCGCAGGACCTCGGAGAAATCGCCCGGCGTGACATCTTCCAGTGGCGGCATGCGCAACTTGAACTCGCGCAGGAACTGCTGCAGGTCCTCGTACTTCTCCGCCGGCGGCGGCTCGTGCGCGCGGAACAGCGCGGGGATTTTCTTCTTCTCCAGGAACAGCGCCGCCTGCACGTTGGCGGCGATCATGCATTCCTCGATCAGCTTGTGCGCGTCGTTGCGCTCGGTCGCGCCCATCGACTCGACGCTGCCGGTCTGGTCGAGGCGGAACTTCACTTCCGGCGTTTCGAAGTCGATCGCGCCGCGACGCTTGCGCTGCTGCGCCATCGCCTTGTACAGCGCGTGCAGGTTCTCCAGCTGCGGCAGTACGTCGGCCACTTCGTGACGCGCATCCTTTTCGCGCAAGCCGACCGCCTGCCACACCTTGTCGTAGGTGAGCCGCGCGTGCGACAGCATCACCGCGTCGTAGAATTTCGACTTGGTCACGTTGCCTTCGGCATCGACCAGCATGTCGCAGACCATGCACATCCGTTCGACTTTCGGCATCAGCGAACAGATGCCGTTGGACAAGGTCTCCGGCAGCATCGGTACCACGAAGCCCGGAAAATAGGTCGAGGTGCTGCGCTCGTACGCTTCGCGGTCCAGCGCCGTCGCCCACCTTCACGTAATGCGAGACGTCGGCGATCGCCACGATCAGCCGCCACCCGCCGCCGCGCTTCGGCTCGGCATACACCGCGTCATCGAAGTCGCGCGCGTCGGCACCGTCGATCGTCACCAGCGGCAGCTGGCGGATGTCGGTGCGGCCTTCGCGTTCGGCCGCGGTCACCACGGATTCCACCTGCGCCGCATCGCGCAGCACTTCGGGCGGCCACTCGTGCGGCAGGTCGTGACTGGCGATCGCCATTTCCACTACCAGCGACGGCTGCAGGCGTTCGCCCAGCACCGCGCGGATCTCGCCCACCGGGCCGCGCTGCGACGTCGGTGGTGCGGTGATCTCGACGACCACGATCTGGCCGGATCGGGCGCCCTGCTCCTGGCCCGGCTTGATCATCACGTCCTGGTTCAGGCGGCGATCGTCCGGCGCCACCAGAGTCACGCCGTTCTCGATCAGGACCCGACCGACCAGCCGCGGCGAGCGGCGTTCCAGCACCTCCGCGATCGCGCCCTGCTTGCGCCCGCGGCGGTCGATGCCGACCACGCTGGCGAGCACGCGGTCACCATGCATCACCGCACGCATCTGCTGCGGCGACAGGTACAGGTCGTCGCCGCCTTCGTCGGGACGCAGGAAGCCGTAACCCTCGGCATTGGCCAGCACGCGGCCGGCGATCAGGTCGAGCTTCTGCGTGGGCGCATAACCGCCACGGCGGCCCAGCAGCAACTGGCCATCGCGGACCATCGCGCCCAGGCGCTTGCGCAGCGCGTCGAGGTCGGCTTCGTCAGTGATCTCCAGCGCTTCAGCGATGCGCGCCTCGGTCAGCAGCTCGGCGCGTTGTTCGAGCAGGGCGAGAATGGCCTCACGGCTGGGGATCGGGCGCGCATAACGCTGCGCCTCGCGGTCGGCATGCGGATCGCGCACGGCGCCTGCGGCAGCCTTGGTGCGCTTGTCTGATGGGGATGCGGCGCGCGGCGCCCGCTTGGCGGTGCTCTTCGGCGAGCGCGTGCCCGGGGAAGGGTCGGAATGGGGAGGTGTTTTTCTGGTCACTCAAGGTCCTTGTGATGTTTGCGCCGCGGAGAATGCCACGTCGCAGTGGATGGATGGGAAAAGTGTTGACAAGCCGCCGGCAGATGCCTAGATTACGCGGCTCACGCAGCTCACCGAGCGACGTGACACCTGCCCAGGTGGCGGAATTGGTAGACGCACTAGCTTCAGGTGCTAGCGGGGGCAACTCCGTGGAGGTTCGAGTCCTCTCCTGGGCACCAATTGTAAACGAAGGCCGCCCTCAAGGCGGCTTTCGTCTTTTTGGGGTTTGCCTGAAGCCGGGAAGGTTCGCTTTCCTCACACCGTTCACCCTGAGCGTAGCGCAGCGAAGTCGAAGGGCTTCCGCGCAGTGGCCCTTCGACTTCGACCCTTCGGGTCTACGCTCACGGTGAACGGCGTGGATACCGCCTCAGCCGACCGCCGGCCCCTTCAGCTCGATCATGTTGCCCTGCGGGTCGTACAGGTAGATCGACGGGCCTTCACCGCGCGCGCCGTAGCGCGAGCCCAGCTCGCCGATGCGCACGCCGTGCGCTGTCAGATGCGCGAGGATCGCCGCCTCGTCGTAATCCTCCACGCGCAGGCACAGGTGATCCATGTTGTGGCCTTCGCGGCCCGGCGCGGCGCCGCCGTGACGACCGAGCTTGCCGTCGACCGGCACCAGGTCGATCAGCGAACTGCCCGCGCGCAGCTGCACCAGGCCGATCTCGTCCTGCCGACGTTCCTCGCTGCAGCCCAGTACGTCGCAATAAAAACGCTGCATGGCGTCGATGTCGATGACGCGCAGCACCACGTGGTCGATTTCAGCGATGCGGATCATGGCCGAGTCCAGTGTGAAGAAGGCTGAAAGCTTAGCGCGGAGCGTGATTGGCGGAGTGCCGCTGACGCCTGGTATTCCGCCAATCACCGCGCTCACGACCGACAGTCCGGGTCGCTACGCGAGCGCCCTCGCCCTGTATAATCCCGCTGGTAAACGTGTGGTGGGAGAAGCAGACCGCTCTTGCACAGAGGGAGTCCGCTGCCGAAGACGCAACGCCCGTAATCGCTCAGGCCCCGTACCATCACGCGTAAACACTCTGGAGAGAGCGGCTGCCGTTATCGGCGCAAGCCGCCGCCGAAGGGGCACGAAGCGCAGCCGCGTTTCCAAACTCTCAGGCAAAAGGACAGAGGGGCGCCCCACGTGCGGCACGCACGTCCGGCCTTTATCGGCCGGCCCTTATCGGCCTTTCGGCCATTACCGGACGCCCGTCATGAGCCAGAACCACAACGCCCTCCCTGCGCGACCTCGAACACCACGACGCTTTCATCGAACGCCACATCGGACCCAACGACGCGGAGATCGCGCAGATGCTGCGCGTCATCGGCCACGATTCGCTGGAAGTCGATGACCGACGCGATCGTGCCGGGCAAGATCAAATCGCCCGCCCCGCTCGCCCTGCCGCGGGCGATCACCGAGGTCGAGGCGCTGGCCAAGATCCGCGCCATCGCGGACAAGAACGAAGTGTTCCGCAGCTTCATCGGCCAGGGCTATTACGGCACGCTGACGCCGAACGTCATCCTGCGCAATATCCTGGAGAACCCGGCCTGGTACACGGCGTACACGCCGTACCAGGCGGAGATTTCGCAGGGCCGCATGGAAGCGCTGATCAACTTCCAGACGCTTGTGCGCCGACCTCACCGGCATGGAGATCGCCAACGCCTCGCTGCTGGACGAAGGCACCGCGGCGGCCGAGGCGATGACGCTGGCCAAGCGTTCGTGCAAGTCCAAGTCCAACGTGTTCTTCGTGTCGAACGGCGTGCATCCGCAGACGCTGGAAGTGGTCAAGACCCGCGCCGAGGCGCTCGGCCTCGAACTGCATATCGGCGATGACGCCGAGGGCGGCACGGTCGACAGCTTTGGCGTGCTGCTGCAGTACCCGAATACCTTCGGCACCATCAACGACTACCGCGCCATCGCCGACGCGGCGCATGCGCGCGGCGCATTGGTCGCGGTCGCCACCGACCTGCTCGCACTGACCCTGATCGCCGCGCCCGGCGAATGGGGCGCGGACATCGTGGTCGGCAACAGCCAGCGCTTCGGCGTGCCGTTCGGCAACGGCGGCCCGCACGCCGCGTTCATGGCCTGCCGCGATGCGTACAAGCGCTCGATGCCGGGCCGCCTGATCGGCGTGTCGATCGACGCCGAAGGCAAGCCGGCCTACCGGCTCACCCTGCAGACGCGCGAGCAGCACATCCGCCGCGAGAAGGCGACCTCCAACATCTGCACCGCGCAGGTGCTGCTGGCGGTGATGGCGTCGATGTACGCCGTGTATCACGGCCCCGAAGGGCTCACCCGCATCGCCCGCCGCACGCATCGGCTCAGCGCGATCCTCGCCGCATCGTTGCGCCAGGCCGGTGTCACGGTGGGCACAAACTTCTTCGACACGCTGCACATCACCGACGTCGACGCCGACGCCGTGCACACCAAAGCCGAAGCGTTTCGCATCAACCTGCGCCAGATCCATGGCACCTGTATCGGCATCAGCCTCGACGAGACCACCACCCGCGCCGACGTGATCGCACTGGCCGGCCTGTTCGGCGCCGAAATCGACGATATCGACGAACTGGACGCGGCTACCGCCGACGCGTTGCCCCAGGCGCTGCTGCGCCAGAGCGCATTCCTCACCCACCCGGTGTTCAACTCGCATCACAGCGAGCACGAGCTGCTGCGCTACATGCGTGCGCTGGCCGACAAGGACCTGGCGATGGATCGCACGATGATCCCGCTGGGAAGCTGCACCATGAAGCTCAACGCCACCGCCGAGATGATCCCGATCACCTGGCCGGAGTTCGGCAACATCCATCCGCTGGCGCCGGCCACGCAGACCACCGGCTACAAGGAGCTGATCGACGGCCTCGAGGCGATGCTGGTCGAATGCACCGGCTACGACGCGGTGAGCCTGCAGCCGAACTCCGGCGCGCAGGGCGAATACGCCGGCCTGCTGGCGATCCGCGCGTATCACCGATCGCGCAACGAAGCCCATCGTGATATCTGCCTGATCCCCGAATCCGCCCACGGCACCAACCCCGCGTCAGCGCACCTGTGCGGCATGACCGTGGTGGTGACCAAGTGCGATGCCAACGGCAACGTCGACGTGGAGGACATCCGCCGCGCCGCCGAGAAATATTCCGACCGCCTCGCCGCGCTGATGATCACCTACCCGTCCACGCACGGCGTGTTCGAGGAAGACATCGTGGCGATCTGCGACATCGTCCACCAGCACGGCGGCCAGGTGTACACCGATGGCGCCAACATGAACGCGCTGGTCGGCGTCGCCAAGCCGGGCAAGTGGGGCTCGGACGTATCGCACCTGAACCTGCACAAGACCTTCTGCATTCCCCACGGCGGCGGCGGCCCGGGCGTCGGCCCGTGTGCGGTGAAAGCGCACCTCGCACCGTTCCTGCCCGGCAAGCTCGGCGAACACGATCCGGTCGGCATGGTCAGCGCGGCCAATTACGGCTCGGCCTCGATCCTGCCGATCTCGTGGATGTACATCACGATGATGGGCCAGCAAGGCCTGCGCAAAGCCACCCAGGTGGCCCTGCTCAACGCCAACTACATCGCCAAGCGGCTGGAGCCGCACTACCCCACCCTTTACACCGGCCGCAACGGTTTGGTCGCGCACGAGTGCATCCTCGACCTGCGCCCGCTCAAGGACGCCACCGGCATCGGTGCCGAGGACGTGGCGAAGCGGCTGATCGACTTCGGCTTCCACGCGCCCACGCTGAGTTTCCCGGTGTCCGGCACCTTGATGGTGGAACCGACCGAGAGCGAATCGCAGGTCGAGCTGGACCGCTTCATCGACGCGATGATCCAGATCCGCGACGAGATCCGCGCCGTCGAGGAAGGCAAGCTCGACCGCGAGGACAACCCGCTGAAGAACGCGCCGCACACCGCCACCATGGTCTCGGCCAGCGAGTGGACGCACGCTTATCCGCGCGAGCTGGCCGCGTTCCCGCTGGCCAGCCTCAAGCTGCAGAAATACTGGTCGCCTGTGGCGCGGGTCGACAACATCTACGGCGACAAAAACATCATGTGCGCCTGCATCCCGATCGATGCCTACAGGGAAGACGTCGAGGCGTGATCGACGCAAGCTGATAGAAAAGGGGCCTCGTCATCGGGGCCTCTTTTTTTGCGCCGACGCGAACCCTGCGCTTTTTCCGAATCCGGCGACGGATCACTTTCACCGCGTAGCCGGCCAAGCCTGCGCTTCGCACGGAGCGCGACTCAGCCCAGACGGTCCAGAATGCCTGGCACGCCATGGGCGATTTCCCGCGCAAGGAAACCCAGCGAGCCGATCGATCGCGAGAGCTGGCGCCCCGCTGTGCCGTGCACCAGCACGCCCCACAACGCGGCCTGTTGCGCATCGGCGCCGCGCCCCGCCAGCCCCGCGATGATGCCGGCCAGGACATCGCCCGAGCCGGAGGTGCCCAGTCCCGGGCAGTCGCTGCGATACACCCACAGCGATCCGTCCGGCGCGGCAATGAAGGTGGTGGCGCCCTTCAGCACCAGCACGCTGCGCAGGCGCCGTGCGAATTCGCGCGCGAAGTTTTGCGGCGCGCGCTCCACCGCAGATTTTTCCACCTGTGCGAGCTCGGCCATTTCGCCCGCGTGCGGCGTGAGGATGTGTGGCGTGTCCGCAGCCGCGCCAAGCGAGGGCGACAGCGCACCCGCATCCAACACCAGCGTGCCCTGCATGTGCTTGACCGCGCGGTGCACCAACATCGCCACGGCCGCCGAAGGCCGCAGGCCCGGGCCGATCAGCGCCGCATCGCAGCCCTTTAGCGCATGATCGAGCGCGGCACTGCCGCGGGCGATTTCTCCGTGCCGGTCGACGGCCAGACCCATCACCAGGGCCTCCGGCATGGAGACGGCCACAGTGGTAGCCAGGTCACGGGCAGTGGCTACCTGCAACTTCCCCGCCCCGGCGCGCAACGCCGCCGCGCCTGCCAGCAAAGCCGCCCCAGGCACCTGGCTGGAACCGCCGATCACCAGCACGCGCCCACGCTGTTCCTTGCCCTCGCCCGGCGCCGGCAACGGCATCGAGCGCAGCAGCTTCTTGGTCAGACGCACCGCGGGCCTGTCGCTCATCGGGCACCCGCAGGCCGATCGGATTCGGTGGTTACCGGCGTACCCGCCTCCCGCAGCGGCGCCACAAAGTTGGTGCATTGCAGAGAGAGGCCTTTGCCGTCGTCGGCCATCACGTACCCGGTCACGCCGCAGTTGGGCACGTCACCTTCGCGATCGATCGCCAGAATGGTGGCCTCGTCCATCTTCTCGATCAGATAGCGGAAACAATTGACGATCACCTGATGCGCTACCACCAGCACCCGCTCACCGGCGTGGTTGCGTTGCAGATCACTGAGCACGCTGCGCAGTCGAAACACTACATCGCACCAGCTCTCGCCGCCCGGCGGCCGAAAATAGAACTTGCCTACCAGCTTGCGCTGCTCGGCCAGTTCCGGAAATTTGTCGACGATGCCCTTTTTCGTATACCGGTCGAGCACACCGAACTCCTTTTCGCGCAGACGCTCGTCCGCGATCACATCAACTTGCGGTCGGGCGAGCGCCGACATCACGGCGTAGGCGGTCTGCAGCGAACGCTCGTACGGCGAAGACAGACACAACGTGGGCTGCTGCGCCGGCGGCAACGCCCGCACCCACGCACCCAGCGCCTGCGACTGGCGCATGCCCAGCGCCGACAGCGGCACGTCCGCGTCGCGATGCTCCAGCTCGATCAACGGCGCGCCGATGGATTCGGCACGATCGCGCGCCACGTTGCCCGCGCTCTGCCCATGCCGGACGATCCACAGCCGCTCCGGCCAGCCCGATGCTGCGCCGTGGATTTGCTCGCTGGCTACCTGATCAACCACGTGATTCTCCCGCCCCGTCATCCGGTACTTGCGCAAGCTTTCGCACGCGGCCCGTGAATGCGCGGTCGAGCGCATCGGATCGGCTTTTCTTTTCACGGAACCTGGATGGTGTGCGTGCTTTGCTCGCGCCCCCATCGCGGCATGCCACGGCATTCTGCCCAAACCCCTCGACATGCATGGCCCGAACAAAGGCGCGGAACGGCAATGAACCACACCATCCATGCTCCGGAAGCGCTTTTGTTCACGAGGCACGACTGGGTACCGAACCATCCATGGCTGCCGGTGCTGATCTATCGGGCCGTGCCCGGCATCGCCACGACGCATGACAGCGCGGCGGCTTTTGAAACGGTCTTCAGAAATCACGGCTGGCAACCGCGCTGGCGCTCGGCGATCTACGATTTCCACCACTACCATTCCATCGCGCACGAAGTGCTTGGCGTGGCCCACGGCAGCGCCACGCTCCTGCTGGGCGGACCTGACGGCAAAGAGGTGCATGTCCGTCGTGGCGACGCGATCTTGCTGCCCGCAGGCACCGGGCATCGGCAGCTGCGCGCGGAGAAGGACTTCCAGGTGGTCGGCGCCTACCCGCCCGAGCAGGTGTGGGACATCTGCCGCAACGCACCCACGCCGGCGATGCTGGAACGCATCGAACACCTGCCGTTTCCGGACAGCGATCCGGTAGCCGGCGCCGATGGCCCGATAACGCAGCTATGGTCGCGCGCGACCGATTTTGCGCACTGAGCGCTGCAACGCGGTCACGGAAGATCAACGGTGCATTGACGCTCACCATGCGACAAAAACGTCAGCTTCCCGACAGGAACGAACATGAGCGACGACACCAGCAAGCGCGGCCCGGCCGACCGCCAGCGCGTCAACGTCCAGGAAGATTACGAGGTCCGCTACTGGACCGAGAAATGGAATGTCAGCGAGGAGCGGCTGCGCCAGGCCGTCGCTGCGGCCGGCGTGATGGCGGACGACGTCGAGGCATGGTTGCGCCGTTGATCTGCCTTCCACCGAAAACCGAATCCGGCCTACGACTCCGCCACCGCACGATCGCGACCTTGCCGCTTGGCCTGATATAGACGTTTGTCGACCATGTCGACGAACGGCAGCAGTTCGTCGCCGAGGTCGGGGTTCGCCGTACCCACGCCCAGGCTGATCGTGAGCACGGAGCTGACCGGTGATGACTCGTGCGGGATCTGCTCGGCGAGTATCAGGTCACGGCAGCGTTCGGCCAGTTTGCGCGCGGCGGTCTCGTCGGTTTCCGGCAGCACCAGCACGAACTCCTCGCCACCGAAGCGGGCCAGCAAATCACGCGCCCGTGTAGCGGCCGAACTCAGCACCCAGGCTATGCGCTTCAGGCACGCATCGCCTTCGAGATGGCCGTAGCGGTCGTTGTACTGCTTGAAATAGTCGATATCCAGCATGATCAGCGACAGCGGCTGTCCGTTGCGCCGCGCGTTGCTCCACTCGACCTCGACGATTGCGTCGAAGCGGCGGCGGTTGGCGACGCCGGTCAGGCCATCGCGGAAGGACAGTTCTTCCAGCTCCTTCTGCAGGGTGATCAACTGCTGTTCGGTCTGCTTGCGTTCGCTGATGTCGAACATGAAGCCGATCAGCGCGGCCACCGTGCCATCGTCATTGCGCACCACATGCACGACGTCGCGAATCCACACGTAGCGGCCGTCCTGGGTGAGTGCGCGGTAGTCAGCCTCATGGTCCACGCCGGCCAGCGACTGGGCTACGCAGTAGTTCAGCACCCACTCGCGATCCTCCGGATGCATGCGACTCGCCCAGTCGCCCACGCTCGCCCAACTGGCCGGCGTCCAGCCCAGCAGTGCCTCGATCTGCGGCCCGATATAGGCGAACTGCTTGGTGGCCCAGTCGATCTTCCACGGGATCGCCCGAGTCGATTCCAGCAAGGTCCTGTAGACGGCGCTGTCGGGTTCCATCGCGTTGCGGTTGTCGATCGTCATGGCGGCCTCGGCTGGAAGGGGGACCGATGCGGGGATGCCCAGCCCGGAAAATACACTGTCGACCGACCGCGACGCGAGCGACTGGCTCATGACAAAAAGAAGCCCCGCGTGCGGGGCTCCTTCAGTCAGCTTTTTACTCGATCAACCGCCGTTCCTGGCCAGCCACGCATCGATCGCCGGCAGGCGCTCCTTGCGCACCATCTGGCGGTACTGGATGTCGGCGATGACGGTGTCGGCGGCGCGACGGGAGCTCTTGGCGATGTGTGCGTCGGCATAGGCCTTGATCTTGCCGATCATCGCCGGGTCGTTCGAACTGCCGCCGATGCCCGGGTAGTAGCGGCTGCTGGACGTGGAGTCGACCAGCTTGTCGATCTGCGGGCGGTGCGCCATGGCGAACGCCCATGCCATGTCCGGATGCTGGTAACCGGCCGCCCGGATCATGCCGGCGCTGTTGGTGGCGCCCGGCTCGTCGGTCAGCGCCAGGTCCAGTGCGCGCTGGGCCAGTGCGTCGTCTTCGGCGATCGACAGCAGCAGGTACAGGCGATCCTTGATCAACGGCGTGATTTCGGCCTTGGCCATCGCATGCAGCTTGTCCCAGGTCGCGGCGTCCGCCTTGCGTGCCACCACCGCATAGATGGTCTTGCGCAAGGCCGGCGGCACCGCCTTCGGATCGGTCGCCTGCGCCGCGTAGCGACGCTGCACTTCGCCGATCACGTCGCTGTCGCCAAGGTCGGCCAGCACGCCAATCAGCTGCGTGCGCAGGATCGTGATCGGGTCGCCCTCGTCCGCTTTCGCTTCCCAGCCCACGCGCGCAAACACCGGCTTCAGCTGCTTGATAGCGAACGTGTCGAAGCGCGCCTGCCGCGCCTTGTCGCCGCGGTAGTACTGATGCAGGCTGGAGAAGCTGCCGGCGATGTCGCCCCAGATCTGCGGGTCGGCATCGGCCGGAGTCGCTTGGGCCAGGTCGAGGTAGCTGGAGGCCGGCTGCAGGCCGGCCATGCCCAGCGCCCAGGTGTCGCCCATCAGGCCCATCTGGTCGATCGGCGCCAGCTTGGTGAAATCGGCCTTGATCGGCTGCGAATTCGGCCGGCGTGTAGAGCGTGCGGTAGTAGCCGCTCTGCCCCGCATTCACCAGCACCGGACCGCAGCCGGACACGTCCAGCGTGGCCTTGCCGTCCACCACCGCGCGCGCGGCCTCGGTACCGCCGAGGGCCTTGGCGATCACCGGCACATGCCACTTCAGCGCGGTCTTGTTCGGGCGGTCCTTGGTGAACTCGCCCTGGGTCAGGGTCAGCGTGGTCTTGCCGTTGCTGCACGCAGACGACGCCACGCGGATCAACGGAATGCCCGGCTGCAGCGTGAAGTCATGCGCGATCTGCGTCACCGGCTTGCCGGCCGCGCCCTGCACCGCCTTCCACAAATCGTCCGACACGGTGTTGCCGTAAGCGTGCGCCTTGATGTAGTGGCGCACGCCGTTGCGCCAGGCGTCGGGCCCGACGTAGGCCTCCAGCATGTTGATCACCGCCTCGCCCTTGGAGTAGGTGATCGCGTCGAAGGCCTGGCTGGCCTGCTCCACCGTTTCCACGTGCTGCACCACCGGGTGCGTGGTAGCTACGGCATCGCGCGACATCGCGCCCTCGCGGGTACCGACGGCGTCGAGGTTGGTGTGCCATTCCGGGTGCAGTTTCTCGGTGGTGCGCGCGGCCATCCACGAGGCAAAGCCTTCGTTCAGCCACAGGTCGTCCCACCAGCGCATGGTCACCAGGTCGCCGAACCACTGGTGCGCCATCTCGTGCGCGGCGGTGTTGAACACCGCCTGCTTGTCCGACTGGGTCGAGAAGCTCGGGTCCAGCAGCAAGGCGTATTCGAAGGTGTAGATCGCGCCCCAGTTCTCCATCGCGGAGAAGAACTGGCTGCTGCCCGGCGAGGCGATGTTGTCCAGCTTCGGCAGCGGGTACGGCACGCCGAAATAATCGTTGTACTCGCGCAGCACGTCACTGGCCGACTTCAGGGTGAAGCCCGCCTGCGACGTCTTGCCCATGCTGCGTGATCACGCCGATCTCGGTGCCGTCGGCCATGGTGGTGGCGCGCTCGAACTCGCCCACGCCGAAGAACAGCAGGTAGGTCGACATCTTCGGCGACTGCCCGAACGTCACGCGGCTCATGCCGTTGCCCAGATCCTTCTTCGACGCGACCGGCATGTTGCTCACCGCCATGTCGGCGCTCGGCACGGTCGCTTCGAGGTTGAACGTGGCCTTGTACGCCGGCTCGTCCCACGAGGGAATGAAGCGGCGCGCGTCGGAGTTCTCGAACTGCGTGTACAGCGCGCGCTTCTTGCCGGCCTTGGTGTCGTAGTCGATCGCGAACAGGCCGTTGGCCTGGGTGCCGATCTTGCCGGTGTAGCTCATGGCCAGCTTGTACGTGCCGGCGGGAACCGGCTGGGCGAAGGTGAAGGTGGCGGTCTGCGCCTTGGCATCCACCGTCACCTTCGGCGCGCGCGATGGCGATCTTCAGGCGGGTCGGCGTCAGGCTCACCGACGAGAACGTCATGTCGATCGCGTTGAGCGTGATGCTGGTGGTCGGCTGCAGCACGTCGATCGTCACCGTCACCTTGCCGTCGAAGCTCAGCTTGTCCGCATGCGGCGTCACCGCCACGTCGTAGTGGCTCGGCCGCACCGTGCGCGGCAGCTGGGTGGTGGCGAGATCCGCCGTGGACGCGTGTGCCGGCGTCGCCGCCATGCCCGTCATCGAAACGCCGGCAAGCGCCAGGGCAATCGCCGAAACCAGAATGCTACGCATGACATCCCCTCAATAGTGGTGCGGCCGTCCGTGGGACACGCCGTCGTTGGATACAAGACACGCAGGATCGATCAAGCCGTCGACCCGCCGAACCAGCCCTCGGCCCCGCCGATAGTGGGGCCCGCCCGTGCTTCCGGACACGGCCGGAAGTCATGGCATGGGCCTCGCTTCCGCAGCACCACGGCTAACACCGCCCGCCGCAGAATCTGCCGTTCATCCGTCCACTGCCCTGCGCTTTTGAGTCGGCACCCCGCTCGATCCCTGGCCTTTTGACCCCAGGCTTTTTTTGGATGCCGAAACCGACGCCTTGAATCACCTCATTGGACTGTATCGCCCACAAAAAAGGCCGGAACCTTTGCTGTTGCTAGGGTTTCCGGCCTTCGTTGGACTGCGTTGGAGCTTGTAATGGTGGAGGTGGCGGGAGTCGAACCCGCGTCCGAAGGCGTTAAATGCCCGGATCTACATGCTTAGCTCACCGTTCGATCTCGTTCCGCGACAAGCACGGTGGGCGAAGCGCACCGCGGAACCAGCCTGATTGATTTGACCTAGAGCCGCCAGGCGGCAGCGTTCGGCGATCTCATGATAATGACCCTACACCGACGAGCATGAGCACAAGTGGGTTCGGGGCTTACGCCTTAAGCGGCGAGAGCGTAGTTGTCGTCGTTGGCAACTAGAAGTTTGCTGCTGGATTAACGAGGAAAGCTGCCCCCTCGACATGCACCAAGTCATCTCACTACCCCCGTCGAAGCCAGGACACCCCCGGGGAAACGATTTGACTTAGCCAGTATATGGGTCCTGTGCCGCCACATCAACGCCGATGGGCGAGCGCCGTTGTTGCCGTTTGAAATGGCCTTGCATGAAGTACTTCGGTCGCGCGACATGTGAAGCCGAACCCTGCCCGCGATGTGTCCGGAGGTTGCAACGGTTGAGTGCGTTTTTTGTGCGAGTGTTGTTCGCGCGCGGACCCAACGACTATACTTGGCGACTTAACATCACCCTGTACCCGCCGTACCAGTGGGAAAATCTCGATGACCCGATTGCAATTGATTGGCCTGGCCGCGGCCACGGCGCTTTTCGCCACCGTCAGTGCGCATGCCGAAGGTGACAAGGCCGCCGGCCGCAAGTTGATTTACACCTGTGCCGGCTGTCATGGCGTGCCTGGCTACACCAACGCCTACCCCCAGTATCCCGTGCCGAAAATCGCCGGGCAGAACGCGCAATACATCGTCAACGCGCTGCATGGTTACCAGAGCGGCGACCGCAAGCACCCCACCATGGGTGCCCAGGCGGAGAGTCTGTCCGATACGGATATCCAGAACATCGCCGCCTATCTTTCCAGCCTCGCCAAGTAGTTGCCAAGGAATTTCCGCATGAAACGTGCGCTTACCCTGCTTTCGTTCGGCGCCACGCTGGCGTTCGCTTCCACCCAATTGCTGGCCAGCGGCAGCATCGAAAACGGCAAACAGAAAGCCGCTACCTGCTTCGCCTGTCACGGAGTCGATGGCAACTCGATCGACCCTCAATATCCGCGCCTGGCCGGTCAATACAATATGTATCTGCAGCAGGTGCTGCATGAATACAAGGACGGACAGCGCGAGAACCCGATCATGAAAGGCATGGTGGCCACTTTGTCTGATCAGGATATCGAAGATGTCGCCGCGTATTTTTCCAGCCTGCCGAGCAAGCTGGACACGCTGAAAGGTCATGTCGAGGGCGACAAGTAAGCAGACGTTACTGCGATTCGCACGAAGGCCCGCCAGCGATAGCGGGCCTTCGTACATCTGGGAGCCGCAAAAGCGGAATCAGGCGATCGCCGACTTGCCCTCGGACTTCGCATAGTAGGGCTTTTCCCCCACGGCATGGTCGGTGGCATCGAGGACCGCAGTGATTTCCGGCACGCGCTCGCGCAAGGTCTTTTCGACACCCTGCTTGAGAGTGACATCAACCATGCCGCAGCCGTGGCAACCGCCGCCGAACTGCAACAGCACCGCGCCTTCGGCCGTGATTTCCAGCAGGGTTACCCTGCCCCCATGTGAAGCCAGCTTCGGGTTGATTTCTGCCTCGAGAACGTAGCGTACGCGTTCGATCACTCCCGCTTGCGCCCCGGGAATGTCGCCCTTGATCCGGGGCGCACGGATGTTCAGCTGACCGCCGGTGGCGTTGGGCTCGAAGTCGATGGTGGCGTTGTCCAGCCAACTGGCGCTGTCGCCGTCTATATGGAAGTTGAAGCCAGCGCACTCGATCGTCCATTCGCCACCCGCAAGATCAGCGGGCTCGCAGAACTCAAGTTCGCAGTTGGCCGCCGGCGTACCGGCTGCGGTCACCCGGAGACGAATGCCCAGTCCGTCAATCCCTTGTTGTGAAAGAAGCCGCAGAAAATGCTGTTGCGCGCGTTCGCTGATGTCGATCATGCCTGCTCCAGTATCGCCAAGAACGGACGCCGGCAATCGCGCCGGCGAAACAGCACCATTTTAGTACTGTTTACGAATGCACTGCTCGCTTTGACTTTTGCGCGCGCAACTTCGACGCTTCACTTCCGCTCTCAGCTCACATGGAATCCCCATGAACACCAACGATCTGGCCACTCGCCATTGCGAACCACGCAAAGGCAGCGAACATGCATTGGATGCCAATCAGGTATCGGCCTACCTGCGGCAACTGCCGGGGTGGCAACTGCATGGCGAAGGGGCGGCCATCGTCAAGGACTTCGCCTTTTCCGACTTTCACCACACGCTTGGATTCATCAACGCGGTCGGTTTCATGGCCAACCAGGAGGATCACCACCCGGACCTCGAAGCCGGCTACGGCCATTGCCGGTTGTCGTGGTCGACCCATGACGTCGGCGGGCTGTCGCTGAACGATTTCATCTGTGCTGCGAGGGTCGATGCCCTGCTGGAACGCTGATCAGAAGTCGGTGCGCGACTTATCCCGCGAGTAGACGAGCCGCTTGCCCTTGACGGCAAGCACATCGAGAAAGTCCTTCAAGTCGTCGGGCAACGGCGTGGAAAAGCTGTAGGCGCGGTCATCGAGCTCGAAACTCATGTGCGCGGCATGCAGAAACAACCGCTGCAGCCCCATGTCGCGGAACCGCTTGTTCATTTCCTTGTCGCCATATTTCGGATCGCCGGCGAGCGGGTGGCCAATATGCGCCGCATGGACCCGGATCTGATGGGTCCGCCCGGTGCCCAGCGTGGCCTGCATCAGGCGTGCGCCCGGGTACTGCTCCATCTCACGAAAAAATGTCAGCGACGGCTTGCCGTTGTCGGCAACCCGCACCATCCGCTCACCACCTTGCAACACCGACTTCAGCAAGGGCGCGTTGACGTCGAATTTCGCCTTGGACGGGTGGCCAAGCATCAGGCACAGATACTGTTTGGTGACTTCGCCCGCCCGAATCGCAGCCTGCAGGCCGGTCAGGCCCGACCGCGTGCGGGCAAATACCAGCACACCGCTGGTATCGCGATCGAGTCGATGCACCAGTTCCAGGTGTTCCTGCGGCCTGGCGGCTCGGAGCAATTCGATCGCGCCATGACTGACCCCGCTACCACCGTGGCTGGCCACACCGGAAGGCTTGTCGATCACCAGAAAATGCTTGTCCTCGAAAATGACCGCATCGGCCACCGAAGCCACCAGGCCACCGGCAGGCGCATGGCCTTCAGGTCGCTCGGCCACCCGAACCGGCGGGATGCGCAGCGTATCGCCGTCAGCGAGACGGGTATCCGGCTTGGCCCGCTTGCCGTTGACCCGCACCTGGCCGGTGCGCAAAAGCCGGTAGATCATGCTCTTAGGCACGCCCTTCAGCAGCGTCACCAAAGCATTGTCGATGCGCTGACCGTCTCGCTCAGGGCCGATCTCGACTTGACGTACACCGTGAGGTGCGTCATGGGAAGTTGCCGTCTGCATTGAAAAAAACCTGCTGAAATAGGATACTCGACAGGCGCTACATTCTGCCCATCGGTTGTCTGGATCGGGTCGAATGCCTGCCCGTGATGTCGGCGAGGATTGCGCCGGTTGCCTTGGCGGCCGGCGCGGCTCCCTTTCATCGTAACGGTTTGGGTCGCTGTTTGTCCGATGCCACGAGGTATCGGGGCGGCGGGCGCAGCTGACCGAATCATCCCGACGCCGGCAACGGTGCCGTTTTTTTTTGCTGCTCAACCGCAGCGGCGCGATCCCCGGCAGGCCGCCATTGTGGCGCCACCGCGGCACGCGACGCGCGGCCAGGCCGAGGATAACCACCATGAAACGCATGTTGATCAACGCGACTCAGCGTGAAGAGTTGCGCGTGGCCATTGTCGATGGCCAGACCCTATACGACCTGGACATTGAAATCCCTTCGCGGGAACAGAAAAAGTCCAATATCTACAAAGGCCGAATCACCCGGGTTGAGGCTTCGCTCGAAGCCTGCTTCGTGGAATACGGAGCGGAACGCCACGGCTTCCTGCCGTTGAAGGAAATCTCCCGCGAATACTTCACGCCAGGCCTGGACCAGCACAAGTCCAGCATTCGCGAACTGGTCAAGGAAGGCCAGGAAGTCGTTGTGCAGGTGGAGAAGGAGGAGCGAGGCAACAAGGGCGCCGCCCTGACAACGTTCATCAGCCTGGCCGGCCGCTACATGGTCTTGATGCCGAACAACCCGAAGGCCGGCGGTGTCTCGCGCCGCATCGAGGGCGAGGATCGGCAGGCGCTGAAGGAAGCGCTCGATCACGTCACGGTACCGGACGACGTCGGCCTGATCGTGCGCACGGCCGGTCTCGGCCGCGATGCCGAAGAGCTGCAATGGGATCTCGATTACCTCCTGCAACTGTGGAAATCGATCTCGGAAGCGGCCAGCAAACAGCGCGCGCCCTTCCTGATCTATCAGGAATCGAAGCTCTTCATCCGCGCTCTGCGCGACTATCTGCGCAGCGACATCGGCGAGATCCTCATCGACGAGGAATCGCTGTACAACGACGCGCGCGACTTCATGCAGCAGGTGATGCCGAACGCGCTGCGCAAGCTCAAGCTGTACAAGGACGACACTCCGCTATTCACGCGCTACCAGATCGAGACGCAGATCGAGAGCGCGTTCGACCGTCAGGTCCGCCTGCCTTCGGGCGGCTCGATCGTGATCGACCAGACCGAAGCGTTGACCGCGATCGACATCAACTCCTCGAAGGCCACCAAGGGCAGCGACATCGAGGAGACTGCGTTCAACACCAATTGCGAAGCCGCGGTGGAAATTGCCCGTCAGGCACGTATCCGCGATGCCGGCGGCCTGATCGTGATCGACTTCATCGACATGGACAGCCCGAAGCATCAGCGCGAAGTGGAAGATCGCCTGAAGGAAGCATTGAAGCAGGATCGCGCCCGCGTACAGATCGGCCGCATCTCGCGCTTCGGCCTGCTCGAGATGTCGCGCCAGCGCCTGCGTCCCAGCCTCGGCGAAGCCACCCAGATCGTCTGCCCCCGTTGCGAGGGCCATGGCCACATCCGCGGCGTGGAGTCGTTGTCGCTATCGACCCTGCGCCTGATCGAAGAACACGCGATGAAGGACAACACCGGCCAGGTATTGGTGCAGGCGCCTTCCAGTGTGGTCAATTTCCTGCTCAACGAAAAACGTGCCAGCGTGGTGGAGATCGAACTGCGCCACAAGGTGCACGTAATGATCGTCGCCGACGAGAAACTGGAAACGCCGCATATCGAGATCCAGCGTATCCGCGAAGCCGACATGGGCGAGCATAGCAAGCCCAGCTATGAACGCCTGACCATGGTGGAAACCGATGTGCTGCCCAAGATGGGTCAGGCCCTTGGTAGCGGCGAGCAGCCCGCGGTGAGCGGTATCGTTCCCTCCAGCCCTGCTCCGTTGCGTGCCGAGATTGCCCAGCCAGTTGCGTCGCCTACCGAGCCGATCGCGCGACGTCAAACCCCGGCGACTAGCGCTCCGCGTTCAGCGGCGCCTGCGAGCGGCGTCATCTCACGACTCCTTGGCTGGTTCCGCAGCGCCACCGAAGCCGCCCCGTCTGCCCCGTCGACCCAGCGCAGCGACGAAAGCACACGCGGGGCCAGTCGCGGCCCTCGCGACGAACGCGGTACCCGCGCCACCACGTCAAACGCTCCTTCGCAGCGCCAACCGCGGCGCGAACCGGCACAGCAGAGTTCGTCCAGGGCTGGCGCGCAGCAACAGGCCCGGAGCAATCGCCAGCGCAACAATGAGGCGCAGCAGACGCAGCCACGCCAGCCCCAGCAGGCGCACACGCAGGCCGTCAAGGCGGAGCGTCACTCCAAACCGGCCAATACCGAAAACAACCAGCCCCGCAACGAACGCAAGCCCAATCCAGCGCAACCCAAACCTGAGCGCCAGCCGCGCCCCACCAGCGAGCGCCCCGTGACTGCTCCGCTGGATGACGCCGCGAAGGAAGCCGAACTGCTCGTGCCTCAAACGGAATCCGTGGTACCGCCGGACGCGGCCGATAACGCCTTGGATGCCGATGGCAGCCAATCGCGGCGGCGGCGCGGTCGTCGGGGCGGCCGTCGCCGGCGTCGTCATGACGAGGCGGCGCCGAGCGATGCGAAGCTCGATACCGTGCAGGCAGAGGCGCTCGATGATGAGGATCGCGATGAGATCGCCAGCCCTGCCGCGCCTGCCAAAGCGCCGGTCCGTGCTGGATCAGTGCTACCGGTAGATGCAACGCCTCCGGTCGATTCGTCCGGCACCGCCCTTGCTGGCCCCACTCACGCCGAGACGGGCGTTCTGCCAAGATCCGACGTTGCGACGCCGGCCGTGGTCGCAATGCACGCCGCGGCACCGGTGACCGCCGCGTTCAACTTGCCCACGCTGCCGCCGATCCCGGATCAGCCCAACGCTGCGGCCGATCGTCCGGATACAGCTGCGTCTGTTCAGCCCGCTGCCGCTCAAACGCCATCTGGCGGCGTACAGACGAGCCTTGCCGCCGAGAGCACTTCCGCTGCCAAGCCCGAAATGGCCGATCCAGCACACAGCCAGGGAGTTGCAGCAGCGTCTGTTGAACCCGAGCCCATCGCGCTACCTGCCGAAACCAGGCAATCGGCCAGCCATCCGCCGTCCGAACGTTTCGACAGCCCTGCCGTGGCTGTTGCGGCCTCTGCTCATTCGCCATCAGAAGCTGCGACCGCTCCGAGCTTGACGATTGCCGCCGAAGAAATCGCCTTGCCTGAAAAGGTAGCGGATGTTGTTGCAGACACGACATCTGCAACGATGCCCAAACAGGGTGATCTACTCGCTCAATCAAGCTCGCAGGAGAATATCTCCGCGCCAGCCACCTCGGTCGCGGAGGCCGAGCACGATGGGCGGAAATCCGACTCTCAAGGTTAAGGCCAGCGTAATGCCAGCATAAAAAAAAGCCGGACTTCTGTCCGGCTTTTTTTAAAAGCGTTGATTAGCTCGGCCCCTCAATTGCCCACATGGTGGTTGGGCGTATCGATCAGGCCATGCATCGTCATCAGATGCGCCAAGCTGAGCACATGATCCACGTGCAGCTTTTCCATCAGGCGCTGCTTGTAGGTGGAGACGGTTTTCGGACTCAGGCTTAGTTGTTCGCCGATGATGGTCAGCGGCTTGCCGCGCACCAGCATCATCGCGACCTCCAGTTCACGGCTGGACAATACGTCGAATGGTGAAGCCGTACCGTCCAGTGTCGCCAGAGCGAGCTGCTGCGCAACGGCAGGCGCGAGATAGCGACGACCGTTGGCCACCTGGCGCACCGCCGACACCAGCTCATCGGCTGTGCAGCCCTTGGTCAGATAACCAAGGGCACCGGCATCAAGCAGCCGCTTGGGAAAGCGAGCGTCGTCCACCACCGTGACGATCACGATGTGGGTCGACAGTTTTGAACGGCATACCCGTTCAGTGAGCTCGATGCCACTCATGCCCGGCATGTGCACATCGACCAGGGCGATTTCCGGCGCAAGCGTGCGGATCAGTCGCAGGCCTTCTTCAGCGGTACCTGCCTCGCCGCTGACGTTGATATCCGGCTGCTGCTGCAGAATCATCCGAAAGCCGGTGCGAACCAGCTCGTGATCGTCCACCAGAACTACATTTATCATGCGATACCCCTCCCTGGTTGGGCTTGCTGAAATTAGGCCGCGCTGCTTGCCTTTGCAAGCAATGCTGCTCCCACCGATGGCGCCTGTGTGCGCACCACGTCCCTGATCCGTTCTCTTGGTTACGCGGCCGTGCTGGCGCGAATCTTCGCATGCGCGCCAGCTCACCCCGGCATGCCCATGACACATTCGTCCCGCGATGAACGGGATGGCTTCGATTCGGTGGAGCGCAATTTGCCACGTCGAAAGCGGCAGTGATGTCAGCCCACGACTACAGGCGATGTGCGGGAAGCGCCGCGTATCCGCCTTGCCATTCCAGCCTCGTACCAGCCGAATTCTTTCCGCATGGATCAACAAAAAAAACCGCCTCGCGGCGGCTTTCCTGTATTGCGGCTCGTGCTGAATCAGCTGAACCCTAATTGGTGCTAAGAGGAGACCCGTAATCAGACGTAACTCTCTGATTGCACTGGCAGCACCTCACTATCCACCCGACTTCATACACAAACACATACACAAACGGCGGCGCTTGGCTGTGCTCGCGCGGGCATGCGTGGTGCCGCTCAACCCGCCGTGCGCTGCAATGTTAGTCCCTGTTCGGGCATCGAACCGGGCACGCGCTTGGCCAGCTCGGCAAGCCACTGCTCGACCTCGGCACGGAACCAGCCTACCGCCTTCAGGCCCAGCCGCACCTGCTGCGGGAACGTGCCGGCTTTCACCATGCGGTAGATGCTGGGGCGAGATAGCCCGATGGTCTGCATGACTTCAGGAAGCCGGATGATGGTCGGCCGGTTCGTGTGGTGTGTTGCTGGGTGCTGCTGGTGTTGTCGTTCATGCTGTCATTCCTTCACGCACGGCAAGGCCGCCGATGGACTGGCTGCGGTGCCTGTGGGTGGTGTGGGTGGTGTCAGTGGTGCCCGCGTGCGCTCGGGGCCGATGGGTGTCGAATGGCGGCCGCTTCGTGTGTTGCTTCACGTCACGCTGCCCAGGCGCGCGATCCTCGACGCGGGGGCACGGGGGTAAGCGCGATCAACCAGACTGTTAGATGGGGTGACGGAAACCGTGGGTGGTGTGTTCGCCCTGAAAGCCCATGTCCCGTAAGCGCCTTGCTCAGTGCGTCGCGGGACAGGTGCGGGGTGTTCTGGCGGGCCTGTGGCGGAAAGACGTATTCTTCACCTGCGCTCCTCGCGTGCATCTCCCGCAGTACCTCCAGCGCCTGCGCCGGCAGTGACGTGCTGTAGTCCTGCCCGGTCTTCATGCGGTTGCTACCGTCCGGCTCCTTGCCGGGAATCTTCCACTCCCCTGCCTCCAGGTCGATCTCTGACCATCGGGCACTGGCAACCACGCCAGACCGCATGACAGTCAGAGATGCCAAGGTCAGCGCAGCACGCACCACGCGGTTCTCGTGGGCGTCAATGGCGCGCATGACCTCCCCTAGCTTGCCCTCGTCATCCGTGACGGCCGGCATGTGACCGCTGCGGAACGTGGGGAGGCTACGGGCAAGCCTGAGCGCGCTTTCATCCGGCCGCAGACCTTCATTGATCGCGTGGTCTACGATGCTGCCCACGTACTGCCGGGCCTTCCGGGCAAGCTGTGGCGTCCTGGCTGCCATCTCGACCAGCACGGGCCTAACGTCTTTGGTCTCCAGCGTGCGCATATCCGCATCACCTAGCGTCGGGATCAGATACGCGTCCACCACTAGACGAGCCTTCCTGTATGTCTCGGCTGCCCAGCCGGGTCGCCTCTCGGCCAACCAGCGGCCCGATACGGCCCGGAAGGTGGCACGCTGCGTCTCTGCCCACGCCTGCGCCTCGGCTTCCTGCTCGGCATCATCCAATGACACGGTTATCCGCTGCGCCTTGCGCATGCCTGCCGTGGCCTTTCCCTGTGCTGCGTCCCGCTTGGCTTCTACGGCGCACACGCGGGCCTCGGCAAGCGTCATGGTCGGATAGCGGCCGACGGTGGCGGGCGTGGCTGTGCTGCTGCCGGGAAGCCGGTAGCGGACTACCCACGTCTTCAGGCCGGCCGCGCTCACTGCGAGGTGAAGGCCGTTGCCATCAGGCAGTGTGTACGCCCTGCCCGTGACCCGTGCGCGGCTGATTTGAAGCTCTGTCAGTGGCTTGGCAAGACGGGGCATGGCTTGAGACCTTCTAGTGTATGAAATTGTGTATGCACGGGCGCATCATACACAAAAACATACACAAGACCACAAGCTGCCCTGAACCTCTGTGAGACCTTCAGACACAAAAAACCCCGCTGTTATGCGGGGTTCCGTGTGTTTCAGAGACTTCGCGAGACTTCCTGAAACGTCTATTGGTGCCCAAGAGGGGACTCGAACCCCTACGACTTGCGTCGCTACCACCTCAAGGTAGTGCGTCTACCAGTTCCGCCACCTGGGCAGGTGTGTTGCTTATTGCTTGGCCGGAGGCTGCGTAGCCGCCGGCACTTCACCCTTGTTCGGGGTGGAGGTTGCCGCCGGCGCAGCCGGTACGGCGGTATTGGTTGCCGCTGGCACTTCCGAGCCCGCCGGTGTGGCGGGCGCGGCTTTCACGGCAGCCGGCTTTTCGGCCATTGCACCCATGACGCCCAGATCGTTGACGTTGCTGTGGGGCATGCCGTTGCTGTGCAGGTAAATACCCATGCCCAGGCTGAGCAGAAAAAACAGCCCGGCGAGTACGCCCGTCGCACGTGTCAGGAACGTCGACGAACCACGCGCGCCGAAGACCGTCGCCGACGCACCGCCGCCGAAACCGGAACCAGCGTCCGCCCCTGCTCCGTTCTGCAGCAGGATCAGCACGATCATCGCCGCAGCGATCAGAATGTAAAACACGCTGAAAATGACGAACATAGGTTTTCTATTGAGCCTGTAGCGCCTGATGCGCCGCAGCGCAGATTCCAAGGAAGTCGGACGCGGTCAGAGAAGCACCACCGATCAGTCCTCCGTCCACATCCGCCTGCGCGAACAATTCCGCGGCATTGGCCGCCTTGACGCTGCCGCCGTAAAGCAGTCGGGTCAGACGGGCAATCATAACATCTTCTTTTTCAAGTTGGCTACGAATGAAGGCGTGCACCTGTTGAGCCTGTTCCGGACTGGCGGTGCGGCCGGTGCCGATCGCCCAGACCGGCTCGTAGGCGATCACCGCCGTATCGAAACTGCCGATGCCGTTGAGCGCCACCACGGCCTGCAGCTGGCGCGCGATGACGGCCTCGGTGTCGCCGGACTCACGTTGTTCCAGTGTCTCGCCAATGCACAGGATCGGCGTCAGTCCACCAGCGCGCGCCGCGGCGAACTTGCGTGCAACCAGTCCATCGTCTTCGCCGTGATACTGACGACGCTCGGAGTGACCCACCAGCACCCAGCCCGCCCCGACGTCCGCCACCATCGCAGCGGAAACCTCGCCGGTAAAAGCGCCCTGCCCCGAATGCTCGCTGACATCCTGCGCGCCCACGCCCAGTCCCGCCCCGGCATGCTCGCGGGCGATTTCCGCAAGGTAGGGAAACGGTGGAAACACGGCTACGTCAATGGACTGCGGCCTGGCAGCAACGATGTCGTTCAACAGCGCCATGGCCATCGAACGGCTGCCGTGCATTTTCCAGTTGCCCGCGACAAGTTTCTTGCGCATGGTCTGCTTCCGCTGCGATCAAACCGCAAGCTTACCGGGCGGCTCCAAGAATCGGCAAACCGTGCGATCGCTGGCATCGGAAAGGCGTCCGGTCAAGAATGCCGTTCCCGACACGTAAGGCCCTCGACCATGACTCGTCCGCTCAGCCTGATCACCGGTGCTTCTTCCGGAATCGGCGCCGCCTTCGCGCGGCAGTTGGCCGCACTTGGCCACGATCTGGCACTGACCGCGCGCCGCACCGATCGGCTGGAATCTCTTGCCAGCGAGTTGCGCGATCAACACGGCGTCCAGGTGACAGTGCTGACTCAGGACCTAGCCGATCCAGCCGCGCCGCAGAAGCTTTGCGACGAGCTGGAGCAGCATGGCCTGAACGTGGATTGGTTGATCAACAACGCCGGCTACGGCGTGCCCGGCACGTTCGATGCGAACGACTGGAAAACCCATGCGGACTCCCTGCAAGTGCTGCTAACGGCTCCCACTGAACTCGTTTGGCGGTTGCTTCCGGGCATGCGCGAGCGCGGCCGTGGCCGCATCATCAACGTCGCTTCGCTCGCCGGACACGTCCCCGGTCCGGCCGGGCATACGCTGTACGCGGCATCCAAGGCATACCTGATCAAGTTCTCGCAATCGCTGGCGCTGGAAAACCGCGCCGCCGGCGTGCATGTCTGCGCGCTTTGCCCCGGTTTTACCTGGTCGGAATTCCACGATGTCACCCGCACCCGCGACAAGATGAACAAGCTGCCGGCCTTCATGTGGCTGAGCGCCGAAGAGGTGGTGCGTCTGGGTATCGCTGCGGTTGAACGCGGCGACGCGGTCTATATCCCCGGGCGGGTTAACCGCACGATCAAGGCCGTCATCCAGTTGATGCCTGATCGACTCGCGCTGTGGCTCTCCGCGCGCGAGTCGAAGCGCTACCGCAACACGCAGATCTAATCCCGCCGGCGTCGCAGATTCGCGCCGTCGCATAGGCTAATGTTGTCGGATATCCATCGACGTCACGCACATGTCTCTGTTCCCGACCCAGATGCGCCCGCTGCCTTACCGCAAGCCCACGGAGGGTCGCGATTACTGGGTATTGGAAAACGCCCTGCCGGATGCCAACGAGGTGCGCGCGCGGTGCCTGGCCAAGACCGATTGGGAACTTGGCTACCCCTACACCGGCGAAGTGTGGCCCGGCATGCGCGCCACGCCCGCCCTGCTGGAGGACGAACTGAGCGCACTGGACGCGAAGGTCTGTGCGCTGACAGGTGCAAAAAAAATCTGGGTCGAACAGACCGACGCCGGTGGCCGGCTCAACCACAATTGCGTGCAGGTGGTCGGGTCCCTGGAAGGCGCCGCGAAACCGCATACCGACTCGACCAACCTTTGCCGCTATGCCGCCGTGCTATATCTCAACCCGGCCGTGCCCGAGCAGTGCGGCACGAGCTTCTTTCGCCAGCGAATGCCGGGCGGCCAACTCGGCGGCAACATCGTGATGCCGCCGCATCGCAACCTGGCAGAAGCGCTGGGCAACCGTTTCGTGCAACCGAATGCATTCGTCGAAGATGTGCGCGTGCCCCATCGCTTCAACCGGTTGCTGCTCTACAAGGCCAACCTGATCCACAGCGCCACGGCGTACTGGGGACAGGAAACGGCGACCAAGCGCATGACCGCCGTGTTCTTCTGGATGGCCTAGCCACCGGGCCGCCGCATCAGATCAGCTTGATCTCGCGCAGGCGCTGCAACAGGTATTCGTGCGAGGTGATCGAACTGTCGTAGCGGCGAGGATTGTTCGCCGTGATGCACGATTCGAGCGGATCCAGAACCACGTCCGGATTCGGGTGCAGGAAGAACGGCACCGAATAGCGCGGCTTGCGTGCGTTCTCGTTGCGCGGATTCACCACCCGATGCGACGTGGACGGGTATACGTGATTGCTCAGCCGCTGCAGCATGTCGCCGATGTTCACCACGATCGCGTCGCCTTCGGTAGTGATCGGCAGCCACTCGCCGTCGCTCAGCACTTCCAGCCCTTCGGCGCTGGCGCCAACCAGCAAGGTAATGAAGTTGATGTCCTCGTGCGCACCGGCGCGCACGTTGGGGATGTTGTCCTGCGTGATCGGCGGATAGTGGATCGGACGCAGGATCGAATTGCCGACGTCGGTCTTGTCTTCGAAGAAATGTTCCGGCTGATCGATGTGCAAGGCCAGCGCGCGCAGCACGCGGGTGCCCAGCTGATCCAGCGCTTCGTACAGGCCATAACCGTATCGCCTGAAATCGGGGATCTCGTCAGGCCACAGATTGGGCGGCATCACGTCGGCGAACTTCGAGTCGCGCGGAATCTCGCGACCGATATGCCAGAACTCCTTGAGATCGGCGTACTGGCTGTCCTTGGCCGTCTCCACCTTGAACGGCGTGTAGCCGCGCGCGCCGCCGCTGCCGGCGACGTGGTACTTCATCTTGGTTTCGGTCGGCAGCGCGAAGAAGCGCTGGAATACGTCATACGAACCGTCGATCAGCTCGCGCGCAATGCCGTGCCCGCTGATGCAGCAGAAACCGAACTCCCGGTAGGCCGCGCCGATCTCGGCGACGAAGGCATCGCGGTCGGTGTCGTAACGACGGATATCGAGGGTGGGAACATTCTTCATGGCTGTAGTCCACTGGGTTGGGCGTGCGGTCGGTCATCCGCCACCGCAAGGGCGGGGCACGTCGGGCCAGTCCATGGCGACCCAATGCAGCTACAGGTTCACGAGCGTTCGGCTGCGGATTTTACAGTGGCGGCGAGCTTCTCGGCCAACTGCTGCACTTCCGCGGCGTCCGCTCCCTCGATGGTGACGCGCACCAACGGCTCGGTGCCGGACGCGCGCAGCACTACCCGGCCACGTCCTTGCAGGGTCCGTTCCACTTCGGCCAGTGCCTGCTGCACTTCATCGCCGGCGAGTGCTTCGCGGGCACCGGCGGCGCGCACGTTGAGCATGACCTGGGGCAGCTTCCTGAGGCCCTGGCGCGCGCTGGCGAGGTCCTGGCCGGACAGCGCCAGCGCTTGCAGCACCGCCAGCGCCGCGACGATGCCGTCGCCCGTGGTAGCCCGATCCAGACACAGGATGTGGCCCGAAGTTTCGCCCCCGAGCATGCCGCCATGCTCGCGAAGCTGCTGCATCACGTAGCGGTCGCCCACGTTGGCGCGAATCAAGGGCACGTCGAACTCCGCCAACGCCAGCTGCAGGCCGTAGTTGCTCATCAAGGTGCCGACCACTGGCCCCCTGAGTGCCCCCTGCGCATGCAGGCTGCGCGCCAGCACGTAAAGAATGTCGTCGCCATCGGCCAGCGCGCCGTTCCGATCGACCAGCATCACCCGGTCGCCATCGCCGTCGAAGGCAATACCAATATCGGCACCCTGCGCCAGCACTGCCTGCTGCAACGCTTGCGGGTGCGTCGACCCGACCTCGCTATTGATGTTGAAGCCGTCCGGCTTGTCGCCGATGGCGGCTACCTCGGCGCCCAGCTCGGCAAATACTTTCGGCGCCGCCTGATACGTCGCGCCGTGCGCACAGTCCAGGACGATCCGCAGGCCGCGCAAGCTGAAGTCGTCCGGCACGGTGGTCTTGCAGAACTCGGTGTAGCGCGTCACGGCGTCCGCGATACGCGTCGCCTTGCCCAGCCGCTCGGAGGCCACGGTCATGAAGTCGGCATCGACCTCACGCTCGATCGCCAGTTCGATCGCGTCGGACAGCTTTTCGCCATCGGCGGAAAAGAACTTGATGCCGTTGTCGTGATGCGGATTATGCGAAGCGCTGATCACGATGCCGGCCTGTGCGCGCATCGAACAGGTGAGGAAAGCCACCGCCGGCGTAGGCATCGGGCCGAGCAGTCCGACATCGGCGCCGGCCGCCACCAGCCCGGCTTCCAGTGCGGATTCGAACATGTAGCCGGAAATGCGCGTGTCCTTGCCGATCAGCACCAGGGGCCGGTCCTGGCCTTCGCGTGCCAGGACACTGCCGGCGGCACGGCCCAGCCGCAACATGAAATCCGCGCTGATCGGCCATTGCCCGACCAGTCCGCGAATGCCGTCGGTGCCGAAATATTTGCGTTGATTCATGGTGTCCACATTCCTGAAAGTTCCCTCCACTGAATCGCCATGCGCCACAAAAACGCCGGAGTCAGTCGTCATCCGGCCACCGGGGCATCGCCGGTTTGTCGTCGCGCCGTGGCAACGCATCGACGGCATGTACTGCCTGCCACACCGCCAGTGCATCCACGGTGGCGGCTACATCGTGCACGCGAACCATGCGCGCGCCGCGCTGAACCGCAATCATCGCCGCTGCCACCGAGCCAGCCGCACGCTCGACCGGTTCGGTCCGACCGGTCAGCGTGCCGATCATGGCCTTGCGCGAGAGTCCCGCATAGACGCCGCTGCCCAGACTGGCGAAGCGTTCCAGCGCACCCAGCAGTGCCAGGTTGTGCTCCAGCGTCTTGCCGAAACCGAAGCCGACGTCGACCAGCACGTTGCGCCGGTCGATGCCCGCCAGTTCGCAGGCGAACAGCCGGTCGGTGAGAAACCGGTGCACCTCGCCGACCACGTCGGCGTAGTGCGGATCGACCTGCATGCTGCGCGGCTCGCCCTGCATATGCATCAGGCACACCGGCACACGAAGTTCGGCCACCGCTTCCATCGCGCCATCGCGGCGCAGCGCATAGACGTCGTTGACCATGCCCGCACCGGCAGCCACCGCCGCGCGCATCACTTCTGGCTTGGATGTGTCGATCGCAATCGGCAGCGTGGTGCGCGCGACCAGTTGCTCGATCACCGGCAGAATGCGGCGCAACTCTTCCTCGACCGGCACCTCCGCTGCGCCCGGCCGCGTCGACTCGCCGCCGACATCGAGCATGTCCGCGCCCTCCTCCGCCATGCGCAGGCCGTGCGCCACGGCAGTTTGCGTGTCGGCATGCGAGCCCCCGTCGGAAAACGAGTCGGGGGTCACGTTGAGGATGCCGACCACGCGCGCCCGGTCAAGCCGCAAGGGGCGCCCGGCGCAATCCAGGACGGTCGCAAAAAGATCGTTCGACATGCTCGTCACCTCACTGGTCTCCATAACCGGCCCCAGCCTTCAAACCGGGACCTGCCCACCCAGCTCGCCCATGAATCGGCGGTAGTGACGCAGCTCGGCGATGGAGTCGCGGATATCCGATAGCGCCGTGTGCGCGGATTCCTTGCCGACGCTCCGGGCGATCTCCGGCGCCCAGCGCCGCGCCAGTTCCTTCAGCGTGGAGACGTCCAGATTGCGGTAATGAAAATAGCGCTCCAGCCGCGGCATCTGCCGGTGCATGAAACGGCGATCCTGGCAGATCGAGTTGCCGCACATCGGCGACTTGCCAGGAGGCACCCAAGCGCGAAGGAAATCCACCGTGGCCTGCTCGGCCATCGCGTGGTCCGTCTCCGAGATCAGCACCTGCCGCCACAGCCCGGATTTGTGGTGCTGATTGGTGTTCCAGCTGTCCATCGACTCCAGCCGGTCAATCTCGTGACGAATCGCGAACACCGGGCCATCGGCCAGCACGTTCAACTCCTTGTCGGTGACCACCGTGGCGATCTCCAGGATAGAGTCGTTGTCGGTGTCGAGGCCGGTCATCTCCAGATCGATCCAGATCAGGTTCTCTTCGTGGGCTTGGCTCATGGAATCTCCTTGTGGACGGGAGTTTATCAGCCTTGCCCGCATGCGATGATTCCGCCATGCAGACCTTCTTCTGGCACGACTACGAGACCTCCGGCGCCGATAGCCGGCGCGACCGGCCGCTGCAGTTCGCCGGCATCCGCACGACGCTGGAGCTGGAGATCGTCGGCGAGCCCGTGATGTTCTACGGCAAGCCGGCGCTGGAAATGCCGCCGCATCCCGACGCCTGCATGATCACCGGCATCACGCCGCAGCTGGCCGAACGCGAAGGTCTGAACGAAGCCGAGTTCGCCGCCCGCGTGCATGAGCAGCTGGCCGCGCCGGGCACTTGCGGAGTCGGCTACAACTCGCTGCGTTTTGACGACGAATTCACGCGGCAGATGCTGTACCGCAACTTCTACGAGCCTTACGGTCGCGAGTGGGAGAACGGCAATTCGCGCTGGGACCTGATCGACCTTGTGCGCTTGTGCCAGGCGCTGCGCCCGGAAGGCATCGTGTGGCCAACCCGCGAGGACGGCTCGCCCAGCTTCAAGCTGGAACACCTCGCCAGCGCCAACCAGATCAAGCAGGAGCGAGCGCACGACGCGCTGTCGGATGTCTACGCGCTGATCGATCTGGCGCGCCTGATCCGCGTGCGCCAACCGCGATTGTGGGACTGGTACTACGCGCTGCGCCGCAAGCAGAAGGTGTTCGAGCTGCTCGACGTGGTGAACAAGACACCGGTAGTGCATGTCTCGTCACGCTATCCGGCCAACCGCCATTGCGTCACCCTCATCGCGCCGCTGGCGCCGCATCCGAGCCGCGCCGGCGAAGTGATCGTCTACGACCTCGCCACCGACCCGGCCGAGTGGCTGGCGCTGGACGAGGACGAAATCGCCGACCGCATCTTCACCGCGCGCGCCGACCTGCCCGAAGGAATCGAACGCATTCCGTTGCGCACCGTGCGCGCCAATCACGCGCCTGCGTTGGCGCCGCTGTCGGTGCTGCAGGGCGTGGACCTGGCTCGCCTGCAACTGGATCCGCTGCGCTGCCAGGCGCATCGCGATGTGCTGCGCGCCGTCGACGGGCTGGCCGAAAAACTCCGGCGCGTCTTCCAGCGCGCAGCCGAGCTGCCGCCGCCGGAGGACCCCGAGCTGGCGCTGTACGGCGGCGGGTTTCTACCGGACTTCGACAAGCGCCTGCTCGCGCAGGTGCGTGCCACGCCGCCGGAGCAGTTGGGCACGCGCGGTTTTCCTTTTCGCGATTTGCGCTATCCGGAGCTGCTGTTCCGCTATCGCGCGCGCAACTGGCCCGAAACGCTGGATACCGACGAACGCGCACGCTGGGAGGCTTTTCGCCATGCACGACTGACGCGACACACCGCGTTGACCGGCCTGACCCTCGACGATTATTTCGCCCGGCTGGCCGAGCTGCGCAACGACCCGCAGGCACAGGGCAAGCTGGCGCTGCTCGACCAGTTGCAGGCGTGGGGCGAACGGCTCGCTGCCGGCGTCCTCGATGACATCGTCCTGTAGACATCCCCTGCCAAGTCCCATTCAAAGTCCGCAAACCATGTCCCAGACGTATTTCAGCGCCGCCACTTTCCGTTTCCTGCGCGCACTCGACCGCAACAACAGCCGCGACTGGTTCCATGCGCACAAGGCGGATTACGAGCGCCACGTGCGCGAGCCGTTCCTGCAATTGATCACCGACCTGCAAACGCCGCTGGCGAAGATCAGCGCGCACTACCGCGCCGATCCACGCAAGAACGGCGGCTCGCTGTTCCGCATCTTTCGCGACACGCGCTTTTCCAACAACAAGCTGCCCTACAAGCCGTGGCAGGGTTCGCGCTTCTTCCACGAACGCCGCCACGAAATCCCGGCGCCATCGTTCTATCTGCATATCCAGCCCGGCGATTGCTTCGCCGGCGGCGGCATGTGGCACCCGGAGCCGGATGCGCTGAAGCACATTCGCGGTTTCCTCACCGACAATCCCGCCGCATGGAAAGGCGCCACCCGCAGCAAGGCGTTTCGCGAGCATCTGCAACTGGGCGGCGAATCACTGCTGCGCCCGCCGCGCGGCTACGACCCGGCGCACGAACTGATCGACGATCTCAAACGCAAGGATTTCGTCGCATCGGCCGGCTTCAGCGAAGAACTCGCCTGCTCGGGTGAGCTGATGCCGTGGACGGTGGCGACCTTCAAGCGTGTCGCGCCGCTGGTCGATTACCTGTGTGCGGCGCAGGAGCTGGAGTTCTAGCCGCGTCGCAACGCATGGTGCGAGCTGGCGATCGACCAGCCGGCTACACCGACACCGATCAGCGCGGTAAACGCCACGTAATGCGCCGGCGCCAGCACGCCGAACCGCCTGATGAGCAGACCGATCAGCGGCGGTGTGAGGCCTCCGAACAGCGCGTAGGCGATGTTGTACGAGAACGACAAGCCGGAAAACCGCACGGCCGGCGGAAATGCCAGCACCATCAGCGTCGGCACCACGCCGGTCACACCCACGCTGAAACCGGCCAACGCATACAACGCGCCAAAGTGCACAGCGCCGGCGCGCAGGTCGAGGTACAACGCATAACTGCACAGCAGCAGCCCGGCCGCCCCCAGCAACAAGGCGCGCGCGTAGCCGACGCGATCGGTCAGCCAGCCGTAGAACAGGCAGCCCAGCGCCAGCGCAAAAGACGCCACGCTGTTGCCCAGGAACGCGCGCTCCGGTTCGATGTGGAACACCGATTGCGCCAGCGTCGGCGTCATCAGGATCACCACCACGATGGCGGCGGTGAGCATCCAGGTCACCAGCATCGACAGCAACACGCTCGGCAGATGCCGCTCGAATACCAGGCGCAGCGGCAAACCCGCAGCGAGCTCCCGGCGCGCGTGCAACGCCTCGAACACCGGCGTCTCGCTTAGCCAGCGGCGCAACCAGACGGCGAGAAAACCGAACACGCCGCCGACCAGGAACGGCAAGCGCCAGCCGTAGTCGAGCACCGCGGCCGGCGACAGTTCACGATGGATTGCTGCCGCCACGAGCGAGCCGATCAGGATGCCGACGGTGAGCCCCGAGGTAAGGCTGGCGCAGGCAAAACCGATCCGCCGCGCGGGCACATGCTCGGCCACGAACACCCACGCGCCCGGCACTTCGCCGCCTACCGCGATGCCCTGCACCACCCTCAGTATCAGCAGCAACAGCGGCGCCAGCATCCCGACCTGCGCATACACCGGCAGCAGGCCGATGCCCAGCGTCGGCACCGCCATCATGAACACGCTCAGCGTGAACATCTTCTTGCGGCCCAGCTTGTCGCCGTAATGCGCCATCACGATGCCGCCCAGCGGCCGCGCCAGGTAGCCCGCTGCAAAAATCCCGAACACCTGCAGCTGCGCCAGCCATGCGGCGGTGCCGGGCGGAAAGAACAGGTGGCCCAGCGGGATCGCGAAGAACACGAACACCACGAAGTCGTAGAACTCCAGCGCGCCACCGAGCGCGGCCAGCGCCAGCGTGCGGATGTCGCGGCGGTCGAGGCGTTCGCGCGGTGCACGCACGGCGAGGCTATCGGCTGTTGTCATCAGTTCAATTCCGGTCGCAGCTCAAGCTTGCGCGAAGGGGAACGCCAGCACGTCGGCAATGGCGTCGGTGTCGGCCAGGCACATCAGCAGCCGCTCCACGCCAAGCGCCACGCCGGCGCAATCCGGCATGGCGTCGAGCACGTCGAGCAGCGCATGATCGAGCGGAATCCCGCGCTGGCCGCGTGCGCGACGCGTCGCATTGTCGCGCTCGAAGCGCTGGCGCTGTTCCGCCGCGTCGTTCAACTCGTGATAGCCGTTGGCCAGTTCGTGGCGGCCAAGGTACAGCTCGAAACGCTCGGCCAGCGACGGCTCGCCGGGCCGTATCTTAGCCAGCGCACATTGCGTAGCCGGATAGTCGTGGATCACCGTGATGCGATCGCGCGGAAACGCCGGCTGCAAGCTGTGCGTGATCAGCAAGTCGAGCCAGTCGTCGTGGCTGAGCCCTTGCGGATCGATGCCGAACTCGCCCAGCGGCGTGCGCAATTCGTCGATCGACGCCTGCAGTGGATCGATGCCGAGTTCGTCGAGGAACAGTTGCCGATAGCTGGTGACGACTGTCTCCACCCGCCGGCCGACCATTCCCATCGCGCCTTCCACCAGGGCGATGGTCTCCTGCATCAACTGCCGGTGATCCCAGCCCACCCGATACCACTCCAGCATGGTGAACTCGGGATTGTGCCGCCCGCCCGCCTCGCCGTTGCGGAACACCCGGCCCAGTTCGTAGCAATCGCCGATGCCGGCTGCGAGCAGCCGCTTCAACGGGAATTCCGGCGACGTGCGCAGCCAGCGCTCGCGTGCGCCCGCATCCACATGACCGTGGAAGATCGTGCTGAAGCTCTCGATGTTCGGCTCGGTATTGCCCGCAGCCGACAGGATCGGCGTTTCGACCTCCAGCACCTGGCGCTCGGCAAAAAACCGGCGTAGCAGGTGGTAGAGCCGCGCACGCAAACGCAATGACTGCTGCAGCGATGGAGGTTGCCGAACGGCAAGAAGCGCCTGCTCGTCAATCTTCATGTTCGGCCAGCAGCGCCAGCAATTGCGCCTCGTCCCATATCGGCACGCCCAGCTCGTGTGCCTTGTCGAGCTTGGATCCGGCAGCCTCACCGGCCACCACGAAAGACGTCTTCTTCGACACCGAACCGGACACCTTGGCACCCAGCGTCTCCAGCCGTTCCTTCGCCTCATCGCGGCTGAGCGAAGTCAGCGTGCCGGTGAGCACGATGGTCTGATCGGCCAGTGGTGCCCGGGTCGCGGCGGCCGTTGCCGGAATCGCTTCGAGCAGACGCTGCATCGTCGCTTCGGCGCCGCGCAGTTCGGCCAGTGCGACCGGGTCGGCGAGAAAGCTTTCCAGTCCGGTTGCGGCGGCCTGCGGCACGCCGGCGGTGATCCAGTGAGCCGGACCGCCCTTCCGCAGCTGGTCGAGCGTGGGGAAATGTTGTGCCAGCAGCCTGCAACTCTTGGGGCCGAGCTTGTTGATCTTTGCCATGTCCAGCAGCACGCCCAGGTTCAGGCGCTCGCGCAGCAGCGGCGATGGCGACGTCTCGTCGCTGAACACGATGCCGGCGGCGAGCAGTGCATCGACCACTTTCTGGTTGCCTTCCTGCGCGAAGAAGCCGGCGATCGACGTGGCCACTTCGGCACCGATGTCCGGCAACACCCGCAATACCGGCGCGGGCATGCTGCGCACGATGTCGAGGCGGCCAAGCCACGACGCCAGCGTCTTCGCAGTGCTCTCGCCGATATGCATGATGCCCAGCGCAAACAGGAAGCGCGCCAGCGTCGTGTGCTTGCTGGCCTCGATGCCGGCTACCAGGTTCTCTGCCCATTTTGTCGCGATCTTGCCGGCCTTCACCGTTTCCGGCGTGGTGCCGTCGCGCTCGTCGATGGCCTGCTTCATCGCCACCAGGCGCTCGACGGTGAGCGCGTAGATGTCGGCTGGCGTGTGCACGATGTCGAGCTCGACCAGTGCGTCGGCGAAGCGCTCGCCGAGACCTTCGATGTCCATCGCGCGGCGCGAGGCGAAATGGATCAGCGCCTCCCTGCGTTGCGCCGCGCAGATCAGCCCGCCGGAGCAACGCCACGCCGCCGCGCCCTCTTCGCGGATCAGCGCGGAGCCGCAGATCGGGCAATGTGTCGGCATGGTCCACGGCACGGTGCCGGCCGGGCGCTGGTCCTCGATCACCCGTACCACTTCGGGTATCACATCGCCGGCGCGGCGTACGATCACCGTGTCGCCCACGCGCACGTCCAGTCGTGCGATCTGGTCGGCGTTGTGCAATGTCGCGTAGGTTACCGTGACGCCCGCCACCTGCACCGGTTCCATTCGCGCGCGCGGCGTGGCCGCGCCGGTGCGGCCGATCTGGATTTCGATACCGAGCAGGCGCGTGGTCTGCTCCTGCGCGGGAAATTTGTGCGCGATCGCCCAGCGTGGCGCACGCGAGACGAAGCCCATCTCGCGCTGGCCGGCGTAGTCGTCCAGTTTGTAGACGACGCCATCGATGTCGTACGGCAGGCTTTCGCGCTTCTCGCCGATGCGGTGGAAGTAGGCGATCAGGCCGTCGAAGCCGCGGGCGATATCGACTTCCGGCGATACCGGGAATCCCCATTCGCGCAACTGCTGCAGCGTGGCCGAATGCGTCGAAGGCAGCTCGCCGCCCTCGACCACGCCGATGGCGTAAGCAAAGAAACTCAGCCGGCGTTTCGCGGTGATCGCCGGATCGAGCTGGCGCAATGACCCGGCCGCGCCGTTGCGCGGGTTCGCCAGCGGCTTTTCGCCGCGCTCCCGTGCACGCTCGTTGAACGCCTCGAAATCCTTGCGCAGCATGATCACTTCGCCGCGCACTTCCAGCACGGCGGGCCAGCCGGTGCCGCGCAGACGCAACGGGATGGCGCGGACGGTGCGCAAGTTTGCGGTCACGTCCTCGCCCGTCTCGCCGTCGCCGCGCGTCGCGCCCAGCACGAACACGCCTTGTTCGTAGCGCAGGCTGATCGCCAGGCCATCGAGCTTCGGCTCGACCGAGAACAACGGCTCGCGTCGGTCCAACGCTTGTTCGATGCGCCGTTCGAACTCGGCGACTTCGCGAAAGCGCTCGCGCTCCGTTTCACCCGGCTGCTCGAAGGCGTTGCCCAGCGACAGCATGGGCAACTGGTGGCTCACCTCGGCGAAGCCGCCGTGCGCCCTGGCGCCGACCTTGCGCGTGGGCGAATCGCTCGAAGCCAGCTGCGGGTGATTCGCTTCCAGACCCTCCAGCTCGCGCAGCAGGCGGTCGTACTCGGCGTCGGTGATGTCCGGATCGTCGAGCACGTGATAGCGGTAATTGGCCTGCTCGATCTGCGCCCGCAGCGCGGCGGCGCGGGCGACGATCTGGGCCGGGGCGTGGCGATCGGTCATGCAGGTCTCCTGGGCCTCGCCAGTTTAGCGACACTGGCGCGTTTGATCGCTGCGACGACAAAGTAAAGCCGGGGCAAGGCGTCGTGAAGCATGGCCCACGCCATCGATCACGCGCCGGCGTGGGGCCGTTACCTCCTCGGCGACGTCGCCTGCCGTACCGACTCAGCGGTGGAGATGTCCGGCAGACTCGGGCTGGTAGCTGATTTCCAGCACCTTGAGGCGGCGCTTGCGGCCGTCGGGAGTCGGCCAGTCGATCTGCTGGCCACGGGCCAGGCCCAGCAACGCACTACCCACGGGCGCCAGGATGGACACGGTGCCCGGCGCACCGGCCGCCGCCGGATAGACCAGGGTCAAGGTGAGTTTCTCGCCATTGCTTTCGTCGGTGAACGTGACGGTGGAGTTCATCGTCACGGTATGCGCAGGTACGTCGGCGGGCTCGACCACTTCGGCGCGATCGAGCTCCGCGCGCAAGGCATTCAGCTTCGCCGCGTCGGCAGCGGGCAGTCGCTCCAGCAGCGCTTCGATGCGCTCCAGGTCGATGCGGGAAACGGTGATCGGTGGCTTGTTGCTCATGGCTTTTCCTGATGCTTGCGGCTCCTGCCGCACAAAAGCGCGCGCCGGAACGAAACCGTTCCGGCGCGCGGGTCGTGAAATGGCCGCCATGACTATCTGGGCATGGCCGGCGGATGAAACAAGGCTGACTCTGCGGATACCTTCCGCGAAAAGCAAGCTGACGCAGCAGCTATCATGCGCGGATCATGCCCCATCAAGCCGCGGATCTCCATCCAACCGCCGCTGCTGGCTTCGATTCAGCGACGGTTTCCGCCGACTTGCCGGAGGCATCCTCGCGCGAACGTTTTCGGGGCCTGCTGTGGCTGGTGGCGGCGGCGTTCTTCATGCAGGCGCTGGACTCCACCGTGGTCAATACCGCGGTGCCGGCAATGGCCGAAGCGCTCAAGGTCACACCGCTCGGCATGCGCACGGCGCTGACCAGCTACGTGCTGACCCTGGCAATCCTGATTCCCGCCAGCCCGTGGTTGTGCGATCGCCTGGGCACGCGGCGGGTGTTCGGCATCGCCATCGTGGTATTCGGCGTGGGTTCGCTGCTGTGCGGCGTGGCGCAGACCCTGCCGCAGCTGGTTGCCGCCCGTGTGTTGCAAGGCGTCGGCGGTGCTTCGCTGATGCCGGTTGGCCGCTATGTGCTGGTGCGCAGCATCCACAAGCTGGAGTTCGTGCGCGCCATGAGCACGGTAGCCACCTTCGGCCTGCTCGGTTCGGTGCTGGGGCCGTTGCTCGGCGGTGCGCTGGTGCAGTTCACATCGTGGCGGCTGATCTTCCTGATCAACGTGCCGGTGGCGATCGCCGGCGTGTGGATGAACAAGCGCGACATGCCCGATTACCGGCTCGAACGCGCCAACCGATTCGACCTGCTGGGCTTCCTGCTGTTTGCCGCCGCCTCCGCGTTGTTGCTGACCGCCTCCGAACTGGCCGGCGCGCATCCGGTGCCGTGGGCGCGGATCGGCCTGTGCGGCATGCTCGCGCTGCTGCTCGGCGCGGTCTACGTGTGGCATAGCCGGCGCACGGCGTATCCGGTCGCGGACCTGCGGTTGCTGCGCGTGCGCAGCGTGTGGGTGGCGCTGGCCGGTGGCCTGTTCACCCGGCTCGGCATCTCCGGCATGTTCCTGCTGCTGGTGCTGTTCCTGCAGGTGGGCTGCGGCTGGTCGCCGCTGATGGCCGGCCTGATGATGGTGCCGCAGGCGGTAGGTTCGATCAGCGCCAAATGGATGGTCAACCGGGCGCTCGTGCATTTCGGCTACCGGCGCCTGTTGCTCGGCAATACGGTGATGGTGGCCGTGCTGCTCGCGGCGTTCGCCCTGCTCGGCCCGACCTCGCCGGTCTGGCTGATCGTCGTGCTGACCTTCGGCTACGGCTGTTTCGCGGGCATGCAGTACACCGCGATGAATACGCTGATCTACCACGATGTCGACATCCAGCATGCATCGATGGTTTCGTCGATGGCCTCGACCGTGCAATACCTCGCCATGAGCTTCGGCATCGCGCTGGCCACCTTGCTGATGGAGGCGATGCTGCAAGGCCATGCCCACGACGACTACGTCATGGCGTTCCGCTGGACAGTGCTGATGCTGGCGGCGATCACGGCCGCGGCAAGTCGGGTATTCAGCCGCTTGCGCGCCGATCGCCCGGCGAGCACGGTGGTGCATGCGGCAGCGAGCGCCGAGGGAACATCCGAATAGGTCCGACGAACCAATCCGTGGCGGCCGCGTGCGGCGCGGGCCGTTCGAGATTTCCGGATTGCTGAACCACCCGCCAAGGCGGCACCGCGCAAACGCCTGATACGCTTGCGGCGGTCGACTTTCCCCGAGGATTTTCCATGCGCTGCTTTGCCGCCCTGGCCGCCATGTTTGCCGCCACGCCGGTATGCGCCGCCGAAGCCGGCGCCGACGTGAACTTTCACCTGGTGCAACATCCGGTCGGATGGATCGCGTTGCTGTTGTTCGTGCTGGCTTACGTGGCCGTGATTTTCGAAGAGCGGATCCATATCGCCAAATCCAAGCCGGTGATGCTGGCGGCCGCGTTGATCTGGGGCATGATCGCCTGGCAAACCGGCAGCGCCGGCGGTGACGCGACGCTGGCCCGGCAAGCCTTCGAGATGATGTTTCTCGAATACTCGGAGATTTTTTTCTTTCTGGTGGTGGCGATGACGTACGTCACTGCGATGGGCGAGCGCGGCGTGTTCGAGGCGCTGCGTTCGCAGTTGACCCGGCGTGGTTTCAGCTACCGCTCGCTGTTCTGGATCACCGGCCTGCTGGCATTCTTGCTTTCCCCGGTGCTCGACAACATGACGACCGCGCTCGTGATGTCGGCAGTGATCCTGGCGGTGGGCGCCGGCAATGCGCGCTTCATCGCGCTGGCCATGATCAATCTGGTGGTAGCGGCGAACGCCGGCGGTGCCTGGAGTGCGTTCGGCGACATCACCACGCTGATGGTGTGGCAGGCCGACAAGGCGCAGTTCTTCGATTTCTTCCGGCTGTTCTTTCCGGCGGTGGTCAACTGGCTCGTACCCGCGCTGCTCATGTCCCTCGCCCTGCCCCGCGGCAGGCCGGGAGGCGCCGAGGGACACGCCGGAATCAAGCATGGCGGCGTCAGCATCTGCCTGACGTTTGCGCTCACCATCGCGATCACCGTAGCCGGCCGGCAATGGCTCGGCATGCCTGCCGCCTACGGCATGCTGACCGGGCTCGCGCTGCTCAACCTGGTGGCCAGCCGCATCGACTACCGGCAGCGCCATTACGCGTTGGCGCACGGCATGGAGGACGAGGGCTATTCGATCTTCCGCATCATCGCCAACGCCGAATGGGACACGTTGCTGTTCTTCTACGGCGTGTTCGCCTGCGTCGGAGGTCTGGCCGCGCTCGGCTATCTGGAGCTCGCCTCGCAGCAGCTCTACGGCCACCTCGGGCCCACCACCGCCAACGCCGCGATGGGCGTGCTTTCGTCGGTGGTGGACAACATCCCCATCATGTTCGCGGTGATCAAGATGAATCCGCCGATGGACGGCTCGCAATGGCTGTTGATCACGCTGACCGCCGGCGTGGGCGGCAGCCTGCTGTCGGTAGGCTCGGCGGCGGGCGTGGCGCTGATGGGTGCGGCACGCGGGCAATACACCTTCATGATCCATCTGCGCTGGAGTTGGGCCATCGCGCTGGGCTACGTCGCCAGCATCGCACTGCATCTGTGGATGACCGCCGCAGTGTTCGGCGGTTGAAACGGCGACAGCAGAAAAGCATCGCCATGTAGCATCGACCAACGCCTGAAGAAACGACGACCCATGCATCAAGCCGCCGACATCCTGCTCACCCTGTTCATCATTTTCGTCGCAGCGCAAATCGGGGCGGAGATCGCGCAGCGGTTGAAGCTGCCCGGCGTGGTGGGCGAGATTGCCGCCGGCTGCGTGGTCGGTCCATCGCTGCTCGGCTGGCTCACGCCCGGGCAGATCATGCCGGGCACGCCGCTCGACGTGCTCGCCGAGATCGGCGTGGTCTTGCTGCTGTTTTCGGTGGGCCTGGAAACACGGCTGGACGATCTGAAGAAAGTGGGCAAGAGCGCCCTGCTGGTCGGCGTGCTCGGTGTCATCGTACCGTTCGTCGCGGGCGCCTTCTGGGCACATGGCGAAGGCTTCGAATGGGTCAAGTCGCTGTTCGTCGCCGCGGCTTTCGTCGCTACCTCGGCCGGCATCACCGCGCGCGTCCTGCAGGAACTGGGCGTACTGCAACGCACCGAAAGCCGGGTGATCCTGGGCGCCGCGGTGATCGACGACATCCTGGCCATGCTGCTGCTCGGCGTGGTGTCGTCGCTGCAGGGCGGCGGCTCGCTGGATCTGCAGTCGCTGCTGCTGACGCTGGCCGGCGCGGTAGGCTTCGTGGCGATCATCGGCTGGGGCGGCTCGAAGGTGATGCGGCATCGTTCGGCCTGGCTGGAGGCGCCCATCAGCGCGCATTCCGCACTGACCGTGGTGCTGGCGATCTGCCTGGGGCTGGCCTGGCTGTCGACCCGCTTCGGCCTGGCCGCCATCATCGGCGCCTTCCTCGCCGGCATGATCGCCTCGGAAACCCGCCAGCGCGACGAGCTGGAGCACCAGACCATGCCGCTACTGTCCTTCCTCACCCCGTTCTTCTTCGTGGTGACCGGCGCCAAGGTCAACCTGGCCGAATTGGCCAGCGTCGACGCCCTGGTGATGCTGCTCGTCGTCACTGCAATAGCGGTCGTGTCGAAGCTGCTCGGCGGCTTCCTGGGCGCGCTGTCGCTGGGGCGGCGCGCCGCCACCATCGTCGGCTTCGGCATGGTGCCGCGCGGCGAGGTGGGTGTGGTGATCGCCAGCCTGGGGCTGGCCGCCGGCGTGTTCAGCGATCGCATCTATGCCGTCATCGTGGCGATGTCGCTGCTCACCGCGATGCTCACGCCACCGGTGCTGGCCTTGCTTCTGCGGCGCGAGCGCGTCCGTGATCGCGCGCCAGGCGGGCTCGACGTGGAAAGCTGAGGACGTCGGCGCGAACTGGTTATCACCAGCGCGGAACAGGCTTATGCTGGCGAACATTGCAGGTTCCGGGGGTGGCTGTGAATACGAAGAGAACCGTCCTCCTCGTGGAGGATGACGAGCTGGTGCTGGAGTCCATCGATTTGCACCTGTCCGCCAGCGATGGCTACCAGACCATCCGCGTGCAGGGAGCCGCCGGCGCGCTGAGCCACATGCAGAACACGCCCCGCATCGATGTCATCGTCTCCGACGTGATTCTTGCCGGCCCGAGGAGCGGCATCGACCTCTGCCGGGAAGCCATCGAACACCATCCTTCCATCGCCGTTGTCGTGATCACCGCCGATCCGGAGGTGGACTGCGCCGAGGTTCCTTCGCGTGGCGTGTTCCTGCGCAAGCCGTTTGGCGGCGAGCAGCTGCTCGGTGCCATCGGCACGGCGCTGGAAAAGGCGGCACCGGCATCGGTGTAGCCCTCGCACGCGGACTTGGCGCACCACCCATGGCTACACGCGTGACCTGGGCAGCCTGAATTCGGGCCACGGAGCGTTGCGTTGTCATGGGGGCGCGGTCTGCAACGGCCGCGGCAGATTGCACCGGGCCCCGGCAGCACCTAGGCTCGACGGCTCCACTCCCAGGGAAGCCGACCATGCGCACGTTCCGCGTACTCACGCTGTCCGCCGTCATCACCGTTTTCTTCGCCGGCTGCACGCCGCACGCGCCACCTCCCGCGCAAAAGGCGCCGTCGCCTGCCTCGACATCCACCGCCGCCACGCCCACCAACAGTGCGGCACTGGCATCGGCAGTGGACACCTTTCTCGCCGGCATGTTCGAGCACAGCCCGGTGTTCGCCGCCAACGCGGGCAAGCACGAATTCGACGGCAGGCTTCCCGACTACAGCCCGGCCGGGCTGAAGGCGACCGCCGACTGGCTGCACGGGCAACGCCAGGTGTTCAGCACCTTCACCGATGACAGGCTCGATGCACAGGAGCGTTTCCAGCGCGACTATGTGCTCGCGGTGATCGACGGCCAGCTGTTCTGGCTGGAAGAATCCGGCGCGCCCTACAACAACCCCACCTGGTACACGGGCGACCTGTCGCCCAGCATGTACCTGACCCGCCCCTACGCGCCGCTCGCCCAGCGCATGGCGGCGTTCGTCCGTTACCAGGAAGCGCTGCCGAGGGCGTTGGCGCAGATCAAGGCCAATCTCAAGCTGCCGCTGCCGTCGTCCTACATCGACGTGGGCGTCAATTCGTTCGGCGGCTTCGCCAGCTTCTTCAAGACCGACGTGCCCGGCATTTTCGCTGAAGTGAAGGACGACACGCTGCAAGCGCGCTTCAAGGCCAGCAACGCCGCGGCGATCAAGGCATCGCAGGACCTGGCCGACTGGCTGAAAGCGCAGAAGCCGCACGCCACCCAGGACTATGCATTGGGGGCGGAGAAATTCTCGAAGATGTTGCACGCCACCGAGCGGGTCGATCTGCCGCTGGACCAGCTCAAGGCCATCGGCGAATCGGACATGGAACGCAACCTCGCGGCGCTCAAGACCGCGTGCGACAAGTTCGCACCGGGGAAATCGCTCGCTGCGTGCGTCGCCAAGGAGAGTGCCGACAAGCCGGCAGGCGGCGCCGTGGAAGGTGCGCGAGCGCAGCTAGCCAGCCTGCGCCAGTTCATCCTCGACAAGGACCTGGCGAGCATTCCCGGCACCGAACAGGCCAGGGCCGAAGAGGCGCCGCCGTTCAACCGCTGGAACTTCGCCTACATCGAGATTCCGGGCCCGTACGAGAAGAACCTGCCGTCGGTGTACTACATCGCCCCGCCGGACCCGACCTGGAGCAAGGCCGACCAGCAGGCCTACGTGCCGGGCAAGGCGGCCCTGCTGTTCGTGTCCGCGCATGAAGTCTGGCCAGGCCACTTCCTGCAGTTCCTGCATGCCAACCGTGCGCAATGGAAGTTCGGCCAGCTGTTCGTCGGCTACGCCTTTGCCGAGGGCTGGGCGCACTACGCCGAAGAGATGATGTTCGATGCGGGCCTGGACGGCGCCACGCCGGAAGTGCACATCGGCCAGCTCACCAATGCGCTGCTGCGCGACGTGCGCTATCTATCCGCCATCGGCCTGCACACCGGCGGCATGACGATCGCCCAGTCGGAGCAGATGTTCCGCGACAAGGCCTTCCAGGACCCCGGCAACGCCCGCCAGCAAGCTGCGCGCGGCACCTACGACCCGGCCTACCTCAACTACACGCTGGGCAAGCTGATGATCATGCAGCTGCGCAAGGACTGGATTGCCGCGCATCCGGGACCGAGCGCGTTGAAGGCGTTCCACGACCAGTTCCTCAGCTACGGCGGTCCGCCGATTCCGCTGGTGCGGGCGCAGATGCTGGGCGGAAAGCCGGAAGCGAAACTGTGGACGGCCAGTACGGCGGCCGTGCCCGACGCGACGTCCGCTGCGCCATCCAGGTAGCCGTAGCGCCGGCGGGCCATTGAACCGCGGCGGCCGGGCTCATTCGCTCACCCAAGCGAATGAGCTCGGCCGCCAATGGACATCGATATCGCAGAACCAGCGCAGCGCTTCGATATATCCCTGGCCGTCACGCAGACTGGTTCATCACCGTTTGTACCGCCAGCGAAAGGTCGACCTGGGCGTATGGCTTGCGCAGAAGTTGCACGTCTTCGGCGATCTCGCCCATCGCCATTCGCTGCGCCGTGTAGCCTGAGGTAAGCAACACGGGAATATGCGGATGCGCGACCTTCATCTTGCGCATCAGGTCGACGCCGTTCATGTCGCCCGCCATGATGACGTCGGTGAAGACCAGGTCGACCCGTTCGCCGCCGTCAATCAGTTTCAGCGCCTCGCCCGCACTCTTCGCCTCGAGCACCGAATAGCCCAGGTTCTCCAGCAGGCTGCTCGCGACCGCGCGCACGTCGTTGTCGTCTTCGACCACAAGCACCACGCCCTTGCCTTTCACCTCGGACACAGCCACCTCGACCGCCTTGGCCATGTCGGGCGCGGCCGCACGCGGCAGGTGGATGAGCACGGTGGTGCCGACGCCGGGATGGCTTTCGATGGCCACGAAACCGCCGCACTGGCGTGCAAAACCGTAAACCTGGCTGAGCCCCAGGCCGGTGCCCTTGCCGACCTCCTTCGTGGTGAAGAAGGGCTCGAACGCCCGGTTCAGAACGTCGGCCTTCATGCCCACGCCGGTGTCGGCGAGCGATACGGCGACGTACTCGCCAGCGCAGACGCCGTTGGCGGCGGCAGCCTTCCGATCCAGGTTCCGCAACTCCGTTTTCAGTGTCAGCGTGCCACCTTGCGGCATCGCATCGCGCGCGTTGATGACGAGATTGAGAATGGCGGTTTCCAGCTGGTGGGGGTCGGTGTGGCAATACCATTGCGCCGGCGCCGGCTCGATGTGCACGGTCACCGCTTCGCCCACGGCGCGATCGAGCAGGTTTGCGAACGAAGCGAGCAGTTCGTCGATGCAGACCGCCTCGGTGTGAAGATCCTGGCGACGCGAAAATGCCAGGAGCTGCTGATTGAGCGTCGCGCCCCTTGTCACGCCGTGTCTCGCCGCAGCGAGGTAGCGCGAGGTCTTCTCGTCCCCTTCGATACGCTGATCCAGCAGATCCAGGCTGCCGCCGATGACCATCAGCAGGTTGTTGAAGTCGTGTGCGATCCCACCGGTAAGCTGGCCGATGGCTTCCATCTTCTGCGACTGGCGCAGTTGTTCGTCGACGTGGCGGCGCTCGGTGATGTCGCTGACCACGCCGCTGATACGGGTCGCCCTGCCATCCACGTAGAAAGTGCGCCCCCTGATCTGCACCCAGCGGGTTGCGCCATCGCTCAGGCGATGTATGCGCTTCTCGATTTCGACCGAGCCGGAGCTTTCGGCACGCAGAAATTCCTCGCGCACCGCCTCGCGGTCTTCGAGGACGAACTGGGAGAGCATCATCGGCAACCCCCAGGCTTTCACCGTATCGGCATAGCCGAAGATCTGGTCGTAGCGCGCCGACCGCGTCACGGTGTCGGTCGCGAGGTCCAGGTCCCAGTGACCCATGTCGGCCGCATCGAGCGCAAGCTGCAGACTGGCTTCGACGCGACGGCGTTCATCGATTTCGCTGGCCAGTCGCCAATTTGCCGCGGCCAGCTCATGGCTGCGCTCACGGCTGTGGGTGAGATCGGTGACGACGCCACACAAGACATTGGGCATCGGTTCGTCGGACTTAAGATCGGCGATGGATACGTTGACCGGCACCGGTCCGTTCGCCCCCACCAAGGTGAACTCGGCCGAGCGGCCGGTGCCGCGATCGCTCGCCATCAACCGGCGGAACGCGCCGGCCTCCGTGCTCGACAGGAATCGCTCGATCGATTCGCCCATCAGCGTTTCGCGGTCGGCACCCACCAAGGCCGCGAAGCGCTGATTGCAATAGAGCAGGATGCCCTCGTCGCTCAGCGTCACCGCGCCTTCCTGCATCTGCTCGATCAGCACGCGATAGGGGCGGTCGGCGTTCTCCAGCGTGTAGACGCGCTGACCGCTCGGACCGCCCACCACCACCGCGTCGACGTCGCCATTGCGTATGGCATCGAGCGTTTCCTCGGCTTCGCGCAACCGATCCTGCAGCTCGACAAGCCGGGAGTGATCGATGCGTGCGGCTTCGGATTCGGAGTGCTGGTTCATGGACTGGCCTGGTCCTCCTTGCCGAGCGCGGCGAGATCGAGGCCAGCGAGCACGCGTTCGCGATCGGACAGATCGCCGATGATCCGACGCAATGGCTCCGGAAGAATCTTGACCAGCGTCGGCGTTGCGATGATCTGCAGTTCCTTGGTCGCCTCGGGATCCTGGTATACATCCACCACCTCGAGGTCGTAGCGGCCCTCGAGATTCTCCGCACAGATGCGCCGCATGTTCTCTATCGCCCGTGTCGAGCGTGGCGTCGACCCGGTGATGAACAGGCGCAGCTTATAGTGCATGTCCGGCGGCTCCGATCCCTGCTGGCTCATGAAGTGCTTCCCGCTTTGGGCTGGATGTCGAGGCCTACCAACACCCGCTCGGAATTCGAGAGATCGCCGATGACGCGCTTGAGCGGTGGCGGAAGCCGCCGTACGAGAGTCGGCAGTGCCACGATCTGGTCACCCGCGGCGAGTTGGGGCGTGACCAGCAGATCGATCACCTCGATCGTGTAACGGCCGGCCAGGTTGCTTTCGCAGAGCTTCTTGAGGTTGGCGATGGCGGCCAGCGACTTCGGCGTCTGGCCCGCCACGTAGAGACGCAGGTTGTATTCGCCCGTCACCTGCACAGCGGAATCGTCCCGGCTTTCCATGACGCAACCCTCATTCCAGTTCTCGACAGTCATGGGCGGACCCCGCGCTTCGAGGCCATTTCGGAACGCGCGGCCCCGTAGGCGATTTCGCGCGCCTCTTCCTGCTCGATCAAGGTCGCCAACTCCATCTCCTCGGTTTCAAATGCAGCACGCAGTTCGGCGATCTGTCGATCCATGGCAGCGCGTTTTCGCGCCACCTCGCGACGTATCCGCTCGGTGGCCTGCTTGCGCGACAGATCGGCCCTGCGTTCGCGCGCTTCCTGTGCGATGCGGGCCGTGCCCGTCAATACGCCGTCGGGCCCGACGTAGGCATCGACCATGTGGATGCCCTGGTCGCTCAGCTGGTATTCGCGCAGCTGCTTGGAGTGATTCATGCCCCGTGATTTCAACAGGTAGAGCACCCGGTTGCGTTCGCCGTTTCCCTCCACATCGGCCAGGGAAATCCAGGTGTCCATCAGCGACGACACACCCCGCTCGCTTTCGTTCATCTGCTCGCCCGCCGAGGACAGGCTGGTGAACAACGCCGTGATGCCCTTGCTCTTGCAGATGTCGGCGAGCCGGATCAGGGTCGCATTGATTTCGTAGGATGGACCGCGGAACGCCGAAATCGGATCCACCACGAGGACGTGCGGCGCGAACTTCTCGATGTCGCGATTCATCCGCGCCAGATGCATCTCGAAGCCATAAAGGCTGGGGCGCGCCGCCTCGAAGCGCAACAGTCCGCTGTCGACATGGCGATCGAGCTGGAGGCCGACCGAGGCCATGTTGCGCACGATCTGCGCCGGCGACTCCTCGAACGCGAAATAGAGACAGCGCTCGCCACGTTCGCAGGCGGCGTTGACGAGCGACGAGGCAAAGGTCGATTTGCCCGTGCCGGCGAGGCCCGATATCAGCACGCTGGATCCACGAAAGTAACCGCGGATGCCGAGCATGTCGTCCAGACCAGAAACGCCTGTGGGCACCGATTCGTGCGAGATCTGGTGGCCCAGCTGTGCCGACGTGATCGGCAGCACGCTGATGCCGTGTTCGTCGATCAGGAAAGGATATTCATTGGAGCCGTGCGACGAGCCGCGATACTTCACCACGCGCAAGCGCCGCGTAGTGATCTGGTCCTCGACCCGGTTGTCCAGGAGGATGACGCAATCGGATACGTACTCCTCGATGCCGTAACGCGTCAGCTGGCCCTCTCCGCGTTCGCCGGTGATGATCGCGGTGACGCCCTTGTCCTTCAGCCACGCGAACAGCCGGCGCAATTCGGAGCGGAGGACAGCCGCGTTGTCCAGTCCGGAGAACAGGGCCTCGATGGTGTCGAGCACGACGCGTTTGGCGCCGATGGAGTCGATCGCATGGCCGAGCCGAACGAAGAGTCCCTCCAGATCGTAGTCACCGCTCTCCTCGATCTCGGCTCGCTCGATGTAGACGTGATCGATGACAAGCTTCTTCTTTGCGACGAGATCCGCGACGTCGTACCCCAGCGACGCCACATTGGTTTCCAGGTCGCTCGCCCGTTCCTCGAAACTGATGAGCACGCCTGGCTCGCCGAATTCGGTGGCACCGTTGACGAGAAAAGTCATCGAAAAAAGCGTTTTGCCGCAGCCGGCGGCACCACACAACAATGTCGGCCGACCGGTCGGAAGTCCGCCAAGCGTCAGCGCGTCCAGTCCCTTGATTCCGGTTGGCGTCTTGCACAACGGCACGAGATGGGCGGAGTCAGCTGATGCATCGGCTTTGGTGCGTTTTCCTGCCACAGGGTGCTCCAATTGATTGGTATTCGGGTCGCACGAATATCCACCGGCATGGGCGCTTTCTACAACCGCCGGACCGGGATCTGACCATCATGAACCCGTGCAGATTCAAATCTACGGTATGTTAGTTTGGCGTGACGCGGCCATGCGCCAATGTTCGCTGTCCGCATTGCCGTAGCATGCCCTTGAGCCGCCCTTGCAATGCGGAAAGCGCGCATCGCCGCAGACGTGCATCGCGCGCTGCAGGGCACACATTGTTGTCGAGGCGCAACATGGCATCACCCCCATCCACACGTCTGACCGTATACGCCGCGCTGGCCGGCAATCTGTTGGTGGCAGCCACCAAGACGGTCGCGGCAGTGTGGACCGGCAGTTCGGCGATGCTCAGCGAAGCGGTGCATTCCTTCGTCGATACCGGCAACGAGATCCTGCTGCTGCATGGCATGAACCGCTCGATGCGCCACGCCGACCCTGAGCATCCGCTGGGCTATGGTCGTGAGCTGTATTTCTGGAGCTTCATCGTCGCGCTGCTGGTGTTCGCACTCGGTGCGGGCGTGTCGATCTACCAGGGCATCTTGCATGTCCGCCAGCCGCGGCCGATCAGTCGCCCGCTGGTGAGCTACGTGGTGTTCGGCCTGTGCTTCCTGTTCGAGGGCGCCTCGTGGCTGGTCTCTTTGCGCCAGTTCAAGGCGGCGAAGGGTTCGCTCGGTTACTACGAAGCCTTCCGCCGCAGCAAGGATCCGCCATCCTTCATGGTGCTGTTCGAAGACAGCGCGGCCTTGCTCAGCATTACCATCGCCACCCTCGGCACGTTCGCGGCCACCACCCTCGATATGCCTGTGTTCGACGGTGTCGCCTCGATCCTGATCGGTTTGGTGCTCGCCGGCACCGCCGCCCTGCTCGCGCGCGAGAGCAAGAGCCTGCTGATCGGCGAACGTGCCGACCGCCGCCTCAGCGCGTCGATCATGCGCATGGCGGGGAAACATGACGCGATTGCACATGCCAACGGACTGATCACGGTACAGCTCGCGCCAAACCAGATTGTCGCCGCACTCAGCGTGACGTTTTTCGATGACATCCGCGCGTCCGCGATCGAGGAGCTGGTACGCAAGCTCGAACTCGACATTCGCCAGAGCCATCCGGAAGTCGTCGATCTGTTCGTGAAGCCGCAAACCGGCAAAGCCTACGAAGCAGGTGTTCGCCGACGCTTTGGCCAGCCGTGAAAAGGTAGCCGGCATTCCGCCCAGCGTCGGGAGTTTTCCCATCTGTCAGCGAAAACGCGTCTCGGCCAGATCCAGCTCGCGAATCAGCCTGCGTGATGTCTCGTCGGAAATCCGGTGCTGCCGCGTGAGCTCGAAAATTTCCGCGCGCTCCGCCTGCAGTGCGGCCAGCCGTAACCTGCGTTCGGCCTTGTCGGCCTTGCGCAATTGCGCGGCATCGCCTTCAGAGGCATCGCAATCCAGCCTGCGCTGATAGAACGCCAGCACGCGGGTGGCGGCGTTGGTGTAGATGTCCGCGTCGGCAGCAATGGTCTTGCTCGACAGTTCATGCTGGGCCTTTTCCACAGCGGCAATCGCTACCGTCGCGGCGGCATGACGAGCCAGGTCCTCTTCCCGCTGCGCGGCGGGCTCGCTCGGCAGCACCAGCCCTTTCAACAAGGGTGGAAGCCCGAAACTGGCCGCCAGCAGCGAAAGCAGAATCACCGCCGTGGCCAGGAATATCATGAGGTCCCGCGCCGGAAATGTCGCACCATCGGGCAGCAGCAACGGCAGGGTCATGACTCCGGCCAGCGTGATTGCACCGCGCACCCCCGCCAGCGACGTCGCCAGAATGATTCGCCAGTGCGGCTTGCTCATGCGCTCGCCGCGGTGGCGCGCCCGCAACAGGGTCAACCGCATCGACACCCACACCCAGACGAAGCGCAGCAGCCCCAACCCCACGACGATCGTCAGTGCATAGACCGCCAACCACCAGGGATTGCGGTGTCCGCTCTGCTCCACCGAGGCCGCCGCATGGTGCAGGATCCTGGGTAGCTGCTCGCCCAGCAGCACGAACATGATGCCGTTCAAGGCAAGCTGCACCGTGTTCCAGACCGCGGCACGCTGGAGCCGGGTGGTGGCCAGCACCCGCCCACCGAGTTCGACGTAACTGGTGGTGATGCCCGCCGCCACAGCCGCCAGGATGCCCGAAGCATGCGCCCTCTCGGCCAGCAGATACGCCCCGAACGGGATCAGCAGGCTGAGCAGGATCGAGGAGCCGCTTTCCTCGCCGAACTGCCGTGACAGCCAGCGCTGCACCAGACTCACGGCAAGGGTAAAGATGACGCCGACGCCTACGCCCGCCAGGGCCACCCACAGAAACGACAGCGACGCCGACGCCAGCGAGAAGCTGCCGGTCATCGCGGCGGCCACCGCGAAGCGGAAACAGACCAGGCCGGACGCATCGTTGAGCAGCGATTCGCCTTCCAGGATATGCATCAGGCGCTTGGGCATCGGCACCCGCGCCGTGATCGATGAGACGGCCACCGGATCGGTCGGCGACACGATCGCGGCCAGCGCAAAAGCCATCGCCAGGGGCATCGCGGGAATCAGCCAGTGGATCAGGAAGCCGGCCCCGAGCACGGTGAACACCACCAGCCCAAGCGCCAGCGCCAGGATCACCGTCCTGTCGCGCAGCAATCCGTCCTTCGGAATGCGCCAGCCATCGAGAAAGAGCAACGGCGGCAGGAACAGCAGGAAGAACACCTCCGGATCCAGCACGACTCCCTGCCTGAGTACTCCGGAGATCGCCGCCCCTATCGCGATCTGCACCAAGGGCAATGGCAAGGAGAACGGCAGCGCGCGGACCAGATAGGCGCTGGCCAGCACCGCCAGCAACATCGCCAACACCAGTTCGATGGGATCCATGCCACTCCTGCCGATCGGAGGCCGCGCTGCGAGGCATTGAGGTTGTTGCCATGGCGAAAGCAGCCTGGACGGACCGTGGTCGATTCGTTCATCCGCGATCACCGGCCCGACACCGGCAAAGCCCCGCTCTCGTCATCCGCTGGCGGACATTCCGCCAGTAGCGGATGCGAGGCGCGGCAGTACAGTCAAGGTGTCGGTCGTCCGGTCCTGGCGTCCATGGCGCCGTCAACGCTGGCTGACCCGGCGCCATATTTGACGAACATAAGCAGGCCGCCCGCCATGGCGAGATTCTTCATGAAATTGATCATCTGACTTTGATCGGCGAAATTCGTGTGTGCGATCAGTGCCGAGCCCACGGTGAACAACGCGATGATCGCCGCCACCCAGCGGGTCTTGAATCCGAGCAGCAAGGCGAGCCCGCCGCCGAGTTCGATGAGTATGACCAGCGGGGTCACCACACTTACCAGCGGAATGCCCAGCGAGGCAAAGTAACCCTCGGTAGCAGTGAAACCAGTCAATTTCTGCCAACCGGAAATGATGAAAATCTGCGCCATCAAAAGGCGTGCCGCTACGCTGATCAACTTGTCCACGACGTTCTCCTTGCGCATCAGGTTGAATATGCCCGTCCAGTCAGACCGAGCTGCATTCCTTGATCGGGATCGAACTTCGCGACACCTGCACCGGATGGCAGGGCATCAGTCGCCTCCTCCGAAGCCGATCATCGTCCCGCTGCCAGTCGTACGCAATCACCTGCGCCAGGCTGAACTGGCGGGGGCTCGCAGAGGTCATCGCGACTCCCTGGAATAGCGGCGACCATGCGCCATTTCTTGCGACGATCCGGCGCCCGCGACCGGCCCGAATCCTCACGTTGCCTTGCATGGCGAAGGGAGTAGCGTGGCCCTCCGCGTGGTTTGGCTAGGTGGCAGTCTGCGATGCAATTCGCGGGAGCGGGATCATGACACTGGACATGCTCGACAGCGTTGCTGCCAACCGCGACACCCCCACCGATCCGTCGCGTCGCCGCCTGCTGGCCGGACTGCTGACCGCATACACCGCGTCGCTGATTCCCTGGGCGCTGGCGCAGCCGGTGCTCCATGCTGACCGCGGTGCGTTCACCGCGCTCTCCGCGATCCTGGTCGGCCGGCCGGCACTCGATGCCGGACAGGCGGCCCGCCTGTACGACGCGCTCGCCGCTACCTATCCGCAGTTCCCGGCCGATGTGCAGGCCCTGCTGACGCTGATCAACCAGCGCCGGATCGACCCGCTAAAACTGCAGAGCGTGCTGGACAGCGAGCATTCGCCGTTGGCTCCGCTGCCGCGACAGATTGTCGGTTCGTGGGCCTTGGGCGTGCTCGGCAGCGGCGGAGGCACGCGCTGTGTCGCCTACGAGACGGCACTCAATGCGCTGATCGTGGCCGATGTCCTGAAGCCGCCCACCTATGCCTACGGCGCATACGGCAGCTGGAGCAGCAAACCCGTCTGAGGAGTGAGACCGAATGTCCGCACAGCCATCGGCTGACATCGTCGTCATCGGCGCGGGCATCATCGGCGCTCTTGCAGCGCGACGGCTAGCGCAGCAAGGCGCTTCGGTACTCATTCTGGAAGCGGGACCGCGGCTGGAGCGCGCACGCATCGTCGCTGCGTTCCGCAACTCGCCGTACAAGGGCAATTGGATGGCGCCTTATCCAGCGTCGCCCTGGGCGCCACATCCGATCTACGTGCCGCAGGACAACGGTTACCTGAAACAGGCAGGGCCGTATCCGTACCCGGCCGAATATATCCGCGCGGTCGGCGGCACCACCTGGCACTGGGCCGCGCAGGCATGGCGGCTGGTGCCGAACGACATGCGTATCCAGGCCCTGTACGGCGTCGGCGTGGACTGGCCGCTGAGCTATGAGGAGCTCGACCCCTGGTATCAGGAGGCGGAGGAGATCCTCGGCGTGGCCGGCGCCGACGACACCGGCTCGCCGCGCCGGCATCCATTTCCCATGGAACCGGTGGCCGAGCCGTGGTCGATGCGCCGCTTCCGCGAACGGCTTGCGCCGGCGTATCCGGTGGTAGCCAACACCGTGGCGCGCAACAGTCGCGGCTACGACGGCCGGCCCGCCTGCGTGGGCAACAACAGCTGCCAGCCGATCTGCCCGGTGAACGCGCAGTACCTTGGCATCAACGCGGTGGAAGCGGCCGAGACCGCCGGCGTCAAGGTGATCCCGAACGCGGTGGTCTATCGCATCGAGCACGATGCCAGCGGACGCATCGCGGCGGTGCACTATTACGCGCCGGACAAGACTGAACACCGCGTCACCGGCAAGTCCTTCATCCTCGCCGCGAACGGCATCGAGAGCCCCAAGCTGCTGCTGCTGTCGGCCAGCGACAAATACCCGAATGGACTGGCCAACGGCTCCGGCATGGTCGGCCGCCACCTGATGGATCACCCCAGCACATCGCTCACGTTCTACGCCGACGAGGAGTTGTGGCTGGGTCGCGGGCCACAGAGCCCCAGCTCGATCAACACGCTGCGCGACGGGGCGTTCCGTTCCCGGCACGCTCCCTATCGGCTGGACTTCACCAACATCTCGCAGGTGCTCAACGTCACCAACGACCTGATCAGGGAGGGCGTGTACGGCGCGGAGTTCACACAACAACTGCGCTGGCGCGCCGCGCACCAGGTCAGCGTGAAGAACGTGCTGGAGGTGCTGCCCAACCCCGACAACCGCATCACGCTCAGCGCGGAAAAGGACGCCATGGGCATCCCGAAGCCCGAGGCGCACTACGCGATCGACGACTACACGCGGCGTGGCGCAGAGGTTTCGAAAGCCGACTTCGCACGCATCGCCGGGCTGATGGGTGGCACCGGCTTGCGCTACAGCGCGGACGGCCAATTCGCCAACAACCAGCACATCACCGGCACGATGCGCATGGGCACCGACCCGTCGAGTTCGGTGGTCGATGCGTTTGGCCGTACGCACGACCACGATAACCTGTTCATCTGCAGCACGGGCGTGATGCCTACCGCGGCGACGATGAACTCCACGCTCACCGGCATCGCGCTGGCACTGCGCACCGCCGAGCACATCCTGCCAGCGAACAACGCGCACGCATCCACCGCGGTCAGCGGCCACGAGGCCGGCCTGGCATGAACGCGCCGGCCCGCTGCCTTCTGTTGCTCAGCCTGTTCGCCACCGCGTCAGCCCATGCTGCCGAAAGCCCTGACGCCACCCTGCTGCAACGCGGCCAGTACCTCGCCACCGCGGGCGACTGCGTGGCCTGCCATACCGAATCCGGCGGCAAGCCGTTTGCGGGCGGCCTGACGGTGCCCACGCCAATCGGCAACATCATCGCCACCAATATCACGCCGTCGCCCGCCGCCGGCATCGGCCGCTACACCGAACAGCAATTCGGCGACGCCCTGCGCAAGGGCATCCGCGCGGACGGCAAGCATCTGTATCCGGCGATGCCGTACACCGCGTATGCGCAGATCACCGACGACGACGTGCATGCGCTGTATGCGTACTTCATGCACGGCGTGGCGCCGGTGGACAGCAAGCCCGCGCCGACCCGGCTGCCGTTCCCGTTCAACATCCGCCTGTCGATGGCGGCATGGAACCTGCTGTTCCTCGACAACAAGCCGTTCACGCCCGATCCGGCCAGGGGTGCCGAATGGAACCGCGGCGCCTACCTGGTGCGCGGGCTGGCTCACTGCAGCACCTGCCACACGCCGCGCAACCTGCTGATGGCCGAACAGTCGTCGCACGAATTGGCCGGCGGCGCCGTCGGCACCTGGCTGGCACCGAACATCACATCGGATGCGAACAGCGGCATCGGCGGCTGGAGCGAACAGGACCTGGTCGACTACCTGAAGCTCGGCCACGCCCGCGGCAAGGCACAGGCCGCCGGGCCGATGGCCGAGGCGGTCGAACACAGCCTGCAGCACCTCGAATCTGCCGACCTGCGGGCGATCGCCACCTACCTGAAGGCGGTACCTGCACGGCACGACCCGGCCGATATCCGCGCTGTCGGCAGCTGGGGCGCCGCCTTCGACGGGATCGCCGACCAGCGCGGCACCGCTCTGCCCGACGATGCGGAGCAGTGGGGCGGCGCGCAGCTGTACGACGCGCACTGCGCCAGCTGCCACCAGGCCCATGGCGAAGGCAGCTTCGACGGCGGCTTGCCGCCGCTGTTCCACAACACCGCCACTGGCCGCGCCCGACCCGACAACCTGGTGCTGGTAATCCTCGAAGGCATCCGCTGGCAGACCGGCGACTCCGGTGTGCATATGCCTGGCTTCGCGCACGCACTGAGCGACCATCAGCTCGCCACCCTGGCCAATTACCTCACGCTGCGCTACGGCAACCCCGCTGCACGGATCACGGGGAGCCAGGCCGCCACCCTGCGCGCCGGCGGCGCGCCATCGCATCTGGTCGCGTTGGTACGGCTGGCGATGGTCGTGGTGGTGGTGCTGATCCTCGCCATCCCCGTTCTGTGGCGCCGGCGCAAGCGGCGCCGGACTTCCGCCGGCCTGGCCTGACCGCATGCGCAATCGTTCCCGCACGACTCTCTACCTGGCGCTCGGCGGCACGCTGTGGCTGTGCGCGCTGCCAGCGATCGCGCAGCAGGGCAATGACGGCGACTGGCTCGGCCAGCCCACGATGACCGGCGACTGGGGCGGCACCCGTGCGCAGTGGCAGGACGACGGCATCGCCCTGCGCGCGCACTACACCAGCGAGAGCGCGGGCAACGTCTCCGGCGGCCATTACCGGACCGCGCGCTACACCCAGCAACTCGACGTCGGCGCGGATTTCGACCTCGACAAGCTGTGGGACGTGCCCGACGCGAAGATCCAGTTCACCGTCACCGACCGCCGTGGCCGCAGCCTCACCAACGATGCGCTGGGCAATCTGTTCTCGGTGCAGGAGCTCTACGGCGCGGGGCAGAACTTCCGCCTGGCCGAGTTGAACTGGCAACAGGATTTCCTCGACCACAAGGTCACCATCCAGCTGGGCTGGTCGCCGATGGGTGACGATCTCGCGCGGCTGGCGGCGTTCTGCAATTTCCAGAACGGCATCATCTGCGGGCACGCCAACGCGATGACCACGAACAGCGGCGCGCACAACTTTCCCACGGCGCAATGGGGCGCACGGGTGAAGGTGCATGTCACCCCCACCTTCTATGTGCAGGGCGGCGTCTACCAGAACAATCCGAACGCAGGCGACCACGACCAGGGCTGGAACCTCAGCGTCAGGAGCGACGGCGTGATCGTACCGGTCGAACTGGGATGGGGCAGCCGCCCCGACAATCCGCGGCCCGGCCATTTCACGCTCGGCGCCTACTACAGCAGCGCCGGCACGCCGGACGTACGGACCGACGTCAACGGCCTCTCCGCCGGGCTGAGCGGCGCGGCGTTCGAACGCCACGACGGCCGCTCGGGCGGCTACTTCATCGTCGACAAGATGGTCTATCGCGAAGGGCCCGATACCCCCCGCGGACTCACCTTGGGCGCGATGGGCGGCGTGGGCGACGCGGCGACCGCGAAGTTCCGTTACTTCTGGATCGTCGGCGGCCACTACCAGGGCACCTTCCCCGGCCGCGACAACGACGTGATCTCGTTCATGGCCGCCTCGGCGCGGGTCAATCCGCGGCTGACCCGCTACCAGCGCGAGCGCGACAGCGTGGCGCCTGGCGCCGTGCCGATCCAGACCCGCGAAACCGTGCTCGAATTGGACTACGGCGCGAAGCTCGCACCGTGGCTCACACTGCGTCCCAACCTGCAGTACGTCATCCGCCCCGATGGCACCGGCAAGATCCCCAACGCCTTCGTGATCTGCCTGTACACGCAAGTGACGTTCTGACCGACGTGCAGCTTCCGTTCCCGGATTGTCCCGTCTGCCGATTTTTTACAGCGCGTTCACCTGTGCAATTCCATTGTGGCTGTTCGCTTGCAACAGGTGCCGCGGTCAGGAGAATTTCATGTCGTCGGAGCAGCAGGCCGGCCTGAGCCCGGAGTTCATTGAACAGCAACGTCAGCGCCTGGTGGCGTTGCGCAACCAGTTGCTGGGTGGCGAGGAAAACAACCTGGCACGGCAGCGGGCGTTCCAGCTGCAGCACGGCGACGAGGCCGCGGAAGAAGAGGACACCGCGCAGGACATGGCACAACGCGAAGTCGACCAGGCGCTGCATGACGTGGACGACCGTCGCATCGCGGATATCGAGCGCGCGTTGCAGAAGATCGAGGATGGCAGCTACGGCCTGTCCGACCTCAGCGGCGAGCCGATCCCGCAGACCCGCCTCGAAGCCTCGCCGGAGGCGATCTTCACCGTGCAGGAAGAGCGTCAGCGCGAAGCCCGCAACTGACCCGCGCCGAGCACGCCGGCATGCCATCGACGATAAGCCAGACCGAGATCACCATGAACATCCTCGCGAGCGGAACCACCGCCCCGGAATTCACCCTGCACTCCACGCCCGACCAGTCCGTTGCGCTGAAGGAATTCCGTGGCCGCAACGTGGTCCTGGCGTTCTATCCGGCCGACTGGAGCCCGGTGTGCAGCGACCAGCTGGCGCTGTACAACGAGTTGCTGGACGAGTTCGCCCGCTTCAACGCGCAATTGCTGGCGATCTCGGTCGACGGCGTATGGAGCCACGCCGCGCTGGCGCGCGAGCGCAAGTACCACTTCCCGCTGCTGTCCGACTTCGAGCCCAAGGGCCAGGTGGCGCGCACCTATGGCGCGTATGACGAGCAGGCGGGTGTCGCCCAGCGCGCGCTGTTCGTGATCGACGGCGAAGGCGTGATCCGTTGGAGCTACCTGTCGCCGATGGGCGTGAACCCGGGCGCCGCCGGCATCGTCAAGGCGCTCGAGGCGCTGCCCTCGAACAACATCCAGAAGACCATCGACGCCCCGTCGTCCGGCGACACCCAGGAGGCTGGCCCATGATTCCCGAGGATTCGATGCTGGCGGTGCCGGTATCCGCGCAGGACCACGTCCAGGGCAACACCCATGCCGTGGTGACCTTGGTGGAGTACGGCGATTTCCAGTGCCCCGCCTGCGGCATGGCTTATCCCGCGGTGAAGCAGATCCAGCGCCGCTATGCCGGCAACCTGCGCTTCGTGTTTCGCCACTTCCCGCTGAGCCAGGCGCATCCCTACGCGCAGATGGCGGCCGAGCTGGCCGAGGCCGCGGCGGTCGAAGGCCAGTTCTGGCCGATGCACGACTGGCTCTACGAGAACCAGGACGACTGGGCCCCCTACGGTGGCGCCGGGCTGGAGGCCGGCGTGCGCGCGCTGGGCCTGGACAAGGCGGCCATCGCCGCCACGCTGCGCAACCCCGACATCGACGCCCACATCCGCCGCGACTTCATGGGCGGCGTGCGCAGCGGCGTCAACGGCACACCCAGCTTTTACGTCAACGGCCACCTGCACCAGGGCGACTTCGACGCGCTGGTGCACGGCATCGCCCGGGTGATCGCGCGGCAAGCCTGACTGGCGTGGCGCCGCTTTAGTGAACTTCACGGGCAGTGTCGCCACGACTACGCGGACCACCCGCTTGTCGCGCAGCTGGCCGAACAGGTGGAAGATCCACTTCGTGAGTCCACGCTTCGAGATCCCCGGATGCAACGCCGAATCGAAGTTCGGAACCCGGTTCACGGCCGTCACTCGACCGTCCGCGAAACCGATAGAACCAGCAACGCGCCACGCCGCACACCCGCGTTCACCCTCATCCTATCGAGACAGCAGCCATGAGCTTTCGTACCGCACCGCGCCGCTCCTTCGTGGCCAACGCCATCTACGGACTTCTCAACCCGATCCCGTTCGGCTTCTTCGTCGCCGCGTTGGTCTTCGACATCATCTATGCCCGCAGTGCCGTGGAGATGTGGGGCAAAGGGGCGGCCTGGCTTGTCGTATTCGGGCTGCTGTTGGCGGTGATTCCTCGCCTGATCAACCTGGTGCAGGTCTGGATCACCTGCAGGCGGTATTCCACGGGCGCCGACAAGCTCGACTTCTGGCTCAACCTGTTGGCCATCGTCGCGGCGATCCTCAACGCTTTCGTGCACAGCCGCGATGCCTACGCGGTGGTTCCCGCCGGCGTCTGGCTTTCGGTCGGCACGGTCATCCTGCTGTCGATTGCACACATCGTGATTGCCGTGCAGCAGTCAGCACCGAGGGATTTCTCCCATGAATAAGATCGTCTGTCGCAGCGCGCTGGCGCTGGTCCTCGTGGCAATCCTTGCAGGCTGCAGCGGAAAAGCGGCGTTTGAGCCCGCGCAGCAGTCGGGCGACAACCCGCCCCTGCCCCAGCCCCGGAACTTCCTGGTGCCGCCCATGCAGGTTCCCAAGGGAGTTGGCTGGGCCCAGGGCCAGACGCCCAAAGTGGCGGCCGGCCTGAAGATCGAAAAGATCGCCGGCGACCTGATGCACCCCCGTCAGCTCCTGGTATTGCCCAACGGCGATGTCCTGGTGGTGGAATCCAATGGCCCCGGCACCGAACCGGTGACCACCCCCAAGCAATTGATCGCCGGCAAGGTCAAGAACGGCTCGGGCAAGGGCGGCAAGGGCGGCAACCGGATCACCCTGCTGCGCAAGAACGCCGCCGATGGCAAATGGGAGAAGCATGTCTTCATCGAGCATCTGCACTCGCCGTTCGGCGTACAGCTGATCGGTGATTCCCTTTATGTCGCCAACACCGACGGCATCGTGAAGTTTCCCTACGTCACCGGCGAAACGCAGATCACCGCGCCCGGCGTGGCGTTCGCGGACCTGCCCGGCACCCTCGACCATCACTGGACCAAGGCACTGCTGGCGAGCCCGGACGGCAGCAAGCTGTATGTCGGCGTCGGCTCCAACAGCAACATCACCGAGAACGGTCTGGCCGTGGAATACCGGCGCGCGGATGTACTCGAGGTGGATGTGGCCACTGGCGGCAGCCGCATCTATGCGTCGGGCCTGCGCAATCCGACCGGGCTGCAATGGGAACCGACCACCGGCAAGCTCTGGGCCATCGTCAACGAACGCGACGAGATCGGCGCCGACCTGGTGCCGGACTACCTGACCTCGGTCCAGGAGGGAGGTTTCTACGGCTGGCCCTACAGCTATTACGGCCAGCACGTGGACAGCCGCGTCATGCCGCAGCGGCCGGATCTGGTCAGCAAGGCGATCAAGCCGGATTACGCGCTGGGCTCGCACGTCGCCGCGTTGGGGCTGTTGTTCTCCGACAACAACGCCCTGCCGGCGAAGTATCACGGCGGTGCTTTCATCAGCGAACACGGCAGCTGGGACCGCTCGCCGCTGAGCGGCTACCGCGTCACCTTCGTAGCCTTCCAGAACGGCAAGCCGGTCGGCGTGCCGCAGCCCCTCGTCACCGGCTTCCACTCGAACGACGAGACAAAACTGTACGGCGCACCGGTCGGTCTGGCAACGGACAAGGATGGCGGACTGCTGATCGCGGACGATGTCGGTGACACGGTCTGGCGGGTGACGGCGGACGCGCGGTGATGCCGCCGATCGGATCCTGCTTGCAGTTCACGTAGCCCTCAACCGAACTGCACGGACAACATCGATATCGAGCCGCCGTCCACGCCCTCGACCGGGAACGTCACCGCGTCGCCTTCATCGCAGGCGCCGAGCACGTACAGCAGCGGCAGGTAGTGTTCGGGCGTGGGCACCGACAGCTCCGCGTCCCGACCCAGCGATTCGTAATTCACCAGCGCCGGGTGGTCGCCCTGCAGCATCAGCTCGCGCGCCCGCGTCTCGAAGCGCAGCGCCCAATCGAACGGCTCCACGGGATGCCGGCCCCAGGCATAGGCGTGCAGGTTGTGCACGACGTCGCCGCTGCCGATCAGCAGGATGCCCTCGTCGCGCAAGGGTCGCAGCAACCGCCCCAGCCCGTAGTGGAACGCCGGTGGCTGCGACTCGTCGATGCTCAGTTGCACCATAGGCACGTCGGCGGCGGGAAACACGTGGCGCAGCACCGACCAGGTGCCGTGATCCAGCCCCCACGAAAGATCGGCGCGCACCTCCAGCGGGTTCAGCAGTTCGCGCACCCGGGCCGCGAGCCCGAGGTCGCCGGGCGCGGGGTACTGCACCTCGAACAACTCGCGCGGGAACCCGCCGAAATCGTGGATCGTGCGCGGCGCCGTCATCGCGGTGACCGCCGTGCCGGGCAGATACCAGTGCGCCGAAATCGACAACACCGCACGGGGCCGCGGCAGACGCTGGCCGATCGCCGCCCAGCCCCGCGTCCAGTCGTTGTCGTGCAGCGCATTCATCGGGTTGCCATGCCCAAAGAAGATCGTCGGCATACGCGTTGTCATGACATGTCCCTTGAACGGGTGGTGAGTAAACCGTGCCGACGGCAACGCCGGTGGGCGGACCCGGATTTGCGGCCGGCAACCGCGCGCTGCACAAGCGGATTCGAGCACGCCGGCGTGCGTCGCCGCCAACCTGACCACGGTCAGCAGTGGACGCCACGCCTTGCACATATTGGTTACATCTGCGGCGTTAGTCTGGCGTGATCGGCGGCACACCTTTTGACGCAAATGGAAGGCTATCCGGCCGCGCCTTCGCGCGCGAATCGTCGAACCACCCAGGCCCGGGATTCCACATGAAAATCGCACTGATCGGAGCCACCGGTCGTGTCGGCTCTCGTCTGTTGGCGGAACTGCTCAAGCGTGGCCACGAAGTCACCGGCATCGCGCGCGACACCGGCACGTTGACCGGCCAACCCAGGCTGGTGCTGAAGACCGCCGATGCGAACCAACCGAGCCAGCTGGCGCCCTTGCTGGCCGGCCACGACGTGGTCGTCAGCGCCATGCGTTTCGAGTCATCCGATCCGGTGGCACTGATCGGAGCGGTCGAGCGCGCTGGAGTGAAGCGGCTGATGGTGGTCGGTGGTGCAGCCAGCCTGGAAGTGGCGCCCGGCAAGGTCCTGTTCGATGCGCCGGGCTTCCCCGAGGCCTACAAACCGGAAGCGGCCGCGGGACGCAAGTTCCTCGATGCCCTGCGTGCGGACCAGAACCTTGACTGGACTTTCCTGTCGCCCTCGGCCGAATTCGTGCCGGGCGAGCGGACCGGCAAATTTCGCCTCGGCGGCGATCAGCTGCTCAGCGACGCGAACGGCAAGAGCTGGATCTCGATGGAGGATTTCGCCATCGCCTTCGCCGACGAACTGGAAACGCCGAAGCATTCGCGGCAACGCTTCACCGTCGGTTACTGACCGGCGCTTCCCGATAGAACAAGCCAGCTGACAATCCCACCGAAGGATCATGCCATGAAGAAAAAGAAACCCGCCCCCGACAAGACCGCCCTGCTGCGCAAGCAACACGCGCCGCTGGCCACGCCCACCGACCTCGACGCTCGTGCCACCCGCGACGTGAGTGGCGCGATGAACGCGATCCTCGCCGATGTGTTCGCGCTGTACCTGAAGACCAAGAACTTCCACTGGCACATGAGCGGTCCGCACTTCCGCGACTACCACCTCATGCTGGACGAACAGGGCGACCAGCTGTTCGCGATGACTGATCCGATCGCCGAACGCGTGCGCAAAATCGGCGGCACCACGTTGCGTTCGATCGGTCACATCGCGCGGCTGCAGCGCATCGACGACAACGACGCCGAATACGTCGAGCCGGAGGACATGCTCGCCGAGCTGCGCGAAGACAACAAGGCGCTGGCCGCGCGCCTGCGCGAGGCCCACGGGGTGTGCGACGAGCGCCACGACATCGCCACCGCCAGCCTGATCGAGGAGTGGATCGACGAGACCGAGAGGCGCACCTGGTTCCTGTTCGAGACCACCCGCCATGGCGATTCCACCGGCCACTGAGTCCGGCGCCGTCATCGCTTCCCACCGAGGCTGAACCCATGCGAACGCACATCTGGTTGGGAATCGCCGCCGCGGCCTGCCTGCCGCTGGCGTCGACCGGTGCGGCGCAACCTGCCGCCGACGCGACGCTCCGGATCGACCCGACCAGTCTGCCGAGGATCGCCACGGTCGACCCGCGTTTCCAGTCGTACAACGTGGAGATGGCCGAGGTGATCGGCGGCAACTTCTGGAAGCCCTACGACGCCGCCAGCATCGCCACGATGAAGGCCAGGGCAGCGGCGGCATCCGCGAAAGACAGTGTCCCGTCCGGGGTGGCCGGCGAGGATCCAGCGATGTTCCAGAAACGGCCGCCGATCGACCTGGCCAACTCGCGTCTGCGCAAACTGGCTGCCGCACTCGGGCCGACCTACATGCGCACCAGTGGCACCTGGGCCAGCACGGTGTATTTCGATGATAAAAGCGGCGCCACCCCGGCGGCCGCGCCGAAGGGGTTCCAGGGCGTGCTGACCCGCTCCGAATGGACGAACGTGATCGATTTTGCCCAGGCGGTGGATGCCCGACTGGTCACCTCGTTCGCGATCAGCGCGGGCGTGCGCGACGCCAACGGCGTGTGGACGCCGGATCAGGCCAGCTTGTTGCTCGCCACGACAAAGTCGCTCGGCGGCCATATTGCCGCGGCGGAGTTCTTCAACGAACCGGACATGCCGACCTATGGCGGCGCGCCCGCGGGCTATACCGCCGCCGACTATGCGCGCGACTTTGCGGTGTTCCGAAAGTTTGCAAAAAAGGCCGCGCCCGACATGCAGATCGTCGGACCCGGCTCGGTCGGCGAAGGCGTGCTGATGCCGCTCATGGGCGGGGGTGGGTTAGCCGCTGGCCTGGTCAAGACCGCGGACCTGCTCTCAGCCACGCCGCGGCCGCACTTCGACATTTTTTCGTACCACTTCTACGGCGCCGCATCGCTCCGCTGCGCATCCATGGGCGCAGGCGCGCAAACCACACCCGCAGCCGCCCTGTCCGAGGAATGGTTGTCGCGTACCGAGACCAGTTACGCCTTCTACGTGCAAGGCCTGCGCGACCGCTACGCAGCAGGCAAACCGGTATGGATCACCGAGACCGCCGACGCCGCCTGTGGCGGCAACCCGTGGGCGGCCACGTTCCTGGACAGCTTCCGCTATCTCGATCAGATGGGGCGGCTGGCCAGGCACGGCGTCAAGGTGATTTTTCACAACACGCTCGCATCGAGCGAATACGGGCTGCTCGACCAGACCACCTTCATGCCGCGCCCCAACTACTGGGCCGCGCTGCTGTGGCGCCGACTGATGGGCACCACGGTTCTCGACGCAGGCGCTTCTCGGCCGGGCCTGCATCTCTACGCGCAGTGCCTGCGCGACCATCCTGGCGGCGTTGCGATCCTGGCGATCAACAATGACCGCAGGCAATCCTCGACCTTCGATCTGCCGACGCCGGCGGACCGCTACACGCTGAGCGCGCCCAAGCTCGAAGACCGCCATGTCCTGCTGAACGGCCACGAACTCGAACTGCAGGCCGGTGACGAACTGCCGGGCCTGCAGGGTGAGCGCATTCCATCCGGGCAGGTCGAGTTCGGACCGGCGAGCATCACTTTCCTGGCCGTTGCGGACGCGGGCAACAGCAACTGCCGATAACGGCTTCATCGCCCCCAACTCGCCGGCTCTGACTGGCGCACAGGAGTTCATATGACTACGTTCAAGGTTGGCTATCTCGTCGGCAGCCTCGCCAAGGGCTCGATCAACCGCCTGCTGGCCAAGGCGCTCGCCCGCCTCGCGCCGCCCGGGCTGGAGCTGGTGGAGATCCCGATCAAGGATCTGCCGCTGTACAGCTACGACTACGACGCCGACTACCCGCCGGCGGCGCGCGCGTTCAAGCAGGCGATCGCCGAGGTCGACGGCGTGCTGTTCGTCACGCCGGAGTACAACCGTTCGATCCCCGGCGCGCTGAAGAACGCGATCGACTGGGCCAGCCGGCCGTGGGGCAAGAATTCCTTCGCACGCAAACCGTCCGGAATCATCGGTACCTCGCCCGGCGCGATCGGCACCGCGGTCGCCCAGCAGCAACTGCGCGGCATGCTGTGCTTCTGCAACTCGCCGCTGATGAATACGCTGGAGGCGTATATCCAGTTCACCCCGGGCCTGGTCACCGAGGACGGCACCGTCACCAACAGCTCCACCGCCGAGTTCCTCACCAGCTACATGAAGGAACTGCATCTGTTCGTGGAGCGCGTGTTGACCGTGCATCCACGCGAAGATTGAGCCCGAGCGTTCGACGTTGCGCGCATGGTTTCCGGCGCGACCTTCGATGTCACTGCCGGTGACAGTGCGCGCAATACGTGATCACACCGCCAGCTGCCCAAAGTGACGTAGGGAATTAATCCGCGCTGTGAGGTTTGCATGAACACGAAGAACGCGAGCGTTTCCGATCCATGGTTCGCGAACCTGCCGAGCCTGTTGCCCGAACTCGAAGCGCTGTACACCGACGTCCATGCCCATCCGGAATTGTCGACGCAGGAGACGCGCACGGCTGCCATCGCGGCAGATCATCTTCGCCAGGCGGGCTTTGAGGTGACCACGGGCGTGGGTGGCACTGGCGTGGTCGGCGTGCTGCGCAACGGCGAAGGCCCGACCGTGATGCTGCGCGCCGACATGGACGCGCTGCCAGTCGCCGAGGCCACCGGGCTGCCGTATGCGAGCAAGGTCACCGCAAAGGACAGGGATGGCCACACGGTACCGGTGATGCACGCGTGCGGCCACGACATGCACGTGACCTGGCTGGTTGGCGCCACCACCCTGCTCGCACAGGCACGCGAGCATTGGCACGGCACCGTGATGGCAGTGTTCCAGCCCGCCGAGGAAACCGGCACCGGCGCGCAGGCGATGATCGACGATGGCCTGTTCAAGCGCTTCCCGAAGCCCGATATCGTGCTCGGCCAGCACGTGATGGTCGGCGTGGCCGGCACCATCAGCGGCCGCGCCGGCGTGATCACCTCGGCCGGCGACAGCCTGCAGATCCGCCTGTTCGGCCGCGGCGCGCACGGCTCGATGCCGCAGGCGAGCATCGACCCGGTGGTGATGGCCGCGGCGACCGTGCTGCGCCTGCAGACGATCGTGTCGCGCGAGCTCGCCGCCACCGAAGCGGCGGTGGTCACCATCGGCGCGCTGCAGGCCGGCACCAAGGAGAACGTGATCCCCGACGAGGCGATCATCAAGCTCAACGTGCGCACCTTCGACGCGGGCGTGCGCCAGCGCGTGCTGGCCGCGATCACGCGCATGGTCAACGCCGAGGCGGCCGCCTCGGGCGCGCCCAAGCCGCCGGAAATCACGCCACTGGATAACTACGCGATGGTCGTCAACGACGCCGACGCGAACCAGAAGGTCGGCAATGCGTTCCGCCAGTATTTCCCCGAGGCACGGGTCGAGAAAACCCTGCCGACCTCGGCCAGCGAGGATTTCGGCTGCTTCGGCGCGGAGTGGAAGGTGCCCTCGGTATTCTGGTTCGTCGGCGGCACCGATCCGGAGGTCTACGCGAAAGCGCAGGCCGCAGGCCGGCTCAACGATTTGCCGACCAACCACAACCCGAGGTTTGCGCCAGTCATCCAGCCCACCCTGCGCACCGGCGTCGAAACCCTGGTCGTCGCCACGCGTGCGTGGTTGCGGCGCTGACGCATCCATCCGATGCCTGTCCCACCATCCTGGGACGAAAGCGGTCAGGCAGATCGACGCGAAAACCATGGCGCACGTTCGCGCCACACATCAAGGCAAGCCGGCTCCCCAGGGCATGAGGGCGGTCGACGCACAGCCTCGACCTATGGCCGACCGCTCGCGGTATTGACGTGGGTCGGTTGTTCGCGCTCCGAGGCCACGGCCCCGTGGATCGCGACAGCCAGATCGCGCTGTGTGAAAGGCTTTTTAAGCTTTACCAAGTCACGCTCGGCGGCATCGGCCAGTTCCGCGAAACCTGTCGCAACGATGATGGGCAGGTCCGGACGAAGTTGATGAGCGCGTTCAGCGAACTGTGCCCCCGTCATTCCAGGCATGGCGTAATCACTGATGACCACATCGAAGTGGCTCCCCGCGTGCAGACGCTGGAGGCCCTCCTCGCCGGATCCCGAGGCAGCGACCCGGTGTCCGAGGTCTTCCAGTTGAGCGCACAACGTGGCCAATACGAGCGAATCGTCGTCGATCGCCAACACATCCAGCGGCCGCGTCCGAACCACTGCCTTTTCGTGCGCGCCGGTATCGGTGGTGCTTGCTTCGAGCTTCTTGGCTACGGGAAGCCAGATTTCCATCCGCGTGCCCTTCCCGATCGCACTTTTGATCACCAGGCGGCCGCCGGACTGTTCTGCCAATCCCTGGACCATGGAAAGGCCCAGGCCCGTTCCCTTTCCAGTGCCCTTGGTCGTGAAGAACGGCTCGGTGGCACGGGCCACCGTCTCCTCATCCATGCCCTCGCCTTCATCAACGACCACGAGTTTGACGAAATCGCCCTCTGGCAGGCCCGTCCGGTGCTCATGGCCGATGGTCTCCCTGTTCGCGGAAATGGACACTTCGCCACCCCCAGGCATCGCATCGCGTGCGTTGACCGCCAGGTTCATCAGCGCAAGTTCGAGCTGGTTGTGATCGACGAAGACCGGGTCGAGCCTCAACGGAAACGTGGTGGAAACCGTGATTTGTGCACCCAGCGAACGCTGGAGCAGATCCGACATCCCGCGAACAAGTTCAGGCAGGTCCACGGAAACCGGGTTCAGCTGCTGGCGTCTGGCGAAGGCGAGCAGGCGCTGGGTCAACGCGGCGCCGCGAAAGGCACCTGCCTTGGCGTTCTCCAACAGCGTGTGGAGCTTTGGATCATCCGGTATGCGATGACCGATCAGTTCCAGGCTCGCGATGATGGTCATCAACAAGTTGTTGAAGTCATGCGCGACGCCCCCCGTGAGCTGACCGATCGACTCCAGTTTCTGGGACTGGAACAAGGCAGCGCGGGTGCACTCGAGTTCTTGGGCGGTTTTGGTTTGCTCCGTCACATCGCGGGTGACTTTGGCGAACCCGGCAATCGCGCCGCGCTCGTCCAAGATCCGATCCACCAGGACATGCGCGCGAAAATGAGTGCCGTCCTTGCGGACGCGCCATCCCTCGCTCTCAAACCGGCCCACCGTCGAGGCTATCCGCAGCGTTCGTTGCGGTTCTCCTGCCTCGCGGTCCGCCGGGGTGTAGAACCGTGAGAAATGTTGACCGATGATTTCGTCAGCGCGGTATCCCTTGATCCGCTCGGCCCCCGTGTTCCAGCTCTTCACGTGGCCCGTGGCGTCGAGCATGTAAATGGCGTAATCGGTGACGCCCTGGACGAGCATTTCGAACTGCGCCTGGTTTTGTCGCAGAACTTCCTCGGCCGCGCGGCGCTCGGTCAGATCGCGGGCGACCTTGGCGAATCCGATCAGCGCCCCGGAGTCGTCCCGGATGGGGTCGATAAGCACGTGTGCCCAGAACCGGTTCCCGTCCTTGCGCACCCGCCAACCTTCGCTTTCAAACCTGCCTTCGCGCTCCGCCCGTTCCAGCGCCAGCGCTGGGATACCGGCGGTGCGATCCTCGGCGGTGTAAAAGCATTGGAAGTGGGAACCAACGATCTCGGACGCTTTGTAGCCTTTGAAACGTTCCGCACCGAGGTTCCAGCTCACCACGTGGCCGTTCGGGTCGAGCATGAAGATCGCGTAATCCACGATCGCATCAACCATCAGGCGATAATTATTTTCGAGGGTAATGGTCATGTTGACTCTATGGGGCGTTCGCCTGGTCAGGAGACCAAGGGGCGGTGGAGGCGACGACGACGCGATACCTCTACTCACCTACTCGCATGGTTGCATCCACGTTCGCGGTCACTTGCAATGGGTCAAGGCTCACGCTCTATCTTGAACGTGGAGAGATGACGATGTTGCATACCAACCTTGAACGGGACGTCGAGGGGCCGTTCGGCCAATGGAAAATCCACCTGCGCGATCAGGCTTTTTTCGATGACGCGCGGAGATGCCACTTCCCGGGAGTGCGCATGAGGTAGCGCAAGAACGCATCGGCTCTTGAAGAGCCAGCAATGGGCGGCTTTCAGGAGCTGGCGGAGAGAGTGGGATTCGAACCCACGGTAGGCTCACACCTACGGCAGTTTTCAAGACTGCTGCCTTAAACCACTCGGCCATCTCTCCGAACTTGTTTCGCTCGTTGCGACTTGGGAAGTCAGTGGGAGGCCCTTCGACTTCGCTGCGCTGCGCTCAGGGCGAACGGCTGTGGGCCGTGCAAGGGGCGTAATCCTATCAGGAACCGCCATGCGGGTGGCCGCCGGGTCGTTTTTTCGACAACGCCACCAGGCAGGCCACCAGGATCGCTACCGGAATTAGTGCGCCCAGCAGTGGGAACAGCAAGACGGGTGTGCGCACAACCATCGGCACGAGTTGGGTGGCGCTGGCGAAGGCGATGATCCACAGGCGCCAGCGGCGATCGTGGCGCGCGAACCAGAAGCTGCCGATGACCAGCAGCAATGCGATGATCGAAAGCGTCAGATCGACGGCAGGCATTTGCCATACGCCGTCGAAGCCCAGTCGCGTGCCGATCACCGAGGCGAGTACCGCCAGCAGGAAGTAGCTGGTGTAGAACTCGACCTTGTCCCAGGCGCCACGCGCGGGCGCGGTCATGCGATGTGGTCCAGCCCGGCCATGTACGGACGCAGCACCTCGGGCACGTTGATCGAGCCGTCGGCGTTCTGGTTGTTTTCCATCACCGCGATGAGGGTGCGGCCGATGGCGAGGCCGGAGCCGTTCAAGGTGTGCACGAGTTCGGGCTTGCCAGTGTCGGCGTTGCGCACGCGGGCCTGCAGGCGGCGGGCCTGGAAATCCTCGCAGTTGGAGCAGCTGGAAATCTCGCGATAGGTCTGCTGGCTGGGCAGCCACACTTCGAGGTCGTAGGTCTTGGTCGAGCCGAAGCCCATGTCGCCAGTGCACAGCAGCAGCTTGCGGTATGGCAGGCCGAGTTTCTGCAGCACCTTCTCGGCGTGGCCGACCATTTCTTCCAGTTGTGCATACGACTGGTCGGCGCGGGCGACCTGCACCATCTCGACCTTCTCGAACTGGTGCTGGCGGATCATGCCGCGGGTGTCGCGGCCGTAGCTGCCGGCCTCGGCGCGGAAGCACAGCGTATGCGCGGTCATGCGCAGCGGCAGCGCGTCGGCGTCCTGGATGGTGTCGCGCACCAGGTTGGTCAGCGAGACTTCGGCGGTGGGGATCAGGTAGCGTTTCGTTTCGCCGACTTCGGTGGCGAACAGGTCTTCCTCGAACTTCGGCAGCTGGCCGGTGCCCTGCATGCTGTCGGCGTTGACGATCACTGGTACGTTGCATTCGAGGTAGCCGTGTTCGGCGGTATGCAGGTCGAGCATGAACTGGCCGAGTGCGCGATGCAGGTGCGCGAGCTGGCCGCGCAGCACGGTGAAGCGCGCGCCGGACAGCTTGGCGCCGGCGTCGCCGTCGAGCCAGCCATGGCGTTCGCCCAGCTCGACGTGATCCCTCACCTCGAAAGCGAAATCCCCCGGCGTGCCCCAGCGGCTGACTTCGACGTTGCCGCTCTCGTCCTTGCCCAGCGGCACCGACGCATGCGGGATGTTCGGAATGCCCAGCGCGACTTCGGCGAGCTTCGCCTGCACGTCGGCCAGCGCCTGCTCGTTGGCCTTGAGCTTGTCGCCCAGGCCGGCGACCTCCGCCATCAAGGCGGCGACGTCCTCGCCTTTCGCCTTGGCCTGGCCGATCGCCTTGGAGCGTGTGTTGCGCAGGTTCTGGAGCTCCTGCGTCTCCATCGCCAGCTGCTTGCGCGAGCTCTCCAGCGCTTCGACCGCGGACACGTCGAGATCGAAATTGCGGGTTTCCTTGAGACGTGCGGCGGTTTCGGCAAGTCGCGAACGCAGCAGGGCGGGATCCAGCATGTCGAGGTCCAGGTGAAGGCTTGAACCGCGAATTATCGCTGCCGGGTGGCTATGGCCGCAATGCGACTGAGGAAAGCGAACCGTGCCGCCGACAAAATTCGTTCGCCCTGAGCGCAAGGCCGAAGTCGAAAGGCAGCCCTTCGACTTCGCTGCGCTACGCTCAGGGCGAACGGCTGGGAAGGTCAGCTGGCAGTTTGCGTTCCCTGCGGCCGAGCCACCACGCCATCGCGGCACCGGCGATCAGCCAGCCGATCAGCTGTTCGGCCAATGCGGCCAAGGTGAAATCCAGCGGGAAGCGATACCAGTTCCAGTACGGCAGAAAGGTGCTGAGCCAGGCGAATATCGCAGCCGCCGCCGCGATGGCGAGGCGGCGGCGGAAGCCCACCACGGCCAGGCCCATCACGAACGCCAGCGCCAGGGCGCTCAAGGTGTCGGATGCCCATTGCCGCCCGATCTGCGGGCCCATCTGCATCATGTCGGTGCCTTGCGGCTGGTACACCACGAAGGCATACGGCGAGCGAACGGCCTTGATCGAATAGGTCCTCACCTCGGCCGCGTCGCCCATTTTCTTCGGATCCAGCGAGGGCAACATGTATACGCCGGCCTGCCCATCCAGGCCTTGCTGCAGGCCGCTGAGTGCGACGTTTTCGTTGACCGGCAACTTCAGGCCGACCTCGCCCAGCCCCAGCGCCATATGTGCCAGCACGCCCCACACGAACATCAGGATGCCGCCAATCAGACCCGCCACCAGCACGCGCATGGTTCACCCTCCCCGGTTGATGAAACGAAATCTAGGCGGGGGATTGCCGCTGCGGCAAGGGCGCACGCAGCACGGCGGGCCGCGCTCACCGGAACATGTCGCCCGCGAGCGGGCTCCTACTCGCGGGCTTTCTCACGCGCGGCGCGCAGGACCAGCAGCTTCTCGCGCAGCTGCAGTTCCAGGCCGCGCTCGACCGGTTCGTAGAACACGCTGCCAACCAAGGCATCGGGCAGGCATTGCTGATCCAGCGCGACGCCGCCTTCGGCGTCGTGGTCGTACTGATAGCCCTTGCCGTAACCGAGGCCTTTCATCAGCTTGGTCGGCGCGTTGCGCAGATGCATCGGCACTTCCAGCGTGCCGCCTTCGCGCACGGCGGCGCGGGCTTTGTTGTAGGCCATGTACGCCGCGTTGCTTTTGGGCGCGATCGCCAGCCAGATCGCCAATTGGGCCAGGCCCAGCTCGCCCTCGGGACTGCCCAGGCGCTCGTAGGTGTCCCACGCGTCCAGCGCCATGCGCCAGGCGCGCGGCTCGGCCAGGCCGACGTCCTCCACCGCCATGCGGGTCATGCGCCGGGCCAGGTACAGCGGGTCGACGCCGCCGTCGAGCATGCGGCACAGCCAGTACACCGCGGCGTCGGGATCGGACGAACGCACGGATTTGTGCAGCGCCGAGATCTGGTCGTAGAACTGCTCACCCTGCTTGTCGAAGCGGCGGGTGCGGTCGGCCAGAACCTGGGTCAGGGTGGTCTCGTCGATGCGCCCGTCTTCGGCCAGTTCGGCGGCGATTTCCAGCAGGGTCAGCCCGCGGCGCACGTCGCCATCGGCGGCCTGGGCGATCGACTCCAGCGACTCATTGGCGACTTGCAGCTGCAGCTCGCCCAGGCCGCGCTCGCTGTCGGCCAGCGCGCGCTTGAGCGCAGCGATGATGTCGTCGGTGGAGACCGGCTCCAGCACGTGCACACGGCAGCGCGACAGCAGCGCGGAGTTCAATTCGAACGAGGGGTTCTCGGTAGTGGCGCCGATGAAGATGATCACGCCACGCTCAATGTGCGGCAGGAATGCGTCCTGCTGGGTCTTGTTGAAGCGATGCACCTCGTCGACGAACAGCACGGTGCGCCGGCCTTGGGCGAAGTTCACCTCGGCCTCGGCCAGCGCCTTGCGCACGTCGGGCAGGCCGGACAGCACCGCCGAGATCGCACGGAAATCCGCGTCCGCGTAACGCGCCACCAGCAAAGCCAGCGTGGTCTTGCCGCAACCCGGCGGACCCCACAGCACCATCGAGTGGATCTTGCCGGCCTCCAGCGCGCGGCGCAGCGCCTTGTCCGGGCCGACCAGGCGCTGCTGGCCAACGATTTCATCGAGACTGCGCGGGCGCATGCGCTCGGCCAGCGGCTTGAGCGCTTCGGGTTCGGCGAACAGGCCGGGGGCGGACGGAACGACATGGCGTGGCATGCCGCCATGATACCCACCCTGTCGACACCGGACCCGGAGTGGAGCCTATTTGCCGCTATGATGGCGACCATGGCGGTATCGGTTCGTGATCCATCACGCCGGGGGCGATACTTCAAATGAAAGCCGGGTTGTGCAGTCATTCCATCTGCACGGTCGCCGCTGTCGTGGCCGGCGCACCGCTTCGCGACGTTCCGGGCTCACCGTGAATCCGCCAATCCGGCGCAGGTGCCGACGCTGGTTTCAGCTGACCGGCCTGTTGGCCATGCTTGCCTGCTGCACGGTGACGATCGCCGCGCCGGCCTCGGATCCATGGGCTCCGTTCGACTCGCCGTGGTTCGACAAGATCGACATCTCCGAGGGGCTGCCGCACTCGACCACCACGGCGATCGCGCAGGACAGCAACGGCCTGATCTGGATCGGCACGATGGGCGGACTGGCCCGTTACGACGGTTACCGGATGCAGGTGTACGAAACCGCCACGCGCACCACGCCCGGGTTGCCCGATGCTTATGTGCGCAACCTGCTGGCCCTGCCGGGAGGCGCCATGCTGATCGGCACCAATGCCGGCGGCCTCGTGCGATTCGATCCGCGGGACAACAGTTTTCATGCCTATCCGATCGGTGCGGGTGGCACGTCGGACGGCAAGATCTACGACCTGGCAGACGATCACAGCGGCGGCGTCTGGATAGCCACCGAAACCGGGCTGAATCATCTGGACCTGAAGTCCGACCGGATCGAGCACGTCGACACCGGCGCCTCCACCGCGCCCCGCAATTTCAGCGTGCTGCTGGACCGCGTCGGCAACCTCTGGCTGGGCAACAGCAAGGGCCTGTTCGTGCGCAACGTGGGCTCGTCCACGTTCGTTCGCCCGGCGGTTGACGACGAGGCCATCGCCGCCGTGCTGGAGAACCAGATCTGGGCGCTGCACGAGGACCGCAAAGGCCGGCTATGGGTGGGCAGCGGGCAAGTCGGCGCGGTGTACCGGGGTACCGGCGGCGAGTGGCATGGCGTCCCCGGTTTCACCGGCTCGGCGGGAGAGACGCGGCAGTCGACGGTGCGCGATTTTCTCGAGCTCAGCACCGGCGTGATGTGGATCGCCACCGACGGCAGCGGCATCGTCGAGTACGCCGCGGGCGCGGATCACTCGCGCAGCATCAATCACGACGCCGCGCTGGCGTCCTCGCTGCCGGGCAGTTCGATCCGCGCACTGCTGCAGGATCGCACCGAGAACATCTGGGCAGCGACCGATCTTGGCGTCGCGCGCAACAACCCCAACGCGCGCGCCGCCTTCTCGTTGCTGCCCTCGCCGCTGGGAAAGCATTCGTTGTCGGAGGCAAACGTCAACAGCATTTATGTCGATTCACGCAATCGCATCTGGCTGGGTCTGGGCGCCGGACACATCGACATGATCGACCTGGCTGACGGCAGCATGCGCCACCTGCTGCTCGGCGGCAGCCAGGCGCAGCGCGACGTGCAGGCGTTCCGCGAGGCCAGCGATGGCACGATCTGGGTCGGCACGCAGGGACTGGCAAGCATCGATCCGGACACGCTGGCCGTGCACGATTCGATCATCCCGGCAATGGACGGCAAGCCGGTGCTGAGCCTGCAACAGGATGGCTCGCGCATGCTGATCGGCACCTACGAGGGCGTTTACCGCTACGACCTGCGCACCCGCACGCTGGAACATTTCGGTCATGTGCCCGGCGATCCGGGCAGCCTTGCCAGCGACACCGTGCGGCAGATCGCGCGGGTCGGCAAACACTGGTGGTACGGCACGACCCACGGCATCAGCATCGCCAAGGATGCCGGCGACAACGGCGGCTTCGAGAATCTCAATCATCGCTCCGGCGATGCGACCAGCCTGCCGCAGGATTACATCGGCTCGATCACCGCCACCGCCGATGGGCAGGTATGGGTGAGCACGTACGGCGGCCTGGGCTTGCTCGACCACCATGCGCCTGGCGAACCGTACCGCTTCCGCACGGTGGGTATCGCCGAAGGACTCGCCAGCGACAAGGTCAATGCGATGCTCGATGACGACCGTGGCGGGCTCTGGGTGAGCCTGTCCAACGGTATCGCGAAAATCGACAGCGACACCGACGCCGTGCACAACCTCGGTACCCGCGACGGACTGCATATTTCGAGCTACATCCATACCGCCGCCGCGCACGCGCCGGGCGGCGAATTGATGTTCGGCGGGCTCGGTGGACTGACGGTGATCCGGCCGCACTGGAAGCGCCCGTTGACGGAACCCGCCCCGCTGGTGATCACCCAGGCAGTGCTCAACGGCGCCACGCTGCCCTTCGCCGCGTTGCCCGCCGAAAACGCGAAAGTCGAGCTGAAACCGCGTAGCCGCAACCTGCGGCTCGATTTCGCCCTGCTCGACTACCAGGCACCGATGGAAACCTCGTACAGCTATCGCATGGAAGGGCTGGACGAGGACTGGACGATGATTCCCAAGGGCAGCGTCCCCACGGTGATCTACACCAACCTTCCGCACGGCGAATATCACCTGCAGCTGCGGGCGGTGACCCATGGCATGCAGGAGCGCACGATACAGAGCGAGCTGACCGTGCAGGTCGATCCGCGCTGGTACGAAACGATGCTCGCGCGCCTGTGCGCCCTGTTGATCCTGCTCGGCCTGATCGCCGCGCTGGTGCATCTGCGCACGCTGTACCTGCGACTGCAGGCGCAGCAGTTGCAGCGACAGATCGACGAGCACACGCGCGACCTGCGCGCGGCCAACCAGCGACTGGACGAGCTGGCCGGCACCGACGGGCTGACCGGCGTCTACAACCGCCGCCGTTTCCTTGAGCTGGCCGGCAGCGAGCGCGACCTGGCCGGCGGACAGTCGATCTGCATGGCGCTGTTCGATCTCGACCACTTCAAGAAGATCAATGACACTTACGGACACCTGGCCGGGGACGCGGTCATCCGCACGGCGATCAAGGTGATCAGGCAGCACAGCCGCCAGGGCGATCTGGTCGGCCGCTACGGAGGCGAGGAGTTCGTGCTGTGTCTGCCGGGTACGGAGCCGGAGCAGGCCATGGCCACCGGCGAGCGCATCTGCCGCGTGCTCGAGGCCAGCTGTGTCTTGCACGATGGAAAGAGCATCCATGCCACGGTGAGCATCGGCATCGCGCAACTGCGCGGTGACGAGTCAATCGAACAGTGGCTGTCGCGCGCCGACAAGGCGCTGTACGAGGCCAAGGACAACGGCCGCAACCAGTGCGTGCTGGCCGACTGAAAACGGCGGATCACGCCTCGTCGGCGCTCCGCAGGCGGTATTGGCGATAGAGGGTATAGCCGATGCCGCTCAGCCCGGTGAGTGCGGCCGGAATCAGCAAAGTGCGCTCCTGCAGCACACGGAACAGCATGGCGCCCACCGCACTGCCGAAGGTGAAAGTCGCCACCACCAGCACGCATACGCGGATGCGCAACGTATCCACTTCCAGCCCGCGCAGCCGTTGCCCGATGTAGATGCCCAGATCGGTGAACATCCCCGAGACATGCGTGGTACGGAACACCATGCCGCTATACGTGCTGGCCATGCCGTTCTGCAACCCGGCGCCCATCGCCGCAAGATAGAGACCGATCGGGTTGCCGGCATCGAGCAGCGGAACGGCGGCGAACAGCAGCAGGGATTCCAGTACCAGCGCCGCGCCGTAACGGCGGCCAAGCTTCAACGTGCGCTGTTGCACGATCAGTCCGCTGAAAATGGCTCCGACCACAAAGGCACCGATCGACAACGCCCAGTGCCACGCTTCAGCACCATCGCCAGTACCCAGCGATACGCCGAGCAAGCTGGTGGAACCGGTCAGGTTGGTGATCGACTGATGCCGAAAACCCATGTACCCGGCCGCGTTGACGATGCCGGCGATGAACGCCAGCACGCCGCCACCGATCCACGCCCAGCCCGGCAACTGGCGCAACACGGGCATGGTGCTGTCAGTCTTTCAGCGGTTGGGTGGTGATCACGGGCGCGTCGCCGATCACGTCCGCACCCTTCGGCGGCACGAAGTTGAAGGCAGTCGGCGGGATCGCCGCATTGCGCTGCCAGTCGGAGAAGCGGATGTCGGTGGTGGAGCCGAGCTGGTCGCGGAACGTCATGCGCGACAGGCCGTTTGCATCGAAGCCGAGATCGGCGTAGTCGAACTGCGGATCCTTCGCGGTGGAGGTGAGCCGCAGCCAGACCAAGCCGTCATGTTCGCCCTGTTCGGCCACCTTGAAGTTGCGGTCCAGCTGCTTGACGTCGGTAAGCACGGTGAGCGGGCTGTGCGCCTCCTCGGTGCTCTGGATGCGCACGGTGACCTGTTCGAGTTCCGGGTCGTACATCCACACGCGGCTGCCGTCGGCCACGATGGTCTGCTTGTACGGCGCCAGCGTGTCCCAGCGAAACTGCCGCGGCGCCTCGAGCGCCAGCGTGCCGGAACTGGTCTTGCTGCTGTGCCCGTTGATATCGGTCAGCGATTGCGCAAAATGCCCGGTCAGCGAATGCAGCCCGGTGGCAAACGCATCCAGCCGCGCACGCGCCGGGCCGGCGGCGGCCTGCGCCACGGGGCTCAACGACAACGCCAGGACGACGGCGGACAGGGCAGACATGAAGCGTTTCATCGGATTTCCCGAGGGTGGCGATGGCGGTGGATTGTGGATCGTGCTGGCTTAACCGAAGGTAGGAGCGACTTCAGTCGCGATGCTGCCGGCCTGTTCACTGAAGGGCATTGCGACTGAAGTTGCTTCCACAACAGGGTTCAGTTCTTGGGCGGTGGCGGCGCCAGCACCTCGCGGTTGCCGTTGTGCTGCGGCGCGCTGACCACGCCGTCCTGCTCCATCTGCTCGACCAGCCGCGCGGCGCGGTTGTAGCCGATGCGCAAATGCCGCTGCACGCCGGAAATCGAGGCGCGCCGGGTCTGCGTAACGACCGCCACTGCCTTGTCGTAGAGCTGGGTGTCGGCATCGCCACCGCCCTCCTCGCCGTCCTGCGGCAGACCGGAGTCGTTGATGAACTTGCCGTCGCTGGTCGGCTGCGCTTCTTCCAGCACGCCTTCGATGTAGTTCGGCGCACCCTGCGACTTCAGCCAGGCGACCACGTGATGCACCTCGTGATCGTCGACGAAGGCGCCGTGCACACGCTCCGGCGTGGCGGTGCCCGGCGGCAGGTACAGCATGTCGCCGTGGCCCAGCAACGCTTCCGCGCCGGACTGGTCGAGGATCGTGCGCGAGTCGATCTTGCTCGACACCTGGAACGCGATGCGGGTCGGGATGTTGGCCTTGATCAGGCCGGTGATCACGTCCACCGATGGGCGCTGCGTGGCCAGGATCAAATGCACGCCGGCCGCGCGCGCCTTCTGCGCCAGGCGGGCGATCAGCTCCTCCACTTTCTTGCCGACGATCATCATCATGTCGGCGAACTCGTCGATGATGATCACGATGTACGGCAGCGGCTCCAGCGGTTCCGCGGCAAGGTTCGGCATGTCGGGATTGGGCCGGAACAGCGGATCGAGCAGCGGCTGACCGGCGTTCTCGGCGTCCTTCACCTTCTTGTTGAAACCGCCGAGGTTGCGCACGCCCACGGCGGCCATCAGCTTGTAGCGGCGTTCCATTTCGGCGACGCACCAGCGCAAGGCGTTGGCGGCCTCCTTCATGTCGGTGACCACCGGTGCCAGCAGATGCGGAATGCCCTCGTACACCGAGAGCTCCAGCATCTTCGGGTCGATCATGATCATGCGCACGTCTTTCGCGCTGGCCTTGTACAGCAGGCTCAGCACCATCGCGTTGACCGCGACGGATTTACCCGAACCGGTCGTGCCGGCGACCAGCAGATGCGGCATCTTGGCCAGGTCCACCACCACCGGCCTGCCGCCGATGTCCTTGCCCAGCGCCAGCGCCAGCGGCGACTTCAGCTGGTCGTATTTGTCCGAGCGCAGGATCTCCGACAGATACACGATCTGCTTGTGGGTGTTGGGAATCTCCAGCCCGATCACGTTCTTGCCGGGGATCACGTCGACCACGCGCACGCTGACCACCGACAGGCCGCGCGCGATGTCCTTGTCCAGGCTCGACACCTGCGAGCCGCGGATGCCAGGTGCCGGCTCCATCTCGAAACGGGTGATCACCGGACCCGGATAGGCGCCGACCACCTTGGCCTCGATCTTGAAATCCTTGAGCTTGAACTCGACCTGGCGCGAGAGCACCTCTAGGGTTTCTTCGGAGTAGCCAGGGCCTTGCGGCGGCGCTTCATCCAACAGCGATAGCGGCGGCAACTCGCCCGGCGTGGCCGCACCGGTGAACAGCGGGATCTGGGTCTCCAGCCTGGCTCGCTCGCTCTTGGTCACCGGCTGAGGTGGCGCCTCGATGCGCACCGGCTCGCGCCTGGCCTGCTTCACCGCATCGGCCTTCTTGACCACCTCGCGTTCGGTGCGTGCCTGCCGCGCCGCCATCGCCTGCGGCGCCTCGCGCCATTTGCCGCGGATCCAGCCGGCCAGTTTCAATACGCCCTGCCCGGTCCAGTCCATCACCTTGAACCACGACAGCCCGGTAGCCAGCGTCACCGCGATCAGAAACAGCGCCAGCAACAGCAGCGGCGCACCCTTGGCGCCGAACGCGCTGAGCAGCGCTTCGCCCACCCATACCCCGATGATGCCGCCCACGCCCTGCGGCAGCACCGGCTCGTGGAAGTTGAGGAACAGCAATGCCGGTCCGGTGATGAAGAAGAACACGAAGCCGATCAGTCGAAGCGCGGGCTCCCACGGATGCACGACCTCTTCGTTGCGCTGGCGCAGCACCTGCACGCCCAGCAACAGCAGCAGCAACGGGAAACAATAGGCAACCAGGCCGAAGATCCAGCGCAGCAGGTCGGCGACGTAGGCGCCGACCGTGCCGCCGAAATTGTGCGCATGCTCCAGCTGGCCGGCGTTCGTCCAGCTGGGATCATGCGGGTTGTAGCTGAACAGGCACACCAGCAGATACAAAGCCAGCGGCAGCAGCAGCAGGGCGCCGGCTTCACGCAGCCGGCGCTTCAGCTCCTCGCTGAGGCCTTCCCTCGGTTGTTGTTTCACATTTGCGCTGCGCGCCACCTTGGGTGCCCCCTTCCTGCCTGCCAAGGGTCAGAGCATACCTTGCAGCGCCGGATGCACCAGCTTGCCGCCGTCGACGTTGATGCCGCCGCTCAGCGGGGCGAATTCGCGCCATTCGTTGCCGCCGGCCAGACGCTGCACGTAAGGCAGGATCGCGGCGGAGATCGCCACCGACGAGGTCTGCGGCACCGCGCCCGGCATGTTGGTCACGCAGAAGTGCGTCACGCCGTGCACGTCATAGGTCGGCTTCTCCCAGGTGGTCGGCTTCGAAGTCTCGAAGCAGCCGCCCTGGTCGATCGCGATATCCACCAGCACGCTGCCGGGCTCCATCGTCTTGACCATCGCCTCGGTGACCACCCGCGGCGCCTTGGCACTGGGCACCAGCACCGCGCCGACCACGATGTCGGCATCGCGCACTTCCTCGGCCACCGACGATTCATAGGCATACAGCGCGGTGACGTTCGGGCCCATCGCCATCATCTCGGCCAGGCGATCCTGGCGCTTGTCGAACACCACCACGTTGGCACCAGCCGCAGCGGCCAGCGCGGCGGCGGCGCCACCGGCAGCGCCGGCGCCCAGCACCACGACCTTGCCACGTGGAGTGGACGCCATGCCGCCGAGCAGCTTGCCCTTGCCGCCCTGCGGACGATGCAGCAGGGTGGTACCAATTTGCGTGGCGATGCGGCCGGCGATCACCGACATCGGCAGCAGCAGCGGCAGCGCGCCGTTCTCTTCCACCGACTCGAACGCCACGCCGGTGAGGCCGATGTCGAGCAGAGTCCTGGTCAACGCCGGTTCGGCGGCCAGATGCAGGTAGCAGAACAGCAGATGATGCTTCTTCAGCAGCGCCAGGTCGCCGGCTACCGGCTCCTTCACCTTGACGATCAGCTCGCCGGCCTCGTACAGCGCGGCAGCGTCGGGCACGATCTTGATGCCTTCCCTGACGTAGGCTTCGTCGGCAAAGCCGCTCTTCAGGCCCGCGCCCGCCTGGATGAACACTTCGTGGCCACGGCGCACCAGATCGGCGGCGGCGGCGGGAACGAGGGCAACACGACCTTCAAGGGTCTTGGTTTCGGAGGGGATACCGATACGCATGGAAAAAGAATCCTGTGGGAGCACGTTGTAGATCCATCGCGCAACCGCCGCGGTGGTGTCGTTGATCTGCCGGCACCTTGAATCGGTGCTGCGTATTCCCCATTCTCCCGGGGGTCGTGCGCTCCACCTCCAACATTCGGTGCGGCTCGGTGAAACCGCCGCAGGGGTTGGAGCGAATAGCCACTCAAGTCACCAGCAAACCCAAGGATTATACCAACCATGAGCACCCCCAAGCACAGCCGCCTGCTGATCCTCGGCTCCGGCCCCGCCGGCTACACCGCAGCGGTGTACGCGGCGCGCGCCAACCTCAAGCCGACCATGATCACCGGCATGCAGCAGGGCGGCCAGCTGATGACCACCACCGACGTGGACAACTGGCCGGGCGACGTCGAAGGGCTGCAGGGTCCGGCGCTCATGCAGCGCATGGCCGAACACGCCGAGCGCTTCCACACCGAGATGATCTTCGACCACATCCATTCGGTGGATCTGAAGCAGCGCCCGTTCCGGCTCAAGGGCGACTCCGGTGAATACACCGCCGATGCGCTGATCGTCACAACCGGCGCCACCGCGAAATACCTCGGCATCGCCAGCGAAGAGAAATACAAAGGCAAGGGCGTGTCCGCCTGCGCCACCTGCGATGGCTTCTTCTTCCGCGACCAGGACGTGGTGGTGATCGGCGGTGGCAACACCGCGGTCGAGGAGGCGTTGTACCTGTCCAACATCGGCCGCAAGGTCTACCTGGTGCATCGCCGCGACAAGCTGCGTGCCGAGAAGATCATGCAGGACAAGCTGTTCGAAAAGGCTGCTGCCGGCAAGATCGAGCTGGTCTGGAACCATTCCATCGATGAAGTGCTCGGCGACGACACCGGCGTCACCGGTGTGCGCGTGAAGGACGTCAACTCCGGCGTCACCCGCGACATCGAAGCCACCGGCTTCTTCGTGGCTATCGGGCATACGCCGAACACCGGCATCTTCGAAGGCCAGCTCGACATGCACGATGGCTACATCACGATCCACAGCGGCCAGAGCGGCATGGCGACGATGACCTCGGTGCCGGGCGTGTTCGCCGCAGGTGACGTGGCCGACCACGTCTATCGCCAAGCCGTCACCTCGGCCGGCTTCGGCTGCATGGCGGCGCTGGATGCCGAGCGCTGGCTCGACCAGCAGACCCCCGCGAGCTGAGCACTACTCCCTCCTCCCAACACGGTTGGCGAGGAGGGAAAGCGCTTGCTCATACCTCCAAGTAGACCCCTGCAAGGCACCCGGCTGAAATTTAGAACCATGCCATGCTGACCATCCGCTTCCATGCCGCGATCGCCGAGCTACCCGCCGCGGAATGGGACACCCTGCGCGCCGATACCAATCCGTTCGTGTCGCATGCCTTTCTTCATGCGCTGGAACAAAGCGGCTGCATTCGACCGGAGTGGGGCTGGCAGGCCCACCACCTCGGCGTCTACGAAAACGGCCGCCTGGTCGCCGCAGCACCGCTGTACCTGAAGGGCAACTCGCATGGCGAGTTCGTGTTCGACTGGAGCTGGGCCAGTGCGTGGGAGCGTGCCGGCGGCGACTACTATCCCAAGCTGCTCAACGGCGTGCCCTACTCTCCCGTGCCCGGCCCTCGCCTGCTGGCCGGCAGCACCGCACACACGCCTCAGCTGCAACGCACACTGGTCGGCGCGATGCGCGACGAAGCCGATCGCCTTGGCCTGTCTTCGGCGCACGCCAATTTTCTGCAGCCGGACGAACTGGCCGCGTTCGACGAAACCTGGCTGGCCCGGTCGGACGTGCAGTTCCACTGGCATAACCACGGTTACCGACACTTTCCCGAATTCCTCGCGGCGCTCAGCCACAAGAAGCGCAAGAACATCCTGCGCGAACGCCAGCAGGTTGCCGCCGGTGGACTGGCGATCGAGTGGCGTGCCGGCGATACGCTAAGTCCCCTCGAGTGGCAGAGCGTGCATGCGCTGTACGCGGAAGCGTTCGACGCCAAGGGCAACCACGCGGCTCTTACCGCAGCTTTTTTCGCCAGCTTGGCACGCTCGGCCAGATGGCCCAGCTGGCACTGGCGCGCGACGGCGAACGCATCGTCGCGATGGCCTTGTTCGTGCGCAGCGACAGCGTTCTGTACGGCCGCTACTGGGGCGCGTCGGTGGATGTGCCGGGCCTGCATTTCGAGCTGTGCTACTACCGTGGCATCAACTACGCCATCACCAACGGACTGACCCGTTTCGAACCCGGCGCCCAGGGCGAGCACAAGCTGGCGCGCGGGTTCGTACCGGCGCGCACGCATTCACGTCACTACCTGCACGACCCCGGCTTCCGCGCCGCCGTGGCGAAGGCGCTCGCCGGCGAGGCGGAAGCGGTCGACGCCTATGCGGCCGAGCTGATGGAGCACAACCCGTTTGCCGACCGGGGACCGGCCCGGCAATGAGACGCCTGCCCTTGCTGGATGCCGATGCCAGGGACCGTTTTCCGGATCCGCGCGACGCGCTGGCCGAGCCCAATGGCCTGCTCGCGTTCGGTGGCGACCTCTCGCCGCCACGCCTGCTGGCCGCCTACAGCCGAGGCATCTTCCCGTGGTTCGGCGAAGGCGAGCCGATCCTTTGGTGGTCGCCCGACCCGCGCTGCGTGTTCTACACCGCGTCGCTGAAGGTGAACCGCAGCCTGCGTCGCCAGCTTGCCGGCAGGCATTGGCGGCTCACCATCGATCACGCGTTCGACGCGGTGATCCGCGGCTGTGCGGCGCCGCGCCCGAGCGACCCCGGCACGTGGCTGGTGCCGGCCATGATCGGGGCGTACATCGAACTGCACCGGTTGGGGCACGCGCACAGCGTGGAAGTCTGGGAAGGTGAGCGGCTGGTCGGCGGCATTTACGGCGTGGCGATCGGCCGGCTGTTTTGCGGCGAGTCGATGTTCAGCGCCGAAAGCGGCGGTTCCAAGATCGCGCTGGTCGCCTTGGCCCAATTGCTGCGCGACATGGGTTTTCCGCTGATCGACACCCAGGTCAGCAATCCCCACACGCTCGGACTGGGCGCCATCGAAATGCCACGCGGGCAGTTCCTGCAGGAGGTTGCCCGCCTTCGCCAGTTGCCCGGACGCGTCGGCAGCTGGGCCGACCTCACCCCGCGGCTGCTGCAACCGGACTCAGCCCCCGCGCGCTGAGCGGAGCCGGATCAGCGCGCCTCGGCCGGCAGTCCGAGCGCCTTGAGCTCGTCGTAGTTTTCCAGGAACAACGCCACCAATGCCGGATCGAGCTGGCTGCCGGCGACGTCGCGCAGATAACCCAGCACCTCCGGCTCCGGCCACGCGGGCTTGTAGACCCGCGCGGTGATCAACGCGTCCCAGACGTCCACCACGCTGAATATGCGCGCTGCCAGCGGAATCGATTCGCCGCGCAAACCCCGCGGATAACCGCCACCGTCCCAGCGCTCGTGATGGCCGTAGGGAATGTCGCCGGCGGCTTTCAGGAAGTCCACCCGCTGCAACAGCTCGTGGCCGATCTGCGGATGCAGGCGCATGTGCGCCATCTCCTGATCGTCCAGCTTCCCCGGCTTGATCAGGATCGCGTCCGGCAAGGCCAGCTTGCCGATATCGTGCAGCAGCGCACCGAAAGTCAGGTCATGCAACGGCTTGCCGCGCACACCCGCCAGCTTCGCCAGCCCCACCGCCATGCGCATCACCCGTTCGGAATGATCGCCGGTTTCCTTGTGCCGGATGTCCATGGCCGACACCAGCACGCGCAAAGATTGCTCGTGGCCATTGCGCAGCATCCGGTTGAGCGCCTCCAGCCGGCGCAGATCGCGCCCGATCATCCAGTACAGCACCACGGCGGTGACCAGCACGAACAGCCAGCCCTTGATGCTTTGCAGGAACGTGAGCTCCGCCTGGCCGCTGACCAGCGTGTCCAGCGCCCGGTCGGAAAACCAGATCCACAGCGCGGCAACGATCAGGTAGATCAGGGCGGTGCGGAAAGGAGGAGTCATCGTCACGGCAGACCTCTGCAAGATGCTCGTGCCGCGCATTCTGCTCATACCGCAAGTCGCCTGTCGACTGGGCCCGGCACCATCCAGACCATGCACAAGAGCCTAGCCTGCACGCGCCGCGTACTTGCGCGCCACGTAGGCATCCAGGATGCCCACGAATTCGTTGGCAATGTTGTCGCCGCGCAACGTCATCGCCTTCTCGCCATCGATGAACACCGGCGCCGCCGGCGTCTCGCCGTTGCCCGGCAGCGAAATGCCGATGTTGGCGTGCTTGGATTCGCCGGGTCCATTGACGATGCAGCCCATCACCGCAAGAGTGAGATTCTCCACGCCGTCGTACTTCACCCGCCATAGCGGCATCTGTTCGCGCACGTGTTCCTGCACGGTCTTGGCCAACACCTGGAAGAATTCGCTGGTGGTGCGGCCGCACCCCGGGCATGCGGTAACCAATGGCGTGAACGAGCGCAGCCCCATGGTCTGCAGCAGCTCCTGCGCCACGATCACCTCGCCGGTGCGCGAGGCGCCCGGTTCGGGCGTCAGCGAGATGCGGATGGTGTCGCCGATGCCTTCCTGCAGCAGCACCGCCAGCGCGGCGCTGGACGCGGTGATGCCCTTCGTTCCCATGCCCGCCTCGGTCAGGCCCAGGTGCAGCGCGTAATCGCACCGCGCAGCCAGGTCGCGATACACCGCAATCAGTTCCTGCACCCCGGAGACCTTGCACGACAGGATGATGCGGTCTCGGGCCAGGCCAATCTTCTCGGCCAGCGCCGCCGAATCCAGGGCCGAGCGGATCAATGCCTCGCGCGCCACGTGCGAGGCATCCCACGGATCGGCGCGCTGTGCGTTCTGGTCCATCAGCGCGGCAACCATGCCCTGGTCCAGCGAGCCCCAGTTGGCGCCGATGCGCACTGGCTTGTTGTAGCGCAGCGCGCTCTCGATGATCGATGCGAACTGGCTTTCGTGCTTCTTGCCGAAGCCCACGTTGCCGGGATTGATGCGGTATTTCGCCAGCGCCTCGGCGCAGGCCGGTTCGCGTTCCAGCAACTGATGACCGTTGTAATGGAAGTCGCCGACGATCGGCACGTCTACGCCCATCATTGCCAGCCGTTCGGCGATGCGCGGCACCGCGGCCGCAGCAGCGGGCGTATTCACGGTGATGCGCACCAGCTCGGAACCGGCGCGGGCCAGTTCGGCGATCTGTCTGGCAGTGCTGGCCGGGTCTTCGGTGTCGGTGTTGGTCATCGACTGCACCACCACGGGCGCACCGCCGCCGACTTTCACCTTGCCAATCTGAACGGCCACGCTGGGGCGGCGCAATGCCGGCCCGGCCGGGCGCGGTTTCTGTGTAGCCATCTCACTCATGGAATCAACCGGAATACAGGTCGCGACGGTTCGCGGCAGGGCCTGCAAGGATACCCGATCGGGCTTGTGACCCTGTGGCAAATCAGCGCAAGCTGGCAACGCAAGCGAACCGGGCCGCCACGGCCGCCTCCGTATTTTCGGGGGCGGCATGAACGGCCCGACACTAGCCACGACCCGCGCGGTACCGCCTGAACGCGTGTGCCGGTGCCCGCATCGCCTCCTGCAGCTGATCAATGGGGCGTCCCGGAAATCCGGGTAACCGATGTCACCCGAGCCGGGCGGATTGCCGCAGTGGATTGATCGCCGTCATGGCAAGGCGACATGCTTCGTCCGAAAATTGCTGGTCAACCAGGGAATTCGCATGCCGAACACCGAGTATTACAACGACAGGGTCGTGCGCCAGTTTCTGCTGGCGGCCGCTGTATGGGGGATCATTGGCATGTCGGTCGGCGTCTACGCCGCTGCCGAGCTCTACTGGCCAGGTCTCAGTTTCAACCTGCCGTGGCTGACCTTCAGCCGGATCCGCCCCGATCACACCTTCGGCGTGATCTTTGCGTTCGGCGGCTCGGCACTGATGGGCACCTGCTACTACGTGGTGCAGCGCACCGGGCACGCGCGACTGGCGTTCACCCGGCTGGCCGGCTTCACGTTCTGGGGTTGGCAACTGGTGTGCGTGCTTGCGATGGCGACGATGCCGCTGGGCATCACCCAGAGCAAGGAATACGCCGAGCCGGAGTGGTTCATCGACATCCTGATCGCGGTGGTGTGGGTGAGCTTTGGCGTGGTTTTCTTCGGCAGCCTCACGCGCCGGCGCATCAAGCACATCTACGTGGCGAACTGGTACTACGGCGCGTTCATCATCGCGGTGGGCCTGCTGCACATCGTCAACAACCTGGCCCTGCCGGTGTCGATGTGGAAGTCCTACCCGATCTACTCGGGCGTGGTTGATGCGATGGTGCAATGGTGGTACGGGCACAACGCGGTGGCATTCTTCCTCACCGCCGGCTTCCTCGGCATGATGTATTACTTCGTGCCGCGGCAGGCGCAGCAGCCGCTGTGGAGCTACCGTTTTTCGATCGTCAATTTCTGGGCGCTGATCTCGGTCTACATGTGGGCCGGCGCGCACCATCTGATGTACACCGCCCTGCCCGACTGGGTGCAGTCGGTCGGCATGGCGTTCTCGCTGATCCTGCTGATGCCCAGTCTTGGTTCGGCCGCCAACGGCTTGCTCACCTTCAACGGTTCGTGGCATCGCTTGAAGATCGACCCTGCGGCCAAGTTCATGGTGCTGTCGCTGGTGTTCTACGCCGCCTCGACCTTCGAAGGCTCGATGATGGCGATCAAGACGGTGAACTCACTGTCGCACTACACCGACTGGACCATCGCCCACGTGCATTCCGGTTCGCTGGGCTGGGTGGCGATGATCACCATCGGTTCGCTGTACGCCATGGCGCCGCGCGCACTGGGCCAGGAGAAGATGTATTCGCACAAGGGCATGGAGTGGCATTTCTGGCTGCACACCATGGGCCTCCTGCTGTATGTCGGATCGATGTGGACGGCAGGCATCACCGAGGGCCTGATGTGGCGCAAGACCCTGCCCGACGGCTCGCTGGCCTACGCCTTCATCGACAGCCTGATCGCGATCAAGCCGATGTACATCATCCGCTGGATGGGCGGCCTGTTCGTGCTCGCCGGTATGGTCGTCATGGCCTGGAACCTCTGGTACACCGCTGCCGATGCGCGCGCCCGGCTGATCAAGCCGATCCCGGTGCCGATCCCCGAGCCGGTACCCCATCAGGTGCCTGCCCCATTGCCTGCGGCCGGTTGAGGAACACATCACCATGGCTTACAAACATTTCGAACTGATCGAGAAGAACGCGGGCCTGCTCGCGGTGCTGATCGCGATCATGGTTTCCATCGGCGGCCTGGCCGAGATCACGCCGCTGTTCGTCGAGGCCCATTCGGTCAAGGCGCCGCCGGGAGTCTTGCCCTACGATCCGCTGCGTCTGGCCGGCAAGGACATCTATGTGCGCGAGGGATGCTATCTGTGCCATTCGCAGATGATCCGCGCGCTGCGCGCGGAGACCCAGCGCTACGGGCATTTCTCCACGGCCGAGGAGTCGGTATACGACCGGCCGTTCCAGTGGGGCTCCAAGCGCACCGGGCCCGACCTTGCGCGCGTGGGCGGCAAGTATTCCGACGAATGGCAGCGCCTGCATCTGGAGAACCCCCGCCAGACGGAGCCGCAATCGAACATGCCGGCCTACCCCTGGCTGGACAACAACAAGCTCGACGCGGATGACATCGAGGCGCGCATGCGCACCCTGCGCCGGCTCGGCGACCCGTACACCGACGCCGACATCGCCAGCGCGAAGGAAGCCGTCGCCGGCAAGACCGAGATGGATGCGCTGATCGCCTATTTGCAGGGCCTCGGCATTCGCAACGAACCGGCGCCGAGCGTTCCGGTACCGGCAGGTCACGGAGGCACGCCATGATGAGTCCGGTCTGGGGGCATGTCACCGGCGTGATCACGGTGATCCTGATGCTGATCTTCATCGGTATATGGATCTGGGCCTGGCGCAAGCGGCATCGCTCCACGTTCAAGCGCATGTCGGAAATCCCGATGGAGGACAAGCCGGAAGGTCCGTTGCCGAAAACGCCCACCGAGCCAAACCAGCCTGAGGATGAGCAGCCGTGAGTACCGGACTTTCCCTGTGGGTGATGTTTCTGGTGGTGCTCAACCTGGGTATCACTTTTTTCCTGTTCCTGTGGGGTCCGCGCGCCAAGATCCCGACGCTCCCCGACGGCACCAGCGGCCATGTCTGGGCGCACGGCGTGCTGCGCGAAGGCGTGCGCAGGCTGCCAATGTGGTGGCTGCTGTTCTCCGGCGCGATGTTCCTGGCCGGCTTCACCTATCTTGTGCTGTATCCGGGGTTCGGCAGCCACAAGGGCATCCTGGGCTGGACCTCGCATGGCGAGCTGGCGCGCGACGAGGCCATCAACGACGCCAAGATGGATGAGCTGGTGACGCGCTTCCGGCAATACCCGGTAGAGCAGTTGGCCAATGACCCGGCTGCCCTGCAGATGGGCGGTCGCCTGTTCGTCGACAACTGCGCCGCCTGCCACGGTCGGGGCGGCTCTGGCAACGTGAAGGTCGGCGCACCCAGCCTGATCGACGATGACTGGCTCTACGGGGGCAGCGGCAAGGACATCCTGGCAAGCATCCATGACGGACGCAGCGGCATGATGCCGCCGTGGGCCAGCCTGGGCGAGGACAACGTCAAGAACCTGGCGCAATACGTGCTCAGCCTGTCCGGCTCGCCGCACGACGCGGTCAGGGCCGCCGCCGGGCAACCGTTATTCACCACCTGTGCGGCTTGCCATGGCCCCGAGGGCAAGGGAAACCCTGCGCTGGGCGCGCCCAACCTGACCGACAAGGTCTGGCTGCACGGCGGCAAGGTCGACGAGATCGAACGCACCATCGGTGGGGGCCGCCAGGGCAACATGCCCGCGTGGAGCAAGCGCCTCAACGACGATCAGGTGCGCGTGCTGGCTGCCTACGTGTATCACCTCGCCCATCAGGGCGATGCCGCCTCAGCTCATGCAGCCGGCGACTGACAACCTTGCGTCCACGCCACGCGGGCGCTGGTATCGCCAGCCCATCGTGTGGCTGGGCGCCGCCATCTTCGTGGCGTCGCTGGCGGGTTGCGTGTGGATCATCGTGGCGGCGACGCGGCACGCCGACCCGCCGGTGCACGCTGCGCCCGCCGGCGTCCTCGGCGTACCCAGCAGCGCCCACAGCGCGCGGACGCCGCCAGAAGCCCGGCCGTGAATGCTCACGCCGCATGGGGCCATCCGCAACTGGCTGCGCAGGTCATGCGCACCCGTCGCGACGGCCGCAGTGAAATAGCCCTGCGCGTCGGGCCGCTGCATGACGCCCGCCAGGTGCTGTGGCTGGAGCAACGCCTGCGCGCCTTGCCCGGCGTGCAGCGCGTCGCGATCGACCGGGCGGCGCAGCGGGTCGGCGTGGTATGGGATGCACGGCGCACTTCGCTGCCGCTACTTCTCGACAACTTCGCTGCCGCAAACTGTCCGGCGCAACCGCTGTCGCGCGACAGCATCGACGATGTGCGCTCGCGCGAGCAGCACGATGCGCTGAAGCGCCTGCTGGTCGCCGGCATGTGCGCGATGCAGGTGATGACATATGCGTTCGTGATCTACATCGGCGTGGTCGATTTCGTCGACTTCAGCACGCGCAACCTGTTCCGCTGGCTCGGCCTGATCACTACCGTGCCTGTGGTGTTCTATTCGGCGCAACCGTTCTTCACCGGCACGCTGCGCGAACTGCGCGAACGCCGGCTCGGCATCAACCTGCCGGTGGCGTTGGCCGTGATCGCGGTGTTTCTGGCCAGCACGTTCAACACCCTGCGCGGCGATGGCGAGATCTATTTCGATTCCGTGAGCATGTTCGTGTTTCTGCTGCTCGGCGGCCGCTATCTGGAATTGCGCTCGCGCCACCGCAGCAGCGCGCTCGGCGACGCGGCTGTGGATGCGACGCCACTGCTGGCCGAGCGCCGGCGCGCCGATGGCGAGCTGGAGACGGTCGCCGCCATCACCTTGTTGCCCGGCGATCGCGTGCACATCGCCGAAGGCGGCACCGTGCCCGCCGACGGCGTGCTGGAAAGCGCGCGCGTACAGGTGGACGAGGCGCTGATGTCCGGCGAGTCGCGACCACAGTGCCGCGTGCATGGCGAACGGCTGATCGCCGGCAGCGTGCTGCTGTCCGGCCCGGCCGAGCTTCGCGTGGAACATGGCGGCACGGCCACCACTGTGGCGCGGCTGGGTGCATTGGCCGCGCGTGCGCGGCAGGCGCGCAACCTGGTTGGCGGCAGCGACCGTGAGATCGGCCGCTTCGTCGGCCGCGTACTGCTGCTGACCGTGCTCACCGCGCTGGGTTGGCTGCTGGTCGATCCCGCACGTGCCTTCGAGGCCTCCGTTTCGGTGCTGGTGGTGGCCTGTCCGTGTGCGTTCGCGTTGACGCGTCCCGCCACGCTGACCCGCGCCCTCGGCGTGCTGGCCGGTCGCGGCGTGCTGGTCACCGATGGCGCCGCACTCGCCACACTGGCGCGGGTCGACTATGCCTTGTTCGACAAGACCGGCACGCTGAGCGTGCCGCAGCTGGACCGCAACGCGGTCGAACCCTTGCGCGGCGACACGCCGGAACACGTGCTGCAACTGGCCGCCGCGCTGGCCCACGAAAGCTCGCATCCGCTGGCCCGTGCGCTCGCCGACGCCGCCCGCCAGCACGCGCTGCCGCTGCGTGCGCAGTCGGTGCAGGTCAGCAACGGCGCCGGCATCAGTGGCGAGGTCGATGGTCATGCGCTGCGTCTTGGCCGCGCCGACTTCGCACTCGCGCCCAGCGGCCACACGGTGCCCGCAAACACGATGGGCGCGCTGCTGCTGGCCGATGCACAAGGTGCCATCGCGGCTTTCCATCTGGACGAACAGCCGCGCGCCGATGCCCGCCGCATGCTCGACGCGCTGCGCGCCGACGGCATCATGCCGACGATCGCCAGCGGCGACGACGCAAGACGCGTGGCAGCGCTGGCTGGCCGGCTCGGCATCGGCGACTGGCACGCACGCCAGCTGCCCGCCGACAAGCTCGAACGGCTGCAGGCAGCGCGCCGCGACGGCCACGTCACGCTGGCCGTCGGAGACGGCAGCAACGACGCGCCGCTGCTGGCCGGTGCCGACGTCTCGGCCGCGCTGGCTTCCGGCACCGAACTGGCGCAGGCGCATGCCGACCTGTTGCTGCTGGATGGACGTCTGGACGGCCTCGTCGACGCACGCGTCATCTCGCGTCAGATGCAACGCGTCATGGCACAGAGCCGGCGCTGGTCGCTGCTCTACAACCTGTGCGCCGTGCCGTTCGCCGCCATCGGCCTGGTGCCGCCGTGGCTGGCAGCGATCGGCATGTCGCTGAGCTCGCTGCTGGTGGTGGTCAACGCGCTGCGCGTCGGCCGCCGCTTCGCGGACGGCCGTCCCGATGATTCCCACGCGGCACCCGGCCCGCGCGAGCTGCGCGCGTGAACATCCTGCTGGTATTGATTCCGGTCACCTTGCTGGTGGTGGTCGTCGCGGTGTGGTTGTTCTTCTGGGCGGTCAACCACCAGCAGTTCGACGACCTGGACAGCCCGGCAGTGCTGCCTTTGCTGGATGAGCCCGCGCCGAAAGATGCGGCACCTGCCCCGCCCGGACCAACCGATCAGCCTGCCGAACCTTCGTAAGGCCCGCTGCCGGGTTCCTATGTCTTTCGGCGCAACGCCGCCTTCAGCAGTCGCTGCTGAAAACGGTCGGACCACCGGCCCGGCGCACTCAGCCCCATTCGCGCCAGCGCTTCGTTCTCCCCCGCCGTCCGTGCGCCCGGACGCAACGTCGCGCGCAGCAGGCGCAGCCGGCCGCGCCATGTGCTGCCGCTGTTCTTCAGCCAGCCGAGCGCCGGCAGCAGGCGCTGCTCGACCTCGGTGAAATCGCTGCCGAACGGGAATTCCGGCAACAGGCCCTTCTGCCGGAACGGCAGCAGGGCTTCGCGCAGGTAGCGTGGACGATGCCTGCGCCATCCCTCGGGTATCACGAAATCCGCGGCCAGCTTGCCGTGCGCCTTCGCCTCGGCGCACAGCGCGTCGAGAAAGCGCGCGTCGCTGATCGCCAGCATCGCTTCCACACATTCGCAGTCGCTCTTGCCGCGCAGGTCGGCGACGCCGTACTCGGTCACGTAGATATCGCGCAGGTGGCGCGGAATGGTGGTCTGCGCATAGTTCCAGCGGATATTGCTTTCGATGCCGCCGCGCGCCTGCCGCGTGGCGCGCAACAACAGCACCGAGCGGCCATCAGGGAGCTCGTGCGCCATCGACACGAAGTTGTACTGGCCACCGACACCACTGACCACGGTGCCATCGTCCAGCGTGTCGGACGCCGCCGCGCCAAGCAGGGTTGCCATCATGCAGGTGTTGAAGAAGCGCGCACCGCGACGCTGCAGTGTCGCCAAGGCCTGGTGGTCGCCATAGAGTTGGTTGACGTTCGACACGGCGCACATGTCGATCGCATCGGGATCGGCCGCCTCGGTGGCGCCCAGCCATTCGTACAGCTCGCGCGAGCCGAGGAAAAAGGCGCCGCGCAGGTAATGTCCGCCGGGCACGTCGGGCGCCAGCCGTCCGGCGGCCGACGCGCGTTCGAGCGCCAGGTTGTCCCAGCTGCGCCGCTTCAGGATGCCGCCGCGCTGCAGGTGCATGAAACCGTCCATCACCATTTCGCTGGCGCCATACAGGCCGGTTTCAAACGGGGCCAGGCCGCCCATCCAGCCCGCCAGCGCATGCGTGGCGCCGCCGCGGTCCAGCGCCACCAGCGCACGCCGCCACAGGGTGTTGTCCTGCTGGCGCAACAGCAGCGCCTTGACCAGCGCATCGGACAACGCACCGATGCCCACCTGCAGGCAACCGCCATCCTTCACCAGCGCACTGGCGTGCAGTCCCAGCGCATATTCGGCCAGGTCGACCGGCGATCGCGGCAGCGCGAACAGCGGCGGCGACGTTTCCGGGCGCAGTTCGACATCGAAATACGCTTCGGATACCTCCGCGTTGCCGCTCAGATACGGCAGGTCCGGATGCACCACGGCCACGCACATCGGCCGCTGCTTGCCGGCAAGCTGTACCTGGCGCAGGAAATCCAGGGTCAGGTCGGGATTGCACGAAAGGCTGTAGCGCACGCCGTCCGGCCCTTCGCGTCGCGCCACCAGTTGCACCAGCAGGTTGATGTCCTGCACCACCAGGTCGCGGGCGACGTGCGTGTAGTTCTGGCTGATGTAGCTGCGCTGCGCGCTGTCCGAGTGCAGCAGCGCGCCGGATTGCAGGTAGAACTCATGCACTTCCACGTTCGATGGCAACGCATCGCGGGCCTGGTCGAGCGCGTACTGCGGATCGACCTGGTCGGCACCGAAGTGGCGCTTTAGAAAGGGCCCGAGGAAGCGCCGCTCCAGTCCCGGCTTTGGCTGCGGTCGGGTCAGCGACAGCGCGGTGTACAGGCGCAGCGAGCGGTTGCCGTCCAACGCCGTGCGCCGGTAAAGGGCGTTCAGCAGTCCATGCGGCTTGCCAAGACCCAGCGGCGCGGCAATGCGCAGGTCCGGCCCCAGTTCTTCGATGAGGAAATCCGCGCAGGCATCGGTGTCGGTATATCGGTGCTCGATCGGCATGCGCGAGATCATGCCAGAAGCTTGCCAAAGACAGCGCGCGAACAGGCCTTCGCCTAGACTCTCGCCATGCCCACGCCATTGATCACCTCCACACCCAGCCGGCTGCTGGCCGAACAGGCGCTGAGCCGTACCGCCGGCGCACCGCTGCTTACCGGCAACGCGGCGGAACTGCTGATCGATGCCGCCGCGCACTACGACGCCTGGCTGACGGCGATCCGCGGCGCGCAGCAGCGCGTGCTGCTGGAGAACTACATCGTCAGAGACGACGAGGTTGGCCGCGCATTTCGCGATGCGCTGACGGAACGCGCGCAAAACGGCGTGTTCGTCGCCGTGGTGGTGGATTGGTTAGGTTGCCTGGGCCAGTCGCGCAGGTCGTTCTGGGCACCGTTGCGCGCTGCCGGTGGCGAAGTGCGTGTGTTCAACCCGCCGCAGTTGGGCCAGCCGTTCGGGTGGCTCAGCCGCGACCACCGCAAACTGCTGGTGGTCGATGGCGTGCTTGGTTTCCTGTCCGGCGTCTGCATCAGCGCCAAATGGCTGGGTGACCCGAGCCGCGATGTGCCGCCATGGCGCGACACCGGCGTCGCGCTGCGCGGGCCTGCCGTGGCCGAACTCGAAGCCGCCTTTGCGCAGAGCTGGAGCGAAACCGGTGTCGTCCTGCGGCAGTTTGTGCCGCTGCCGGAACCGGCTACGCCGGCGGGCGCCATCTCGCTGCGACTGATCGCCACGCAACCGGCCACGGCCGGCATGTACCGGCTCGATCAATTGATTGCTTCGATGGCGCGCAACACGCTGTGGCTCACCGACGCGTATTTCGTGGGCCTTGCGCCGTACGTGCAGGCACTGGTGGCGGCCGCCCGCGACGGTGTGGACGTGCGTCTGCTGGTGCCGGGCAGCAGCGACATCCCGGCGGTGGCCGGCATGTCGCGTTCGGGCTATCGGCCACTGCTGAAGGCCGGCATTCGCGTATTCGAGTGGAACGGCTCGATGCTGCACGCCAAGACCGCGGTGGCCGACGGGCAATGGGCGCGAGTGGGTTCGTCGAACCTCAACATCGCCAGTTGGCTGAGCAACCGCGAGCTCGACGTAGCGGTCGAGGATGCCGGTTTCGCGGGCCAGCTCGCCGCACAGTACGAGCGCGACCTCGACAACGCCACCGAGATCGTGCTGACCAGGCGCCGGCGCGGCAGCAACCACGTGCGCAGCAGCGGGGCACGGCCACCACGGATGCATCGGGGCGGCGGCAGTTCCGGCCGCGCGGCAGCAGGAGCCTTGCGCATCGCCAACAATGTCGGCGCTGCGCTGACCAACCGGCGCGTGCTCGGCGATACCTCGGGCGGCCCGCTGTTCATCGGCACCGTGGTGCTGGCGATGCTTGCCGTCGTCGCGTTCCTGTGGCCGGCATGGATCGCCTGGCCGTTCGGCGTGCTGGCCGGCTGGTTCGCGTTCAACCTTGGCATCCGCACCTGGCGCCTGCACGGGCGCCAGCGGGAGCCGCACGAAGCGGACGATTGAACACCGCCAACCTGCTTGATGTTCCTCCTGCACTACGTTCGTCAAGCAGATGTTTTCTCACAAATTGATTTCATCGACATGTTAGGCTCGCGCCCTTATGTCAGCGCCGTTCGACGACACCCCGCCCCGCCACATCCTGACCCCCAGCTCGCTCAACCGCCTGGTGCGCGACCTGCTGGGCGACGTGCTGCCGCAGGTGTGGATCGAAGGCGAGCTGTCGAACGTGGCCAAGCCTGCGTCGGGACATCTGTATTTCACCCTGAAGGACAGCAGCGCGCAGGTGCGTTGCGCGATGTTCAAGCTGAAGGCATCGGCGCTGCGCTTCCGCCCGGTCGACGGCATGCAGGTCTTGTTGCGTGCAAAGGTCGGCCTGTACGAGCCACGTGGCGAATTCCAGCTGGTGGCCGAATACATGGAGCCGGCCGGCGAAGGCGCCTTGCAGCGCGAGTTCGAGCAGCTCAAGGCAAGGCTGGCCGCCGAAGGTCTGTTCGAACCGCTGCGCAAGCGTGCCCTGCCCGTTTACCCGCGCCGCATCGGCGTGATCACCTCGGCCACCGGCGCGGCGATTCGTGACGTGCTCAGCGTGCTGGCGCGGCGCTGGCCGCTGGCCGACGTCGAGGTCCTGCCGGTGCCGGTACAGGGACGCGAGGCGCCGTCGGCGATCGTCAGCATGCTGCGCAAGGCATCAGCCAGCACACGCTACGACGTGCTGCTGCTGACCCGCGGCGGCGGTTCGCTGGAAGACCTGTGGGCGTTCAACGAGGAAACCGTGGCGCGCGCGATCCACGCCAGCGCGGTGCCGGTGGTTTCCGCCGTCGGCCACGAGATCGACTTCAGCATCGCCGACTTCGTCGCCGACCTGCGCGCTCCCACACCGTCCGCCGCCGCCGAATTGCTGGTACCCGACGCAGTGGCGACCGGCCGTCATCTGCGGCAGCTGCAACAACGCATGCTCGCCTTGCTGCAGCGTCGACTGCAGGCACAGGCGCAACGCGTCGATCACCTGTTGGCCCGATTGCAGACACAGCGGCCGCAGGCGCGCCTGCAGCGCGACCGCGAGCGGTTGCTGCACCTGCAACGCCGCCTGACCGCCGCGCTGCGCGAACGAGGCCAGCTTCGCCGCAACCGGCTGGAGCGACTGCATGCGCGGCTGCTGGCGCAGCATCCACGCGCGCGACTGTCCATGCTCGCCCGACGGCTCGCCGAAAACGATTTGCGCCTGCGCCGCGCGATCATTCACGTACTCGAACGCCACCAGACCCAACTGCGTCATGCCGGTCACACGCTGCACGCGTGCAGCCCGCTGGCCACGCTGGAGCGCGGCTACGCCATCATCTTCGATGCCAACGGCCAGGTATTGCGGTCGGCAAAAGAAGTGGCCGTCGGCACACCGCTGCGCGCCCGCCTCGCCGATGGCGAATTGATCCTGCGCGTCGATGCTGATCGAAGTGGATCAGCCTCAAACTGAAAGACCTTGCCAGAAGAGGCCGGGGATGCCTCCGAGGCAAAATGCAACCGTCTCCTGAAGAGTCGGACGATGTCGAGCTCGGCTCCGGCGCGTCGCGATGTCGATACTCGACCGTTTGCAGGCCACGTCAACGGTCGCCGAAATGAACACACAGCACCCTTTTTCAGATAGCAATGGACTTCGTCAGCGCGCCCAGCAGCACCTCCGTGCCGGGCAATGGTCCGAGGCGCAGGCGGCACTGGAGTCCCTGCTGAAGCTTGATCCCCACGACACCGAAGCCTGCATCGACTTGGCCGAGGTGATGTTGAGGCAGGGCCAACTCCGTGCATCGTGCCGCCCGCTGCTGCAGGCGTTGCGACGCCTCCCCACGGACGCCCCGCTGATCATACGGCTCGTGCAGCATTTGCTGGCCCGCGGGGAAGTTCTCGCCGCCCGCGCTTGCCTCGACTTCCTCGCGCAGGCTCCCCATCCGCCGTCCGAATTGCTGGTTGCCCAGGCGCAACTGCGTTTTTCCACCGGCGAGATAGCCATGGCAAAAGCCTTGATGGACGAGGCCATGCATGCCGGGGCCGACTCGCCTGGCGATCATCATCTGCGCGCGATGCTCCTGCAGTTCAGCGGAAACATCGGCCAGGCCTGCGACGTGCTGGAGAAATGCCTGCAGCGCTGGCCACAGTTTGGCGACGCGGCAATGGTGTTGGTGAACTTGCGCAAGCAGACGCCTGAATCGAATCGACTCGATTTCGTGCGGCAGCAGTTACGCCGTCTGCCAGAAGACAGGCCAAACCAGAGCGACAAATTCGTTCGCGCGGAATTCGAATACGCACTCTTCAAGGTTCTGGACGATCTTGGGCGCCATGACGAAGCATGGCCGGCACTGGCTCGATGCAATGCCCTCATGCACGAGATCAACCCGTACGACGGCGATGGCGGGGCTGCGGTCGTCAAGGCGCTGACGAGCACGCCTGAAGTCATCGGCAACGTTGGCCACACGTCCAAGCTGAAGTTTGATGGCCCCAGGCCGATCTTCATCGTCGGACTGCCTCGCTCGGGAACGACCTTGCTCGATCGCATGCTTTCAAGCCATTCCGAGGTAACTTCCGCCGGCGAAATCATCGATTTCTGGCGCCAAATGCACTGGGTGGCCGATGTCGCACCCGCCAGGACCGCAGGACTGCTCAAGATAATCCAGCGCAGTCCGGATATCGATTTCGTCGAGGTCGGCGCACGCTACCTCGAACAGACCCAATGGCGCGCGCAGGGACGCCGGTACTACATCGACAAGCTGCCGGGCAATATCCAGATGGTCGCGTTCATTCGCCGCGCATTGCCTCACGCGCCGATCCTACACATGGTCCGTGACCCGATGGATACCTGCTTTTCAAATTTCAAGGCCATGTTTGGCAACACCTCGCCATACAGTTACGACCTGCGGGCACTGGCCCAGCATTACGGGCAATACGCCACTGTGGCCAACCATTGGCGGACCCGCATTCCCGATGCCATGCTCGATGTTTCCTATGCATCGCTGGTCCACGATCCCGAGACCACGATGCGCCGGGTGATTGCGTATTGCGGACTCGATATGGAAGAAAGCTGCCTCAAGCCGGAACTCAACACCGCACCCGTCGCCACGCCCAGCAACGTCCAGGTGCGCGAATCGATCCATATGCGCAGCCTCAACCAGTGGCGACATTACGCGAAGCACCTGGAGCCCTTGCGACAGGCGCTTGCGGCTCAAGGTCATCTCGGATGATCGTGGCCGTGCTGCCTGGGCATGGTCACCACTGAGCGGGTAGGCGTCTCACATTGCCTGAACACCGGCGGCTCATATGCTTGCTGCAGCGAAAAAAAAGGAAGCGCCATGCTCAAGAAAAGCTATCCCTACTACCTCGCCAACCAGCCGCAACAGCCCAATACCGACCTAGCCGTGCTGGACAAGTACAGCGGCAAGGTCGCCACCCGCGTCGCGGTGCCCGATGCGAAGGCCGTCGAGAAAGCCCTCGTCGCGGCGGTGAAGGCCACCGCCCCGATGCGCAACTTCAAGCCGTGGGCACGCCAGGCCGTGCTGCAACACTGCGCGCAGCGTTTCGTCGAACGCCGCGACGAGCTGGCCGAGGCGTTGTGCATCGAGGCCGGCAAGCCGATCAAGGATGCCGCCGGCGAGGTGACGAGGCTGATCGAGACGTTCCGCATCGCCGCCGAGGAAGCGGTGCGCATCAACGGCGAAACATTGAACCTGGAACTGGCCGGCCGTCTGGACGGCTATCACGGGTATACGAAACGCGTGCCACTGGGGCCGCTGGCGTTCATCACGCCGTTCAATTTTCCGCTGAATCTGGTCGCGCACAAGGTGGCGCCGGCGATCGCGGCAGGCTGTCCGTTCGTGCTGAAGCCGGCCGAGAAAACCCCGATCGGCGCGCTGATCATCGGCGAAGTGCTGGCCGAGACCGACCTGCCGAAGGGTGCGTTCTCGATCCTCACCCTGGATGGCAAGCACGCCGCGCCGCTGGTCGAGGACGAGCGCTTCAAGCTGCTCTCGTTCACCGGCGGGCAGGTCGGCTGGGAGCTGAAAGCGCGCGCCGGTCGCAAGAAAGTGGTGCTGGAACTGGGCGGCAATGCGGCCTGCATCGTCGATGCCGACCAGGATCCGCACCTGGATCGGGTGGTCGAGCGGCTTGTGTTCGGCGCGTTCTACCAGTCCGGCCAGAGCTGCATCGGCGTGCAGCGCATCTACGCGCATGCCGACATCTACGACGCATTGAAAAGGAAGCTCGTCGCGGCGACGAAAAAGCTCAAGGCCGGCGATCCCAAACAGAAGGACGTGTTCCTCGGGCCGATGATCGACGAGGCCGCCGCCGAACGCCTGCATGGCTGGATCGGCGAGGCGAAGAAGGCTGGCGGCCGTATCCTGTGCGGCGGCAGGCGCGAAGGCAACATGCTCGAAGCCACATTGATGGAAAACGTGCCGGCTGACGCGAAGGCAAACCGCATGGAAGCCTTCGGCCCGTTCGCCCTGCTCGCCTCTTTCGACACGTTCGACGACGCCATCGCGATGGTCAACGACTCCGACTTCGGCCTGCAGGCGGGCATCTTCACCGACAGCCTCGACCACGCCATGCGCGCGTGGAACGAACTGGAACAGGGCGGTGTGATCGTCAACGACATCCCCAGCTTCCGCGTGGACAACATGCCTTACGGGGGCATCAAGTTGTCGGGCCTGGGGCGAGAGGGCATCCGTTACGCGATCGAGGACATGACCGAAGTGCGGCTGATGGTTATGCGCGAATCGTGGGATTGAAGCAGGCTGGCCTCTGTGGGAGCGACTTCAGTCGCGATGCCTTTCCGATCTCGAAGCCAAGAGCATCGTGACTGAAGTCGCTCTGCAAATCCGCCGGCTGCTACAACGAGCCGGGCTTCGTCGCCTCGATGTTCCAGCCCAACGCGTTGTACAGGTGGTAACGCGCGATACCGGTGTATTCGTGGAGCGCCACGTCGGCCATGGTGAAGTTGTATGCCAGCGGCAGCCAGGACATCACGCCGTCGACGTAGTCCGCGCGCACCGGCGTCGCCCGGATGCCGAAGTGCGCGAAGTACAGCATGCCGCGGCGCAGGTGGAAGCCCGAAGAAACCAGCAACACGTGGTCGGCGTTCCATGCCTTCAACAACGGCCCGCTGAATTGCGCGTTCTGCCAGGTGTTCATGCTGTGCGTCTCCAGCAACAGGTCGGCCGGATCGACGCCCAGCCGCTGCAGATCCTCCGCATACACCGCTGCCTCCGACTTGCCCGTGCGCCGCGCATCGCCGCCGCTCACCTCGACCTTGCACAATGCACCGCTCTGCCGGCAGGCGCGATACAGCATCGCTGCCTTGGCCAGGCGGCCATACGCGAACAGGGTCGCCTCGACCTGCCCTGCGTCCGTGCGCACCGTACCGGCACCGAGCAGCACGATTGCATTGCGCTGCCCCCACGCGATCGGCGCGTCCGTGGCGGCACCGGCTTGCAGCCGGGCCAGCAAGCCGGCGGGCACCGGGCCGCAGCCGATCGCGAGCAACAGCACCACCGCCAGCGCCAGCGCGACGCGGCTGCAGCGACGCCACTCCAGCCACGCCAGCGCGATGGCCAGCAACACCAAGATGAGCAGCACGGTCAGGGTCATGGGCAGCTTCGCGGCGACAGGAATGAAAGCGCGATTATGCCGGGCGCAGCCCTGGCCAATGGGGAAATACTTGCTGTTCCGCTGCGCGACATTGGTTAGGCTGGGCCATCGCAGCAGGAGCGGGCCATGACCACTCTCGTCTTCGTCCACGGCTGGAGCGTCACCAGCACCTCCACCTACGGCCAGCTGCCGCAGCAAGTGCAGCAGCAAGCGACCGCCGCCGGCCTCGCGCTCACTCTCGCCGACATCTGGCTATCCGAATACGTGAGTTTCGACGATGCGGTGACCATGCCCGACCTGGTACGCGCGTTCGACCACGCATTGCGCGACCTGCATCTGCTCGACGCCAGCTTCGCCTGCATCACCCACTCCACCGGCGGGCCGGTGGTGCGCGAGTGGCTGCGCGCGCAACGCGACAAGCCGGCTACGCACAGCACCATAAAGCTCAGCCACCTGGTGATGCTGGCCCCGGCGAACTACGGCTCGGCGCTGGCGCAGCTGGGCAAGGGCATGCTCGGCCGGATCAAGTCGTGGTTCGCCGGGGTCGATCCGGGCCAGCGCATTCTCGACTGGCTGGAACTGGGCAGCGCCGAATCGCTGTCGCTCAACCTCGACTACATCCACAGCGACGATCCGCTCGCGCGCGGCCAGTTCCAGTTCGTGCTGACCGGCGACCGCCCCGACCGATCGCTGTACGACCCCCTCAACAGCTATACCGGTGAGGATGGTTCCGATGGCGTGGTGCGCATCGCGGCGGCCAACCTCAACGCGCATCACGCCGTGCTGTCGCCGCAAACCGTCACGGCCTCGGGTGGTGTCGACGCACTGACGCTCAACCTCAGCCGCGGCCCGCGCTGCGCGTTCAAGCTGATCGCCGGCGCCGCCCATTCAGGCCTCGCCCAGGGCATCATGGCCAGCGCCGCGCCGGCCACGGTGCTGGCCATCCTGCGCTGCCTGCTGATCCGCACCGCCAACGAATACGGCGCTCTCTGCGACGCGTTCGACCGTGAGAACGCCGCACGCGACGCGGACAAGGTGGAGCTGGAACCGGCCGGGCCGTTCGCACCGCGCGTGCATATCCACGACCCGCGCAGCCTGCTGATCGTGCGGCTTACCGACGAGGCCGGCGAACCGTTGAACGGCGCCGGTTTCCTGCTCACCGCGGGCACCCAGGCCAGCGCCGACCTGATGCCCGAGGGTTTCATGATCGACCGGCAGGCCAACTCGAAGCAGCGCACCAACGTCTCCCTGTTCCTCGACCACAGCCTGCTCGCGGGCGACGCCCGCGTGGCCGATCCGCGCAACACGCGCAAGACCCTGCGCCCGCCTGTTGCCAGCCATAGGCCCTACGGCGCCAGCGTGCAACCGATCGACCTCGACGGTCTGGTGCATCACGCGCTGGCGGTCAGTGCGCAGGGCGACGACCTGTTCGGCGTGCTCGGCCCGCACCAGACCACCGTGCTCGACGTGGTGCTGCCACGCAAGATCCACGAGGGCGTGTTCCGCCTGACCGGAAACCTGATCCCACACGATTTCAGCAAGCCGGTGCCGGGACCGGTGATCGGCTGACCCATCGCGGCAAGCCGCTCCGCGGCGGTTAAGCTGTTGCGTGCACACTGGCGATCCACCGCGCCCGCCGACCCTACTTCTGGCATGCAAAAGAAACCGATCTTCTTCGACCCGACCGGCCGGCGTGCCATCCATGTCTCGCGGTTCGCGCTGGCCGCCGGCGTGATCAGCACGCTGTTCGTGGTGGCATGCGCCGTCAGCCTTTTCGTGGGACCGAACATGGCCGGCCTGCATATCGGCGAATACGCCAAGACACGGCACGCATTGACCAGCGTGAAAGCCGCCGCGCCCGAGTTGCTGAAGCCGGCGGCGAAGCTGGCCGCCGAGGTGCGCGCGCGGCAAAAGCTGCTGCACGCCAGGCGCACGCATGCCGGCAAGGCGACAGCCGCGCACGTTCCGCCGCCCTCGCTGGACAAACCGGCCGGCCGCCCGCTGGCGATCGGTTTCTACGTCAACTGGGATGACAGCAGCTACCCGTCGCTTAAGCGCGCGCTGCCTACGCTGGACTGGGTGATCCCGACCTGGATGAGCGTGAGCGGCCCGGACATGGCGCTGCACACCAGCATCGACGCCAAGGCATTGAACCTGATCCGTGCCCAGAAACCTTCCACCCCGATCCTGCCGCTGCTGCAGAACGCGGTGGGAGGCAGCTGGGACGGGGCGGGCCTGGCGCGCCTGCTGGCCGATCCGGCCATGCGGCAGGCGCGCATAGCGCAGATCGTCGCCTTCCTTTCCGCCAACCATTTCCAGGGCGTCACGATCGACTTCGAGGAGATCCCCCCGAGCGCGCAACCGAACCTCAAGGCCTTCCTGTCCGAGCTCAACGATGCGTTCGATCCGCACGGCTGGGGCATCGTGCTGTCGGTGCCGTTCGACGACGCCGACTGGGACTACGCCGGCTACGCCGATATCGTCGACTTCGAGCTGCTGATGGCCTACGACCAGCACTGGGCCGGCAAGGACCCGGGCAGCATTGCCGCCGAAGACTGGTTCGAGCAGACGCTGGACAAGCGCATGAAGGCGCTCGATCCGGACCAGACCATCATCGCGATCGGCAGCTACGGCTACGACTGGTCGCACGGACAGAATGCCGAGGCGCTCACGTTCCAGGACGCGATGGATCGCGCCGCCGATGCGCAAGCCGGGATCAGTTTCGACCCGGACACGCAAAACCCGCATTTCTCTTACAGCGAGGACGATGGCAGCACGCACCAGGTCTGGTTCCTCGACGGTGCCACCGCCTACAACCAGATCCATGCCGCCGACGACTACAAGCCCTACGGCTACGCCCTGTGGCGGCTGGGTTCGGAAGACCCGTCGATCTGGTCGGTGCTCGGCCGCAACTACGGTGCGTCCGCACCCGCTCAGCTGCGCACGATCGGTCAGGGCCAGGACATCGACATCGAAGGCCAGGGCGAGGTGCTCGAGATCACCAGCGAGCCGTCGCCCGGCGCACGCACCATCGAGCTGGACAAGGACGACGGCAGCATCGATGACGAGAGCTACACCGCACTGCCCAGTTCCTACGTGATCCACCGCGCCGGCACGCTTGCCGCACAAGATCGCGCTGACCTTCGATGACGGCCCCGATCCGGAATGGACGCCGCAGATCCTCGACATCCTCAAGGCGAAGCACGTGCCGGCCACGTTCTTCATCATCGGCGCGAATGCCGAGATGTCGCCGCGTCTGGTTCAGCGCGAAGTCGCCGAGGGCCACGACGTCGGAAACCACACCTTCACCCATCCGAATCTCGGCGACAGTCCACCCGGCATCGTGGCGCTGGAACTCAACGCTACCCAGCGCCTGTTCGAGGCGCTCACCGGACACTCGATGCGGCTGTTCCGCGCGCCCTACTTCGGCGACGCCGAGCCGACCACCGCCGATGAACTGGTACCGATCCAGATCGCCCAGAAGATGGGTTATCTCTCGGTCGGCCTGCACATCGATCCGGACGACTGGCAGCGCCCGGGCACCGACCAGATCGTCAACAACGTGATGACCCAGATCGCCACCACCAACCCCGACCGCAAGGGCCAGGTGGTGCTGCTGCACGACGGCGGCGGCGAACGCTCGCAGACGGTGGCCGCGCTGCCGCGCATCATCGACGGCCTGCGCGCGCAGGGCTACGACTTCGTCACGGTGTCGGCGCTGGCCGGCCTCACCCGCGAACAGACCATGCCGTCGCTGGCGCCGGGCTCGCTGTCGCAGTGGGCCGATCGTTCGGTATTCCTCGCGCTCGGCTTTTTCGGCCACCTGATCCGCTGGCTGCTGACCGCCGCCATCACCCTGGGCGTGGCCAGGCTGCTGCTGCTTGGCGGTCTCGCCCTGCTCAACCGCGCACGCGAGCGCCACCGCGTGTTGCCCGTGCTCGGAGAAAATCCGCCGCTGGTGTCGGTACTGATCCCCGCCTACAACGAGGAGAAAGTGATCGCCAGCTCGATCCGCCAGATCCTCCGCAGCCGTTACGCCAATCTCGAAGTCATCGTGGTCGACGACGGATCGCTGGACGCCACTTCGGCCGTAGTCACCGCGCACTACGCGCATGACCCGCGCGTGCGGCTCATCGCCATCCCCAACGGCGGCAAGGCGCATGCGGTCAACACGGCACTGCGCGAATCGAACGGCGCGGTGGTGGTCGCGCTCGACGCGGACACGCAATTCGAACCGGAGACCATTCCGCGCCTGGTGCGCTGGTTCGCCGATCCTGCGGTTGGCGCGGTTGCCGGCAACGCCAAGGTCGGCAACCGCGTCAACCTGATCACCCTCTGGCAGGCGCTGGAATACATCACCGCGCAAAACCTGGAGCGCCGCGCGCTGGCAGCGCTCGGCGCGATCACCGTGGTGCCCGGCGCGGTCGGCGCCTGGCGCCGCGAAGCGCTGGAACGACTGGGCGGCTTTCCTGCCGACACGCTGGCCGAGGACCAGGACCTCACCATCGCCGTGCAGAAGGCTGGCTACCGCACCCTGTTCGATGCCGAGGCCATCGCCTGGACCGAAGCACCCGACACCGCCCGTGGTCTCGCCCGCCAGCGTTTCCGCTGGGCCTACGGCACGCTGCAATGCCTGTGGAAACACCGTGACGCCACCTTCCGCCCGCGCTACGGCGCGCTCGGCACCATCGCGTTGCCGCAGGTGTGGCTGTTCCAGATCATGTTCTCGGTCGTCTCGCCGCTGGTGGATCTGGTGCTGGTATGGCAGATCGTCAGCACCGGCCTCGACTACCTGCAGCACCGCGGCCAGTTCGACGACACCAACCTGATGAAGATGCTGATCTTCTACGCCGCCTTCATGGCCGTCGACCTCGCCGCCTCGGCGCTCGCCTTCGCGATGGAAAAGAAGGAGAAGTGGAGCCTGCTGTGGTGGCTGGTACTGCAGCGTTTCGGCTACCGCCAGCTGATGTACTACGTGGTGGTGCGTTCGGTATGGACGGCCATTCGCGGGCCGTCCGTAGGCTGGGGCAAGCAGGAACGCAAGGCGACCGTGAACGCCCGCGAGGAGGTTAAAGCGTGAGCGGCGCGCCGGCGCTTCTCAGTTCGCCAGCGGCTCGGCCAGCACGGGCTGACGTACGCTCAACGCGGTACCTGCCGCTGCCACGATGATGGTCAGGATGGCCAGCCACTGCAGCAGGCTGAGACGCTCGCCCAGCAGCGCCACGCCGGCGACCGCGGCGATGGCCGGCTCCAGGCTCAGCAAGGTGCTGAAGGTGCGTGCCGGCAACCGGGTCAGCGCGATCATTTCCAGCGAATACGGCAACGCCGAACTCAGCACCGCCACGCCCAGCGCATAAGGCAGCAGCGCTGGCGACAGCAGCGCGCTGCCTGCGTGCGCGATGCCGAACGGTATCGCCAGCAACGCGCCGATCGAGGTGCCCAGCGTCACCGCGTCGCCACCGTAGGCAGCCCCCGCCTTCTGCCCCAGCACGATGTACAAGGCCCAGCCCACGCCAGCGGCCAACGCATACATCACGCCGACCGGATCGAGCGCGTGCGCCTGCGCGCGCAGCGGCAGCAACAAGGCCAGCCCGGCGACCACCAGCGCGATCCAGACAAAGTCGAGCAAGCGGCGCGAACCGTACAGAGCCAGCGCCAGCGGCCCGGTGAATTCGAGTGCGACCGCGATGCCCAGCGGGATCGTGCGCAGCGACATGTAGAACACCAGGTTCATCGCACCCATCGAGAGGCCGTATCCCCACAGCGCGCGCCAGTCGCGGTGGCCCGTGTTCCGACTGGTGCTGGATCGACGCCACGGCCGCCGCCACAACAGCAGCATCAACGCACTGAGCCCCAGCCGATAGGCCGTGGCACCCTGCGCGCCGACCTGCGGAAACAAGTGCTTGGCCAATGACGCGCCACATTGGTACGAAACCATGCTGATCAACAGCATGCCGATCGCAAGCACGAGCGGAGCAACGGTGGAGCGTGATGACATGAGGCGCAGCCGTGGCGAAAGTTCCCCGTCCATGATGCTCGCAGGTCGGGGCGAATCCCATCGGCCGGACGGCCTCGCCCTCGCCACTGCTGACAGCGCCTGACAGCAGCCTGCGACGCCGGCTTGCTGCTCTTCACCGCGATCGTTCCGCTCAGCCGGCTCGGCAGCGGGTTCATGCCCGCGATGGGCGAAGGCACGCTGCTGTACATGCCTACGGCGTTGCCGGGATTGTGCCGGCAGATCGCTGCCGGCTGTATCGACGTGGACATAGGTGGCGAGCTGACCGTCCTCGCTTTTCAGCATGGATGGCCGTGCCTCTTCCTGTTGATCCATGCATTGTTCCGGCGCGTGAGCGGAGCGGCGCTGATCATGCTCAGCGAGCCGTTGGTACTGGTCGTGGCTGATCCGGCTGCTCGAGTACGCCGTGTCGGTAGCCACGATCATCGGCTTCATCGCACCGGCGGGCGCTGGTCATCCCCGCCGTATTCCGTCTGCTGATCCTTCGTCGGCTGCGTCGGGCCGGCCAGACGACCGCTTCTCTCACGCCAACCCGCGGGGCAACCGATGCATAAAAAAAAGGCCCTTGTCAGGCAAGGGCCTCTTAACGCGATTCACTATTGCTGCCCCCTGAAACCCCCGATCCGTCACCGCTCAAAAACCGGGAAGCCATCACCGTGAATGCGTTGTTGGCGACGCCAAAATGATCAACGCAGCATGCGAACGAACCCGCGCATCCAGTCGCACGCACTAGTTCAGGACCAATTCCCGCGTCAGCTGGCTGCCCAGCAGTTCGCGCATCGATTCCCGATCCATGCTGGCCTTGTCCCGGCTGGCCATGGGGCCCATCACCTTGGTCGAGATCGCATCGGCCTCGTCGGTCCGGTCGAGCGCAGCCATGTTCGGGTAGGCGATCGTCAGGATCAGGTCGGCATCCTGTGGCGTCCGCGGCTGCGAACGGTAGACGGCGTAGCCGGAGATCAGGCCCGCCTTCTTCATCGCTTCCATGTTGGCCTTGTACGGACCGTCCAGGTATTTCATGTAGTTGTTGAACTGCCCAGGCTTGATCTTGATGAAGCTGACCTGCATGACCTTGCCTTCCTTGTACGGCTTCGCATCCTGCGCAAACACCGATCCCATCACTGCGAACATCAACACTGACACCAGAAGCATCGTGATACGTTTCACAGCCTTCTCCTTGTCGATACTGCACGGATATGCAGTGCTGGCGGACGCTACGCCCAGTACTTCCAAGCGTCAATCGACCGCTTTGCCACTGCATGCTTCGCGCCAAGTGAAGGGCGTCCGGCCACCATATCGCTCAGCCGCCGCCGCGCACGCGCATCGTCAACCCCTTCAGGAAATTCCGCAGCAGCTGATCGCCGCACAACTTGAAATTCTTGTGACCAGGCTGGCGGAACAGCGCGCTGAGTTCAGGCTTGGAGACCGCGAAGCCGGCGCTTTCGAGGATCTGGTGCATGTCCACGTCCTTCAGCTCGAACGCGACGCGCAGCTTCTTCAGCACCACGTTGTTGGTGACGCGTTTCTCCACAGGCCGCGGCGGCAGGCTCTCGTCGCGGCCACGGCGCTGGACCACCAGACCATCGAGGAAATGCGCCAGCGCGGCATTGCTGCATTCGATATAGCCCGGCTCCTCGTCCTTTTTCAGGAAAGCCTGTACGTCCTCTTTCGTGATCGGGAAATTCGCATCGGCCAGGTGGGTGATCTCCACCACCTTGCCGTCGCTGAGGTCGAGCATGTAGCGGATGGCGCGCAGTACGTCGTTGTTGATCATGTCGTTCCGGAAGAAATCGCTGAGTGCGCCATGTTACCGCGCGGCGATCAACCCCATTCCCCGCCTGCCTGCGTTTCATCTTTCACGAACCGGAGGAGAGCCGCCCATGAAAGTGAAAGCCCTGTTGCGCACCCTGCTGCTTGCCTTGCTGGTGATCCTGGCCGGTTGCAGCGCATCCCAGCCCGTCGCAGAGACGCCTGCGCCCCTCGACAAACCGCATGCCGTTCCGTCGCCACCCGTAGTGCCGACGCCACCCTCGACACCGATGGCAGCCGACAAGACCTTGGACGAGACCGCGGCACCGACGCCAACCAGCATGCCGCCGACGGAGCCGCCCAGGCAGACGGCAGCCACGATGCAACGCCGCGCGACGAGCAAGGGCATGCTGGCCGTCAATACCTATATGGCGGCGCCGGCGATGATGTCGCCCCTGCAACCGATGCCCGGCGACGTCAACACCGAGAACTACGCCCATCGCGATACCAACCCGGTGCAACGGGTGAGCGAACAGCCGGTATCCACCTTCAGCATCGACGTCGACACGGGTTCCTACACCAACGTGCGACGAATGTTGAACGAAGGCCAGCTGCCGCCGGCCGATGCCGTGCGCGCGGAGGAGTTCATCAACTACTTCGACTACGGCTACACGCCGCCGGCGGATCGCGCACAGCCCTTCAGCGTCACCACCGAACTTGCGCCGGCGCCGTGGAATGCGAAACGGCAACTGCTGCTGGTCGGCATCCAGGGCTATCGCGTGCCGGCCGCGCAGATTCCGGCGTCCAACCTCGTGTTCCTGATCGACACGTCCGGCTCGATGGACGAACCGGACAAGCTGCCCTTGCTGAAGGCGTCGCTGAAACAGCTGGTACGCGAACTGCGCCCGCAGGATCGTGTGGCGATCGTCACCTACGCAGGCTATGCCGGCGTCGCCCTGCCCTCCACCGCCGGCGACAAGCACGCCACCATCGATGCGGCGATCGACAGCCTCGGCGCGAACGGTTCCACCAATGGCGGCGCCGGCATCGAGCTGGCGTATGCGCAGGCCGAGCAGGGCTTCATCAAGGATGGCGTGAACCGCGTGATCCTGGCCACCGATGGTGACTTCAACGTCGGCACGGTCAACGAGGAAGCGTTGAAAACGACGATCGAGGATCACCGCAAGAGCGGCGTCGCGCTGACCACACTGGGCTTCGGCCAAGGCAACTACAACGATGCGATGGCGGTGATGCTGGCCGACGCAGGCAACGGCAGCCACCACTACATCGACAACCTGCAGGAAGGCCGCCGCGTGCTGGTGGACGAGATGTCCGCCACGCTGCTGACGATCGCGAAGGACGTGAAAATCCAGGTCGAGTTCAATCCATCGCAGGTGCAGGAATACCGGCTGATCGGCTACGAGAAGCGCATGCTGAAGCGCGAGGATTTCAACAACGACAAGGTCGATGCCGGCGAGATCGGCGCAGGCGCCAACGTCACCGCGATCTACGAGATCACGCCGAAGGGTTCGCACGCCGCGCGCATCGATCCGCTGCGCTATGGCGACAAGGCCGAAGCGTCCCGAGGGCGGCAATGAACTCGCGTTCCTGCGCTTGCGTTACAAGCTGCCGGGACAGCCGGACAGCAAGCTGATCGAGCAGCCGATCGCCGCGCAACCGGGAGCACATGCCAGCGAGCGCCTGCGCTACGCCGCCGCAGTAGGTGCCTTCGCCGATGCCTTGCGCGGCGGCAAGTATCTGGACGGCTATGGCTACGCACAGATCGCGCAGCTCGCCGCCGGCGCGCGCGGCGACGATGCCAGCGGCTATCGCGCCGGCTTCGTGCAACTGGTGAAGCTGGCCGATGGACTGGCCACGCACGGCCATGACGGCGCCAGCGACGACGGCCAGCGCGTTGAGGTTTCCGGCCCCCATGCGCGGACCGCGGCTGTGACTGCAGGCAGGATCCCCGCTGCAGCCCTCCCCCGCCGCGGTCGCGCAGCGGAGCCGGAACCTGTGGCTGGGCTACACAACCTACCCACCGCAATGCAATTTGGCTTACGCTCGCTCCCCATGGATGCCGCGGTCGATCCCGATGCGATGCTGATGCTTGCCTACGCGCGCGGCGACCTCGCCGCGTTCGAGGCGCTGTATGCGCACCATCGCGGCATGCTGTACCGGTTCCTGCTGCGCAGCGTGCGCGATCCGCATCGTACCGACGAGCTGTTCCAGGAAACCTGGAGCCGGGTGATCAGCGCACGCGCACGCTACCAGCCGCAAGCGAAGTTCAGCACCTGGCTGCTGCAGATCGCGCATAACCTGATGATCGACAGCACGCGGCGGCAGCGGCCGCTGGTCGATGGCGAGGAAGCCGAAACCGCGCTGGCCAATGTGGCCACGCCGGAGCGCGAACAACCCGATCATGCCTTCTCCGAATTCGAGCGGCGCCGCGGCCTGCAACGCGCCATCGAGCAACTGCCGGACGAACAGCGCACCGTCGTGCTGCTGCGCCTGGAGCAGGAGCTCAGTCTGGAGGAAATCGCCACGGTGACGGGCGCTGGCCGCGAGACGGTGAAGTCACGCCTGCGCTATGCGATCACCCGCTTGCGCGAAGTGCTGCCCGAATGACGACCCAACTGCCACCGCAGGATCCGCGCGAACCGGAAGAGAAATTGCCGGGCGAAGTCGAGCTCGCCGCGCTCTATCGCCAGTTGCCGCAGAGCGAACCGGGCGCGACGCTGGACGCGGCCGTGCTGCGCGCCGCGGCACAGGCGCTGGCGCCGGGCGAGGAAAGCCCGGCCGTATTGCGCGAACGCAGGAAGGCCGCACGCGAACGCGGCGACTGGGTGCACCCGAAACCGGTCGTCTCTGCGTCGACCGCGTCGCCTTCGGCGGGTGGCGGGAGAAGGCCGCGCTGGCTGATCGCGCTGGGCAGTGCGGCCAGCCTGGTGCTCGCTGCCGGACTGGCCTGGCACATGCGCGAACCGCCGCCGACCAGCCCGGCACCTGCGTCGACGGACAGCGCCGCACCGGCGCAGGCAGCGTTGCAGTCTGCAACAGCCCCCGCCGCGGCGATGCCGACGACCGAAGCCGCCGCACCCCCGCCAGCGGAGCCAGCCAGGCAAGCGCCGCCGAAGCGGGTGGCCGCGCAAAGCATGCCGGTGCCAACCGCCGATACCCTGCGCAAGGCCGTCGCCGACGCGAGCGCGGAACGCGCCTCCAGCAAAGCCAGGTCGACCGGCAGCCTTCGCCGCGCTGCTCCGGCCCCCGTGGCTGCGCCAGCTGCATTGCAGGAAGTCTCCAGCAATGCAGTCGAAGCGGCGCCAGAGGCGCCAGCGATGATGGCGGCGCCTGCGCCCGCTCCCTCGGTCGGCGTCAATCCGGCAGTGGGCACCAGCGATACACCGGCCCGGGAACTGGACGATATCCGGGAGCTGTTCAAACAAGGTCGCGACGACGAGGCAAGGCAACGACTGACCGCGTTCCAGCACGCGCATCCACAGTGGGATCTTCCGCCGGAGCTTCGCGCGCAACTGCGCAAGCCATGAGCGTGGCGTTGTCCACGCTGGCGCAGCCGTGCCGCCATCAGGAAGACATCAGGAAGAGCCGCTTCCTCGCCCTGGCCGCGCCGGTGGCGTCACCCGAACAGGCGCTGGCGTTCCTGCGCGAAGCGAGCGACCCCACCGCCACGCACAACTGCTGGGCCTACCGCATCGGCCAGGATTACCGCTTCAACGACGACGGCGAACCCGGCGGCACCGCCGGGCGACCGATCCTGCAGGCGATCGAGGGACAGGAGATGGATCGCGTCGTTGTGGTGGTGACCCGCTGGTACGGCGGCATCAAGCTCGGCGCCGGCGGGCTGGTGCGCGCTTATGGCGGCACCGCTGCCGAATGCCTGCGGCGCGCCGAGCGCGTACCGATCGTGATGATGGCAACGCTTGCACTCGCCTGCGACTTCGCCGACCTCACCCTGCTCAAGGCGCGCCTGCACGAGCTCGACGCCGTCGTCGATGGCGAAACGTTCACCGCCGAAGGCGCCGACCTGCGACTGCGGCTGCCCGAGGCACGCGTGGACGAAGCGCGAGCGCGCGTCACCGACATCACTCGCGGGCGCCACGAAGCACGTCGCGTCGACTGAGGCCAGCCATATCCGCCTGCAACGTTTCGACCCCGACAGAGACCAAGCCATGACGCGCGACCCGATCACTTTCCCCGACGACGAAAACGGCGACACCCTCTGGCGAATGGCCGGCGAAGGCGACGACCTGTCGATCCCGCGCGAGGTCGACTTCGCGGTGATCTTTCCCACGGAGGACGCTGCCCTGAGCTTCGCCGTGCACCTGCTGAAGAACGATCTGAAAGTCTCGTTCTCGCCCTACGAGGCGAACGACGAGCTGCCCTGGCAGGTGCTGGTGCATCCCTTCATGGAACCCACCCATGAGAACATCGGCGGCTTCGAGGGCCTGCTGGCCGAAGCCGCCTCCGAACTCGGTGGGCGCAACGACGGCTGGGGCTGCGAGTCGCAGCACGGCACCGACTGACGAAGCATCCGCGCGGCGCGGCGCATTGAATCGGTCCGCAAATGCCCCACCTCTGAGCGGTGGCGCCGGTCCCGGCGCCCCTCCCACGCGACTGCGAGATTCCATGAGCGACGCCACCGCCGAGACGCCCAAGCCTGCCCGCCGCATTGGCGCGCTGCGCGAACTGTGGCCTTTCATCAAACCGCACAAGGCGCTGGCGTTCGGCTGGCTGCTGTTCCTGGCGATGTCGTCGGGCGCGTCGCTGGTGTTGCCGATGGCGTTCCGGCACATCATCGACCAGGGCTTCGGCCATTCCAGCCAAGCGGTGATCAACGACACCTTCCTGGGCCTGTTCGGCGTGGCTCTGGTGCTCGCCTTCGCTACCGCGGCGCGCTACTACTGCATCACGTTGCTCAGCGAACGTGCGCTGGCCTCGTTGCGCGATGCGTTGTACGCGCATGTGATTCGCCTGGATGTGAGCTTCTTCGAGAAGAGCCGCGTCGGTGAACTCACCTCGCGCCTCAGCGCCGACACGGAGGTGGTGCAGGCCTTGGTCGGCTCCGGGGTGTCGGTGGCGTTGCGCAGCGCGGTGATGCTGGTCGGCGCCGCGGTGGCGATGGTGTGGACCGCGCCGTCGCTGGCCGGCCTCACCGCGCTGGTGATTCCCGCCGTGATGCTGCCGATCCTGCTGTTCGGCCGCCGCGTGCAGAAGCTTTCGCGTGCCAGCCAGGACCGCTTGGCCGACGCCGCCGCCATCGCCAACGAAACCTTGAACGCCTCCACCGCGGTGAAGGCGTATGCGCGCGAAGTGATCGAGAGCAACCGCTACGCCAGCGCGATCTACCGCGCGCTGGCCACCGCGCGCCGCCGTATCGGCATGCGTGCGCTGCTCACCATGTCGGTGATCGTGCTGGTGTTCGGCGCGATTACCCTGGTGCTGTGGGCCGGCGCCCGCCACGTGCTGGCCGGCACGCTGGACGCCGGCGTGCTGGGCCAGTTCGTGCTGTACGCGATCTTCGCCGCCGGCTCGGTAGCAGGTCTCTCGGAAGTATGGGGCGACGTGCTGCGCGCAGCCGGCGCGATGGAGCGCATCGGCGAGCTGCTGGCCGAGCGTTCCGAGGTCACTGCGCCTGCGCAGCCGCTCGCGCTGCCCAGCCCCATGCGTGGTGCGCTGCAGTTCGACCACGTCACTTTCCATTACCCGACACGACCCAACACCGCGGCGCTGGAAGACTTCACGCTCAACGTCGAGCCCGGTGAAACCATCGCGCTGGTCGGCCCTTCCGGCGCAGGCAAGAGCACCGTGTTCGCCATGCTGCTGCGCTTCTACGACCCGCAGTCAGGCAGCGTGAAACTCGACGGCGTCGACTTGCGCGCGCTGACCCTGCCCGACCTGCGCGGTGCCATCGCGCTGGTGCCGCAGGAAACCATCATCTTCAGCGGCAGCGCCGCCGACAACATCCGCTTCGGCCGCCAGGACGCCAGCGATGCGGAAGTCATTGACGCGGCCAAGGCCGCCGAAGCGCACGAGTTCATCGGCGCGCTGGACAACGGCTACGCCGCCGAAATGGGCGAACGCGGCGTACGCCTGTCCGGCGGCCAGCGCCAGCGCGTCGCCATCGCTCGCGCGATCCTGCGCGACGCCCCGCTGCTGTTGCTCGACGAAGCCACCTCGGCCCTCGACGCGCAATCGGAAGCGGCAATCCAGCAGGCGCTGGAACGTCTCGAGAAAGGTCGCACCACCATCGTCATCGCCCACCGCCTCGCCACCGTGCAACGCGCCGACCGCATCGTGGTGATGGACGGCGGAAGGATCATCGCGCAGGGGACCCATGAGAGTTTGCTGGCCGAGGGTGGCTTGTATGCGGAGTTGGCGAGGCTGCAGTTTGTGGGCTGAGTGATCCGCGGTCATGCACCCGATGCAGCAACACCACTCCGGAAGAAAGAAGCATGACAACCACCGGCTGGGGTAGTGCCTTGCGATGTGCTTTCGGCGAACGTAATCTGCGGACAAGCATAGGGAGTGCACGACATGGCCACCACGGATACGAATCTCTATCGTTCAGTCATGGGCAATGACTTCAAAAGCATCAAGGTCGGCATCTACCCCGGCGATGGGATCCTTGATCCACGTTGGCAAGCGACCACCTATTTCAGCAAAAAGTTGAACCGCAACGTCACCAGTAATGCCGACGTCAACGTTGTGATGGGCGGCGCCAATGGCCCGGAAGTGGAGACCGACGGCGGCACCTCGCTACACGATGTCCCGGGCTGGTTCCCCACCAGGGAATTCTGGATTCCGACCGGCACCGAATATTCCGACGAGATATTCATCCGCAAGGACGGCAAGCAGAAATCCTCCCGTCCAACCCCCACCTCAAGGGTTATCACTATCAGCTGGAGCCGCGTACGCGAATGACAGTCGCGGCGTTCAAGGGTGCGCTCGACAACATGGCGCGGGCGGCGGTGGTACAACAATGCAAACTGGCCAAGGTCTGATGCCCGCCACCCCGTCCCCGTCAGGATGGCGCTGATGCCCGAGATAAGCAACCAGACGATGGTCATCGCCATACAGGCCATCGCGGCTGAAATCCGCGTGCTGCGCGAAGCCGTGATGAACGGCGAGGCGGAGCCCGAGGAGCATCAACTCCTCGAGGATCGCATGCAGGCTGCGGAAGACCTCGAACACGCCTACGACCTTGCCGCACGGACGGTACTCAACCTGCCACCGTACGACGAACTGGTCGGCGACTGAGCTGGCCGGCTACACCCGCTCTGCCGTCTGCATGTGCACCGCAACTGGACATCCATCGCTGCACCGCCAAGCCCGAAACCAATGGCCACCGGCTTCGCCCGGCCTACGAAGCCGCAGCCCCGATGGACTGCCGTGTTGGTGCGCTGGTTCGAAGGCACCGACCCGCCCGTCGCCAACTCACCTGCCGCTCATCCTCAACAGCCGTGAGTAGCTGGCCAGGGAAGGCATGCTCATCGACGCCCGCTAGGCTTGGTCGGTTGCCTCTAGACCGCCGAGCCGGAAGCCGATGGTCCCGATCACCATGCTGCGCAATGCATTGGACGCGGAGGTCGTCCGAGGCCGCTCGCTTCGCCGATGCGGTCCCCCAGCCGCTCGACTGAGCGACTTGCGGGATCCAACGGACCGAGCCCATCGAATCGGCACGACCTCGCCCGCCCCGGTCGGCCGACCATTCTGTATCGCATTGCCGCCGCCTTGACGCGGCGCCGCCTAGCGTCGTCGACCATGCACGACGATCTGTTGCAACCGCGCTCCCAAGGCCTGTACTGCCCGGCCGGCGATTTCTATATCGATCCGCAATGGCCGGTGGAGCGGGCCGTGGTGACGCATGCGCACGGCGATCATGCACGCATCGGCAATGCCGGATACCACGTCGCGGCGGCCGGTTCGGCCTTGATGCGCCAGCGGCTGGGCGAAGAGGCCGTCATCGAGACACACGATTACGGCGAGGCGTTCACGCTGGGGGACGTGCGTGTCTCGATGCATCCATCGGGGCACATGCTGGGCGCGGCGCAGATCCGCATGGAGCACGACGGCCGCGTTGTGGTGGTGTCCGGCGACTACAAGCGCGAGCCCGATCCAACCTGTCTGCCGTTCGAGCCGGTGCCGTGCGACGTGTTCGTCACCGAATCGACGTTTGGCTGGCCGGTGTACCGCTGGCCGCCGATGGACGAGGTGATCGCCGATCTGCTCGCGTGGTGGGACGACTGCGCGCGACGCGCAGTGCCGGCGCTGCTGTTCTGCTACGCGCTGGGCAAGGCGCAGCGGCTGCTGGCGGAACTGGCGTTGCGATGCGACCGCGTGGCGCACGTGCATGGCGCGCTGTTGCAGCCGGTGCAGCATTACCGCGATGCCGGCATCGCGATGCTACCGACCGTTGCGGTCGCCGAGAATGCGCGCGGTGCCGCGATGGCGGGGGAACTGATCATGGCGCCACCGTCGGCGGCGAACTCGCCGTGGATGCGTCGCTTCGCCAACGCATCCACCGCCTTCGCCTCCGGGTGGATGCAGGTGCGCGGCAACCGGCGCCGGCGCGGGTTCGATCGCGGCTTCGTGATATCCGACCACGCCGACTGGCCCGGCCTGCTGCGCAGCGTGGCGGACAGCGGCGCATCGCGCATCTACGTCACCCATGGCGACGGCGACGTGCTGACTCGGCATCTGCGCGAACTCGGCCATGACGCGCTGGCGCTGGATGCGCTGGGGGACGCCTGATGCGCCGTTTCGCCGCCCTCTATGCACAGCTCGATCGCACCGCTTCGTCCCTGGCCAAGCGCGAGGCCATCGCCGCCTACCTGCACGATGCGCCGCCCGCCGATGCGGCGTGGGCGGTGTACGTGCTGGGCGGCGGCAAGCTGCGCCGGCTGGCCACGGCCACCGAATTGCGCGCTGCCGCGCAGGCGGCCACGGGCTATGCGGACTGGTTGATTGACGCCAGCTACCAGCACGTGGGCGATCTGGCCGAAGCCATCGCGCTGTTGCTGCCGCCCGGCAACGGCACGCTGGCCGACACGTCGCTGCAGGTGTGGATGGAAGACTGGCTGCCGGCGCTGGGCAAGCTCGATCAAGCGACGCGTCTCGCGCAGCTGCAGGTGTGGTGGCAGGCGCTGGCGCCGGAACAGATCTTTCTGCTCAACAAGCTGCTGACGGGTGCGCTGCGCGTGGGCGTCTCGCAACGGCTGGTGGTGCAGGCGCTGGCGTCCTGGTCGCAACTGCCCACCGACCTGATCGCCCACCGCCTCAGCGGCGACTGGCGACCGCACGCCGCAGCACTCGCCGCGCTGGCCCAACCGGACAGCGGCGAGGAACATCTTTCCGATCGCCCCTATCCCTTCTACCTGGCCTCGCCGCTGGAACAGGAGGTGGAAACGCTGGGCGATCGCGGCGACTGGCTGGCGGAGTGGAAGTGGGACGGCATTCGCGCGCAGCTGATGCGTCGCGGCGGCGAAGCGCGCCTGTGGTCGCGCGGCGAGGAGCGTCTGGACGGCCGTTTCCCCGAACTGGAAATCGCCGCCGCCGCGCTGCCGTCCGACGCCGTGCTGGATGGCGAGATCCTCGCCTGGAACGCCACAGGCGAGCTGCCGCGCGCGTTCACCGCGCTGCAGAAGCGCATCGGCAAGCTCAAACCGGGCGCCAAGCTGTTGGCCGATACGCCGGTGCGCTTCATGGCCTACGACCTGCTGGAACACGATGGCGAAGACCTGCGCCAGCAACCCCTGCACGAACGCCGCGAACGGCTGGCCGACCTGCTGCGCGACGTGTCGCCCGCGCTGATGCTTTCACCCGCCCTGCCCGCCATCGACTGGCCGGCGCTGGCCGCCGAACGCGAACAATCGCGGGCGCGGCAAACCGAAGGCCTGATGTTGAAGAAGGTCGATTCGCCTTACCGCGTGGGCCGCAAGCGGGGCGACTGGTGGAAGTGGAAAGTCGACCCGTACACGCTGGATGCCGTGCTGATCTATGCCCAGCTCGGCCACGGTCGCCGTGCAGGTCTGTACACCGACTACACTTTCGGCGTCTGGGATCGCGGCCTCCTGGTGCCTGTGGCCAAGGCGTATTCCGGGCTGGACGATGCGGAGATCGCCACGCTCGACCAGTGGATCCGCAGCCACACGCTGGAGCGTTTCGGGCCGGTGCGCTCGGTCGAACAGCTGCACGTGTTTGAACTTGCGTACGAAGCGATCCAGCGTTCGTCGCGGCACAAGTCCGGCGTGGCCGTGCGTTTCCCGCGCATCCTGCGCTGGCGCACGGACCTGAGCGTTCGCGATGCGGACCGGCTGGACGATCTGCGGCGGCTGGCGATGGACTAACGCGATGACGCGACAGGCACGCCACGGATAACCGTTGCAATACGCGTGTTGCGTCCGTGCTTCGCGCCTATTTGACAGAGGACGTATTCAACGCCACGGCAGCGCGGATGAGTGCCCTCAACGCTTTCTCATCGATCTCGTCGCCCTCGTGGAAGTCGATGGCGCGCCGCGTGTTGCCTTCGAGGCTGGAATTGAAGAGGCCGGAAGGATCCCCCAGCGAAGCGCCCTTGGCGAAGGTCATCTTCACGACCTTTTTGTACGTCTCGCCGGTGCAGAGGATGCCGCCGTGCGACCACACCGGCACCCCCCGCCACTTCCACTCTTCCACCACGTCGGGATCGGCCTGCTTGATGAGCTGGCGGATGCGGGCCAGCCTCTCGCCGCGCCAGTCACCCAGCGCATTGATCCTCGCGTCTATAAGCTTGGAGGGATCCTCTGCTGCGATTCCTTCCACGCCGGTCTTGCGCTGGGCGGTGGCGCTTGCTGACTTCATGCTCGTTCCTCGTTTGCCTGTCACGTGGGCCTCATTGCCTCCACCGTTCTCGATCGCGACCGCGTCCGCCGAAACGCTCAGCGCAGCTCGTTGATGCGGACATGGTTGCCCGCCGGATCACGAAAGGCACAATCGCGCACACCGTAGGGTTGATCGGTCGGCTCCTGGATGACGTCCGCGCCACTGGCCTGCAGTTTCGCAAAGGTGCCGTCGAGGTCGGGGGTGGCCAGGATGATCATGGCGTAGGTGCCCTTGGCCATCATCTCGGCGATGCTGCGGCGCTCGTCGTCGGTGAGCCCGGGCGTAGCTGCCGGCGGATGCAGCACGATCGACGTGCCGGGCTGCCCAGGCGGGCCGACCGTGATCCAGTGCATGCCGTTGTAGGCCACCTCCTTGCGCACCTCGAAACCGAGCGTGTCGCGATAGAAGGCCAGCGACGCGGCGGGGTCGTTGTGCGGGAGAAAACTCGAGTGAATGGCGATGTCCATGTTTCAGTCTCTCTGTGTGGGTGATGTGCGGCGATCAGTCTACGGGTGGCTCCGCGGCCGGCGCTTCTCGATTCCTGATCGGTCGTGTCACCTGTTTCGCCACGCACGAAGGCATTCCCACGGTCGCGCTCGCCTGCTGGCGCCGATACTCGCTGGGCGGCATGCCGACCAGCTCGGTGAAGCGCGTGCTGAAAGTGCCCAGCGACGAACAGCCAACAGCGAAGCACGCCTCCGTAACGGAGACATTGCCACCACGCAGCAGCGCCATCGCCCGCTCGACACGGCGCGTCATCAGATAGGCGTAAGGCGACTCGCCATACGCCTCCCGGAACTGCCGACTGAGATGCCCGGCGGACATGAACGCGCCACGGGCAAGCGCTTCGACGTCCAGCGGCTGCGCGTACTCGCGATCGATCCGGTCGCGAACACGGCGCAGCCGGACAAGCTCGCGCAGACGCTGCGCTTCGGTGGGTTTGCTGGTCATTCGGCGGGATCGTGCCATCGGGCACGGGGGCACTCAAGTCCGTCGGTCGCCACGGCTGATTCCTAAGGGACGCTGCCGGGCGGCCGGTACGAACCCGAACCGCCATCTGCAACCTTTCCGGCCTCAGCTACCCAACGTCGCGTTGTCGATGACGAAGCGGTATTTCACGTCGCTCTTCGCCATGCGGTCGTAGGCCTCGTCGATCTTCTGCATCGGGATCATCTCGATGTCGGCGACGATGCCCTTGTCGGCGCAGAAATCCAGCATCTCCTGGGTTTCGGCGATACCGCCGATCAGCGAGCCTGCGATGGACCGGCGCTTGAAGATCAGGTTGGCGACGCTCGGCGACGGATGCGGATGCTCAGGCACGCCGACCAGCACCATCGTGCCGTCTCGCTTGAGCAAGCCGGTGAAGGCATCCAGCGAATGGCTGGCGGCCACGGTGTTGAGGATGAAATCGAAACTGTTGGCATGCGCCTTCATCTCGCCTTCGTTGCGCGACACAACCACTTCGTCCGCACCCAGGTCCAGCGCATCCTGGCGTTTGCTTTCCGAGGTGGTGAACGCGACGACGTGCGCGCCCATCGCGTGCGCGATCTTCACGCCCATATGGCCCAGCCCGCCGATGCCGACGACGCCGACCTTCTTGCCCGGGCCGACCTTCCAGTGCCGCAGCGGCGAATAAGTGGTGATGCCCGCACACAGCAGCGGCGCAACGGCGGCCAGCTGCTCCTCGGGATGGTGGATCTTCAGCACGAACTTTTTGTCCACCACGATGCGCTGCGAGTAGCCGCCCAGCGTGTGCCCGGGCGCGTCCGCGGTCAAACCGTTGTAAGTGCCGACGAAGCCGTTCTCGCAATACTGCTCCAGCCCTTCGTCGCAGGCCGAGCAATGCTGGCAGCTGTCCACCAGGCAACCCACGCCCACGGTGTCGCCGACCTTGAAGCCGCTCACGTCGCTGCCCACCGCGCTGACGTGGCCGACGATCTCGTGGCCGGGCACGCATGGATACAGCGTACCGCCCCATTCGGAGCGCACGGTATGCAGATCCGAATGGCAGACGCCGCAGTAGGCGATCTCGATCTGCACATCCTGCGGGCCGGGAGCGCGGCGCTCGATGTCGAGCGGTTGCAGCGGTTTGTCGGCGGCGTGCGCGCCGAAGGCTTTGGTGCTCATGGGGCTTTCCTCGCTGGGGGATGGTTGAACAACATCAGGATGTCGGCCCTACAAGATATTCCTCATCGCTCGCCTTCTCCATCCATTCGACCGAGGCCTTTCAGGATGACGGACCCTTTCGTCCGGCCAGGGTTCACGACAGGCGTGGAATGGGCCGACGTCCTCTATGCTGCGGGGCCGGCGACTGGCCGGTTCATCCGTTGGAAGGTCGATCGTGTCCAGGCTATCCGGTGTGTTCGCGACCATGCTGTTGTGCGCGTTTGCGCAGGCCACCTTTGCCGCACCCGCCGCGCCGGCCACCAAGGCGGCGAGCGATACCGGCATGGCGCCCGCCTGTGTTTCGGCGAGAAAGGGCAAGCTGGACGAGAAGGGGTTTGTCGTGATCGGCGGCATTGAGCAATGGGTGACAGTGAAGGGCGACAGCTGCGCGAACCCGATCATCCTGTTCATCAGCGGCGGTCCGGGCAACCCGCTCAGCCCCTACTCGGATGCGATCTATGGCGCATGGAGCAAGGACTTCACCCTGGTGCAGTGGGACCAGCGCGGCGCCGGCATGACCTACGGACGCAGCCCGCCGGCAGAAGGCGCGGTGCTGACGATCGAGCAGATGCGCGATGACGGCAACGAGCTGGCCGCCTATCTCGCCCGCCGCTACGGCAAGCAGAAAGTGATCCTGTGGGGCAGTTCGTGGGGCTCGATCCTCGGCGTGTACATGGCCAAGTCACGGCCCGAACTGTTCTACGCCTACCTGGGCACGTCGCAACTGGTCAGCTACCGCGAGAACGAGGCGGTCAACTACGCCGGCCTGCTCGCTCTCACTCGGGCCGCCGACGACAAGGCCTCGCTCGCCGTGCTGGAAGGCGTGGGCGCGCCGCCGTGGACCGACCCGCGCAGCTTCGGCAAGGTGCGCCGCGTCATCCGCAAGTACGAGGCCAAGGTCACCACGCCACCGCCCGGCCATTGGTGGACGCCGGCCGCCGAATACGCCACGCCCAAGGCGCAAGCCGACTACGAGGCCGGCGAGGATTATTCCTTCATCAATTTCGTGGGCATGCACGGTGACGGCATGTACTCGCAGGTCGACTTGCCCAAGCTGGGCATCCTCTTCGCGATCCCGATGTTCTTCGTCGAAGGCGCGCACGACCTGCTGGCCACGCCCGATGTCGCCAAGCGCTACTACGACAGCCTGAAGGCGCCGCAGAAGGCCATGGTGATACTCGAACACGCCGGCCATGACCCGAACCAGGATGTGGTGGACGCCGAATACAAGATCCTCAAGGAACGCATCCTGCCGCTGACCAGGTAATGCCGGACGGTGGCCGGCGATTGAACTTGCCGACCGCAGGCTGCCCGGGATTCGTGCGCGGGATTTACTCCGCGCCGCTTTCGCGCGAGAGTCGTGGCGGGAGCAACAGGGGAGCCCTTCATGTTTGCGAATTTTCTGGCCGCCGCCGTGCTGGCCACGGGCGCGGCGGCGCCTGCGGCTGCGCCGGCCACCATCGACGCCATGCTCAAGCGGGCGCAATACGAACAGGTCCAGATATCGCCGGATGGCCAATTGCTGGCCATTGCGCATCGCGTAGACGACGGTACGGAGGTCACGATCTTGCGGCGCACCGACAAACAGACGGTAGCCCAGGTCGATCCCGGATCCCGGGGCGAAGTCTCGACGCTGCAATGGCTGGGATCGAAGCAATTGCTGATGGCGGCCAACCGCAGCGTCGGCCCCTACTCGTCGCCGGTGGTCAACCCCGCCCTGTACCTGCTGAACATCGATGAGAAACACCCGAAGATATTGCCGGCGAACTTCATCGGCACGATCGAGGGCGACGACGAGCACATCCTGGTACGCACCTGTGAAGTGTTCGAGGATGGCGACTGCGTGTTCCGCGTGCGTCGATTGGCCATTGACCACCTGAACGGTCAGGGCGACATCATCGCCCAGGCGCCGATGGCCAATGCGCATTTCCTCACCGACCATGCCGGCGCGGTGCGCTTCGCGTGGAGCTGGACCGACAAGGCGCGTGGACGCCTGTACGTGCGCCAGGGCGACGGGAAATGGGTTCTGCTCAACGACAGCGACGTCAGCCACGTGGACCTCTTGCCCCTGGGCATATCCCGCGACAATCGCAGCGCGTTCCTGGATGCCGAGCAGACCGATGGACCAGACGTCATCGAGCGCTACGATTTTGCGACCGGCAAACGCACGCCACTTCTGCGGGACGCCGTTTCCGATCCGTTGAGCATCATTTTTTCGCTGGACCAGAAGGAACCGATCGGCGCGTGGTTCGGTCCCGGCAGACCGCAGGCGCGGTACTGGGAACCGGACAGCGACGACGCCAAGTGGCATCGCGCGCTGGCCAAGGCGCTTCCCGACAGCGCGGTAACGGTGTCCAGCGCCACGGCGGACGCCAACGTGCTGGTGCTGTACGCCTATAGTGACCGCGACCCCGGCAGTTTCTTCCTGCTCGACCGCGCAACGCACAAGATGGAGCTGCTGTTCCACACCCGTCCGTGGCTTGACGCCGGCACCCTGGCAGATGCCCGACCATTCGCCATGCGTGCGCGTGACGGTGTGCCCCTGCATGGTTTCGTGACCATGCCCAGCAACGGTGCACAGCGGCCTCCGATGGTCGTGATGGTGCATGGAGGGCCCTACTACGTCGCCGACGACTGGCGCTTCGATGAGGAACGCAGCTGCTGGCCACGCACGGGTACGCAGTGCTGCGCGTGAATTTCCGTGGCTCCGCGAATTTCGGCCGGCCCTTCATGGAACGCGGCTACCTGCAATGGGGCGCGGCCATGCAGGACGATGTCACCGACGCGACCCGCTGGGCGATCGATCAAGGTATGGCCGACCCCGAGCGCATCTGCATCTACGGTGGCAGCTACGGCGGCTACGCGGCGTTGATGGGCGCCGCACGCGAGCCACAGCTGTATCGCTGCGCCATCGGCTTGTCCGGCGTTTACGACCTCAATCGTCTTTACAGCTGGGGCGACATCCACAGCGACAACTACGGCATGAACTATCTCGGCCGCGTGCTCGGTCATGACAAGGCCATCCTGGCTGCGCGTTCGCCGACGAGCCTGGCGGCCCAGATCACCATCCCGGTATTGCTGGCCCACGGCGCCCTGGACGGCCGCGTGCCAAACAAGTACGCCAAGGAAATGCGCAAGTCGATGGCGCGCGCAGGACATCCGGTTGAATATCTCGAATATCCCTATGAAGGTCACGGGTTGGCCAATCCCGAACACCTGCGGGATTTTTACTCGCGGCTGTTGCAGTTTCTCGACGCCAACCTGCATTCGCCGCCAGCCGCAGCAGCACCTGCCGTAGCGGGCAGATCGAATTAGCCGGAAAGCGTGGCCGGCCTCGTGCGATTCCAGCCTCGTCGAGCTCTCCTCGACATGTTGGAGTTGGCGTTCATCGCTCCGCATCCAGCGCCCGCTTGACCGCCGCCACGAACTCGCGTCGTGAAGCGACGAGCGCGTCGGACGTCGCACTGGGCCATGCACCGACCTGTGCGATCACCAGCTGGCGCGAAGGATCGACGTAGACCATCTGGCCGAAGATGCCGATGGCGGCATAGCTGCCGTCCTTGTCCGTCCACCACAGGTAACCGTAGCCGCGGTCGGGGTCGTCGACATTTTCTTGGCGATGCAACGCGCCATCGAGCCACGCCTTGGCGACCACCGGCTTGCCATCGATGCGGCCGCCGTCGAGCAGGAACTGCCCCAGGCGCGCGTAGTCGCCCAGCGTGGCCGACAGGCCGCTGCCGCCGGTGTCGCTGCCATCGCATTCATCCTTGATCCAGTACGCGTCGGCCGCCATGCCGTACGGCTTCCAGATTGTCTGTGACAGATAGGTGGCCAGAGAACGATGTGTGGCACGCTGCACCAGGATGCCGAGCAGATCGGTCTCCGCGGTGTTGTAGTTCCAGTGCGTGCCGGCCGGCCATTGCCGCGGCTGCTTCTTGAGATACGACAGGATGTGCGCCTGGTGATCGACGCAGGCATGGAGGTACATCTGCGCCACGTCCGACTTCGCGTCGGCATAATCCTCGTTCCAGCGCACACCGGAGGTCATCGTCAGCAATTGCCGCACCGTGACCTTGGCATAGGCGCTGTCGCGCAACTCCGGGATGTACGTGCCCAGCGTGTCGTCCATGCCGTGGATGTCGCCCCGCTGCAGCGCAATGCCCAGCAAGGTGGAGGTGACCGACTTCGCTACCGAGAACGATTCCCAACGCTGCTCCGGCGTGAAGCCCAGCGCATAGCGCTGCAAGCGGATGCGGCCGTGCTGCAGCACCATCACCCCGGCAAGGTGGTGCTGCTCCATGTAACTGGTCAATAGCGTGGATCCGCCCTGCCCGCCAAGCCGCAAGGGCCTTGCCTTTCGGCAGCTCATGCACCTGCGCACCATGCTCGGCGCGGTCGCTGGGAAACAGCTCGTACATCCGGCGGAACTGTGTCTCACGTTGTGCCTGCGGCCAGAACAGCACCGCCTCGCGTTGCTGGCCGATGGTCGGGGCGTGCTGCTCGCTGGCAGCCGATGGCACGGCGGCCATCAGGCACAGTGCGGCGACGAACAAGCGGGGTCGGAGGAATGGATGCATGACAATGCGTGCCGGTTGAGGGACAGGAAGAGCATTTTACGGTCGCGCCGGCATCGTTACCTTTTTTAAGGCGTTCGATCTGCACTCGACGCCGATCTGTTCGCTACCGCCTGCGCCGAGTTTGCACACGCCATGCACGCAGCGGCATGGTTTCATTCCATCGCAACGATCGCTGGCCTGGCATGTCGCCGATTTCGCTGGCGATGGGCCCGACCGGCATTCGATCGGATCGAACCTGCCAGCCTGCGATGAACGCCCTATCACTACGCGCACGAATCGCCACAACCGCGCGGGCTCGCCGGTTTGGTCTCGATCGAAGCGTGCGCTACCATCCGGGACCAATCCTGGATCAACTGAAGCGTGACGTGGCTGCGACATGCAGACGCGGGAGAAGCATCGCGGCGATGGAAAAGTTCTCAACCGGTATCGAAGGGCTGGATCGTCTGACCGACGGCGGCTTCACGCGCGGCTCGGCCTACATCATCCAGGGGCCACCGGGGGCCGGCAAGACCATCCTCGCCAACCAGTTCTGCTATTCGCACATCCTCGGTGGCGGACGCGCGCTGTACATGACGCTGCTGGCCGAATCCAGCGAGCGCATGCAGAACTACATCCGGCAGCTGGCCTTCTTCGACGAACGCGCGGTGCCTGACACGCTTCAGTACGTCAGCGGCTATGGCGTGCTCGAGCGCGATGGCCTGCCCGGCCTGCTCAAGCTGGTGCAGCACGAGATCCGGCGCCACAACGCTTCGGTGATGGTGCTCGACGGCACCTTCGTGGCGCAGTCGACCGCGTCGGAGCAGGAGTTCCGCAAGTTCATCCATTCGCTGCAGGGAGTAGCCGGCCTGGCCAATGCGGTTCTGGTCATGCTGACCCACCAGACCCGCGAGGCGGGCACCAGCCCCGAGCACACCATGATCGATGGCTGGATCGAGCTGTGCGACGAGACCCAGGGCTTTCGCGCCTACCGCACGATCCAGGTCAAGAAGCATCGCGGCGGCGCGGTACTGCGCGGCAAGCACGAATTCAGCATCACCCGCCGGGGCATCGGAGTCTATCCGCGCCTGGAAACCTGCGTGGAAGCGGAGCCCTCGCCGCATGCCTCGTCCGCCCGACTGCGCAGCGGCATCGACACGCTGGACGACTTGTTCGACGGCGGGGTGCCGGCCGGGTCGTCCACTCTGGTACTGGGCCCGACCGGCTCGGGCAAGACCACGCTGGGATTGCATTTCCTGTCGCAGGCAAGCGCCGAGGAGCCGGCGCTGATGCTCGGATTCTACGAGACGCCCGCGCGACTGCGCGCGAAGGGGCGCAGCATCGGACTGGACCTGGACAGGCTGATCGACTCTGGCGCGCTGCAGGTGATGTGGCAGCCGCCATCGGAGAACATCGTCGACGCACTCGGCGAGGAGCTGATCGCGCGGGCCCGCCAGATGGGCGCCAAGCGCGTGTTCGTGGACGGACTGGTCGCGATCCGCGACAATCTGATCATCCCGCAGCGTCTGCCGATGGTGATCAACGCCCTCAGCGCCGGCTTGCGCGACATCGGCGCGACCATGATGTACACCTCGGAAATCGCCCAGCTCGACCTCGCCGAGACGCGGATGCCGGCCGATCAGTTGTCGGCGATGGTCAGCAACGTCCTCGTCCTCAACTATCGTCGACCGGAGGGGGCGTTCCGCCGGCACCTGTCGATCGTCAAGCTGCGCGACAGCGACTTCGACCCCCGCAGCCGCGAGTTTCACGTCACCGCCAACGGCATCGCGTTCGGACCCGATCCGCGCCTGGCCGACGCCGGGCATGTGTCCTGATGCTGCGCATACTGCTGGTGGAGGATGAGCCGGATATCGCCTTCGTGGCGAGCGTCGCGCTGGAGGATGCGGGCTATCACGTGACGCTGGCCTCCGACGGCAAGGAGGGCCTGGAGCTGGCGCTGCAGGATCAGCCCGAACTCGTGCTCACCGACTTCATGATGCCGCGGCTTACCGGTCTGGAAATGATCGCGCGGTTGCGCGACGCCGGCTTCCGCAATCCCGTGGTTCTCTCCACTTCAGTCCCCGAACCCAGTCTGCCGCCGCACCGGCCGCACTACGACGCCTACCTGGGCAAGCCTTACAGCATTGCGCAGTTGCTGAGCACAGTGGGAGCCTTCCACGCTTCCGCGGACGCGCGCAAGCCGTAAATGGCTGGCAGCACCATGCCGCGTCGCAGGAAACAAAAATGGCGCTCGACCTCGCCATCGTGAAGTGAAATCGGCTCATTTGACCTTTACGACGACTTTCCCCTTCGCGCGGCCCGTTTCAATGTACGCAAGCGCCTCGTTGGTTGACTCGAACGGGAAGACGCGATCGATCACGGGGCGGACGATGCCAGCCTCGATGAGCCGGGTGATCTCGCGCAGCTGAGGCCCACTGGCCCGCATGAAGAGGAAGGAATAGCCCAGATCGCGACGGATGGCCTTTCTTCTGACTCCGGCACTGAGCAGGCGCACAACGAGCCTCACGAACCACGGCGCTCCAATGCCGTTTGCGAATGCGGGATCGGGAGGGCCTGAAATCGAGACAAGCGCTCCACCAGGCTTCAACACGCGCAGGGACTTTTCCAGTGCCGCCGCGTCCTGGCTATGCAGCACTACATCGTAGTCCCGCAGCACTTTCCCGAAATCGTCCTTCCGGTAGTCGATGACGATGTCCGCCCCAAGGCTCTTCACCAGGTCGATGTTGGCGCTGCTCGTGGTGGTGGCTACCGTCGCCCCCAGATGCTTGGCCAATTGAATGGCGAAGCTGCCGACTCCACCTGAGCCTGCCTGGATGAAGATCTTCTGTCCTTTCTTCAGGTGGACCTTCTCAACCAGGGCCTGCCACGCCGTCAAACCCACCAGCGGGATCGATGCCGCTTCTTCCATGGTGACGTTTCCGGGTTTGGGCGCGACATGGTCTTCATTCACGGCGATGCACTGCGCGAACGTGCCGATACGACGATCAGGGACCCGCGAATAGACCTCGTCGCCCACCTTGAATTGCCGCATCCGCGATCCGACGCGAGTCACGACGCCAGCCACGTCATGGCCTAGCACGAGCGGCATGCCGTAGGGCAGGATCAGCTTGAATTCGCCGCTTTTGATCTTGGAATCCAACAGGTTCAGACCTGCGGCGTGAACCTCGATCAGTACATCGTCGTCGCGAAGTTCGGGTTCCGGCATGTCGCCAAGCCGCATCGGATCCTTCTTGCTGTACCGATCGATGATGAATGCTTTCATGATGATTTCCCCGCCGGCGCCGCATCGAGCTGCAGATCTCTTCGAATCCCTGCGTCCAGCAGGCGAGCCGGCGCGAATCGGCGGAGGAATTGCAAGCCGCGCGCACGCCCACCGGCGGCGTATCGAAGTTTCGGGCGGGCTGCAATCGCGGCTCGCAATACGGCATCCGCCACGACACCGGGCTTGTCTCCGGCCTCGACAAGCTCTTTCGTCTTTTCCGCCAGGGCCGCACGGACCTCCCGGTACTCGTCGAGCTTGGAGTCGGGCTCCAGGAAATTCGCGTCGAACTGCGTCTTTGTGTACGCAGGCTCGATGACCGAGACCTGGATGCCCCTGGTGCGCAGCTCGTGATCGAGCGATTCCGAATAGCCTTCGACCGCATGCTTGGTTGCCGCATAGAGCGCGCCGTACGGCATCGGCAGGAAACCGAGCACGGAGCCGATGTTGATGATGCGGCCACTCCCTTGACGTCGCATGTGGGGCACGACCGCGCGCGTCATCCGGATCATCCCGAAGAAATTGGTATCGAAGATCGCCTGCGCCTGCGCGATGGAACTCTCTTCCGCTCCGGCGGGCGCAACGCTGAAGCCGGCGTTGTTCACCAGCAGGTCGATGCGCCTTTCGCGTCGAATCACTTCCCTGACGGCAGCGTCGACCGACTCATCGCTGGTCACATCAAGGGACAGCATCGCGAAGGGTGACGGGTTTGACTGCGCCCCACGTCGGCTGGTGCCGTAGACGGTATAGCCAGCGCTGGTGAGGCGCTCTGCCGTAGCCTTGCCGATGCCTGAAGAGGCCCCCGTGACGAGCGCGATGGATTTGTCGGGTTTCATGGGCATGTCTCTCGGTGAGTGGTCACGCATGGGTTGCGACGATGGCTGCGCGAAAGTTGTCGGACATCGAGTACCCGCGGCGCTTCCTTGAAAATATATGATGACCATCATATATGTACTCAAAAAAAGAGCGCTGGCATGGATTCGCTCAGGCGCACGTACGGGTGAGATGTTTCAATGCTGCCTTCAGCAGCGCATCGGAAAGCCTGGGGTCGTCGACAGCGCGCGCCATGACCAGGGCGCCAACCATCGTCGCCGCGGTGACCAGCGCGCGCTCATGCGCGTCGGGCTGCCCCCAGTCGGGCGATTGCCGGGCGACGACATCGATCATTTCCTTGATGCGACGCGTGGCGGCTCGCCGCACCTCGGGCGCCTGACGTGGCATCTCCGAACCGAGGGCAGCCACCGGGCAACCCAATTCCGCGGCCTCCACATGCTCTTTCGACAGATAGGCCTGCAGCAGCGCCTGCAACGACTGCTCTGGCGGCACTGTGCCGGCGATGCGCGCCGACGCGGCGACGGCTTCGGCACCGGCGTGATCGGCCGCTTCGGCCAGCATCGCCTCGCGCGAAGCGAAGTGGGCATAGAACCCACCATGCGTAAGCCCAGCCTCCTTCATGATGTCGGCGACGCTGGCGCCGTCGTAGCCACTGCGCCGTATGGCGCGCGCAGCAGTTTCGACGATGCGCACGTGCGTGGCTTCCTTGGATCGGGCGCTGGATTTTTTCATATGATGTACATCATATTTTGTCTACCAAAATTAAGCAAGGGACATCCTGAAGTGGACAGCCAGCGAACGGCGGAGGCTGGTTGTCGTATCCCGATTCGGCGATCGGCATCGGACATCAAACGTGATTGGCCATACGGTTGTATGCGCGTCGACGATGGCTGCTTTGCTAAAACCGGCCTACCGGCCTACCGGCCTGCCGCGGGGATCATCCCGATCGTGCGCATCCATGTCTCGGCCAATACCGGCCAGTGCGTGATCGGCACCGACGTCGGTCGCAGCCCGAACGCATGGCCGCCGTGAGCGTACAAATGCATTTCCACCGGCGCGCCGACGTCTTTCAGGGCGATGTAGTAGGCCAACGCCTGGTTCACGCCGTCCACGTCGTCGTCTTCCGCCTGCACCAGAAACGTCGGCGGCGTGTCGCGGGCGACCGGCACATTGGGATTCAACTTGCCATCATCCATCGCGAGGTGCCCTGGGTAGATGGGCATGGCGAAATCCGGGCGCGCACTTTCCCGGTCGGCGGCGTCCACGGGTGCATACAGATGATGCGCAAAATTGGTGCTGATCTCCGCAACCAGATAACCGCCCGCCGAAAACCCGAGCACGCCCACCTTGTGCGGATCGATATGCCATTGCGCGGCATGGGAGCGCACCAGCCGCATTGTTCGCTGGGCGTCCTGCAGTGACGGCACCGACAGCGCGCGATTGTGCGGACGGCAATCGCATCGCCATTCGTAGGGCGCACTCGGAACGCGATACTTCAACAGGACGCAGGTGATGCCCCGCGTCGTCAGCCAGTCGCAGACCTCGGTGCCCTCGAGGTCCATGGCCAGCCCCTGGAACCCACCGCCCGGAAACACCACGACGGTGGTTCCCGTGTTGTTCGCCGTTGGCGCGTACACCGTCATCGTGGGCTGCGATACGTTGTAGACGCCCGTGACCGTTTTGCCGCCGATCAATTTCCTGCCGGTCGCGGCGTACTCCGGCCCCGGCACCGGCCGGGCACCCGGTGGCGCCCCGGGCCACAGGCGTATCTGCACGTGGCCGGCGGCCGGCTGCCAGACCATCGTCTTCGCATGCATGCCACTGCACGCCACCAGCAGGCTGAGGGCAATGATCCAGGATTTCATGACATCCTCCGTTCTGGCCGCTCGCACCATTGCGATCGCGGCAGGAAAACCGTTCCATGGTGCACCCCGCGTCTGGCCCGCGACAGTCGCTTCCATGGATTTTGTCGGGCCAGCCCAAGTCAACAACCCAAGGTCAAACGGATTCCGGCTTATGGAAGTCGCCCATCGCATGGCGTGATGACGCGGTATCCGGTGGAACCGGCACGGGCGAAGGCTTGTGGCGGAACTAGCGGGCGGAGCTTGCCGCCGATGCAGGTGCGCCCGTCGCGCTGGGCGCCCATTCGAACGTCGCCACGCTGCTCGCGGGCAGGTTGTACTCGAATCGGAGGGAACCCTGTTTGACCGACAGGCGGTTGGTCGTCGTGTCGCCGTTGACCGCCACCAGCACCACCGTGCCGTCGTGCGGGTTCTGGAACGCCACTTCGTGGATGCCCGCGTTCGTGTTGCCCGACTTCACACGCACAGCACCGGGAAGCACGAACCGGCTGAAATGGGCAAACGCGTAGTACTCGTCATTGCGGCTGACCGTGCCCGTGGCGGAGTCGATCGTGACCACGCCCTTGCACTCGTCGCAGCCACCGGCGTGCGGCCCATGATTCTCGTCCAGCACCAGGTTCCAGTACACGGCGCCGCGCGCCCAGTTGGTGATGGCGACCATCACGATGTTGCGCGCAAACAGCAGCAATTCACCATTCTTTGCGGACGGCCAATCACCGCCCGAGCATTCCGTGAGGTAGGTGTCCTTCCGCGGGTAGGCGCGATGAACCGCGGTCTGCACGCTGGGGTCGCCGCGATAGCAATGCCAGGCGATGCCGGCGATATAGCGCCGCGCGTCCGGATCGGCCAGCACGCCCGAGGGTTGACCTGGCGTATCCCAGTTGTGATCCCAGCCGAGGATCACGGTTGCCGGCTTGCGCCGGGCCAACGCCGGGCCGAGGTACTGGCCGATGATGCGGGCGCGGGCTTCCGCGGACAGGATCATTCCCGGGTAGGTCAATGGCTCGAAAGCGGGTTCGTTCTGCACGGTCAGCGCGAAAATCGGAATGCCGTAGCCGTGGAAGGCATCGACGAAGCGAACCAGGTAGTTCGCGTAGGCCGCTTCGTATTGCTCGAGCAGGGTCCCGCCGATCACGTTGGCACTGCTCTTCATCCAGGCCGGTGCGCTCCAGGACGAGGCAATGATGCGCACGCCGGGATTGATGGCCAGGATGTCATGCAGGACCGGTATGAGGTTGCGCTGGTTCTCCACGACGTTGAAATGTTCCAACCCGGGATCGACCTGGCCGGCAGGCATGTCGTCCAGGGTGTAATGCTGGAGCGAGAAATCCGACGCACCGATGGTGATGCGCAGCATGTTGAAGTTGAGCCCGGGCGGCGGACCGAACAACTCGCGCAGCAGCGCGTCGCGTTCCGCGGTACTCAGCTTGTTCTGAAGCAGCCAGGCCGAGGAATCGGTGAGCGCTGCGCCGAAGCCGACCATGGACTGGTACTTCCGGCTGATGTCGATCACGACATCGGACGGCTTCGCGCCGGTGTCGTGCCCGTCCGCGGCGACGTCCGGCTGTTGGGCGAGGCGGAGCGTTCGATCGGCCGTGCTCAACCAGACGTGCACGACGGGTCCAGTGCGCAGCAGTACCCTGGCCACCGTCCCCGTGAACGCACGCGGGCGCGGCCAGTTCATGGCCAGCAACGCCACCAGCGTGAGCAGGGCCATCAACGAGATCGCCAGCCAGCGATCTACTCCCCGCGCTTCATCCATGGAACGCGCGCTTCTGGTGGACAGCCACGGCGCGATGCACCGCCGTTCCCGCAATCATCGAGCCGCCGTCTCGGGACAGGCCGCGTCCACGCCGCTCCCATCCCCTGCGGCGATCCTCACATGTGCGAAAGCCGCGGAAAACGGCGGCGACGCCAGCACCCCGAACGGCACGTCGACGTGCGCCAGGTCCGCGCCGGGTTTGATGAAACACCGCAACGGCAGCGATACCGCATGCCGCTGGCCCGGCTGATATTCGGCGAACATTTGGGTGACATCCACCGTCCGCATGCAACCGTCGCCGCAGCCCATGTAGATCGTGACCGGGGTGCGGGCCGGAGTGCCGATCACCATGTCGAACTTCAATGCGGCATGCGTGGCTACCAGCGGCATCAGGTCAGTTGGCTGCGGGCTCTGCGCGAAGAAGCGGCCGGACTCGTGCCAGGTGACGGATTTCGCATCCTGCTGCGTGTTGACCTGCACCGTACGCAGGCTGATGACCGGATGGGTGGCGGGCCACTCGATCACGGCGTTCAGATCCGGCCCGACGGCGTGCGCATCCCGGCCGCTGCTGCCCGCGCCCAGATACAACGTGAACGGGGACTGCGCCAGCGTGTGGAAGATCGGCAGCGTCGAGGTGCTGGCGCAGGTCCGCACGGCGGCGTGCATCGGCAACGTCGGCAGGGTCTCGCGGCCTGGATAGCGCAGTCCATAACCACGGGCGAACAGCCAGTTCGCCGCCTTGTCGTCGCCATTAGGGCACGGCGCACCCGGCCACGGCATGGCCAGCGTGCCGGTGAAATCGAACGTGGGCTTGCCTTTCGCATCGGCAAAAAGCAGATCGGCGATGCCCTCGCCTTCGCTGCCGGGCAGCCACGCCGCGACGAACGCATCGGACAGGTTGAGCAGGTCGTTGACGAACAGCGGACGCCCGGACAGGAACACCGTTACTACCGGCTTGCCCGACGCCACCACTGTTTTCAATAGCGCAAGGTCTTCGGGATGGCGATCGCTGTGGCGCAGCGTGGCCGAGGGGATGATGTCGCCCATGGTCTCGGCGTACGGGGTTTCGCCGACGACCGCGATGATGGCGTCGAAGGCCTTGAGGTCCCCTCCGTCCGTCGTCGCGCGATAGGTAACGTGGGCGACGCCGTCCGCATTGCGGATGCCGGCAAGCACGCTGGTCGCATTCGGAAAATCGGCATTGACGTTGTCGGTGCCCTGCCAGCTCAGCGACCAGCCGCCGACCTGGTTCGCGATGGTGTCGGCGCTCTTGCCCACCACCAGCACCTTGCTGCCGCGCCTGAGCGGCAGCACGTCGCGGTTGTTCTTCAGCAGCACCAGCGATTCGCGCACCGCGCGGCGCGCCAGCGCACGGTCCTGCAGCAAGCTTGCATCGCCCGCGCCGGCACGCTGCGACGGGCGCTTGCCGAATGCGCCCAACAGCAGCTTCGCCCGCACGATGCGGCTGACTGCATCGTCGATGCGCGCCATAGGGATTTCGCCATCCTGCACCTGGCGCATGGTGTTGGCGATGAACGCCTGCCAGTCGTCGGGCACCATCACCATGTCGATGCCGGCATTGATGGCCTGCGGGCAACTGGCGTTGCTGCAGGCGGGCAGCTGGCCAATCGCGTTCCAGTCGGACACGACGAAGCCGGGGAAGCCCATCTTGTCCTTCAGCGCGCCGGTCAGCAGTGCGCGGGCGCCGGTCATCTTGCCGTAGTCGACTCCGTCGGCGCGGTCATTCCAGCTGTTGTAGGACGCCATCACGCTGAGCACGCCCGCTTCCAGCGCGCCGTAGTAGCCAGACCCGTGCACGTTGATCATGTCCAGCCGGCTCACCTTCGCAACACCCTGGTCGGTGCCGTTGGCGGTCGCGCCATCGCCGATGAAATGCTTGGCCGTGGCCAGCACGTTCGCATCGCCGAAATTTCCCTGCAGGCCGGTGACGTAGGCACGCGCATAGGCGCGCACCAGCGGACCGTCGCTGGAAAAACTTTCGTAAGTGCGCCCCCAGCGCACGTTCTGCGCCACGGCCAGCGTGGGCGCAAAAGCCCAGTCGACGCCGGTGGCGCGCACGCCGCGCGCGGTGGCTGCACCGATCTCCCGGATCAGGCCCGGATCATGCGCCGCGCCCAGCCCGACGTTGTGCGGAAACAGCGTGGCGCCGAACACGTTGCTGTGGCCATGCACTGCGTCCGTGCCCCAGATCACCGGCACCTTCACCGGCGAGTCGACCGCCATCGAGGCGTCGTAGTAGCGATCCGCCAAAGCGAGCCAGTCCGCCACGCTGGCGTGCTTGTTGCCCTGCGGCCACGAGCCGCCGCCGTTGAGCACCGAGCCGATGTAGAACTGCCGCACCTGATCGGGCGTGATCGACTTGATCTCCGCCTGGGTCATCTGGCCGATCTTCTGAGCCAGGCTCATCTGCGCGACGATGTCGTGCACCTTCGCGTCCAGTTGCAGGTCCGCTTTCGTGCGGGAATGGACCCGCGGCCAATCGGTGTAATGGGTCGGCGCAAGCGCCTGCGCCGTCACGATGGCGGGGGCCGCTGCGGAAGCCAGGTCCGCGGCTGCCACCCCACTGCTTGCCGCCCACATCCACATGCTGGCGCAAGCCAGACCCACACACCTGATACCGATCATTGAAAACTCTCATTTCGAATCGCCGAACTTGCGTACTCGATGGGAGCCTCGGAAACCCCGGCGACCAGCGACGTCGGGGCTTTCGGGTTCCTCGATCCAGCCTACAGCTTGTAATTGACGCCGAACAGAATGGTGCGCCCCCAGGTGTCGTATTCCAGCGGCCGGATGAGCGGCACGTTGTTGGGCAGGGTGGAAATCTGCACCGTCGAGTCGGAGGAATTGGTGAGGTTGTTGACCTGCAGCAGCAGCGACAATCCATCCCAGCGGCCGCCGCTGAATGCATAACCGAGCTGCAGGTCGGTTTGCCGGTTGGCCAGGATCCTGGTGTAACCCAGCTGATCGAACAGCGCCACCGCTTCGCCGGTAAACGACGAGCGGTAGCGCTCCGCCAAACGCACCGAGAAACCGTAGCGCTCGTAGAACAGCGCCAGGTTCGCCACCTTGCGCGACAGGCCGGGCAAGGTCTTCGGCCCGCCCGGCACGGACGAGATGGAGCTGAGCGGAATGGAGCTGTTGGTCAGCGAGAAGTTGGCCTGCGCGCCGAACCCTTCCAGCGCGCTCGTGAGCAGGCCGCCTTCCAGCGCACCGGACAATTCCAAGCCATCCATCTTGCCGCCCGTGCCATTTTCCGGCGTGGTGAACGAGCCGATGTTGCTGGTCGGCACCAGGGTCGGCGTGTCGTTGGTGTAGTTGGAGAAGTCGTAGTCGAGCACGGTCTGGTTGTAGATGTAGTTGAGCAGGTTCTTGTGGAATACCGCCGCCGCCACATAGCTGGCCTTGCCGAAATACTTTTCCCACGAGAGGTCGGTGCCGACTGCCACATACGGCCGCAGCTGCGGGTTGCCGCCGCTGCCCGACCACAGCACCTGACCTGCGCCCGGACCGTTGGTGATCTGCGACACGCCGGCGGACGTGGCCACCTTCTCGTCGTCGATGCGACCACGCGCCATGGTCTTGGCGAGTCCGAAACGCAGGTACTGTCGCTGCCCGATCTCGGCCACCAGGTTCAGGCTGGGCAGCACGTTGTTGTAGGACGCGCCGTCGGTGATGGTTCCGACCAGCGTGTCGCCATTCGTCTGCAGTGCTCGGGACGACTGGTCGGTGTGCACGAACTGCACGCCCACGTTGCCACGCAGCGGAACGTCGCCAAGCTGCGTGTCGATGTTGAACTTCACGTACGCCAGCGGCACCTTTTCCTCGACGCTGTAGTTGCGGCTCCAGTCGCCCTGCCCGTTCTTGGGCACCAGGTAGAACTGGTTGCCGTACAGCGCGCCCAGCACGTTGTAGTTGAGGATGCCGGGAATACCGCCGTAGCCGAGCGAGGTCGGGTTGTACAGCAACGACGGGTCGATTGGTGCGCTGAAGTGGTTCTGGTAGGTGTCCTGGGTGGAACCGTTGCCGCGTAGGTAGGCGAACAGGACGTCGGCATGCTTGGTCTTGGTGCGGTCCGACCAGGCCAGCCCCAGATCCATATCGCTGAAAATCCAGCCGACCGGATGGCTGGCCTGCAGGCGAAATCCATGGATCGTGTCGTCCTGGCGATCGAGCTCCTCGCGCCCGTTATAGCCGTAGTTGTCCGGATCGGTGAAGACCATCGTGCCGGGGTCGCGCAGATCCACGGCCGGCCTGAAGTCGGGATAGCCAAAACCGCTCGGCGTGTTGAAGTCGACGCTGGTGAAGGCACCGTTCGCCAACCCGCTGAACAGGTAGGCGTCATGCAGTTTCACTCGCGCACTGGACGAGGACAGGTCTGCCATCAGCGTCCAGTCGCCCACATACAGCTTGTTGTTCCAGCCGATGGAGTAGAGCTTGTCGTGCTCGCTGGTGTATTCGTTCTGCAGGATCGGCGCGACGCCGAGGATCGTGCCGGACGTGACGATCGGCAGCGGCTGGCCGGGTGAGGTCTGCACGTTGTCATACGCGACGTTGTCGTACGGGCTGCTCGACCACTGCGCGCCGTTGGTGAACTTGCGCTTGTTGAACGTGGAGTAATACATGTCCAGCTTCGAGTAGTAGACGTCGTTCGGCGCCCACTCGAGCACGGCCATCAAGCCGTTGCGCTTCTGGTTCTGCGACTGCGCGCGCAACTGCATGCCCTCCTGCGAAATCACGTTGTCCGGCATGCCCGGCGTGTGCGGTCCGCCCCAGTTCTGGTCGATTCCGGCGCTGCCGTTGTCGGCGCTCCACCACCATGCCTGGTACTGCTTCTCCTGGATGGCTGCGTCGCTCGAGGCAACGCCCACGGCCAGGCCCAGGGTGTGATCGAGGAACTGGTCGACATACGAGAAACTGGCGCGATGGCCTCCCGTTCCCGTGCCGGTGCCTGGGTTCAGCGAGCCGTTGCTGTTGTGTTCGCCGCGCAGGTTGAACACCAGGGTCCGTTGGGACAGGTCCAGCGGATTGATCGTGTGCAGGTCGACCGTGCCGGACAGGCCCTGCCCGACAAGACCGGCATCCGGCGTCTTGTAAATGGTCACGCCGTTGACGAGTTCGGCCGGGTACTGGTCGTACTCCACACCGCGGTTCTCGCCGACCGTGGCCTGCTCGCGCCCGTCGAGCGTGGTGCCGGCGAAATCCGGCGACAGGCCGCGGATGGCGATCGCATTGGCATGGCCATCGGCGCGCTGCGTGGCCAGGCCCGACACGCGCGAAAGACTGTCGGCAATGCTGACGTCGGGCAGCTTGCCGATGTCTTCGGCGGAGATCGCCTCGACAATGTTGCTGGCGTCTTCCTTGGTCTTCATCGAGCTGGCGATGCTGCCGCTGATCCCGGTCACCACCACGCGGCTCAGATCGGTCACCGGCCGCACGGGCTTCTTCCTGGTTCTGGATTCGTCGCCTTTTTTTGCCGTGCCGGCATCTTGCGGTGTCGCCGCTACGGCAGCTGGCGCCTGCTGCGGCTGACTTGCCGTTTCCTGCGCGAAGGCAGACCCCGCATCCGCGAGGACGAACGCCACCGCACAGGCAACGACCAGCGGACGGCGATGAAAATGGACTGGCGCGACAGCGCGATGCGATACACAACGATGGTTCATGCAGGCCTCCCTTTTGCCCCTGGTTGAAATGCTTGTCTTGCCCCTTGCAACGGATCTTGCACCCGGTACCCGCTGCGGAATGCGGATGGGTTCACTTTCCAGCTCGCGGGCCATCGCGCACGATCGTCGTCTGGACAGGGCTCAAGGAGGTTCCTGCAGACGGTACGCGTCGCGTGCGCGTTGTTGAAGGCTGTTGCGTACTTCACCAGCCGAACTCGGCCGCGACCGGGAAGTGGTCGGACGGGTAACGCGCGCCATCGTGCGTGGTGATCGTGTGGACGGCGATGGGTTTGAAGCCGCGGCTCAGTATCCAGTCGATGCGCTGGTCGGGGTTGCCGGTGAAATTGTGGAACGTCTTCGCAGGGCCGGAGCGCGACGCCGCCGTGATCCACGCGTCATGCAGGTCGCGGGTCAGGCTGGCGTGCACCGGTGTATCCGGCGCGCAGTTGAAGTCCCCGGCCAGGATCACCCTTCCCCCGGCCGGCAGCTTGCCGATCCATCGCACGATCTCGTCCGCACTGAGCATGCGCGCGCGCACATCCTCCGCCCGGTACGGGAAATGCGTATTGAGATAGTCGAAGCTGCCGCCGCCATCGAGCAGGCGGAACCGCGCCCAGGTGACCATGCGCGGATAAGGCTGGCCCCAGGTCCGGCTGCCGGGCACGTCCGGCGTATCGGAAAGCCAGAAATCGCCGGAGCGTTCCACCTTCAGGCGATCCGTGCGATAGAACACGCCCATGTGCTCACCCTTGGTGCCGCCCTCGCGGCCCTGCCCGAACCAGGCGTAGCCCGGCAGATGCGCGGCCAGGTACTCGCCCTGCTCCTGGGTCAGCTCCTGCGTGCCGAGCAGGTCCGGGTGCTCGGCCTTGATCACCTCGACCATCAGCTCGCGCCGGTTTTCCCAGGCATTCATGCCGGTGTCCGCCGGCACCCTCACGTTGAACGTCATGACCCGCAGTGGCGCTTCAGTCGCCATGCCCGGGCCGGCCATGCCAAGCAGCAGCACGCAGGTGAACAGCGAAGACCAGCGGCGCAGGTTCACACATACCTCCAGGCAACGATATCGACACTTCAGTCTAGCGCCCTGCCTCTTGCCAGTGATACGCGCGTCGATGTCATCATCGCCGGCGGCCATGACGATCCCGTCAAATGCTTGAGAACCCCGGAGACTCCCGTGAACGCAACGACGGATTTCGCCGACCGCGAAGTCGGCTACGACATCCCCGCCCTGCCCGGCATGGACGAGGCGGACATCCAGACGCCCTGCCTGATCCTCGATCTCGATGCGCTGGAGCGCAACATCGGGAAGATGGGCGACTACGCGAAAGCGCACGGCATGCGCCATCGCAGCCACGGCAAGATGCACAAGTCGGTCGACGTGCAGAAGCTGCAGGAGCGCCTGGGCGGCGCGGTCGGCGTTTGCTGTCAGAAGGTGTCCGAGGCCGAGGTCTTCGCGCGCGGCGGCATCAGGGACATCCTCGTGTCGAACGAGGTGCGCGATCCGGTCAAGATCGATCGCCTCGCCCGCCTGCCGCGGCTACGGCGCGCGAATCATCGTCTGCGTCGACGACCTGGCGAACGTGGCAGAACTTTCGGCCGCCGCGCAACGGCACGACACGACGCTGGAGTGCCTGGTCGAAATCGACTGCGGCGCAGGCCGCTGCGGCGTCGGCGCGCGACCGCGACGCAGTCGCGATCGCGAAGGCCATCGACGCCGCGCCGGCACTGAAATTCAGCGGCATCCAGGCCTACCAGGGCGCCATGCAGCACCTGGAGAGCTACGCAGGACCGCAAGGCCAAGCTCGACGACGCCATCGTCCTGGTGAAGGCCGTCGTCGAGGCTCTGCAGGCGGCCGGGCTGACACCGGAGCTCGTCTCGGGCGGCGGCACGGGCTCCTATTACTTCGAGTCCAATTCCGGCGTCTACAACGAGCTGCAATGCGGCAGTTACGCCTTCATGGATGCGGACTACGGACGCATCCAGGACAAGGACGGCAACCGCATCGACCAGGGCGAATGGGAGAACGCGCTCTTCATCCTGACCTCGGTGATGAGCCATGCGCAAGACCCGGTCAGGCGGTCTGCGACGCAGGACTCAAGGCGCAGTCGCTCGACAGCGGCCTGCCCGTCGTCCATGGCCGCGACGACGTGAAATACATCAACGCCTCGGATGAGCACGGCGTGATCGAGGACAAGCGCGGCGTTCTGCGCATCAACGAAAAGCTGAAGCTCGTTCCGGGCCATTGCGACCCGACCTGCAATCTCCACGACTGGTACGTCGGCGTGCGCAACGGCAAGGTCGAAGTGGTCTGGCCGGTGTCGGCGCGCGGCAAGGGCTATTGACGCGTCTGAGCTTCTCGCGCGCGACCGCCCGGCACGTTCATGAGCGGCTTGCGTGACTGCACCAGTCGGTTCGAGCCTTGCTCGCCGATCGCTCGCCCTGGCAGACACAGTTAGGATAGTTACCCTGCAAAGCCGGGTGCGCCATGAGCAACGTCCTTACCATCCATGAGTTCAGCGATGATCTCGCGGTGCATTTCCGTGACATCAATGCGGAATGGATCCATGCCATGTTCCGCCTCGAAGAAACCGATCGGGACGTGCTGGAGAACCCGCGAGCGAAGATCATCGACGCCGGTGGCGTCATTCTCTTTGTCGAGGCAAGCGGGCTCGGGATCGTTGGCGCATGCGCCTTGCAGAAGACAGGGGCCACCAGCTATGAGCTCACCAAGATGGGCGTGCGCGAGTCGGCACGCGGCATGAAGGCAGGGGAGCTTCTACTCTCCGCGATCATCGACCGGGCAAGGTCGCTGGGAGCCGAGCCGCTATACCTGCTCACCAGCTCAAAATGCGCCGCTGCCATTCATCTGTACGAGAAGCTAGGCTTCCAACACGATGCTGAAATCATGGCGCGGTATGGGGCACGCTACGAAAGGTGCGACGTAGCCATGCGCTACCACGCGGACACCTTGCGGTAAGCAACCTGTGGCTTCCAGCGATGGCCTGCATTCCGCCTTGGGTCGCGAAAACGGCACTCCTACTTGCCGTTGACTATTTCGGCGCCATCCCCACCCGCGCATGGTGCCGGCCATAGGCGAAGTAAATCACGATACCCACGACCAGCCAGACCAGGAAGCGCACCCAGGTGAGCGTGGTCAGGTTGAGCATCAGGTACAGGCACAGCAGCGTAGACGCGGCCGGCAGCAACGGCGAGAACGGCACCCGGTAGCCGCGCTTGAGGTCAGGCCGCGTGCGCCGCAGGACCACCACGCCGATGCTCACCAGAACGAACGCCGACAACGTGCCGATGTTGATCATCTCCTCGAGGATCTCGACCCGGGTCAAACCGGCCATCAAGCCCACCACCACGCCGCAAATCAATTGCAGGCGCACCGGCGTCTTGCGGCTTTCGGAGGTGACGCTGAGCCAGCGCGGCAGCAGGCCATCGCGGCTCATTGCCAGCAGCACCCGTGACATTCCCATCAGCAACACCATGATCACCGTGGTCAGGCCGATCAGAATGCCCACCGAAATCAGCTGCGCCGCCCAGTTCGCCCCGACGGCGATGAAGGCGGTGGCCAGCGATGGATTCGTCGCCTTGGCCAGCACCGTGTACGGCACCATCCCGGTCAGTGCCAGCGCGACCAGCAGATACAGGATCGTCACCAGCGCCAAACCGCCGAAGATGCCGCGCGGCAAGGTCTTCTGCGGGTCTTTGACCTCCTCGGCCGATGTCGCGACCACGTCGAAGCCGATGAAGGCGAAGAACACCAGCGCGGCCCCGGACAGCACGCCGGCGATGCCGTATTTTGCCGGCGCATCGCCGGTGGCCCACGACAGCATCGATTGCGACCACACGTCCGCACTGGTGCCCGCGCTTGGCACTGTCGGCGGGACGAACGGCACGAGGTTGGCGGCATCGAAATAAGTGAAGCCGACCACGATCACGAACAGCACGATGCCGACCTTGATCATGGTGAACACGTTGTTGACCTGCGCCGACACCTTGGTGCCCAGGACCAGCAAGCTGGTGAACACGCCGACGATGAACAGCGGCCCCCACTCCACCGCCAGTCCGAACGGATGGAGCGTGGTCGGGATGTGCACGTCGAGCAGGGCGAACACCGTGCTGAGGTAGATGCCCCAGTACTTGGCGATCACCGCCGCCCCGGTCAGCAGTTCCAGCAGCAGGTCCCAGCCGATGATCCAGGCCAGCAACTCGCCGAGGGTGGCGTAGGTATAGGTATAGGCGCTGCCGGCCACGGGAATGGTCGAGGCGAACTCGGCATAGCACATGATCGCCAGTGCGCAGGCCAGCGCCGCCAACAGGAACGACACGGTGACCGCGGGTCCGGCAAAGCTGCCGGCAGCGCGCGCGCCGACCGAGAAGATCCCGGCACCTACCGCCACGGCGACGCCCAGGATCATCAGATCCCAGGCACTGAGCGAGCGCTTGAGCTGGTGGCCGGGCTCGGCGGCGTCGGCAATCGACTGCTCGATGGACTTGGTGCGGAACAGGCTCATGCGGAGGGCTCGTTGCCGGGGATGCCCAGCCTACTCGCACCGGGGGACCCTGCGGTCCTCAGTTTGAGTCATGGCAACGTCTGCCTCGGGTCGGGAGCAGTCCCTCGCGGATAGAGCCTGCATGGCTTGAAACCCGCCGAGCGCGCCACCCGACCCACTTGCGCTCGTAAAACGCCTCAACCCCGCCGCGCGGGCAAGAACCGGCTGTTGCGCAGCAGCCCCGCCGAGACCAGCGACACCAGCACGCCGACCGGGAAGATCTCCGCGAAGGTCATCGGCAGGCGGAACATCGGGTTCGCGTACTGGACCTTGAACGCCTCCATGTCGGCGCTCAGCTTCGCCAGCGCCTCGGCGCTCGCGCCCTTCGCCTTCTCGCTGGCGATGATCGCGTTCGCATAGGAGGTGGCGAAATCCATGTGCGTCATCGCCTGCACCGCTTCCCACGCGACCACGTAGAAGATCCCGGCGATGAAGCTGACGCCCAGGCCGACCCCGAGCGCCGGCCAGAACCCGATCACCCCGCCACGGTCCACGTCCCGGTGCCGCTTGATCCCCACGAACACCGCGCTCAGCGCGATCAGCATGGTCGTGTAGCCGATCACCATGCCGTACTTCAGCGGCGGCATGCCGGAGAACGCGACGAAGGTGACGAGCATCGAAGCCGCCGACGACCAGGCCCGCGATCACGCCGTACTTCAGGATGGTGCGCAACATGGTGCGACTCCTCTGAAGGGTGGATTGAACCGCCATTGACCGCGATCCGGCGCCGCCGGGCAATCGCCCGAACGGGTGATTTCGGCACCTTCACCCGAATGATCGCCGCGTCAGGGCACGATCCCCAGCTCGCGTGCCCGGCGGATCGCCTCGGTGCGCCGCTTCGCGCCCAGCTTCTCGAACAGCCGCGCCACGTGCGTCTTGACCGTGTTCGGCGACACGTGGAGGTGCGCGGCGATCTCCTTGTTGGAGTGGCCGGCGGCCAGCTCGTGCAGCACCTCCAGCTCGCGCTCGCTCAGACCCAGCGCTGCCTGCGCCTTCGGGTTGCCGTCGAAGGCGGCCGGCGCGCGGCGCGGCGAACACCCGCACGCCCAGCACGATGCCGAGCACCAGGAAGGCCGCCGCGACCAGGAACAGATAGACGTCGCCCGAATGCATCCGCGCCAGGCGCTGGTAGTCGAGCCACTGCAGGGCCAGCGTTCCCGCCGCCAGCAGCGCTCCGTAACCGACCACCCGCTTCCACATTCCCGCCTCCGCTCGCCCCGTGCGCGGGTCATCTTAGCGCCGCTCCGCGAGCGGGAAGAGAACAGTCCCGCCGCGCCGTCGCCGGTCGTTCCGATGCACGAAGCGGTCATCCATCGGCGCTCATGCTGCCCGCCGCAAGCGCACGAGCGCGGCGCCACGTTTTCGAGGAAACAGCAGCATGGATTACATCGGGTTCGATTCAGTGGCCGGCGATGGTCGTTACCGTGATCGCGGCCTGGTACGTCTCTTCGCGGACGAAAACACGCCGCGGCGTGGGCTTCTGGTGCTTCCTGGTCGAGCAACGTGCTGTGGATCATCTGGGGCTGGCACATCGATGCCTGGGCGCTGGTCGTGCTGCAGCTGTGCCTGGCGGCGATGAACATCCGCGGCGCGAGAAGAACGAGGCGGTGTAGCTGGTGCGAACGCCCTTCGGACGTCTTCATCTGCGCAACGTTCTCTCTACGTTACCCGCTGCGCCAAGGTCAGGCCGATCGGCAACACTACGGGGCGCTCCGATCGCCCGGCAGCGCGTGACACAAGTGCACTGCCTGGGCGCAGACATGTGTTGATGTCCGCTTCCAGCGAAAGCGGACGGCCAAGCTGCAAGCGCAGGGTGATGCGTACAGCGACCATCGCGGGACCGCGACCAGAAAGGCCGGCGCTCGGCGGCCTTCCGATCAGGACGCGTCGGGTTGGCGAAAACTGTCTGACTGCCCCCGGACGATGACGGCGTGAGGGTGCACCGCCACCACGCTCGACCAGGGAATCGCCAGCGCATCGGGTTCTTTCCAGCCCAGGCGCTCGAGCAGACCGCGCTTGCCGCACAGCAGGTGACCCACCTTGCGCGCGTCGTGGGTGGGTTCGGTCTCCGCCCGACCGGGGCTGCGGATCTCGAACACGTGGCCGAGGTGTGTGCCGTCCTCGGTAACCACGGGCAGGTCTTCCAGCCATGCCAGCCGGTGGGCGCGTGCGTTCATCGTGCTGCCCGCTCGCTGCCCGGCAGCTTCGCGATGACCAGCCCCAGTCGCCGATCCACGCTGCCCAGCCCGAGCGCCGCGGCGCGCGAGCGCAACTTGATGTGCTCGCCGAGCACCGAGACCTCGCTCCACGGAACGCGCACGCAGCGGTTGCCGAACAGCCGCGGCGCCAGTCGCGCGAACAAGGCCGGCAGCCGCGGCGCCCACGCGCCGGGACCGACCAGCAACGCGGTCACGCGCAGCGGTTCATTGGACCCGTCGTGGAGCAGGCCGCCTTCTACCTCGAGGTCATCGACGATGCCGCACGGCCAGTCGTCGGCGTCGAGCAGCGCGTGGTCCAGCACCTGCCGGTACAGGTCGACGTATTCCGGCGTGGGTTTGGCACCTTTCATCCCTGCCCTCCGTGGGTCAGCACCAGCAATGGGATCGCGGCGACGGCGGCGATCGTGATCAGCACGAAATACAGCCAGCCCAGCGTGTTGGCGATCGGTCCGTTGACGTGCACGCCCATGACGTCGGGATCGCGCGAGATCGCCATCAGCGGGAAATAGGTCAGCGGCAGGATCACCACCGAGAACACGATCGAATACTCGACCACCTGGATCGGATCCACGCCGGTCAGCACGACCAGCGTCGCCAGCACCAGCACGATCATCCAGGCCAGCGCGAAACGCGGCGCATTGCGCGGCTTGCGGAACTTGCCCCAGGGCCAGCCGAAGAACTGCGCGATGTCGTAGGCCGAACACATCGCGGTTTCGATCGCGGCACCGGCGAATGCGAAGAACATGCCGGCGATCGCCAGCCACAGGCCGGCGCGGCCGACCTGGCTGGCGGCAGCGAGTGCGGCCGTGCCGGGCAGCCCTGCTTCAATCTTGTGCGGACCCAGGAACTGATTTCCGATACTCATCAATGCCGCCGCGAGCAATCCGCCGAGCGCGAAACCGATGATGACGATGACCCGGTTGAGGTTGACGTCTCGCGGCGTCCAGCGATCCTCGATCGCGCCGGACGCATAGAAGTAGGTTTCGTAGGGCAGCATCACCGAGCTGATCAGCGCCACCGCGTAGTAGCCGTACAGCAGCTGCTTGTCGGTCGGGCCCGATGGCAAGGTCGGCACGAGTCCGTCCGTGACCTGCATCCAGTCCGGATGCATCTTCCACGCGACCACGATGAACACGGTCATCAGCAGTCCGAGCAGGCCGAAGACGCGTTCGATCGCCTTGAACGGCAGGAACCAGATCACCAGCAGCAGGAACACCAGCGCCAGCAGGATCAGGCCCCGGTACGGCCAACCCGACAGCAGTTCCCACAGCAGCGCGATCGCGCCGATCTCCGCCGCGCAGGTGAGCAGGCACACCAGTGTCGCCGACACCAGCGTCAGCAGGCCGAGCCGCATGCCGGCGCGCTCGCGCACGACGTTGAACACCGCCTGCCCGCGCACGGCGGCGACGCGGCCGGAAATCTCGCCATAGACCATGATGCCGATGACGCCCAACGCGACCACCCACAGCAACTGGTAGTGGAACTGGCTGCCCGCGTTCATCATGAAGGTCAGTTCGCCGATCTCGACGAAGCCGCCCATCGCGGTGAGGATGCCGAGGAAGATCTCGAGAATCTTGTTCACCCGGCCGCCTCAGCTGTCGCCGGGCTTGAGCTGCCTGTCCAGCGCATCGAGCGCGTTCGCCAGGCGGTCGAAGTCGAACGCGCGCTGCGCCGTGCCGTCGCCCCCGAGCGACAGCAGCGCCTGTTGCAAGGCTGCACCGAGTTTCTGCGCTTGCGCCTTCTGCGCCGCCAGGCCGGCCTGCGCCGGCTTCTGCAGTTTGTCGTTGGCCGTGCCGACCTTGCCGGCCATCTGCTGCGCGTGCTGCCGCACGAAGCCCGGCGCGAGCCGGTCGGCGCGCGCGTTGTCGACCAGCAGTTGCCCTTCCGCCGCGCTGGACTGCAGTTGCGCAACCTGGATGGCGAGGGTGTCGCGATCGAAGGGACGATGCAGGCGGATGGCAAGCGTCAGCGCGATCGCGGCGACCACCGCGACCAGCAACGCACCTTGCACCCAGGCGGCCTTGTTCGATGGCATGCGCAGCAGCCCTCCGTAGCCGGACCATAGGCAGGGATCGGTGAAAGAGGGATCAAGAGCCAGCGCCGATAGCGCCTGGGCTGCGATCCACCGGCGTCACCCGGTCTTATAATTCCGGGTTGTCGACTGCCAGCCAGTGGCCGCTGACCGGGCCGACCCGACGTGAGCCGACTCGCATCTGCCAGAGGAGCACTCGGATATGAACACCCGTCACCTCGGGATTCTGATCACGGCCTCGTTCCTGTCATGCACGGCTCGCCATGCCTTCGACCGCACGCGCGGATACCGACGCCTGCACGGTGCTGACGCCGGCCCAGGTCGGCACGGCCATCGGCGGATCGGTCGCCGCGGGCACGCACGTCACGCCGACGTTCGTCAGGACCTGCACCTGGACGCCCTCCGGCAGCTCGACCGTGAAAGCCGTGACGCTCTATCTGCAGACGGCCGCGGCGTACGACGGTGGCAAGCAGATGGCCGCCGCGATGGTCGCCGGCGGCGCGGGCGTCACGCCTGCCGCCGTCGGCGACGACGCCTACTACTTCGTCACGGGGAGCCAGGCCGGGCTGCTCGTCAAGCACGGCGACGTCTCCTTCAAGGTCACGGTGTACGCGACGATTCCCGTCGACAAGAAGGAAGCGATGGAGCTGATCCTCGCGAAGGAAGCCCTGGCAAATCTCTGACGTGACTGCGCCCGCCGTCCAGGCCACGGCGCCCGATGGCGCACGCGGCGATGTCATCGGGAATCGAATGGACGTCCATCCGGGATCACTGGTGAACCGGGCGACGCGGCGCGCGCTTCAAGGACGACCTGCAGCGGACTGCAGGTCGTCCCGACTTCATCGATCAAGGTGCATGGCGCCCGTCATCGAGAGTCGAAGCGCAACACCTGCCCCATGCCGGGCGGCAAGCCGAACCCGGCATTGGACACATACAGCGCGCAATCCGGCCCGAAGGTCATGGCGGTAGGCAGCACCAGGCCGCTGATGATGGTCTTGCGCGCGCCCGACGGATCGATGCGCACCACCTTGCCGGTGCTCGGCGTCGGGGACAGGTTGTCCTTGCCGGTGGTGTTTTCCAGCACGTACATGCGGCCCCACCTGTCGAAGGTGATGCCGACCACCGTGGTCAGCCGCCCTTCCACCGGCCAGAGCTGCCTGTTCGCAGGTCAGCTCGAGCACCTTGGACGATCCGGCCACGATCGGAAACGTGTTGCAGGTTGCCGATGAAGAAGTGGCCGCGATACGCCAGCGCGGTCGGCACGATGTGCCCCTGCGAAGCCGAGATGTCCACGATGCGCCGGACCTTGCCGTAGGGCGTGATCTTCACCAGTTCGCCGTGATTGGGCTCCAGCGCGTAGAGGTTGCCGCGCAGCGCCACCATGGAATACCAGGTGCCGTCCGGCTCGAAATCGTCCTCTTCCGGATTCTGCACGGGGTGGCTGTTTCTGGTACGCGCTGAGGTTGGCGATCCAGTGGATCGAGCCGTCGTGGCCGATGCCGCGCCACGCCGTTGTAGGTGCCGGCAAGACCGTGCGAGCAGCCGCGCTCCGGCGGTGATCGCGTACAGGTCGTAGCCGATGAAGGCGACATCGGACACGCCACTGACCAGCGAACCCGACGCCGCATTCGTCTGGCTCGACGGGAACTTGTTGGTGACCGTGAGGCGGTGACCGTGGTGATCGATCCGCGAGATGCGCCCGCCGGTGCGGCTGCCCAGTGTACGGGCCGACCTTCGGCACCTGCTGTGCATTGCATCGGCGTGGTCGAGAGCGTGCCGCCGCGGCCGCCTTCGGCGACGTAGAGGAAACCATCGGGACCGAACTTCAGGCCACGCGGGTTATCGAGGCCGCTGGCGTAGATCGACATCTCTGACCGGATAGCCGGTATGGGTCTGCACCAGGCTGGCGATATCGCTCGCGCCGGCGGCACCGTCCGACCGGCGGCGGCCAGGCTCGGCGATACGCGCGACGTGAGGGCGAGCGCCAGGGCACTGGCGACGAGAAGCTTGCGAAGAGTCATCGGAAATCCCTCCAGGGAGATGCGGCAGATCGGGCGGTGCCGCGTCGCCTCGCACTGGCGGACCGCCCGGCAACGTGGAGGACGATCCAACCATCGGCACGCCGTGGCGCGCCGGTGATGCATGAGGCCGCTGATACGGAGCGCGGCTTCGCCAAGGTTTGCGTGCCTTGTCCTGGTGAGCGCAACGATGCAGGCACGCGAACGCGCACGGAAGCCTCCGGGCATCCGGTTCATCGCCGCAGTGGTCGAGGTCGTGCAGAATCGATTCGGCGGATGGCCACGCGCGCCCGATCGCTGGATCGCTTGATCGTGAAGCGTCGCCGCCCATCCCGGCTCGTCGTCCCGCGGGATTCTACTCAGGGGTCGTTATGCCCCGGTGAGCAGTCGGGCAAGTTGTAGTTCGCGACAGAAATTTCCTGTCATCCACGCAGTCAATGGAAATGTTCCATGTCGTCCGGCAGGCGCAGCCAGGCGTGCTGGTGCTCTTCGTACACCGACACGCGCGGCTGGGGAAAACCGGAGTCGGCGAAGGCGCCGACCGCCACGGTGACGAAGCCCGGCACGGCGTCGCTCTGCCAGAACACGGTGGCGCCGCACTCGGCGCAAAACTGGAACCGGGCGGCATGGCCGCTCTCGCCGACACGGATGTACTCGCTGCTTTGCCCCTCGATCGTCACCGCGTCCAGCGCGAACCGGGCCTGGGCACTGAACACGCTGCCCGTGCGTTTCTGGCACGCGAAGCAGTGGCAGATGGAAATGCGCACCGGCTCGCCGCGCGTGTGGATGACAAGATTTCCGCAGCTGCATGTTGCTCGACGGTTGGTCATGGCATTTGCTTCCCGCGTGGAGTCACGAAGCGATCTTTCCGAACAGGTATTGCTGGATGACCGGCCCCAGCCACTGCACGACATCGGCGCGGCGCATCGCCGCCAGCGGCGGCAGCTTCAGTATCCAGCGGGAATACGCGAAGCCCAGCAACTGGCTGCTGATCAAGGCTGCGCGTGTCGCCGCCGTACGTGGATCCAGCCCGATGGCCGCCAGCGCCGGCAGCGGTTGTCCCGCCCATACCGCGCGCATGCGTTCGGCAGCGGGCTCGTTGGTGGCGGCCGTGCGCAGCAGTGCCTGCAGGATGGCGTCCGATTCCCAGCTTTGCAGGAAATGCTTGACCAGCGCCGCGCCGAGTTGGCGCCGGGGCACCTTGCCCAGGTCGGGCATGCGCAGGTCGATCTCCGCGGCGGCCACGAACAGGCCCTCCTTGTTGCCGAAGTAGCGCATCACCAGGCTCGGGTCGATGCCGGCGTCGACAGCGATGGCGCGGATCGTCGCGCGCTCGTAGCCGTCAGCGGCAAACCGCCGGCGTGCAGCGGCGACAATATTCGTGCGGGTCGCCTCGCCCTGTTCGGCACGTGTGGGCCGCTCTCTTTTCATGCGGCGAGTATGCATTCAGTCAACAGGCGTTGACAATCAATGCCGGCGACACTACAAATGGTCAACGCTTGTTGACTTTAACGCCGTCCGCATGCGCGTGACACACGCGGGAGAAGACCCCATGACGGATACGACGCTCGATACCGATGTCCTGATCGTTGGCGCCGGCCCCGTCGGCCTGTTCCTCGCCAACGAATGCAACCGCCGCGGCCTGCGCCATCGCATCGTCGAAGCACGCGCGGCGCAGTCGGAGCATTCCAAGGCGCTGGCGATCTTTCCGCGCACGCTCGAGATCTTCGACATGGCCGGCGTCGTCGCGCCCTTCCTGGACGTGGCCAACCGCGTCACGTCGGTGGCGGTGATGGCACATGGACGCACCTTGGCCGACATGCCCTTTGCGCCGCAGGACAGTCCCTACCCGTTCATCGCCATGGTTCCGCAGAACGTCACCGAGCAGCTGCTTGCCGGGCACCTGCAGCGCAACGGCGGCCGCATCGAGTACGAAACCGCCTTCGTCAGCGCGATCCAGGACAGCGACCATGTCGAGGTCACGCTGGACAGCAAGGGCCAGCGCACGGAGCTGCGCGCCGCCTTCGTGGTCGGTTGCGATGGCGCGCACAGCCCGGTGCGGCACCTGCTGAACCTGTCGTTCGATGGCGCGGAATACCACGACCTGTTCCTGCTTGCCGACATCGAGACCAACGACGCCCTGCTGGCCAACCAGCTCCAGCTGTGCCCGCACGAAGAAGGCCCGTTGGCGATCTTTCCGATGAGCGCCACGCGCCGGCGCGTCGTGGCCACGATCCAGCATTCGCAGGGCGATGCACCGTCGCTGCAGCTCGTGCGGGACATGCTCGGGCAGCGCGCGCCCACCGGCATCGAGGCGCGCGCCTTGCACTGGAGCAGTTACTTTCACATCCATCACCGGCACGTCGCGCAATTGCGCCAGGGGCGCATGTTCGTCGCCGGCGATGCCGCGCACATCCACAGCCCGTTCGGCGGCCAGGGCATGAACACCGGCCTGCAGGACGTGTGGAACCTGGCCTGGAAGCTCGATCTCGTCCTGCGCGGGCACGGCAACGAGCGCTTGCTCGACAGCTACGGCGCCGAGCGCCTGCCGGTGATCAGAAACGTCATGGCGACCACCGACCTGATGACCAGGGCGATGGCCACGCCCAGCCGGTTCGCGCAGGCGCTGCGCAACGCCGTGATCCCGATGGTGTCGCGACTGGCTCCGTTCCAGCATGCGTTTGTGCAGCGCCTGTCCGAGCTCGGCATCAGTTACAGCGGCAGCCCGATCGTCGACGGATCGGGGGCGCGCTACTTCGACGATTCGATACGCGGCGGCGATGGCATCCGCAGTTGCTACCTGCTCATGGTCGGCAGCGACGCGGAACCTGCGACCATCGAGGCCGCTCGACGGCTCGCCGGTTCGAACGACGAACTCGTCGAAATGCGCGTGTCGCGACATCCCGGCATAGCGCTGATCCGGCCCGATGGCTATATCGCCTGCTCGGGACCGGAGCGCTACGCCATGGCCACCATGGCGTCGGCACGCACGCTTCTGCAGCGCCAGGGCGCGTAGCGAATGCCGGCCTCATTGCCCATTTCATCCGTCGACGCGGTGGTCCCGTCATCCCCGGCGGCAACGGCACGCGGCAGGCGCGCTGCTAGCCGGCTGGCGTACTTGCGTAATAGCCGATCGCATCGTCGCGATCGCAGATGCGTGAAGGCGAACACCCAATGCCCTGCCAGTCGACGCGCAACGGCCCGGTCTCGGCGTCGAAGCGCCCGTTGAGAGCCCACCCTTCGTGCTCGCGCTCGACCGTCGCCATGAAAGAACCCCCGGAGATTGGACCGGTGTCCAACGTTCGGGGGTCAGTTCAAAGCGGGCCTCTATTCAGGGGCAGATCAAATCTGCGCTCAGGCCGTCACTGGCCGGTCGACGCGGAATCGCTCGGCGGCGTCGGCGTGCGCGATCCACGGGCAAAACGGGCGGCCAGCGCCTTGCGCGCTTCGTCCAGCCCCTGCCCCTTGCCGGCAACCTTGAACACCGCATAGCCCTCCAGCGCGTTGGTCATCAGGTCGCTGCCGATCGCCATTTCGGTATCGACGCCGCGCTGGTGCAACTTGCCCATGCGCACCAGGCGCGGGCGCAACGCATCCAGCGTGGCCAGATCACGCTGATAGCCGGCCAGATCGAAATTGCCCGGCAACACACCCGGGTTGTCGCCGAACACGTGACCGGCCTGCCGGCAGAACGCCTCGGACTTGTCGCCCATCTTGGTCAGCTCGTGCCGCTGCTCCGGCGTCAGCGCGATCAGCGAGGCCAGGCCCGTTTCCAGCGCCGTGAGGGCGCTGTCGATGGCAGCAAGCGTGTCGGTGTTGAGGTCGATATCGACCAGGTTCTGGCTCATGTCCACTCCTTAGATGTGATGTCAGGAACGCCGGCCCGCTTGGCCGGCGGCGCAGCGTAACGTGCCCGCCATCCCCCGCCCACGCCCTCGCGTGTGGGTCAAAAAAGCGCTGCGGCGTAGGCGTGGAGCGTGTTTGCGGGCGCGTGAATGCCGGCGGCCGACGCGACCGTGCCTGATCGGGGCGCTGGAGAGGGTCGTTCCACCGAAAAAGAGCCGAGCGCCGATCCAGTAGACCCAAGTGCGGCCGGAAAAGACCCAAGCGCCGATGAAAGAGAGCCAGGCGCGGCACTGGGCAGTCCCACGCGCCAGTGAAAAAGAGCCACGTTCCGATGGAAAAGAGCCAAGCGTGGCTCTCCCGAGTGCCAAGCGTGGGTCTTTTAGTCCCACGCGCGGCACTAAAAGAGTGGCGCTTGGGGCCGGTGGGAGTCGCGCGTGGGTCTTTTGCGCCGAAGCCCGGGCCTTTTCGCCGGTAAAACCGGGCGGCTTTCCGCGACGTGCACCGCCTTCGCCTTGCAACGAGCTTTCATTACTGGGTTAATCATCTTCTGCTGACAGCCTGTAGGGGGCACGGATGACACCAGAGGCGAAAGCGCGGCAGCCCATCGACCAGAAACTCGCCGCCGCGGCTGGATCGTGCAGGACATGAAGGAGCTGAACCTGGGCGCCGCTTCCGGCGTGGCCGTGCGCGAATACCCCACCGACACCGGCCCGGCCGACTACGTGCTGTTCGTGGATCGCACAGCCAGTCGGCGTCATCGAAGCCAAGCGCGACGAAGCCGGTGAGAACCTCACCGCCCACGAGGCGCAGACCGAGCGCTACGCCAGCGCCAAGCTCAAGTGGCGCAAGGACAGAGCCGCCGCTGCGCTTCCTGTACGAAGGCACCGGCCAGATCATCCACTTCACCGATGGCGGCGACCCGCGCCCGCGCTCGCGCGAGCTCTTCCATTCTTCCAGCCCGCAGACACTTGCCGACTGGGCTCGCACAGCCCGACACCCTGCGCCGCCGGCTGGCCGAACAGATGCCCGCCGCTGCCCGAGCGCAACCTGCGCGACTGCCAGATCAGCGCCGTCACCGGCCTGGAGAAATCGCTGGCGCAGGACAAGCCGCGCGCCCTGATCCAGATGGCCACCGGCACCGGCAAGACCTTCACCGCCGTCACCGTCGGTCTACCGGCTGATCAAGTTCGCCGGCGCCAAGCGCATCCTGTTCCTGGTGGACCGCGCAACCTCGGCAAGCAGACGCTCCAGGAGTTCAGGCCTACACGCCGCCCGACGACGGCCGCAAGTTCACCGAGCTGTACAACGTCCAGCACCTGGCCTCGCAACACGCATCGACCCGCACGCGCAGGTGTGCATCACCACCATCCAGCGCCTCTACTCGATCCTCACGGGCGAGCCGACTCGACGAGTCGGCCGAGGACATCTCGCTCGGCCGAGCTGCAGCCGTCGCCGAGCCAGGCACAAGCCGGTGCGCTACAACCCGGCCGTCCCGATCGAGACGTTCGACTTCATCGTCATCGACGAGTGCCACCGCTCCATCTACAACCTCTGGCGGCAGGTGCTGGAGTACTTCGACGCCTTCCTCATCGGCCTGACCGCCACGCCCGACAACCGCACCTATCGGCTTCTTCAACCAGAACCTCGTGACGGAGTACAGCCACGAGCAGGCCGTCGCCGACGGCGTGAACGTCGGCTACGACGTCTACCGCATCGACACCGAGATCACGCAGAGACGGCGCCGAGCTCAAGGCGAAGGAGCCGGGTCGATCACCGCGACCGCCAGACGCCGCGCCAAGCGCTGGGCGCGAGCCCGACGACGACACTGCCTACACCGCCACGCCAGCTCGACCGCGTCGGTGGTCAACCCGAACCAGATCCGCACGGTCATCCGCACCTTCGGCGACAGCTGTCGAGACCAGATCTTCCCCGGCCGCACCGAAGTGCCCAAGACGCTGATCTTCGCCAAGACCGACAGCCACGCCGACGACATCGTGCAGATCGTCCGCGAGGAGTTCGGCAAGGGCAACGACTTCTGCAAGAAGATCACCTACAAGCGCCGACGGAAGACCCGGACAGCATCCTGCTCGCAACTTCCGCAACGGCTACAACCCGCGCATCGCCGTCACCGTGGACATGATCGCCACCGGCACCGACGTGAAGCCGCTGGAAGTGCCTGCTCTTCATGCGCGACGTGCGCAGCCGCAGCTACTTCGAGCAGATGAAGGGCCGCGGCGTGCGCACCCTCGACGCCGACTCGCTGAAGCAGGTCAGCAACAGCGCACGACGGCGCCAAGACCCACTTCGTGATCGTCGACGCGGTCGGCGTGGAAAAGTCGCTGAAGACCGAAAGCCGCCCGCTGGAGAAGAAGCCCGGCGCCACGCTCGACCAGTTGCTGAAAAGCATCGCCGTCGGCGGCGCCGACGACGACACCGTGCTCAGCCTCGGCAACCGTCTGGTGCGCCTGGCCAAGCAACTCGACGACAAGGCGCTGGCGCGGATCAAGCAGACCTCCGGCGGCGTGGCGCTCAACGACCTTGCCCGCGGACTGGTCAGCGCACTCGACCCCGACCTCGTCGTGGCCGACGCGCTGGACACCGCCAAGGCCGCCGGCATCACCCGCAACGCCGACACGCTCACCGCCGGACGAACTCGACGCCGCCCGCCACCAGCGCGTCTTGGCCGCCTGCCAGCCGTTCGACGATCCCAAACTGCGCGACCTGATCGAATCCGCGCGTCGCGAACGCGAGCAACTGATCGACCACATCAACCCCGACCAGGTCACCTTCTCGGGCTTCAGCGCACAGGCCGAAGCCCACGCCACCGCCACCGTGCAGGCGTTCGTCGACTACCTGCGCGAACACCGGAACGAGATCGACGCGCTGGATTTCTTCTACCAGCAGCCCTACCAGCGCCGCGCAGCTCACCTTCGCCATGATCGAAGACCTGCATGACGCGCTGTCGCGCCCGCCGCTGATGCTCACCACCGAACGGCTGTGGAGCGCCTACGCCCGCGTGCAGGCCAGCAAGGTCAAGGGCGCCGACACACGCCGCCAGCTCACCGATCTGGTCGCGCTGGTCCGTTTCGCACTCGGCCTGGACGACGAACTGCGTCCGTTCGCCGACAGCGTCGACAAACGCTTCCAGGAGTGGATCTTCCGTCACAATGCACAGCGCGCCACGGCGTTCACCCCCGAACAGACCGAGTGGCTGCGACTGATCAAGGACCACATCGCGTCCAGCTGCTCGATCAGCCGCGAGGATTTCGACTATGCGCAGCTGGCCGACAAGGGCGGCTTGCAGAAAGCGTGGAACGTGTTTGGCGAGCAGCTCGATGGGCTGCTTGAGGAAATGAATGAGGAGTTGGTGGCTTGAGTAGTACTGTTCCCGTCGGCTGGGTCAAGGTCAAACTGGAGGATGTGGTCGAGGTTCGAGATTTTGAACGAGAACCCATCAACTCCACCGAACGCAGCGAAAGGCTTGTCGGAAAGTCCCAGTCCGATCTGTATCCGTACTACGGTGCCACGGGACAAGTGGGATGGATTGACGCTTATCGCTCAGAAGGCCAGCAGGTTCTACTAGGCGAGGATGGCGCTCCTTTTCTCGATTCGAATCGCGACAAGGCCTACCTCGTCAATGGCCGCTATTGGGTCAACAACCACGCTCATGTGCTCTGCGGCCTCGAAGGTTTAGTAGAGAACCGACTTTTGGCACATCAGTTGAACATCACTGATTTCCACCCGTTCGTTTCTGGCTCGACTCGGCTCAAGCTCACCAATGCAGCTATGAAGCGCATTCCGCTTTTGCTTCCACCATTCAACGAGCAAGCCCGCATCGTCGAAAAGCTCGAAGAGCTGCTGTCCGACCTCGATGCCGGCGTGACCGAGCTGAAGGCCGCGCACCGCAAGCTGGCGCAGTACCGCCAGTCGCTGCTGAAGGCGGCGGTGGAAGGCACACTGACCGCCGAATGGCGCATCGCCCGCTGCGGTTACGACTATTCCCCACAATCGTCATCCCCGCGGCTCCCAACAGCCGAAAGGCTGGTCAAGCGGGGATCCATTGGCTCTATGCACCAAGGCGTCATGGATTCCCGCTTTCGCGGGAATGACGGCCAAAGCGAGACCGGCGCCGACCTGCTGCAGCGCATCCTCACCGAACGTCGCACCCGCTGGGAAACCAAACAACTCGCCAAGTTCGCCGAGCAAGGCAAGGCCCCGCCCCAAGGTTGGCAAGCCAACTACCCCGAGCCCGTCGCTCTCAACACACGAGACCTACCTGCGCTGCCGGAGGGCTGGATATGGGCAAATATGGATTCGATTGTGTCATCCATCGAAACAGGCAAAAGCTTCAAATGCGAGGAGCGCCCGCCAACAAATGAGGAGATTGGTGTCGTCAAGGTGAGTGCCGTTTCTTGGGGCGAATACGATGAACAGGAAAGCAAAACCTGCCGAGATGACGCATGGGTAAATGCTGACCTTTTCATTCGACACGGCGATTTTCTGTTTTCACGCGCAAACACCATTGAGCTCGTCGGAGCTTGCGTGATTGCGAAGCAGGTCTCCAAGCGCATCATGCTTAGCGACAAGATTCTTCGCTTCGATCTGGTCGATCCGACTTTGGACGAATGGCTTCTGACGCTCTTGCGCAGTGAACTCGGCCGACAGCAAATTGAACTACTCGCATCGGGCAACCAAGAGTCAATGCGTAACATCGGCCAAGAAAGAATTCGCCAAATCGCCGTACCACTTCCACCACGTACCGAGGTCTTTCGTTTACGGAATGTTTTGAAACAGAACTTGGATGCTGCACATGTTCAAGAACAAGAGGTAAAAATGATCCTCAAACAATGTGCCGCTCAGCGCAAAAACATCCTCAAAGCCGCCTTCGCGGGCGAACTGGTGCCGCAGGACCCCAACGACGAACCCGCCAGCGTGCTGCTGGAACGTATTCGCGCCGGGCGTGCGACGCAAGGTGCACTGGGCAAAAAGCGTGGCCGTACGACTAGGGCACCCGCATGAACAGCAACACCCTCGTCCAGAAGCTCTGGAACTACTGCCACACGTTGCGCGACGACGGCGTGTGCTACGGCGACTACCTCGAGCAGCTGACCTACCTGCTGTTCCTCAAGATGGCGCACGAAGACTCGGCCGCCACACAACCGCGACGCCCGCGTGCCGCGCAGTTCGACTGGCCCAGCCTGCGCGACAAGACCGGCGAGCCGCTGGAGGCGCACTACCTCAAGCTGCTGCACAAGCTCGGCAAGGAGCCCGGCATGCTCGGCGCGATCTTCCGCAAGGCGCAGAACAAGATCCAGGACCCGGCCAAGCTGCGCGCGGCTGATCGCAGACTGATCGACGCGGAGAACTGGCTCAGCCTCGACGCCGACGTCAAGGGCGACGCCTACGAGGGCCTGCTGGAGAAGAACGCCGAGGACACCAAGAGCGGCGCCGGCCAGTACTTCACCCCGCGCCCGCTGATCCAGGCGATCGTGGAATGCGTGCAGCCGGACCCGGCGAAGACCATCTGCGACCCGGCCTGCGGCACCGGCGGCTTCCTCCTCGCCGCGCACGAGTGCCTCGAACCACCGCAAGCTGACCACGACCAGAGGCGCACTTCCTGCGCCACGACGCCCTCCACGGCGTCGAGATCGTCGCCGGGCACGCGCCGCCTGTGCCCGATGAACCTGTTCCTGCACGGCATCGGCGCGACTCGACGGCGACGCCGATGGTCGAGCGCTCCGACGCGCTGATCGCCGAGCCGATGCACGACGTTCGACTTCGTGCTGACCAACCCGCCCTTCGGCAAGAAGAGCAGCATGACCGTCATCAACGAGGAGGGCGACGAGGACCGCGACGCGCTGACCTTCGACCGCGAGGACTTCTGGGCGACCACCACGAACAAGCAGCTCAACTTCCTCCAGCACATCGTCACGCTGCTCAAGATCAACGGCCGCGCCGCGGTCGTGGTGCCCGACAACGTGCTGTTCGAGGGCGGCGCCGGCGAGACGGTCCGCCGCAAGCTGCTGCAGACATGCGACGTCCACACCCTGCTGCGCCTGCCCACCGGCATCTTCTACGCGCAGGGCGTGAAGGCCAACGTGCTCTTCTTCGACCGCAAGCCCGCAAGACGGCAACCGTGGACACCAAAGGCTCTGGATCTACGACCTGCGCACCAACAAGCACTTCACGCTCAAGAACCCGCCCGCTCAAGCGCGCCGACCTCGACGACTTCGTCGCCTGCTACCACCCGCGCCAACCGCCACGAGCGCAAGGAGATCGGAGCGCTTCAAGTCCTTCGCCTACAAGACGCTGGTCGCCCGCGACAAGGTCAGCCTCGACATCTTCTGGCTCAAGGACGACAGCCTCGACAACCTCGACAACCTGCCGCCACCGGAGGTGCTCGCGCAGGAAATCGTTGAGGATCTGGAGGCGGCCCTGGCTTCATTTCGGGATGTTGTGTCCGGATTACAACGCACTTGAGCTTGCGTTTAGCCCATAAGATTTTTAGCACCGACTAAGGAAAAGATATGGAAGCTCGAAATAGATCGTTGCCCGACTGGTTTACGCGCATTCGTTCGCGCCAAATTGTTTTGCCACGTTTCCAACGTTTTGAGTCTTGGGGTTGGTGGCAGGTTGAATCGCTACTGGAAAGCGTGTTGCATGGCCTGCCTGCCGGCGCGGTCCTTGTACTTGAAGTAGGCAAGGAGCAACCGTTCGAGTGGCGGCCAGTGGTTACTGCGCCCGAAACAGGCGAAAACATCAACGAGCACTTGCTCGACGGGCAGCAGCGCCTGACTGCGCTTTGGCGGTCGCTGCACGAAAATTATCCTGAGCGTTCATATTTCATTGACGTAAACCCAAACGCTGAAACTGGAGCGAGCATAGGCATCGCCAGTACGTGGCGGTCTGTGAGGAATGGGAAGCGCTATCCATTATGGCCCGACAGTCCTACAGAACTCTGGGCTCGCAAGCTACTTCCCATCGGCCTGATGCGGCCGGATGCGGAGGGTGAAGCTCATAGCTGGATCAAACGTGTGTGCGGAGATAACTTTGAGCAGGCCATGGAGTTACAGGGCCTAATCAATTCGCTACGAATGCGTTTTCTAACTTACAACGTGCCCTATCTCCACTTGCCAATCAGTACTGAGCCTGAAACTGCACTCGATGTTTTTGTGCGAATGAACACCTCGGCTGAGCCGCTCACCGTATTCGATATCGCTGTAGCCCAGATTGAGGCTGTGAGCAAACTCTCCCTTCACGACCTCGTCGCCGAACTCGAAGGTGAAGCGCCAACCATCCGGAGCTACATCAATCCAGAGCGAATCGTCTTGTCCGTGACCGCGCTACTTTCCGGGTGGACCCTACTGAAAGTAGCTTCAGGAAAAGAGAATTCATCACTGGATTTGCTGAAAAGTGGCCTTTGGTCAAAAAGGGCGTAGCAAGGGCAGTACGGTTTCTTGAAGATGAAAAAATTCCAGATGCATCAAGACTGCCGACTGAAGTGGTCCTCCATCCCCTTGCAGCTCTTTGGGCAAACGCTCCAGATGGGTTGGACAAAGAAGGTGAGGCCAGGACCGTCATCAGAAAATATCTATGGCGCGCCTTTTTTACAGAGCGTTATGAAAAGACTTCTGCAACAAGAGCATTGGTGGACTATCGAGAAATCACGGATTTATTGAGCGGCAAAGACGTCTTGCCAAAGATTTTTGACGAATCCGAATTTCCGCTTCCCAAGACTGATCAATTGATCGGTGCTGGATGGCCGAAGACAAAGGAACGACTGGCAAGAGCGATCATGGCTTTATCGCTACGTACAGGCGGAATTGACTTTGCTGACGGCCATCCGGCGGACAGATCCAGGATGCAAGGGCGCGAGTACCACCACCTTTATCCGGATGCATGGTTGACAAGTCGAGGCTTTGAAACAGGAAAAATCTATCGTGCACTCAATTGCGCACTGGTGACTTGGAAGACAAACCGCAACATGGCCGCCAAATCTCCGTCGATATATATCGGCGAACGCATTGACGCTAGCTCGTTAGGTCAAACTGAGATTCAACGTCGTATAGAAAGTCATGCAATTCCATACGACGCACTAGTTGCAGATGACTATGAAAATTTCTTACTCAAGCGGGCGGAATCGATTCTTCCAGCCATATCACGTCTATGTTCTGGAGAGTCACACGCTTAGGGTCTGCAAATAAATGCCCCGCAGCGGGACATTTTTCTAGGAAAATTTTTTGCGCATCAGGCAAACGGATCATCCAACACGATCGTGTCGTCACGATCCGCACCGGTGGCGACCAGCGCCAGGCGGCAACCGGAGAGCTCTTCCACCGCACGCAGATACGCACGCGCCGCGGGCGGCAGCTTGTTCCAGTCGCGGATGCCGGCGGTGGATTCTTCCCAGCCGGGGAATTCCAGGTAGACCGGCTTGCACTCGTCCCAGCCGTCGGCGTCGAGCGGGGCCAGTTCGCGGCGCTTGCCGCGGTATTCGTAGGCGATGCAGACCTTGATGGTTTCCAGGCCGTCGAGCACGTCGAGCTTGGTGATGGCCAGGCCGTTGATGCCGTTGATCTGGGTGGCGCGCTTGAGCGCGACCAGGTCGATCCAGCCGCAGCGGCGCGGGCGGCCGGTGCTGGCGCCGAACTCGTTGCCGACCTTGCGCAGGCGCTCGCCCATCTCGTCGTTCAACTCGGTCGGGAACGGGCCGCTGCCGACGCGCGTTGCATAGGCCTTGCAGATGCCCAGCACGTAGTCGATGTCGCGCGCGCCCACGCCGGTGCCGGCCAGCGCGCCGCCGATGGTGGTGTTGCTGGAGGTGACGTAGGGATAGGTACCGTGGTCGATGTCGAGCAGCGCGCCCTGCGCGCCCTCGTACAGGATGTTGCCGCCCTGGGCGCGCACGTCGTGCAGGATGGTGGCTACGTCGTCGACCATCGGACGGATGTATTCGCCCCAGGCCAGCGCGTCCTTCAGCACGGTGTCGTAATCGACCGGCTCGACCTTCAGCCACTGGGTGAGGATGAAGTTGTGGTAGTCGACGGCGGTCTTGATCAGCGCCGGCAGCTCGTGCGGGTACATCAGGTCGGCCACGCGCACGCTGCGGCGGGCGACCTTGTCCTCGTACGCCGGGCCGATGCCGCGGCCGGTGGTGCCGATGGCCTTGCCGCCGGCGGCGATCTCGCGCGCCTTATCGACGGCGATGTGGTACGGCATGATCAGCGGCGTGGCCGGGCTGATCTTGAGGCGCGAGCGCACTTCGACGCCGTTGGCCTCGAGCTCGGCGATTTCCTGGATCAGCGCCTCGGGCGACAGCACCACGCCGTTGCCGATCAGGCACAGCGCGTCGTCGCGCAGGATGCCGGAGGGGATCAGGTGCAGCACGGTCTTCTTGCCCTTGATCACCAGCGTGTGGCCGGCGTTGTGGCCGCCCTGGAAACGCGCCACGGCGCCGACGCGCTCGGTCAGCAGGTCGACGATCTTGCCCTTGCCTTCGTCGCCCCACTGGGCACCAAGAATGACTACTGACTTGCCCATGCTGCATTACTCCGGGATGTTCTCGTTTCGTTGGTCACGCCCGCTGAGGGGGCGTCGTCAAATGTTGGCTCGTCATTCCGGCGCGCGCCGGAATGACGTCTGGTTCGGCATGGCGTGCCGATAGGCGCCGGCTCAGCGCTTGGCGGCGGGCTGGCCGAAGTAGCGCAGGAACTCGTCGTCCGGCTTCATGATCAGCACGCCCTTGCCGTCCTCGAACGACTTCTTGTACGCCTGCAGGCTGCGGTAGAACGCGAAGAACTCCGGGTCCTGGTTATATGCCTGCGCGTAGATGGCGGCGGCCTGGGCGTCGCCTTCGCCCATTACCTTGGCCGCGTCGCGGTTGGCGTCGGCTTTCAGCACCTGGGCCTGGCGGTCGGCGTCGGCCTGGATCGTCTGGGCCGATTCCTGGCCGGTGAAGCGCAGTTCGTTGGCCAGTTGCAGGCGCTCGGCGCGCATGCGCTTGTAGACCGATTCGCTGACCTCGTTGGGCAAGTCGATGCGCTTGATGCGTACGTCGACCACGGCGATGCCGAGGTTCTTGCGCGCGGACGCGTCGGTCTGCGCACGCACCCGTTCGGTGATGTCCTTGCGGCCACCGGAGATCAGATCGGGCAAGGTGCGCGCGTTGAATTCGAAGCGCAGCGCGTCCTTGACGATCGGGGTGAGGCGCTGCGCCGCCTGCAGCTGATCGCCGCCGGTGGCGCGGTAGTAGGCGGCGTTGTCCGCCACGCGCCACTTCACGTAGAAGTCGACGTTGACGCTCTTCTTTTCGGAGGTGAAGTAGCGTTCCGGCGGCGCGTCCAGCGACAGGATGCGCTTGTCGAAATGCATCACCTGCTGGATCACCGGCAGCTTGAAATGCAGGCCTGGCTGGTAGTCGGTGTGCACGATGCGGCCGAACTGCAGCAGCAGCGCGCTGTGCCCTTCGGCGACCACGAACATGCTGTTGAGTCCAAGCAGGATCACCAGGATCGCGATGATGGCGGAGCTGATCTTCATCATGGCTGGGCTCCCTTGTCGGCCGCGCTGCTGCTGTTGGCCGGCGCCGCGGAAGGCACGATCGCGCCGACGGTGGCCGAACCCGTTTCAGGCGCCGCGGGCGCACCCTGCAGCGGCGGCAGGGTGATGATGTTGCGGCCGTTGGAGCCGTCGACCACCTTGGGATTCCTGGCCATCACCTGTTCCATCGTTTCCAGCCACAGGCGTTTGCGGGTGACGTCGGGAGCCGCCTTGTACTGGGCGAGGATCAGGTCGAAGCCGGCGGTGTCGCCTTGCGCACGCGCAATTCGCGAGGCCTTGTAGCCAGAGGCTTCGGCCGCAATGCGTGCGGCGTCGCCACGCGCCACCGGCACCACCTTGCTGGAATACGCCAGGGCGGAATTCTCGATGCTCTGCTTGTCTTCGCGGGCGTTGTTGACGTCGTCGAAGGCGTCTTTCACTTCGTTCGGTGGCGCCACGTTCTGGAAGCTGACCTCGGTGACGCGCAAGCCGGAGTCGTAGCCGTCCAGCGTTTTCTGCAGCGCGACCTGGGCCTGGCTGACCAGGCTGGCGCCGGCGGCGGACAGGATCTGGTCCATGTCGCTGCTGCCGATCACCGAACGCACGGCGGCTTCGGCGGCGGCGCCGATGGTGCCGTCGGGGTCATTCAGCGAGAACAGGTATTTGCGCGAATCGTCCACCTGGTACTGCACGGTGAAGTCGATGGTGATGATGTTTTCGTCCTTGGTCAGCATCGCGACCTTGTCGGTGACCGAGCGGATGCGCGTGGCTTCGACCTTGGTGACCGATTCGATCGGCTGCGGCAGCTTCAGGTGGAAGCCCGGCGGCAAGGTGCGCGAGTACTGGCCGAAGCGCAGCACCACACCCGCCTCGCGCGCGCCGACGATGGTGTAGCTGCTGAACAGCAGGCCGACCACCAGCAGCACCAGGACCGCGGTGAGGATGCTGCCGGGGCCCTGCCCCAGCTTGCCCATTCGGTTCTTCACCTGGTTGAGCAGTTCGTCCACGGGCGATTTGCCCGACGAGCGCTTGCGGTTCCAGGGATCACGTTGCCCGTTGTTGCCGGGTTCATTCCATGCCACGAGTCAGTCTCCTTTGAAGCCGTCCGGAGGCCGGCAACCGCGGTCGGAACACGCGTTGAACCGGGTTACACATGAAGATTCAGCCTGAACTTTCGATGGGATGCGCGACCACCTTGAGAAGGCCGCACAAACACTGGACATATTAGCAGAGCCCGCTGGGCCCGTCCGCGCGCCGGGGTTATTCCGCCACGGCCAGCAGCCCCCGCAGCAGGAGGGTCTCGGCGGGATCGCCACCGCTGAGCGGCGCAATCACGCTGCGCGGCGCGTCGATGCGCAACTGCCAGCCGTGCTCGTCCACCGTTTCGCCGCTGATCGCGCCGGCGGCCTTTAGCCGCGCATGCAGTCGCCCCGCGGTGAGCGGCAACTGCAGCGCCGACTGCACGCGTTCGCCGCCGAGCAGTTCGCCCAGCGCCTGGCGCAGCAGGTCGAGGCCGACCCCGCTGGCGGCAGACAGCCAGACGCGTATGGGTTTGCCCGCGGCGTCGCGATCGATGCGTGGCTCGCCACCGGCCAGGTCGATCTTGTTCATCACGTGCAATTGCGGCACGTCGCCGGCGTCGATTTCCTCCAGCACGTTGTCGACCACGCGATGCAGGCGCTCGCGTTCGTCGTCGGCGGCGTCGCTGACGTGCAGCAGCAGATCGGCGTCGCGCGCCTCGGCCAGGGTGGCGCGAAACGCGGCCACCAGATCGTGCGGCAACTCGCGGATGAAGCCGACGGTGTCGGCCAGCACGGCAGGGCCGCAGCTGAGATCCTCCAGCTTGCGCACGGTCGGGTCGAGCGTGGCGAAGAGCAGGTTGGCCGCGTAGACGTCGCCGGTGGTCAGCGCATTGAACAGGGTCGACTTGCCGGCGTTGGTGTAGCCGACCAGCGCCACCTGCGGCACGGTGTTGCGCAGGCGCGAGCGACGTTGCTGGCCACGCTGGACCTGCACCTTCTCCAGCCGCTTGGTGAGCATCTTCACGCGCACGCCGATCAGCCGACGGTCGGTTTCCAGCTGGGTTTCGCCGGGGCCGCGGTTGCCGATGGCGCCGCCGCGCTGGGCGTCCAGATGGGTCCAGCCGCGCACCAGCCGGGTGGCCAGGTGTTTGAGCTGGGCCAGCTCCACTTCCAGCTTGCCTTCGTGCGAGCGTGCGCGCTGGGCGAAGATGTCCAGGATCAGACCGGCCCGGTCGACCACGCGGATGCCGAGATGCTTTTCGAGATTGCGCTCCTGCACCGGCGTCAGCACGTGATCGACCAGCACCACGTCGGCCTCCAGCGCACGCGCCGCCTCGGCGACCTCGTCCGCCTTGCCGCTGCCGATGTAGTAACGGGGATTCGGATCTTCGACGCGGGCGGTGACCACGCCCAGTACCTCGGCGCCGGCGGACTTCACCAGTTCGGCGAACTCGTCGCCGCGACGGGCCGTATCGCCTTCGCCGCGCGAATGCGGCAGGACCAGCACGGCGCGGTCGCCCTTCTCTTTTCTATCGAACAAGTGGGTGTGATCCTCGGAAGCAGACCCACTTCATGCGGGCTGATGCCCCTTCTATCAAGCGTCCGCGTCGGCGGAAGTGGAGGCGTCGGAATGATGGTCGTGGCTTTCATGACCGTCATGCCCGTCGTGGCCATTGCCGATACGCACGTTGCGGCTCGGCACCACGGTGGAGATGGCGTGCTTGTAGACCATCTGGCTTACCTGGTTGCGCAGCAGCACCACGAATTGGTCGAACGATTCGACCGTGCCCTGCAGCTTGATGCCGTTGACCAGATAGATGGCAACCGGCACGCGTTCGCGCCGAAGCGCATTCAGAAACGGATCCTGCAACGATTGCCCCTTGGACATCTCTTGTTCTCCCCTTGCCACGGACAGGTACGGGAAAAAACGCCAACGGCGCCCCGGCCCAACATGAGCGGATGTTAGCTGCTTTCAAATGCTTGATGAAAGGACAATTTACGGTGCGCAAGTGCATCGGGTCACATTGACGGGAAGCGCTGCTTTTCCGGGTTCGGCGCACCGGGCCGGGCGCCGAGGAAGAGTTGCACGGCGTCGGCGGCGCGTGCGGTCGATGATGGTGGGTCCGGATCGAAAAGGCGCGCACCGCTGTCACTGCGCAGCCAGGTGATCTGCCGCTTGGCCAGCTGGCGGGTGGCGAAGATGGAGCGGTCGCGGAATTGGGTGGCGTCGGTCAGGCCGTCCAGGTGCTCCCACGCCTGCCGGTAACCGACCGCGCGGATCGCGGGCAGCTCGGCGTGCAGGTCGCCGCGCGCCCGCAGCGCGCGCACTTCATCGAGAAAGCCAGCCGCAAGCATCGTGTCGAAGCGCCGGGCAATACGCTCGTGCAGGGCGCGCCGATCCGGCGGCAACAACGCCAGCTTGAGCACGCGCCACGGAAACGGTGCCGCCGCGCCGCCGCGTTGCAGTTCGGACAACGGCCGCCCCGTCAGCTCGATTACTTCGAGTGCCCGCTGCAGGCGTTGCGCGTCGTTGCGGCCGATCCGCGCCGCGGCCACCGGATCCCTCTGCGCCAGCCGTACGTGCAGGGCGGGCCAACCCACGAGTTCGGCTTCCCTGGACAGTTGCGCGCGGATGCCCGGGTCGGCTTCCGGCAAATCGGACAAGCCCTGCTGCAGCGCCCGGAAATACAGGCCGGTGCCGCCGACCAGCAACGGCACCCTGCCCCGCGCGCTGATTCGTTGCATCACAGGCCATGCGTCGACGCGGAAATCTGCCGCCGAATACGGCTGGGACGGGTCGCGGATGTCGACCAGCGCATGCGGGTAGCGAGCCAGCGTTCCGGCGTCCGGCTTGGCCGTGCCGATGTCCATGCCGCGATAGACGAGCGCCGAGTCGACGCTGACCAGGTCAAGCGGAAACTGCTCGCTGAGCTCGCACGCGAGCGCGGTCTTGCCGGAGGCGGTGGGACCCATCAGGAAAATGGCGAGCGGGCGGGTGTCGATGGGCATCGCCGTAGTTTAGAGGGTGCCGCAACGCAAGAGGCCCGCGTCGTCGACGCGGGCCCCGGTGCTTGCGCGGACGGGCGACTTACTTCGCCGGCACGCCCATTTCCTTCAGCAGGTTGTCGGCGTGGTCGAGGTGGTGCATCACCCACAACATGTAACGCACGTCGACCTGGATCGAACGGTTGAGCTGCGGGTTGAACAGCCAGTCGCCACTGACCGACTCCCAGTTGCCGTCGAACGCCAGGCCGACCAACTGGCCGTTCGCGTCCATCGCCGGCGAGCCGGAGTTGCCGCCGGTGATGTCCAGGTCGGCGAGGAAGTTGACCGGCAGCGTGCCCAGCTTCGGCGAAGCGTAGCCGTCGAACGCCTTCGCCTTGATCGCGGCCAGCTCGGCCTTGGGCGAGTTGAACGGCTCGACGCCGGTGTCCTTCTCGACGATGCCCTGCGCGGTGGTGAACGGCGCGTAGCTGACACCGTCGCGCGGCGCCACGCCCTGCACGTTGCCGAAGGTGACGCGCAGCGAGCTGTTCGCGTCCGGGTAGACCGGCAGCTTCTGCGAATCCTTCCACGCGATCATCGCCTGCATGTAGCGCGGACGCAGCTTGCTCATCTCGCCGTCGCGGGCGTCGGCCTGGTCTTCCAGCGTCTTCAGCTGCGGCTGAACCGCGCGGGCGAGCTTGAGCATGCTGTCGTTGCTGGCGTCGATGGCCTTGCTGTCGGCGCCGAACCACTTCATGCGCTCGTCGACGTTGTCCAGTTTGCTGCCGGCGTACAGCGCAGCGACCTTCTGCTTGAGCTGAGCCTCGGTCTTCGCGCCATGGAGCCACTTGTCCAGCGCAGGCAGGCGCTGCGCCTGCGGCAAGGCCACGTAGCGCTCGAGGCCATAGACCATGAACTGCTGGTCGACGCCCGGATCGAAGCGACGGTCCATCTGCTTCAGGCCGCCCTCGATACGCACCCAATCGCGTTCCTGGTAGCCGGCGTCACGCGCGAGATCGACCTTGGGCCGCTCCTTCGCCAGATGGGTCAGGCGCACCGCGGTGCTGAACAGCGAGGCGCGGTTCACCAGGCTGACGGCCAGGTCACGCTCGCGATTGGCCTGGTCGGCGGCGATCTGCTGGCGCAGCTTGCCGATATCGGCCGCCAGTTCGGCATTTTCGGCGCCGCCCTGCTGCTTCAGCCAGGCCTCCAGTGCGGCTTCCTGCGTGCTCTTCACCGCAACTGCGTCGGCACGATGCAGGCCTTCGAGCTGGCCACCGAAGTTCTTCAGGTAGTTGTTCAGGCCCGCGACCATGCTGGCGTACTTCACCGCCACCTTGGGATCGGCCTTGCCGGCGGTGTTGATGATGTTCAGCGTGTCCTCGTACACCTTGATCTGGGTCGGGTAGACCCAGTCGATCGAGCTCTGCACCTCATCGGCGAGGCGATAGCGGTTGGTGCGGCCCGGATAGCCGACCACCATCACGTAGTCGCCCGCTTCCACGCCGTGCGGATTCACCTTGAGCACGTGCTTCGGCCGGTACGGCACGTTGTCCTTGGAGAAGGCAGCCGACTTGCCGTCCTTCGAGACGTAGGCGCGCAGGTAGCCGAAATCGCCGGTGTGGCGCGGCCACATCCAGTTGTCGACGTCGCCGCCGAACTTGCCGATGGATTCCGGCGGCGCGTAGACCAGGCGCACGTCCTTGATTTCCAGCTGCTTGATCAGCTGGTAGCTGTAGCCGCCGTGGAAGGTGTAGACGTCGCAGCGGTAGCCGTCGCTCTCGCACGCCTTGACCTGTTCCTTGATCGCCAGCTCGATCGCCTTGTAGCGTTCGGCGCCGCTCATCGCGTCGTTGAGCTTCGCTGTGATCTCTTTCGTGACGTCGCGGATTTCCTCGGTGACGAAGATGCGCGAGGACGGGCCAGCAGACAGTTCATCCGCCTGGGTCTTCGCCAGGAAGCCCTTCTCGATCAGGTTGTTCTCCGCCGTGGAGTTCAACTGCAACGCGCCGTAGACGCAGTGGTGGTTGCTCACCACCAAGCCCTGGGGTGAGACGAACGAAGCGGTGCAGCCGCCGAGGCTGACGATCGCGCCCATCGGATAGGCGGTGAGGTCGGTCAGCGTTTTCGGGTCGAGTTTTAGGCCGTGCTGCTGCAGCGTGGCGGCAATACCCGGCAACTGGGCAGGCTGCCACATGCCTTCGACGGCATGGGCGGACGAAATGAGGCCGACGGATACGGCAGCAGCAAGCAATACACGACGCACGGAATTCTCCTGATGGGCACCCGCCCGGAAGGCGGGTAAAAGATGGCGCAATAACTTTCGACTCTTGCCCGAGCGGGGCGACCGCGGCCTATGCCGCAAGTCATGCTGCGACATTTAGCGCGCCGGCACGTCCAGCTCCTGCAGCAGCCATGGCGCCGGATAGACCTTGTCCATCAGCCAGCGCATGTAGCGCATGTCGACGTGGATCGCGCGTTTGTAGCGCGGGTCGAACATCCAGCTGGCGCTGACGGCCTCCCAGTTGCTGTCGAAGTTGAGTCCGACCAGTTCGCCCTTCGCGTTCAGCACCGGCGAGCCGGAGTTGCCGCCGGTGGTGTCGAGGTTGCTGAGGAAGTTCACCGGCATGACGCCGGACTTCCGATCCAGGTAGCCGGCGTAGTCACCTTTGGCGATCGCGTCGAGCAGCGGCTTCGGCGCATCGAACGGCGCCACGCCGGTGTTTTTCTCGACGATGCCCTCCGTGCTGGTCAGCGGCTCGTAGCCCACCGCGTCGCGCGCCTCCAGCGGAGTGACCTTGCCGTAGCTCACGCGCAGGGTGGAGTTCGCGTCCGGGTAGACCGCGCGGCCCTGCTGTTCGCGAAAGGCAATCAATGCCTGCATGTAGGCAGGGCGCAGCCGCAACAGGTCGCCTTCGCGCGCCTTGCGTTGGTCGTCGATGCGCAGCAGCGCCGGCTGCAACTTCGCTGCCAGTTGCAGCATGCTGTCGTCGGCCGCGGCCAGAGTCGACGCATCGGCGTCCATCCAGTGCAGGCGCTGCGCTTCCTCCCCCAGTCGGGTGGCGGAGTAAACGCGATCCAGCGTGGCCGTGAGCTCGGCCGGGGTGCGGCCGAACGCGGCATCGAACTCCGCCACATGCTGCGCGACGGGCAGTTGCTGATAGCGCGCCAGCAATGCACCCAGCAGGCGTTTCTCGACGGCCGGATCGTAGCGGCGCTGCATTTGGCGCAAGGTGCTGGCGATCAGTTCCTCGTCGCGCTGCTGATAGCCGTCCTCGCGCTGTGCATCGGGCTTGCCGCGCTCGTGCGCGAGCCGCTGCAGGCGCAGTGCCGAGCGCATCAGCTGGGTTTGCGACTGGATCAGGCCGAGCAGCAGGTCGCGCTCGCGGGTGGCGTTGCCATCGGCGATCAGCGTCATTGCCGCATCGATCTGCGGACGCAGCGCCTTCGCCCTGCCCTGCTTGCTCAGCCAGGCCAGCATCGCCGCCTCGTCCTGTTGCCGCACGGTGACCGCGTCGCTGCGCTTGAGGCCATCCAGCTCGCCACTGAAACGCTTGATGCCGTTCTTCAGCGATTGCAGTTGCGAGGCGTAACGGATCTTCGCCTGCGCGTCCCTCTCGCCCGCGTCCTCGATCACATCTTGCAATTGCTTCATGGCAGCGACCGCCGTGGGCAGGCGCCATTGCACCTGATCGGCGAACTCGGCAGCGCTGCGATGGCGGTAGGTGATGCCGGGGTAACCGGCCAGCATCACGTAATCGCCCGCGTTGACGCCTTCGCGGGCGATCTTGAGATGCGCGGGCGGCGTGTACGGCTTGTTGTCCTTCGAATAATCCGCCGGCTTGCCATCCGGCCCGACGTAGGCGCGCAGCACGGTGAAGTCGCCGCTGTGCCGCGGCCACATGAAGTTGTCCACTTCGTCGCCGTAGTTGCCAATCGCGCGCGGCGGCGCGTAGACCAGCCGCACGTCGCGCAGCTCCAGTTGCTTCACCAGGTAGAATTCGCGGCCATAAAACATGTTGGCGACACTGCAGCGCATCCCTTCCTCGCGCTCGCACGCGGCGACCAACGCCTTGCTCGCCGCATCCACTGCGTCGTAGTACGCGCGGCCGGTCTTGCCGCGGGCGCTGGCCAGCACGCGGTCGGTGACTGGGTCGAAGCCGACCGTGACACGCAGGCGGAAATCCGGGTTGGCCGGCAGCTCCTCGCTGCGGCTGGCCGCCACGTAGCCCTGCTCGATCAGGTTGCGCTGCGCATTGCTGTTGTACTGGATCACGCCGAACGCCACGTGGTGGTTAGTCAGCACCAGGCCCCGGTCGCTGACGAACGCACCGGTGGCGCCACCGACCTTGACCACCGCACTGAGCGGCGGGCGGGTCAGGTCGGCCAGAGCCGCAGGGTCGCCTTTATAGCCGGCGGCCGTCAGTTGCGGGCCGATCGACGGCAGCTGCGACGCCATCCACATACCTTCGTCCGCCTGTGCCAGCGGGCTTAGTGACATCGCCATCGCGGTCGACCACAGCATCCTCTTCAATCGCATCGAACCGCCCTCTGCGCCATCGCATAAACTTACGACCATAGATTGCCGCGGCGCCGCGGGCAAGCTACCCGGTCCGGAACGGTCGCCGCGGGCGACGTTCTATAATCGCGATTTCCCCGCCCGCTCCGCGAGCCAACCGATGGATTCCCCATGCCGCAGACGATGAAGGCCCTGGTCAAGCGCAAGCCCGAACAGGGCATCTGGATGGAAGAAGTGCCACTGCCCGTGGTCGGGCCCAACGAGGTGCTGATCAAGATCGAGAAAACCGCGATCTGCGGCACCGACCTGCACATCTACAAATGGGACGAGTGGAGCCAGCGCACGATCAAGCCAGGCCTCACCATCGGCCACGAGTTCGTCGGCCGGATCGTGGAGATCGGCCCAGGCGTGACTGGCTACAAGATCGGCGACCGCGTTTCCGCCGAAGGCCACATCGTGTGCGGCCATTGCCGCAATTGCCGCGCCGGGCGCCAGCACCTGTGCCCGAACACGATCGGCATCGGCGTGAACCGCAATGGCGCATTCGCCGAATACATGACCATGCCGGCCTCGAACCTGTGGCCGATCCCGGACCAGATCCCATCGGAGCTGGCGGCGTTCTTCGACCCGTACGGCAACGCCGCGCACTGCGCGCTGGAGTTCGACATGATCGGCGAGGACGTGCTGATCACCGGCGCCGGCCCGATCGGCATCATCGCCGCCGGCATCGCCAAGCACATCGGCGCGCGCAACGTGGTGGTCACCGACGTCAACGACTACCGCCTGAAGCTTGCCGCCGACATGGGCGCCACCCGCGTGGTCAACGTCACCAACCAGTCGCTCAAGGACGTGATGAAGGACCTGCACATGGAAGGCTTCGACGTGGGCCTGGAGATGAGCGGCAACCCGCGCGCGTTCGGCGACATGCTCGACTGCATGTACCACGGCGGCAAGGTCGCCATGCTGGGCATCATGCCGCGCGGCGCCGGCATCGATTGGGACAAGGTGATCTTCAAGGGTCTCACGCTGCAGGGCATCTACGGCCGTCGCATGTACGAGACCTGGTACAAGATGACCCAGATGGTGCTGACCGGCTTTCCGCTGCAGAAGGTGCTGACTCATCAGATCGCGATTGACGATTTCCAGAAGGGCTTTGACCTGATGGATGCCGGCACCTGCGGCAAGGTCGTCTGCTCCTGGATATGAGCGCGGCTGACAGGTCGCACGGTGCCACGCAGCGACCGTGCCGTCCGTCGCCCGTCCCGGCGTGGCGTGGCGTGGTGTGGTAAACGGTACGATTCCATGGCGCAAGTGGTGCCTGGCACCAACTTTTTCGATATGACCTGGCGAGCTCGCTGATGCGGCTCTGGCTTGCCTGACCGAGGAGCGCCCTTGTTTGGTCTATATTGCGGACGGATCTATAGTCATGGCCTGGGTTTGCCCGGCAGGTGCGAACGCCGGCCGCCACGGCTCGCCGTTGCACCACCGGAACGAACCTCTCGATGAACCCTTCCAACACCACGGAGCCGAAAATGCGTGCACTGCCCCCTCTGCGCATCCTGCTGTGCGAAGACGAGCAACTGATACGCATGCTGCTGACGGATACGTTGTCGCACAAGGGCCACCACGTTCTGGAAGCCTCTTCCGCGAGGACAGCGCTGGAGCACGACCTGGACAGCATCGACGTGCTCATCACCGATATCGGCCTGCCCGACGGCTCGGGAGTCGACCTGGCGCGCGCGGTGCGCGCCCGCCGCCCCAACCTGCCGGTGATCTACGCCACCGGACGTGCCGATCACGGACTGACACTGGACGCGCACTCCGCAGCAGTCATCAAGCCTTACGGCGCCGAGAAGCTCTTCGAGGCGATAGGGCGGGTGACTGGCCTCGCTCCAGCCGTGTGAAACCCCACGGCTTCGCCCAGCCAGTCTCGGGGGCAACAAGGAAAAACCTGCTTGCGCAGCGCGCGTGACCGCGGGTTCGATGCGGAGCGATCAGCCGCGCGGTGCGCACCGCCCCATCAGCGCGATGGCCGATTCTTGCGCCACACGGCAAAGATGATGATGGCGAATGCACCAAGGCGCACCAGATACGCCGCACTGCTGTCTTCCACGAAGATATTCGCCGAAGCGATGACGACCTGGCCCACGCTCAGCAAGGCGAAAGCCACCGAGAAGTGAAGGAAGAGCACGTCATGGGTGCGCTTCCAGAATCGCAGGAAAAACACTGCCGCGAGCGTGTAGCCCAGGGCGACGGCGCCGGAGAGGAAATAGATCGTCGCCATCGCTTACTCCCCTTCCCCGTTCCAGATGAAGCCGAACAGCAGGGTCGAGATCGCGACAAGTGAGATCAGCCCGCGGAGAATCGCCAGATCGAGCTGTGGGAAGATCACCAGGTCCAGCACCAGCACAAGGTTGTTCAGCGCGAGCATCGAGAAGCACAACGTGCTCCAGAACAGCAGCCCGTTGCGCGTTCGATGAAAGCTGCGCCCCAACATGAGGGCGCACAGGCTGGCCGCCAGGAAACACAGCAGGTAAACCGCCGGAGCAAAATACTGGGTCACGCTAGCCCTTCCTGAACTTGAAAGCGTCGGCGAACTTGAGCAAATGGTTTGATTGCGACTGGATGATCAGGCGACGGACAGCATCCGGCGAGTGCGCGTAGAGCGACCGCGCCGAAACCACCAGTGAATGGACCTCATCGGAAGCAGGCGCATAGCGAAAACAGTCCCCTGGCTCCGGCACGAGCAAGCCGGCCGCGTTGAGGTTGTCGACCGCCTGGTTGACCACCAGTTCGCTGGCCCGCAGCGCGGCGACCATCTCCGGACTCGACCAGCAGCGCGTGGTGTCATCGGCTAGCAGGAACAGCAGTTCCAACGACCAGATCGATCGGAATGTCGAACGCAAAAATTCCGATACATCCTTTTGAACCGCCATTACTGGATATGTCCCTGATGCCTGAGCGTCCTCACGGGTTGTCCGAGGGACGGGCAGATCGCGCGCCGGGGCGAAGGCTGGACATGGTAGGACCTCGATCGCCGAATGCCAAGGCGCCCCGCGCGGGATCTCCGCGTCCGATCCTCTCGTGCCATGCTCGCGGTCTGGCAGCCGCGCCGCGCGCGATTTCATCGCATTAATTTCACACGATGTACACGATCATGAATTTGTTTAGCCATCTAAACTAGGCGGGCGTTGAGCCTGCCTCAGGGGTAAGTCATGATGCGCGGTGGTTGGCGTTCTCCGGGACGGCATGCGGCCAACGGTCGCCGGCCGGCAGACGAAGCCGCGCTGACCACCCTGCCCGACGTTGAGAATGTGTGCATTGCGCCCAGGGCAAAAACCCGCCGTGCATTGCGTGAACGAAAGCGGCCCGTGGCAGGCGGCTCATCCACCACGTTCCGAGTTTGACGCCAAACCCTTGCTCGGCCGTTGCGCCAAGCATCACTTCGCGAGAACGCCCCATGTCGACAACGGAATCTGCAGTCAACAACGATGCGGCGCAGGAGTTTCTGGATCGTCGTGAGCTGATTGCCGCATTCCGCCGATTGCGCCGCGGCGACTTCCACGTTCGTCTGCCGGACGATCTCACCGGACAGGACGCCGAGCTGGCGCAGCTGTTCAACGAAGTGGTCAGCCTCAACGAGCAGATGGCGCAGGAGTTCCAGCGCCTTTCGACTGTGGTCGGCAAGGAGGGCAAGATCACCCAGCGCGGGCGCGTCAACAACGCCACCGGTGGCTGGGAGAACGCGATCCACGCGGTGAACGAGCTGATCGACGACATGGTGCAACCCACCGCCGAAGTGGCCCGCGTGATCGGCGCGGTGGCCAAGGGCGACTTGTCCCTGTCGATGACGGTGGAAATCGATGGCCGTCCACTGCGCGGCGAATTTCTGCGCATCGGCAAGGTGGTGAACACCATGGTCGAACAGCTCGCCTCGTTCGCCTCGGAGGTGACTCGCGTGGCTCGCGAGGTCGGCACCGAAGGCAAGCTCGGCGGCCAGGCCACGGTGAAAGGCGTGGCAGGCACCTGGAAGGACCTTACCGACAACGTCAACGCGATGGCCACCAACCTCACCGGGCAGGTGCGCAACATCGCCGAGGTGACCACCGCGGTGGCCTCGGGCGACTTGTCCAAGAAGATCACCGTCGAGGTGCGGGGCGAGATTCTGGAGCTGAAGAACACCATCAACGTGATGGTGGACCAGCTCAACTCGTTCGCATCGGAAGTGACCCGAGTGGCGCGCGAGGTCGGCACCGAGGGCAAGCTCGGCAGCCACGCGAGGGTGCCGGGTTTGGCCGGCTCGTGGGCCGATCTCACCGACAACGTCAACGCGATGGCGGGCAACCTCACCGTGCAGCTGCGCGACGTGTCCAAGGTCGCCACCGCCATCGCCACCGGCGACTTGACGCAGAAGATCACCGTCGACGTGAAAGGGGAGATTCTCCAGATCAAGGATGTGATCAACACCATGGTGGACCAGTTGAACGGCTTCGCTTCCGAGGTGACGCGCGTGGCGCGCGAGGTCGGCACCGAAGGCAAGCTCGGCGGTCAGGCGATGGTGCCCGGCGTGGCCGGCACGTGGAAGGATCTGACCGACAACGTCAACCTGATGGCCGACAACCTCACCGGCCAGGTGCGCAACATCGCCGAAGTGACCACCGCAGTGGCGTCCGGCGATTTGTCGAAAAAGATTACGGTGGATGTGAAGGGTGAAATTCTCGAACTGAAAAACACCATCAACGTGATGGTGGATCAGTTGAACGGCTTTGCTTCCGAAGTAACCCGCGTGGCGCGCGAGGTGGGCACCGAGGGCAAGCTCGGCGGCCAGGCGCAGGTGCCCGGCGTGGCCGGCACATGGGCCGACCTCACCGACAACGTCAACCTGATGGCGGCCAACCTCACCGGCCAGGTGCGCAACATCGCCGAGGTGACCACGGCGGTGGCGCGCGGCGACCTGTCCAAGAAAATCACGGTGGAGGTCAAGGGCGAAATCCTGGAACTGAAGGACACCATCAACGTGATGGTCGATCAGCTCAACGGCTTCGCTTCCGAGGTGACCCGTGTGGCGCGCGAGGTCGGTTCCGAGGGCAAGCTCGGCGGCCAGGCGCGCGTGGAAGGCGTCGGTGGCACGTGGAAGGACCTGACCGACAACGTGAACCTGATGGCCGGCAACCTTACAGGCCAGGTGCGCAACATTGCCGAGGTCACCACCGCCGTGGCGCGCGGCGACCTGTCCAAGAAGATCACGGTGGATGTGAAAGGCGAGATCCTCGAGCTGAAGGACACCATCAACGTGATGGTGGATCAGCTCAACTCGTTCGCCTCGGAGGTGACCCGCGTGGCGCGCGAAGTGGGCTCCGAGGGCAAGCTCGGCGGTCAGGCGCAGGTGATCGGCGTGGGCGGCACCTGGAAGGACCTCACCGAGAACGTCAACGCGATGGCCGCCAATCTCACCGGCCAGGTGCGCAATATTGCCGCGGTGACCACGGCGGTGGCACTGGGCGATCTGTCCAAGAAGATCACGGTAGATGTCAAAGGCGAGATCCTCGAGCTGAAGAACACCATCAACACCATGGTCGACCAGCTGAACTCGTTCGCCTCCGAGGTGACGCGCGTGGCGCGCGAGGTCGGCACCGAAGGCAAGCTCGGCGGCCAGGCCCAGGTGCGCGGCGTGGCCGGCACCTGGAAGGACCTCACCGACAACGTCAACCTGATGGCCGACAACCTCACCGGCCAGGTGCGCAACATCGCCGACGTGACCACGGCGGTGGCGCGCGGCGATCTGTCCAAGAAGATCACGGTGGACGTCAAGGGCGAGATACTCGCGCTGAAGGACACCATCAACGTGATGGTGGATCAGCTCAACTCGTTCGCCTCCGAGGTGACCCGCGTGGCGCGCGAGGTCGGCACCGAGGGCAAGCTCGGCGGTCAGGCGAAGGTGCCCGGCGTGGGCGGCACCTGGAAGGACCTCACCGACAACGTCAACCTGATGGCGACCAACCTCACCAACCAGGTGCGCGGCATCGCCGACGTGGTGACCGCGGTGGCGCAAGGCAACCTCAAGCGCAAGCTGGCGGTGGACGCCAAGGGCGAAATCGCCGCGCTGGCCGACACCATCAACGGCATGATCGAGACCTTGGCCACCTTCGCCGACCAGGTCACCAACATGGCGCGCGAGGTCGGTATCGAGGGCAAGCTCGGCGGCCAGGCGCGCGTGCCCGGCGCGGCAGGCCTGTGGCGCGATCTGACCGACAACGTGAACCAGCTCGCCGCCAACCTGACCAACCAGGTGCGCTCGATCGCCGACGTGGCGACCGCGGTGACCAAGGGCGATCTGTCGCGTTCGATCGCGGTGGAAGCATCCGGCGAAATGGCCTCGCTGAAAGACAACATCAACGAGATGATCCGCAACCTCAAGGATCAGACGCTGAAGAACGCGGAGCAGGACTGGCTCAAGACCAACCTCGCCCGCTTCTCGCGCATGCTGCAGGGCGAGCGCGATCTGGCTACCGTCTCCAACCTGATCATGTCCGAGCTGGCGCCGCTGGTGAACGCCCAATACGGCGTGTTCTACGTGGCTCGAGCGCGAGGACAACGAAACCGTGCTTGATCTGGTCGCCAGCTACGGTGCCGAGAGCAAGGACAAGCTCAAGCCCGCGTTCAAGCTGCGCGAAGGGCTGATCGGTCAGTGTGCCGCGGACAAGCGCGCGATGCTGCTGTCCGACGTGCCCGGCGAGTTCATCAGGATCGGTTCCGGTCTCGGCCATGCCCCGCCCGCCAGCGTTACCGTGCTGCCGGCCTTGTTCGAGGACGACGTGAAAGCCGTAATCGAGCTGGCCTCGTTCAACAGCTTCAATGAAACCCACCAGAGCTTCCTCGACCAGCTGATGGAGTCGGTCGGGATCGTGCTCAACACGATCGCCGCCACCATGCGCACCGAAGGCCTGCTCAAGCAGTCGCAGCTGCTGACGCAGGAACTGCAGGCGCGCCAGACCGAGCTGACCACCAAGCAGGAAGAGCTGCACGTCACCAACGAGGAGCTGAAGGAAAAGGCCCAGTTGCTGGAGAACGAAAAGAAGCAGGTGGAAGCGAAGAACTTCGAGATCGACATGGCGCGCCGCGCGGTCGAGGAGAAAGCCGAACAGCTGGCCCTCACCTCCAAATACAAGTCCGAATTCCTCGCCAACATGAGCCACGAACTGCGCACTCCGCTGAACTCGCTGCTCATACTGTCCCGGCTGCTGGCCGATAACCCGCATGGCAACCTCAACGAAAAGCAGACCGAGTTCGCACGCACCATCCATTCGGCCGGCTCCGACCTGCTCAGCCTGATCAACGACATTCTCGATCTGTCGAAAATCGAGTCGGGCACGGTGTCGATCGAAATCGCCGAAATGCCGCTCATCAGTCTCAAGCAGCATATGGAACGGACGTTCCGTCAGTTGGCCGCCGACAAGAACCTGCAGTTCAGCGTGGAGTTCGACGACGCACTGCCCGGCTCCATCCGCACCGACGAGAAACGCCTGCAACAGGTGGTGCTGAACCTGCTTTCCAATGCCTTCAAATTCACCTCCAGCGGCAGCGTGACGCTTTCCGTGAGCCAGGTGACCAGCGGCTGGAGTGCACACCATCCGATCTTGCGCGATACGCGGCACGCCATTGCCATTGCCGTGACCGACACGGGCATAGGCATCCCGAAAGACAAGCAGAAGCTGATCTTCGAAGCGTTCCAGCAGGCCGATGGCACGACCAGCCGCAAATACGGAGGTACCGGCCTAGGCCTGTCGATCAGCCGCGAGATCGCCCGACTTCTCGGCGGCGAACTGCAAGTGCGCTCCACCCTCGGCCAGGGTTCCACGTTCACTCTGTTCGTGCCGTTGGAAGCCGAATGGTCGGTGCCGCTGCCGGCGAATACCAGCAGCGCACGCTACAACAACAGTGGCGCGACGGTACCCAATGTCCTGGTGGACCACATGGAGGTGGTCGACGACCGTGAAACGCTGGGCGATTCGCCGTTTGCACTGATCGTCGAGGACGATCCCAGCTTCGCCACCATCTTGCTCGACATCGCCAGGGAAGCCGGGCTCAAGGGTGTGGTGGCCACCGCCGGTGCCGGCACGCTGGCGTTGGCGCGCAAGCTGCAGCCGCACGTGATCACGCTGGATCTCGGCTTGTCCGACATCGACGGGCTGGTGCTGCTCGATCTGCTCAAACATGACCCGCAGACGATGCACATACCTGTCCAGGTGATTTCGGGCGCGGAAAAACTCCGTTCGGCGCTTTCGCTGGGCGCACTCGGCGTCACCGAAAAACCCGCGACTTCCGATCAGTTGGCCATCGTGTTCGAGACGTTGGCGGATCACGTACGTGATGCGCTGGTCCATCGGCCGGACATCGCTGCCCAGGTCTCCGACGATCAGGCTACGGCCTTGCGCGCGCCCCCCGGGCTGGCGGGGGCGAAAATCCTCATTGTCGATGACGATATCCGCAATATCTATTCGTTGACCGGCGTACTGGAGAGCTATGGCGTGGAGGTTCTGCATGCCGAGACCGGACGGGACGGCATCGTCCTGCTGGAGGAGAACCCGGATATCGACGTGGCGCTGATCGACATCATGATGCCGGAGATGGATGGCTACGAAACGATGCAGCAGATCCGTGCGCGACCCGCCATCGCTGGCGTGCCGCTGATCGCAGTGACAGCCAAGGCGATGAAGGGCGATCGCCAAAAATGCCTGGACGCGGGCGCTTCCGACTACATCGCCAAGCCGGTCGACATCGAGTTGCTGCTGGCCCTGTTGCGCGTCGGAGTGGCTCATTCGCCGGGCCGCATGGCGGCCGGAGAAGCTTGATCATGCATCCGGACTCGCCATGGGTCAGCGGCCGGAACGCACACGACGGACGGCATGCCCAGCCCGCCACTCTCGAGCGGGCACGCATCCTGGTTGTCGATGACGACGAACGCAACCTGCTGGCCATACGGACCGTACTGGATGACATCGGTGACGTGGTGCTGGCCAAGACCGGCGAGGACGCATTGCGCAAATTGCTCGTGGACGAGTTCGCGGTCATTCTTCTGGACGTCTATATGCCGGGTATGGACGGCTACGAAACCGCCCGCATCATCCGCGGCCGCGAGCAGACCAAGCGCATCCCGATCATCTTCCTTTCGGCGATCAACAAGGAACACGAACATTTGATGCGCGGCTATTCGATGGGCGCCGTCGACTACGTGTTCAAGCCGGTCGATGCGATCGTGCTGCGATCGAAGGCGGCGGTGTTCGTCGACCTGTTTCAGATGACGCGGGAGATCAGGCACAAGGCGCGGCAGGAGCAACAACTGCTCGATGCCAACCTGCGCGCCAACGCCGAGCTGCTGCTTGCCGAGCAGGAGCTGCGCCGTGCGGAACAGCGCCAGGCCGTCGTCATCGAATCGCTGCCGATCGTTCTCTACCTCGCGGATCCGCAAGCCTCGCCGCGCATCCTCCGAATCGTCAGCGGCAATTTTCGTCTGCTCACGGGCTTTGAGCTCAACGATGTTCTCGTCACGCCCACGCTATGGCGTGACCGCCTGCATCCGGAAGATCGCGACCGGGCCATCGCCATTTTCGAGAATGCTCGCGATGGCCGTGGCCATTCGGTGGAATATCGCTGGTTGTGCGCCGATGGAACCTACAGGCACTTTCTCGACCAGGCAGTGCTGCTGCGCGACGATGCGGGCGGCGCCGCGGAATACGCCGGCACCCTACTCGATGTCACCGAACGCAAGGAACTCGAATCGCAGCTTCTGCACGTGCGCAAGATGGACGCGATTGGCCAGCTCAGCGGTGGCATTGCGCATGATTTCAACAATCTGCTCGCGGCCGTCCTCAGCGGGCTGGAATTGCTGGAACGGCGCGCGCGGTTGGCGCCCGAGCATCGCCCGATCCTCGACATGACCCGCCACGCGGCACAGCAGGGCAGCGAGGTGGTCTCGCGCCTGCTGGCGTTTGCACGCAAACAGAACCTGGAGCCGACACGCATCGACATGCACGGGCTTTCCAGCGCGGTCAACCAGCTCTTGTCGCACACGCTGGGTGGCCTGGTGATGCTGGAGTGGGATCTGCCTGCCGACCTGTGGCGACCCTACGCCGATGAAGCGCAGTTGGAACTGACCCTGATGAATCTCGCCATCAATGCCCGCGATGCCATGCCCGAGGGCGGCACCATCCGCATAGGCGGCCGCAACGCGACTGTCGCGGACGAAGACCAGGACGAACTCGGTCTGACCGCGGGCAATTACGTAGTGGTATCAGTGACCGATACGGGCAGTGGCATTCCCGCCGATCTGCTGGATCGCGTCGCCGAACCGTTCTTCACCACCAAGGCCGTGGGCAAAGGAACGGGCTTGGGGCTCAGCATGGTCTACGGTTTCGCGCAGCAGTCAGGTGGCGCCCTGCACATCGAAAGCGAGCTTGGCAAGGGAACCCGCATGACGATCTGGTTGCCGCGCGCGCCAGCGGCGTCTGCGTCACCAAGCGTCGTGAACGCCGATGCAGGCGAGAGGCCTGCCCCGCAAGCCCGACATATTCTGCTGGTCGACGATCACGAGGGCGTACGCCTGTCGACCGCCGCTCTTCTCTCCGATCTGGGCCATCACGTCACAATGGCAGCCGATGGCGCCGGGGTGGTCGAACTGCAGCGTCAGGGCCTTATCGCCGGGGTTGATCTGGTCGTGAGCGACTATGCAATGCCGCTGATTTCGGGAATCGAAGTGGTTCGGCAATTGCGCATCGACCGGCCGCAACTGCCTGCCGTGATCATCACCGGCTATGCCGAAGCCGATGTAGTCAACGGCGCGCCGGAAGGCGTGATCATTCTCACCAAGCCGTTTACGCCCGCACGCCTGCAGGAAGCGGTCGCTGCAGCCGAGCGCTGGTCGGGGAGCTATTCAGGCCACCCGGAACGGTGTGCCGATCTGGACCTGCGTTGATTCCCACGTGGCGCGAAGAGCGACTGGCGTCCTCTACAATGAGGGCTTTCCACCGCCGGAACTCCCATGAGCTACTCAGCCAAGGCGCGTTACGCCAGCGAACTCGATGCCATCCGCGAGCAAGGCCTGTTCAAGGCCGAACGCATCATCACGTCGCCGCAGTCCGCCGAGATCGAGCTGGAAGGCGGCCTCAAGGTGCTGAACTTCTGCGCGAACAATTACCTGGGCTTGGCCGACCATCCCGAGGTGATCCAAGCCGCCAAGGACGCGCTGGATACGCACGGCTTCGGCATGGCCAGCGTGCGCTTCATCTGCGGCACGCAGGATCTGCACAAGCACCTGGAAGCGAAGATCGCCGCGTTCTTCGGCACCGAGGACACCATCCTCTACGCCGCCTGCTTCGACGCCAACGGCGGTTTGTTCGAGCCGCTGCTGGGTGAGGAGGACGCGGTTATTTCCGACGCGTTGAACCACGCTTCGATCATCGATGGCATCCGCCTGTGCAAAGCCAAGCGCTTCCGCTACGCCAACAGCGACATGTCCGATCTGGAAAAGCAGTTGCAGGCGGCTGACGCCGCCGGTGCACGCACCAAGCTGATCAGCAGCGACGGCGCGTTCTCGATGGATGGTTTCATCGCCAGGCTCGACGAGATCACCGAACTGGCGGCGAAATACAACGCCATGGTGCACATCGACGAGTGTCACTGCACCGGCTTCCTCGGTGACAGCGGCCGCGGTTCGGCCGAGGTCAACGGCGTTATGGACAAGATCGACATCTTCACCGGCACGCTGGGGAAGGCCCTAGGCGGTGCGCTGGGCGGGTTCACCACAGGTCGCAAGGAAGTGATCGAGCTGCTGCGCCAGCGCTCGCGCCCTTACCTGTTTTCCAACTCGCTGCCGCCGCACGTGGTGGCCGCGGCGATCAAGGTATTCGACATGCTGGCCGGCGCTGGCGACCTGCGCGACAGGCTCAAGGAGAACACGCGTTACTTCCGCGAGCAGATGACTGCCGCCGGCTTCGACATCAAGCCGGGCGTGCATCCGATCGTGCCGGTGATGATCTACGACGCGCCGAAGGCTCAGGCGATGGCGACTGCCCTGCTCGAAGAAGGCATCTACGTCACCGGATTCTTCTACCCCGTGGTGCCGCAGGGCCAGGCGCGCATCCGCACGCAGATGAGCGCGGCGCATACCCGCGAGCACCTCGACCGGGCTATTGGCGCATTCACCAAGGTGGGCCGGAACCTCGGCGTAATCCCGGCCTGACCCGCAGGAGCCCGCTCGCGAGCGATGCTTTTTCGGGTTCGGGATTGCAAGAGCATCGCCCGCGAGCGGGCTCCTACCGCTGCGTCGGGGTCGTTGCGAGCGAGCGCACTTCGTCCTCGGTCAATCGCCGCCATTGGCCTTTCGCCAGGTCACCCAGCATCAGCGGGCCGATCGCCACGCGGATCAGGCGCAACACATCGAAACCCAGCGCTGCCAGCAAGCGGCGGATGTGCCGGTTGCGACCTTCGTCCAGCACGACTTCCAGCCACGCATTCTTCTCGCCTGCGCGCAGCAGCTTCGCCTGCCGCGCCTTCAGCAGCTCGCCGTTGTCGCAGATGCCCGTCTGCATGGCCGCCAGTGCAGACGCGTCCGGCTGGCCCGCCACCTGTACGTGATAGGTCTTGTCCAGATGCGTCGCCGGCGCGGTGATGCCGGCTGACCAGGTGGTGTCGTTGCTGAGCAACAGCAGGCCTTCGCTGGCCTTGTCCAACCGGCCCACCGGTCCCATCCAAGGCAATTCCGCCGCGGCCAGCGCCGTGTAGACCGTGTTGCGGCCCCGCTCGTCGGCCGCGCTCACCACCAGGCCCCGTGGCTTGTTGAATGCGACGTATACGGTTTCCACCGGCTCCGCTGCATCGCCGTCGACGACAATGCGCGATTGATCGATCCACGTCGGCTGATACGGATCACGCACAGTGCGCCCGTCGACGCTCACGCGACCGGCGCGTATCCACTGCTCCGCCTGGCTGCGCGAACACAGGCCGCGCTTGGACAGCACACGCGCGAGACCGTGTCTGGGCGACGAATTTGCTGTGGCGGCGGGGTGGGGGGATGGAAAAGGTGGACGTGGCATGCCGCTAGCGTATGGCCGTAACCACGGCACGACAAGGACCGTCGCGACGCCATATTCCGGTTTGGTTTTACGGTAGTCGCCTCAACGCGCATGTACGAACGTGTTCCAAAAAAAAAGCCCGGCCGAAGCCGGGCTTTTCGTGTTGCTTCACCGAGGTTCGATTACTGCTGAACCTGCAGCTCCGTGCGACGGTTCTGCGCACGACCGGAGTCGGTGGCATTGTCGCCGATCGGGTTGGTTTCGCCGTGGCCAATCGGCCCTTCCAGACGGCTGGCATCGATGCCATGGCTGGTCAGGTAGTTGTACACGATCGAGGCGCGACGCTCGGACAGGCTCTGGTTGTACTCGTCCGTGCCCTTCGAGTCGGTGTAACCGGCAACCGTCACATGCACCTGCGGGTAACGCTGCAGGGTGTCGACGGCCTGGTTGAGCACCGCGATAGAGTCGGCGCTCGGCTCGGCCAGCGACTTCGAGATGTCGGTCTCACCCTTCTTCGGGCGATCGAACTTGAAGTTCACGCCGCGCAGGTCGATCACGACCTTTTGCGGGCAGCCATCGGGACCAACGATCGTGCCGGAAGCCGTACCCGGGCACTTGTCGTCGCAATCGTTGACGCTGTCGCCATCGCTGTCCATCGTGGTGCAATCAGCCGGGGGCGGAGTCGCCGCGACCGGAGCTGCCGGAGCGGCGGCAGGAGCGCCGAAGCGGGAGACGATGCTGAAGCCCAGGAACCAGTCACCGTAGCCGTCTTGCGCCGGCTGGGTCTTGTTGTCCCAGTCGTAACGGTAGCCGCCTTCGATGCGGATGTCGGAGCTGTCGGTGATCGTCTTGGAGACGCCGCCGCCCAACTCGGCCGCCGGGGACCAGCCGCTATCGCCTGCCGAATGATGGTTGCTGCCCATCACGCCAGCGAGCAGGTACGGACGCCAGGCGTTCCAGTCGCCCGCATAGAAGCGAACGGCGGCGCCGACGGTGTTGTTGGCCCACTTGCCATTGCCGCCGTCGACATCACGGCTGGTACGATCGACGAACAGGTCGATGGACGCGTTCGGCGCGATGAAACGACCAACGCCCAAGCCGTAATAGAGCTGGCGGCTGTTGGTGTTGCGGTCGGTGTCGTTGTAGTAACCGCCCACGGTCGGAGCGATGTACCAGCGACCGTCATAGGTCGAGGTAGCCATGTCGGTGGACGCGGCATCGGCCGGAGCAGCAGTCGTGTCCTGCGCATGAACGGCACCTACGCCGCCCAGGGCCAGCGCAATCAGAAAGTACAAGCCCTTACGTTTCATCAGGTGTCTCCTCATTTATTAGGTTTTCGCGTCCGTTCAACCCCAACCGGAAGTCGCGTTGTCAGAACTGAACTACGTCACTCAGAGCTCTTGAAAGCCCCTGCTTGGCGTTTATGCGACAAGCGGCGGGGAGTGTAGCAAAATCGTTAAGTCGTTACCGCTTCAACGTCTTTGCAACCGAACCCCGGTGAGTCTTCGTTCAGGAAAGTTTTTCCGCTGCAACGGGCGCAAGCCTGCCACTGCGACGTCTGTTTTTCGTGCATGCTCATGGAACAGGGACAGTAAGGAACGGGTCGTCGGCCATGTGCACTTCTGTACCTGTAGCTTAATCTTCCACTCACGCCGTCTTTACAATGTGAAGAGCGCCATGAACTGCTGGATCGGCATGGCATCGAGGGTCGCCGGGTCTTTCGTCGCAGCCATGATCGCCTTGACCTGGTGCGCCGGCAAATGTCCGCGCATGGCCGCCTCGAATTTCCGCAGGAGAACCGGAATGCCTTCGGCGCGCCGCTTGCGATGCCCGATCGGATAATCGATGGAGACCTTTTCGGTGCTGCTGCCGTCCTTGAAGAACACCTGCACCGAATTACCGATATAGCGTTTGACCGGATCGAAGTAATCCCGGGTGAATTGCGGGTTTTCAACGACCGTCATCTTCTCGCGCAATGCGTCGATACGGGGATCGGAAGCGATGTCGTCGTTGTAGTCGCTGGCGACCAGACGGCCGAAGATCAGCGGCACCGCCACCATGTACTGGATGCAGTGATCGCGGTCTGCGTAATTGGCCAGCGGGCCTGTCTTGTCGATGATGCGGCAACCGGCCTCCTGCGTCTCGATGACGATTTTCTCGATCTGGTCGATCCGGTCGGCAACCACACCGTGCAGCTGCATCGCGCATTCCACCGCGGTCTGGGCGTGAAACTCGGCCGGGTAGCTGATCTTGAAGAGGACGTTTTCCATCACGTAGCTGCCGAAGGGACGTTCGAACTCGAACGGCTTGCCCTTGAATGCCACGTCATAAAAACCCCAGGTCTTCGCCGACAACGCTGACGGGTAGCCGACCACGCCGCGATATACCGCGTTGATCGCGTGGGTCACCGCGCGGCGGCAGGCATCGCCAGCAGCCCAGCTCTTGCGCGGACCGGTGTTCGGCGCATGGCGGTAGGTGCGCAGCGCGCCGTTGTCGATCCAGCTATGCGACACCGCCGTGGCGATCTGCTCCTTGTCCCCGCCCAGCATCGCCGTGGCCACCGCAGTGGATGCCAGCCGCACCAGGATCACGTGATCCTGCCCTACCCGGTTGAAGCTGTTCAGCAGTGCGTAGCAGCCCTGGATTTCGTGCGCCTTGATCGCGTAGCCCAGCACGTCGCGCACGGTCAGCGCCTGGCCGCCCTCGCGCTCCGCCTTGCGGCTCAGGTAATCAGCCACGGCAAGGATGCTGCCGAGGTTGTCCGAGGGATGGCCCCACTCGGCCGCCAGCCAGGTGTCGTTGAAATCCAGCCAGCGGATCTGTGTTCCGATGGCGAACGCCGCCTGCACCGGATCAAGCTCATGACTGGTGCCCGGCACGCGGGAGCCGCCAGGCAATGTGGCGCCGGGTACCAGAGGGCCCAGATGCTTCACGCATTCGGGGAATTTCATCGCCAGCATGGCGGTGCCCAGCGAATCGAGCAGCATGTAGCGCGCGGTGTCGTACGCCTCCTTCGAGTCGATCTGGTAATCGGCCACGTAATCGGCGATATCGACCAGCGGCTGATCGGGATCGGGACGGACGGCGGAACGGATGTCGTGCGCACTCATGATGGATCTCGCGACAGGGAAACGCCCATTTTAACTGACTGGCGCGGTGCGTTGCTTGACGGCAACACGGTGCGCCCCGACAATCGAACGAACACATCCCAGAAGGGAGTAGTTCCCGGGGCCGGCCATCGGCTTTGGTGTGGTGATCGTCAACACGAGCGACGCTTCGCTCCGGTCACCTCGGCAGCCCTGCTGCGAACGAGACTTTTGCGGTGGATACGGGGCGCGCGCATCCGTATTCGCTGCATTGTCCGACGCGCATGGAATCCGCATGGAATTCACCGGTACCGACTTCTTCTCCAGCCTGCTGGCCATCATCCTGCTTGACCTCGTACTGGCTGGCGACAACGCCATCGTGATCGCCATGGCGGCCAGCCGCCTGCCGAAAGCACTGCAAAAAAGGGCAGTGTTCTGGGGCACGTTCGGCGCCGTCGCGGTGCGTTTCGCCCTCACCGCCGTGGTGGTCTATCTGCTCAAGCTGCCGGGGCTGATGCTCGTCGGTGGCGTTCTCCTGCTGCCGATCGCATGGAAGCTGCTGCGCCACGACAGCGACGACGATCCGAACATCAGCGCAGCCGACTCGTTCTGGAATGCCTTGCGCACGATCATCGTGGCCGATGCGCTGATGGGCATGGACAACGTGCTGGCGATCGCCGGCGCATCGAAGGGCCATCTGGGCCTGGTCATCATCGGCCTGCTCGTCAGCGTGCCGCTGGTGGTGTGGGGTTCGACCGTGATCCTCAAATTGATCGAACGCTTCCCCGTCATCATGTACATCGGTGCGGGCGCGATTGCGTTCACCGCGGGACGGATGATTTCGCATGATCAGTGGCTGAGCGGCTGGTTTGATGCGCACAGCTGGGTGAAGTACGCACTGGACGCCTTGCTGGTGATCGGCGTTTGCGGCGGCGGTTGGCTGCTGCAGCGACGCCGCAGGCGGTTGAAGGCCCTCGCCGGATGACGGGTGCCCGATACAGCAAGGCTTGCAGTCCCGCACGCCTCTGCCCGCACTAGCCGTTCGCTTGCGCGCGACCACATCGAGACGACCTATTGCCGGCGCCGGCGCAGAGACTCCCGGCTCGCCGGTCAATACATCATCGGCACCCTGACCGTGACGGTGGCATCCGGCGTATCACGGGTCACCCCGACGCCAAGCGTGAAATTCATGGTGCGCCTGTCGTTTAAACGATAGGAGCCGCCGATGAGCAGGGTGCCCAGCACGCTCTTTGCCGAGCCAGGCACGGTCTTGCCATTCTGTCGTGTGATGCCGACGAAACTCTGGTCGTAGCCAATGCTGATCGAAGCCTTGTCATTCAGCGCGAGCCCCATGCCCACGCTGACGTCGGCGATGTCGCCCACCCGTACCGTCCCCAGCGCTTCCTTGCCACCGCCGAGCACGGTGCGGCTGACGTCGTGACGCGGGAAGTTGTGCAGGTAACTGAGGTTGCCGAAGAACACCACCGGGTCGGACGGATATAGCCAGGTGACTCCCGGCTGCAAGGAATAGAACCCCGATCCGGTCGGCAACTGCAGCGGCAGCCCGGTGCCGGTCGCGTTCTGCACGCAACGGTTGACGCAATCGGTGGTGACCTCGAACGGATCCCGCCCGGTGCGCGACTTGAAGCGCAGCCAGCCCACGTAATACGGCCGGTCCGCGCCCCCATCGTTGATCTGGTAACGCGCGGTAGCCTCGATGTCGCCGATGCCATGGCCGCTGGAAGTGAACACCTTGTCGGTCGCGCTGCCGGTGAAGATCTCGCGGCTGATCGTGTCGGTGTGGCCATAGACATAGGGCACCCGCAGCTCGACTTCGAGCCGGTTTGTCAGTCCGTAGCGGAAGGCGACCGCACCGGTTTGCGTGGTCGTCTTGACCTGCCGCGCGTCGATCAGACCGATCAGGATGGCCGGTATCACCGTATAGCCGATCAGGGCGACCCGGTCGGCCGACGAATAGCCGAATTGATAAGAGGGTTCCACGACCAGCTTGCCGCGCGGGGTCAGTACCCCGGGCTGGTTGAAGATAGGCGCCACGGCCGGCGGCCGCTCGTCATGCTCAGGGGCCTGCCCGACCGTGCGCTCCTGCGCCTGCTCCGCAGGCGCGACGTCATCGGCAATGGCGTTGCCCATCGGCATCGGCAATGCGCTGGCCATCGCGCCGCCCGCCCTGACGTTGCCGGCGCGCTGCTGTCCGAGTACATCCAGGCCGACCGCATGACGCAACGCACGGTAGTCAGCCTGTTGCGTCGCCAGCGTCCGTTTCATCTGCTCGATCTGCGCGTTCTGTGCAGCGAGCTGGGCGCGCATCATCTCGATGCGGGCGTTCTGCTCCAGCATGCTATTGCGGAGCACGGCCGACAGTTCAGCCGAACTGCCAGCCGGCGGAAGGTTCGTTGGCGGCGCTAGGTTCTGCGCATGAGCCACGCCACCGATCAGCAGCAATCCCGTGCAACCGGTCGAGCACCTGCTTAGCCATGATTTGCGGGGCATCGCGTTTCCTCACTGGCTGGGACGCCGGTCGCGACGCCGCTTGCCTTGGCTGTTCGGCTGAATGCTCAATGTCCCAGCGAACCGAACAGGCCTGTCTGCAAGGCTTCCTGCAGGCCCAGGCTGCTGAATGCCGCCTGGCTGTTCACCGCCGCATTGATCGTCGTCAGACTGCGGATGTCCTGGTTGTCGAGGCTGTTCTGGATCACCGTCGCGGCGGTCGCGTGGTTGAACGGGGCCGGGGCGACGCTGAGGCCCGCGCCGTCCTGCGCGATCCTGACCGCAGCCGTGGCGGCCGCGAGTGCGCCGGCCTGGTCGGGCGTCATGCGACCCACGTCAGAAACGTATGCGCTGCTGCTGGAGACGAGATTACCGTTGATATAAACCGCGCGATCTATGCCAAAGGACACCAGCAGTCCGTTGCCCAGGTCAAACCCGCCGCGCGCGGCCTCGAGCTGGTGATTGCTGACCGCGATCGGCCAACGCGCGGACGGCGCCGCCGCCAGCGGATCCCGCGCATGCGCCAGGGTCGCGGCAAACGACAGACTGGCCAGCGCACAGCGACAGAAAAGCGTGATCCGGATCCGGCTCATGGCAGCACTCAGATATCCCCCGGACCGCGCTTGGGCAGCGTGATGTTGCCCAGGCCGGTGCGGTCAATGGCGGAATGGATCGGTGCCATCGGCGCGGCGCGCCAGTCGTCCGCGCTGTTGAACACCGCCAGGGCACGGCGGTTGTGGATCACGAAAACCAGGCCGTTTTTCCATGCCGCCTCGAACTGCGCACGCGGTATCGAACGCGTGCCGCGTGCCGGATCGCCGAGCAGGACGCGGCCCGCGCGCAAACCTTTGATCACCACGAAGTGGTGATAGCCCCTTTCATCGATCAGTGCGATCGCGGGAATTCCCTCATCGCGCAATTTGTCCAGCGGCACCCGGAAACCATCGGCCTCGAACCCGTTGGCCTGCAGGAAACGCTTGATGTCGAGCAGCGAGAAACCCTCGCGATTGATCTTCGGCTGATTGCCGTGTTCGTACATCTGCACGAACGCCTCCTGCTCGTTCACCGGGTAGCCGTACTGGTAGGTGAGCAAGGTTGCCACGGCCGCCGAGCCGCAACTGAAATCGTACTTCTGGCGTATCGTGTTCCGGTAGCGGATCTCCTTGAGGCTGGTCATGTGCAGGCTGTAGCTGCCGCCTTGTGCGCCAGGCAATGCGACCGACGACGCCGCCAGCGGCGTCGAGGCCAGCCATCCGGCGAGGAACGCCGTAGCCAGCCAGCACATGTCGCGCAGCCGACTGATCATGGCTGGAGCTGCACGTTGATGATGGTGGCGTTCTGGATCAGCACGCTGTTGCCGGTGTTCTGGATCACCATCGGCACACCGGCAGCGCCGTTGAACGCACCGTTGTCGATCACGTTCGATCCGGTCAATACATGATCGCTGGTGTTGTTGGTCACCGTGCCGTTCAGTCTGATGATTTGGGTGACATCAGTGCCGCCGCTGGACTTCGCCAGAACCTCGCTGGCCACGCTCTGGCCCAATCCCTCGATGTAGGCAGGTTTCGCCGGAGGCGTTGCCGCCATGGCATTCCACGCCGTTGCACCGAGCAGCAGCATGGCCGGCCAAAGCATCTGGCTGACTCTTCGCATGGCTTTGTCTCCATGGCAGTCGCGTGCCGCGGAGCGCCGCGCATCCACGTCGGCGCCCGGGCGTACGCATCGGAAGAACTGTGGGGCGCCGGGCGCCCCACAGTGCAGGTTCCATTACGGGCCGACGGTGAGATTGGCCTGGACGTTCACGCTCTGCTGGATCAACGATCCGACGCCGCTGTTCTGCGCCATCACGGTTACGCCAGCAGCTGCCGCGGCAGCGCCATCCATGTGGTTGGACATGTCGAATGTGCCGGCATCCACCGAGTTCGATCCGCCTGCGCCACCGGTTCCGCCAGCCCCGGCGGTGCCATCACCACCGGTTCCGGTTGCGCCGCTGCCACCGGCTCCGCCCATGCCTCCGGTGCTGTCAGCCGCGCCGCTGCTGCCGCCGGTCGACGTTGCCGCGCCGCTGCTTGCGGTCGCCGCGCCACCGGTGCCCGCGCCGCCTGACCAGTCGCCGTTGCCGCCGGTCGCCGTTGCACTGCCCGCTCCACGCGAACGTGCACGCGCGTTGGCGTAGTTGTCGCCACTGGAGTCGCCACCTTGCGCAGCACTCAACGCGCCAACATAGCCGCTGTCAGCACTCGAATCGCCGGCATATCCACTGCGCGAACGCGCGTTCCCGCCGTCCCCGCCGTATCCACCGCTGCCACCACTGGCGCTACCCCCACTGGCGCTCCCCCCGTATCCGCCGCTGCCGCCATTGGCATTGCCGAGGTTGTTCGCGACATTGCCGAGGCCAAGCGCGGTGATGTTGCTCACTTCGCCGTCCAGCCGGCTTATGGCTACAGCTCTGCTGCTGTTGAAGGAGGAGGCGATCGACGAGGTCGCCGTTCCGCCATTGTTGGCGGCTGAACTACCTTGGCCGTTGGCGTAGGAATCGCCGTTGTTGTTTTGCTGACGTGAGTGCGTCGAACTGTTCGAATGCGTGGAGCTGTCGCTTAGCTGCACCGCAATGGAGTGCCGCTGGGCGGTCGCTCCGGCGCCGCCGGTTTGGGTGTCGTCGGCCATTGCGGGAAGGGTCAGTCCCAGGCCGAGGCATATCGCTGTCAATAAAAGCGTCTTTCGCATGTCTGTTCTCCCGAACAAGCGGTGACCCCTGTTTTCTGTTTGCAGCGGGAGAAATACGAGCAATTTCCGAGCCATTTGGAAAACTTTTGCCTGGATCAGAATCAAGGTATAGACAAATCAATGCATTAGCCAACCGTCGTGGCGATTGGCACACTGCTCGGCCTACTGGGGACTGTTTCATTTTCGCAACACTCCCGGTATGCAGATCACCGGCGCACCGCGTCGGGCCGGCAAGGCCGTCGCCAGCAACAATGAACGCGCGATGTGTAACAGAAGTGATACACCGACTTCTTGCAGCGGGCGATCTCCGCCATCGGCCAGATTCCCTGTCCCTGATACGAGAGAAGGGAGCCTGGCGGCCCCCTTCTGTGGAAGGGAAAACGATCGCTCAGCGCTTGTCGATCGGCACGTAGGCCTGGTCTTCCGGGCCGGTGTAGTTCGCGCTGGGGCGGATGATCTTGCCGTCCTCGCGCTGCTCGATCACGTGCGCGCTCCAGCCGGAAGTGCGGGCGATCACGAACAGCGGCGTGAACATCGCCGTGGGCACGCCCATCATGTGGTACGCGCTGGCGGAGAACCAGTCCAGGTTGGGGAACATCTTCTTGACCTCGCCCATCACCTTCTCGATCCGCTCGGAGACGTCGAACAGGGTCGGATTGCCGCCGTCGGTGCACAGCTTGCGCGAGACTTCCTTGATGATCTCGTTGCGCGGGTCCGACACGGTATAGACCGGATGGCCGAAGCCAATGATGATCTCCTTGCGCTCGACGCGGGCGCGGATATCGGCCTCTGCCTCACTGGCGCTGCGGTAGCGCGCGATGATCTCCATCGCCACCTCGTTGGCGCCGCCATGCTTCGGGCCGCGCAGCGCGCCGATCGCACCGGTGATCGCCGAATACATGTCCGAACCGGTGCCGGCGATGACGCGGGCAGCAAAGGTCGAGGCGTTGAACTCGTGCTCGGCGTACAGCACCAGCGACTTGTCCAGCGCCTGCGCATGCAGCTCGCTCGGCTTCTTGCCGTGCAGCAGGTGCAGGAAGTGCGCCGCGATCGAGTCGTCGTCGGTCTGCGTCTCGATGCGCTTGCCGTTATGGCTGAAGTGGTACCAGTACAACAGCATCGAGCCGAAGCTGGCCATCAGCCGATCGGCAATGTCGCGCGCGCCGGTGACGTTGTGGTCGTCCTTCTCCGGCAGCACGGTGCCGAGCACCGAACAGCCGGTACGCAGCACGTCCATCGGATGCGTGGCGGCGGGCAGCAGTTCCATCGCTGCCTTGACCGGAGCCGGGAGGCCGCGCAGCCGCTTAAGTCGTGCGCGGTAATTGTTCAGTTCGGTCCAGTTCGGCAAAACGCCGTGCACCAGCAGGTACGCCACCTCCTCGAAGCAGCCCTTGGCGGCCAGGTCGTGGATATCGTAGCCGCGGTAATGCAGGTCGTTGCCGCTGCGGCCGACCGTGCACAGCGCGGTATTGCCCGCAGCCACACCGGACAGGGCGACTGATTTCTTGGCCTTGGGTAGGACTTGCTCGCTCATCGGAAATCTCCAGGGTGCGTGTTTGTATTTTTTCTATTTTCGGCAGAGCTGATCGCAGCGCCCGCGACAGGGCCCTACGACAAGCGATCGTCAGCCGTTCTGCGAGAACAGCGCGTCGAGTTTGTCCTCGTAGGTGTGGTAGCCCAGGAAGTCGTACAGTTCCTCGCGCGTCTGCAAGGTGTCGATGATGTTCTTCTGGGTACCTTCGCGTCGCACGGTTTCGTAGAAATTGAGTGCTGCCTTGTTCATCGCGCGATACGCACCGCAACAATAGAGCGCGATGTCCACACCCGCCGCACGCAATTCGTCCGTCGTAAAGAACGGCGTGGAACCGAACTCGGTGAGGTTGGCGAGAATCGGTACGTTCACCGCGACCTTGAAACGGCGGTAATCGTCCAGGGTTTTCATGGCCTCCGGAAAAATCATGTCCGCGCCGGCCTCGACGTAGGCGCAGGCCCGCTCGATCGCCGAGTCGATACCTTCGACGGCTGCGGCATCGGTACGCGCCATGATCACGAAATCCGGATCGGTACGGGCATCCACCGCTGCCTTGATGCGGTCGACCATCTCGCCTTTCGAAACCACTTCCTTGCCGGGACGATGGCCACAGCGCTTCTGGCCAACCTGGTCCTCCATGTGCACCGCTGCCACGCCTACGTTGATGAAGGAGCGGATCGTGCGGGCGATATTGAAAGCCCCGCCCCAGCCCGTGTCGATATCGACCAGCAACGGCAACCCGGTGGCATCGACGATGCGGCGCGCGTCGGTGAGCACATCCTCCATCGTGCTGATGCCGAGGTCGGGCATGCCCAGCGAGTTCGCCGCCACGCCGCCACCAGAGAGATAAAGCGCCTTGTAGCCAACGCGCCTGGCCATCAGGCCGGCGTAGGCGGTAATCGCGCCCATGACCTGCAAAGGCTGTTCGGCGACGAGCTCCGCGCGGAAACGCGCGCCGGGAGATGCTGGCTGTGTCATGTCGCCTCCATCAAAACGGCTATTTTAGCCCACGTCGGCTTGTGCCCGGGACGGCGCCTTTCGACCACGGTGCGGCGGCCCCGGCGCCAACCGCCATTTTCCTGCGTGACGAATCCGCCGTGGCCTCGTACATTCATCGGATGAGCACATCGACTCCTCTCGCAAAGCGCATCCTCTGGGGTCTGGTGATCGGCGTGGTAGCCGCCGTGGCCACGCTGGGCATCGGCCAGCTGCATCCGCCCGCGCTGGTGCTGATGCAGAAGATATCCGCCGCGGTATTCGACCCGTTCGGGCAGATCTTCCTGCGCATGCTGTTCTTCGTGGTGATCCCGCTGGTGTTCAGCTCGCTGGCCTCCGGCGTGGCCCAGCTCGGTCGGCTCGAACGCCTTGGCCCCTTGGCCGGGCGGACTTTCCTGCTGTTCTTCCTCAACATGGGGATCGCCGTGGCGATCGGCCTGGCGATGATGAACGCCGTGCAGCCGGGCCATCACCTGGACGAGCAGGCGCGCACCCAACTGATGCAGGAATACGGCAGCAACGCGAAGCAGTCGATCGACAAGAAGGCGGCCCAGCCCGGCATGAGTTTCCACACGCTGGTGGAGATGTTCATGCCGCGCAACCTGGTCGGCGCCGTGGCCGGCCCCAGCCGCGATGCGCTGGGCGACGTGCTGCCGCTGATCCTGTTCGCGATCCTGGTTGGCGCCGCCGCCACCCAGCTGCGCGAGAAGGAGCGCAAGCGGGTGCAGATGGCACTGGACACGATCACCGACCTGATGACGAAGATCGTCGGCTTCGCGTTGCAACTGGCGCCCTATGCGGTGCCCGCGATGATCTACAGCGTGATCGTCAAGGTCGGCGTGGACGTGCTGCTGGCGCTGTCGGTGTTCGTGGTCGGCTGCACCGTGGCGCTGGCGCTGCACCTGTTCGGCACCATGTCGCTGTGGCTGCGCTTTCTCGCCAAGCGTTCGCCGCGGACCTATTTCCGGCAAATCCGGCCGCTGTTGATCACCGCGTTCTCGACCAGCTCCAGCAATGCCTGCCTGCCCGCCTCGCTGGCGGTGGCACACGATGAGCTGAAGCTCGCACCCAGCACGGCCGGCTTCGTGCTGCCGCTGGGCGCCACGATGAACATGAGCGGCACGGCCCTGTTCGAAGGCTGCGTGGTGCTGTTCGTGGCGCAGGCGTTCGGCGTGGAACTCACGCTGGGCCACCAGGCCATCCTGATGCTGCTGTCGGTGCTGAGCGCGGTGGCGGTGGCCGGCATCCCGGGCGGCTCGTTGCCGATGATCGCCGGCCTGCTGGCCACATTCGGCATTCCGCCGGAAGGCATTGGCATCATCATCGGCGTCGATCGCATCCTCGACATGATGCGCACCACGGTGAACGTGGGCAGCGACATCATCACCGCCACGGTGGTCGATCAGCAGCTGCGCGGTCGACTGGCGGCGCCGTGACTAACGGTCCGGAGGCATGATGAAAGGAAGCTTGAAGCGATGATGTTCGGCCATAAATCTGAACATGCCGACTGATAGCCATGGCCAATCGTTACGATGCCGATAATCAATTAGATTTATCAATCCGCGGCCCGTAGCATCTCTTTTATTCTTCAACCACCACGGGAAAAGCCAAGATGTCCCTGATCAATACCGAAGTGAAACCGTTCAAGGCCCAGGCCCTCAAGGCCGGCAAGTTCATCGAGGTCAGCGACGCCGACCTGAAGGGCAAGTGGTCCGTCGTGTTCTTCTACCCGGCGGACTTCACCTTCGTCTGCCCGACCGAGCTCGAGGACTTGGCGGACAACTACGCCGAATTCCAGAAGCTGGGCGTCGAGATCTATTCGGTCTCCACCGACACCCATTTCGCGCACAAGGCCTGGCACGACACCTCCGACGCGGTGAAGAAGATCAACTACACGATGGTCGGCGACCCGACCCACGCGCTCTCGAAGAACTTCGAGGTGCTGATCGAAGCCGACGGCATCGCCGATCGCGGCACCTTCGTGATCGATCCGGCGGGCAAGATCCAGATCGTCGAGATCACCGCCGGCGGCATCGGCCGCGATGCCAAGGAATTGCTGCGCAAGGTGAAGGCAGCCCAGTATGTCGCCGCCCATCCGGGCGAAGTCTGCCCGGCCAAGTGGAAGGAAGGCGAGAAGACCCTGGCGCCATCGCTGGACCTGGTCGGCAAGATCTAAGCGGCACCGCGCCATGCGCCACGGACCCGGAGTCCTTCCGGGTCCGCTTTACTCGAAACACCGCACGAAACGACGCCCGGGTCCCGCCCGGGTGCTCGCCACGCTCACCCCGAAATAACCCACGGAGTCCGTCATGTTGGATGCCAATCTCAATGCCCAGTTGAAGGCCTATCTGGAAAAGGTCACGCAGCCGATCGAGATCGTTGCGTCCCTCGACGACAGCGCCAAGTCCGCCGAATTGAACGAACTACTCGAGGAAATCGCGTCGCTGTCGGATCACATCACGCTGGTGCGCCGCGACGGCGATGCACGCAGACCCTCCTTTGCGATCAATCGTGTCGGCACCGACATCGGCGTGCGCTTCGCCGGCATTCCGATGGGCCATGAGTTCACCTCGCTCGTGCTCGCCCTGCTGCAAGTCGGCGGACATCCGTCCAAGACCGCGACCGACGTGATCGAGCAGGTGCGCAACCTCGACGGCGAATACAAGTTCGAAACCTATTTCTCGCTGTCCTGCCAGAACTGCCCCGACGTGGTGCAGGCGCTGAACCTGATGAGCGTGCTGAATCCGAAGATCCAGCACGTCGCCATCGACGGCGCGCTGTACCAGGACGAAGTCGACGCACGTCAGGTCATGTCGGTGCCGACCGTGTTCCTCAACGGCGAAGTGTTCGACCAGGGCCGCATGAGCCTGGAGCAGATTCTGGCGAAAATCGACACTGGTTCCAGCGCCCGCGAAGCCGAGAAAATCAGGACCAAGGACGCCTTCGACGTGCTCGTGGTCGGCGGCGGTCCGGCCGGCGCGGCGGCGGCCATCTATGCCGCGCGCAAGGGCATCCGCACCGGTGTGGCGGCCGAGCGTTTCGGCGGCCAGGTATTGGACACCATGGCGATCGAGAATTTCGTCTCGGTCGATTACACCGAAGGCCCGAAGATGGGCGCGGCGCTGGAGCAGCACGTCAGGAACTACGACGTGGACATCATGAACCTGCAGCGCGCCGACTCGCTGATCCCCGCCAGCGACGCCACCCGCGGCCTGGTGGAGCTGAAGCTGGCCAATGGCGCCACGCTGAAATCGAAGACGGTGATCCTCTCCACCGGCGCCCGCTGGCGGCAGATGGGCGTGCCCGGCGAAGAGCAGTACCGCAACAAGGGCGTGGCCTACTGCCCGCACTGCGACGGCCCGCTGTTCAAGGGCAAGCGGGTGGCGGTGATCGGTGGCGGCAACTCCGGCGTGGAGGCGGCCATCGACCTGGCCGGCATCGTCAGCCATGTCACCCTGATCGAGTTCGACAGCAAGCTGCGCGCCGATGACGTCCTGCAGCGCAAGCTGCGCAGCCTGCCCAACGTCGAAGTGATCGTCAGCGCGCGGAGCACCGAGGTGCTGGGCGATGGGCAGAAGGTTACCGGCCTGGTCTACAAGGATCGCGTCGACGGCGTGATGCGCAGCCTCGAACTGGACGGCATCTTTGTGCAGATCGGCCTGCTGCCGAACACCGAGTGGTTGAAAGGTACGCTGGAGCTCTCGCCGCGCGGCGAGATCGTGATCGACGACCGCGGCCAGACATCCCTGCCCGGCGTCTTCGCCGCCGGCGACGCCACCACGGTGCCGTACAAGCAGATCGTGATCGCCATGGGTGCGGGCTCCACCGCTGCGCTGAGCGCGTTCGACCACCTGATCCGCAGCCCGGTGGTCGCGAAGACAGAAGGAGCGGTTGCCGCCTGATTGTGAGGAACGGGTAGACGCACCGTAGGAGATCAGCTGCCCTGGTCGGGCCCCCGTTCCAGCGCACGGCGGATATCGTCCAGGGCGCCCGGGTCATCCAGCGTGGACAGGTCGCCCGGATCGCGCCGCTCCGCCAGCGCCTGCAACGAGCGGCGCAGCAGCTTGCCGGAACGGGTCTTCGGCAGCGCGTTCACCACATAGACGCGCGACGGTTTCGCGACGCCACCGAGCTGGTCGACCACGCGTTGCTGCATCGCCTGCGCCACCGCGCCGGCACCGGGACCGTCGCCGGCGTCCTGCTTCAGCGTGGCGAACACGATCGGCACCTGCCCCTTCAACTCGTCCTTCAGGCCGATCACCGCCGCCTCGGCCACCGCCGGATGGCTGGCCACCGACTCCTCGATCTCGCGCGTCCCCAGTCGGTGGCCGGCCACGTTGATCACGTCGTCGGTGCGGCCAAGCACGAACGTGTAGCCGTCCTCGTCGCGAACCGCCCAGTCCAGCGAGCTATACAACAGCTCCCGGAAGTGGCTGAAGTAGCTGTGCACATAGCGGTCGTCGTCGCGCCACACGGTTGTCAGGCAACCCGGCGGCAGCGGCGGCTGGAACACCAGCACGCCCTTGGTTCCGGCCGCGACTTCCTTGCCGGTGTTCTCGTCGATCACCTTCATCCGGTAGCCCGGCGCCGGCAGGCCGGGCGAGCCGAACTTCACCGGTTTCAGATCCAGCCCCGGCATCAGGGTGATCGCCGGCCAGCCGGTCTCGGTCTGCCAGTAATTGTCGATCACCGGCACGCCGAGCGCGTCGGTGATCCACTGCGCGGTCGGCTCGTCCAGCGGCTCGCCCGCAAGGAATAGCCACTTCAGTTTCGACAGGTCGTATTTCTTCAGCCAGCTTTCGTCCTGTTTCTTGAGCACCCGGATCGCGGTGGGCGAGGAGAACATCGTGCGCACGCCGTACTGCTCGCACAACCGCCACCAGATGCCCGCGTCCGGCCGCGTCGGCAGACCTTCGTACAGCAAGCTGGTGGCGCCGCCGATCAGCGGGCCGTAGACGTTATAGGAATGCCCTACCGCCCAGCCCACGTCCGAGGTGGCGAACATCACCTGCCCCGGCGCGATGTCGAACACATGACGGATCGACAGCGCCATCGCCACCGCATAACCGCCTACGTCACGCTGCACGCCCTTCGGCTTGCCGGTGGTGCCGGACGTGTACAGCAAATAGCTCGGTTCGTTCGACTCCAGCCAGGTCACGTTCACCTCGGCGCCCTCGTGGCGCGCGCGCAGTTCGGCGTAGTCGAGGTCGCGTCCGTCCACCCGGGTCATCTGCGGATCGAGCTTGCGGTCGACCATCAGCACGTGCGGCGGCGGCGCCGAGGCCTCGTTCAGCGCCGCATCCACCAGCGGCTTGTACGGGATCACCTTGCCGCTGCGCATGCCGGCATCGGCGGCGATCAGCAGCTTCGGCTGTGCGTCGTCGATGCGCAGCGCCAGGTTGTGCGCGGCAAAGCCGCCGAACACCACCGAGTGGATCGCACCGATGCGCGCACAGGCCAGCATCGCGAACACCGCCTCGGCGATGTTTGGCAGGTAGATCACCACGCGGTCGCCCTTGCCGACGTCCAGCGACCGCAGCACGGCGGCGAATGCATTCACCTCCCGGTACAGCTCGCGATAGGTGAATTCGCGGGTGACGTCGGTCTCGCTGGAAATCGCCACCAGCGCCAGCTGTTCGGCGCGTTCGGCGAGATGCCTGTCGATCGCGTTGTAGCAAAGGTTGGTGGTGCCGCCGACGAACCAACGCCGGAACGGCGGATTCGACTGGTCGAGGATCTGCTGCGGCGGCGTATCCCAATGGATCAGCCGCGCCTGTTCGGCCCAGAACTGCTCCGGCTGCTCGATCGACTGCCGGTAGAAATCCTCGTAGCGCATGTTTGTCTCCGGGTGCTCGCAGCATCCAGCCTAGACCAAGCCGGCGCACGACATCAGCGCGACCATAGTCTTAGCCCGACGCCGTGATGACTTCCGCAATGCTTGACCCTCACGTAACGTGAGCCCCCAGCCCCCGAGCTGGAACGCATGCGCGCCAACGGCAGGCAGATGCATGCCTGGCCGATGGTGATCGCCGACTTGCGCAAGGCCATGGACGAAAGCACGCCCGCGAATGATTCGACTGTGCAACAACTGGCCCGGCGCTGGATGGAACTGTTCCGCGCCTACGCCGGCGATTCCCCTGTCATCCACGCACGCATCCGCGAGGCCTATGCGAAAGAACCCGATTCGCGCAGCTGCAGCTCGGTCGATGATGCGCTGCTGAACCATGTGCGAGAGGCGCTCGCCAGTCTGGCACCGACAGCACACTGAATCGCCGGGGCACCATGCGCTCAACCGCAGCGACACCCCGAAAAAGGAAGGGCGGCCGAAGCCGCCCTTCCCTCGAAGTCGTTGACGAGTCCGCTTACTTCTTCGCGAAAAGGTGCTCGACGCCGGCGCGTTCCTCGCGCAATTCCTTGTCGGTGACGTCCATGCGGCCGCGCGAGAAGTCGTTGATCGCCAGGCCCTGCACGATCGTGTACTTGCCGTCTTTCACGGTCACGGGATAGCCGTAGATCACGCCCGGCGCGATGCCGTACGAACCGTCGGACGGGACGCCCATCGAGACCCAGTCGCCCTCGGCCGTGCCCTGCGCCCAGTAGCGCATGTGGTCGATCGCGGCCGACGCGGCAGAAGCCGCCGACGAGGCGCCGCGCGCCTTGATGATGGCCGCGCCGCGCTGCTGCACGGTCGGGATGAAGTCGTTCTCGTACCAGGCCTGGTCGATCAGCGACATCGCTGCCTTGCCGTTGACGGTGGCGTGGTGGATGTCCGGATACTGGGTCGAGCTGTGGTTGCCCCAGATCGTCATCTTCCTGATGTCGGTGGTGTGCGAGCCGGTCTTTTCAGCCAGCTGCGACAGCGCGCGGTTGTGGTCGAGGCGGACCATCGCGGTGAAGCAGTTCGGATCCAGGTCCGGCGCGTTCTGCTGCGCGATCAGCGCATTGGTGTTGGCCGGGTTACCGACCACCAGCACCTTCACGTCGCGCTTGGCGTGATCGTTCAGCGCCTTGCCCTGCGGACCGAAGATGGCACCGTTCGCTTCGAGCAGGTCCTTGCGCTCCATGCCGGGGCCGCGTGGACGCGCACCGACGAGCAGAGCGTAGTCGACATCCTTGAACGCGACATTGACGTCGTCGGTGGCGACCACGCCAGCCAGCGTCGGGAACGCGCAGTCGTTGAGCTCCATCACCACGCCCTGCAGCGACGGCAACGCCGGGGTGATTTCTAGCAGGTGCAGGATCACCGGTTGATCCGCGCCCAGCATGTCGCCAGCGGCAATGCGGAACAGCAGGGCATAACCGATCTGGCCGGCGGCGCCGGTGACGGCAACTCGAACGGGGGCTTTCATCGTGGCAACTCCTTGGGGAATGTTCAGTGTTTTCTGGGAACGGGTCCAGCCGCGTTGGCTCTTTCTTGCAACATCGGAAGCATCGCCGCTGAAGCCGCTCCCACCGTCAAGGCAATCAAGTCAGCTCGGCGAAGAACTCTGCGATGCGCGCAAGTCCCGGCTGCAGCTGTGCGCTCGGGCATGTATACGAAATGCGCATCGCGCGCGGCTCGCCGAATGCAGAGCCAGGTACGCAGGCCACGCCCTTGGCTTCCAGCAGGGCGGCGCAGAACTCGACGTCGTTGCTTATGCCCATGCCGTTGTGGCTCTTGCCGAACGCCACGGAAATATCCGGGAAGGCGTAGAACGCGCCCTGCGGCCGCGGGCAGACCACGCCGGGAATCGCACTGAGCGCCGCGAACACGGTGTCGCGCCTGCCGGCAAATTCAGCGCATTTGGCCTTGGGAATATCCTGCGGGCCGCTGAGCGCCGCCACCGCCGCCGCCGTGATCACTTCCGGCAGGCTGGTGATGTGATTCGAGTTGAGCGTGGTGATGGCCTTGGCCACCGGCTCGGGCCCAGCGATCAGGCCGACGCGCCAGCCCGGCATGCCGTAGGTCTTGGACACCGAGTCCACGAAGATCACCCGCTCGCGCAATGCGGGCTGCGTGAACACTAAGTTGTGGTAGCCGATGCCGTCGAACACCATCGAGTTGTAGATGTCGTCGCTGATCACCCAGGTGTCCGGATGCTTCGCCAGCACCTCAGCCAGCGCAGCGATCTCCTCGCCCGTGTAGACCATGCCGGTGGGATTGGACGGGTTGTTGAACAGGAACACCCTGGGCTTGCGCGCCAGCGCCGCGTCGAGCTGCGCCGGGGTGAGCTTGTAGTTCTGCTCCGGTCCGCAATGCATCACGTTGATCTTCGCGCCGACGATGTCGGCAATGTCGCGGTAGCTGGTCCAGTACGGCGCGGCGAAACAGATCTCGTCGCCTTCATCCATCAGGGCCTCGGCCAGGTTGTACAGCACCTGCTTGGCGCCGATGCCTATCGACAGGTTCATCCGCGTATAGCCGCTGAAACCCAGCGCCTCGATGTGCTTCAGGAACGCGTCCAGCAGCGCATCGGCGCCGCGGTTGCTGCCGTACTGGCCGGAGTCGTGCGACAGCGCCTCGCGCGCGGCGGCATACACATGCTCGCCCGGCAAGAAGTTCGGCACGCCGATCGAGAAGCTGATGATGTCGCGTCCGGCAGCCTTGAGCTGCCTGGCCTTTTCGGCGATCACCATGATCGCGCTGGGTTTGGCGCGGCCGACGCGCTGGGCGAGCTGGGGCATGGGTATCTCACGCAGGGGAGGAAGCAAAGGCGGTGATTTTATCACGCACCACGCCGCCAGCGGTTCCACCGGCCTACTGCCCATGCCGCCACGAACGCGCCATGATGCGCAGGTCCGCGCGACGGACGCCCAACTCAACGACGCGAAGGAGATCCGCATGCATTGGTTATGGGTATTTCTGATTGGACTGGTAGTCGGCCTGGTGGCGAAACTGCTGATGCCGGGCAAGGACCCGGGCGGTTTCATCATCACCGCGATCATCGGCATCGCCGGCTCGCTGCTGGCGACATGGGTGGGTCAGAACGTGTTCGGCTGGTACCAGGAAGGACAATCGGCGGGCTTCATCGCTTCGGTGATCGGCGCGATCGTGCTGCTGCTGATCTACCACCTGCTCCGGCGCAAGTCGGCCTGAGCGGCGATCCCGGCGGGACGATGCCTCGCCGGGATTTTCCGCCTGCCGACGGCGCACCACGCGTCGTCACTGGCTGGTCCGCGATTGGCCGGTCAATCAAAAAAATCGCCGGCTCAACCGGCGATTTTTTCGACTCCACAGCGGGGAAAACTCAGCCGCGCTCGTCGAGCACCGCGTTCCACTCTTTCACGCGATCGGACTGTGCAGCAAGCAACGCGTCGACATCGCCTTCCACTGTGACCTTCTCGATCGTGTCGCCCTGCTGGATCGTGTTGACCACGGCCATGTCAGCCGCATCGACCACTTCGCCGAACACGCTGTGCTTGCCGTCCAGCCACGGCGTGGCGCCATGGGTGATGAAGAACTGGCTGCCGTTCGTGCGCGGCCCCGCATTCGCCATCGACAGCACGCCGGGCTTGTCGTGACGCAGCGAGGCATTGAATTCGTCCTCGAACTTGTAGCCAGGACCGCCGCGACCGCTGCCCTCGGGGCAACCACCCTGGATCATGAAGTCGGCGATCACGCGATGGAACGACAGTCCATCGTAGTAACCGCGCCGGGCCAGGTTGACGAAATTGGCAACGGTGACCGGTGCCTTGTCTTCATGCAGACGCAGATGGATCGGGCCGCGATTGGTGGCGAAGGTGACATTGATGGTCATTACGAAATCCTTGGGTTCGGGAGCTGCACCGCGCAACGGTACCGGCACGGGGTTGTCAAGAATAACCCAGCGAGCGCCCAAGGTATGCGCTGTGGGAGCGGCTTCAGCCGCGATGCTCCACGCCGGACGTCAAAGGCATCGCGGTTGAAACTGCCCCGGGGACTTTGGCAGCACGCCCCTACGGCAGCCCCAGCGCGCGGCGCTCCAGCATGCCGGCACCACGCGGCCGTGCCGCCGGCGTCGGCACCTCCGTAGGCCACGTCGCGCCCTCATACAGATGCGCCCACAACCGGTCCAGCGCCGCATAGCCAAAAGGCAGCAGCGGCACATGGTGTTCGCCGAAACCAGGCAGCGCCAGGAAAGCATCGAAGTGCTGCGCGTACGGCACCTTCCAGTAGATCGGAGCGCGCCCCTCCTCGCGCAGCCATTCCACGTAAGGTTCGGAGCTGAACGCGGTCGGCAACAAACCATCGCTGGCTCCATGCACTACCCACAAAGGTAGATCGCCGCGCGGAAGCCTGGTCGCGGTGGCTGCGATGGATGCGCGCAGTGCCTGCGATTCGTGGTCGGCACCGGTCCACAGCGCGCGCAGGCATTCCTCGCCGAGCAACGTGGGGTCAGTGGAGACGTTGGTGCCGCCAAGCAAGCCAATGCCATTGCCCGGCGGAATGCCCGAGCCATCCGCCCACCACGCCGCCCGTGCGGTGGGGTCGGCCGCACCGGACGCCCCCTTGGCATCGATCGCCGCGTAGCGGAAATCGCACGGCATCTCGCCTGCCCCGCGGCGCAGATAAGCCGAGGCATAGCCCGCGGCGATGACGCGCCACAGGTCGAAGGTCGTGGAGGTGGCGGCGGTTGCCATCGCCTCGTCGGTCCAGCCCCGGCTGCGCAGATACTGATAGCCCTGCTCCGCCTGCTCGACCAAGGTATTGCCGCTCAGCTTGCCCTGCGCACGCAGGCTGGCGCAGCGCAGTGGCCACGACGGCGGCAACGCGCCGAGCGCACCACGTGCGAATGGCGCGGCGGCGAAGCGCTCGGCGCTCAGCGCGCACGGCAGCCAGATCGCCGCCTCGGTGCCGTAGTCGTACATCGCGCGGCCGTATCCGGCCACGTGCACGTTCGGCTCCAGGGCCACGACGCCGGCGAAAAAATGCTCACTGTCGAGACCCGCCGCCTGCAACACGGCGCCGCCGCCGTTGGAGATGCCGGTGGCGATGATTTTCGTGTTCTGAGGTGTGAAGGGTGCCTCGTCCGGAAACGCGCGACCGAGCATCGCCAAACCGAACTGCGCCGTCTGGATCACATGCCGGCCCCAATCGGCCTCGGGATTGTCACCCGAATTCATGTGCTTCACGGCGATGCCGGATTCCGTCGGCGCAGGCATCGGCTGAAACTCGAGCTCCGCTTCGCCGCGTTGCGCGCGACGGCCATCGAGCGCCACGCCACTGTTGTCGGCGTAATCAAAATAGCCCGTGCCGGCGCCCTTGTCGGTATAGGCGACCGCGCAGCCGTGCGGCAGCCCCCACGCGCCGGCCAGCGCGATCGCCCCATAGATGCCGCGCGAGCCGGACGATGCCGTGACTACGAGACATCGTTTCTGCCTATCGAAATTATCAGGCAACTGCAGCAGCACGCGATGCGGTGCGCGTGCACCGGGGATACGCGCAAACGCCTGATACTCGCGGCCGGGCACGTCCGGTACGCCGCCGTAGACGGTGCCATAGCCGCCCAGTGGGCCGAGATCGGCGATGCCTTTCCAGTTGGTCTGGATCGCGCGTTGGCGCAGCTCTTCAGCCGTGGGGTCCAGCGGGTTCGCAAACGGCGGGGGCAAACCGGCCAGACCGGCCAACCCCAGCCCCGCACTCAGCAAGTCGTCGCGACCGCGATGTTCAGTCACCCGTACTTCGCCGTAATCCACCTCACGCATGGCAGGTTCCTTGGTTACCGGGCTGCGGACACAAGCCGACAGCATGACTGATGCCAACGCGGGCAAGAACAGCAGCGTGGAAAGACCGGCGGATTTTTTCATCCCGCCACCATAACAAGCACGCCGCCAAGCACCATCGTACGAAAGTCCAGCCTGGCGCCATGTCACGTGGCGCGCCGAACTCGACGTGACTGCCGCCGCCCGCTAACGTCAACGACATGACGAGCCTGCTGATCGCTGACGACCATCCATTGTTCCGTGCCGCGCTGCGTCTGGCGGCCAGTGAGTGCCTGCCCGATTGTGTGGTGCGCGAGGCCGCCGACCTGCCGGGCGTGCTAGCTGCGCTGGCCGCCGAACCCGATATCGACCTGGTCCTGCTCGACCTGCACATGCCCGGTAGCCAGGGTTTGTCGGGATTGGCCGCGTTGCGCGGCCAGCATCCGGGCGTCGCCGTGCTGGTGGTCTCGGCCCACGACGAACCGCGAATCGTGCGCCGCGTGCTCGATCACGGCGCCGCCGGCTTCATCCCCAAGAGCGCCAGCACGAACGAGATCGGCGACGCGATCCGCAGCGTGCTCGACTGCGGCAACTGGCTGCCACCAGGCCTTGCCGATGCTGTCGCCGCCTTGCCTGCCGATAACGCCGACACCGACCTCGCCAGCCGCCTCGCCCGCCTCACCGAACAACAATCGCGTGTGCTCGCCCTGCTCGCCGAGGGTCTGCTCAACAAGCAGATCGCTGACCGGCTGGCGATTCAGGAGCGCACGGTGAAGGCTCATGTCACGGCGATTTTCGAGAAGCTCGGGGTGCGGAATCGGACGCAGGCGGGGATGTTGTTGCGGTCGCTGGATCTGGGGGAGCCGGCGCGGGCTGGTTGACTTTCGCGCATGGCGACAAATCGCCGGGTAACACACAGGGCCTGGATAATTCGCATCACGCCCTTGTCGCGCCCGCCATCGCCCGTTGCAACATTTGTCTCAACGCCAAAGGCTTCAAAGGCTTGTACAAAACCCCCACCCCCGCATCAAGCAACCGCTGACGCAACTCACCATCACGATCCGCAGTGAGCATCACGGTCGGCACATTGGCGTGCAGTTCGCGAAGCTGATGCCACACATCGAAACCGGTGGCGTCGCCGTCGAGATGGAAATCAAGGATATGCAGATCCGGCCGCCACGGTGCGGCCAGGGCCTGGTCAGCGTTGCGCGCGGCGTGCACGTGCCAGCCCCAGCTCCTGAGCAGGCTGCTGAGCGCGGCGAGTGCGGCCGGTTCGTTGTCCAGCACCAGCGCACGCCCAGCCGGCAATGACTGCTGCGCATCGGCAACAGGCAGCAGTCGTATCGCGGCCCGCGCCATCGGCATGCTCAGATGAAACACGCTGCCGTGGCCCGGCCATGAGCGCAGGCCGAGCGGATGGCCGAGCAATCCGGCCATGCGCTGTGCGATCGACAGACCCAGTCCGAGTCCCTGCCCGCCCGCAGCACTGCCGCGACGGAACTCCTGGAAAATAAACTGCTGCTCGCCCGGCGCGATGCCGGGACCGGTATCCCACACTTCCACGCGCAACTGATTGCCATGCCGGCGCACACCGAGCAACACGCGACCGTGTTCCGCATAGCGCAACGCATTCGACAGGAAGTTCTGCAGCACGCGGCGCAGAAGTTGCGGATCGGAGCGCACCCAGGCGCGCGTTCCGACCACGTCCAGCCGCACGCCGCGGTCGAGCGCGATGGCGCGGAATTCGGCGGCCAGCGGGTCGAGCACCTCGGAGAACGGGAACGCACGCAGCTGTGGATGCAGGCGGCCGCTTTCGAGTCGCGCCACGTCGAGCAAGCCGGTGAGCAGGCCTTCGGTGGCGGCGAGTGCGCCGTTGAGGTGTTGCGCAATGACGGCATCATTGCCGCGCCCGGTCAGCGAATGGGCGAACAGTTGCGCCGCGTGCAGCGGCTGCATCAAGTCGTGGGTGACCGCGGCCAGGAAGCGGGACTTGGCGTCGTTCGCAGCCTGCGCCTCGGCCGAGGCCGCGGCGAGTGCGTGGGTGCGTTCCTGCACGCGCAGTTCCAGTGTTTCGTTGACGCGCATTAGCGAGTCTTCAGCCTGACGGAACGCGGTGACGTCGGTGAACGTGGCGACGAAACCGCCGCCGGGCATCGGATTGCCACGGATCTCCACGATGGTGCCATCCGGAAAACGACGCTCGGACAGGTGGCGTGTGCCGCTGCGCATGTGCGCAAGCCGGCGTTGCACACGCTGCTCGACTTCGCCCGGACCCAGCATGCCGGCGTCGATGTTGTGGCGGGTGAGCTCGGCGACCGGACGACCGACCTGCAACAGCTCCGGGGGATAGTTGAACAGGCGCGCGTACGGCGTGTTCCACGCCACCAGCTGCAGCTCGGCGTCGACCACGCAGATGCCCTGACTCATGTTCTCCAGCGCCGCTTCCAGCACGCGTTGATTGAAGCGCAGGTCCTGCGCCGCTTCGCCAACGATGGCGACCACCGTGTCGAGGTCATCGCGACCCTGCCGATGCACCACTTCCAGCAGCAGGCGTGCCGAGGCGGCGCCGATCACGGCCGCCAGTTCGTGCTCGACCTGGGCCACCAGCGTGCTGCCGGACGATCCGCTGGCTGGCGCGTGATCGAACAAGTGCTCGACGCGCTCGGGCGGAAGGAAGCGCAATGCCAGCGCGCGCAGTTCCGCGACACCGACGTTGCCGACGCTGACCGCCCGCGCGCCGCGGCCATAGCGTGAACTGGCCACCATCAGCATCACGGCGACATTCACCGCCAGGCTCACCACCACCGCACGGCCGAGCCGGTTCCAGTCGCCCAGCCCGAGCAAGTCGTCGGGCGCGAGCCAGCGCAGGCCCAGCGGACCGGCCTGCAGCCACGACGACGCAGACGGCAGCAAGGCGGGCAGCACCGCATACATCCATATGAGGGTACCGGCGCCGAGCCCGGCCATTACAGCGCGCGAACCCAGTTGCGGCCGGTACATCGCGGCCAGCATCGCCGGAGTCAGCCCGGCCAGCGCGGAAAACGAGATCGCGCCGATGTCGGCCAACGCCTCGTTGCGCGCCAGCAAGCGGCTGTACGCCCAGGCCAGCAGGATCACCACGAGGATCGCCATCCGCCGGTGATTGAGCAGCTCGCCGCGCAGGTCGCCGTGTTCGTCGCGGCCCCAGCCGGTACGCACACGCAATGGCGCGATGAAATGGTTGACCACCATCAGGCTCAGGGTCAGCGTGGCGATCACCACCATGCTGGTGGCGGCGCTGAGGCCGCCAAGAAACGCGATCAGCGCCAGCCCGTGTTCGCCACGCGCCAGCGGCAACGCCAGCACGTACATGTCCGACGACACGCCGCTTGATCCCAGCCATGCATCGCCCATCCGCGCCAGCGGCAGGATGGGCAGCGAAATCAGCACCAGGTACAGCGGGAACAGCCAGCGCGCGGTGCGCAGGTTGCCGTCGCTGCGGCATTCCACGATGCCCGCATAGAACTGGTGCGGCATGGTGAACATCGCCAGCGCACCAAGCAGGATCAGCGCAGGAAAGCCGCCACTGTCCGGTGCGGGCGGCAGGTTGACCGGCAAACCCGCCGGCAACGCAGTGAACAACAAGGTGCCCAGCGCCAGCATCGCACCCAGCTTGAACAACGATTCGAAAGCCATCGCCAGCACCAGGCCGCGGTTGTGCGCCATGGTCGACGCGCGACGCGTGCCGAACAGCATCGCGAACAATGCCATCAGCAGCGCCACGTACAGCGCGCTGTCCTGCCACGGACTGGACTCGGAAAGCTGGCCGTGGCTGAGGATGCCGTAACTCATCGCCACCGCCTTCAGCTGCAGCGCGATGTACGGCACGATGCCGATCACCACCACGGCGGTGACCAGCGCCGCCAGCCCGGAATGGCGCCCCAGCCGCACGGCGATCAGGTCGGCCAGCGAACCGGCGTTGTACTCGCGCACCAGTTGCACCAGCCGGCCCAGGAATTTCAAGGCGAACAGGTAGAACAGGATTGCCCCGACAAAGGTCGGCGGCAGCCACCAGCCGGAGCGGCTGGCCTGGGTCACTGTGCCGTAGAACGTCCACGAGGTGCAGTGAATCGCCAGCGACAACGCGTACACGATCGCCCAGCGCTTCTCGAAAATGTGCGGGCGGCGCTCGCCGAGCAGCGCCACGCCGAACAGCAGGCCCAGCCAGCACAGTGCGGCGAAGGCGATGACGCCGGCGCTCAGCACGATGCTGGCACGAAAACAGAGCGGGCCACCGCGCTATGGCACGCCGCCATCAATGCCCCGCTGGCAGCCCCAGCGCCCGAACCGCGTTCACCAGCCAGCGCAACTGCACGCCGTGACGGCTGTCGTAGTCGGCTCCGGAATATCCCCACCAGTCCCAGCATGCTTGCGGATTCAAAGGCGCGAAACTTGCGCGGGTCTGAGGATATAGCACCGCCACGTTGTAGACGTCGGCCCAGCGATTGAAACCGGCATCTTTCACGAACGCCTCGCCCACCGCATCGGCATTCTGCTTGCAGCCGTGAAACGCGACCACCACGCCGCATGGCTTGCCGGCCAGGCAGGCTGGCGGCAGGTAGATGTAACCGGTGCTGGCCATGAAGGCATCGGCGCCATCCGGGCGCAATGCATCCTGGTCGAACGTACGCAGCTCACCGCGCGCCCCGGCTGCCGGGTGCGCCGGCTTGCCGAACATCTGCGCGAAGATTTCGCCGGCGGCGTCGAAGCCGCAGTGACCGAGGTACGGCGCGACCGATTTGCCGCAATCATCGCCACTCGCCGCTACCGGCAGGTTGTGCGCGAACGCGCGCTGGCCATCGTCACGCACCTGCATGCCTTGCAGACCCGGCGTGCCATCGCGCAACTGCTCGTAGAAATGCGCACCGGCTTCCGCTACCGCAGGCGCCACCAGCGCGTCGGCGCTGCCGTGCAGCAGGTAGACACGGGCGTGCGCGAGATCCTTCAGCGCACCGATCTCGCCGGCGGCGGAACGTTTTTCGGCGTTCGCCACCAGCGCCGCGACATCCGGTGTCGGCACGCCTTTCATGCAACTCCCAAGCGCAACGTCCAGCTTGCCGCCGGCACAGCCGAACGGGCCGCCGGCCACCAGTGCCGCGTTCGGAAACAGTTCCGGATACGCCAGCTGCGCCTGCGTCGCCATGTAGGCACCGGAAGACAGGCCGACCACGGCGGTGCGCGCCGGATCGATCGTGAGTTTGGGCAGGCTCGTACCGGCGTCTTTCGCGCAGGCGGTGCCGGTGCTGGTCAGCAGGGCCAGCCCCAGCAGGCGCGTTACCCATCGGGTGGTCATCGGTCCGCTCCGTCTGGTTGGGTCATCGTGTGAGGTTCCACTTCTGTGGGAGCGGCTTCAGCCGCGATGCTCTCCCTGAGCTATCGCGGCTGAAGCCGCTCCCACGAAAGCACTTCAGGCTTAGAAGTTGTAGCGCACGCTGGCATACCAGTTGCGCGGCATACCGTAATACGCGGTGCGGATATTGCCTACGCTGGAGAACTCCTGACCGTCGGTCTTGTAGACCTTGTCGGCCAGGTTGCGCACGCCGGCGCGCAGCTGCCAGTGGCTGTCGGCGGAATCGTAGATGCCGAACAGGCCGACCAGCGAATAGGCTTTCTGGCTGAGCGCGGCGTAGTTGTCCACGCTGAGCCAGGTTTCGGTGCGGTAGGAGTAATCGCCACCGACGGTGATCGCGCTGCCATCACCCAAATTGAAGCTCTGCGTGAGCGCCAACCGTGCGGTGAGCTTGGGCGAGAACGGCACGTGGTCGTGCAGGTGGGGGTTGAAGGCCGGATTGGTCGGATTGAGGCGGGCATCGTCGAAGCGCGCGTAACGGGCATCGAGATAACCGACCTGAGCCGACAGTCGTGTGCCCTGCCCCAGCACGGCGGCGCCCTCGAACTCGATGCCGTCCATCTTCAGCTTGGCCGCGTTGAGCACCGGGAACGCGAATGTCGGCGTGATGGCGCCGGGGTTCTGGATTTCCGACACGCGCGCCTGGAAATCGGTGTAGTCGCTGTGGAACGCGGCCACGTTGGCCTGCAGCTTGTTGTCGGCCGAGCGCCACTTCATGCCCAGCTCGTAGGTCCACACGTATTCGGGGTTGTACTCGGCGCTCTTCACTTCGGGAGCGGAGTTGGCGCGGCCGTTGAAGCCGCCGGACTTGAAACCGCGGCTGGCCGAGGCGTAGACCATGGTCTGCGGATCGAGTTGTTTCTGCAGGCTGACCGTCGGCGTCCACGCGTTCCAGCGCTTGTTGCCGGTGAAGGCCACCGTCTCGTTGAGTGCACCGAATGGCACGCCCCAGAACGTGCTGGTGGTGCGGTCGTAGTCCTTGTGGTCGCTGCTGTAACGCACGCCGGCAGCCAGCGTCCAGCTCGGCACAAACTCCCAGTTCATGTGCGCAAAGGCGGCGTACGTGCTGGTGGTGAGGTCGTCGTCGATGGTGCGCAGGAAGTGGATCGGCGTGCCGGCCAGCGCGAACAGGTCGTTGGCATAGGCCTCCTGATGCGACGGCACGGTTTCGCGCAGGTAGTACAGGCCATAGACCGCCTGCAGGTTGCTGCCGTTGTCGTACTGCAGCTGCAACTCCTGGCTGACCTGTTTCTGGTGGAAATCGACCAGCACGTCGCCGAGCTGGAACTGCGAGGCGTCGATGTCGATATAGGAGTCGCTGTCCAGCTTGCGGAACGCGCTGATGCTCTTCAGGTTCCACTGGTCGGCAAGCTTCCAGCTCAGGTTCAGCGCGGCGCCTTCGTGCTTCAGCTGCTGACCCTGATCCGGATTGAACGAGGTGCGCGTCTGGAAGTTGTACTTCCTGTCCGGATCCGGCTTGTACAGAACGACCGGGCCGAACACCAGGTCGGTGCGGGTCAGCGAGGAAACCGGCTGGCCGAGGGTGAGCCCGGTATCCTGCTTGGTGTAGTCGAGGCTGAGTACGGCGTCGAACGTGTCCGACGGGTGATAACGCAGCTTGCCGCGGACCGCCTTGGTGTTCTCGTCGTTGTATTCGTGGTGGGTGGCGGGATCTTCCACATAGCCATCGGTCTTGGTGATCGCGCCGGCCAGCGAGGCCGACCACGCGCCGCCGAGCTGGCCGCCGAAGTAGAACTTGCCTTCGCGCTTGCCGAAGCTGCCGACGGTCCCTTCCACCGAGGCCTCGTTGTTGTCGCCCGGGTTCTTGGTGATCACCTTGACCGCACCGCCGGTGGAGTTCTTGCCATACAACGTGCCTTGCGGGCCACGCAGTACTTCGACGCGCTCGACGTCGAACAGGCTGATCAGCGCACCCTGGATACGCGAGTAGTAGACGTCATCGACGTACATGCCCACGCCCGGGTCGAACGTCTGCAGCGCGTCCGGCTGGCCGATGCCACGGATGAACATGTTGGCTGCGGAGGACGAGCCGCGACCCTGCACGATGTTCATGTTCGGCACCGCGCCCTGCAGGCCGTCGATGCTGTTCGCCTGCAGGTCCTTCATGTCTTCGCCGCTGAACGCGGTGACTGCCACCGGCACCTTTTCCATCGACTCGTTGCGACGCCGCGCACTGACGTTCACCGATTCGAGCTGCTTGGCCTCGGCTCGCTTCGCTGCCACCGGCGTGGCATCGGCGTCGGTGGACGCCTGCTGCGCATGCAGCGGTCCGATGAATGCCAGACCAAGAACCAGACCAATCGCCGAACTCAGATGCGTGCGTTTCATGACGTCCCCTTGCAGTAAGGCATCGCTCACGCGAATGCGGGTAGTGAATGCATCGCTCGCGCGAGTGCTGATGAGGGGAGCTTAGGTGTGGTGTACGGCACAGACACTTGTACCTTCGTACAGTGCCGTATGGGCGGACGACCCGGGATACTCGGCGCCAAGTCGTAGTGGGGAGATTCACGGATGGCATTTCTGATCGTGCTGGCCGCGCTGTGTTTTCTGATGTTCGCGGCATATCGCGGCTACAGCGTCATCCTGTTCGCGCCGATCGCCGCGCTGGGCGCCGTGCTGCTGACCGACCCGTCGCTGGTCGCGCCGATGTTCACCGGCCTGTTCATGGACAAGATGGTCGGCTTCCTCAAGCTGTACTTTCCGGTATTCATGCTCGGCGCGGTGTTCGGCAAACTGATCGAGTTGTCCGGCTTCTCCAAGTCGATCGTGGCCGCAACGATTGGCCTGGTTGGACGCAGCCGGGCGATCCTGTCGATCGTGCTGGTCTGCGCGCTGCTGACCTACGGCGGCGTGTCGCTTTTCGTGGTGGTGTTCGCGGTGTATCCGTTTGCCGCCGAACTCTTTCGCCAATCCGACATTCCAAAACGGTTGATTCCCGGCACCATCGCGCTGGGCGCGTTCACCTTCACCATGGATTCGCTGCCGGGCACGCCGCAGATCCAGAACATCATTCCCACCTCGTTCTTCGGCACCAATACCTGGGCGGCGCCGTGGCTGGGCACGATCGGCGCGATATTCATCCTGATCGTGGGGCTGGCCTGGCTGGACTGGCGCCGGCGCAAGGCCGCCGCGGCCGGCGAAGGTTACGGCGACAACCTCGTCAACGAACCGGAACCGTTCGAGGGCGGCAAGCTGGCGCATCCGCTGATCGCGTTGCTGCCGCTGGTGCTGGTCGGCGTGTGCAACAAGCTCTTCACCGACCTGATTCCGCGCGCCTACGGCGAGACACAATCCTTTCTCCCCAGCGTGGTCGGCAGCGCGAAACCGGTGGTGCAGGAAGTGTCCAAGGTCGCCGCCATCTGGGCGGTCGAGGGCGCACTGCTGGTTGGCATCCTGTGTGTATTGGTGTTCGCCTGGCGCGCGGTAACCTCGCGCCTCGCCGTGGGCAGCCAGGCCGCGGTCGGCGGCGCGCTGCTGGCGTCGATGAACACCGCCTCGGAATATGGTTTCGGCGCGGTGATCGCCGCCCTGCCCGGCTTCAGGCTGGTCGCCGATGCTCTGCACACGATTCCGAACCCGCTGATCAACGAAGCGGTCACCGTCACCGCGCTGGCCGGCATCACCGGCTCGGCTTCCGGGGGCATGAGCATCGCGCTGGGCGCGATGGCCGAGACCTTCATCGCCAACGCGCAGGCGGCCGGCATCCCGATGGAGGTACTGCATCGGATCGCCGCGATGGCCTCCGGTGGCATGGACACGCTGCCGCACAACGGTGCCGTGATCACCTTGCTCGCGGTGACCGGGTTGACCCACCGGCAGGCGTACAAGGACATCTTCGCGATCACCGTGATCAAGACGCTGGCAGTGCTGGTGGTAATCGCCGCGTATTACCTCACCGGCGTGGTCTAGCGGACGAGCCTGACGACGTCGCTCCCCGACCGGCGCATGAAGGTCGTATAGCTGGCCGATCGCCACGGGACGCCCCCGACCGGGGGCTTGCGGCCGCCTTGGACATGCCGACGCGGAATACGGACAAGTTGTCGCATAAATCCGTATAATCCTCGGGTTAATTCCTCTGATAACCCACGTGGTGGCTCCAAGCGCCACCCGAGTCGATCCCATGTCCATTGAAAAACTGCGCAATATCGCCATCGTCGCCCACGTCGATCACGGCAAGACCACGCTGGTCGATTGTCTGCTCAAGCAGTCCGGCACGCTCAACGAGCGCACCGTGCTGGCCGAGCGCGTGATGGACTCGAACGACCAGGAGAAGGAACGCGGCATCACCATCCTGGCCAAGAACACCGCCATCACCTGGCAGGGCAACCGCATCAACATCGTCGACACGCCGGGACATGCGGACTTCGGCGGCGAGGTGGAGCGCGTGCTGTCGATGGTCGACTCGGTGCTGATCCTGGTCGACGCGATGGACGGCCCGATGCCGCAGACCCGCTTCGTGACGCAGAAAGCGTTCGCGATGGGCTTCAAGCCGATCGTGGTGATCAACAAGGTCGATCGCCCGGGCGCGCGTCCCGAATGGGTGGTCGAGCAGGTGTGGGATCTGTTCGATCGCCTGGGCGCCACGCCGGAGCAGATGGACTTCCCGATCGTCTACGCCTCGGCCCTGAACGGCTACGCCGGCCTCAACGATGACGTTCGCGAAGGCGACATGACCCCGCTGTACGAAGCGATCATGCAGCACGTCAGCAAGCCGGACGTGGATCCGGATGGCCCGTTCCAAATGCGCATCAGCCAGCTCGACTACAACAGCTTCGTGGGCGTGATCGGCATCGGCCGCATCCAGCGCGGCGTCCTGAAGAAGGGCATGCCGGTCGCCGTGATCGATCGTCATGGCAAGAAGCGTCAGGGCAAGGTGATGCAGGTGCTGGGCTTCCTCGGCCTTGAGCGGATCGAGCAGGACAGCGCCGAGGCCGGCGACATCGTCGCGATCTCGGGCATCGCCGACCTGACCATCTCGGACACCGTCTGCGCACTGGATACGCCCGAGGCATTGCCTGCGCTGACCGTGGACGAGCCGACGATCTCGATGACCTTCCAGGTCAACAACTCGCCGTTCGCGGGCAACAAGGATCTCTCCGGCGGCAAGTTCCTCACCAGCCGTCAGCTGCGTGAGCGCCTGGACCGCGAGCAGGTGCACAACGTGGCGCTGAAAGTCGAGCAGGGCTCGGACGCCGACAAGTTCCTGGTCTCCGGCCGTGGCGAGCTGCACCTGTCCGTGCTGATCGAGAACATGCGCCGCGAAGGCTACGAGCTGGCCGTGTCGCGCCCGGAAGTGATCATCAAGGAGATCGATGGCCAGAAGATGGAGCCGATCGAGCAGCTGGTGGTCGATGTGGAGGAAGTCCACCAGGGTGCCGTGATGGAAAGGCTCGGCGTGCGCAAAGGCCAGCTGAAGAACATGGAGTCCGACGGCAAGGGTCGCGTGCGCCTGGATTACGAGATTCCCGCGCGTGGCCTGATCGGTTTCCAGAACCAGTTCAAGACGCTGACCCAGGGCTCGGGCCTGCTGTTCCACGTGTTCGACCATTACGGTCCGAAGGAAGAAGGGCAGATCGCCAAGCGCCTCAACGGCGTGATGATTGCCAATGCCGGCGGCACCACTCCCGCGTATTCGCTGGGGCCGCTGCAGGATCGCGGCAAGCTGTTCGCAGCCGAGGGTGACAACGTGTACGAAGGCCAGCTGGTCGGCATCCACGCCAAGGACAACGACCTCACCGTCAACGTGATCAAGCCCAAGCCGCTGACCAACATGCGCGCCTCGGGCAAGGACGATGCGATCCAGCTGACCCCGGCGATCAAGTTCACCCTGGAACAGGCGCTGGACTTCATCGACGACGACGAGCTGGTCGAGGTCACCCCGAAGGAGATCCGTCTGCGCAAGAAGCACCTCACCGAGAACGATCGCAAGCGCGCCTCGCGCGGTTGAGTCGTCGGCTCAGGTGATGAAACGGAAGGCCGCCGCAAGGCGGCCTTCCGTTGTGTGGCTATGGCGTGGCGGCTTTAGTCTTCGCGCCCACCACGCGTAGCCCCGGCCGCTGCCGCGCCAGCTTGCGCAGCAGTTCGGCGAACGCCTGCAGGTCGTCGTGCCATGGCGACGCGTCACGCCAGTACAACGCAATCTCGCGACCGGACGCCGGCCCCTTCAGCCTGGCCAGCACGATGTTCGGCATCGAGGCCAGCCGCTCGTGCGCCAGCGCGGGTACCAGGGCGTAGCCGCCGCGGAGGCTGACCAGGGCAGCCAGACTTTCGAGGCTGACGTCCTGCACGTGACCATGCTCGCTGCCGCCGCCGTCGAGGCCGTCGGCGTGGCTCTCCGCCATCAAGGTGGCATCGACTGGATCGAGCTGAGCCAGCGCGATGCTGCCCTGCCCGGCCAGCGGATGGTCGGCGCGCAACATCAGCTCCCACGGTTCGACAAACAACGGTCGCATCGTGATGCCGCTGACGGCCGGTGCCGGCGGCGCCAGCACCGCATCGAGTTCGCCCTCGTGCAGGCGCCGCAGCAGACCGCGCGGCTTGCCCTCGGAAATGCCCAGTCGCGCACCCGGAAAATGCTGCGGGAACGGCGTAATCAGATGTGGCAGCAGATACGGCCCCAGCGACGCCGGCACGCCGAGCCGCAATTCGCCACCGAAGGCGACCGCTCCGGCGCGGGCAACCTGCTGCAGATGTTCGCCGGCGGCGAGCACGGCGTCGATCTGCTGCAACAGCCGTTCGCCGCCAGCGGTCGGCACGATGCGACGGCCGCCGCGCTCGAACAGCGGCGCGCCAAGTGCCTGCTCCACTTTCTGCACCTGGTGCGACAGGCCGGATGGACTGATGTGCATGGCTCGCGCTGCGCTGTTGAAGCTGCCATGGCGATGTACGGCCTGCACCAGCGCCAGATCGCGCAGCGAGACGGCCGCAAGAGTGGTCGAAATCATCGAACGCTGCATGTCATCAAAGGCGTTTGTGTGCGTGAGGCATGGAGTTCATCCTGAGCTGTGCGATCAGCTACAAGCGTTGCGCAGTCTACTCGCCACATCAGCCGGAACACGCATGTCGACACGCCCTCGCAGCCTCGCCGTGACGCCATCGAAGGCGGGTCCCGGTTCGCGGTCGTACGGCGTTTGCGCGATAATTGCGTTTTGCCCGGCGGGCGGCACAGCTCGTCAACGCCCAGTCATTCCAGCCGCAGGATTCAGCCAGGAGCACGACCATGAAAGACACCTTTGCCGTACGCGACACCCTTGAGGTCAATGGCAAAAGCTACGCCTTTGCCAGCCTGACCCGGCTGGGTCAGCGCTTCGACCTGAAGCGGTTGCCGTACTCGATGAAGATCCTGCTGGAGAACCTGTTGCGCCATGAGGATGGCGTTGACGTTACCGCAAGGGAAATCGAGGCCGTCGCCGGCTGGGACGCCAGGAAGGAGCCGGACACCGAGATTTCTTTCATGCCGGCGCGCGTGCTGCTGCAGGATTTCACCGGCGTGCCCTGCGTCGTCGATCTGGCTGCCATGCGCGACGCGATGAAGGCGCTCGGCGGCGATCCCACGCTGATCAATCCGCTGTCGCCGGCGGAGCTGGTGATCGATCATTCGGTCCAGGTGGACGTGTTCGGCAGCGCCGATGCACTGGAGCGCAACGTCGAGATCGAATTCGAACGCAACAAGGCGCGTTACAGCTTCCTGCGCTGGGGTCAGAAAGCACTGGCCGACTTCAAGGTGGTGCCGCCGCGCACCGGCATCGTGCATCAGGTGAACCTGGAGCACCTGGCCCGCGTGGTCATGGGCAGCGAAGTCGACGGGCAGCTGTGGGCCTATCCGGATACGGTGTTCGGTACCGATTCGCATACCACCATGATCAACGGCCTGGGCGTGCTGGGCTGGGGCGTGGGCGGCATCGAGGCCGAGGCGGCCATGCTCGGCCAACCCTCTTCCATGCTGATTCCGCAGGTGGTCGGCTTCAAGCTGTCCGGCCGTTTGCCGGAAGGCGCCACCGCCACCGATCTGGTGCTTACGGTGACGCAGATGCTGCGCAAGCAGGGCGTGGTCGGCAAGTTCGTCGAGTTCTTCGGCCCGGGCCTGCAGCATCTGCCGCTGGCCGATCGCGCCACCATCGGCAACATGGCGCCGGAATACGGCGCCACTTGCGGCATCTTCCCGATCGACGCCGAGTCGTTGCGCTATCTGCGCCTGTCCGGCCGCAGCGACGACCAGGTCGCGCTGGTCGAGGCGTACGCCAAGGCGCAGGGTCTGTGGCATGACGAGAACAGCGCGCACGCCGAGTTCACCACCACGCTGGAACTGGACCTCGCCGACGTCAAGCCATCGATGGCCGGCCCCAAGCGCCCGCAGGATCGCGTGCTGCTGACCGACGTCAAGCAGAACTATCGCGACAACCTCGGCAGCACGACGGCCAAGCGTAACGGTGCCGAGGCACGTTTCGCCAACGAGGGTGGCGACACCGCGGTGGGTCACGACCAGAGCGAAAGCGCACCGGGGCAATCGGTGGCCATGAACGGCCAGGAATTCCACGTCAACGACGGCTCCGTGGTGATCGCCGCGATCACCTCGTGCACCAACACCTCCAACCCCGCCGTGATGCTTGCCGCCGGCCTGGTGGCCAAGAAAGCCGCGGCCCGTGGCCTGAAAGCCAAGCCATGGGTGAAGACCTCGCTGGCACCAGGCTCCAAGGTGGTTACCGACTATCTGGAAAAGACCGGTCTGCTGACCGAGCTGGAAAAGACCGGCTTCTACCTCGTCGGCTACGGCTGCACCACGTGCATCGGCAACTCCGGTCCGCTGCCGCAGGAGATCAGCAAGGCGATCAGCGATGGCGACCTCACCGTCGGCGCGGTGATTTCCGGCAACCGCAACTTCGAAGGCCGCGTGCACGCCGAAGTGAAGATGAACTACCTCGCTTCGCCGCCGCTGGTGGTGGCCTATGCGCTGGCCGGCTCACTCGACGTGAATTTGAGCACCGATTCGTTAGGCAAGGGCAGCGACGGCGAGGACGTGTTCCTCAAGGACATCTGGCCGTCCAATCGGGAGATCAGCGACCTCATGGCCGGTGCCGTCACCTCGGACATGTTCCGCAAGAACTACGCCGACGTGTTCCGGGGCGACGAGCGCTGGAGCTCGATCGACTCGCCGGACGGCGACCTGTACGCGTGGGATGAAGCCTCGACCTATATCAAGAACCCACCCTACTTTGAAGGCATGACGATGGCGCTGACGGCGGTGGAGGACATCCACGGCGCGCGCTGCCTGGGACTGTTCGGCGACTCCATCACCACTGACCACATCTCGCCTGCCGGCGCGATCAAGAAGGACTCGCCTGCCGGGCGCTTCCTGATTTCGCGGGGCGTGCAGCCGGTCGATTTCAACTCCTACGGCTCGCGCCGCGGCAACGACGACGTGATGGTGCGCGGCACCTTCGCGAACATCCGCATCAGGAACCAGATGCTGGATGGCGTGGAAGGCGGCTTCACCCAGTACGTGCCCACCGGCGAACAGATGGCCATCTACGACGCCGCGATGAAGTACAAGGCGGACAAGACGCCGCTGGTGGTGCTGGCCGGCAAGGAATACGGCACCGGCTCGTCGCGCGACTGGGCGGCCAAGGGCACCCTGCTGCTGGGCGTGAAGGCGGTGATCGCTGAAAGTTTCGAGCGCATCCACCGTTCCAACCTGGTGGGCATGGGCGTATTGCCGTGCAGCTTCAAGGACGGGCAGAACGCGCAGACGCTGGGTCTGACCGGCAAGGAAACCTTCGACATCGCAGGCCTCGACAACGGCAACTCGAGGGAAGCCACGATCACCGCCACGGCCGCTGACGGCAGCAAGAAGCAGTTCACTGTCAACGTGATGCTGCTGACGCCGAAGGAACGCGAGTTCTTCCGTCACGGCGGCATTCTGCAGTACGTGCTGCGCCAGCTGGCGGGCAAGAAAGCCGCCTGAGTTTCGGCGCGGCTTCGTGGAACAAAAAAGCGCCCCGCCCCCGGGGCGCTTTTTTACATCGTGTGTTTCCAGCTCGCCGTATAGCAATGCCAGGTGCCGTCTTCCTTGCGCCATGCCGATTCGACCTGATAGACGCCCAGCTGATCGGGCAGCAGGCGGCCGCCGCCGCTGGTCAGCGTCACCGTGAACGACGCCACCATCCGCTCGCCCCGATGCTCGATCGACACCGGCCCCATCGTCACGCCGATGTGTTCGTCGCGCAGTCCGAGCAGCCGGACCATGCCTGCCAGTTGGCGCCGGTCCAGTTGGCCGGAATTGCCATCGAAGTCGTCGCTCAGCGGCGCGACCACGTCGCTGGCCGCACCGGCTTCGGCCGCCTGTGCAACTGCCGCTATCGCCGCGCGCACCCGAGCCTCGTCGGGCGTGCGTCGGCAACCCGCCAACGCCAGTGCACACAACGCCGTGGCGAGCAGCAGACGGTTGATTCTGTTCGGTACGATCATCGATGCAACTCGCTGCAGTGCGGCTTGCCGCTATACGCGGGCGCATGCTCCAATCGACCGGCCCATGGCGCACGATGGATGGTACTGCCATCCGGTTTTCATCCGTTGATTCCATGGTTGTCGACCACACAGGGAACCCGAGCATGAGCAACGAACGTCCGTGGCTGGACCACTATCCGGCAGGCGTGCCCGAACAGATTGACGTCAACGAATACGCTTCGGTGCCGGCCGTGCTTGAAGAGGCCTTCGGACGTTTCAGCGGGCGCCCGGCGTTCGCCAGTTTCGGGCGCCAGCTCAGCTACGCCCAGATCGACGAGATGAGCCGCCACTTCGCCGGTTACCTCACCGGCGTGCTCAAGCTTGGCAAGGGCGATCGCATCGCGATCATGATGCCGAACGTCCTGCAGTATCCGATCGCGCTGTTCGGCGCGCTGCGCGCCGGCCTGGTGGTGGTCAACACCAACCCGATGTATACCGGCCGCGAGCTCAAGCACCAGCTGGAGGATTCCGGCGCCAAGGCGATCGTTGTGCTGGATAATTTCGCCGCCACCTTGCAGCACGTGATGGCAGAAACCCAGGTGCTGCACGTCATCACGACCGGGCTTGGCGACCTGCTCGGCTTTCCGAAGAGCGCGCTGATCAACTTCGTGCTCAAGCACGTCAAGAAGATGGTGCCTGCGTTCGACCTGCCGCAGGCAGTGCGTTTTCGCGACGCGCTGGCACGCGGCGCGGCGCATCCGCTGCAGCAGGTTGCACTGGGCCACGACGATGTGGCATTCCTGCAATACACCGGCGGCACCACTGGCGTGGCCAAGGGGGCCATGCTGACCCACGGCAACATGATCGCCAACATGCTGCAGGCCGGGGCGTGGATCGGCAGCGACCTGGTCAAGCCCGGCGAAGAGGTGATCATCACCGCGCTGCCGCTGTATCACATCTTTTCGCTGACCGCGAACGGCCTGGTGTTTACCCGGCTCGGCGGCCTGAACTGGCTGATCACCAATCCGCGCGACATGCCCGGCTTCGTCAAGGAACTGAAGAAATCGGGGTTCACCGCGCTCACCGGCGTCAACACGCTGTTCAACGGCCTGCTCAATACGCCGGGCTTTTCCGAACTGGATTTCTCGCGCCTGCACCTCACCCTGGGTGGCGGCATGGCCGTGCAGCGTGCCGTGGCAGAGCGCTGGAAAAAGGTCACCGGCATGCACGCTCGCCGAAGCCTACGGTCTGACCGAGACCTCGCCGGCGGTGTGCATCAATCCGCTCGACCTGAAGGCATACAACGGCTCGATCGGCCTGCCGGTGCCGTCGACCAACGTGGCGATCTGGTCCGAAGAAGGCCAGCCGCTGCCCGTGGGCGAAGTCGGTGAACTGATGGTGCAAGGTCCGCAGGTGATGAAGGGCTACTGGAACCGCGCGGACGAGACGGCCAAAGTGCTCGGCGCCGATGGTTGGCTGCACACGGGCGATATCGCACGGATGGACGAGAAGGGCTACTTCTACATCGTCGATCGCAAGAAGGACATGATCCTGGTGTCCGGCTTCAACGTCTATCCGAACGAGGTCGAAGACGCGGTGATGGAGCATCCCGGCGTGCTCGAAGTGGCGGCGGTCGGTGTCGCGGACGAGCATTCCGGCGAGGTAGTGAAACTGTTCGTGGTACGCAAGGACCCGAACCTTACCGAAGAAGCGCTCAGGCAGTTCTGCCGCGAGAACCTCACCGGTTACAAACGTCCCAAGCTGATCGAGTTCCGCGACAGCTTGCCGAAGAGCAACGTCGGCAAGATTCTGCGTCGCGAACTGCGCGACGAGGGCAAAGTAACGGCCTGAACCAGGCCGCCAAAACCGAAACGCCCGCGCGAAGCGGGCGTTTCGGCATGGAGCGTCCGCTTCGATCAGCCGTCTTTCCAGTATTCGAGAATATCGGCGTAGCCGCCCAGCAGATTCCACAGGGGTACCTGCTTGTCTTCGGGAATGCGGCTGTAGGAAAAACCGATGTGATGATCGGAGATACGGGCAATCACCGCTTCGAGATGGATGTGCAGGTTGTGCCCGAAGATCATGTCGAGCACCCAGCTCTGCCCGGTCTCGCCGGACCAGCCCAACGGGCGGCGCAGCATAGCGCCGGTCGCCGATATGTCGACCAGTTCGGTCGGATGTGATTCGCCATGGCGGCTCATCAGCACCGTCGTCTCGATCTGCATGCGTGCCGGCCGCAACTGCTCCGGCTCGGCGTCATCCTGTTTTTTCGCGTCGATCACCATCAGTCATACCGTCCCATTTGCACCGGCGTTTACCGCCGGAGTAGCGCGATCTGCAAATATCGTTCTGAAACCCTGTGTGGCGTTGCGCAACCGCCCGAGCCGCTTGATGGTGATGTCTCAAGCAATGGCCGTGCCAGTAGCCGTGAGCCTTTTCCGTGCGACGCCACCGACAGCAAAACGCCGCCCGAACCATGCCACATCGGATCGTCATCGGGCGAACGGCGCCCGGCAAGATAGCAGCGAGGTCCGTGGCACGCTGGAACGTTGGCGGCGCACAGAAAGACGTTGCCGCTCATGGTCACATTGGGTCACATGCCGCCCTGCATCGCCGAAGGCTTCCGCACCCGCGTTTGTCGGAGCCCTGCAAGCAGCCATGGCGCTGCCATGCGCCGCGACGAAACCGCAGCAGCATGTCCGCACCCGCCTGCGCAACCAGCCCGCTGAGTTCGCTGGACTTGCGCACGCCTAACGGCTACTCTTCAAGCCACGTGTGGCCCATGGAATACGTTTGCCGTCCAACTTCGGCGACCCTGGCTCCCACCCGGTGCTCTCGAACCGACCAGTAAACAGTCAGTGGCGTCGCTCTTCGCCACCTTTGACTTGCGCCCTTGCCGTGGCTGACAACCCGGGGTTGGCGTGCAACGGCCGATGGTGACCTGCCTGACCGAACCACCACCGAGTGGCTTCATCTTGCCCGTCGCTGCTCTGGCGTCCGCCGCGTGCGGTTGAAGATGTGAAGATCGCAATCCGGGAATACCGCGGCGCCGTCATGTTCCGATCACGGACATTTCCACCATTGTGTCGATGCAGAATGATTCCGATCAATGTTGAACGCACTGCCAGCCGCTGAAGGCGGCCTCATGACATGCATTGATGACCACTGAACCCGTCGAGCCGCAGAGCCCGGCCGCCACGACGCAGAATGCGTTCGCGTCGGTGCCGCAACAACAGGAAATGCCGCTGGCCATCGTGCGCGGCCAGCCGATGCTGCAGATGCCCCAGGATCTGTACATCCCGCCGGACGCGCTCGAGGTCATCCTGGAATCGTTCGAAGGTCCGCTCGATCTGCTGCTGTACCTGATCCGCCGGCAGAACCTGGACATCCTGGACATCCCGGTTGCCGAGATCACCCGGCAATACATGACCTACATCGAGCTGATGCGGGACGTGATGCGGCTGGAGCTGGCGGCGGAATACCTGCTGATGGCCGCGATCCTGGCCGAGATCAAGTCGCGCTTGCTGTTACCGCGGCCGCCGGCCGAAGAAGGACTGGAGGACGACCCCCGCGCCGAGCTGGTGCGGCGGTTGCAGGAATACGAGCGGTTCAAGCGCGCGGCCGAGGATATCGAGGCCCTGCCGCGGATCGAGCGCGACAGCGTGGTGGTGCATGCCGAAGTGGGCGAGCGCAACGTGATCAGGTTGCCGCCGCCGCTGGAGCTGACCGAGCTGCTGCTGGCGCTCAAGGATGTGATGCACCGGGCCGAATTGTTCGGGCATCACGCGATCAAGCGCGAAGCGCTCAGCGTGCGCCAGCGCATGGGCGAACTGTTGAGCCGGCTGGATGACAGCAGCTTTCACCGGTTCGAAAGCCTGTTCGACATCAGCGAAGGGCGTCCGGGCATCGTGGTGACGTTTCTGGCGATGCTGGAGCTGGCCAAGGAAATGCTGGTCGAGATCGTGCAGGAGGAACCGCTGGCACCAATCTACGTCAAGGCGAAAATCAGCCATTCCGAAGAGATCGCCGACGACCCGGCAGACGATGGACAGGCCGGTGAATCGGCATTGATCGAATCTTCCGGCGAATGAACGACATCCACTGAGCGGCACCGAGCCAACTGGCATCCGACCCGAGCTTATGCAGATCGAGCAACTCAAACCCATCATCGAGGCCGCCCTGCTGGCCTCCAGCCAGCCGATGACGGTTCATCAGCTGGGCGACCTGTTCAACGAGGCCGACGACGTCGACCATGAACAGATCGCCCGGGCGCTGGAGGCGCTCGTTGACGACTGCACCGGTCACGGCATCGAGCTGAAGGAAGTCGCCTCCGGCTTCCGCTACCAGGTGCGTCAGGAGGTGCACCCGTGGATTTCGCGGATGTGGACCGAGCGGCCCAGCCGTTATTCGCGCGCCCTGCTGGAAACGCTCGCGTTGATCGCCTATCGGCAGCCGATCACCCGTCCGGAGATCGAGCAGATCCGCGGCGTGGTGGTGTCCTCCAACATCATCAAGACGATGGAGGAACGCGAATGGATCCGCGTGGTCGGTTATCGCGACGTGCCCGGCAAGCCGGCGCTGTTCGGCACCACCCGTGCCTTCCTCGACTATTTCAATCTGAAATCGCTGGACCAGTTGCCGCCGCTTTCGGAAATCCGCGACATGGAAGATCCGCAACTCCGTTTCGAGCCCGAACCCTTCCCTGCCCGCATCGTGCGCGACCTGTCGATCGATCCGGACGAGGAACAACAGGGCGCGGAGACGCACGACGAAAGCCCGGTCGAGCCCGCATCAACGGGCCACAGCGACACCGATCATCACGCCTCCGCGGACGCCGCAGATGCGCAGGACACCGACACCACGATCGACGCTTCGGCGCCGATCGCTTCACCCGAGTCCGACGAGCCCGGCTCCCCAACGAGCCCCGCCAGCGAGAACCCGATCGCCACTGCCGATGAGGCAGCGAACCCCGCCACGGATGTCGAACCCGACACCGCAAGCCAAGATACCGAGGAGTACCGCGCATGACTGCGCCGCAAAAATCCGTTCTGTCCCTGAAACGCGAACCCCGCGTCGACGCCGATACACCCGCACTGGAAGAGCGCCTGCACAAGGTGCTGGCCAACGCCGGACTCGGCTCGCGCCGCATGCTCGAACAGCGCATCCAGGCCGGCGAAGTCGAACTCAATGGCGCCCCTGCCGAGATCGGCATGAGCGTCAAGGCCGGCGACCGCGTGGTCATGGACGGCAAGCAGTTCGTCGTCGCCACCGACAGCCGCGACGAGACCGAGGTACTGATCTACCACAAACCCGAGGGCGTGCTGACCACGCGCGACGACCCCGACGGCCGCCCCACCGTGTTCGAACAGCTGCCGCGCCTGAAGGGTGCGCGCTGGGTCGCCGTGGGCCGGCTCGACATCAACACCACCGGTTTGCTGCTGCTGACCACCGATGGCGAACTGGCCAACGGCCTGATGCACCCGAAGAGCGGCCTTGAGCGCGAATACCTGTGCCGCGTGCACGGCGAAGTGCCCGACGAGATCATCGAACGGCTGAAAGCCGGCGTGGAGCTGGAGGACGGCCCCGCCCGCTTCGACGAGATCGCCGTGATCAGCCGCGGCGGCAGCCACAGCTGGTTCCGCGTGGTGATCCGCGAAGGCCGCAACCGCGAAGTGCGCCGCCTGTGGGATTCCCAGGGCTTCCTGGTCAGCCGCCTGAAGCGCATCCGCTACGGCAACATCGAGCTGCCGCGCAACCTGCGTCGTGGCGAGTGCGAGGCGCTGGATGCGGAAAGCATCAAGCAGTTGCGCCAGACCACCGGCCTGGGCACGCCGCAACCGGTGCTTACCCTGAGCCCGGTCCTGCATCAACGCCGCGCCAACCGAAGCGTCACCGAATACCGTCCCGAACGCGGTGCCGGCACCGCCTGGACCGGCGGTCAGGATGAAGCGCGCGAACTGCGCGCCTATGACCGTATCCGCGAGGAACCGATCCGCGGCCGCAAACCGCCGCGTCGCGACGGCAAGGAAGTCAACGGCAACGTCGTTCGTCCCGAACGCGGCGCCGGCGGTCCCAACCGTGGCAGCAAGGGTCGGCGCGTGGCGCCAGGCCAGGAGCTTCCATCGGTGCGCACCTGGTTTGCCGGCGAAAGCCGAGACGGCAGCGCTCGTCCCGGCGCGCCGCGCGGTAATGCCACCGGCGGCGCGGCAGGCAATCGACGCCCCGCTGGCGGCAAGCCGTTCGGCGCACGCACGGGCGGCGATGGCCGCGCGGCGGGCAGCAATCCCTACAGCGGTTTCGGCGGCGAGTCCCGCGGCGGCAACGCCGGCAATCGCGCGCCGGGCGCGCGTTCCGCACAGGGGGGCCGCCCGCAGGGCCAAGGCGGCAACCGTGCCGCGGCCGGCCCCGCCCATGGCAACGCACGCCCACAAGGCATGGGCGGTGCACGTCCACAGGGACAGGGCGGCAACCGTGCGCAGGGTGCCGGCAGGCCGCAAAGCCAGGGCGGCAATCGTCCGCATGGCAATGCCCGGCCCCAAGGCCACGGCGGCGCTGCCGGTGGACGTCCGCCGGGCCGTGGCGGCAACCGGTCGGGCAATCGCTGAGCAAGGCCGACGATCATGGTGCGCATCTACCACAACAATCGCTGCTCCAAGTCGCGCGCCACGCTGGCGTTGCTGGAAGGCCGCGGCGAAACGGTCGAGGTGATCAACTATCTCGACACGCCGCTAAGTGCCGCCGAACTGATCGTATTGCTGAAGCAATTGGGCATGACGGCTCGCGAATTGCTGCGTGTCGGCGAACCCGACTATCAGTCGCTCGGGCTGGATGATCCCTCACTCGACGAGGCCGCGCTGATCGCCGCCATGGTGTCGCATCCGAAGCTGATCGAACGTCCCATCGTTGTCGCCAACGACAAGGCCGCGCTCGGCCGTCCGCCGGAAGCGGTGCTCCAGATACTCTGAGTCGTCGCCGGGTTCCCCATAAAAAAGCCGCCTCAAGGGCGGCTTTTTTGTGTCCTGCGGCGTTGAACCGAATCACCCCGGATCGAGCGAGAACGCGTCGGCGTCCATCCATGCCGGGAAGCGTTCGCGGTGCGCCAGCAGCGGCGCCGGGTCCAGCGTGATCGTGACCACCTGTTCCTGCGCGCCCAGTTCCACCAGCGGCTCGCCGACCGGATCGATCACCGCGCTGTCGCCGGCATAAGGAATCTCATTGCCGTCCACGCCGACCCGGTTCACCCCGATCACGTAGCTCAGATTCTCGATCGCGCGCGCGCGCAGCAGCGTGCGCCACGGCTGTCTTCGCGGCGCCGGCCAATTGGCGACGAACAAGGCCAGGTCGTAGTCCATGCCGCCGGCAGCGGACGCCAGGCGGCGATTGCGCAGCCACACCGGAAAGCGCAGGTCGTAGCAGACCTGCGGAAGAACGCGCCAACCTTTCAGCTCCACGATGGGCCGCTGATTGCCGCTGCCGTAGCGCGTATGCTCGCCGGCCATGCGAAACAGGTGGCGCTTGTCGTACTGGACAAAGCCGCCGTCCGCCTGCATCCACAACAGCCGGTTGTAGACGACGTCGTTTTCGCGGATGGCCAGGCTGCCGCAGATCACCGCGCCCATTTCAATCGCCAGTGCACGCAGCCATGCCACGCCTTCGCCATCCATCGTTCCGGCGCTGGCTTGTGTGTCGTTGCTGAACCCGGAGAGGAACGTCTCCGGCAACACGATCAGGTCGCTGCCGACAGCCTGGCGCACCAGGGCACCGTAGTAATCGCGATTGGCCGGCGCATCGTGCCAGCGGGTGGCGCCCTGCACCAGCGAAACTCTCAGGGGCTGCATGATCACAGCCGGCATAGCCGCTCCGCTGCCGCTTCCATCGTGGCATCGCTCTTGGCAAAGCACAGCCGCAACAGACGCGTTCCCGGCGCGCTTTCGTAAAACGGTGTCAGCGGGATCGCCGCTACCCCACCGTGTTCCACCAGCCAGCGACTGAAAGCCAGATCGTCCTCGTCGCGAATCGCCGAATAGTCGACCAGCTGAAAGTAGCCGCCCGGCACGTCGAGCAACTTGAACCGGGACGGCGCCAGCAAGGCGCGGAAACGATCGCGCTTGGCCTGGTAGAACGCTGGCAACTCCAGGTAGTGCGCGGGGTCGCTGGCCATGAACTCGGCAAACGCCACCTGCGCCGGATGGAAGGTGCAGAACGTGAGGTATTGATGCACCTTGCGGAACTCGGCGCTCAGCGCCGCTGGCGCGACCGCGTAGCCCACCTTCCAGCCGGTGCAGTGATAGGTCTTGCCGAACGATGAAACGACGATGCTGCGTTCGGCCAGTTCCGGATGGCGCAGCACGCTTTCGTGGCGGCCGCCGTAGACGATGTGTTCGTACACCTCGTCGGACAGCACCACGATGCCGGTGTCGCGCACGATCGCCGCCAGCTCGTCCAGATCGGCCGCGGACAGCACCGCGCCGGACGGGTTGTGCGGGCTGTTGATCATGATCATGCGGGTCTTCGGCGTCACCGCATCGCGCACGCGCTGCCAGTCGATCGCGAACGCCGGTACGGTCAGCGGAATGTGCACCGCACGCGCGCCCTGCAGCTCGATCGCCGGCTCGTAGCAGTCGTAGGCCGGATCGAACACGATCACCTCTTCGCCCGCGCGCACCGTGGCGGCAATCGCCGCGAAGATCGCCTCGGTGGCACCGGAGGTGAGCGTGATGTCGGTATCGACGTTGAGCTTGCGGCCGTAAAGACGCTCCGTCTTCAGCGCGATCTGCTCGCGCAGGGCCGCGATGCCGTGCATGGGCGCGTACTGGTTGCGACCGTCGTTCATGGCGCGGCTCAGCGCGTCGCGCAATGCCTGGGGCGGCTCGAAATCGGGGAAACCCTGGCCGAGGTTGACCGCCTTGTGCTCGAGCGCAAGCTGGCTCATCACGCTGAAGATGGTCGTGCCGACCTTGGGAAGTTTGGTTGCGATCATCGTTTGGCCGTATAAATGTCCGTAAACCCGGCAGCGTACTGCATATGGGCGGCTGAGCGCATTACGCGGGCGGAAGCTCGTCCAGCGGCCGCTGTTTGCACTGCTCATGCTTCAGCAAGGTCATGGCCGGTAGCCGCTCGGCCAGGAAGTCGACCAGGGCGCGCACACCGGGCAGCATGCCGCGCCGGCTGGGGTAGACGAAGTGCATGGTGCCCTCGGGCGCGCTCCATTCCGGCAGCACCACTTCGAGTTCGCCGCGGGTGATCGCCGGCGCGCACACGAATTCCGGCAGCAGCGCCACGCCCATGCCGCGACGGGCGGATTCCAGCAGCACGGCGAAATCGCCGGTGATCAGGCGCGCCTGCACTTCGACGCTGACCTGCTTGCCGCGTCGCATCGATCAGCTCCCACACCTGGGCACCTTCGTGCTCGCGCAGGGACAACGCCGGAAACCGGGCCAGCTCATCCGGTTGCGCCGGCCTGCCCTGCGCATCGAGCAGCTTCCGGGCTCGCCACCAGCGCGGTGCGCGAGTGGCCGAAGCTGCGCATCACCAGGTTGGCGTCGGTGTCGAGTTTGGTGCGTACGCGAATCGCGAGATCGTAGCCTTCGCCAATCACGTCGACGCGGCGATCACTGGAAAGCACGCGTACCTGCATCTTCGGATACAGCGCCAGGAAATCGGGCAGCAAATGCGCCAACACCGTCTGCGCCAGTGACACCGGGCAACTCAGGCGCACCATGCCGCGAGGCTCGGCGCGCAATTCGTCCACCGCATCCTGGGCCGCCTGCGCCTCTTCCAGCACGGCGCGGCAATGCGTATAGAAACGTTCGCCGACCTCGGTCACCACGAAGCGGCGCGTGGTCCGCTGCAGCAGGCGCACGCCCAGGCGTTCCTCCAACTGGGCGACGCGTTTGCTGAGGCGTGACTTCGGCACGCCCAGCGCCCGACCGGCAGCGGAGAAACCACCGTGCTCGACGACGGCCGCGAAAAAGTACAGATCGTTGAGGTCCTGCAGTGCGCCGCTCAAGGCCGTCATGGTCGTTTCCGTTTTAGAACGATAAGTCCGAGAAATGCGGACTTATCACCGCATCGTTCGAAATATATCCTGATTCCATCGCCAGTCCCATGGCCTAGCCAGGAATCTCTCCCATGAAACTCTTGCATATCGACTCCAGTGCGCTGGGCGGTTTCTCGGTGTCGCGCCAGCTGACCGCCGACATCGTAGCCGAGCTGAAGCGCGCCACGCCGGACCTCAGCGTTTGCTACCACGATCTGGCTGCACAGCCGCTGCCGCACTGGACTCCGGTGGCCGATGTGGCTGACCCGGCGGCAGTGCTGGGTACGGAAATGCTGGAGGAGTTCCTCGCCGCCGACGTGGTGGTGATCGGCGCGCCGATGTACAACTTCGCCATTTCCAGCCAGCTCAAGGCGTGGGTCGATCGCATCCTGGTCGCCGGCAAGACCTTCCGCTATACCGCGAACGGTCCGGAAGGTCTGGCCGGAGGCAAGCGGGTGATCGTGGCCTCGAGCCGCGGCGGTTTCTACGGCAAGGACGCGCCCGCATCGGCGATGGACTTCCAGGAACCGTACCTGCGCGCCGCGCTTGGCTTCATCGGCATAAGCGACATCGAGTTCGTCCGGGCCGAAGGCATCGCCGTTGGCGAAGAGCAAAAGGCCGCGGCGCTGAAATCGGCGCGCAGCAGCATCGGAACCCTGGTCGCCAAGGCAGCTTGATTCTGCCACTGGGCAAAGCCCGCCTCCCTGCCGAGGCGGGCGTTTTCATTCCACCGACGTCCACGGTGGAAAAAATGCGCGCACGCCGACACACTGTGGATTCACCTGGTATCGGGAATCCGCGCATGAACCGTTCGCTACGCTTGTCGTTGCTCGCCCTGCTGGTGTTGGCGCCGGCCGTGCAGGCCGCCGACCTGCTTGTTGAACAACGTCAACGGCTACACGCTGGACAGCCACGGCAGATTGCAGCACTTCCAGGCACTGCTGATCGACCAGGGCAAGGTGGTCGCCACCGGCGACAATGCCGACCTGTCCAGGCGCGCCGGCGATGCCAAGGTGATCGACGGCCACGGCAAGACCCTGCTACCGGGCCTGATCGACGCTCACGGCCACGTGCTGGAACTGGGCTACGCGCGCAACAACGTCGACCTCGTCGGCACGCGAACGCTGGACGAAGCGCTGACCAAGATAAAAGCCTACGCCGCGGCGCATCCCGACGATGAATGGATCATCGGCAGCGGATGGAACCAGGAAATCTGGAAACTCGGCCGCTTCCCCAACGCCAGGGAACTCGACACGGCGGTCTCCGGCCGGCCCGTATGGCTGAGCCGCGTCGACGGTCACGCCGGTTGGGCCAATACCGCGGCCATGAAACGGGCCGGTATCACCAAGGCCACCAAGGACCCCGCCGGCGGCCGCATCGAACGCGACGCGGCCGGCAATCCCAACCGGTGTCTTCGTCGACGGCGCCACCGATCTCATCTACACCGTGGTTCCCGCCCCCACCCCACAGCAGAAAGTTGCCGCGCTGGATACCGCGCTGGCCGAGATGGCCCGTGTCGGCCTGACCGGCGTCAGCGACGCGGGCATCGACCTGGCCAACTACAAGCTGTATCGGCAGTACGCCGACGAGCACAAGCTCACGGCGCGCATCTACGCGTTGATCCATGGCACCGGCGATGACTTCGACGTGATCAGCAAGGACGGCCCGCTGATCGGCTACGGCAACGACTTCCTCACCGTGCGCGCGGTCAAGCTGTACGCCGATGGCGCCTTGGGCAGCCGCGGCGCGGCCATGCTCAAGCCCTACGCCGACGATCCGCATAACAGCGGACTGCTGTTCCTGAAACCCGGCGAACTCACCGCGATGATCGGCAAGGCGCTGGGCAAGGGTTATCAGGTCGGCATCCACGCCATCGGCGACCGCGCCAACCGCGAAGTGCTGGACAGCTACGCGGCCGCTTACAAGACTCATCCGGACGGCATCGCCTTGCGCAACCGCGTCGAACACGCACAGATCGTGTCGCTGGAAGACATTCCCCGGTTCGTGCCGCTGCACCTGATCGCCTCGATGCAGCCTACCCATGCCACCTCCGACATGAACATGGCCGAAGACCGCATCGGCCATGAGCGCATCAAGGGCGCCTACGCCTGGCAGCGGTTCCTCAAGCAAGGCACGATCGTCGCGGGCGGTTCGGACTTCCCGGTGGAATCACCCAATCCGTTTTACGGCCTGTATTCGGCGGTCACCCGCGAGGACCACGACGGGCACCCGCCCGGCGGCTGGTATCCCGACCAGGACATGACCTTCCAGCAGGCGCTGCGCGCGTTCACTCTCGACGCCGCCTATGCAGAACATGCGGAGAAAACCCTGGGCACGCTGGAGCCGGGTAAATGGGCCGACTTCATCCTGATCGACCATGATGTCGTCAAGGACCCCTCGAGCAGGATCTGGGACACCAAGGTGTTGCAGACCTGGGTAGGCGGCAAGCAGGTGTATACCGCCAGCGATTGATCTGGAACGCCCTGTAGACCCGAAGGCCGGCTGCAAAGCCGGCCTTTCGTTTGCGGGAACCCCGGTCGCGACGGTACCGGGACATATAGGCCATCAGTCATGTTGCGAAATCGCGCTCCGCCTATTGACGGTTCAAAACTCGGTGTTATAGTTCACTACAACACCACCCAACGAGGTCACCAAGGAGGCCCGTCATGAAAGCGCAGAACCTGATCGCCAGCGTCGCCGCCACCCTGCTCACCTTTGCCAGCCTGAGCGCCGTCAACTACAACGTCGACACCCAGCCAGCATCGGCGAACAAGACGCACAACTCCCACACCGTCAAGGTCACCGACCTGGCACCGGTCGTCGTCCGCCCGAGCGCTGCCGAGATGCGCGCCGCGGTGCTGCTCGCCGACGTCGGTACCACCGGCATCACCGTGCTTCCCTCGATGGGCCGCATGGACAACGCCGGCAGCGCCGGCCAGTTCAGCCTGCTCGGGTCGCAATTGGCCATGCCCTACTATTCGTTCGGCAACAAGTTCGGCCGCATCAGCAAGGAATAAACATGACCATTACCTGGAACGACAGCGTCCCGATCTATCGCCAACTGCAGCAACGCGTGGTGGCGATGATCCTGGACGGCGCCTTGAACGAGGGCGACCCGCTGCCGTCGGTACGCCAGGTGGCAGCGGATTATCAAATCAATCCACTGACCGTATCGAAGGCGTATCAGGAACTGGTCGACGAACAACTGGTTGAAAAACGGAGGGGTCTGGGCATGTTCGTCATCGAAGGCGCTCGCGAGGCGCTGCTGAAATCCGAACGCGAGCGGTTTCTGCGCGAAGAGTGGCCGGTGCTGTTCGCACGGCTGCAACGGCTGGGGCTGGATCTCAAGACGCTGTTGCGTGAGGCCAGCTCCATCAAGGATCCCGCCGGCCAGGATCAGTCCGCTACCGGAGAACAATCATGAGTGCGGTGATCACGGCCAGCGGCCTGAGCAAACAGTACAAGTCGTCGCGGGCGCTGGACAACGTCAGCTTCCAGATTGCCCCCGGACGCATCGTCGGCCTGATCGGCCCCAACGGTGCCGGCAAGACCACGGCGTTGAAGGCGATCCTCGGGCTTACCGATTTCACCGGCTCGCTCAACGTGCTCGGCTTCGATCCGCGCAAGCAACGCGACCGCTTGATGGGCGAGGTCTGCTTCATCGCCGACGTCGCGGTGCTGCCGCGCTGGATCCGCGTACGTGAAGCGGTCGACTTCGTGGCCAACGTGCACCCGCGCTTCGATCGCAAGAAGTGCGAGGCTTTTCTGGCCCGCACCAAGCTCACGCCCAACCAGCGTGTGCGGCAGATGTCCAAGGGCATGATCGTGCAGTTGCACCTGGCGCTGGTGATGGCCATCGACGCCAAGCTGCTGATCCTGGACGAGCCCACCCTGGGCCTGGACATCCTGTATCGCAAGCAGTTCTACCAGAACCTGCTGGAGGACTACTTCGACGAGAACAAGACGATCATCGTGACCACGCACCAGGTCGAGGAAGTCGAACACATCCTCACCGACCTGATGTTCATCCGCGACGGCAGGATCGTGCTGGATGCCGACATGGACGCGGTCGGCGAGCGCTTCATCGAAGTGATGGTCAATGCCGACCAGGCCGTCGCCGCCCGCCAGCTGAAACCGATGGACGAGCGCCAGGTGTTCGGCAAGAGCATTTTTCTGTTTGACGGCGCGGACCGCGCGGTGCTGGAGCAGCTGGGCGAAACCCGCCGGCCATCCATCAGCGACCTGTTCGTCGCCACCATGAAGGGAACCTACGCATGAAAACCCGGATCTGGAACAACACGTATTGGCTCGTGAAGCGCGAATTCTGGGAACACCGGGGCGGCTTCTTCTGGGCTCCGATCATCACTGGCGGCGTCTTTCTGCTGCTGAACATCATGGGCATCATCACGGCCGAGGTTCTCGGCGCCCGCCACGGCATAAATTTCGGTGCCAGCGGCGGCCTGCAGCGCGTGATTGCCGACATGGATGCCGGCGACCTGAGCAAGGTCGGCCTGGCGCTGGACGTAGCGATGTATTCGGCTATGGGGCTGCTCGTGGTGGTGCTCGGCTTCGTGGTGTTCTTCTACTGCCTCGGCGCCCTCTATGACGATCGCCGTGACCGCAGCATCCTGTTCTGGAAATCGCTGCCGATTTCCGATAGCAGTACCGTGTTGTCGAAGGTGATCAGCGCCACCGTGCTCGCTCCCATCGTTGCCGTGATCGTAGGCATCGTCGTCGGCATGCTGCAGTTGCTGATACTGGCCGTCACCCTGTCCTTCCACGGCGTGAATGTCTGGCAGTTGCTGGTGCTCGCCCATCCCTTCCGCGTCATGTTCAACCTGATCGGCTACATCCCGCTATATGTGTTGTGGGCGCTGCCCTCGGTGGGCTGGCTGCTGCTCTGCTCGGCCTGGGCGCGCAACAAGCCCTTCCTGTGGGCGGTGGCCTTGCCGGTGGCGACCGGCCTGATCATCAGCTGGTTCGGCATCATGGGACTGTTCGATCTGCCCGCCACCTGGTTCTGGAAGAACATCGTGCAACGCGGCCTGTTCAGCACGTTCCCCGGTACCGGCAGCATGTTCGGCAGCAATGGCGAATCGATCGCAAACCATGTCGCTGGCAACCCCAACCTCGGCTTCATGGATCTGGGCAACACCTATCAGCTGCTGGCCTCCACGAATCTCTGGATCGGCGTCGTGGTCGGCCTCGGCCTGCTGACCGGAGCCATCTGGTTCCGCCGCTGGCGCGACGACAGCTGAGTCTCGCGGCGGATGGGTCGCCCACGGCGATCCATCCGCCCCTTCGCAACGACCGTGGCCCTCGCCGTTCGAACCAACGCAAGACCTTCACTCACCACTTTTCCGCGGAGCCACCGGCTCTGTCGGTCTCCTGCACCCTAAGGAACGGCCATGCGCTTTCTCTCACCCATCGTCCTTGCGCTGGCCCTGATCGCCTCATCGGCACAGGCATCGCCAGCCGCGAACACCCCGGAACGCCCCGGAACCGTCCTGCTTGTCGGCGACAGCCTGAGTTCCGCGCACCGCATTCCGGCCGAGGCAGGGTGGGTTGCCTTGCTGCGCGAACGTGTCGACCACGCCACGACGACACCGCCTTCGATCGTCAACGCCAGCCGCGGCGGAAAGACCCTGGCCGATGCCTTGCAGGAACTGCCGAACCTGATCGCCACGCATCATCCGCGCTTGATCGTTCTTGAGCTCGGTGCCAACGACGCCATCCTCGGCGCGAGTCGGCAAATGCTGCAACAGAACATGACGAAGCTGGTCGACATGGCCCAGGCCTCGGGAGCGAAGGTCGCCCTGCTCGGTTTCGAGATCCCGGCCAAGCTGGACAAGAACCACTGCGCCAACATGCTGCGGCAGGTCTACATGCAGGTTGCGCAGCAGGAGCACGTCGCGCTGCTGCCGTCCCTGATGACGGGCATCTCGGACAAGCCCGCCCTGTTGCTGGACGACGGAGTGCACCCGACCGCAGCGGCTCAAGTGCGCATGCTCGACAACGCATGGCCCATGCTTCGTCCATTGCTGATCAACTGACATCGTTGCAAGCTTCGCTGGCGATCGCCGCAGACAATCCGCGACGGACGAGCGCAGCGAATCCACGAACGCCACTTTCGCCTGAATTCGAAGAGGAGAACATCCATGAAGCCCATGTTTTTTGGCACGCTCGCCCTGGCCCTGCTGCTGCCACTCGCTGCTTGCAACCACTCCGGACAAACCGATTCCCAGCCGAATGCCGCCGACAACACGGCGCAGTCGATAAAGGACGCCAGCGAAAAAACCTCGTCAGGGATCTCCGGAGAGATCCGCAAGGCGATGCAGAAGGCCAAACAGGAACTGGCCACCAAGAACATCGACGTGAACAGCGTTCACATCAACGGCGACTCCGACAGCGACAGGGATTCGCGCCCCAAGGCCGAGATCACCCCGCAGGGCGACTTGCTTGTCGCCGGCAAGAAGGTGGCGGCGACGCCCGCGCAGCAGACCCTGCTGCTGGCCTACCGCAAGCAGATCGTAGGCATCGCCGAAACCGGCATGGACATCGGCGCACAAGGTGCCGATCTGGGTCTCAACGCCGCCAAGGAAGGGGTGTGGGGCGCGCTCACCGGCAAAAGCGACAAGGACATCGAAGCGGCCATCAAGCCACAGACCGACAAGATCCAGTCGGCCGCCGCCAAATTGTGCCAGCGGTTGCCCGATCTTCTGTCCACCCAGCAGGAACTTGCCGCGGCGATGCCCGAATTCAGGCCCTACGCGACCATGCAGCAGAAAGACGTCGACGATTGCGGCAAGGACACCAAGGACTAGCAGGAAGACAAGGCCGGTGGAACCAGAGCCCTCGCTCACCTCAGCGAGGGCTTTGTATGCAGCAGGAAGCGGCTTCAACCACCGCCGCTCCCGCCATGGATGCCGCCCCTGGTCAGCGCCAGCGGATCAAGCAACTTCTTCAGCTCATCCTTCGAGAGCCCGGTGGTTTCCAGCGCGACCTCCATGATCGGCCGGTGTTCCTTGTACGCCTGTTTGGCGGCGGCAGCACCCTTCTCGTAGCCGATCACCGGGTTCAGCGCGGTGACCAGGATCGGGTTCATCGCTAGCGCCTGGTTCACCCGCGTCTTGTTGACCCGGAAACCCGCAATCGCCTTGTCCGCCAGCAACGTGCTCACATTGGCCAGGATGCCGATCGACTGCAGCAGGTTGTGCGCGATCAGCGGCAGCATCACGTTGAGCTGGAAATTGCCGGACTGGCCGGCGACGGTGATGGAGGCGTCGTTGCCGATCACCTGCGCCGCCACCATCGCGGTGGCTTCGGGAATCACCGGGTTGACCTTGCCCGGCATGATCGACGAACCCGGCTGCAGCGCCGGCAGTTCGATCTCGCCGAGGCCCGCCAACGGACCTGAGTTCATCCAGCGCAAATCGTTGGCGATCTTCATCAGCGCCACTGCCAGCGTCTTCAACTGGCCGGACAGTTCCACCGCGGCATCCTGCGAAGCCATGCCTTCGAAATAATTCTCCGCCGACTCGAACCTCACGCCGGTCAGCTTCTTCAACTGCGCGGCCACGGCGGGCCCGAACTTCGGATCGGCGTTGATGCCGGTGCCGACGGCCGTACCGCCCAGCGGCAGGCGGCGCATGCGCTTCAGCGCGTCCTCGATGCGCTCGATCGACGAGCCGACCTGCGCCGACCAGCCCGACAGCTCCTGCCCGAAGGTGATCGGCATCGCGTCCATCAGATGGGTGCGGCCGGTCTTCGGCGTGTTCTTCAATTCGCGCGCACGGCGGTCGATGGCCTTCTTCAGATGCTTCAGTGCCGGCAGCAACTGTTCGCTGGTGGTCAGTGTGGCGCTGACGTGGATCGCCGTAGGAATCACGTCGTTCGAACTCTGCCCGTAATTGACGTGGTCGTTCGGATGCACCTTGGCGCCGGACGCCACCGCCAGGTGCGCGATCACCTCGTTCGCATTCATGTTGGTGCTGGTGCCCGAACCGGTCTGGAAGATGTCGATCGGGAACTGTGCGTCGTACTGGCCATCCGCCACCGCCAACGCTGCCTTGCGGATCGCCGCGACCTGGCTCTTCTTCAGGTGCCCCATCGAAAGGTTCACCTCCGCCGCGGAGGCCTTGATCAACCCCAGTGCACGGATGAACGGCCGCGGCAGGTGCAGGCCGGAGATCGGGAAATTGTCGATCGCGCGCTGGGTCTGCGCGCCGTACAGCGCGTCGGTGGGCACCTGCAGTTCGCCCATGCTGTCGTGTTCGATGCGGAAGTTGGTCATCGGGAATCCTTGGGGAAAGTTTTGACCGTGGAAACTGTGCGACCTCGAACCCGTGCGGGCTGAGCGTAACTCCGAAGGCGCGAAGTCGAAGCCCATGCCGGTCCCTTCGACTTCGCCGCTGCGCGGCTACGCTCAGGGCGAACGGTACGAGGAGCTGGGTACGAAGCGGTTGCACCACCCAACTATAGGCCGCCCGGCACAGCCGCGCCGGCAATGTAAAATGGTGGTTTCCCCTCGCCGGAACCTGACGATGTCCACCCACACCCTGACCGCGCTGTCCCCGCTGGACGGACGCTACGCCGGCAAGGTCGAGGCGCTGCGCCCGATCTTCAGCGAATTCGGCCTGATGCACCGGCGCGTGCAGGTGGAGATCGAATGGCTGCTGGCGCTGGCCGCCGAACCGAAGATCACCGAACTGCCGCCGTTCGACGCCGCCCAGGTCGCCACCCTGAAGGCCATCGCGGACGATTTCAGCGTGGCCGACGGCGAGCGGATCAAGGCGATCGAGGCGACCACCAACCACGACGTGAAGGCGGTCGAATACTTCATCAAGGAAAAAATCGGCGCCGACGCCAGCCTGGCGCAGGCGAAGGAGTTCGTGCATTTCGCCTGCACCAGCGAGGACATCAACAACCTGTCCTATGCGCTGATGCTGCGCGACGCGCGCGAGCAGGTGCTGCTGCCGCAGTTCGACGGGGTGATCGACCAGCTGCGCGGGCTGGCGCACGCCAACGCCTGCACTGCCGCTGCTCTCGCGCACCCATGGCCAGACGGCGTCGCCGAGTACGCTTGGCAAGGAGATCGCCAACGTGGTCGCGCGACTCCGGCGCCAGCGCCAGCAGCTCGCCGCGGTGGAAATTTCCGGCAAGATCAACGGCGCCGTAGGCAACTTCAACGCGCACGTCATCACCTATCCGGAAGTGGACTGGCGCGCGTTCTCGCAGCGCTTCGTGGAAAGCCTCGGGCTCGACTACAACGCCTACACCACCCAGATCGAACCGCACGACGGTGTCGCCGAATATTGCGACGCCGTGCGCCGCGCCAACATCATCCTGATCGACCTGGCCCGCGACATCTGGGGCTACATTTCGCTGGGCTACTTCAAGCAGACGCTGAAGGCGGGCGAAGTCGGTTCGTCGACCATGCCGCACAAGGTCAACCCGATCGACTTCGAGAACGCCGAAGGCAACTTCGGCCTCGCCAACGCATTGCTGGGGCATTTCGCGGAGAAGCTGCCGATCAGCCGCTGGCAGCGTGACCTCACCGATTCCACCGTGCTGCGCGCCCTCGGCACCGCCTTCGGCCACACGCTGGTGGCGCTGGAATCGCTGAAGAAGGGTTTGGGCAAACTCAACGTCAACGCCGAACGTATCGGCGCCGACCTCGACGCCAGCTGGGAAGTGCTGGCCGAAGCGGTGCAGACCGTGATGCGCCGCTACGGCCTGCCCGAGCCGTACGAACAACTGAAGGCATTGACGCGCGGCCACGGCATTACCAGGGAGTCGATGCGCGATTTCATCAGTGGCCTCGACCTGCCGGCCGATGCCAGGCAGCGCCTGCTGGATCTGACCCCGGCTAGCTATATCGGTTTGGCCGAGGCGCTGGCGACAGACATCTGAATCGCCACTGCCTGCCTGCGGCGATTGTCTCGACTCGCGCCGACGGTTTTGCCGTCTCTCGACCCCAACGAAAGGTGCTACACGCGAGTGCGTCTCTGGTCCTTACATCCCAAATACCTCGACGCACAAGGCCTCGTCGCCTTGTGGCGCGAGGGGCTGCTGGCCAGGGCAGTCCTTCGCGGGGAAACGCGCGGCTACAAGCACCATCCGCAACTCGAGCGGTTCACGGCGCATGCGCAGCCGCGCCTGGCGATCAACGCCTATCTTGCCGTGGTCTACGACGAAGCAGAGGCTCGTGGATACTCGTTCGACCGTGCCAAGATCGCGCCGGTCAAAGTCGTCCAACCCATCGTCGTAGCCACTGGTCAGATGCATCATGAGTGGCAGCACTTGCTTGCCAAACTGGCTTTGCGCAGCCCCGCGCTGTTTGAGCGATGGAGACAGGTCGAGCACCCGGCGTGCCATCCGCTATTTCGTCGGGGCGCCGGTCCGATAGCATCCTGGGAGCAGGCGTAGTGGCTGCCGGCAATTCCTCAAGGGACCTGCGGTAGTTCCTTGCGCTGCACGGCGCCACGGATCCAGCCGTCCGATCACGGTGCCAGCGTGCAGACGCCGGCACGTCGCGAGTGCCGACCGTCCGCCGGGGTGCTGCTTCTTACGCGGTTTTCTTGGTCAAGCCTTCAGCCTCCAGTGCCGCGCGTACGGCCGGGCGTTCGGCCACACGCTTCTGGAAGGCCAGCAAGGCGGGAAAGGCGGACAGGTCGAGGTCGACGTGCCTCGCCCAGTTCGTGACGGTGAACAAGTAGGCATCCGCGACGGTGAACTGATCACCCAGCAGCCACGGCTGCCTGGCGAGCGCGTCCTCGATCAACTGGTAGCGCTTGAGCAGGTATTCCTTGCGCTCGGAGCGGGTCTGCTCCGGCGTATCCGGCTTGAACAGCGGGCTGTAGCTCTTGTGCAGCTCGGAGTTGATGTAGCCCAGCATCTCCTGCAGGCGGTAGCGGGCCAAAGTGCCGTTGGCGGGCGCCAGGCCACTCTCGGGCTTGAGGTCGGCCAGATACTGCACGATCGCCGGGCCTTCGGTGAGCAGCTCACCGTTGTCCAGTCGCAGGGCCGGCACATAACCCTTCGGATTGATCTGCCAGAAATCGTCGCCGCTCTCCGTACGTTTGGCCTTGCCGTCTACTTTTTCCAGCGGCAGCGCAATGTCCGCTTCCAGCGCCACGATATGTGGCGAAAGCGAACAGGCACCGGGCGTGTAATAGAGTTTCATGCATTTTCTCCGTTGGGAAACCTGGGGAAGCACCGCCGCGGTGGTGCAGGACATCCGCGGCCCTTTGCAACAATGAGGCATGCTAGCCAGCATGGTTACTGATAGATACCACCTAACCACTGGTTAGCAGGAAAATGTAGTATCCAGCCGGTTACCGATCCGCCGATGGAATTCCGATGGGCCTACCTGTACGCAGAAGCAAAGTCGCCGCCGCTCCGGCTTGCCCGCTCACCGAGAGCCTGGCCTTGCTGCGCGGCGCATGGGCGCCGAACGTGGTCTGGTATCTCAGCGCCGAGCCGCGCCGCTTCGGTGAATTGCGTCACGACATCCCGCGCATCTCGGCCCGTGTGCTCAGCGCTCGATTGCGCGAGCTGGAATCGCGCGGGCTGGTGACGCGGCGAGTCCTGAAGACCTCGCCGCCCTCGGCCGAGTACGCGCTGACCCCGCTCGGCCATCAGCTGCTGCCGGCGATCCGCGCATTGGCCAACGTGGGCCAGAAGCTGATCGCGGGATGGGAAACCGGGGCATTGAAACGCGCGCCGGGAACGGCACGCGCCCGGGCGAAATGACCGGCGGCAGCGCAGCGCGTCCGGGGGCGTGCTCACACCTCGTCCGATCCCTCGTTGACGCCCTCGAACAGAAACGTCGAAAGATAGCGTTCGCCCGTGTCCGGCAGCATCGCCAGCAGCACCGAGCCTTCGGGCGCATCGGCGGCCACCTGCAGTGCCGCGGCCAGCGTGGCACCAGAGGAGATGCCGGTGAAAATGCCCTCCTTTTGTGCCAGCTCGCGTGAGGTGTCGCGGGCCAGCACATCGTCGATCAGCACGATCCGGTCGACCACCTTGCGGTTGAGCACGCCCGGCACGAAGTCCGGGGTCCAGCCCTGGATCTTGTGCGGTTGCCATTCCTTGCCCGACAGCAGCGCCGCGACCGTTGGTTCGCTGGCGATGATTTTCACCTCGGGACGCGCGACTTTCAGCACCTCGCCCACGCCGGTCAGCGTGCCGCCGGTGCCCCAGCCGGTGACGAAGTAGTCCAGCCGGCGTCCGGCGAAGTCGCGCAGGATCTCCGGCGCGGTGGTCTGCCGGTGATACGCCGGGTTGGCCGGATTCTCGAACTGGTTGGTGAAGAACCAGCCATGCTTTTCGGCCAGCTCCACCGCCTTCTCCACCATGCCGCTGCCGCGCGCGGCGGCCGGCGTGAGCACCACCTTGCCGCCGTATGCGCGGATCAGCTTGCGTCGTTCGATCGAGAACGTCTCGGCCATCACGGCCACGAACGGATAGCCACGTGCGGCGCAGATGGCCGCCAGCGCCACACCGGTGTTGCCCGAGGTGGCCTCGATCACGGTCTGCCCGGGTTTCAGCGAGCCGCGCTGTTCGGCGTCGAGGATGATCGCCAGGGCGAGCCGGTCCTTCACCGAACCGGCGGGATTGAATGCTTCCACCTTCACGTACAGGTCGACGTGTTTCGGCGCCAGACGGTGGAGTTTGATGATCGGCGTGTTGCCGATCGTGTCGAGAATGCTGTCGTGGATCATGCGTTGCTCCAGGCCGGCCAAGGAATCTCGCGGGCCGCGATCATGCGCCCGCCCAGGTAAAACTATCGTCAGGCGCTAGGATCGCCGCCAGCCGCTCCGGAACGGGTTCATCCGCCGAACGACGGCCCACGTAACCGTGAGGGTCCCACCGCGTTGGCGGCATCCAGCGGCGGCTGGTCGAACCATGGCCGCTCCGCTGGGCGCATTGTCTGCGCGCGACGCTGCTGGCTGCGGCTGCCGCGCTGGTGCTCGACTCAACAATGTCGTGCGGGCCTGGCACTGACATCGGCCCGGCCACCCGCCGCTACAATGCGCGGATGACCCCATCAGCCTCCATCCCGATCGAAGTCCGCGGCTCCGCCGCCCAGCCGCTGGGCATGTCGCCCGCCCGCTTCCTGCGCGACTACTGGCAGAAGCGGCCGCTGCTCATCCGCCGCGCATTTGCCGATTTCCAGCCGCCGCTGCAGCCGGATGACCTGGCCGGCCTCGCTTGCGAGCCGGCCGTGCTGGCCCGGTTGATCGTGCACGATGAAAAACGCGATCGCTGGCACGTCAATTCCGGTCCGCTCGGCGAAGCGGATTTTGCGAAAACGCCCAGCACCAACTGGACCCTGCTGGTGCAGGACGTCGACAAGTGGGACGCGGACGTCGCCGCGCTGCTGCAGCACTTCGAGTTCCTGCCGAGCTGGCGCGTCGACGACGTGATGGTTTCCTACGCCGAGCCCGGCGGCGGTGTGGGCGCGCACGTCGATCAATACGACGTATTCCTGCTGCAGGGCCTGGGCCAGCGCCACTGGGCCATCAACGACGATCCGATGGCGCCCAAAGCGTTCCGTCCCGACGTCGAGCTGAAGCAGCTGGTCCACTTCGAGCCCAGCCACGAATGGCTGCTGGAGCCCGGCGACATGTTGTATCTGCCGCCGGGTGTGCCGCACGATGGCGTCGCCTTCGGCGGTCCATGCATGACGTTTTCGATCGGCATGCGCGCACCGTCGCAGGCCGAACTGACCGGCGATCTGGCCGACTACATCGCCGAGCGGTTGCCCGAAGAATTGCGCTATGCCGACCCCGACCTGAAGCCGGCCAGAGCCGCTGGCGAGATCGATCGCGCCGCGATCGAGCGGCTGCGCACGGCGCTGCCGTTTGCCGCCGCGCTGGACGACGCGATGCTGCGCGACTGGTTCGGCCGCTTCATCACCCGCTACCGCAATGCGCAGGTGCCCGCGCCCCTGGAAAACCCGTTGAGCGAGGCGGCGCTGGCGAAACAGCTCGACGCCGGCGCGCAGCTGCTGCGCCACCCGTGGTCGCGGCTGGCATGGAGCAGCGGCCGATCCGGCTGCACGTTGTATGTGAGTGGCCAGGCTTACCCGGCCACGCCGGAGCTGGCCCGGCAGCTGTGCGAGCAACGTGCTTTTCGCGTCGCTGGCAAACTGGACGCGGCAGAACGCGGCCTGTTGCTGGCGCTGGTCAACGACGGCCACTTCGTACCGAGAAAATCACGCCGCCGATGAAGCTGCAGAACTTCCACGTCGAGGTCGCCGAGTGGTCGCGCGAGAACCAGCGCACGGACCTGCTTGACCTGCGCGGCATCGTGTTCATCCAGGAACAGGGCGTGCCCGAGCAGCGTGAGCGCGATGGCCTGGATTCCGATTGCTGGCATGTGCTGGCGCGCGACGAAGCTGGCCACCCGATCGGCTGCGGTCGGTTGACGCCCGCCCACAAGATCGGTCGCATGGCGGTGCTGCAGGAATGGCGCGGCCACGGCGTGGGCATGGCGTTGCTGCGCGAACTGATCGCGCGTGCGCGCAGCCAGGGCTGGCCTGACGTGGCGCTCGACGCGCAGGTCAGCGCGATCGGCTTCTACGAACGCGAAGGCTTCGTCGCCTATGGCGAGGAATTCGAGGACGCCGGGTTGGCGCACCGGGCCATGCGCCTCACCCTGCCGGCGCCCACCGATGACGAGAAGCCCTCGCCCGATATCGGCGCCCTCGCCGCCGGAAGCCGCCGCGAAACGGCCGAAGCACGCCTGCAGTTGCTCACCGATGCGCGCCACCAGCTGGCCGTCTATCTGCCGATGCTTGGCAACGACAGCTACGCCAGCGCAGAAGAGCTGGCGGAACTGCGGCGCATCGCGATCTCGGGCCGCTGGGCCCGGATTCGCGTGCTGCTGCACGACCCGGCGGCGGCCTTGCGCAACGATCATCGACTGGTCGCGCTGGCGCAGCGTCTGCCCAGTGCGATCCAGATCCGCATGCCGGTCGACGAAGCCGATCTGGCGTATGTATCGGCCTACATGTTCAACGACGTGGGCGGCTACCTGTTCCTGCCCGAGGCGGATCGCCCGGAAGGCCGCGCGGCCCGCCACGACCGCGCAAGCCAGGCGCCGCTGCAGCAGCATTTCGACGAGGTGTGGGAGCGCGCCGAACGCGCCGGCATGCTGCAGCCCCTCGATATCTAGACGGCGGCCTGAATACCAGCTGGCCGGACCGGTGCTGTGGATTCTCTTCCTGAAACATGCGCTGCGGCGGCAGGCGGCTGCGTGCCCTGCTTTCGACGCGCTGGGCCGTTGATTCCGGACGCCTCATGGGTTGCCGCGTTGCAGCAGCCAAAGGCTATAATTGACCGGATTCTCCCCAGCCATCCGTTCCAGCGGCCTGTAGGGCTTGAAAACCGGCTCACAACCGCGACTTCCGTGGTCACACGGATGGCTGCAAGCATCCCTTCCCTGCCGGTGGTGACGTGAGTACAAACCTGATCCGCGAGTTCTTCGAATCGACCCAACTCGCTGGCGGCAACGCCGATTACGTCGAATCGCTGTACGACGCCTGGCTGGCCGATACCTCGGCGGTACCCGCCGACTGGGCCAGCTATTTCGAGACCTTCAAGGGCCGCGAATCCGGCGACGTCTCCCACCTTTCGGCCATCGCGCGTATCGAAGCGGCGCAGAAACAGCGTCACAACGGCGCCACCGCCGCGCCGATGAGCGACGAGCATGCGCGCAAGCAGGCCGGCGTGCTGCGCCTGCTCACTGCCTACCGTTCACGCGGCCACCTCGCCGCCGACCTCGACCCCTTGGGCCTGGCCGAGAAGATGCCGGCGCCCGATCTCGGGCTCGCCTTCCACGGCCTCGACGAGGCCGATCTCGACACGGAATTCGATACCGGCAATTACGCCGGCGGCGGCCAGCGCCTGAAGTTGCGCGACCTGCTGGCGCGGCTGAAGAAGACCTACGCCAGCACGATCGGCGCCGAGTTCATGCACATCAGCAACCATGAGCAGCGCAACTGGATCTACAGCCGCCTCGAACAGCGGGCCGGCCAGAGCGGCCTGGACAAGGCCGGCAAACGACGCGTGCTGGACGGGCTGACCGCGGCCGAAGGCCTGGAGCGCTACCTGCATACCAAATATGTCGGCCAGAAGCGTTTCTCGCTGGAAGGCGGAGACAGCCTGATCCCGATGCTCGACGACGTCGTGCGCGAAGCCGGCGACAATGGCATCAAGGAACTGGTGATCGGCATGGCCCATCGCGGCCGCCTCAACGTGCTGGTCAACATCCTGGGCAAGCCGCCGAAGACGCTGTTCGACGAATTCGAAGGCAAGTTCGAACATCCGGACGATCCGGCGCACTCGGGCGACGTCAAGTACCACATGGGCTTCTCCGCCGACGTCAAGACGCCCAAAGGCGGCGTGCACGTGGCGCTGGCGTTCAACCCCTCGCACCTGGAGATCGTCAACCCGGTGGTTTGCGGTTCGGTGCATGCGCGCCAGACCCGCCGCCGCGATACCGCACACACGCAGTCGATGGCCGTGCTGATCCACGGCGACGCCGCGTTCGCCGGCCAGGGCGTCAACATGGAACTGCTGAACATGTCGCAGGCCCGCGGTTTCAAGATCGGCGGCAGCCTGCACATCGTCATCAACAACCAGGTCGGCTTCACCACGTCCAACCCGCAGGACGCGCGCTCCACCATGTACTGCACCGACCTGGCCAAGATGGTCAACGCGCCGGTGCTGCACGTGAACGGGGACGATCCGGAAGCGGTGATCGAAGTCACCCGGCTCGCCTACGCTTTCCGCAAGCAGTTCCGCCGCGACGTGGTGATCGATCTGGTCTGCTACCGCCGCCACGGCCACAACGAGGCCGACGAGCCGGCGGCCACGCAGCCGGTGATGTACCAGATCATCCGCAAGCGTCCGACCACGCGCGATCTGTACCAGCAGCAGCTGGTCAAGGAAGGCGTGCTGGCCGAAGGCGATGCGCAAAAGCAGTTCGTGGCCTACCGCGACCGTCTGGAAGCCGGCGCGCCGATGACCGACCTGGACGCGTCGCCCGTGCGCGACGGCCACGTCGACTGGGCACGCTTCCTCGGCGGCAAGCTGTCTACGCCAACCGACACCTCCGTGCCGAAACAGAAGCTGCAGGAGCTGGCCAGCAACATCCTCACCTTGCCCGCCGACATCACACTGCAGGCACGCGTGGCCAAGATCTACGACGACCGCCGCAAGATGGCCGCAGGCGAACTGCCGGCCGACTGGGGTTTCGCCGAAAACCTGTCCTACGCCACGCTGATCGACGCCGGTTACGACATGCGCCTGGTCGGCCAGGATTCCGGGCGCGGCACGTTCTTCCATCGCCACGCCGTACTGCATGACCAGAAGGACGGCCATACCTATCTGCCACTGGCCACCGTGCGCCTGGGCGCCGATGTGGAAGTGATCGACTCGCTGCTCAGCGAGGAAGCGGTGATGGCCTTCGAGTACGGCCACTCCACCACCGATCCGGACACGCTCAACATCTGGGAAGCGCAGTTCGGCGATTTCGCCAACGGCGCGCAGGTGGTGATCGACCAGTTCATCAGTTCCGGCGAAGCCAAGTGGAACCGTCTGTGCGGCCTGGTGCTGCTGTTGCCGCATGGCTACGAAGGTCAGGGTCCGGAGCACTCTTCCGCGCGTCTGGAGCGCTTCCTGCAGCTGTGTGCGTTCGACAACATGCAGGTCTGCGTGCCGACCACGCCGGCGCAGGATTTCCACATGATCCGCCGGCAGATGTTGCGGGCCGCACGCAAGCCGCTGATCGTGATGACACCGAAATCGCTGCTGCGCCACAAGTTGGCGGTTTCGTCGCTGGACGAGCTGGCCAACGGCAGCTTCCAGCTGGTGATCGGCGAACATCGCCCGCTGCCCCCGAAGAAGGTCAAGCGGGTCGTGCTGTGTTCGGGCAAGGTCTACTACGACCTGCTTGAGGAAGCGGACAAGCGCGGACTGAAGGACGTGGCGATCGTGCGCGTCGAACAGCTGTACCCGTTCCCGCGCACCGAGGTCACCGCCGAACTGGACAAGTATCCTTCCGCGAAGGAGGTGATCTGGTGCCAGGAAGAGCCGATGAACCAGGGCGCCTGGTTCCAGATCCGCCATCATCTGCAGGCCTGCACGGGAGCCAGCCACAGCCTCTCGTACGCCGGTCGCGCACGCTCGCCGGCACCGGCGGCGGGTCATCACAATACCCACGTCGCCGAACAGGCCGCACTGGTCGAACAGGCGCTGGCTGCACCGGTCGGTACCGATCAATCCGCGGAATAATCAGATGAGTGCGGTCAGGACGACCGCTCGATCTTCGCGCTCACGGATGAGCGCCTCACCGAAGGAAACAGCATGTCCATCGAACTCAAAGTACCCGTCCTGCCCGAGTCCGTCTCCGACGCCACCATCGCCACCTGGCACAAAAAGGCCGGCGACGCGGTGAAGCGCGACGAGAACCTGGTCGATCTGGAAACCGACAAGGTGGTACTGGAAGTCCCCGCGCCGGTCGACGGCGTGCTGAAGGAAATCCGGCACCAGGTCGGCGACACGGTGAACAGCGAACAGGTCATCGCGATCATCGAGGAAGGCGCCGCGGCCGCCGCACCGGCGCCTGCTGCGCCTGCACCCGCCGCTGCCGCGCCCGCGCCTGCCGCCGCAGCCGCCGCGCCGAAAGCTGCCGGCAAGGGCGCCGACGACCTGTCGCCGGCCGGCCTGCGCGTGGCCACCGAGGAAAAGATCGATCCATCCCAGGTGGCCGGCACCGGCCGCGATGGCCGCGTGACCAAGGAAGACCTGGTCAACTACGGCAAGGGCGGCGCTGCAGCACCGACGGCGGCTGCCGCACCGGCGGCGAAGGCCACCCCGGGTTCGCGTCCGGAAGAGCGCGTGCCGATGACCCGTATGCGCGCACGCATCGCCGAGCGCCTGATGCAGTCGAAGAACTCGATCGCCATGCTCACCTCGTTCAACGAAGTGAACCTGAGCGAAGTGACGAAGATGCGCAAGACGCTGGGCGAAGCGTTCCAGAAGGAACACGGTATCAAGCTCGGCTTCATGAGCTTCTTCGTCAAGGCCGCTGCCGAGGCGCTGAAGCGCTACCCATTCGTCAACGCCTCGGTCGATGGCAACGACGTGATCTACCACGGCTACCAGGACATCTCGATCGCGGTGTCCACCGATAAGGGCCTGGTGACGCCGGTACTGCGCGACGTGCAGGACATGAGCTTCGCCGACGTCGAGAAGGGCATCGCCGACTACGCCACCAAGGCGCGCGCGAACAAGCTGTCGCTGGACGACCTGCAGGGCGGCACGTTCACCATCACCAATGGCGGCACGTTCGGATCGCTGCTCTCCACGCCGATCGTCAACCCGCCGCAGAGCGCCATCCTCGGCATGCACACGATCAAGGAACGCGCCATCGTCGAGAACGGTCAGATCATCGCCGCGCCGATGATGTACATCGCACTCAGCTACGACCACCGCATCATCGACGGCAAGGACGCGGTGCTGTTCCTGGTCGACATCAAGAACCAGCTGGAGAATCCGCAGCGCATGCTGCTCGGTCTTTGAGCCTCCCCGCTCAAAGACCACACAGGTAACGAGGCTCTGACGGTGAGCGGTGCGACCCGATCCGTGCTCACCGTAACTTTCACGCTTTAATTTGCCGCGTCCCACGGACGCGTCAGGCAGCAAGGAACCAACCATGAGCGACAAATACGATGTGATCGTCATCGGCGCGGGCCCGGCCGGCTATGTGGCCGCGATCCGCGCCGCACAGCTGGGCCTGAAGACCGCCTGCATCGATGCGTTCGCCGGCAAGGACGGCAAGCAGGCGCTTGGCGGCACCTGCCTCAACGTGGGCTGCATCCCGTCCAAGGCGCTGCTGGATTCCTCGCGCCAGTTCCACAACCTCACGCACAACTTCGGCGTGCACGGCATCACGGCCGACAATGCGAAGATCGACGTGCCGACTTTCATTGGTCGCAAGGACAAGATCGTCAAGCAGTTCACCGGCGGCGTGGCGCAGCTGTTCAAGGCGAACAAGGTCACGCCGTATTTCGGTACCGGCAAATTGCTCAAGGGCAACTCGGTGGAGATCACCGGTGCCGACGGCAAGAAGGAAACGATCAGCGCGACCAACGTGATCCTCGCTTCCGGCTCGGTGCCGATCGAGCTGCCGTTCGCGAAGTTCGACAACAAGATGATCCTCGACAACGCCGGTGCGCTCGACCTTGCCGAAGTGCCCAAGCGCCTGGGCGTGATCGGCGCCGGCGTGATCGGACTGGAGCTGGGCAGCGTGTGGAAGCGCCTCGGCGCCGACGTCACCATTCTCGAGGCGCTGCCGGATTTCCTCTCCGTCGCCGATGCCGACGTGGCCAAGGTGGCCGCCCGCGAGTTCGCCAAGCAGGGCCTGACCATCAAGCTCGGCGCCAAGCTGACCAAGGCCGAGATCAAGAAGAAGGAAGTCGCCCTCACCTACGAGGACAAGGACGGCGCGCACGAACTGGTCGTGGACAAGCTGCTGGTCGCCGTAGGCCGCCGCGCCTACACCGCCGGCCTGCTGGCCGACGACACCGGCGTGAAGCTGGACGAGCGCGGCCGCATCGTGGTCGACGAGCACAACCACACCGGCGTCGATGGCGTGTGGGCGATCGGCGATGCCGTGCGCGGCCCGATGCTTGCGCACAAGGGTTCCGAAGAAGGCGTGGCGGTGGCCGAGTGGATCGCCGGCAAGGCTGGCCACGTCAACCTCGATACCGTGCCGTGGGTGATCTACACCGAGCCGGAAATCGCCTGGGCAGGCAAGACCGAGAAACAGCTCAAGGACGAGGGCGTGCCGTACAAGGTCGGCAGCTTTCCGTTCGCCGCGATCGGGCGCGCCGTCGCGATGAACGAGGCCGTCGGCCAGGTGAAGATGCTCGCGCACGCCGAAACCGACCGCATTCTCGGCGTGCACATGGTCGGCCCGGGCGTATCCGAGCTGATCGCCGAGTGCGTGGTTGCAATGGAGTTCAAGGGCTCGTCCGAGGACCTGGCACGCATCGTCCACGCCCATCCGACCCTTTCCGAAGCCGTGCACGAGGCCGCACTGTCGGTCGACAAGCGCGCGATTCACAAGGGCAACTGATCGGCTGGCGATCGACAACGGCCCGCTCGTGGCGACATGGGCGGGCCGTTCCTTTTCAGAAACAGGCGACGGGGTTTGGACAGAGCGGCAACGCTTTCTCGTTCCTCCGCACACTCCACTCACTTCAAGGCAAGCCCGTGCCCCAACCCACCGCCATCTGCGTCTACTGCGGCTCCAGCAGCGGCAGGCATCCCGAATACGCCGAGCAGGCACGCGCCTTCGGCATGGAAATGGCCCGGCGCGGCATCGCGCTGGTCTACGGAGGCGGCAAGGTCGGCCTGATGGGCGTGGTGGCAGACGCGGTACTCGCCGGTGGCGGCAAGGTGATCGGGGTTATCCCGCGTCAGCTGGTGGAACTCGAGGTGGCCCATCCGGGCCTGAGCGAACTGGTGGTCGTCGAGACCATGCACCAGCGCAAGACGCGCATGTACGAACTGTCCGATGCCTTCGTCGCCCTGCCCGGCGGCTTCGGCACGATGGACGAGATGTTCGAGATGCTGACCTGGGCGCAACTGGGCCTGCATCGTTATCCGTGTGCGTTCCTCGACGTGCGCGGCTACTACCGAGACCTGCGCACGATGATGGAGCACATGGTCGAGGAAAACTTCGTGCGTCCCGAGCAGCGCGACAGCATCTGGTTCGGCGATGACATGCCCACCCTGTTCGACTGGATGCAGACCTACCAGGGCAGCTACATTCCCAAGTGGATCGACACCAGCAGCGTCAGCGCCTGAAGCACTGCCGAGGGAGATCGAGATGACCAGCTTCCGCGCATTCCGCATCCACAACGACGACGCCGGATACCGCGCCGACATGGAACGCATGGACACCGGCGCGCTGTCGCCCGGCGAAGTGCTGGTCAAGGTGGCGTACTCCTCGGTCAACTACAAGGATGCGCTGGCCGGCACCGGCAAGGGGCGCATCCTGCGCACTTACCCGCTCAATGGCGGCATCGACCTGGCGGGCCACGTGGCCGCCTCGACCGACCCGGCGTTCAGGGAAGGCGATGCGGTGCTGTGCACCGGCAGCGGCCTGTCCGAAACGCGCGACGGCGGCTATGGCGAATACGCACGCCTCGATGCGCGCTGGACGATCCTCTTGCCGATGGGCTTGAGCCTGCGCGAAAGCATGATCATCGGTACCGCCGGTTTCACCGCGGCGCTCGCCTTGCTGCGCATGCAGGACAACCGGCAGCACCCGTCGCTGGGGCCGATCGCGGTGACGGGCGCAAGCGGTGGTGTCGGCATGCTCGCGATCGACATTTTCAGCCGTGCCGGCTATGCCGTGCATGCCATCAGCGGCAAGGCCGATCACTTCGAGTTCCTGCGCGGCCTCGGCGCCAGCGAATGCATCGATCGCCACCGGCTCGTGTTCAGCGGCAAGCCGATGGACTCGGCGCGTTTCGGTGGCGCGCTGGACAATGTCGGCGGCCCCATGCTGAGTGGCCTTTTGCCGCTGATCCATCCGTACGGAAACGTGGCGATCTGCGGCAACGCCGGCGGGATCGCTTTCGAAAGCACCGTGATGCCGTTCATCATTCGCGGCGCCAGCCTGCTCGGAATCGCCTCGGCGGGCACCTCGCGCGGTCTGCGCGACCGCATCTGGCAGCACCTCGCCAGCGACTGGAAGCCGCAGCACCTTGATCGCATCGCCACCCGCGAAACCGGTCTCGACGAGCTGCCCGGAATATTCACGCGCATGCTCGCCGGCGACTCGTTCGGGCGCACGCTGGTGCGCGTTGGCGATGCCGTTTGACGAAGCCATGCTTGGAAGTACGATCACCACGGCTTAGAATCAACAAAACTCGCAGGGGACTATCACCTAATGGCACGCATCCTGATCGTCGACGACTCCCCGTCACAATTGCTTGGCATCAAGCGGATCGTCGAAAAACTCGGGCATGAAACCCTTTCCGCCGAAGACGGCGCCGCCGGCGTGGAAGTGGCCAAGCAGGAAATGCCCGACCTGATCCTGATGGACGTGGTGATGCCCAACCTCAATGGTTTCCAGGCCACTCGCACCATCAGCAAGAATGCCGAGACCGCGCACATCCCGATCATCCTGGTGACCACCAAGGATCAGGAAACCGACAAGGTCTGGGGCATGCGCCAAGGTGCGAAGGCGTATGTGACCAAGCCGATCAAGGAAGAGGAACTGCTCAAGGCGCTGCAGGAATTTCTGCCGGGCTGATCAGCCCTCCCGCACAAGTAAAAAAAACGGCGCCTGCAGGCGCCGTTTTCGTTCACGGAGAGCAAACGTCCACGTTCAGCGGCGCGGATCGTAGCCCTTGAACTGATCGCGCAACGCCTCGTACGCCGCGCGCTGTTCGTCGCCATCGGCAGGCGGAACGCGAATGGAAACCTCCACCAGCTGATCGCCCGGATGCGCACCGGGCAAGCCGCGTCCCTTCAGGCGCAACTTGCGCCCAGATTGCGAACCGGCCGGTATGCGCAGATCGACCACGCCGGCCAGCGTCGGCACGGGCACGGTGGCGCCAAGCGCCGCTTCCCACGGGCTGATCGGAAGAACGTGAACGACGTTGCGACCGTCCAGCCGGAACCGCGGATCGTCGTGGATGCCGACTTCCAGCAGGAGGTCGCCGTTGGGCCCGCCGGCGATACCACTCTGGCCTTGCCCGGACAGCCGGATCACCTGTCCGGGACTGATGCCGGCGGGAATCTTCACTTCCAGCACACGCTCGCCACCGGACGAGTCGTGCAGCGCCAGGCGCGTGCGGCCGCCGTCGAACGCCGTCTGCAGATCGATCCGCACCGACGCCTGCACATCCTGACCCCGGCGCGGGCGCGGCTGCCCGCGCTGGCCGCCGCCAGCCGCACCGCGGCCGAACAGGCTCTCGAAGAAATCGCTGAAGTCGCCGTCACCGGCATCGCCAAAACCCTGGCCCTGACTTTGCCAGCCCGGAGGCGGGCGGAACGGCTCCCCTCCGCGGTAGCCCCCGGCGCGCAGCTGGTCGTAGGAGCGCCGCTTCTCGGCATCCTTGAGTACTTCGTTCGCCTCGTTGAGCGCCTTGAATTTCTCCTCGGCACCAGCTTCCTTGTTCTTGTCCGGATGGTATTTGCGCGCCAGCTTGCGATACGCCGCCTTGATCTCGGCCTCGCTCGCATCCGGCTTCACACCCAGGATTTCGTAATAATCTTTGAATTCCACCTGCCACTCCCCGACTCACGCAAAAACCCGCGGCGAATCGAGTCCGCCGCGGGATACCTCGCACCGGACTCCTAGTCTCAGTGGCTCGCGTTGATGGTAATGCGTCGCGGCGTCGCCTGGGCCTTCTTGGGTATCGCGATCTCCAGTACGCCGAACTTGCCGTTCGCCGTGATGCCATCGGCATCGGCGCTGTCAGGCAGCGCGAAACGGCGGTGAAAAGCACCACGGGCGCGTTCGACGCGGGTGAATTTGCCGTTGGACTCGGCGCTGGCAGCCTCGCGCTCGCCCTTGATGGTGAGGATGCCCTTTTCCATGCTCACCTCGATCTGCGCCGGATCCACGCCGGGAATGTCGGCCAGGATCACAAAACGCTGCTCGTCCTCGCGGATGTCGACGCGCGGTGCCCACTGACTGGTGACGACGTTGGAGGCGTCGCTGTCCTCCGGCTGCAGGAAGCGGTCGAATGCCTGCCGTACTTCCTCGGGCAGACCGTTGGTGTTCCAGATGCCATGACGAACCGGATTCATCGTATGTCTCCTCAGGTTGAACTGCGGCCCATCGCCGCCTGCCAGCAAAATAGGTGCTGCGACGGACTATTCAAGGCGACAGCCCGGCACTGCGCGATTAGCATTCAGGCTCTCCCCCCGACCCGAGAGACCCATGAGCATCCAGCCCGGCGATACGGTTCCCGACATCGCCCTCCAAGTCATCGATGGCGAGATCCGCCCGGCCCAGTCCGGTGAGTTGTTTGCCGGCCGGAAGGTAGTGCTGTTCGGCGTACCCGGCGCGTTCACTCCGACTTGTTCGCACAAGCATCTGCCCGGCTATTCGGCGCACTTCGCCGAATTCCGGCAGCGCGGCATCAGCGTGATGTGCCTGGCGGTCAACGATGCCTACGTGATGCAGGCCTGGGCGGCTTCGCAGAACGTCCCGGCCGGCCTGCTGATGCTGGCCGACGGAAACGCCCGTTTCACCCTGGCGCTTGGCCTGGAGCTCGATGGCAGCGCCTTCGGCATGGGCCTGCGCACGCGGCGCTTCGCGCTGTACGCAGAAGACGGCGTGGTGCGCCTGGTGCACGTCGAGGCACCCGGCGAGCTGCGCGTTTCCAGCGCCGAGGCCATGTTGGCGGTGGTCGACAGCTTGTCTCAATAGCTCCTGCGCAGGATGTCTTCGACGACCCGCCGCACTTCATGACGGCTGGCTGTCTGGCCCGCTGTTTCCGTGGATCATGCCGCCGCTGCCGGTCAAAAGATCGCCGGCGCCATCGCAGGCCACCATCATCGGCAGCGCCGGCTTTGCGTGGTGGCGGCGTCGGGCGCGCGGCATCTTGCCCGACGCGAATGTCCATGACGTGCGGAAGGCACCGGCGTCCCAAAAGAAAACCCCGGCATCACCGGGGTTTTCAGGTGCGGACCATCCAGGCCTGGCAGCGGATCACTCCTCGACGGTGGAGTCCTGCACCACGGCCGCACCATCGTCGCCGGCCGGCAAGTCGGCAGTGGATATCCCGGCGTCTTCGCCATTCTCCTCGTCGGCTTCCAGCCGCATCACGCTGACCAGCGTTTCATCGGCAGGCAGACGGATCAGGGTGACGCCCTGGGTATTGCGGCCGAGCTGCGACACCTCGGCCACACGGGTGCGTACCAGTGTGCCCTGGTTGGAGATCAGCATCAGCTCGTGCGTCTCGGTGACCTGCACGGCGCCGACCAGGGCGCCGTTGCGCTCGGAACACTGGATGCCGATCACGCCCTGGGTACCGCGGCCCTTCTTGGCGAACTCGGCCAGTTGGGTACGCTTGCCATAGCCACGTTCCGTGGCGGTGAGGATGTCGCCCTCCGCCGCCACAATCAGCGAGACCACGTGAGCGCCCTTGGCCAGCTTCATGCCGCGCACGCCTGCCGCGGTGCGGCCCATCGAACGCACGGTGTTCTCGTCGAAACGATTGACCTTGCCGTTGGATGCGAACAGCAGGATGTCACTGTTGCCGTCGGTCATCTCGACGTTGACCAGCGCATCGCCGTCATGCAGCTTGATGGCGAGTTTGCCTTTCTGCAGCTGGAACGCGAATTCGCTCAGCGGCGTTTTCTTGACCGTTCCGCACCGGGTCGCGAAGAACACGAAACTATCGTCGCTGTATTCGCGGATCGGCAACACCGCCTGTACTTTTTCGCCTTCACCCAACGGCAGCAGGTTGATGATCGGCTTGCCGCGTGCACCCGGGCCCGCTTCCGGAATCTGATAGACCTTGAGCCAATAGACGCGGCCGGTGCTGGTAAATGTGAGCAGGGTGTCGTGCGTGTTGACCACCCACAACTGCTCGACGACATCCTCCTCCTTCAGTGCGGATGCCGACCGGCCCTTGCCGCCGCGTTTCTGCGCGCGATAGGTGCTGGCCGGCTGCCGCTTGACGTATCCGGTGTGCGACAAGGTCACGACCATGTCTTCCGGCGCAATCAGGTCGAGTACGTTGAGATCTTCCTGCGAATGCTGGATCTCGGTGCGGCGCGCGTCACCGAACTCCTCCTTGACGGATTCGAGTTCGCCGCGGATCACCTCGAGCAGGCGCTCGGGGTTTTCCAGGATCTCGATGAGGCCGCGAATGGTTTCGAGGACCTGCCGGTACTCGTCGGAGAGCTTTTCCTGCTCCAGGCCAGTCAGGCGATGCAGGCGCATGGCCAGGATCTCCAGCGCCTGCGCCTCGGACAGCTGGTAGCCGTCGTCCTTCAGACCATCGCGCGGATCCATCTCCTCCGGCCGCGACGCCTCGGCACCCGTGGCCGAAAGCAGCGCACGCACCAGGCCCGCTTCCCAGCGCCGTGCGGTCATGCGCTCGCGCGCCTCGGCTGGTGACGACGAGGTCTTGATCAACTCGATCATCTCGTCGATGTTGGCCAGCGCAACGGTCAGGCCTTCGAGGATGTGCGCACGCGCACGCGCCTTGCGCAGGTCGAAGATCGTGCGCCGGGTGACCACCTCGCGGCGATGACGGATGAACGCCTCGAGGATGTCCTTGAGGTTCAGCAACTTCGGCTGGCCGTCCAGCAACGCGACCATGTTGATGCCGAACGTCACCTGCATCTGGGTCTGCTGGAACAGGTTGTTCAGCACCACGTCGCCCATCGCATCCTTGCGGATCTCGATGACGATGCGCATGCCGTCCTTGTCAGACTCGTCGCGCAGCTCGCTGATGCCTTCGAGCTTCTTTTCCTTGACCAGCTCGGCGATCTTCTCGATCAGCCGCGCCTTGTTCACTTGGTACGGCAGCTCGTGGACGATGATCGTCTCGCGGCCGTTCGATTCGGTCTCAACCTCGGCCCTGGCGCGCACCAGGATGCGGCCGCGGCCGGTGCGGTACGCCTCGATGATGCCGGACGAACCGTTGATGATGCCGTAAGTCGGGAAATCCGGCCCCGGAATGTAGTGCATCAACTCGTCGATGCCCAGCGAAGGCTCGTCGATCAACGCCATGGTCGCCGCGATCACCTCGTTGAGGTTGTGCGGCGGAATATTGGTGGCCATGCCCACGGCAATGCCGGCCGAACCGTTGATCAGCAGGCTGGGCACGCGCGCGGGCAGCACCAGCGGTTCGCGTTCGCTCTCGTCGTAGTTGAAACCGAAGTCGACCGTGTCCTTGTCGATGTCGGCCAGCAACTCGTGGGTAAGGCGCGACATGCGCACCTCGGTGTATCGCATCGCCGCGGCGTTGTCGCCGTCGACCGAACCGAAGTTGCCCTGGCCGTCGACCAGCATGTAGCGCAGCGAGAACGGCTGAGCCATGCGCACGATCGCGTCGTATACCGACTGATCGCCATGCGGATGGTATTTACCGATGACATCACCGACCACGCGGGCCGACTTCTTGTACGGTTTGTTCCACACATTTCCCAGCTCATTCATCGCAAACAGCACGCGACGATGCACCGGCTTCAGGCCATCGCGTACATCCGGAAGAGCGCGGCCCACGATCACGCTCATGGCGTAATCGAGATAGCTCTGGCGCATCTCGTCTTCGATGTTGACGCGAATGATTTCTTTGGCGAGTTCTGCCATGAATCGGCTTCCTTGAATGACAAAAAAGGACGCTGGCGCCGCGCCTCCAGCGCATGCGCAAGCGGCCCGAAATCAACCTGAAAAGTATAGCACGAACGGCCTCAAAACGGCCGGATTTAGTTGTTAAAAATCAATCGGTTAGCACGCCACTTCCGCGCCGCCCGAACGCCCCGCGCGCACTCTGCGAATTTTGATCGGTGCCGTGGCAGCCGAGCGGACTTTCAGCGGCCAAACATCGCCTGCATCGCGATGCTGTCCGGGCGCTCTATCACGCCGCGTTCGGTCACGATCGCATCGATCAGTTCCGCCGGCGCGACGTCGAACACCGGGTTCCACGCTTGCGCGCCTTCGATCACGCAGCGTTTCCCCGCGCTGTTCAGCAGCTCGCCCGGATCGCGCAGTTCGATCTCGATCTCCTCGCCAGTGCCGGTCGCCATGTCGACGGTCGAGGACGGGGCAACCACCATGAACTTCACGCCATGATATTTCGCCGCGATGGCCAGCTGATAGGTGCCGATCTTGTTGGCCGTATCGCCGTTGGCGGCAATGCGATCGGCGCCCACGATCACCCATTGCACCGCACCGGACTTCATCAGATGCGCAGCGGCGGAGTCGGCGATCAATCGCGCGTCGATGCCATCGCGAACCAGCTCCCACATGGTCAGTCGCGCGCCCTGTTGCCACGGCCGCGTCTCGCCTGCGTACACGCGCGCAATCCGGTTGCCCGCCACGCCGGCGCGGATCACGCCGAGCGCGGTACCGTAGCCGGCGGTGGCGAGCGAGCCTGTATTGCAATGGGTCAGCACGCCAGAGCCGGGCGTGATCAACGATGCGCCGAGCTCGCCCATGTGCCGGTTGGCGGTGAGGTCCTCGTCCTGGATGGCCTGCGCCTCGCGCACCAGCGCGGCGGCGTCGGCGCCGGCGGCGATGCGCTTCTTCATCCGGTCCAGAGCCCACATGAGGTTGACCGCCGTGGGGCGCGCAGCACGCAGCGAAGCCAGCACCGGTTCGAGCGGCGCGTTCTGTTGCGCCGCCATCGCCACGCCCCAGGCAGCGGCGATGCCGATGGCCGGGGCGCCGCGGACGGCCAGATTGCGTATGGCCTGCGTGACCTGCTCGGCCGTGCGGCAGTCGATCCAGCATTCTTCGTTCGGCAGGAGGCGTTGATCGAGCAGGCGCAGATGGTCGCCCTGCCACTGCACGGCGCGGATGGAATCGTGGGTTTCAACAGACGTATTCATCCGCTCATTATCGCCTGTCGCGCGTGAATCACGCACGACAGGCGACTTGTCGCGCGCGGCTCAGCGGCGCTGGCGCAGCCACTCGTGGATGGCGGGCGGAACCTCGCGCTGCGCGCGGCCTGAGACATAGATGCCGATGTGGCCGCCCTTGAACGCAAGCTGGGTGTAGTCCGTTGTGCCCACGTGTTTGCCCAGTGCACGCGATGCATCCGGCGGAACGAGGTGGTCCTGTTCGGCGAAGATGTTCAGCACCGGCTGCGTCACCGTGCCCAGATCCACCGTCCGGCCACCGATCTCCAGCGTGCCCTTGACCAGCTTGTTGCCCTGGTAGAAATCCTTGATGAACTGGCGAAACGCCTCGCCCGCCTGATCGGGTGAATCGAAGATCCAGCGCTCCATGCGCAGGAAATTCTCCAACTCGGTCGGGTTGTCCAGGATGTCCACCATGCCGATGTATTTCTGCTGGTTCAGCCGCACCGGCTTCAGCGTGAGGTACACGTAGTTCATCAACCCTGCCGGGATATTGCCCATGGTGTCGACGAACAGGTCCACGTCCATGCTGCGGCACCAGTGCGACAGCATGTTGTCGGGCGTGTGGAAATCGACCGGCGTGACCATGGTGATCAGGTTCTTCACCTTGTCCCCGTGCAGCGCGGTGTAGCACAGCGAGAATGCGCCGCCCTGGCAAATGCCCAGCAGGTTGATCGCATCCAGATCGTGCCGCTTGCGCACGACGTCTACGCAACGGTCGAGGTAGCCATTGATGTAGTCGTCAAGGGTCAGCCAGCGGTCGGCGCCGTCTGGGTAGCCCCAGTCGATCAGGTAGACATCCTCGCCCTGCTCCAGCAGGTTGCGCACCATCGAACGGTCTGCCTGCAGGTCAGTCATCCACACCGTATTGACCAGCGCGTAGACGATGAGCAGCGGGGTCTTTGAAGTGGCCTTGCCGTGGCCGGTGAAGTGCCAGACCTTCAGTTTGTCCTCGCTGTAGACAAGCTCGCGAGGCGTATTCGCGTATTCGGGCTCGCGCATGCCGCGCAAGTGGCCCATGCCGGCGGCGAGCTTGCGCTGGAACGTGGCGATATCGCCCAGAGCCTTGCCTGGATCGATGCGCAATGGCGTGTACATGGCGGCGTCTCCTTACTTGCGCTTGCGCGGGTTGGCGCGTGACTTGGCGGCGGTGGCAGGCCTGCCCTTGCTGACCGACTTGCCCGTCCGCTTTGCCGGTGTCTTCGAGATAGCCTTCTTTACGGCCGCAGCCGCAGGCTTTGCACGAGCAGCCCGCTTCACCGCGGGACCGCTGGCAAGCTGACGCTTCAGCGCCGCCACTTCACGGCGCAGCGTCATGATCTCATCGGCGTGCTCTTCGCCCGCCGGTGCCTGGCTGGCACGGAACTCGCGGCGCAACGCCTGCAATCGTTCGCCCAGGCTCGACACTTCGCTGCGCGTCGGCATGCCGAGCTGCCGGCACATTTGTTCGGTCTGCTGCTGCTGCATCTGGCGCACGCGCATCTGCGTGTTGACCATCTCGCCATAGATCTCGCGAAACTCATCCGACAAGGCAATCTCGGCGTAAGCCTCTTCGGCCGCATCCACCCACAGGTCGTACAAGGCCTTGAGCGATTCGACCTGGCGTCCTGGCTCGGCATGCTCGGCCAGCTTGTCCTGCAACCGCTGCATGCCTTGCACATTCGCACGCTGGATCAGGGCCTGATAGCGCGCCGAGGCCTGCAAGGATTCAAGCGCAGCAGCGGCCATGGCCTGCTGCTGCATCTGTTGCTCGCGATCTTGACCAAAGGCCGGGATCGGCCCATGCGCGCCTGGCAGATCACCGAAACCAGTGTGCTGTGCCGCCTGCATCCACGATTGCCATTGCCGCGTGAAACCTTCCGCGCTGGCGCTGTCGATACCGCCGAACGCCTGTGCAAATGGCTCCGTGGCGCCGCCGAACATCTGCTGCAACTGCTGCCGCCAGTCGCCGGATGAAGGCGCAGCCCCACCCGCAGCGGCCGCCTGCATCCAGTCAAAGTATCCCTTCAGCCCGGATAGCGTGCGCTCGAGCGTGTCGTTGCCGGAAGCGGGCGCGGGCGGCGGCGTGAAGAATGGGTTTGCTGCGGACGGCGGCGGCTGCAACTGGCGCGTCCAGGCGTCCCAGGATTGCTGTGCCAGGGCCTGATAATCCCTCATGAAATCACTTGCCGGATCGCCCATCGGTACGTCCTCGTCCACGGTTGTCGACCATCCTAGCAAAAGCGTGTTGCACAAAATCGCCTGCCCTGAACGCACAAGGCCCGGCGTGAGCCGGGCCTTGTGGAATCGGTTTGCAGCAAAACTCAGGCAGTGGCGCCGCTGGCGCGCTCGTCTTCGGTGACGGCCTTCATCGACAGGCGGATGCGGCCCTGTTTGTCGACTTCCAGCACCTTGACCTTGACGATGTCGCCTTCCTTCAGCTTGTCGGAGACCTTCTCGACGCGCTCATCGGAGATCTGCGACACGTGCACCAGACCATCCTTGCCCGGCATGATCGTCACGAACGCACCGAAGTCCATCAGCTTGGCGACCTTGCCCTCGTAGATGCGGCCCGGTTCGACGTCGGAGACGATCTGCTCGATGCGCTTCTTCGCCGCCTCACCCGCCTCGCGGTTGACCGAGCCGACGATGATGGTGCCGTCGTCGCTGATGTCGATCGTGGTGCCGGTCTCTTCGGTGATCGAGCGGATCGTGGCGCCACCCTTGCCGATCACTTCGCGGATCTTGTCCGGATGGATCTTGATGGTGATCAGACGCGGGGCGAATTCGCTCATCTCGGTGCGGGCAGTGGTCAGCGCCTTGCCCATTTCGCCGAGGATGTGCAGACGACCGTGCTTGGCCTGCTCCAGCGCCACCTTCATGATCTCTTCGGTGATGCCGTCGATCTTGATGTCCATCTGCAGCGCGGAGATGCCATCGGCACTGCCGGCCACCTTGAAGTCCATGTCGCCGAGATGATCCTCGTCGCCCAGGATGTCGGACAGCACGACGAAGTCGCTGCCTTCCTTGACCAGACCCATCGCGATACCGGCCACCGGAGCCTTCAGCGGCACGCCGGCATCCATCATCGCCAGCGAGGAACCGCACACCGAAGCCATCGACGAGGAACCGTTGGACTCGGTGATTTCCGAGACCACGCGCACCACGTACGGGAATTCCTCGATGGTCGGCTTGACCGCCTGCACGCCGCGCTTGGCAAGGCGGCCATGACCGATCTCGCGGCGCTTCGGCGCACCGAAACGGCCGGCTTCGCCCACCGAGAACGGAGGGAAGTTGTAATGGAACAGGAACGGATCCTTCGACTCGCCGCCCGGCGCGTCGATGATCTGCGCGTCGCGCGTGGTGCCCAGCGTGATGACAACCAGTGCCTGCGTTTCGCCGCGGGTGAACAGCGCCGAGCCGTGGGTACGCGGCAGCACGCCGACACGGGCGGTGATCGCGCGCACGTCGTCGAGCTGACGGCCGTCGATGCGCACCTTGGTCTTCAGCACGCTGTCGCGCATGGTGTGGTATTCGAGTTCCTCGAATTCCTTGGCCATGGCCGCAGACGACCAACCGCTCTCTTCGGCCTGCGCCTTGAGGCCAGCCAGCACGTCGCTCTTGATCGCGGAGATCGCATCGCGACGCTCCAGCTTGTCGCGTACCTGGAACGCGGCGGCGAGCTGATCGCCGACCGCGCCCTTGACGGCAGCCACCAGCGACTCGTTACGCGCCGGCGCCTTCCAGTCCCACGACGGCTTGCCGGCCTCGGTGGCCAGCTCGGCGATCGCGCGAATGGCCGTCTGCATCTGCTGGTGACCGAACATGACCGCGCCGAGCATCACGTCCTCGGACAGCAGCTGAGCTTCGGACTCCACCATCAGCACGGCGCCGGCGGTACCGGCGACGACCAGGTCCAGCTGCGAAGTCTTCAGCTCGGTCTGCGACGGGTTCAGCAGGTACTTGCCGTTGGCGTAACCGACGCGGGCGGCGCCGATCGGACCCTTGAACGGAATACCGGCCAGGCTCAGCGCCGCGGAGGCGCCGAGCAGCGCGACGATGTCGCCGTCGACTTCCGGATTCAGCGAGACGACCTGGGCGATCACCTGCACTTCGTTCTTGAAATCTTCCGGGAACAGCGGGCGCACCGGACGATCGATCAGACGCGAGGTCAGCGTCTCCTTCTCGGTCGGGCGGCCTTCGCGCTTGAAGAAGCCGCCGGGGATGCGGCCGGCGGAGTAGAACTTCTCGACGTAGTCGACGGTGAGCGGGAAGAAATCCTGGCCTTCCTTCTGCTTGGTCGCAGCCACCGCAGTGACCAGCACCACCGTGCCGCCCATGCTGGCCATGACCGCACCGGACGCCTGGCGGGCAATTTCGCCCGTCTCCAGTGTGACTTCGTGATTACCGTACTGGAATGACTTGGTTACTTTTGCCACGTGCTTAATTCCTGCTCTGATTGAGAAGTGCACCCACGGATGGGCGCCTCTTGATCTTTGCGTTCATGGATGAACGCACGAATTACCGCCGCAGGCCGAGGCGTTCGATCAGGGTCTGGTAGCGCGCAAGATCGCGATCCTTCAGATAGCTGAGAAGACGCTTGCGCTGGTTGACCAGTTTCAGCAGGCCACGGCGGGAATGGTGATCCTGCTTGTGTTCCTTGAAGTGGCCGGTGAGGTGGTCGATGCGGGCGGACAACAGGGCCACCTGCACTTCGGTCGAACCGGTATCGTTCGGCACGCGGCCGAAATCAGCAATGATCTTGCCGGTCTGTTCTGCGGTAAGAGACATGGATATACGTTTCCTTGGAAAGGCGATGCGAAGCTTGTGCTTGCATCATCGCGATGACGCAAGCACAAGCTTCGCCTAGATGAATGAAAGCGTTGAAATAACTTGTCTATTCTACTGATGGGAGCGGTGTCACAACAAGTGCGCAGCGGGGAATGCGGGCAAATTCATCAGGCCGGCGGCAAGTTGAAGCCACGCACGATGCGCGCACGGCCGATGTCATCCGGTTCCAGCAAGGCCAGCAAGGCACCATCGCTGGAAAATGCCGCGCATCGCCCGGCCTCGACCAGGCCGGGAAGCACGATTTGCTGGCCGCGGGAAATCGCCATGGTCTGCGCTTCATCCAGGTTCAGCACGGGCAAATCGGACAGCGCGGCGGATATCGGCATCAACCAAGCCAACAGGCTCTCGTCGCCCTGTTCCGCGGCCTGATGCAGCTGCTCGATCGTCACCATCCGTGGCTCGCGGAATGGCTCTACCCAGAGGCGCCGCAATGCTGTCAGGTGTGCGCCGCAGCCAAGATCTTCGCCCAGGTCGACCGCGAGCGACCGCACGTAGGTGCCGGACCCGCATTCCACCAGCAGTTGCAGCGTGTCGCCGTTGCGTCGCAGCAGGTCCAGCCGGAACACATCCACTTCGCGCGGCGGCACGTCGACGACTTCCCCACGCCGTGCTTTCGCGTACAGACGTTCGCCGTCCCGTTTCAGCGCCGAGTACATCGGTGGCACCTGCAGGATGCGGCCGCGCAACCTGGCCAGCGCAGCTTCGATGGTGGCCTGGTCGAGCTCGGGCACCGCACGCTGCTGCACGACGTCGCCCTCGCTGTCGGCCGTATCGGTGGTGATGCCGAGGCGACATTCCGCCAGGTACGCCTTGCGTGCACCGAGCAGGCTGCCGGCGAGCTTGGTCGCCTCGCCGAAACACAGCGGCAACAGCCCGGTGGCCAGGGGATCGAGCGCGCCCGTATGGCCGCCCTTGGCGGCACGCAACAGCTTGCGCACGGCCTGCAGCGCCTGGTTGGAACTCAGGCCCAGCGGCTTGTCCAGCAACACGATGCCGTGCAGATCACGGTGTTTGATGCGCGGCAGGCGACTCATCGGTTCGGCGATACCCAATGTGCCCGTTCAGTCCTGCTTGTTGCCGTCCGGCGGCGTCAGGTCGCGCGCCTGCTGCCGCAGCAGCGACTCGATGCGCTCGCCCTTGTCGACCGAATCGTCGTACTTGAACTTGAGTTCCGGCACGCGCCGCATGCGCATGCCACTGTGCGCCAGCGAATGGCGAATCTCGTGGCCGATGTCATTGAGCGCCTTGACCGCGGGCAAGCCCTGTTCGGGCAGCATCGCGGTCACCCAAACCGTGGCCCAGTCCAGATCGCGGGTGATTTCCACGTCCGACACGCTGACCGAGGGCAGTCCGTGATCGCGCACCGCCGCATGCACCAGCAAGCCAAGCTCGCGGCGCAGCTCGGCCCCGATGCGGTCAGTACGTTTGAAATCGCGGGAAGGCATGAAAAAACTCCGAAAACAGTGTCCCCTCATCCCTGCGGAGAAGGTGCCCCGTAGGGCGGATGAAGGTGCACGACCCGCATGAATCTCACGCAGACCGTGGACCGTTCATCTCAACCCTCTCCCGAATGGGAGAGGGACTCAAGGTCAAAGCGTGCGCGCCACTTCGGTGCGCTCGAAGCACTCGATCTGGTCGCCCGGCTTGACGTCGTTGTATTGCTTCACGGCGATGCCGCACTCCATGCCGTTGCGCACTTCGTCGACCAGTTCCTTGAAGCGGCGCAGCGATTCCAGCTCGCCTTCGAAGATGACCACGTTGTCGCGCAACACGCGGATGGGCTTGCTGCGCTTGACCGTGCCTTCGGTGACCATGCAACCGGCCACGGCGCCGAACTTGGAGCTGCGGAACACGTCGCGAACCTCGGCGGTGCCGATGATGTCCTCGCGCACTTCCATGCCGAGCAGGCCGGTGGCCGCCTGGGTCACCTGATCGATCACGTCATAGATGATCGAGAAGTAGCGGACGTCCAGTCCGGCCGTCTCGATCACCTTGCGTGCCGACGCATCGGCGCGCACGTTGAAGCCGATGACCAGCGCCTTCGAGGCCGCCGCCAGGGTGGCGTCGGATTCGTTGATGCCGCCGACGCCGGACGAGACCACGTTGACCCGCACCCGATCATTGCCGATCTGGGTCAGCGATTCGCGCAATGCCTCGACCGAACCCTGCACGTCGCCCTTAACCAGGATGTTGAGCGTCTGCTGCTCCACGCCCTGACCCATCTTGGCAATGATGTCCTCGAGCCGGTTGCTCTTGCTGACCATGCGCGTTTCACGGCGCTTGAGCTCGCGCTCCTGCGCCACTTCGCGGGCCAGCCGCTCGTCCTCCACGCAGACGAAGTCGTCGCCGGTTTCCGGCACGCCGGACAGGCCAAGCACCTGCACCGGGATCGACGGGCCGGCTTCGGTCACCTGCTTGCCGGTTTCGTCGATCAGCGCGCGCATGCGGCCGTATTCCACGCCGCAGACCACGAAGTCGCCCTTGCGCAACGTGCCTTGTTGTACCAGCACGGTGGCCACCGGGCCGCGACCGCGGTCCAGGCTGGATTCGATCACCACGCCGGAGGCGCGGCCATCGGCCACCGCCTTCAATTCCATCACTTCGGCCTGCACCGAGATCGCATCGAGCAGATCCTCGACGCCCATGCCCGTCTTGGCCGACACCGGGATGAACTGGACGTCGCCGCCCCAGTCTTCCGGCACGACCTCGTACTGCACCAGGCCCTGCTTGACGTTGTCCGGGTTGGCGCCGTCCTTGTCCATCTTGTTGACGGCCACGATCAGCGGCACCTTGGCGGCACGCGCGTGTTTAACGGCTTCCACCGTCTGCGGCATCACGCCGTCGTCGGCGGCGACCACCAGAATCACGATGTCGGTCGACTGCGCGCCACGGGCACGCATCGAGGTGAACGCGGCGTGGCCTGGCGTGTCGAGGAAGGTGATGACACCCTTGGACGTATCCACGTGATACGCGCCGATGTGCTGGGTGATGCCACCGGCCTCGCCCGAGGCGACCTTGGTGCGTCGGATGTAGTCGAGCAGCGAGGTCTTGCCGTGATCGACATGGCCCATGATCGTCACCACCGGCGGGCGCGTGATCTTCTCGCCTTCCAGTTCGACGTTCTGGGTGTGTGCCGCCAGCGTCTCCTCGGCGTTGTTCTGGTTGTCGGCAACCGGCGTATGGCCGAGCTCCTCGACCACCAGCACAGCGGTGTCATGATCGACGGTCTGGTTGATGGTCGCCATGACACCCATCTTGAACAGCGCCTTGACCACCTCGGAACCCTTGACCGCCATTTTCTGCGCCAGCTCGGCGACCACATTGGTCTCGCCGACGACCACCTCGCGCACCACCGGCGCGGTGGGCCGTGAGAAACCATGCGGACCGCTGGGCGGATTGTTGCCACGAGACATCATCTCGCGGCCGCTGCTGCGACCGGGTTTGCCGCGCTTGTTGCTGGACGACGAACGTCGCGCGCGATCGGCTTCGCTCAGGTGCATCTGGCCGCCGGCGAAACGCTTGCCGGCGCCCTCGCGACCTTCCTTGCCGCTTGGGCTACCCGCACTCTCGTTACGCTCACGCGCATGCTTGGGCTTGCCGCGGCTTGCATCGCCAGCGGTGGCAGGCGCAGGCGCGCCAGCAGCCACCGGCGCGCGCACGGGCGGTTTGACCGGAGCCACCACCGGTGCCGGCACGACGACGGGCTTGACCAGCTTTTCGCGTTTCCGCGGCTCATGGATGCGCGGCAGGATCATGCCCAGATCGCGCTGGTCCATGCGCTGCACAGTCGAGGCGGCGTCATCCACGGCATCCGCCGCAGTTGCGGCGGCAATCGGTTCCGGCGCCGCAGGCTCCTCGATACCCACATCGGCAACCGGCTCGGCGGCAGCGGCAACTTCGGCCTGGCGCTGCGCCTTTTCATCCTTGCGCTGCTGCTCGTCGAGCACGCGCTGCTGGGTTTCGTCGTGACGGCGCTGTTCGGCGTTCAGGCGATCCTGCGCTTCCTGTTCGCGCTGCTGCTGCGATTCCTGCAGCTTGCGCACGGCATCCTCGCGCTCGGGCTCCGCGCTGGCCTCTTCGGCAATGACGCTGCGCTTGACGTAGGTGCGCTTGGCGCGAACTTCGACATTGACGGTCTTTGCCGTGGCAGCGGTACCGCGACCGCCCGGCGTGGCCACCTTCAGCTCGCCTACCGTTCGCCGCTTGAGGGTGATCTGGCGGGGCGCGCTGTCATCGACCTCCGCAGCGACCTCGCTCTTGCCGTGCGTACGACGCAGGAAGCCAAGCAGCTTCACCTTCTCGGTGCTGCTGATGACCTGTTCCTGGTCGGAGAATTTCATGCCCGCCTCGCCAAGCTGCGTCAGCAGTTTGTCGACAGGCATGCCCAATACCTGGGCGAGTTGTTTGATCGTGACGTCCGACATCGTGTTCTTTGCTCCGCCGTTCCCGCGCTTATCATTCAGTGCGACATTATCCATGCCGCCACCTCCATCCATGGTGAAAGGCTTCGTTAAGCCTTTCTCGGCACACCCATCCAGGGCGACGCCGTCCGCGGTTAGCCGCCTTTCTCCAGCCGCGCGATCATCGGCGCACGCGCCGCCATGATCAGCGCCGCGGCGCGTTCCTCATCCATGCCTTCGATATCGATCAGGTCATCCACCGCCAGATCTGCCAGATCGTCGACCGTACTCACCTCGCGCGCGGCCAGTGCATAAGCCGTCAGCTCGTCCATGCCATCGAGCGCGAGCAACTCATCGGACGGCTGATGTTCGTCCACGCCCTCTTCCACCGCCAGTGCCTCGGTCAGCAGTGCATCGCGAGCTCGCGCACGCAGCTCCTCGACGATGTCTTCGTCGAAACCTTCCACCGCCAGCAGCTCGGCGCTGGGCACGTAGGCGATTTCCTCGACGCTGGAGAAGCCTTCCTGCACCAGGATGACCGCAATCTCCTGATCCACTTCCAGCTTGTCCATGAACAGCTGGCGCGCGGCCTCCTGCTCAGATTCGCTCTTGGCGGTGACCTGGTCCTGCGTCATCACGTTGAGCTGCCAGCCTGTCAGCTTGCTCGCGAGCCGCACGTTCTGGCCACCGCGGCCGATCGCCTGGGACAGTTTGTCCTCGGCCACCGCGATGTCCATCGAATGCTTTTCCTCGTCCATGATGATCGACTGCACTTCGGCCGGGGCCATCGCGTTGATGACGAACTGCGCCTGGTTCTCGTGCCACAAGATGATGTCGACGCGCTCGCCGTTGAGATCGTTGGACACGGCCTGCACGCGCGAACCGCGCATGCCGATGCAGGCGCCGATCGGATCGGTGCGGCTATCGTGGGCCAGCACGGCGATCTTGGCGCGATCGCCCGGATCGCGGGCACAACCCTTGATCTCGACCAGGCCCTGGCCGACTTCCGGCACTTCCAGCTTGAACAACTCGATCATGAATTCCGGTGCCGCACGCGACACGAACAGCTGCGGGCCGCGGGCCTCGGAACGCACTTCGTACAGATAACCGCGCACACGGTCGCCAACGCGTGCAGACTCGCGCGGAATCGTCTTGTCGCGCGGAATGAACGCTTCGGCGTTGCTGCCCAGGTCCAGGTAGATATTGCCGCGCTCGACGCGCTTGACGATACCGGTGACCAGCTCGCCGACGCGATCGGCAAATGCGTCGACTACCTGCTGACGCTCGGCTTCGCGAACGCGCTGCACGATCACCTGCTTGGCGGCCTGCGCGGCGATGCGGCCGAACTCGGCGTTTTCGACCTGCTGCTCGATGTACTCACCCACTTCGGCGTCGGCGCGTTCGTCCAGCGCATCCATCAGGCGCAACTGGTAGGAAGGCGATTCCATCTCGCCATCATCGGCAATGATTTCCCAGCGACGGAACGTCTGGTATTCGCCGGTATCCTGATCGATGGACACGCGGATGTCGGGTTCCTCATCGGGATAGCGCTTCTTCGCAGCCGAGGCCAGCGCGGCCTCCATAGCCTCGAAAATGACTTCTTCCGGCACGCCCTTTTCGTTGGCGACCGCGTCGACGACCAGCAAAAGTTCTTTGCTCATTGCAGCAACTCCATAGGCGCCCAGCGGCGTCCGATCGATTAGCTTTTGCGTTCATCCCTGAACGCCGGGATCAAAAGCGGCCATCCGTGGCCGCACTATTCGGTATTTCTGCGTTCGTCCATGAACGCGTGGATCAAAGGACCGCCATCCATGGCGGACTTTTCAATGGGTTCTTCTAGCGCTTCACGGGCGCCTGCCGCCAGGTTTGGGCTGCGGCGCATAACCAAGCGCCACCCAGTCCGGCACCACGCGTGCGCTTTCCACCAGCGCGTGTTCGAATGCAATGGTCTTGCCCTCGGCGTCGAGCGTGATCCGCTCACCTTCCACCGAGCTCAACGTGCCGCGCAGCCGACGTCGTCCTTCCAGTGGTGCCTTCAGCACCACCTTCACTTCCTGTCCGCAGACCCGCGCGAACTGCTCGGCGGTGAATAGGGGGCGATCGATGCCGGGCGAGGAAACTTCCAGCACATAATTGCCGGGTATCGGATCCTCGACATCCAGCAACGCAGACAGCTCGCGACTGGCTGTCTCGCAATCCTCGATGCCGACTTCGCGGCGTTCGCCATCCGGTGCGCTCTTGTCCAGCAAATCCAGGTAGATGCGCAGGGTACTCTGCCCGTGCGACGGGTTGAACTCCACGCCGAGGCACTCCAGGCCCAGATCGGCCAGTACCCCGGTGAAGCGTTGTGTCAGTGCCTGTGTATCCATGGGTTCGCTTTCCGCGCATCGCCGCGTGTCTGAACGGCGGAAACAAAAAATGGGCTCCAACGGCCCATTTCCCTATTCCGCCAATGTCCCTTCCGTCCGGATCCGTCCGCCAACAGCGCCAGATCGCGATCCGGCATGACGCATCCGTGCGCCCAACAAAAAAGCCTCACTAGGAGGCTTTCTTGCACCAAGAAAGATCTGGTAGCGGGGGCAGGATTCGAACCTGCGACCTTCGGGTTATGAGCCCGACGAGCTGCCAGACTGCTCCACCCCGCATCAGAGTCCGAAGAGTTTAGCGGGGTGGCCAGTTTCTTGCAAGCCTCAACGTCCATATTCCTGCACGAAGTTGCACCGCCGGCCGGTGCCGCGCCATCAAAGTCCGAAGGCGCGGCGACACCAGCTGAGTAGCGGGCCCCAGTACAAGCCCAGCACCAGCAATGACAACGCATTCAGCGACAGCACCACACGCAGTGGTTTGTCCGATTGCACGCGCAGCGTGCTGCCCTCGACCGGCGCGTCGAAGTACATCACCTTGATCACGTACAGGTAGTAGTACAAACCGATGATGGCAAACACGATGCCGACGATGGCCAACCACAACATGTCTGCGTGGATCGCCGCTTCCAGCACCAGCACCTTGGCCCAGAAGCCAAACAGCGGGGGCACGCCGGCCAGCGAGAACATCGCCAGCAGCATAAGGAACGCCATCCACGGCGACTTCTGGTTGAGCCCCTTGAAGTCGGCGATTTCCTCGCATTCGAAACCCGCGCGGCTCAACGCAAGAATCACGCCGAACGCGGCCACGCCCATCAGCGCATAGCAGATCGCATAAAACATCGCGGCGGCGTAGCCTTCCGGGCCCGCCGCGGCAAGGCCCAGCAGCAGATAACCCATGTGCGAAATGGTGGAATACGCCAGCATGCGCTTGAGATTGGTCTGCACGATGGCGACCAGGTTGCCGATCGCCAGCGACAGCACCGCCAGCACGGCGAGCATCAGATGCCAGTGCTGCGATAGGTCGCCCATGCCCGCATCGAGCAGGCGATAAGCCATGCCGAACGCGGCGAGTTTGGAACCCGATGCAATGAAAGTGGTCACCGGCGTCGGTGCGCCCTGGTAGACGTCGGGTATCCACATGTGGAACGGCGCGGCACCGAGCTTGAAGCCGATGCCAACGATCATGAAGATCAGGCCGAACAGCAGCAGGGTTGGGGCGGTCGTGTAGCTCATCACGTTGTGCAGCTGCGTCAGGTCGAGCGTTGGCGTACCGCCCATGCCCGATGCACCGTAGACCATCGACATGCCGTACAGCAGCATGCCGGACGCCAGCGCTCCCAGTACGAAATACTTGATGGCCGCTTCCGATGGCAGCCTCGCATCCCGGTTCAGCGCGACCAGCGCATACGACGACAACGACAGCAATTCCAGCCCCAGGTAGACGGTGACCAGGTTGCCGGCGGAAACCAGCAGCATGATGCCGATTAGCGCGAAGATCATCAGCGTGTAGAACTCGCCACTGACCAGCTTGCGATCGATCAGGTACGGACGGGCATACACGAAAACCAGCGCGGTGGTTCCCAGTGCGAAGACCTTGAGGATCTCGGCCACGTCGTCGCGCACGAACATGCCGCCGAACGCGGTCACCGCCTGTTCGGGCTGGCCGGCGATCACCAGATAGATGGCCACCAGCAGCACCACGATGGATAGCCAGTGCAGCAGCGGACGCTGCGCCGGCTTCATGAAGGCGTCCATCAGCAACAGCAGGCACGCCGCCGCCACCAGATAGAACTCCGGCAGCAGGATCAGGATGTCGTTCAAGGTTGGCATGTTCGGTCCCGATCAAATCTTGTGAATGGCAAGCTGCTGCACCAGCTGCGCGACCGAACTGTCCATCAGATGGACCAGCGGCTGCGGCCAGATACCCAGCGCCAGCACGGCGGCGGCAAAGGCAGCCAGCACGAACGTTTCGCGGCCGTTGATTTCCTTCATCTCGGCCACGTGCGGGTTGGTGATCTCGCCCCACAGCACGCGCTTGACCAGCCACAGCGTGTAGGCCGCGCCGATGATCAGCGTGAACGCGGCAAACAATGCGATCCACGGGTTCGCCGCGAAGCTGGCCAGGATCACCATGAACTCGCCCACGAAACCGCTGGTACCCGGCAGGCCGCAATTCGCCATCGCGAACAGCACGTAGAAAAAGCCGAACCACGGCATCACGTTGATGACGCCGCCGTAGTCCTTGATCTGGCGCGTGTGCAGGCGGTCGTACATCACGCCGATGCAGGTGAACATCGCGCCGGAAACGAAGCCGTGCGAGATCATCTGGATCATGGCGCCCTGCATGCCGAGCAGCGCCATGTCGGTGCTGCCCTGTTCGCGCACCAGCGCGAACGCGATGAAGATGCCCAGCGTGACGAAGCCCATGTGCGCCACGGACGAATACGCCACCAGCTTCTTCATGTCCTCCTGCACCAGCGCGACATAACCGATGTAGACGATGGCAATGAGGCTGAGCGCGATGACCAGCCAGGCGAAATGCGCGCCCGCGTCCGGCACGATCGGCAGGATGAAGCGCAGCATTCCATACGTGCCGACCTTCAGCATCACCGCGGCCAGCACCACCGAGCCGCCGGTCGGTGCCTCGACGTGGGCGTCCGGCAGCCAGGTATGCACCGGCACCATCGGCACCTTGATCGCGAACGCGATCAGGAACGCGAAGAAGATCCAGGTCTGCTCCTTCATCGTCAGCGGCAACGCCGCCAGCGTGGCGATATCGAACGTGCCGGCCTTCTGGTACAGGTACAGCAGCGCGATCAACATGAAGACCGAGCCGAAGAACGTGTAGATGAAGAACTTCAGCGTCGCATACACCCGGCGTGGCCCGCCCCAGATGCCGATCAGGATGAACATCGGGATCAGGATCGCCTCGAACAATGCGTAGAACAGCAGCGCGTCGGTGGCGCAGAACACGCCGATCAGCAGGCCTTCCAGCATCAACATGGCGGCCATGTACTGGTGCGGCTTGTCCTGGATGACTTCCCATGCGCCGGCGATCACCAGGATCCCGACGAAGGTGGTCATCACGATCAGCGCCACCGAGATGCCGTCAACCGCCAGTCCGTAATGGACGCCCCACGAGGCGATCCACAGATAGCTTTCGGTCAGCTGCATGCCGCCTGCATCGGGGTGGTATTGCAGCAGCAGGAACAGGCTTACGACGAAGGTCGCCACCGCCATCAGCAACGACAGCCAGCGGGCAAGGTTGGGCCGGGCCGCACCGGCGAGCAACACCGGGATGGCACCGACGACGGGTAGCCAGATCAGCAGGCTGAGCAAGTGATTGAACATGGATCCCGTTTCCTTATTGCCCGGCCAATCCGGTACCGATGAACCAATACCCGCCAAGCAGCAGGATCAGGCCGAGAATCATCGCGAACGCGTAGTGATAGAGGTAACCCGATTGCAGGCGACGCATCGTCGCGGCGATGCGGTGCACCAAGCCGACCGAGCCGTTGACCATGGCGCCGTCGATCGCTCCGCGCTCGCCCACCTTCCAGAAACCGCGACCGAGCATCACGCCGCCGCGGGCGAACAGCGCGAAGTACACGTTGTCGACCCAGTACTTGCGGTCCAGCACGGTCCACAGCGGCTTCAACACCGCCTTGATCTTGCCGGCCATGGCCGGATTGAACAGGTAGACATAGGTGCTGATCAGGAAGGCTGCCAACAACAGCCAGAACGGCATCTGGGTGAAGCCGTGCAGCGCCATGGCCGTTGCGCCATGGAACTCGTGGCCCAGCTCGGCCAGCACGTTGTTGGCTTCTTCCACGTGGATGGCGCCGCCGAACCAGTTGCCGAACAGCACCGGCCCGACCGTGAAGAAACCGACCAGCAACGACGGGACCGCCAGCAACACCAGCGGCAGGGTCACCACCCACGGCGACTCCTTGGGCGCGTGCGCGAGTACGCCCGGCTCATGATGGCCGTGGCCGTCGTGATGGCCATGACCATGATGCTCGATGACCTTGAAGCGTTCCTTGCCGTGGAACGTCAGGTACATCTGGCGGAACGTGTACAGACCCGTGACCAGTACACCGGCCATCACGCAGAAATACGCGTAATGCGCGCCCCAGCGATGCGATTCGCCGACTGCCTCGATGATCGCGTCCTTCGAATAGAAACCCGAAGTGAACGGTACCGCCACCAGTGCGAGCGAGCCGATCCACATGGTGATCCAGGTGATCGGCATGTACTTGCGCAGTCCACCCATGTAGCGCATGTCCTGCTCGTGATGCATGGCAATGATCACCGAGCCCGCGCCCAGGAACAGCAGCGCCTTGAAGAACGCATGCGTCATCAGGTGGAACACCGCGCCGGAGTACATCGACACGCCCAGCGCCACCGTCATGTAGCCGAGCTGTGACAGCGTGGAGTACGCGATCACCCGCTTGATGTCGTTCTGCACGATGCCGATCAAGCCGGTGAACAACGCCGTGGTCGCGCCGATCACCAGCACGAAGCTGAGCGCGGTCGACGACAGCTCGAACAGCGGCGACATGCGCGCTACCATGAAGATGCCGGCGGTGACCATGGTCGCCGCATGGATCAGCGCGGAGATCGGCGTCGGGCCTTCCATCGAATCGGGCAGCCACACGTGCAGCGGCACCTGCGCCGACTTGCCCATGGCGCCGATGAAAAGGCAGATGCAGATCACCGTGGCGGCATCCCACGACGTGCCCGCGGTGATCTGCAGGGTCTTGCCGATCAGGCCGGGTGCCGCGCCGAACGCGGTGGCGTAGTCGAGCGTGCCGAGGAAGTACAGCACCGCCGCGATGCCGAGCAGGAAGCCGAAGTCGCCCACGCGGTTGACCAGGAACGCCTTGAGGTTCGCGAAGATCGCGGTCGGCCGCTTGTACCAGAAGCCGATCAGCAGGTACGACACCAGGCCCACCGCTTCCCAGCCGAAGAACAGCTGCATGAAGTTGTTGCTCATCACCAGCATGAACATCGAAAAGGTGAACAGCGAGATGTAGCTGAAGAAGCGCTTGTAGCCGTCGTCGTCGGCCATGTAGCCGATGGTGTAGACGTGCACCAGCAGCGACACGAAGCTCACCACCACCAGCATCAGGGCGGTCAGGCGGTCGACCAGGAAACCGACGCTGGCGTTGAAGTGCCCGATCTGGAACCAGGTGTAGATGTTCTGGTTGTACGTCTCGGCGCCACCCAGGGTGAGCTGGTAGAGCACGTAGAACGACAGCGCGCAGGAAATCGCCACGCCGAGGATGGTGACGGTATGTGAGCCGGCGCGACCGAGGAACTTGCCCAGAAAGCCGGCCAGCAGGCAACCGACCAGCGGCGCCAGCGCGATCGTCAGCAGGATGGATGTCGAAAGCTGCATCAGGGCATGTCCTCGCATACGCAATGGGTCGCGCCGGGAGCTGTTTGCACGCGGGGCAAGGAAGAACGAAGGAATGTATGTCGATACATGACTGAGTGATGACGCGGCCCCGGGGGCAAACAGACCCGGCCCTGCGGGTTGCCCTCCCTTGGCCGGCATGCGGCAGCGCGCGGCTTGCCCATGGCACCACCATGGCCAACGCCACGCACTACCACCTGGCGACCAAGGGAGGGCAACGCGACCCGTTGCGTATGCGAGGACATGCCCTTAACCCTTCATGCTGTCGATGTCGGCGATATTGATCGTGCTGCGATTGCGGAACAGCAGCACCAGGATCGCCAGGCCGATGGCGGCTTCCGCCGCGGCCACGGTGAGGATGAAAAACACGAACACCTGCCCCGACACGTCGCCAAGGAAACGCGAGAACGCCACGAAGTTCATGTTCACGGCGAGCAGCATCAACTCGATCGACATCAGCAGCACGATCACGTTCTTGCGATTGATGAACAGCCCGGCGACGGCGATGCAGAACAGCACCGCGCCCAGCACGATGTAATGCGCCAGCGTGATCATGGGGTGGGCTCCTGGGAATCGGTCGGCTGGGCTGGACGCACGGCGTCCATCTTCACGATGCGGACCCGGTCGCGTGGGTTGACCTTGACCTGCTGGCTGGCCGACTCGTAACGTGCGTCGGCCCGCTCGCGCAAGGTCAGCGCCACCGCCGCTACCACGCCCACCGTGAGGATCAGCGCGGCAATCTCGAACGGCAGCAGGAATTTCGTGTACAGCGCCTGCCCCAGCCACGCCGTGTTGGACATGCCGGCGGCGGTAGCCGGATTCGCACCCATGATCTGCGCATGCATGGCACGCACACCAATCAGACCGAGCATTTCCGCCAGCATCACCAGCGCCACGATCAGGCCCACCGGCAGGAACCTCACGAAACCCTCGCGCATCTTTTCCTGGTCGATGTCGAGCATCATCACCACGAACAGGAACAGCACCATCACCGCGCCGACGTAGACCACAATCAGTGCCAGCGCCAGGAACTCGGCGTCAGCCAGCATCCACAGGCAGGCGGCACTGAAAAAGGTGAGCACCAGCGCCAACACCGCGTGCACCGTGTTCTTCAGCGTGATCACCGACAGCGCAGCGGTCACCGTAACGAAGCCAAACGCGTAGAAACAGATGAGTTGGAACAGTTGGGGATTCATCGTTGGCCTCAGCGGTACGCCGCATCTTGTGCGCGGTCGGCGGCGATCTGCTGTTCGAAGCGATCACCGATGGCAAGCAGCTGCTGCTTGTTCACCACGTTCTCGCCACGGTGTTCGAAGTGGTATTCGTGGATGCTGGTCTCGACGATCGAATCGACCGGGCAACTCTCCTCGCAGAAGCCGCAGAAGATGCACTTGAACAGGTCGATGTCGTAGCGCGTGGTGCGGCGCTGACCGTCGCTCTCGCGCGGCGCCGAGTCGATGGTGATTGCCAGTGCCGGGCACACCGCCTCGCACAGCTTGCACGCGATGCAACGCTCCTCGCCGTTCGCATAGCGACGCAACGCATGCAGGCCGCGGAAGCGGTTCGACTTCGGAATGTGCTCCATCGGATAGCGCACGGTGTACTTCGGCTTGAACATGTAGCGCATGGTCAGGCCCATGCCCTGGAACAGCTCGATCAGCAGCAGACTCTTGAAATAACCGGTAATGCGATTCATTGGTCAGGCCCCCGTGCCGATGCTGACCCAGCCGAAATACTTCATGCAGCCGGCCACCATGACCCAGACGATGGCGATCGGGATGAGCACCTTCCAGCCCAGCCGCATGATCTGGTCGTAGCGGTAGCGCGGGAACGTGGCGCGGAACCACAGGAACAGGAAGCTCATCATGAAAGCCTTGATGAAGAGCCAGGCCCAGCTGCCCGTCCAGATCCAGTTGATCCAGGCCGGTGCATCGGCGTGGATCCAGCCCTGCAGCGGGCTGAGCCAGCCGCCCAGGAACAGGATCGAAGCCAGGAAGCTAACCAGGATCATGTTGGCGTATTCGGCGAGGAAGAAGATCGCGAACGCCGAGCCCGAATATTCCACGTGGAAGCCTGCCACGATTTCCGATTCGCCCTCGGCCACGTCGAACGGTGCGCGGTTGGTTTCGGCCACTCCGGAGATGAAATAGATGACGAAAACCGGCAGCAGCGGCAGCCAGAACCAGTCGAACAGCCCCTTGCCGCCGGCCTGGGCATTGACGATGTCGCTCAGGTTCAAACTGCCCGACAACACCAGCACGCAGACCAGGCACAGGCCCATCGCCAGTTCATAGGAGATCACCTGCGCTGCCGAACGCATCGCGCCGAGCAGCGCGTAGCGTGAATTGGAAGCCCAGCCGGCGATGATGATGCCGTACACGCCCAGCGAGGTCATCGCCAGCAGGTACAACACGCCGGCGTTTGCGTTCGACAGCACCATCTTGCTGCTGAACGGAATCACGGCCCACGCCGCCAGCGCCGGAATCAATGCCAGCAACGGCGCCATGAAATACAGGAAGCGGTTCGCCTTGGTCGGCAGGATCACTTCCTTGATCAGCAGCTTCACCACGTCGGCGAAGGCCTGCAGCAGGCCGAACGGGCCGATCTTGCTTGGCCCGAGGCGCACGTGCATCCAGCCGATGACCTTGCGTTCCCAGTACACGAACATCGCCACCGCGATGATCAGCGGCACCGTGATGCACAGGATGAAGACGATCGGCCACACGATCTGGTTGATGAGTTGATCGGCCATGATGCTTATGCCTTGCTCAAGGTGATGGCCGCGCCATACGGCGGCAGCGTGGCAGTGAGATCCTGGGCAGCCTCGATCCACACCGTGCCATCGGGCACGGCCACGTCGATCACCAGCGGCAACGCCACCTCGCCGACACGCACCTGCGCACCGTCGGCAAGACCTTGACGCTGCGCCTCGGCCGCGTTCACGCGTACCGCCGGCGCGCGATTGAGCGGATGCGCATTCAGCGCCGTGGCACGGCGCAGCACGGCATCGCCACGATAGATCGGCCAGGTGGCCAGACGGGTCAGGCCAGTGGCTGTCGGGCGCGCGGCCAGACCCTGTCGCGGCGTCGGCACGCGTTCACTAATTCCGTCACGCAAACCGGCAAGATCGTCGAACTCGAATCCTCCCAGATGCAATGCGCCACCCAGGGCACGCAACACCTTCCAGCCGGCACGTGCCTGACCGGGAGCCTTCGCTCCAGCGCTCACGCCCTGTGCCAGGCCATCCACATTGACCATCGTGGCGTCGGTTTCGGGCAGCAACGCGATCGGCAGGATCACGTCGGCCACCTCGCGTAGCGCCGGGCTGGCGTAAGCGCTGAACGCCACCACCTGGTCCGCCGCGCGCAGCGCTTTCAGCGCGACGCTGCCATCGGCGAAATCATGCGGCGGTTCGACACCATAAAGGACGTAGCTCTTGCGCGGCTGAGCCAGCATCGCCTGCGCATCGAGCCCGCCATTGCCCGGCAGCACGCCGAGCTTGCCCAGACCGACCGCGTTAGCGCCGACCGGCAATTCATTGCAGGCCGCTCCGGTGGCATCGGCGATGAACCGCGCAATCGATCGCAACCACGAAGCCTGCGGATGAGTCACCGCGGCCTCGCCAAGAATGACCACGGCCTGGCCCGACTTCAGCGCGGCAATCGCATCGCTGTCGCCCTGATCGTTCTCCACGGAACCGATCGCATCGGCCAGCTCGGCCGGCGCGCTGGCGCCAGCGGCCACAGCCGCCTTGGCCAGCGCCAGCAACGCATCCACCAGCGCCTGCGGCGCGACGACCGATTCGCCGGCAAGGCCGTAATTGAAATCGAAGCTCGCCGGATTGACCGCGTACACCTTCGCGCCCTTCTTCACCGCCTGATGCAGACGATGATTGAGCAGCGGCATTTCATGGCGCAGATCGGAGCCGATCAGCAGCGCCGCCCTGACCTGGTCCATGTTGGCCACCGGCAGCGCGAAGCTGGCGGCTACGGCATTGTCGGCAAAATCGAGCTGGCGCAGGCGATGGTCGACATGCGCGCTGCCCAGGCCGCGAGCCAGGCGCATCAGCAGATCGCCCTCTTCATTCGAGCTGGCCGGATGCACGAGGATGCCGAGCTCGCTGCCCGGCGCCTTCTTCAGCGCCTCACCGGCAAATTGCAGGGCGTCTTCCCAGGTGGTGGCCTGCCACTGCCCGTCGCGTTTCACTTCCGGCGCCAGAATGCGATCGTCTGAGTACATGCCCTGGTGGCTGTAGCGATCGCGATCGGACAGCCAGCACTCGTTGATCGATTCGTTGTCGCGCGGCACCGTGCGCAGCACTTCACCGCGGCGCGTGTGCAGCCACAGGTTGGAGCCGAGCGCATCGTGATAGCCGATCGACGGCTTTGCGATCAGCTCCCAGGCGCGGGCCTTGAACTGGAATGGCTTGTTAGTGAGCGCGCCGACCGGACACACGTCGATGATGTTGCCGGACAGCTCCGTCTCGACGGTTTTCCCGATATACGTGCCGATCTGCAGGTTCTCGCCGCGGCTCATGCCACCCAGCTCGTAGGTGCCGGCGATTTCGCTGGTGAAGCGCACGCAGCGCGTGCACTGGATGCAGCGGGTCATCTCGGTGGCGACCAGTGGCCCGATGTTCTCGTCGGCCACGGTACGCTTGCGTTCGGTGAAGCGTGAGACGCTGCGGCCATAGCCCAGCGCCACGTCCTGCAGTTCGCATTCGCCGCCCTGGTCGCAGATCGGGCAATCCAGCGGATGGTTGATCAGCAGGAATTCCATCACGTCTTTCTGGAACTTCAGCGCCTTGTCCGAGCGCGTCATCACCTTCATGCCCTCCGCTACCGGAGTGGCACATGCCGGCTGCGGCTTGGGCATCAGCTTGCCGCCCATTTCCACGTCTACCAGGCACATGCGGCAGTTCGCGGCAATCGGCAATTTGCGGTGGTAGCAGAAACGCGGGATCGCCACGCCGACCGCGTCGGCGGCCTCGATGATCATCGCGCCCTTGCGGATTTGCGTGGGCGTGCCGTCGACCTCGATGTTGATCAGGTCGGGCGCGGCATTGTTGGTTGGCTGCGCACTCATGCAGCAACTCCACTGTTGGCTTCGGCCAGCTTGTCGTCGACCATCGAACGGCCGTGCTGCACGAAATATTCGAATTCGCTCCAGAAACGGGCCAGGAACCCCTGTACCGGCCAGGCGGCCGCTTCGCCGAACGCACAGATGGTGTGGCCTTCGATCTGGCCGGCGATCGCCTTCAGGCGATGCAGGTCTTCCTCGGTGCCCTTGCCTTCCACGATGCGCGACAGCACGCGGTACATCCAGCCGGTGCCTTCCCGGCACGGCGTGCACTGGCCGCAGGATTCAGCCATGTAGAAACGCGCGATGCGATGGCAGACCCGCACCATGCATGTGGTTTCATCCATCACGATGACCGCGCCGGAGCCCAGGCCCGAACCAGCCTTCTGCAGGCAGTCGTAGTCCATCGTGCTGTCGAGCATGATGTCGGCTGGCAAGACCTTCATCGAGGAGCCACCGGGAATCACCGCCTTCAGCTTGTGGCCGTTGCGCACGCCGCCGGCCATTTCCAGCAGATCCTTGAACGGGGTCCCCAGGCGGATCTCGAAATTGCCCGGCTTGTTCACGTGGCCGGAGACCGAGAAAATCTTCGGCCCGCCATTGTTCGGCTTGCCCAGGTTGAGGAACCAGTCGGCGCCGTTGCGCAGGATCGCCGGCACCGACGCGTACGTCTCGGTGTTGTTGATCGTGGTCGGCTTGCCGTACAGGCCGAAATTGGCCGGGAACGGCGGCTTGAAGCGCGGCTGGCCCTTCTTGCCTTCCAGCGATTCCATCAACGCGGTTTCCTCGCCACAGATGTAGGCGCCGGCGCCAAGCGCGTTGTAGATGTCCACGTCGATGCCGCTGCCCTGCACGTTCTTGCCCAGCAGGCCTGCCGCGTAGGCTTCCTTCAGTGCCTCTTCCAGGTGCTCGAACGGCTCATGATGGAATTCGCCACGCAGGTAGTTGTACGCGACGGTGGACCCGGTGCAGTAGCAGGCGATGGCCAGGCCTTCGATCACTGCATGCGGGTTGTAGCGCAGGATGTCGCGGTCCTTCGCCGTGCCGGGTTCCGACTCATCCGAATTGCACAGGATGTATTTCTGCATCGTGCCCTTGGGCATGAACGACCACTTCAGGCCGGTCGGAAAGCCCGCGCCACCACGGCCGCGCAGGCTGGATTTCTTGATTTCGTCGATCAGGCCTGCCGGATCGGGCTTCTCGGCGAGAATCTTCTTCCACGCCTTGTAGCCATCCATCTGTACATAGCTGTCCATCGCCCACGGCTTGTCGAAATGCAGCGTGGTATAGACGACCTGGTGTTCCTGCGGGGCGGGTCCGACAGCCATCAGTGGCTCCCCTCTTCATGACCATGCATGGCCGGGCCATCGATGCTCAGACCGTCGAGGATCGCGTCGAGCTTCTCGGTGGTGAGGTGCTCGTGGTAATGACCGTTTACCGTCATCGCCGGCGCATACACGCAGGCGGCGATGCACTCCTCTTCCCGCTTCAGGTAGACGCGCCCGTCCGGCGTGCTTTCGCCGAGCTTGATGCCCAGTTTCTTCTCGCAGTGGCGCACCAGACCTTCCGCGCCGTTGAGCCAGCACGATATGTTGGTGCAGATCGCCACGTTGTTGCGTCCGACCGGCTTGGTCTCCAGCATCGAATAGAAGCTGGCCACTTCATAGGCCCACACCGGCGGCAGGTCGAGGTATTTCGCGACGGCAGTGATCAACTCGTCGGTGAGAAACCCCCGGTTCTGCTCCTGCGCGCCGAACAACGCCTGGATCAGTGCGGAGCGCTTGCGGTCCGGCGGGAATTTGGCCACCCACTCATCGATGTGATGGCGCGTGTCCTCGGTGAGTACGGCGAGCGGATCGACGTGCCTGACCTGCTCGAAATGTCCGGTGGCTTTCATGTGTGTTTTGCTCCGGCCTCAGCGATCGACTTCGCCGAACACGAGGTCATAGGTACCGATCATGGCTACCACGTCGGCGAGCATGTGGCCGCGCACGATGGTGTCCATGGAAGACAGATGGGCAAAGCCCGGTGCGCGCAGGTGCACGCGGAACGGCTTGTTGGCACCGTCGGAAACCAGGTAGCAGCCGAACTCGCCTTTCGGTGCCTCGACCGCCGCGTAGGTTTCGCCGGCGGGCACGCAATAGCCTTCGGTGAACAGCTTGAAGTGATGGATCAGCGCTTCCATGTCCTCCTTCATCTCGACCCGCGACGGCGGGGCGACCTTGAAGTTCTTCACCATCACCGGCCCCGGGTTGGCCTTCAGCCACTTCACGCACTGCTGGATGATCCGGTTCGACTGGCGCATCTCTTCCACGCGCACCAGGTAACGGTCGTAGCAGTCGCCGTTGACGCCGACCGGGATGTCGAAGTCCATCTCGGCGTACTTCGCGTAGGGTTGTTTCTTGCGCAGGTCCCACTCGACGCCGGAGCCGCGCAGCATCGCGCCGGTCATGCCCCACTGCTGGGCGAGCTCCGGGCTGATCACGCCGATGCCGACGGTGCGCTGTTTCCAGATGCGGTTGTTGGTGAGCAAGTCCTCGTACTCGTCCACCTTCGACGGGAAATCGGCGGTGAACGCTTCGAGGTAATCCAGCATGGAGCCTTCGCGCCAGTTGTTGATGCGCTTCAGGTCCTTGCCCTTGTGCCACGGCGACTCGCGGTACTGCGACATCTGCGCCGGCAGGTCGCGGTAGACGCCGCCGGGGCGGTAATAGGTCGCGTGCATGCGCGCGCCCGACACCGCCTCATAGACGTCCATCAGTTCCTCGCGCTCACGGAACGCGTACAGGAACACCGCCATCGCACCGAGATCGAGCGCATTCGAGCCGATCCACATCAGGTGGTTCAGGATGCGGGTGATCTCGTCGAACATGGTGCGGATGTACTGAGCGCGTTCCGGCGCCTCGATGCCGAGCAGGTTCTCGATGGCCTTCACGTAGGCGTGCTCGTTGCACATCATCGAGACGTAATCGAGCCGGTCCATGTAGCCGATCGACTGGTTGAACGGCTTGGACTCGGCCAGCTTCTCGGTACCACGATGCAGCAGGCCCACATGCGGATCGGCGCGGACGATGGTTTCGCCGTCCATTTCCATCACCAGGCGCAACACGCCGTGTGCGGCCGGATGCTGCGGGCCGAAGTTCATCGTGTAATTGCGGATTTCCTGCATGCTCAATTCTCCCGCCAGTGGTCGGCGGCTTCGGCCTTGGCCTGCATCAGGTCGGCGTCGTTGCGGATGGTGCGCGGCACCAGCACGCGCGGCTCGATCGACACCGGCTCATAGATCACGCGCTTCTGCTCGGGGTCGTAGCGCACCTCGACGTTGCCGATCAGCGGGAAATCCTTGCGGAACGGATGCCCGACGAAACCGTAGTCGGTGAGGATCCGGCGCAAGTCCGGGTGGCCATCGAAGAGGATGCCGTACAAATCGAACGTCTCGCGCTCGAACCAGTTCACGCCCGGCCATACCAGGGTCAGGGACGGTACCAAGGGCAGGCTGTCGTCGGCGCAGAAAACGCGCAGGCGCAAGCGGCGATTGTGTTCGATCGACAACAGGTGGATCACCACGGCAAAGCGGCGCGGCTGGTTCTCGCCATTGCCGCGCGGGCGCCCGGCCCAGTCGAAACGGCCCTGCGCCTGCCCTTCCACGCCGCGAGAGAAACCGGTGCTGGAAACGGTTTCGGTGTCCCATTCGGTCTGCCCGTAGCCGAGATAGTCGACGCCGCACAGGTCGATCAGTTCACTGAAGCGGTACGCGGGCTCGTCGCGCAACGCGGTGGCCACCGCGATCAGGTCGGCGGCGGCCAGCTCGGCGGTGGTCTCGCCGCGTACCGTGCTGATGGTCAGCGTGTCGCCGAATCGTGCAGCGAGCTGCCCGGCCAGCGAGGTCTTCGTGTCGGTCATGGGTTGCGCCTCAGGAACGCGCGATGGTGCTGGTGCGGCGGATTTTCTTCTGCAGCTGCAGGATGCCGTGGATCAGTGCTTCGGCCGTGGGCGGGCAGCCCGGCACGTAGATGTCCACCGGCACGATGCGGTCGCATCCACGCACCACGGAGTAGGAATAGTGGTAGTAGCCGCCGCCGTTGGCGCAGCTGCCCATCGAGATCACCCACTTCGGCTCGGGCATCTGGTCGTAGACCTTGCGCAGCGCGGGTGCCATCTTGTTGACCAGGGTGCCGGCCACGATCATCACGTCGGACTGGCGCGGACTGGGGCGGAAGATCACGCCGTAGCGGTCAAGGTCGAGGCGCGCCGCGCCGGCGTGCATCATCTCCACCGCGCAACACGCCAGGCCGAACGTCATCGGCCACATCGAACCGGTGCGTGCCCAGTTCATCAACTCGTCCATGCGCGCCGTGGCGAAGCCGCGCTGCACGATCGGGTTGTCGCCGGCCGGACGCAGGATGTCGTCGACCACGTTCAGCGGCTGCGGGTTGTGCATCACCCGACTGACGGAATCCATCACTCCCATTCGAGCGCTCCCTTCTTCCACACGTAGGCAAAACCGACGACGAGGAGCAGCAGGAACAGCGCCATCTCGATCAGCGCGATCGCACCGATCTGCTGGAACACCACCGCCCACGGAAACAGGAAGGCGATTTCCAGGTCGAAGATGATGAAAAGGATCGCGAGCAGGTAATAGCGCACGTCGAAGCGCATGCGCGCATCCTCGAATGCCTCGAAGCCGCACTCGTAGGGCGCAAGTTTTTCCGCCTCGGGGCGGCGCGGGCCGGCCAGCAGGCCGACCGCCAGCAACACCAGACCGAGGCCGGTGGCGACGCCGATGAACAACAGAACGGGCCAGTATTCGGCAAGCACGATGCAACGTACCTCCGCGCCATCAGGCGCATCAGTGACCGCGGGGAATATCCAGTAACTCACGGTCCGGCGACTTTCGATTCGGCAGGCCGCGAGGCCATGGGCAGTTCGCCCACGCTCGCCGGTCTGAACCGCAAGCGTCCGATATTTCGCGAAACGAGCTCGCGAACCGCGGCATTGTATCAGTGCATGTGGGTACAACAAGCCTTGACGGCCGATGCGATGCGCAATAGCACCGTCATCCCCGCGTCGCGGCGATCACATGGTCTGGGTCGCCCGCTCGGAGGTGAGCGTGCCGGCGAGGATGTTCTCGATCCGGCTTCGTGCGGCTTCGGCGTCACTGGATTCGTTGAAATGAATGCCGATGCCCGCCGTGCGATTGCCCTGCGCGCCGACCGGGCTGATCCACACCACCTTGCCGACCACGGACAACCGTTCGGTCTCCTCGGCCAGGGTCACCAGCAGCACCACCTCGTCGCCCAGCGAATACGACTGGGCGGTCGCGGCGAACAGGCCGCCGTGTTTCAGGAAGGGCATGTACGCGTTGTAGAGCGACGCCGCGTCCTTGATTTTCAGTGAAATGATGCCTTGGCGGGCGCCCGTGGGTTTCATGCTGGCTCCTGTCGAACGCCCGAAACGGCCGATCGTCGGCTGATCTTAATGGCTGTACCGCGCGCGTACCACTGCGCGGCGCTCAGCGGCCATCAGGCTGGCCGGACAACAGCGATTGCCGTTCATTGACCAGCGCGCCCCACGACGAGGGAGGAATCCAGCCCGCCACCCACCCCGGCACCGCATCCGCCGGCATTGGCCGCGAAATCGAGAAACCCTGCAACTGGTGGCAGCCCAGCGAAGCGAGAAGGTCACCTTGCGCCGAGGTTTCCACACCTTCGGCGATGACCGTCTTGGCCAACATGCGTGCGGTGGTGATGACGCCGGCGGCGATCGCCATGTTGCGTTCATCGCTGAGGATGTCGCGCACGAAACTCTGATCGAGCTTGATGTGCTCGATGTCCAGTTGCTGGATGTGACTGAGCGACGCACTACCCGTGCCGAAGTCGTCCAGCCCGACCCGGATGCCGCGCCGGCGGCATTCCTCGATGACCACCTTGGCGCGGGCATGGTCCATCGAGGGGCCGGTTTCGGTCACCTCGATACCGAAACCCACGTCCATCACGCCGGGGTACATGTCCAGCACGGCTTCGATGTCGCTGAAGAACGCCGGATGCAACAGGTGGCGCGTGCTGATGTTGATAGAGACCGGTATCGAGATACCTTCGCGCATCCAGCCCTGGCATCGCTTCAGCGCCTCGTTCAGCACGTAGCGACCGATCGGCCGCGCCAGCTGTGGATCGTCCAGCACATGCATGAAACGGGACGGTTCGGTCAGCTCGGTGCCGGTGTCGTCGAGGCGCAGAAGCGCTTCCATGCCGGCCACGCCGTGCAGGCCGGGCAGACCGTCGATATACACGATCGGCTGGAACAACAATTGCAGATGCGACTGCTGCAGTGCCTGCGCGATCCGCTCGCGCATGGCCTGCAAGCGCAACTGCTCCATTTCCATGGCCGGCTCGTACAGGGCCCCGCGGTCCTTGCCCTCGTCTTTCGCCGCGTACATGGCCAGATCGGCATGCCGGATCAGGCCTTCCGCATCGGACCCGTCCGACGGAAACAGGGTCCAGCCGATGCTGGCGGACAGATACAGCTGCTCGCCCATCACCTGGAATGGTGCGCGCAACGCCTGCAGGATGCAGCGGCTGATCACGTCAAGCTGTTCGCGGCTGTCGAGGCCGGAGATCACCAGCGCGAACTCATCGCCGCCGAAGCGCGCCAGCACGTCTTCTTCGCGCAGCATGCCGAGAATCCGCGTCGACGCTTCCAGCAGCACGCTGTCGCCGCCGCCGTGGCCGATGGTGTCGTTGACGCTCTTGAAACGATCGAGGTCGAGCACACCAACGACCATCACGGAGTGCTGCTCGATCGCCTGCGTCCGTGCCTCCTGCAGCAACTGGAACAGCAGGCGCCGGTTTGGCAGGCCGGTGACCACGTCGTAGAACGCTAGCCGCTCGACCCGCGCCTCATGCATCTTCTGTTCGGTGATGTCGCGTTGATGCCACAACCGGCCCTGCGGTACGCCGTCGATGGTGATAGGTGTGAAATCGCGCAGGAAGGTGCGCCCGTCCTTCAGCGAAACTTCGTCGCCCTTGACCGGCTCGTTCCTGGCGAGGATGTCCTGCACCCGCTGCCACTCGCGGTGCGGGTCGTCCATGGTTCCCTTCGTGCGTTCGAAAATCGCCGCCGAAGAAAGGTTTTCCAGCTCGGCCGGCGTCTCGGTCAAATCATAAAGTCGGCAAAAAGCTTCGTTGACGAAGCTGACGCGGTTGTCTTCGGACATCACCAGGATGCCTGCGTACTGGTTCGACAGAACCGTGCGGAAGTGCTGCAGGTTGAACCGGAGATCCTGCTCGGCCGCAAGGCGCGCCGCCTTGGTCCGCTGCATCTGGATGCCCAGACCTAGCTCGATCGCCATTTCCGAAAATATCTGCAACTCGGTCGGCGCAAAGGCATCGGCGTTGGACGCGGCCAGAACGAAAACGCCTACCACGTTGCCTTCCACCTGCAGCGGCAACGCCAGCAGCGCGACCGGCAACGGCAGATCCCCGTGCATCGGCCATTCGGGCCGACCGTTCGCAGCGGGATGGCTGACTTGCGCCTGTCCGGAGGCCATCGCCCCGACGATCGCGTCATTGGCACAAGCGGCATCGGTCAGGTCGAGCCCGGGCCCGCCCATCAAGCCATCGGCGAGTCCGTCGTGCGCGCGCAACCGCAGTACCTCCCCATCGCCGCCATCGAGCAGGGCGAGCCAGGCACACTGATAAGCGCCCAGCTGCCGAGCGACGCGGCAGGCATCGGTCAGCAGGGCTGGCTCATCCGGGCTGCGCGTGATGACCTTGACCATCTCGCTGAGCAGGCGCAATGCACGCCGCTGGCAAGCTTCGTCGCGCACGGATTGCAGCAGCAGCCGGCGCTGCTCGTGCGCCTCCAGTCCCAGGCCGATGCTCGCCGCGGCCTGCTGCAGCAGCTCGATCATGCGCGGCGAAAAGAAACTGGCGTGCGCGGACCGTATCACCAGCCCCGCCCGCACCTCGCCGAAGACCATCACCGGCACGGCCACGGCGGAAGCGATACCGTGGCGCACATAAGCCTGCTGGAATGCCTCGAAACCGGGCGCGTGCCGGATGTCGCTTTCGATCTGCGGCATGCCTTCCCAGAACGGGAGACGGGCGACCGAGAAGGGTAGTCCGTCCGGAAAAATATCCTCCATTCCGACGGCGACCGGGTCGGGAGCGATCCGCCGGAACCAGCCGGTGCCGTGATCGACTTCGCCGATCATCACCCGCAACGCGCCGATGCGGCGTTCGAGAACCTCGATCACTCCCGCGTAAAGCGCGGGCGGTTCGAGCGAACGGACCAGCAGTTGACTTATATCGAAGAGGGCGGCGTAGAAATGCTCGCTGGACGCTGACGCGACAGGGATATCGAACGGTTTCAGATCCGGGTTTTGCATTCAGTTGACCAGCCGTAGACGACATCGGCAGCTTGCTTCGATAACACGGGACTGGATCGCAACCGGTGTTGATGATGTCGCACGGATGGCGCAACGCCAAGGGCTGCGCCCGCATCATCTTCCCCCGCCAGAAGCTAACCCTGTCAACGTGTCTATGCAAGAGCACGGCTGGGGGCTGGCTCAGATTTCGCACCACCCCCAATGGTCGAATATCCACAGCGCAGGCAAGGTCGACGCCAGGCGCGCGAACCTCGGGGCCGAACCGGGCGGCACGATCAGTTCGCAACGACCGCCGCTGCCACGCTGGACGGGCGCGTCGCACCAGCGCCAGCTCTGCGTTCCGTCAGCGCCGACCACAGTCAGCCGCAACCACGGCCACATCCATGCAGGCGGCTGCCACGGCAAGACCGCTGTCGCTGCCGCCGATCGGGTCGCAGGCTCGATGTAACGCTCGGGCCGATCCGCCAGGCGTCGCATGCGGCCCCCGCTCAGGGCCGTCTGGCTGCGATGCGCCGCCAGCGCGGCACGCTTGCGGCCCACCTGTGCCGGCGTGCCCGAAATTTCGATGACCCCGCTGGCCGGCGCCTGGCCGTGCACCAGATAAGCAAGCTGCCGTGGCCCCGCGACCCGCCCGGCCAGAGCCAGCCGCACCACGACGTGGGCTGAGCCATGGTCGGGATGGCGATCGTCCAGGCCAGGCATGGCCACCAGGTTTGGGCCGAACCGGTCGATCGCCGCCGCCACCGCGGCGACTGCTGCGTTGTCCGATTGCAACAGCGCATCGGTGACACCCATGTCCGGCCAGTCGAGCGACTGCAGCCCCCCCGGCGGCACCTCGAGGCTTTGCAAAGCCTGCAGCATCTCCGCATGCCGGCGACGGCCCCAGCGCTGCCGATCGGCGGCACCGATCCACACACGCCGTTCCAGCCAGCGTTGCGGCCAAGGGTTGTTGTCGCCGGAGGTCAGCAACAGGATGCCCACCTCGCCACCGACCGCCCTGACTTGCTGCAGCAGCAGGCCGGTAGCGATGGTCTCGTCGTCAGGATGCGGCGCCACCACAAGCAGCCGCGTCTGCGCGGAAAACGTGGGCGGTGTCCCCGGCTCCGATGACGGCTGAGCGCCGGCCATGATGCCGTTCAACGCCATTGCGCCAGCAGCTCAAGCAGCAACAGGTCGCCGCGCAACGGCCCACGCAGGCTTTCGCGGGCGCGGTTGACGGCGTTGTACCAGTGGCCGAGTGCGTCGATGTCCATCGCGCTCGCCAGGGGCCCGGTGCTCTCGAACGAGCGAGCCCTGACCTCGTCGGCGACCGCCTGGGCAGCAAACCAAAGCCGCTGTGCCGGCTCGTTGTCCAGCCAGCGTTTTACCACCTCCAGCGCCTGGCCCCGGCCCGCCGCGAGCGCCGCCAGATCCTTGCGAACTTCCATACGCCGGTCGAGCGCACTTTCCTGCCCCCACGCGTGTGCCAGGCCAGGATTGCCGCCAGCGGCCTCGAGCGCAGCGGCCGGGTCACGTACCCCGCCCGCCTGCAGCCATGCCATGGCATCGGCGGTGGCCGGCAAATGAAATTCGATACGCTGGCAACGGCTTCGTATGGTTTGCGGCAGCCGCCATGGTGCATCGGCCAGCAGGATCAGCATCGTCTGCGCGGAGGGCTCCTCCAGCGTTTTCAGCAACGCGTTGGCCGCGGCCGGATTCATCGCGTCGGCCGGGTCGATCGTGGCCACCTGCCAACCGCCGAACTGGCTACTCATGGCCAATCGCGCCGACAGTTCGCGGATCTGGTCGACCACGATCTCGCTGCGTTGCACACCGTCCTTGCGCAAGCCGAAGCTCATCGAAATCACATCCGGATGCGTGCCCGCGGCAACCAGCAGGCAACTGCGGCAGTGCGCGCAGGCATCGCCACCCTCAGGCTCGCTGCACAGCAGCCCCTGCACGAAGCGCTGCGCGAACGCGCGCTTGCCGAGACCCGCCGCTCCGCACAGCAACAGCGCGTGCGGCAAGGCATCGCGCTGGCGGCGCGCCTGCAGCCGCGCCCAATGCTCGGCGTGCCACGGCAGCGCGGTCATGCCGGCGACTTCCCGGTCAGGGCGTCCAGCGCCAGTGTCGCCGCCTGCAGTACCTCGGCAGGTGACTGGCTGGCGTCGATGAGCCGAAACCGATCCGGTTCGGCCATGGCGCGGTCGCGATAGGCCGCTCGCACGCGTTCGAAAAAAGCATCGGCCTCCACCTCGATCCGGTCGGCGTCGCCGCGACCGGCCGCACGCGCGCGACCGGTCGCCACGGGCAGGTCGAGCAGCAACGTCAGGTCGGGCGTCACGCCGGCACAAGCCCAACGTTCGAGTTCGGCGATGCGCTCCATCGGCTGACCGCGTCCGCCACCTTGATAGGCGTAGCTGGCGTCGGCGTAGCGATCGCACAGCACCCAGCTCCCCGCACGCAGTGCCGGCTCGATGACCTCGCGCACCAGTTGCGCGCGCGAGGCGAACATCAGCAGCAATTCGGTTTCGGCGGCCAATTCTTGCTGGGCCGGATCGAGCACGATGGCGCGCACGGCTTCGCCCACGGCGGTGCCGCCGGGTTCGCGCGTCTGCACCAGCACGATGCCGCGCTGCTCGATGCAGTCGCGCAGGCCGGCAAGCAAGGTGCTTTTGCCGGCCCCTTCGCCACCTTCGAGGCTGATGAATTTTCCGCGTACCGCGCTCATTGGCAATGCTTCCGCTGGTAGCAGTCGACGTTGCGATTGTGTTCCGCCAGGGAGTCGGCAAACACGTGACCGCCATCGCCGCGCGCGACGAAGTACAGCGCGCTGCCGGCAGCCGGGTGCAACGCTGCTTCCAGCGCCGCTTTGCCAGGCAGCGCGATCGGGGTCGGCGGGAGGCCGGGACGGGTGTAGGTGTTGTAGGGCGTATCGGCGGTGAGGTCACCCTTGCGGATGTTTCCGGCGTAGCTGGCACCCATGCCGTAGATCACGCTGGGGTCAGTCTGCAGCAGCATGTGGTTTTGCAGGCGCCGCACGAACACGCCCGCGATCTGGGCACGTTCGTCCGCACGGCCGGTTTCCTTTTCCACGATCGAGGCAAGTATCAGCGCTTCGTAGGGGGTGGCCAGCGGGAGATCCGCCGCGCGCGCCGGCCACAACGCGGTGAGCGTCCTGACCATCGCGGCGTGCGCGCGCTTGAGGATGTCCAGGTCGCTGTCGCCTTTCACATAAGCATAGGTCTCCGGCAGAAAGCGGCCTTCCGGCGCTTCGCCGGGCGCGCCGAGCTTCTGCATGACCGCGGCGTCGTCGAGTCCGGCGCTCTCGTGGTTCAACTTTTCCGTCTTGGCCAGAGCCTGGCGCAACTCGCCGAAGGTCCAGCCATCAACGATGGTGAACAGGCGTTGCAACACTTTTCCGCCGGCCATGTTGTCAAGCAGCTGGCGCGGTGTGATGCCCGGGCTCAAAGCGTACTCGCCGGCGTGCAGTTTGCCGGCTACGCGCATCTGTTCGGCCAGCAGCCGCCAGTAAAAACTGTTGGCGTCGGTGAAATGGCGCTGGCGAAGGTCGCCGACGATGTTCCTGAAACTGCTGCCGCGGCTTACGTCGATGCTCTCGCCCTGGACCGTCACGTTCAACGGCGCATTGCTGAAGCGGCTGTAATCGCTCCAGCCATAGATCAGCGCGCCGGCCAGCACCAGCAAGACCAGCAGCGCGCGCAGCCGCACACGTCCACGCATCGGTTTGCCACTCATCCGCCCTGCTCCATCGAAAATCCCAGATTGCGCCAATGCTGCTGCAGCTCGCGGGCGATCCCGCCAACCGCATAGTGACGTTCGCCGAGTGAACAGACCGGCAGGATGCCGCGCACGCTCGAACTGAGAAACACCTCGCTCGCGTTGCGCAGGTCGTCCAGCGTCAACTCGCCCACCCGCGCCTGCGGACAGGCCGCCAGCACTTCGGCGCGGGCCACGCCTGCCACGCCGCAGCGATCCAGCGCCGGCGTCAGCAACGCGCCGCCGACGACTGCGAACAGGTTGGCCATGGTCGCCGAAACCACCCGGCCATGGCTATCGCACAGCACGCCCTCGGCGATTGCCGGATCGTTCCACTCGGCGCGTGCCAGCACCTGTTCCAGCCGGTTCAGATGTTTCATGCCAGCCAGCAACGGCTGTTCGCCCAGGCGGATATCGCAGACGCGCATGCGCACGCCTTGTGTGTAACTGTCGCTTGAGGTCGACGGCGGCGCGAAGGCAGCCACCACGCGGGTCGGTTGCGGGGCCCCCGGCAACGCGTAACCGCGCTCGCCGACACCGCGGGTGACCGTGACGCGCACCACCACCTGCGGCATGTCGCGCGTGACCGCCAGCACTTCCTGCCACAGCTGTGTCATGTCGGGCACCGGCAGCCGCAGGCGGCCACAGCTTTCCGCCAGCCGCTGCACGTGGCGCGACCACAACGGTGCCGCCGTACCGACCAGACGGATGCTTTCGAACAGCCCGTCGCCATAGGTGAGGCCGCGATCCAGCGCCGGAACATGCTCCGTCGCCATACCATTGATCAGCATGCGCACGTGCATCAGTCGGGCACGCCCAGAGCGCGCAGCAGGCCGCGCGCCTTCATCCGCGTTTCGTCCAGCTCGCTCGCGGCCACCGAATCAGCCACGATGCCGGCGCCCGCGCGCAGGCTCACTTCGTTGCCGACCAGGGTCAGGGTGCGTATCAGGATGTTCAAGTCGAGCTCGCCATGGCGGTCCAGGTAGCCGAGCGCGCCGGTGTAGGCGCCGCGCGGTGCGTTCTCGAGTGACGCAATGATTTCCATGCAACGCACCTTGGGACAACCGGTGATGGTGCCGCCGGGAAAGGTAGCGGCAATCACTTCGCCAGGTGTCACGTCGGCGCGCAAACGACCCCGCACATTCGAGACGATGTGGTGAACGTGGGCATAGCTCTCCACCACCATCAATTCGTCGACTTCGACCGTGCCCGGGACGCAGACACGCCCCAGGTCGTTGCGCTCCAGATCGATCAGCATCACGTGTTCGGCGCGTTCCTTCGGGTGTGTGCTCAATTCACGGATGCGTGCCAGCTCATCGTCGCCCGGCAGACGCGGCCGGGTGCCGGCGATGGGCCGGGTTTGCGCCGTGCCGCCACGCACTTCCACCAGCCGCTCGGGCGACGAGCTCGCCACCGCCCAACCCGGCTGCTGCAGCAGGCCGGCGAATGGCGCGGGGTTGGTGCGCCGTAACGCCGCATAGAGCGATGCCGGCTCAGGCGGCCGTACATAGCGCGCCCGCCATGCCCGCGACAGGTTCACCTGGAAGATGTCGCCGGCGTACAGGTGTTCGTGGATGCGTGCCACGCCATCGAGAAACTGCCCGGGCGCATCCTCGTCCCAGTCGGCCAGCGCACCGAGCGGCGGAATCGGCGGCGAAACCGCAAGGTCACCTTCGAGTGCATCGAGCAGATTTTCTTGACCCGCCTCGGCCACCAGGATCGTGCAGTCACGCACATGATCAATGATCACTGCCGCCGGACAACGTATGGCCAGGGCCACCGGCAACACCGCGGCGGGTCGCAACGTCAAGGTCGGCTCGATCTCGCCGGCAAGCTCGTAAGCGAGCATCAATACCCAGCCGCCATGGAATGGCAGCTTGTCGTCGTCCGGTGGCAGACGGTCCCTTTGCCACGCGGCGTCCAGCGCATCGAGGAACCGCTCGCCCTGCCGCTTGCCCGCCTCATCGCTCAGGCTACCGTCTGCGTGCAGGGTCAGCCGATCCCGGGGAAATGCGAACAGGATGTCGTAGCGTGATTGCGCGGTGCCGTGCACCACGCTTTCCAGCAGGCACGGATAACGTTCCGGAGAGGCGGCCGCCGGCGCGAGCAGGTCGCGCCGGCCGGCCAGGATACGACGATGGCAGGTCACGCCAGATCGTTCGGTCAGACGCGACGGAATGCCAGCGTGCCGTTGGTGCCGCCGAAGCCGAACGAATTGGAGATCGCCACGTCGAGCTTCGCATCGCGCGCCGTATGCGGCACGAAATCCAGATCGCAGCCTTCACTCGGCTCGTCGAGGTTGATCGTCGGCGGCAACTTCTGGTCGCGCAAGGCCAGAATCGTGAAGATGGCCTCGACGCCGCCGGCCGCACCCAGCAGATGTCCGGTGGTCGACTTGGTCGAGCTCATCGCCAGCTTGTACGCGTGATCGCCGAAGATCTTCTTCGCCGCCATCACCTCGCCCAGATCCCCGAGCGGAGTCGACGTGCCATGCGCATTGACGTACTGCACCTCGGCCGGCGCCAGCCTGGCGTCGTCGAGTGCGCTCTGCATGCAGCGCGCCGCACCCTCACCGCCCTCGCTGGGCGCGGTCATGTGGAACGCGTCGCCGCTCATGCCGAAGCCGGCCAGCTCCGCGTAGATACGCGCGCCGCGCGCCTTGGCGTGTTCGTATTCCTCCAGCATCAGCACGCCGGCGCCGTCGGAAAGCACGAAGCCGTCGCGGTCCTTGTCCCACGGACGGCTGGCCCTGGTCGGATCGTCGTTGCGGGTCGACATCGCCTTGGCCGAGCAGAAGCCGGCCATCGCGGTGCCGGTGGTGGCGAATTCGGTACCGCCGGCGATCATCGCGTCGGCGTCGCCGTACTGGATCATGCGCATCGCCAGCCCGATGTTGTGGGTGGCCGTGGTACAGGCGGTCACGCAGGCGATGTTCGGACCTTTCAGGCCGAACATGATCGACAGCTGGCCGGAGACCATGTTGATGATCGAGCTGGGCACATAGAACGGCGAAACCCGGCGCGGCCCCTTGGCTGCCAGTTCCAGCGTGGTGGCCTCGATCGTGTACAGCCCGCCGATGCCGGCGCCAACCGCCACGCCGATGCGCGGGGCATTCGCCTCGGTCACTTCCAGCCCGGAATCCCGCAGCGCCTGAGTACCCGCGGCCACGCCGTAGTGGATGAACGGGTCCATCTTCTTGACGTCCTTGGCCGGCATCCACTCGGCAGGATCGAAGCCGCTGACCTGGCCGGCGATGCGCGTGGAATAAGCGGAAGTATCGAAATGGGTGACCGGCCCGATCCCGCTGACGCCCTTGAGAACACGTTCCCAGGCGGTGGCGATGTCGTTGCCGACCGGCGAGATGATGCCCATGCCGGTCACTACTACTCGACGCTTGCTCATTCTCTATTCCTTCGTGGTCCGTCAAACCGCCAGCGGATGCTTCGCGATGCGATCACCGATGCGTCGTTCGATACATGACGCGAGCACAGGTCACACCATACGGGGTCGGACGTTACAAAATGCAGAAACGAAAACTGCGCCGGAAAGGCGCAGCGTTCGGGTCATTCCGTGGACGGACTGGCGTATGAAAATGCCGGTCCGGTATACGACGATTCATGCCGGATCAGTCGATGCCGTACCGATCAACCGCACGTCGGCATGCATCCGTTCCGTCAATCCTTGGAGTGGGCCTTGATGTAATCGACGGCCTGCTGCACGGTGGTGATCTTCTCGGCATCTTCATCCGGAATCTCGGTCTCGAATTCTTCTTCGAGCGCCATTACCAGTTCCACCGTGTCCAGCGAATCTGCGCCCAGATCGTCAACGAACGAAGCGTTCGCCGTGACTTCATCCTCTTTCACGCCCAACTGCTCGATGACGATTTTCTTGACGCGCTCTTCGATGGTGCTCATGTTGCCCATACCTCTCAAGGAGTAATTGTTTGTCTGTGCCGGCGTAATGCCTGCAAAAGGCCGGCGCATTGTAGTGGCTAAACCGCGTGGCCGCCACGATCCGCTGGAGATGCCAGGGCGCAGTGCCTGTGCACCGGCGCGAAAGCGCAATTGTCGCCTAAAACGGGCTCGCTGGCGACAACTGCCGTCGCCGCGCCTACGGCATGTACATGCCGCCGTTGACGTGCAGGGTTTCCCCGGTGATGTAGGCCGCCGCCGGCGAAGCTAGGAAACCCACCGCCTTCGCGATATCGGACACCTCGCCGAGCCGTCCCAACGCGATCTGGCCGAGCAGGCCCTGCCTGGATTCTTCCGGCAGCGAACGGGTCATGTCGGTGTCGATGAAGCCCGGCGCCACCACGTTGACGGTGATGCCACGCGAGCCGATCTCGCGCGCCAGCGACTTGGAGAAGGCGATGACACCCGCCTTGGCGGCCGCGTAGTTCGCTTGACCAGGGTTGCCGGTGAGTCCGATCACCGAGGCGATCGAAATGATGCGGCCCTTGCGCGCCTTCATCATGCCGCGCATCACGGCCTTGGAAGTCCGATAGACCGAGCTGAGGTTGGTGTCGAGGATGATGTTCCAGTCTTCCTCGCGCATGCGCATCAGCAACTGGTCGCGGGTGATGCCGGCGTTGTTGACCAGGATCGAGATCGCGCCGAATTGCTTGCTGATGCCGTCGATCAGGGCATCGACGGCAGCGCCATCGGTGACATCCAGTACGCGGCCATGGCCACCATGGGCGGCCAATCGCTCACCGATCGCCGCCGCGCCGCTCTCGCTGGTCGCCGTGCCGATCACGGTGGCGCCCATCGCCGCCAGCTCGTCGGCAATCGCTGCGCCGATGCCGCGGCTGGCGCCGGTGACCAGCGCAATTTCACCTTGCAGTGTGTGGGTCATGAGGGTTCCTTCGTAATCGTGAATCAGGAAAAAGCCTGCACTCAGGCCCACTCGGCAAGCGCGGCGTCCAGGTCGGCCGGCATGCCTATCGCGCGTGCTTCGACGGTCTTGTCGATGCGCTTGATCAGGCCGCTCAAGACCTTGCCCGGACCACACTCGGCCACGCGCGCGGCGCCGCCAGCTGTCAGCGCCTGCACGCACTCGGTCCAGCGTACCGGCAGATACAGCTGACGCTGCAGCGCGCCGCGGATGTCGTCGACGCTGTCGTAACGGCGGGCTTCGGCGTTCTGCACTACCGGGATGGACGGCAGCCGCCAGTCGATCGTCGTCATGCGTTCACCCAGCTTGTCGGCAGCACCACGCATCAGCGCGCAATGCGAAGGCACCGACACGGCCAGCTTGATCGCCTTCTTCACGCCCAGCTCGGCAAGCCTGGCCAGTGCACGATCCACCGCCTCGGCGTTGCCGGCGATCACCAGTTGGCCGGGCGAATTGAAGTTGGCCGGCGAGACTACCTGCCCTTGCGCCATTTCCTCGCACACCGCGGCGATCTGCGCATCGTCGCCGCCAAGAATGGCCGCCATCGCGCCCACACCGGCAGGCACGGCCGATTGCATCAGCCGGCCGCGTTCGGCCACCAGCGCCGCCGCGTCATGCAGCGACAAAGAGCCGGCGCAAACCAGCGCGCTGTACTCGCCCAGGCTGTGGCCGGACAACTGCGCGGGCTGCGTGCCGCCGAGCTTGCGCCATACCCGCCACACGGCGACGCTCGCCGCCAGCAGCGCCGGCTGGGTATTTTCAGTGCGGTTGAGCTGCTCTTCCGGCCCCGCCGAACTCAAGCTCCACAGATCGATGCCAGCGCCTTGCGAAGCCTCCTCGAACGTTGTCCGTACTTCGGGGTGTGCGGCGGCCAGTTCGGTCAGCATGCCGACGAACTGCGAACCCTGCCCGGGGAAAACGAATGCGAGCGAAGCGGAGGTTGAACTCATGGATGCGCGAATCCCGTCGACGAAAACCGCCATGGTGCCAGCATCCCTACCCATACGCAGCTGTATCTGGCGCAGGCGGAGCGGGAATGCGGAAGTGCGATGCCGCCCGTGGGCGGCATCCAGGTGTCGAATGCCGCCGACTCAGTAGCGCAGCAGCGCCGACGCCCATGTGAACCCGCCGCCGAACGCCTCGAGCAAGAGGTTCTGGCCGCGCTGGACCTTGCCCGAACGCACCGCATAGTCGAGCGCCAGCGGCACCGAGCCGGAGGAGGTATTTGCGTGCTTGTCGACCGTCACGACAACGCGATCCATCGACATCTTCAGCCGCTTGGCGGTGGCCTCGATGATGCGCAGGTTCGCCTGATGCGGGATCAGCCAGTCGATGTCCGACTCGACCATGCCGGCGGCCTGCAGGGTTTCCTCGACCAGCGAATCCAGCGTCTTCACCGCTACCTTGAAGACTTCGCGACCGGACATCTTGATGCGGACGCCGTGGTTGGGCTCGTCCTTGAAGCCGACGGAAACGCCGACCGGGTTGTACAGCAGATGCTTGTAGCCGCCGTCGGCATGCAGGCAGGTGGCATAGATGCCGGGCTCGCTGCTGGCTTCCAGCACGACGGCACCGGCGCCATCGCCGAACAGCACGCAGCTTTCGCGCTCGGTCCAGTCGACCATGCGGGTCAGCGTCTCGGCGCCGATCACCAGTACCTTCTTGGACTGTCCGCTGCGGATGAACTTGTCGGCGATACCGAGCGCATATACGAAACCCGAGCACGCGGCGTTGACATCGAACGCGGCGCACCCGTTCGCGCCAAGGCGATGCTGCACCAGGCAGGCGGTGGAAGGAAAAATGATGTCAGGCGTAGTCGTGCCGAGAATGATCAGATCGAGTTCGGACGCCTTGACGCCCGCGGCTTCCAGCGCACGTTGCGCAGCAAGGAACGCCAGGTCGCCGGTGGTCTCGCCATCAGCGGCGATATGACGCTGCTGGATACCGGTGCGGGTGCGGATCCACTCGTCGCTGGTGTCGACGATCTTTTCCAGATCGGCGTTGCTTACGACGCGCTCGGGCAGCGCGCTGCCGGTGGCGATGATGCGGGCGTAGATCTGGGCCATTCAACTATCCATCAGCGAAAACAGCGGATCGGGTGCCGGAGATTGTTACAGCACCCCTGAACGCAAAACGGCGCGTCGCCGCGCCGTCTCGCTTGATCACCTTCGGGATCCAAGAGGATCGCGAGATGGATCAATCCTCGACCGACACCGCACCCTTGGTCTCGATCACTTTCTTGCCGCGGTAATAGCCGTCCTTGGTCACGTGATGGCGCAGATGCACTTCGCCACTGGTCGGATCGGTGGACAGCTGCACGGTCTTCAGTGCGTCGTGGGAACGGCGCATGCCGCGGGTGGACGGGGTACGGCGGCTCTTGGCAACTGCCATGGTAATTCTCCAACGGAAACTTGATGATAAAAAAACGGGATGATCTGTCGCGACATGACCCTGATCGCAGGATCGGATCGATGGTTACTTCTTCAGCTCGCGCAACACCGCGAACGGATTCTCCGAGCGCCCCTCGCCGACAGAATCGTCTTCCGGCTCCTGGCCTGTCACTTCGTCGGGCAGGCTGCTGTCCGGGTTGATCGGGACCAGCGGCAGCGCCAACAGCAATTCGTCTTCAATTACATCCGCCGGATTCAACCGGCCATCCTCGGCCACCAGCAGTGGCTCGCAATCGGGCGGCAAGCCAGCCTCGTCGCGCTCCTGTTTGATCAGTCCGAGCCGGGTGCTCACGTCGACCGGCAACACAAACGGTTCCAGCGAGCGTTGGCACACCACGCTCAACGAGGCCTGTGCGCGAACATCGATGTAACTGATGCCAAGGCTGTCGCGTCCGAAATCCAGCTCGAACCGCACCGCGCCATCGGTACCCGCCAGCGCCTCGCACAGGCGAGACATGGTCGCGATGGGTAGCGTTCCCTCGAATGAACGCCGCGCCGAGACCATGCGCCAAGCGTCCACGGACTCTGGCAGTGTCACGGACATAATCGCGAAATGTTAGGTTCGAAGCCGGTTGAAGTCAACTACCGTGGCACCGGAGCCACCCGATCCCGCTCGGGTTTCCAGCCATTTTGCCTGATCCGGTCCCGATGCGGCAGACTGATCCCCTCGCCGCCTGAGCCGCCCCTGTGAACCCTTACCTGACGCTCGGTACCGCCGTCCTGCTGGCGCTGCTGACAGCTTTGGCGGCCGCCGCGCTGCTGTTTCGCCGGCGCCAGCTCCAGCGCGGCACCAGCCTCAAGACCTTGCTGGATCTGGCGGACCGGCTGGAGGCCGACCTCAAGACCTGCCGGTCCGGCCTGCAGCAGGCGCACGCCGTAATGTCGCTCAATCCCGATCTGCCCGCTGCCAGCGAACAGGATGCTCGACACGCCATCGATGCCGGTCTGCGCGCTCTGCTGCAGCAGAGGTTGTGGATCCGCGACCGTTCGCCTCGCGCCAGCCAGGAGGAGCTGGACAAGGCCGCCAGCTCGATGCGCAGCACACGCGATCGGCTGCAGCCCTTGCTGAAGGCGCTCGACCAGGCCCAGAACGATCTCAACAGTGCCATGCGCGAACACATCCGGCGCGAATCGGACACATGAGCTCAGCCAGCGTACCGCCCCGGATCGTGCTCGGATCGACCTCACGCTACCGCGCCGAACTGCTGCGCCGATTGATTCCAGACTTCCAGCAATCCGCGCCGGGCACCGAAGAAGCGCTGCTGGCGGACGAGGCCCCCGCCGAAAGGGCGCTGAGGCTGGCCATCGCCAAGGCCACCGCGGTGGCCCGGGGACAGCGCAACGCCCTCATCATCGGTTCCGATCAGGTGGCCGACCTCGATGGGAGGGTGCTCGACAAACCCGGCACCGCTGCGCTCGCCCGCGCCCAGCTTGGCGCCAGCTCCGGCCGCGAGGTGCATTTCCATACGGCGCTGTGCCTGCTCGATACCCGCAGTGGCCGCCGGCGCACTCACGTGGATCAGACTCGCGTGCGCTTCCGCGAACTCACCGCAACGGAAATCGCCCGCTATGTCGAACGCGAGCAGCCGCTCGATTGCGCCGGCAGTTTCAAATGCGAAGGCCTCGGGATCAGCCTGTTCGCATCGATCGACAACGCCGACCCCACCGCGCTGATCGGGTTGCCACTGATTGCGCTGGCGCGGATGCTGCGCGAGGCGGGTATCGAGCTGCCATAGGCATTCAGGGGATGAGGCGGCAGCTACACTGGACCGATGCCTGCTGACCGCAGGTGCCTTGCCATCTGCGAAGAATCTGATGACCCAGTCTCACGATGACTCCCTGCAGCAGCGTCTGGATGCCGCCATGGCGCAGGTCAATCGCGTACTGCTGGGCAAGCCGCGACAGGTGAAGCTTGCGTTCACCTGCCTTATTGCCGGCGGCCATCTGTTGCTGGAGGACGTGCCCGGTGTGGGCAAAACCACGCTGGCGCACGCGCTGGCATCGACCTTTGCGCTGGAGTTCCAGCGTGTACAGTTCACCAGCGACCTGCTGCCGTCGGACATCATCGGCGTCAGCGTGTACGAGCGCGAGACCGGACAATTCCGCTTCCACCCGGGACCGATCTTCACCGGCCTGCTGCTGGCTGACGAAATCAATCGCGCCAGCCCGAAAACGCAAAGTGCCCTGCTGGAAGCGATGGCCGAAGACCAGGTCACGGTGGACGGCCAGACGCATGCGCTGGCGCAACCGTTCTTTGTCGTGGCCACGCAGAATCCGCTCGACCTCAACGGTACCTTTCCGCTGCCCGACTCGCAGCTGGACCGCTTCATGTTGCGGCTGTCGCTGGACTATCCGGATGCCGATGCCGAGCGCGCCCTGCTCACCGGCAGCGATCGCCGCGATCTGCTCGCGCAGCTCTCGCCGCAGCTCGACGGCGTTTCGTTGACCGCGCTGAACCGCCAGGCGCAGACGGTCACCGCCAGCCCCGCCCTGCTCGACTATCTGCAGGCGCTGCTCGCCGCCAGCCGCCACCACGCCGATATCCGCGTCGGCCTGTCACCGCGCGCCGGGCTTGCCCTGCTGGGGGCCGCACGTGCGTGGGCTTTGCTCAGCGGTCGCAGGTATGTGTTGCCCGAAGACATCCAGGCCCTGTTCGTACCCCTGGCCGCGCATCGCCTGCTGGCGACGCGCGGGGCCAACGGCGACACCTTGGCGCGACAGCTGCTCGCCGAGGTCGCGGTGGATTGATGCGCGAGCTGCTTCAGCACGTCCAGCGTTGGGCCGAACGCCAGCTACCCGCGCTGACCCGTTACCGTCGCCGCGAAAGCCTGCCGATCGAATTGCATCGCCGGCGCATCTATATCGTGCCGAGCGGTTTCGGCATCGGCTTTTCGGTACTTCTGGCCATCATGCTGGTGGGTGCGCTGAATTACGCCAACAACGCCGCTCTACTGCTCACTTGCCTGCTTGGCGCCGCCAGTACGGCCAGCATGCTGGTGGCGTTTCGCAGCCTCGACGGACTGCGCCTGAGCCGCATCCGCGCCGGACATGCCGTGGCCGGCCAACCGATCGAACTCACCCTGGCCTTCGAATCCAGCCGCCTGCGCAATGCCATCCGGCTCGACCTGGGCAAGGTCAGCGTCGCTTTTCCAGCCGAGGCGCGCGCCACCACCCAGATCAAGCTGACGCTGCCGACCGCGCAGCGCGGTTGGCTTGTCTTGCCACGCCTGCGCGTATGGAGCACGTGGCCGCTGGGCCTGTTCCGCGCCTGGAGCTGGCTGCATCCCGATCAATCGGTGCTGGTATGGCCGCAACCGGAGATTTCCGGGCCCCCGCCGACGGCACCCGCGGCCGATGCACGCCACATGCAACTGCATCGCGGCGATGAACTGGCCGCGCTGCGCGACTACCGCGCCGGCGATCCGCAGCGGCACATCGCATGGAAAGCCAGCGCCCGTCAGGACCATCTTCTGGTGAAGGATTTCGAGCAGCCGCAACACCGGCCGCAATGGCAACTGGACTGGCGCCAATTGGGTGGCCTGGACAGCGAAGCGCGCATCGCCCGGCTTGCGCGCTGGCTCAACGAGGCGCAGGCCCGGCGCTGCAGCTACAGCCTGTGGCTGCCCGGCCAGGAGATCGCCAGCGGCAGTGGCCCCTTGCATTACGCTCGCTGCATGAACGCGTTGGCACAGCTGCCATGAGCTGGCCGCCGCTCGGGAGAAAGAGCGCGCAGCCATCGATCGATACGCTTGCGTTCGATCTGCTGAGCCTGACCATGGCGCTCGTGCTCGGCTTGCACGCCATGCATCTGCCATGGTGGCTCGACATCGCGCTTGCCTCGGTACTCGGCTGGCGCTGGTGGCAGCGGCGTCAGCGTTCCGGCCGCGTGCCGCGCTGGCTCAAGTTGCCGCTGCTGGCCTTGCTGACGCTGGCAGTGGTCGCCCAGTACGGCGGGATATTCGGACGCGAGCCCGGCGTGGCGCTAGCCGTCGGGCTGCTGGTGCTGAAGCTGCTGGAAACCGAAACCGTGCGTGACGTCCGTGTCGGCATCAGCTTCGCCTGCTTCGCGCTGATGACCGCCCTGCTGTTCGATCAGGGCCTGATCGCCACCGTCGTGGTTGCGTTGGGCCTGGTGCCCGCGCTGGCCACCTTGCGCGCATTGGAACCCGGCCAACGCCCAGCCAGCCTGCCGCGCACCCTGCTGCCCGCCATGAAACTGTCGGCCGCGGCACTGCCGCTGGCCCTGCTGGCATTCGTGCTGGTACCGCGCCTCGACACGCCGTTGTGGGGAGCGCCTTCGCCGGCCCAGGCGCGCACCGGCCTGAGCGAAAGCATGTCGCCGGGAAATTTCACCGACCTGCTCACCGACGATCACCCGGCCATGCGGGTCAGCTTTGAAGGCACCCCACCACCGCCCGACCTGCGCTATTTCCGGGCCTATGTGATGTGGAACTACGACGGCCGCAGCTGGCGCTACGTCGACACCCGTCACATCCGCGCGCAAGAGCCGGCGCCGATCGAGGTCCGCACCGCGATCCGCTACCAGATCAGCTTGCAGCCGACACAGCAACGCGTGCTGCCCACGCTGGATGTGCCGCTGCAGGCCCCGGCGCAGGCGCGCCTGCAACCTGATCGCGAAGTAATGGCAGACAAGCCGGTAAACGACCAGCTCAGCTATCAACTGGACTCGGCATTGCAATACCGGCTGCAGCCGACGCTGGACGACCGCTCGCAGCGACTGGGCCTGCGCCTGCCCGCCGGATTCAATCCGCGCACGCTCGCGCTGGCTGCACAGTGGCGCCAGCGCTACGGCAGCGATCACGCAGCCATCGTGCGCGCCGCACTGAACCTGTTTCATGACGGCGGCTTTCGTTACACGCTGGCCCCGGCGCCGCTGGGGCGCAACGCGGTGGACGACTTTCTGTTCGACACCCACGAAGGTTTCTGCGAACACTATTCCTCGGCTTTCACCGTGTTGATGCGCGCGGCAGGCATCCCGGCACGGGTGGTCACCGGCTATCAGGGCGGCTACTGGAACAAATACGGCAACTATCTGCTGGTGCGCTATTCCGATGCCCATGCGTGGAGCGAGGTGTGGCTGGCCGGCCGCGGCTGGGTGCGCGTCGACCCCACCGGCGCGGTGCGCCCGGAGCGGGTATCCCTGGGCGCCGCGGCTGCGGCGGGCGACCAGCTCGCCTGGTACCGCAACGACTGGCTGCAAGGCCTGCACAATCGCTGGGATATCGTCAACCGCTGGTGGGACAAAGGCGTTGTCGGTTTTGATGCGCTACGTCAACGCGGGCTGCTGACGCCGTTCGGCATCCGCGACACCGACACCGCGACACTGGGCGTGCTGCTGGCGATCAGCAGCGTACTGTTCATCGCGATCGGCCTGACGTGGGCATTGTTGCGGCGGCAGCCGCGTGATCGGTTGCGCGAAGCACTGCGCGAGTTGGAACGGAAGCTGGCCCACCGGGGCATCGCGCGGCGGCCGGCGGAAGGTCCGCAGCACTATCTGCGTCGCGCCGCGAGGGCCTTGCCGGGCCAACGCGACGAATTGGTGAAATTGATGAACAGCTATCTGGAACTGCGTTATGCCCACGCCGAACCGCCTCCTGAACTACGACACGCCTTTTGGCGGGCCGTGCAGGATTTCCGGATCGCCAACGTGGTCAAATAAGAGCCGACGTGACGGCGTTGCCGTCGCCCACGATGGAGATATCCCCATGTCCCTGTACCGCCCGCTCACTCTCGCCGCCGCCCTCGCCTTGCTGGCCGGTTGCGCGACGATTCCCAAGCCGCTGGAAGGCAACTACAGCACTGTCTCCACCGCCAGCGCCCAGCAAGGCGGCGCCGGCGGCACCCGAGTGCGCTGGGGCGGCGAGATCATCAAGACCGAGCCCGGTCCCCAGCAGACCTGCTTCTATCTGCTGTCACGCCCGCTGGACAGCCAGGCGCGTCCAAAGGTCGGCAACACCGGCGAGAACCAGGGCCGATTCGTGGCCTGCCGCGATGGCTTTTACGACCCGGAGGTTTTCGTCCGCGGTCGCGAGGTGACCGTTACCGGCACCTTGCACGGCACGGTGTCGCAGAAGGTCGGCGAATACGACTACGCCTATCCCCGCGTGGAAGCCGATGTCGTCTATCTGTGGCCCAAGCGGCCGCTGATGGTGAACTATCCGCCGGGCTTCTATGATCCGTTCTGGGGCCCCGGCTTTGGCCCGTACTGGGGTGGCGGATGGGGCGGCCCAGGTTACTGGGGTGGCCCACGCCGGGTGATCATCGTGCGGCCACCACCGCCGCCGCCGAAGAAATAACGACGAAAAAAACGCCGGCTTTTGCCGGCGTTTTCTTTTCGCGGGCAAGGCTGTCGCTCAGCCCGGCGGCCAATGCATGCGGCGCCCCGCCAGAAGATGCACGTGCAGGTGAAACACGGTTTGCCCGCCGTCCTCGTTGCAGTTGATCACTGTGCGATATCCCCGTTCGGCAAGCCCTTCCTGTTTGGCATACGCAGCCGTAGCCAGCAACAGCTTGCCGAGCAGCTCCGCGTCGCTGGAAACCGCATCGTTGAGCGTCGCCAACGACCGTTTCGGAATGAACAGCACGTGCACGGGCGCCTGCGGATTCAGGTCACGGAATGCCAGTACGTCGTCGTCCTCGTAGACGATATCGGCTTGGATTTCGCGGCGGATGATCTTGTGGAAAATAGTGTCATTCATGGCGACTCCCGTGACGGATCAATCAAGCAACTGGCGGCTGCCGAACGCATGCGCCAGCGTGCCGCGATCGACGTATTCAAGCTCGCCGCCCAGCGGCACGCCGTGAGCCAGACGGGTCGGCCGCACGCCGCCGGCGCGCGCGAGCTGCGCCAGGTAGTGCGCGGTCGCCTCGCCTTCCACGGTGGGGTTGGTGGCGATGATCAGTTCCTCGATCTCGCCCTCGCCCAGGCGCTGCGCCAGCTGCGCCAGCCCCAACTCTTCCGGGCCCAGACCATCCAGCGGCGACAGGCGACCCATCAGCACGAAATACTGCCCGCGATACCCGGTGGCCTGCTCGATCGCCGCCAGGTCGGTCGGCGACTCCACCACGCACAGCACCTGGCGTTCGCGGCTGGAGCTGGAGCACAGCGAGCACAGCGGCTCTTCGCTGAAATTGCGGCAGCGGCTGCAATGGCCGATGCGCTGCATGGCCTGTTCCATCACGGCAGCCAGCTTCAAACCACGTTCGCGTTCGCGCTCCAGCAAATGGAAGGCCATCCGCTGCGCACTCTTGCCGCCGACGCCGGGCAGACAGCGCAGCGCGTCGATCAGTTCGGCGAGTAGTGGCGAGCCGCTCATGGGTCATCCCGCCTTTCGACGGATGGATGTCTGGTCATCCCGACCTCGTCAAAACGGCATCTTGAAACCAGCCGGCAGATTCATCCCGGCCGTGACGCCGCCGAGTTTGCCCTTGCTGACTTCGGCCACCTTGTTCACCGCATCGTTGATCGCCGCGGCGACCAGGTCCTCGGCCATTTCGGGATCGTCGGCAAACGTCTGCCGATCGATCTGCACGCGGCGCACCTCATGCGCACCGGTCATCACCACGCTTACGAGACCGCCGCCGGCGCTGCCGGTGACTTCAAGTTTGGCGATTTCTTCCTGCGCGCGCTTCATGTCTTCCTGCATGCGCTGGGCCTGCTGCATCAGCTGACCGATCTGTCCTCTCATCACACGGCTCCGGATTCACTGTCAAAAGGTTTGATGGATTGCGGCACCACACGCGCGCCAAACTCGCGTTTCAGCGACTGCACCAGCGGATCACCCTCGATCGATTCCTCGGCGCTGGCCTGTGCCGCATCGCGTGCCTGTGCTGCGCGCGCCGCCGGGGTCTGCGCGACCGCACCGACGCTGCCGTTGATGAAGCGCAGGCGGATGCGTTCACCCAGGGCCTGACCGATGCGCTCCTCCATCTGGCTCACCATCGGCTCGACCGCCAGGCTCATGTGCGCCGGCTGCAGCGCCAGCACCAGGGTCTGGCCGTCCCGCTCGCGCAGCACGGCGTTTTGCGCGAGCAAGCCGAACGGGCCACGCAAGCCGGCGCGTTCGATCAGCGCCTCCCAATCCGGCAGGCCGTTGGCATCGCGCACGATCGACGCGGCGGCAACGGCTGGGGCCGATGCGGATGCTCGCGCTGAAGCAGGCGGCATGCGCGGCGGTGGCGCTTCGTGCCTGCGTTCCGATGCCACGACGGACCGTTCCGCCGCGGCGACGGCGGAACGCGGTGCAGCCGGCGCCGGGTTGGCCGCCGTCGCACGCTCCGCGCGGGCCGTCGGCGCAGCGTCGCCGGGGCGAAACGCCAGCATGCGCAACAGCGCCATTTCGAAGCCGGTACGCGCGTCCGGTGCCAGTGCAAGGTCACGCCGGCCCGCGGTGGCAATCTGGTAGTACAGCTGCACGTCCTCGGCCAGCATCTTTTCGGCCAGAGCTGTCAGCGCGTCGTCATCGTCGCTGCCCTCCTCCGGTCGATAGCCGGGAATGAGCTGGATCAACTGCAGACGGTGCAGCACGCTGGCGATGTCGTCCAGCACGCCGCCGAAATCCGGCGAGTACGAGGCGATCCGGGTGCATTCGGCCAGCAGCCGCTCGCCGTCGCCGGCAGCCAGCGCGTCGAGCACGCCGAGCACCTGTCCGCGCGCCACGCTGCCCAGCATGGTGCGCACGTCGTCGGCATGCAGCGCGCCACCGCCATAGGCGATCGCCTGATCGAGCAGGGACAGGCCATCGCGCAGCGAGCCATCGGCAGCGCGGGCGAGTTCGCCGATGGCGCTGTCTTCGTAGGCGATGTTCTCCGCACCGAGGATGTGCCGCATCTGGCCGGAAATCTGTTCCGGCAGCAATCGCTTCAGGTTGAACTTCAGGCAGCGCGACAGCACCGTAACCGGCAACTTCTGCGGGTCGGTGGTGGCGAGCAGGAACTTGACGTGCGGCGGCGGTTCTTCCAGCGTCTTCAGCAACGCGTTGAATGCGTTCTTCGACAGCATGTGCACCTCGTCGACCAGGTACACCTTGAAGCGTCCGCGCGACGGCGCGTACTGCGCGTTCTCGATCACCTCGCGCACGTCGTCGACACCGGTGTTGCTGGCTGCATCGATCTCCAGCAGATCGACGAAGCGCCCTTCGTCCACCGCCGTGCACACCGAGCACTCGCCGCACGGATCGGCCGACTGGCCGCGCTCGCAGTTCAGCGACTTGGCGAAGATGCGCGCGATGGTGGTCTTGCCCACGCCGCGGGTGCCGGTGAACAGGTAAGCGTGATGCATGCGCCCGGTCTCGAGCGCATTGGTGAGCGCGCGCACCACGTGTTCCTGCCCGACCAGCTCGGCAAACTTGCGCGGACGCCACTTGCGGGCGAGTACCTGATAAGACATGCCTGACTACCTTGGGGCGAAGACTGATTGTGCCAAGTCAGAGGGGCCAAGTCAGTAAAGCGCTGCCCACAATGGCGGCGGCCCCGCCAGCCACACCCCGGCACCCGAATCATTCGCTACCGTTGCTTCCTTCCGGACCTGGCGGAGTTTGCGAACTATCGTCGCGGGGGGACCGACGGGGCCACCATGGACGTGGGCTGTTGAGCCCTGGAATTTTGCAAGACCTGCAAGTTGGCGGAGAGAGCGGGATTCGAACCCGCGATAGGTTTTACCCTATACACACTTTCCAGGCGTGCTCCTTCAACCACTCGGACACCTCTCCGCATGCAGCTCTCTTTGTCGGCATCCAGCCCTTCAAAGAGTCGGTAAGAATAGCGGCAGGGCACCCCCGCAAGCAAGCAAGCGAGCATGCGTCGCTCAGCCGGCATCGGCCCGAGGCGCGGCCGGGGCGAGCAAGGCCGTGCGTTCGCCCGGACTGGCGACACGGTAACCGCGCGAAGCCAGCACGGCGGCATCCGCGGCGCTGCCGTAGTGGTAAAGCAGCAACTGCCGGCGCAACGCATCGGGGTATTCGCGCTCGATATCGTCGATGCCGGTGTGAGAAGGGTTGCCGACAAGGCTGCAATCGTGCGCGATCACTTCGCCACCGCCAGCGTGGCGCGCCAGCACTTCGGGGATCGGACGGGTATCGCCGGTGTAGACGAAGCCGCCACCCAGTGCGAGGCCGTACGACGTCCCGGGAACATGGTGCCGCGTGGCGAACACGTCGAACCAGAGTCCGTCCAGCCAGAATCCGCGCGTGCATGGCAGCAGTCGGAACGCCTCCCAGTAGTTGACGCCCCCTTCGGCCAGCGCGCCGGGGTAATCGGCCACCCTCGCCTGCAGCCATGGGACCAGACCGGCGTGCACGAACACTTTCGTGTTGCCGCGCTGGCGCGGGTCGAACCAGAGCCTGATGAACAACTGCTCCAGACCGGCTACATGGTCCATGTGCGTGTGGGTGATGAACAATGCACGCGGCAGGCTGCCGTAGGCGGCCTGGTAACGGTCGAGCGTATCCGGGCCGCAGTCGATCAGCAGCACGGGCTCACCATCACGCTCCAGCACGACGGCGGAAGAGCCCAGCTCCACCGCATGCGCCGCCCCGACGCCGAGAAAATGCAGATGCCAGTTCATGCGTCCAATGTACGCTGGTAGCGGTACAGCAGGGGTTGCCAGATGGCTTCCTCGAAGGCTGCTTCTCCCGCGTTCGCGGCACCGAGCTTGACCAGGGAACGGCGCAGGCGGAGCAGATTGGACTGCTGCCACGCGCGGGCCGGTGTGCGCAGCCGGCCCCGGTCGAAATCGATCAGATACAGCTCGCCCGGCGCCACCAGCACATTGTGCGCATTCAGATCCGCATGCCAGATGCCTGCACGGTGAAACCGTGCGACCAGCGCACCGCTTTCCTCGGCCAGTTCGCCATCGAGTCTTCCCGCCGCCAGACATTCAGCCAGCGTCGATGCGTTGGCGATGCGGCGGGTGATCAGATCCGCACTGTAAAGCAAGCCGCGCCGGCAATAGCGCGCCGCCACCACGGCCGGTGCGGGCAGTCCCCGTCTGGCGATCTCGGCCAGCAGGCGGAACTCCGCGAAGGGACGAGTCCGGTCCACGCCAGTCCACAGGTATCGATCGCCCATCAGGCTCGCGACCAGACCGCCACGATGGTAATGCCGCAACACGCACTCCCCGACGGGCGTGGCGATGATCGCCACGCCACCGCGACCGCCAGCCTGGGCGTGCAGCGCATCCCGCCCGCGCCAGTGCTCCGGCGCAAACCACTCGTGCCCGACTTGTGGCGACACAGTCGCGTCGAACAGAATCGCGCCTTCGGCATCCTTGTGGGTTCGTTCCTGCATCATCATGCCCGGTGACTGCTCTCGATTCTAACCCAGGCCATGACCCGAACCCGATGACCGCCGCTGCCTCGATCTGCCTGCTGCGCACCTCCGCCATCGGCGACGTCACCCATGTGGTACCGCTCGTGCGCACGCTGCAACAAGCCTGGCCGGACACTTCCCTGACCTGGGTTGTCGGCAAGCTCGAGCGCAAGCTCGTCGGCGATCTGCCCGGCGTTGAGTTCGTCACCTTCGACAAGGCCGCGGGTTGGGCCGGCATGCGCGCGGTTCAGGCGGCGCTGCACGGGCGACGCTTCGATGCCTTGCTGCAGATGCAGGTGGCGCTGCGTTCCAACCTGCTGAGCCTGGGCATAAAGGCCAACAAGCGTATCGGGTACGACCGTGCGCGATCGAAGGATCTGCACGGCCTGGTCATCAACGAACGCATTCCCGCGCGCACCGGCGAACACGTGCTGGATGCGATCGGCAGCTTCTGCGAACCGCTGGGCCTGAAGCAGGTGCAGGTGCGCTGGGACATTCCGATTCCCGACGAGGCGCACGCCTGGGCTGCCGAACAGCTGCCCGGCGACACGCCGAGCCTGCTGGTCAGTCCGACCTCCAGCCATGCACTGCGCAACTGGCGACCGGAGCGCTACGCCGCGGTGATGGATCACGCCGCCGCGCGCGGCTGGCGCGTGGCCCTTGTCGGTGGTCCTTCCGCCGGCGAGCGCACGATGGCCGATACGGTATTGGCCCACTGCCAGCGCAAACCGCTCGACCTCACCGGCAAGGACACCTTGAAGAAACTGCTGGCCCTGCTCGGTCGTGCATCGTTACTGCTCACGCCGGACTCGGGCCCGATGCACATGGCCAACGCGGTGGGCACCAAGGTGCTCGGCCTGCACGCGGCCAGCAATCCTGATCGCTCCGGCCCCTACTCCGATCGGCGCTGGTGCGTGAACAAATACGATGAAGCCGCGCGCAGATACCTGGGCAAACCCGCCAGCGACATCCCGTGGGGCAGCAAGATCGAACGGCCTGGCGTGATGGACCTGATCGGCGTCGACGAGGTGGTCGAGCGCTACGAGGCCGCGGCGCGCGAGCTGAACCTGTCTTAGAAACCCTTGTGGGAGCGGCTTCAGCCGCGATGCTTTTCTCCCATGGCCTGGAAGCATCGCGACTGAAGTCGCTCCCACCAGCAGGTGTCACACCGCGCGGTAATCCTGGTATGACTTTTCCTCGACCAGCTGCGAACCGAGCTTCACGTTGATCTCGCGCTTGAATGCAGCGCGCTCGTCATTGCGGAAGTACACCGCGCGCGCAAGTTCGATGAAATCCTGGTCGAACGCCTGCGCGCGTTCCTTCAGGCGGATCCTGTCCTCGATGTCCCACAGCAATTCGTTCACCGCCAGCAGGCGCGCGCGCTCGTCGGCGATGTCGGTCTGTGAGGCGGCGTCGTTGGCCCAGGTCGCGTTGAGCAGGTCGAGCTCGTTGCGCACGTTGGCCAGCTTGGCCGGGTCGGCGATGCGCCGGGACTTGATCTCCAGGATGGTGATCTTGTCGATCAGCTCGCCATAGGAAACCGGGGTCTGGATCAGGCTCATGGATTTGTTCCGTCAGGAAGGAGGATGGTCAGGCGGCGGAGCGGAATGCGTCCTGCTGCACCAGGGCGCAAACCGTGCGTACGTCACCGTCCATGGCACGGTCGCGATGCATGAAATCAATGTGCTGGCGCAGGATCGCGTGGGCTTCGCGCACGCGCGCGCCCGCGTGGAAATCGCTGGCATTGACCAGCGCGCTGGCAAGCTGCTGCACCTCTGCCACGAACTGCGCGTAGTGCGGCTGATCCTCGCGTGGCGCGCTGCCGATCTTCGCCGCCAGCGCCTGCCAACCACCCCGGCTTGCAAGCCGGCGAGCCGCATTCAACATGGCCTGGCGGTAATCCAGCGCCTGCGCCGCGGTATACAGCTCGAGTGCCAGCACGTGCGAAAGATCCTCGGTCATCTCCAGCACGTGGCGCGCCTCGTTGGCGCCCATCGACACATGATCCTCGGCGTTCGCGCTGGTCGGCACCGAATACACGCTGGCGGGATGGGCTCGCGTCGCCAGGTCGTTGACCAGGGCCGCGGCGGTGTACTGCACGATCATGAAACCGGAATCGGTGCCGTCCTCGTTGCCGGTGAGAAACGCGGGCAAGCCGTCGTTGGTGGCCGAGTCGACCAGCTTGTTGAGGCGCCGCTCGGAGATCGAGGCCAGTACCGGAATCGCTGCCTTCACGTAGCTCATCGCCAGCGCCAGCGGCATGCCGTGGAAGTGGCCGGCCGAAATCACCTGTTCCTCGATGAACTGTGCGTCCTCGTTGTCCGGGAAGATCAGCGGATTGTCGGTGACCGAGTTCAACTCGATGTCGAACACGCGGCATGCCTGCGCCCACGCATCACGCACGGCACCATGCACCTGCGGCATGCAGCGCAGGCTGTACGCGTCCTGCGGCTGATGCTTCTTGCCACCCTTGAACGGCAGGAATCGGCTGTAGAAAGCCTCGCGACCATGCCGCTGATTCGCCGGCACCCAATCCCAGCCGATGTCGAAACTGAGCGCCTGGTCGTCCGGCTCGCTCCACGCTTCGGCGCTCCACGGCTTGAAGCGCGGCACCAGGTGATAGGGAATGTCGATCAGGGTGGAGCCGGCCAGCAACTCGCGCACATGCGCGGCGGTTTCGACTTGGCCAGGATGCGGGCGCAACGCGTGCACTTCGGGGCGCAGCGCGCCGCTGCGACCGGCGAACGCATCCAGTGTCATCGACGCGGCCAGGTCGGCGGTATCCAGCAAGCGATCGAGCGTGTCCAGCGCGAGCACTCCGGTCGCCAACATCTGCGCCGTGCCGTTGTTGAGCGCCAGCCCTTCCTTGAACGACAGCCGTATTGGCGTGAGCCCGGCGCGTTCCAGCGCCTGCGCGCCAGCCATCCGCTCGCCCTGGTAGAACGCTTCGCCGCCACCGAGCAATACGATCGCCAGATGCGACAGCGGCGCGAGATCGCCGCTGGCGCCGACCGAGCCCTTCTCCGGCACCACCGGCACCACGCCCGCGTTGAGCATGGCGGTCAGCGCTTCCAGCGTGCTCACGCGGATGCCCGAATGGCCGCGCATCAGCGTATTGATGCGGATCAGCAGCATCGCCCGCACCACGTCCTCGCCGAACGGCTTTCCGACGCATACCGCGTGCGTGATGATCAGGTTGTGCTGAAGTTCTTCAAGCAGTGTGCCTTCGGGCTGACCGTCTTTCGAGGCCGCACCCGGCAGCTCGTCGCGCACGCGATGCGCGCCGAGGAGCTTGTCGGCGTTGCTGCCGAAGCCGGTGGTGACGCCATAGGTCGGCTCGCCGCAACTGACCTTCTCGGCAAGAAAGTCCGCGGCGCGCTGCACGCGCTTCAACTGCGCCTGATCCAGCGCCACCGGTGCGCCGTGCCGCGCCACCGCCACCAGCTGCGCGCGGGTCAGGCTGCTGCCGTCGAGAAGAATCGTTTCGCTCACTGGTTGCTCCAGACTTTCTTGCCATACCAACCACTGCCGTCATTCCCGCGAACGCGGGAATCCATTTTGCTGTTACGCATCACCTGCAACGCAAATTCGCCGCAACTACAACAACTCTTCCCAGCGATCCCGCCAATCCGGATTGCTGCCCTCGATCAATTCCAACTTCCATGTGCGATGCCATTTCTTCAACTGCTTTTCGCGTGCAATGGCCGTCGGAAAGTCAGGTTGAAACTCAAACCAAACCAGCAGCTTCACACCGTAGCGCCTGGTGAACCCTCGACCACGCCATCGCGGTGTTCCCACACGCGCAGCTTCAGGTGACCCGTTACACCGATATACAACGTGCCGCGTTCGCCACTGGCCATGATGTAGACGGCCGGCTGTCTGGGAGTCATCCATGCCTCCGTGTGCTTTTTGGCCGTCATTCCCGCGAAAGCGGGAATCCATCTTGATTTGAACCTGACGCTGAAAATGGATTCCCGCCTTCGCGGGAATGACGGCTATGAGGGTTCGTAACGCCCGTTTCCTCACCCCATCGCCGCGGCCTGCTCCAGCTCCACCCGCAGCGTCTTGACCAGCTCGCTGCGCGCCACTTCGAACTGATCCTCACGGCGCAAATCCTTCACCGTGGCCACGCCCTTGGCGATCTCGTCCTCGCCCAGCACGATCACGAAGCGGATGCCCGCGCGGTCGGCGTATTTGAACTGCTTGCCGAGCTTGCCGCCCTCGAGCACCACCTCGGTGGCGATGCCGGCGCCGCGCAATTCGCTGGCCAGTGCCAGGTAGGCCGGCAGCTGCGCTGCATCCATCTGGGTCACCAGCACGTCGACCGTGCTGGATGCGGTGCTGATCAGGCCGGCATCGCGCAGCTGCCAGTACAACCTTGTCAGCCCGATCGAAATGCCGACACCCGGCAGGTGCGATTTGGTGTACTGGCCGGCGAGGTTTTCGTAGCGGCCGCCGGAACAGATCGAGCCGATCTGCGGATGATCGTTCAGCGTGGTCTCGTAGACCGTGCCGGTGTAGTAATCAAGACCGCGGGCAATCGACAGGTTTAGCGCATAGTGCGTCTGCGGCACGCCGAAGGCGTGGATCAGGCCCAGCACCTCGATCAGTTCGTTGCGACCCTGCTCCATCACTTGCGGGCCGGCACCGAGCGCATCGAGCTTGTCCAGCGCGTCCTGCAGCGACGTCGAGCGCACCTGCACGAAGGCCAGGATTTTCTGCACCACATCGGCGGCGAGCCCGAAGGTCTCGCCAGTCAGCGTGGCGCGCACGGCGTCGGCACCGCGTTTGTCCAGCTTGTCCACTTCGCGCAATACCAGCATCTGCTGTTCGGCGTCGACGATGCCCAGGCTCTCGAAATAACCGCGCATGAGCTTGCGGTTGTTGAGCTGGATGGTGAACGGACCGATCGCCAGCTCGCGGAACACGCTGTAGATCACCGCCGGAATTTCGGCGTCGTAGCGCACCGACAGCGCGTCCTTGCCGATCACGTCGATGTCGCACTGGTAGAACTCGCGGAAGCGCCCACGCTGGGCCCGCTCACCGCGATACACCTTCTGCATCTGGTAACGGCGGAACGGAAAGGTCAGGTCCCGCTCGTGTTCGGCCACGTAGCGCGCCAGCGGCACGGTAAGGTCGAAGCGCAGCGCCAGCTCGGGCGTGCCCTCATCGGCCTTGCCCAGTGCGCCAGTGGACTGCACGAAGTACACCTGCCGCTCGGTCTCGCCACCGGTCTTGGTGAGCAGCACGTCGGAGTATTCGATCACCGGCGTCTCGACCGGCAGGAAACCGAAGCGCTCGTAGTTGCGGCGGATCACGTCGAGCATGCGCTGGAACGCGATCTGGTCGAGCGGCAACAGCTCGAGCACGCCAGGCATGGTGCGGGCCGGGGTAAGCGCCATGAAATCCTCTACTGACGAGTGGGGAACAGTCCGTCTCGCGGAAGCGCGCACGACGGCAGCCATCAAGATTAACAGAACGCCATGCGCCTTCCGCCGCCGTTCCCCCACCATGCTCTCCGAACCTGTTGCCAAGCCCACACGCGACGATTAAGATACGCGGCTTCCCACGGGGTGTAGCTCAGCCTGGTAGAGCGCTACGTTCGGGACGTAGAAGTCGCAGGTTCGAATCCTGTCACCCCGACCAAAAAAGCAACGACTTGGGCCACCTCCAGCGGGTGGCCTTTTTCGTTTGCGCCTGGTATCGCTGTTGGTTGCCGCCCCAGCCACCGTGGGTGATGACCGGGTTGCCACGTGAGCATGCGGAACTACGCCCCGAACAAATCGTCAGCGCCGCCACGCCCGCACGTCGACGCCGCCTCACAGGTAATCGTCTGGCAAGGCGCGAAATAAGCCGGCTCCGGCGGGCAAATCTCCGATCCCATCCATTCGCCGCCGAACGGCCATTGCATTGATGTCGGCCAGCCGATGCCGGTGGGCGCACCCGTGCTCGTGGGTACGGACGCGTGTTCGTCCCTACCTGACCGTTCGCGACTGATTGACTGCATATCTCGCTTCTCGCACTCGCCGCGCATGCCTGCGAACCGCTGTAGAGCCCGGCGAACGAAGGGCCGTCCGACTTCAGCGCATGCGCAACCGCGCACCGGATCAGCATGCAGTGAAATCGTTCTTGGCGCCGTGGAACCATTTTTTAGACGCTCAGTTGACGCATCGATGCCTAAGGTTCGACTCACGGGGCGGTGTGCCCCGCATTCCTCGAACACCCGAAAGGCGAAGCAACCTGCCGCCTTTCCAGCAAGCAGACAGGTGAATCAGCGTGACTGATGTCGATGCGATGCGTGGCCCCGCCGCGCTCGCCCTGCGGGAACTCAACATGGCCGCACACCCGCGCGGCAAACACAGCGGGCCAGCCGGCCGCAGACCCCGCACGTCCCGCCGCAAGGTGCTGTTCGTCACTACGGAAATCACCGACTTCGTCAAGGCCGGCGGCCTGGGCGATGTATCCGCGGCCTTGCCGCGGGCGCTGCGCGCCACGCAAAACGTGAAGGTGTTGATCCCCGGCTATCGCTCCGTGCTGACCAAGTGCGGGCCGATCCGGCGGGTTGGCCGCATACCCGGCCATGCGGGCCTGCCCGGCTGCGACGTGGGCGAGGTCGAGCAACCGGACGGGCTGCGCATTCTGGTATTGCTGCATCCCGAACTGTACGAACGCGACGGCACGCCCTATGAAACCGGCGACGGTCGCGAGTGGGCGGACAACGGCCTGCGTTTTGCCACGCTGTCGCACGCGGCCGCGGAGATCGCCGAGGGTCGCGCCGGCATGCGCTGGCGTCCCGATCTGCTGCACCTCAATGACTGGCCCTGCGCGCTTGCCGCCGCTTATCTGAAGTGGCGCGGTGGCCGCGTGCCCACGGTGCTTACCGTGCACAACCTGGCTTACCAAGGGCTGTTTTCCCATGAAATGTGCAAGAAGCTCGGCATGCCCTTCGACCCGAAGCTCGATTTCCACGGCAAGGTGTCGTTCCTGCGTGCTGGGCTGGTTCACGCCGACTACGTCACTACCGTCAGCCGTACCTACGCCAGGCAGATCACTCAGCCCGACTACGGCTGCGGCTTGCACGAACTGCTGCAGCAGCGGACCCGGCAGGGTCGCCTGATCGGTATCGTCAACGGTATCGACGACAGCTGGAATCCGGCACGCGACCCGGCGCTGGTAGAGCGCTTCCATGTCGACCAGTGGTCGCTGCGCGAGTGCAATACGAACGCCGTGCGCGATGAGTTCAAGCTGCATCCACGAGCCGGTACGCCGCTGTTTTCGGTGGTCGCGCGGCTGGTGCACCAGAAGGGCCTGGATCTGGTCGGCGCCGTGGCGCCGCAGATCGTCGCCGCCGGTGGGCAGGTCGCCGTGCTCGGCTGCGGCGATCCGCGCGTCGAGCGCAGCATGACGGACCTCGCCAGGTGCTTTCCCGGCCGGGTGAGCGTGCGGGTAGGCTTTCGCGAGGAGACTGCGCGGCGCATGTTCGCGGGCTCCGATTTCCTGCTGATGCCGTCCCGCTTCGAGCCATGCGGCCTCAGCCAGATGTACGCGCAATGCTACGGCAGCCTTCCGATCGCGCATGCCACCGGCGGTCTGGTCGACACCATCGAGGATGGCGTGACGGGCTTGCTGTTCCAGGACGCGACGGTGGCCAGCCTGCGGCGCTCGCTGCAACGGGCATTCCGCATCCATGCCTCGCCGAAGCTGCTGCATGCCATGCGCCGCGCCGCCATGCTGCAGCGGCACGACTGGGCGCAATCCTGCCGCCGCTACGAGGCACTGTACGAACGCGCCGCGCCGATGACCGGGGCTGTTGCGCTGGCCTCATGAGCTCACCCGACGTTCACTGCGAGCCCGATGTGCGGGCGTTGCGTGAAGGCCGTCACTCCGATCCATTCGCCTGGCTGGGGCCACACCGGCAGGGGCGGCGCTGGGAAGTCCGCCTGTTTGCGCCTGGCGCGGAACATGCCGAACTGATCGATGCCGACGGCGTCGTGCTGGCGCACGCCGTAGCGCTCGGTGACGGCGCCTTCGTGGGCATGCTCGATCGCCGCCCGCGAACCTACCGTTGGCGCATCAGCTGGGCCGAGCGATGCGAAGCGAGCGCCGATCCGTACATGTTCGGCCCGCTGCTGGACGAACGCGACCTTGCGGCGTTTCACGACGGCCAGTTGTCCTGCCCGGCCAACGTGCTGGGTGCGCACGCCATCTCGATCGGCAGCCTCGCCGGCGTGCGCTTCGCCGTGTGGGCGCCCAACGCGCAACGCGTTTCGGTGGTCGGCGACTTCAATGGATGGGATGGTCGCCGCCATCCGATGCGCCTGCGCCATCCCGCCGGCGTCTGGGAGATTTTCATTCCCGACCTCGGGGCCGGTGCCTGCTACAAATTCGAATTGCTTGACGCACAGGGCGAACTGTTGCCGCTCAAGGCCGACCCATTCGCGCGGCAGACCGAGCGCCCGCCGGCCTCCGCCTCCGTGGTGGCTGCGCCGCTGGATATCCGCTGGCACGACGAACACTGGTTGGCGCACCGCGCCTCGATGAACATGGATAGCGCAACGCTGTCGATCTACGAAGTGCATGCACCGTCCTGGCAGTGGGACGAAGCCGGCCAGCCACTGGACTGGGCCGCGTTGTCCGGCCGCCTGATCCCCTATGTGCAGGCGCTCGGGTTCAGCCACATCGAACTGCTGCCGGTGAGCGAATATCCGTTTGGCGGATCGTGGGGCTACCAGCCGCTGGGCTTGTATGCGCCCACCGCGCGCCTGGGCACGCCCGCGGCGTTTGCCCGCTTCGTGGACTCCTGCCACGTGGCGGGCATCGGCGTGATCGTGGACTGGGTCAGCGCCCATTTCCCGAACGACGCCCACGGCCTGCAGCGATTCGACGGCACCGCGCTGTACGAGCACGCCGACCCGCGCGAGGGCGTGCATCGGGATTGGGACACTCTGATCTACAACCACGGTCGCCGCGAAGTCGGCAACTACCTGATCGGCAGCGCGCTGGAATGGGTGCAGCGGTTCCACATCGACGGTCTGCGCGTGGATGCCGTGGCCAGCATGCTGTATCGCGACTACAGCCGCGCCGACGGCGAATGGCTGCCCAACGTGCACGGCGGGCGCGAGAACCTGGAAGCGGTCGCATTCCTGCGCGAACTCAACGACAAGATCTCCGGCCTCGGCACTGGCGTCATGGTGATCGCCGAAGAATCGACCTCATGGCCCGGCGTCACCCAGGCCACCGGCAGCGGCGGCCTGGGCTTTACGCACAAATGGAACATGGGCTGGATGCATGACACGCTGCAGTACATGCAGCGCGATCCGCTGCATCGCCGGCACCACCATGGCGCGCTGGTCTTCGGCACGGTCTACGCGTGGTCCGAGCGCTTCGTGCTGCCGCTGTCACACGATGAAGTGGTGCACGGCAAGGGTTCGCTGCTGGCGCGGATGCCGGGCGATCGCTGGCAGCAGTTTGCGAACCTGCGCGTCTACCTCGGCTTCATGTGGGCGCACCCCGGCAAGAAACTGCTGTTCATGGGCGGCGAGTTCGCGCAATGGCGCGAATGGAACCATGACCGGCCGCTCGACTGGAATGTGCTGGACGATCCCGCGCATCAGGGCGTGCAGCGCCTGGTCGCCGACCTCAACCGCCTGCTGCTGGAGCAGCCGGCGCTGCATCGGCTGGATTGTCAGCCCGAAGGATTCTCGTGGGTCGTGGCCGATGACGCCGGGGATTCCGTGTATGCGTTCCTGCGGCATGCGAACGACGCTCCGCCGGTGCTCGCCGTGTGCAACTTCACGCCGATACCGCGGCACGATTATCGGCTGGGCGTGCCGTTGCCCGGCGCATGGCGGGAGCTGTGCAACAGCGACAGCGCGTACTACGGCGGCTCCAACCTGGGCAACGGCGGCTGGGTGCCGGCGCAGGCCGTCGCCAGCCACGGCCACGGACATTCCCTGTCCCTGCTGTTGCCACCGCTGGCGATCCTGCTGCTGCGCCCGGAGCTGCCATGACGCGGAAGTGGCCAGGCTACGGCGCCATCGTGAAAGCGCCAGGCCGTGTCGACTTCCGCTTGTGGGTACCGGACGCACGCGAGGTGGAACTGCTGCTCGGCGACCAAACGCTGCCGATGACGCGCCAGGACGACGGCGAATTCGTCGCGCTGGACGTGCCCGCACAACCCGACGCGGCTTATCGCTATCGCATCGATGGCGGCGCGGCGATCGCGGATCCCGCTTCGCGCGCCCAGGACGGCGACGTCGAAGCGGCCAGCCTCGTCGTCGATCCCACGACGTATCGCTGGCGCAGCGAAGCATGGCAGGGGTATGCGCGCGAGCAGCTGATCATCTGCGAAGTCCACGTCGGCCTGTGCGGCGGTTTCGATGGGCTGCGCCGGCAACTGGGCAACTACGCCGCCGCGGGTTACACGGCCATCGAGCTGATGCCGGTCGCGGAGTTCCCGGGTGAACGCAACTGGGGCTACGACGGCGTGCTGCCCTACGCGCCCGAGTCCGCCTATGGCTGCCCGGACGCGCTGCGGCAGCTGGTCGACGAAGCCCATCTGCTCGGCCTGTCGGTGCTGCTCGACGTGGTCTACAACCATTTCGGCCCGCGCGGCAATTTGTTGCCGACATATGCCTCCGCGTTTTTTGACGACGACCGCAGCACGCCTTGGGGCGCGGCGATCGATTTCCGGCAACCGCAGGTGCGCCGGTTCTTCATCGGCAATGCGCTGATGTGGCTCGACGATTACCGCTTCGACGGCCTGCGGCTGGACGCAGTGCACGCGATCGCACCGGAGGATTTCCTGCTCGAGTTGAGCGCCAAGGCGCGTGCTTCATGCAGCCCCCGCCAGATCCACCTGATCCTGGAAAACGAGCACAACGCCTCGCACCTGCTGCGCGGTGCCTTCGACGCGCAATGGAACGACGACGGCCACAACGCACTGCACGTGTTGCTGACCGGCGAACGGCACGCCTACTACGCCGACTTCGCGGCGCAACCGATCCATCAGCTCGCCCTCGTGCTGCGCGACGGCTTTGCCTTTCAGGGCCAGGCCGACCGGCGCGGCGTGCCGCGTGGCGAACCCAGCGGCGACCTTCCACCCAGCGCGTTCGTACTGTTTCTTCAGAACCACGACCAGGTCGGCAATCGCCCTTTCGGTGAGCGGCTGAGCACGCTGGCGGCGCCGGCAGCCTTGCGTGCCGCTGTCGCGCTCGTCGCCTTGTCGCCGATGATCCCGCTGTTCTTCATGGGCGACGAATGGGGCTGCACGACGCCGTTCCTGTTCTTCTGCGATTACACGGGCGAGCTGGCCGAGGCCGTACGCCAGGGCCGGGCCGCGGAGTTCAGCGAAGGCCCTGCATCAGGCGCGCCGCGCGACCTGCCCGATCCCAACGCACGCTCCACCTTCCAGGCGTCGGTGCCGCGCGTGGAAGAGGCGGATGTGGCGTTGTCGTGGAGCGAGTGGTTCGCGCAACTGCTGGCGAAGCGCCGCAGGCAGCTGTGCCCGGTGCTGCGCGATGCGCACGCCATCGACTGCGAAGTGATCGGCGATGCCGCGTTGCTGGCGCGCTGGCGGCTGGGCGACGGCAGCGTGTGGGAAATGGCCTTGAACCTCGGGCCGGTTTCGGCGACGGTGCCATCGGGCGACACAAGCACCGTGGTGCATGCCGAACCGTTCGACGCCGCCTATCCGCGTTGCCGCGGCGCGCTGCCTCCGCACAGCCTCGTCGTGCGGCTGCTGCCGCATGCACAGCAACGGATCTGACCGATGGACCGGCGCAGGTTGCATGAGCTCGCGTCCGCCGCCGGCATCGCCCGCGACTGGAGCGATGCTCAAGGCCAGCAGCGATGCCTCGACGACGCCGCGCTGCGACGTCTTCTGAACACCCTGCATTGGCCGGCGGACACCGATGCGTTATGCCGCGAAAGCCTGACCCGGCTTAAGCAGGAACGCAGCGTACTGCCGCCGCTGTTGACGGCCGATGCCGGCGAACCGGTTTTGGCGAACTGGCCCGCCGGCGTTCATCGGGCCACGCTGCGCGACGAACGCGGTGGCAGCCAAGATCTCCGCCTGGAGAGCCACTCCCCCTGGCGTGCGCCGGTGCGCCCGGGGTACTACCAGTTGGAGTTCGACGAGCGGCATTTGACCCTCGCAGTGGCGCCGCCGCAGTGCCACGGCATCGCCGATGCTTGCGGCGCGCCCGCTCCGCGATGCTGGGGCTTGGCGGCACAGGTCTACGCGTTGCGTCGCGATGACGATGGCGGCGCCGGCGACAGCCGCGCCGTGGCCGAGCTCGCCAGCATGATCGCCACCGCCGGCGGCGACGCGCTCGGATTGAGCCCGCTGCATGCGTTGGGTCCTGGATGCCACAGCCCCTATTCGCCGACGGACCGCGCATTCCTCAACCCGTGGCACGCCGACCCCGACCAGGTTCTCGGCGAGGCGGCTGTGCGCGCCGCGATAGAACAGAACGGGCTGGCCACCGCGTGGCGACAGGCCGAGGCGATGCCGTTGATCGACTGGCCGGCGGTCGCCGCCATGCGGCGCAAAGTGTGGTGGACGCTCTTTCGCCATATGCCGCAAGCGGCGGCGCCGCTGCAACGCGACCTCGCCGATTTCCGGCGCGAGGGCGGCGCGCCGTTGGCCGCCTACGCCGCCATCGCCGCACGCCAGGCGCATGCCTTCGAGCAGCATGCGCCGGTCGACTGGCATCGATGGGAACCAGGCTGGCAGGCCCCCGATGAAAGCGCCGCGCGCACCTTCGCGGACGCGCATGACGCGGAGGTCGGTTTCGAAATTTTCGCGCAGTGGCTGGCCAGCCGCTGCTGGGCAAGGACACGACGCGAGGCAACGGACGCCGGCATGCGGCTCGGCCTCATCGCCGACCTCGCCGTGGGTTTCGAGCCCGGCGGCAGCGAGGCCTGGCGCCATCGTCCATGGCTGCTGGGCGACGCCAGCCTGGGTGCGCCGCCGGACGCCTTCAACGCGCGCGGCCAGCACTGGGGCCTGGCCGGCTATTCGCCGGAAGGCCTGCGCCGCAGCGGTTTCCAACCGTTCATCGAAATGCTTCGCGCCACCATGCGGCTGGGCGGCGGCATCCGCATCGATCACGTGCTGGGGCTGTCGCGCCTGTGGACGATACCGGCCGGGGCCGATGCCGGGGATGGCGGCTACATCGCGTACCCGATGGACGACCTGCTGCGCCTGCTGGCACTGGAGTCCTGGCGGCACCGCTGCGTGGTGATCGGCGAAGACCTGGGCACCGTGCCCGCCGGCTTGCGCGATCGGCTGGCCGCGCGCGGCGTGCTCGGCACTGACGTGCTGTTGTTCAACCGGGACGCGGACGGGCAATTCCTGCGCCCGTGCCAATGGCGCGCCAGCGCGATGGGCACGACCACCACGCATGATCTTCCGCCGCTGGCGGGCTGGCGCGTGGGCCGCGATCTCGACTGGCGCGCGCGCGCGGGCGAACCGGTATCGGCCACCTCGCGCGACGCACGCCGGGGCGACGTGGAGAAACTGGAGCAGGCGCTCGCCTCGCCCGAACCGCTGCCATCGCGGCCGGGGCCGCAATGGGCGGCGCTCCGCTTCGTTGCGCGCAGCAAGGCCGCCCTGGTGCTGTTTCCGCTGGAGGACGTGCTGGGCCTGGACGAACAGCCCAACCTGCCCGGCACCGTCGACGAACATCCCAACTGGCGCCGCCGGATGCCGTCGACGGAGCTTGCCGCCACGCTCGAAGCGGCACTGCCGTGGATCGACCGCCAGCGCCGGAAACCATGCGCCGATGCCTGAGCTGCGCGCCACCGCCCGCGTGCAACTGCATCGCGATTTCGACCTGGACGCTGCCGCCGCCCAGGTGCCCTATTACGCCGCGCTGGGCATCAGCCACCTCTACCTCTCGCCCATCGGCACGGCACGAGCTGGATCACTGCACGGTTACGACGTGCTCGACCCCACCCGGGTGAATCCGGAGCTGGGCGGCGAACCAGCGCTGCAGCGGCTGGTCGACGCCCTGCACGCGCACCGGATGGGTGCCATCGTCGACGTCGTGCCCAACCACATGGCCGCCGACGTAGCCAACCCGTGGTGGCAAGACGTGCTTGCCTGCGGCCGCCATGCGCGCCATGCCGGGTTCTTCGATATCGCATGGGATGCGCCCGGTGCGGGAGACCGCGTGGGCTTGCCGATACTCGAACAGCCGCTCGACACGATGCTCGCCGAGGGAAAACTGTCGCTGACGATCTCGACCGCCGGCACGATCGAGCTCGCGGTCGCCGACCAGCAGCTGCCGTTGTCAGGCGAAAGCCTGCGTCACCTGCTCGATCGCGCGGGCGCCCGTCCACTGGCCGGAAGCGAACGGACGGACATGTTGGACCGTTGCGCCCAAGTGCTTGGCGACCCATCGGACGCGCGCCTGCGTACCGTCATCGACGAGGTGAATGCCGAGCCGGAGCAGATGCGTCACCTGCTCGACCTCCAGCACTATCGCCTGGCCTGGTGGCGCAACGCCAACCAGGTGCTGAACTACCGGCGCTTCTTCGACATCAGTTCGCTGGTGGCCCTGGCGGTGGAACGGCGCGAGGTGTTCGAGGCGGTGCATGCCTTGCCGTTGCGGCTGATCGCGGAGGGCCTGATCGAAGGCCTGCGCATAGATCACGTGGACGGGCTCAGCCATCCAGCCGTCTATCTGCGGACACTTCGGCAAGCCGTCGATCGTGCGGCGCGCAGGCGCCCGGCCGGGCCGGCGTTGCCGGTCTCGATCCACGTGGAGAAGATCCTCGCCCACGGCGAACGCTTGCGCCGCTGGCCGGTCGACGGCACCACCGGCTACGACTTCATGGATCAGGTCGGCGCGCTGCTGCATGATCCTGCCGGTGCCGAGCTGCTGCGCACTTCGTGGGCGGCGATCAGCGGGCGATCGGGCGGGTTCGAGGACGAAGAGAGCGCGGCGCGGCACGAGGTGCTGACGAGTCGGCTGGTCGCCGAGTTCGAGCGTTGCGTGCACGCGGTCGACGCCGCGGTACGCGCCGGCGGCAGCGAATCTGCAAACGACGCCCTGCGCAACCTGCTGCTGCAGTTGCGCGTGTATCGCACCTATCTTGGCGGTGGTGCCGCGCGCGGCCAGGATCTAACGGTGCTCTCGCGCGCCTTCGCCGCGGCGGACGGCTGCGGGACCGCCGACCCGGTCGGGCGAGCGGCCTTGCTCGATCTGCTGCTGCATGGAGCGTGCGGCGAGGCAGCCCGCTGCGCCCGGCGTCTGGCGCGCCGCCGTATCGAACAGCTGTCGGCGCCGCTGAACGCCAAGTCCGTCGAGGACATGGGTTTCTATCGTCATGGGGTGCTGCTCTCGCGCAACGAGGTAGGCAGCGATCCCCGCGATTTCGCTTTGTCGCCGGCCGTGTTCCATCATGCGGCGAACGAGCGTGCCCGGCGCTGGCCACGGGCAATGCTGGCCACCGCCACCCACGATCACAAACGTGGCGAAGACGTCCGCGCGCGGCTGGCGATCATCAGCGAGCGCGCCGACGAGTTCGTCGCCCAGGCGTCATCCTGGCTCGCCGACTTGGAGCGCATTGAGCCGCTGTCCGGTGCCGGCGATCGCTGGATGCTGGTGCAGACGACCCTGGGTGCCTGGCCGCTGGATCTGCATCTCGTGCCGGACGACGCCGGCGCGGCCGCCGCACTGCGCGAGTTCGGCGCGCGCATCGGCGAATGGCAACGCAAGGCGATTCGCGAAGCGGCCCTGCACACCTCATGGACCATGCCTGACGCAGCTTACGAAGGCGCCTGCCAGCGGCTCGTGGAGCGCCTGTTTAGCGAAGATCGTTATGCCGTACTGCTTGCCGACATGGCCGCCGCCGCGCATCGGCTGGATGCCCCCGGCGCGCTCAACAGCCTGGCCGCGACCACACTCAAATTCAGCGTGCCCGGCGTGCCCGACATGTATCAGGGCACCGAATACTGGGATCAATCGCTGGTGGATCCGGACAACCGGCGGCCGGTGGATTACGCGACGCGCGTGGCGCGCTTCGACAGGCAAGCCGACATCGCCACGCTGCTGCCGGCTTACCGGGACGGGCGCATCAAGCAGACGCTGATCGCGCACCTGCTGCGGGTGCGGCGCGATCACCCCGCCCTGTTCGCCCACGGCAGCCACGAAGCGCTGGCCATTGAGGGTGACGACGACGGACACGCGCTGGCCTTCCTGCGCCGCTATGGCGACGAACGCCTGCTGGTGGTGGTGCCACGCCTGTGCGCCAGCTGGCTGCGGCATAACGATCTGCCGATGGTGCCGGTGCACCGCTGGTCGCGTGCCGAGGTCGTCCTGTCGCCCCATGACGCGGCGTGCACCTGGCGCAATGTATTCACGAACGATCAGTACCCATCCACGGATTGCAGGCTCGCTTTGTCACGGTTGCTCGGCCGATGGCCCGTTGCGGTGCTCCTGGCGGCCGACCCCACCGACGAAGAGAAGTACGCACCATGACGAACGAACACGAACAACGCATCCGCGAGCTGGCCCATCACATCTGGGAATCCGAAGGCTGCCCGCAAGGCGAGGAGGAGCGCCACTGGCTGATGGCCGAACGTCTGGTCGAGGCCAGCGATCTGGCGCAGTCCGCGACGGGCGATTCGCGCGCAGCGTCGAAAGCAGCGGCGCGCGCCACCAGCAAACGCGCCAGCGTCACGGTGCCCGCCACCTCGGCTCGTTCCCGGCGCACCGCGCCGAAAGGCAAGGCCTCTTGAATCCCTCCGGGACAACGTCGCGCGTGCGCGCAGGCCTGCCTTACCCGCTGGGTGCGGCGTGGGACGGCGTGGGCGTGAACTTTGCCCTGTTCTCGGCCAACGCCACCCGCGTCGAACTGTGCCTGTTCGACGACGACGGCAACGAACGCGAGCGCATCGCCCTGCCCGAATACACCGACGAGATCTGGCACGGCTATCTCCCCGACGTACGCCCGGGACAGCTCTACGGCTACCGCGTGCACGGGCCCTACGAGCCGGACGCGGGCCATCGTTTCAACCCGAACAAGCTGCTGCTCGACCCCTGTGCGCGGCAGATCGTGGGTGAGCTGGTCTGGAACGATGCGCTGTTCGGCTACACGCTGGGCCACCCGGAGGCCGACCTCAGCTTCGACGAACGCGACAGCGCACCGTACATGCCGAAGTCGCGCGTGATCGATCCCGCGTTCACCTGGGGGCAGCACTATCCACCGCGCACGCCATGGAACCGCACGGTGATCTACGAGGCACACGTGCGCGGCTACACCATGCGGCACCCGCAGGTTCCGCAAGCGCACCGTGGCAGCTTCGCGGGCCTGGGCGCGAGCCCCGTCATCGATTACCTGACGTCGCTCGGCATCAGCGCGGTCGAGCTGATGCCGGTACACGCCTTCGTCGACGACCGGCACTTGCTCGATGCCGGGCTGCGCAATTACTGGGGCTACAACAGCATCGGCTTCTTCGCGCCGCATCCGCGCTATCTCTCCACCGGCCTGATCGCGGAGTTCAAGGAAATGGTCGCGCGCTTCCATGATGCGGGCCTGGAAGTGTTGCTGGATGTGGTCTACAACCATACGGCCGAAGGCAACGAGCTGGGCCCGACACTTTCCATGCGCGGCATCGACAACGTGAGCTACTACCGGCTCACCGACGACCGCAGGCACTACGTCAACCATACCGGCACCGGCAACACGCTCAACCTGGACCACCCGCGCGCGCAACAGCTGGTGACCGACTCCCTGCGCTACTGGGCCACCGAAATGCAGGTGGACGGATTCCGCTTCGACCTCGCCACCATCCTCGGGCGCGAGTCGCACGGCTTCCAGCAGAACGGCAGCTTTCTCGATTCCTGCCGCCAGGATCCGGTGCTGAGCCAGGTCAAGCTGATCGCCGAACCGTGGGACCTCGGGCCGGGGGGCTATCAGGTCGGCGGCTTTCCGCCGGGCTGGGCCGAATGGAACGACCATTTCCGCGACACTGCCCGCGCCTTCTGGCGCGGCGACGCCGGAAAGCTGGCGGACATGGCGACACGGCTCACCGGCTCGGCAGACCTGTTCGCCAATCGCGGCAGGCGGCCGTATGCCTCCATCAACTTCGTCACCGCGCACGACGGCTTCACGCTCAACGACCTGGTGAGCTACGAGAGCAGGCACAACGAAGCGAATGGCGAGGACAACCGCGACGGCACCGACCACAACCTCAGCACCAACCACGGTGTCGAGGGGCCTACCGACGATGCCGCCATCCTCGCCGCCCGCCACCGGCACATGCGCAACCTGCTCGCCACCGTGCTGCTGTCGCAGGGCAGCCCGATGCTGCTGGCCGGCGATGAATTTGCGCGCACCCAGCACGGCAACAACAACGCCTATTGCCAGGACAACGAGATCACCTGGATCGACTGGGACGCCGCCGAGGAAGCCACCGCGCTCACCGATTTCGTGCGCTGGCTGATCCGGCTGCGGCGCGCCCATCCGCTGCTGCGGCGCGACCGCTTCCTGAGCGACGAGCCCGACGCGGAAAACGGGGTCCGCGACGTGCTGTGGCTGACCCCGCAGGGCAACGAAATGGAGGAAACGGACTGGGATGATCCGGAACGCCGCTGCCTGGGCATGCTGCTGGACGGCCGGGCGAAACGATCGGGCGTACATCGCGTCGGCCACAGCAACACCTTGCTGCTCGTGCTCAACGCCCATGCCCATCCGGTGACGTTTCAGTCCCGGGCACCCGCAGGCCAGGGGCGCTGGCGCGTGCTGCTGAGCACGGACACGACCGAACCTGCATCGCCGCCCCAAGGCGATGCGTCGCTTGTGGTACCCGCGGAATCAATGCTCCTGCTGCAGGCACACCCGCCGAGAACGGGTGCCTGAGCGCGGCTGTCACCAAGAGGTCGATGGTGCACATCGAACACTACCGCCTGCGAACCCCACCCACGCGGCGCCCGCGCGGCGATGCCTGGACGCTAGCGGCCGGCCTGCGCTTCGGTCTTGAACTGCTCCAGCAACTCCATCTTGCGTGCCTCGAGCTTCTCGCCCAGTTCCTTCAGCTCGGCGGTATCCATCAACTGTTTTGCGCGCTTGAACATGCTCTTCTCTTCTTCGTCCGCGTGGTGCTCCACGAGTTCCTTGAGCACCTTGGCGCGGCCGGAGAATTTCTCGCTGTTCGTCGGCGTCTGAAGCAGGTCGGGCAGCACCAGGTCACCGGCAGCGCGATGTTCTTCAAGCGCCTCGAAGTACATCATCGCGTCTTCGGATTTGTCGCCAGCGGCCTTGAATGCGGGGTAGAAGATTTCCTCTTCTATCGTGGTGTGGGCCTTCAGCTGGGTGGCGATCTCGGACAGCAGGTCGGCCCGCTTCTTCGTCGCCCGCGCACTCGATTCGGCCAGCTGGGTGAGCAGCTCGCGCACGGCTTGATGGTCCTGGGTGAGCAGCTTGATGGCATCCATGAAGAATCCTGGGTGGAAGGAGGGGGAAGTCCGAGCCTCTGCCAGAAGGGATCAATGCCGCGTCAAGGTTCTGCACGTTTCGCGTATCCACGAATGGCGGTGCTTCGCGGCGGCGGAGTCTGCCACGTGCGCGCCAGCAGCAAGCCCGCCGCGAACACCGCGTAGATCGCACATATCGATGGCAGCGCCAGGTGCTCCTCGAAGCCTGGCCGGAAACGTCGTGGCGTCACCGTGTAATCCACCGTGCCGGCCAGCGCGCCGATGGCCACCGCCTTGCCCGCTTCGCCGGCATGGCTCGGTGCAGGATCGCGTTGACACCAGTACTCGTACACGCCCGCCCACAGCAACGAACTGAAATGGTGAATGGCGTAACCCACTGCCGTGTAGCGCCAGCTGGGTCTGACGTGGCGCTTCGCGCTTTGGCCCCAGATCCATTGACTGGCGGCATTGACGCCTGCGCTGGCGCGACCCGTTTCACGCGCGCTGCAGAGTCCCACCGCCATGCTGGAAACAACACTGGCCACCGCGCCGGTCAGCGCGGTGCGAAGAGCCCATCTGGACAAGCTGCGAGGTATCGACGCCGGCATGATTGCGTACTCCCGAGGCATCAATGGCGGCCCCGCGCTTCGCGTGCTCGTACTTGGCGCGGACGGATTCATTGGGCGCGCAACCTGCGCTGCGCTGCTCGCCGCAGGCCATCAACCGTTGCGCGGCATCCGGCGACCCGATGATAAGGCGCAGGTAGATGCAGGAAATGTGTGGGTCGACTACGTGACGGACGACACGCCGGAGATCTGGCGCCCGCGACTGCACGATGTGGACGCAGTGATCAATACCGTCGGCATCTTCGCCGAGCACGGTGCGCAGACCTTCGAGCGCATCCACGTCACCGCCCCGGCGGCGCTGTTCCAGGCCTGCCGCGACGCGGATATTCGCCGGGTGGTACAGGTGTCCGCACTGGGCGCGGATATCGATGCCGTCACCGCGTTCCACCGCAGCAAGCGCCGCGCCGACCAGACGCTGCACGGGATCCTGCCCGACCGGGGCGTGGTGGTGCGCCCGTCGCTGGTGTTCGGCACGCACGGTGCCAGCAGCCGGATGCTGGCCCTGCTCGCGCTGCTGCCCGTGACGCCGCTGCCCGATGGTGGCGCAGCCTGCGTACAGCCGATCCATGTTCAGGACCTGGCCATCCTGCTGGTTCGCCTCGCCACCCGGCCGGAAGCGACGTCATCGACTTTGGATGCGGTCGGGCCGCGCGCGCTTTCGCTGGCCTCGTACCTGGCCGTGCTGCGCAACGCGTTGACCGGTGGCAGGCTGCGCGTCGTGGCGTTGAAGACGGCTCGCCTGCGGCAGCTTGCGCGATGGTCCAGGGGCCGCTGGCTCAGCGAGGATGCGTTGACCATGCTGGCGCGTGGCAACACCGCTGATGCCAACCCGATCAGCCGGGTGCTGGGGCGGCGGCCGCGCGATCCCGAGCAATTCCTCAATGGCGACGAGGCCTGCGATCTGCGTGTATCCCTGACTTGGCGGATTGCGGCGCCCGCCATGCGCTGGTCGGTGGCGCTGGTGTGGCTTGGCAGCGGCCTCACCTCGCTGTTCGGCTACCCGATCGCGAGCAGCTTGGCCATGCTGGCCGCGGCCGGCCTGCACGGTGCGGCGGCATGGGCATCGCTGCTCGCCGGCGCCATGCTCGACATCGGCTTCGGCCTTGCCACGCTGGTGCGACCAGCGCGCGCGCTGTACCTGCTGCAGATCGCCACCATCGTCGGCTACACCGCGATCATCTCGATCGCCCTGCCCGGCTACTGGCTGCATCCGTTCGGGCCGGTGCTGAAGAATCTGCCGATGCTCGCCGTGCTAGGCGCGCTGTACCTGACGCAACGAAAAGTGTGATGACCTACCTGCTGATCAAGTGGCTGCACGTGGTTTCCTCGACCGTGCTGTTCGGCACCGGCATCGGTTCGGCCTTCTATCTGCTGGCGGCCAGCGTGCAGCGCGATGCGCGGGTGGTCGCGGCGGTCGCCCGCTACGTGGTGATCGCGGACTGGCTGTTCACCGCGACCACGGTGATCGTGCAACCGCTGAGCGGTGGCCTGATGATGCATCTGGCCGCGCTGCCGCTGCGCACGCCGTGGTTGCTGTGGTCGATCGTGCTGTACGCCGTCGCGGTGGCGTGCTGGTTGCCGGTGGTATGGCTGCAGATGCGCATGCGTGACCTGGCGCAGCAGTCAGCGGCGCAATACACCGCGTTGCCCACCGGCTACTGGCGCGCATTCCGCTGGTGGGTGGCCCTGGGCGTGCCGGCGTTTTTCGCCTTCCTCGCCGTGTTCTACCTGATGGTGGTCAAGGCGCTGCCTTGAGACCTCCGCCGAATCCGCATTCACATCGCTGCGATTTCGCGCGCGGCATGCTCGCGTTCGTCACGGCCCTTCTGGCCAGGGAAACCCGCATGCCCGCAGCGCGTCGACGTCCTGGCCCGAACCGGTCGCCCTCGCCGGCGCCCGCCCCGCCCGCTGGCTGCGCGTGAATTCGGGCACGTCACCCGTTCTGCTGGCCTTTCTCGGCGGCTGCGTGGCGGCCGCCGCGACCGCGATCGGGACCTTGCCGGCGGTGTTCGCGCGCAACATCGCCCAGCGCACGCAGGACACGATGTTCGGCTTCGGCGCCGGCGTGATGCTGGCGGCCAGCGCGTTCTCCCTGGCCTTGCCCGGCATCCACGCGGCGCAGGTTTATGGCGCCGGCCCCTGGCGCGCGGGCGCGACCGTCGGCGTGGCGATCCTGATCGGCGCGGCGCTGCTGTTGTTGCTGGACCGCGTGGTGCCGCACGAGCACTTCATCAAGGGGCCGGAGGGGCTTTCCACCCAGCGGCTCAAGCGCGCGTGGCTGTTCGTGTTCGCGATCTGCCTGCACAACCTGCCCGAAGGGCTCGCCATCGGCGTGGGCTTCGCCGGCACCGACACTGCGAAGGGCATGGCACTGGCCACCGGCATCACGATCCAGGACATCCCCGAGGGGCTGGTGGTGGCGGTGGCACTGATGGCCGCCGGCTACGGCCGCGCTTATTCCGTGGCGGTGGGCATGGCGTCCGGCCTGATCGAACCCGTCGGCGCCGCCTTCGGCGCCAGCGTGGTGGTGGATTTTCCGGTACTGCTGCCGCTGGGCCTGGGCTTCGCGGCAGGCGCCATGCTGTTCGTGGTCAGCCACGAAATCATCCCCGAATCGCACCGGCAAGGTCATGAGAACTTCGCCACCGGCGGGCTCATGGTGGGCTTCGTGATGATGATGATGCTGGATACCGCGTTCAGCTGATCGCCGCCGGTGGCGCGACACTCAGGGCTTCTTCTTGCCTTTCTTTCCCTTGGTGGCGGAGCCCAGCTCGGCGCCAGTGACCGGGTCGACGTCCGGATCGGAGGTCGTGCGTTTGGCCATGTTGTCGAGCGCGCGCTGCTCGTCGGCGCCGAGCGTGACCTCGGCCAGGCCGCTGCCGCCGTCCATCGCGAGGAACTCTTCGCGATCGGTGACGTATTTGAAGTTCGCGTCGCTGTTCCACGACCCGCGCATATCGCCTTCGCCCTGCGACGTGTTCACGTACACGTTGGCGAATTCCGGCATGCCCGGCAGCTTGCCCGGCGGGAAGTTCGGCTCGATCGAATACAGCGCTTTCTCGAACGACTGCTGATGCGACATCTCGCGCGTCATCAGAAAGCCCAGCGCCTCCTTGACGCCCGGATCGGCCGTGACGTTGATCAGCCGTTCGTAGATGATCTTCGCGCGGGCCTCGGCGGCGATGTTGGAGCGCAGGTCGCAAGTAGGATCGCCGATGCTGTCGATGTAGCCCGCCGTCCATAGCTGGCCGCCGGAGTTGGTCAGCGCCGGCCCGCCGCCATACAGCACCTGCGTGACGTGCGAATCGTTGCCCGCGCCCTGCAGCGAGCGGAACAGGGCGGCTTCCTCATCGGCGGCCTCGGCCAGCTTTCCCTTCGCGCCCTTGTTGAGCATGGCGACGATGGTGCCGATGATTTCGAGGTGACTCAGCTCCTCGGTGGCGATGTCCAGCAACATGTCCTTGCGACCGGGGTCGTCCTCGGCCAGCGCCTGCGTGAAGTAGCGCATGGCGGCGGCGAGCTCGCCCTGCGGCCCGCCGAATTGTTCGAGCATGAGGTTGGCAAGGCCCGGGTTGCACTCGGACACCCGTACGGAATACTGCAGACGCTTGTTGTGGGCAAACATGACGATCTCCTGTGGCGTGGGATCCTCGGAGCACATCGTCGCTTCTGCGCATCGTCGCAGCATGCCCAACGGCCCGCTGACGTCCCTGTCGTGATGGATGTAATGGGAGGGCGGCCAGCCTTGCCAACGGCGCATAAACACCGCGTCAACAAAAGAGCACCCGCCGCTTCACCGGCCCGCTCCGCACCGGGTCGAGCGGTGCGCGTTCGCGGCACTTCATCGGCGCGAGTTCAGCGTGACCGCCTGCCTCGCTGGAACACCTTTTCGCGACGCCGCAAGCCGCTCGTTGAGCGTGCGGACGAAGTATCGGCAGCGTGCCGAAGATGGCGTCTGCGCAAGGTGCCAAAACACGGCTTTCACCAGCGATGTGCGAAGTCATGGCTTTCCACGAATGCCCCGGGAATGCCATGCATGTTTCTCAATTCCTCGTGGCCTTGCGCAAGGCGTTCAGCGGCGTGGGCGACGACGCGCTGCTGACCCGTGCGGCGGCAGTCGCGTTCTATTCGGCCTTGTCGTTTGCGCCCCTGATCGTGCTGTTGCTGTGGGTGCTGGCGGCGTTGCGGCCCGAATGGCAGGGGCAGCTCACCGACGGCCTCGCCGGCATCGTGGGCGAAAAGGCAGCTGGCGCGATCAGCCTGGTGCTGCAGAACGCGAAGTCGACACCCACGCTGGGCAATATCGCCGGCGTGGCGGGGCTGGCGATCACGCTGTTCAGCGCCTCGGCAGTGTTCTCACAATTGCAGAGCGCGCTCAACGCGATCTGGGATATCCGGGCGAAACCCGGCAAGGCCCTCACGGCGTGGTTATGGGCGCGGGCACGCGCGATCGCCCTGCTGGTGGGCATGACCTTTCTGCTGATCGTGTCGTTCGTGGCGAGCACGGCGATACGCCTCTTCGTGCCCGTCGATTCGCTGATCTGGAACGGCGCCGAGTGGGTGATATCGCTACTGGTTTTCATCGCCGCCTTTGGCGGGATGTACCGCGTATTGCCCGACGCGCATATCCCCTGGGCAGACGCTTGGCGTGGTGCACTGCTGACCACGCTGCTGTTCATCGCCGGCAAATACGCGATCGACGTGTATATCCGGCACGCCAGCGTGGGCAGCGCCTACGGGCCGGCCGGCGCGCTCGTGGTGCTGCTCATCTGGGTGTACTACGCGTCGACCATCGTGCTGATCGGCGCCGAGCTCACGCATGGCCTGACGCTCGCGCGCGGCGAAACGGTGAAGCCAGAGCCCCATGCCGTGCGCAGCAAGCGCGGCAAGGGGCAGGACTAGTCGCGGCGCTGGCAGCTTCGTCACCCGGCCGTCGTCCGTTTGTCACGAAACGATGATCCCTCATGATCTAGCGTGGCGCGTTGACGCCTGCAATCAGGACTTCGCGAGTACCGGTCGTGTCGCGTCCGCTTCGCGCAGGTCTGCAGCGCCGTTCGTCGCACCGCCCAGCGCCGCGCGGCCGCCGGGCCGCGGGCAGGAATCGAAACTGCATGAGCCCGCTTGCGCAAGACCAGCTCCGCCGCATGCACGCCTACTGGCGCGCCGCCAACTATCTCACCGTGGGACAGATCTATCTGCGCGACAACCCGCTGCTGGAGGAACCGCTGCGCGGGGATCATGTCAAGCAGCGCCTGCTCGGCCACTGGGGCACCACCGCGGGGCTCAACTTCATCTACGTGCATCTCAACCGCGTGATTCGCGAGTTCGACCTGGACATGATCTACGTGATCGGCCCGGGCCACGGCGGCCCCGGCATCGTGGCGCATACCTACCTGGAAGGGTCGTACACCGAGATCTACCCGCGCATCGAGCGCAACCGCGACGGCATGCGCCAACTGTTCCGGCAGTTCTCGTGGCCGTACGGGATTCCCAGCCACGTGGCGCCGGAAACGCCCGGCTCGATCCATGAAGGTGGCGAGCTCGGCTACTCGCTGTCACATGCGTACGGCGCCGCGTTCGACAACCCCGATCTGGTGGTGGCGTGCATTGTTGGCGATGGCGAGGCGGAAACCGGGCCGGCCGCCACCGGCTGGCATTCGAACAAGTTCCTCAACCCGGTGCGCGATGGCGCGGTGCTGCCCATCCTGCACCTCAACGGCTACAAGATCGCCAACCCGACGCTGCTCGCGCGCATCCCCGAGAAGGAATTGCTGCAGCTGCTCCGCGGCTATGGCTACGAACCGATCGTGGTGGCTGGTGACGATCCCGAGCCCATGCACCGCGCGTTCGCCGCCGCGCTCGATCGGGCGGTGCGGCGCATCCGTCACATTCAGCGCACGGCGCGGCAGGCGCCGGCGTCCGCCGCGTCGCGACCGCGCTGGCCGATGATCGTGCTGCGCTCGCCCAAGGGTTGGACCGGGCCGAAGGAACTCGACGGCAACCCGGTGGAAGGCACCTGGCGCGCGCATCAGGTGCCGCTGCCGCATCCGGAACGGCCAGAGCAATTGCGCATGCTGGAGCAGTGGCTGCGCAGTTACCGGCCGCAGGAGCTGTTCGATGACGAGGGGCGTTTCCGCGAGGAGTTCGCCGCGCTCGCGCCCACCGGCCAGCGCCGCATGGGGGCGAACCCGCACGCCAACGGCGGCACCCTGCTGAAGCCGCTGGTGCTGCCCGACATGCGCCACCATGCCGTGCAGCAGGGCGGCCACGGCACGGTTCGCGCCGAATCCACCCGCGTACTCGGCCAGTGGTTGCGCGAGGTGATGGCGCTGAACCTGCAACACGCCAATTTCCGCCTGTTCGGCCCCGACGAAACCGCCTCCAACCGGCTCGATGACGTGTACGAAGCCAGCGTCAAGACCTGGCTGGACCGCACCGTCGCCAGCGACACCGACCTGAGCCCGGACGGCCGCGTGATGGAAGTGCTCAGCGAACACCAGTGCGAAGGATGGCTGGAAGGCTATCTGCTGACCGGCCGGCACGGCCTGTTCAACTGCTACGAGGCCTTCATCCACATCATCGACTCGATGTTCAACCAGCACGCGAAGTGGTTGAAGGTGACCCGGCAGATGCCGTGGCGAGCGCCGATCGCCTCGCTCAATTACCTGCTCAGTTCGCTGGTATGGCATCAGGATCACAACGGCTTCTCGCATCAGGACCCAGGCTTCATCGACCACGTGGCCAACAAGAAATCCGAAGTGGTGCGCATCTACCTGCCGCCGGACGCGAACTGCCTGCTCTCGGTCACTGACCACTGTTTGCGCAGCCGCCACTACGTCAACCTGATCGTGGCCGGCAAGCAACCGGAATGGCAGTGGCTGGACATCGAGGCGGCGATCATCCACTGCACCGCTGGCGCCGGCATCTGGGAGTGGGCCGGCACCGGCGACGACGACCCGGAAGTGGTGATGGCCTGCGCCGGCGACGCGCCTACCGTGGAAACCCTGGCCGCTGTGATGCTTTTGCGCGACTACGCGCCGGACCTGCGCGTGCGCGTGGTCAACGTGGTCGACCTGCTGGCGCTGGAACCGCCGGATGAACATCCGCACGGCATGGGCGATGACGAGTTCGACCGGCTGTTCACGCTCGACAAGCCGATCGTCTTTGCCTACCACGGCTATCCCGGCCTGCTGCACAAGCTCACCTATCGCCGCCACAACCACGCCAACCTGCACGTGCGCGGCTATCGCGAGGAAGGCACCACCACCACGCCGTTCGACATGATGGTGCTGAACAACCTGGACCGCTTCCAGCTCGCGCTGGATGCGATCCTGCGCGTGCCGCGACTGGCCGCCCAGCATGAGGCTGCCCGCCAGCGCTACTGGGCGGATATCGAGCGGCATCGGCTGTACGTCAGCGAGAATGGCGTCGACCTGCCCGACATCCGCCACTGGCAATGGCGGCCCGCGAACGCAGGAGCAGGCCATGCCGCCGACTGAGCGGGACGTGGGCATTCTCGCGCTCAACTCCGGCTCGTCATCGCTGAAGTTCGGCATCTATACCGCCGGGGGCGCGGAGCCGGTGGAACGGGTGTCGGGCAGCCTGGAACGTGTCGGCGACCGCTACGTTTTCCTGCTGGATTCGGCGCGGGGCCGATCGGTGCGACGCGTGGTCCGTGCAGGCTCGGCACTGCAGGCGATCTTCCTGCTGGGCGAGGCACGCGAGCTGCCGTCACCATCCGTGATCGGCCACCGCATCGTGCATGGCGGCACCGCCTTGCGCCAGCACGTGCGGGTCGACGACAGCGTGCTGCGCCAGCTCGACGCAGCCAGCGTGTTCGCGCCGCTGCACGTGCCTCCGGCGCTGAAGTTGCTGGTCGATGCGATCGCGACGTTCCCCGAGGCCACCCAGATCGCCTGCCTGGACACGGCCTTCCACAGCGGCCTGCCGGATGTGGCGCGAGTGCTCCCGCTGCCCGCCGCCATACGCGACGCCGGCGTGGAACGCATAGGTTTCCACGGGCTTTCGTGCGAGTCGGTGCTGCTTCAGCTCGGGCACGACTGCCCATCGCGGATCGTCATCGCCCATCTCGGCAGCGGCTGCAGCGTAACGGCCGTGCGCGACGGCTGCTCGGTGGATACATCGATGGGACTGACGCCCGCCGGCGGCGTGATGATGGCCACGCGCCCCGGCGACATCGACCCCGGCATCCTGCTCTACCTGCTGCGCGAGGGCCGCTGCAGCGCCGCCGTACTGGAGGACATGCTCGAGCGGCACGCCGGGCTCAGCGGCGTGTCCGGCAGCTCCGCCGACGCGCGCGAATTGCTGGCGCAATCGGCGACCCAGCCGATGGCCGCGCTGGCGCTGGCGCAGTTCACGCGATCGGTGGCCAAGCACATCGCCGGCATGATCGTGTCGCTGGGGCGCATCGACCTGCTGGTGTTTACCGGCGGCATCGGCGAACACGCCGTGACCTTGCGCGCCGATATCCTGCATCAGCTCGCTCCGCTGGTATCCGACCTCGCCGTGCGCGTGGTTCCCGCACGCGAGAACGACTGCATCGCGCGGCATGCGTGGAAGCTGGCGCGGCATTGAGGCGGCCTCGTCGGGCTCAGGTCATCCGCCGGCCCGCGAGGCGGCGGAACGGCGACCCTTCTTCATCGCCTGACCACGGCCCGCCCGATAGCGTCACTTGCGACCCGCCATCCGGAAACACCTCATGGCCAGATTGCGCATCGGCATCTCCGGCTGGCGCTACGCTCCGTGGCGCGGCAAGTTCTACCCGAAGGACCTGCCGCAGCGGCTGGAGCTGCATTACGCGTCGCGCCAGTTCGACACCATCGAAATCAACGGTTCGTTCTACTCCTTGCAGCGGCCCGAAAGCTGGCGCAGCTGGTACCGGGATACGCCGCGCGGCTTCGTGTTCGCGGTGAAAGCGCCACGCTTCCTCACGCACGTGCGGCGGTTGCGCGAGGTGGAAAAGCCGCTCGCGAATTTCCTCGCCTCGGGCGTGCTGGAATTGCGCGAGAAGCTCGGGCCGATCCTGTGGCAGTTTCCGCCCAACCTGAAATACGACGAGGCGCTGTTCGATGACTTCCTGTCGCTTTTGCCACGGGACAGCGAGAAGGCCGCGGCGATGGCCAGAAAGCACGACAGTCACATCAGACACGTCGGCGAGCTGTCGACCGACCGCAAACGTCAGCTGCGCCACGCCATCGAAGTACGCAACGAGAGTTTCGCGGACCCGGCCTTCATCCAGCTGTTGCGCAAGCACCGGGTCGGGTTGGTGATTTCCGACGCGGCCACGGATTGGACCAAACTGCAGGACGTGACCGCCGGCTTCGTCTACCTGCGGCTGCATGGCGACAAGGAACTCTATGCGAGCGCCTACAGCGATGTTGCGCTGGACGACTGGGCCCGCCGGATCCGCACTTGGATGCGCGGCAGGCAGCCGCGCGATGCCAAACCCCGCGCCAGTCGCCAGCCCCCGCCGACGCGCAAATCGCGCGACATCTACTGCTACTTCGACAACGATGCCAAGGTGAAAGCGCCCTTCGATGCACTGAAACTGCGCGAGCGGCTGACGCCGCCGTGACGCGTGAGGTCGACCCGCTCAGCGCACGGTGAACCGTTCGCCATATTTCCCCGCGTGGGCGCTCAGATAGGCGTTGAAGAAATCCTGGTCGGGCTGGCGGCTGTCGATGGCCGCGGCCAGTTCGGGATCCATCAGCCCGCGGATCTGGCTCATGTCGTAGGTCTCGCCATCGTAGCTGACCGAGTGGGCCGCAGCGGACTCCGCGACGGCCGGTTCGGGATCGGGCATCTTGGCCGGGATGAACGGCGATACGGGGTCGCTGGCCGGGAACGTTTCCTCCAGCGCCTCGTCCTGGTTCCTGCTTTCCCGGTCCTTGCGCTGCTGGCGGGCCTCCTCCGTTTCCGGTGCAGCGGGCGGGCAGTTGCTGTCGGGATGTTCGAGGTCTTTGCGGTCATGGTTGGACATGAGCTTCTCTGACGTGACGAGTGATAGTCCACGCGGCCCAGCGTCGCGCGGCGGCTCAAGGGGAGCTTTCCACAGCAGCCGTGAAACCACCGTATGGATTCTCTGTGTGCACGAATTCCGCCGACAATGTCGTGCCGGCGGCACGGCGTCGTGAGGACGCGCATACGCGAAACTCACCAGCCCTTGATACCACCTGTTTCATCTTCCGATCCACTACAGGAGATGGCAGCGCATGCACGTATCGGGAACGTCCCGTCGCTTGGCGGCGGCGCCGGTTGTCCGCAGTCCGGCAAAGGTCTTTGACCGCGATTATTTCGAGCGGCTTTACGAACGCGATGCCGATCCGTGGCGGTACCGAAGCAGCGTCTACGAAGAGAGGAAGCATGCCGCGACCATCGCCAGCCTTGCGCAGCCGCGCTACGCGAAGGCACTCGATCTCGGCTGCTCGATCGGGGTGTTCTCCCAGCGATTGGCCGCGATCTGCGATGAAGTCGTTGCCGTGGATACCAGCATGCGGGCGCTGACCATGGCGCGGGAATGCTGCCGCGACAACATCACCTTCAAACAGGCGCATCTCCCGGGCGGCGACTGGGGCACGGGCTTCGACCTGGTCGTGCTGTCGGAAATTCTGTGCTACCTGCAGGAGCCCGCGATCGCGGTGCTCGCCAGGCGCATCGAGCAGGCCGCATTGCCAGGCGCCGAATGCATCGCCGTGCACGGGACCGATTACAACGGTTGTTCATTGTCGGGCGATGCGGTCAGCGAAGCATTTCGGCGAGCCATCCCCGGCACGCCGCTGGCCAGCTTCAGAACCCGGCATTACCGCCTCGACCACTGGCGCATCGCCGCGCACCAGGCCGTGCCAGTCGGCGACATATCCGACATGGCCGGACTTCTCGGGGACGCGCCACCGCGCGTCGACCGGCCGGCCTGCGGGTTGAATTCATGACTCGGCGTAGGCTCCCCCGCGAGCACGCCATAAAGAAATCCATAACCGTGCTGCTGATCGACGAAGACATCATCGTGCTCGATCTCACGAGGCAGGTACTTGAACAGTGCGGCGGTTACCAGGTGCTCGCCGCCCATGGTTTCGCCGCCGCCGAGGCGCTGCTCGAAGGCGGCCGAAAGATCGACGTACTGATCGCCGACATGCGCAGCTCGTTGTCGGACGACGTGTATCGGCGTGCGGTCGAGCGGTGCCCCGCTCTGGCCACCGTACTGGTCTTCGATGCAGTGAGAGGCCGACCGCGCGGCGCGCCGCCGCGAAGCGAACTGCTTCCCACGCCATACGGCATCCAGGACCTGCTGGACGCGGTGAACCGGGCGGTGGCGGCCGTCGCCGGCCTGCGCGCGAACCTCGCGCCCCTGCAAGGTGGCGCCGGCGGAAGGTAACCGGCGTTTCCGCTCGCCTCGCCGCGAAACGCTTCTGCGGTCATTACCGCGATGGCGCGCTTGCGAATCATGGATGCCATGGCAGACGCCGGGGACGGCCGAAGAAAAGCGGAAGCATCCATGGAGCCTCTCAACCCTCACGGAGCATCGCGCATGTCCGAATCCAGCTCGCGCACTGTTGTGTATGCCGCGCTGGCCGGCAACCTGATGATCGCCGTCGCCAAGTTCGTGGCCGCGGCATTCTCCGGCAGCTCGGCGATGCTCAGCGAGGGCGTGCATTCGCTGGTGGACACCGTCAACGAGCTGCTGCTGCTTTACGGCCTGCGCCGCGCCGGCCTGCCGCCGGATCGCACCCATCCTTTCGGGCACGGCCGCGAACTGTATTTCTGGAGCTTCATCGTGGCCCTGCTGGTGTTGGCGATGGGCGCGGGCGTGTCGTTCTACGAAGGCATGATGCATATCCGCCAGCCCGAGCCCGTCGACCATCCGCTGGTGAATTACCTGGTGCTCGCCGTGTCGTTCGTGTTCGAAGGCGGCTCGTGGTACGTGGCGCTGCGCGAGTTCCGTGCACGCAAGGGCCGCCTGGGCTACTTCGAGGCATTCCGGCTGAGCAAGGATCCCACCACGTTCACCGTGCTGCTGGAAGACAGCGCCGCGCTGCTCGGCCTGGTGGTGGCGGTGGCCGGCCTGGGCAGTGCCCAACTGCTGGACATGCCCGAACTCGACGGCGTCGCGTCGATCGGCATCGCGTGCGTGCTCGCCGTGTCGGCGAGCTTGCTGGCGCGCGAAACCAAGGGCCTGCTGATCGGCGAAACGGCCCACCCCGTGGTGAGCGATGCCATCCTTGCGATCGCCGCCGCCGACGATGGCGTGCGTTGCGCCAACGGCGTGCTGACCGTGCAGATGGGCCCGAGCCAGGTGGTGGCCGCATTGAGTGCGGAATTCGAGGACGCGCTGACCACCCCCGAGATCGAGGCCTGCATCAACCGCATCGAAAAACAGGCCAGGGTGGCGCATCCGGAAATCATCTCGCTGTTCGTCAAGCCGCAGACGGCGGAAACCTGGCGCGCCCGTCGCAAGCGGATCGAAACCGACGCGAAGGCGCTGCACCCGTGATCCAGGTGCGCCGTTCATCACGCCGCCTGGCACCCCGGCGGCGCTAGCCTTGCCGCGCCGATAGGGCGACTGATCGGAGCAAGCCGATGAACCTCATCCGGGAACTCTCCATGCCGTGGTGGCAGTTTGTGGTACGCGGCATCGCGGTCTATCTCGTCTTGTTGTGCATGATGCGGTTGACCGGCAAGCGGTCGTTCGGCGAGATGTCGGCGTTCGACCTGATCGTGCTGATGCTGGTGGGTGGAACCGTGCGGACCTCCATCATCGGATCGGACAACTCCTTCCTCGGCGGCCTCATCGCCGTGGCCAGCATCCTGGCGGCCGACCGTGCGCTGGGATGGGTTTGTTCCCGCAGTGCCTTAGTCAACCGGTTGATCGAAGGCTGGCCCACCTTGCTGGTCAGCAACGGTGTGCGCGTGCCCGGCGCGCTGCGCCGATGCAGCCTGCCCGAGGCGGCGTTCGAGCGCGCCCTGCACGCCGAGGGGATCGAGGACGAGTCGACGATCATCACGGCGCGACTGGAGCCAAACGGCAAGATCACCGTTATCCAGAGGCACTCGTGAATGGCGCAGTTGAGCCTGTTCGATCACGGGCCGCAGCACTTGCTGGACGACGCCAGCGGACGCATCGTGCTGTTCCCCGACGTGGTCGCCCGCGATACGGCGCAACGCTGGTTCGAGCAGTTGCATGCCGGCATCGCATGGAAAAGCGGCACGCGGCTGATGTACGAACGCGAGGTGGAGGTGCCGCGGCTGCGCGCGCACTTCCGCAGCGACGATCCGGCCCTGCCGGCCGCCTTGCGCGAGGCGCAGGCAGCGGTTGCCGGGGTCGTGGATGCGCCGTTCGACAGCATCGGCCTCAATCTGTACCGCGACCAGCACGACAGCGTGGCGCCGCACAACGACAAGCTGGCTGACATCGTGCGCGGCCAGCCGATCGCCCTGCTCTCGCTGGGCGCCACGCGACGCATGGCGATACGGGCGAAACAGCCGCCGCGACGCGTGCTGCAACTGGATCTGACGGCGGGCAGCGTGCTGGTGATGAGCTGGGAGACGCAGCTGCACTACGACCACGGCATCGCGAAACAGCGCACGCCGGTGGGGCCGCGCATCAGCCTGGCGTTTCGCGTGCGCGGCGTTCACCTGAAAGGATGAAGGTCTGGATCAGCCGCAGATGCGTTGCAGCTGCCGTTCGCCCTGGGCTGAACGGCTTCTGCTGACCTGCCGGTGACCTCGACCGTTAACAGTTCAATCGCTTTTCCTTCAAGCCCGACGCCGCACTGTGATCTGCCGCCTGATCTCAGGCACCGCGGAGAAATAACCATGAATGTGCAGCAGGTCATGACACCCCGTCCGCGCTGTTGTTCGCCCGATGCCATGCTTAGCGAGGCCGCGCGGCTGATGCTGGAAATGGACGTCGGCGAGATTCCGGTGACCGGGGACGGCCTCAAGGTGGTCGGCGTGATTACCGACCGCGACATCATCGTGCGCTGCGTCGCCACCGGTGGCGACCCGCAGAACACGCCGGTGGAATCGTGCATGACGGCGCCGGCGCTGACGCTCTCTGTCGATGCCTCACTGGAGGAGTGCGCCCGGCTGATGGCCGGCCAGCAAGTGCGCCGCGTGCCGATCGTGGACGCCAACGGGGCGATCTGCGGCATCGTGGCCCAGGCGGATCTCGAGGCCACCGACGCGCGTTCGCTGAAGGCCGAGGTCGCCGCGCGCGTCGCCACGCCGCACTGACCGGACGGGCGACGATGAGCGAGTTCATGCAGGCGCGCGCCGCGATGTTGCAGCGTCAGCTCATCAATCGCGGCATCCACGACCAGGCAGTGCTGGATGCCATGCGCTACGTGCCGCGCCATGCGTTCGTGAGCGAGGCGATGCGCAGCTCGGCCTACGACGACATGCCGCTGCCGATCGACGCGGGGCAGACCATCTCGCAGCCGTACATCGTGGCGTTGACCCTGCAGGCGGCGGAAATCCAGCCCGACGACAGCGTGCTGGAGATCGGCACCGGTTCGGGCTATGTGGCGGCCCTGCTCGCCCGGATCGCGCGGCGCGTCGACTCGATCGAGCGGATACCATCGCTGGCCGACAGCGCGCGGCAACGGCTGCAACAACTCGGCGTGAGCCGGGTCGAGGTGCATGCCGCCGACGGCACGCTGGGCTGGTCGCCCGGCGCGCCGTTCGACGTCATCGTGGCGGCGGCCAGCGGACCGCAGATACCGGCCGCATGGCGGCAACAACTGGCCGTAGGCGGTCGGCTGGTCATGCCGATCGGCAACCACTCCGGCCGGCAGCACCTGTTCAAGCTGACACGCGTGGACGACACGCGTTACGAGCAGGAGGATCTGGGAGCGGTGATGTTCGTGCCGCTGATCGGCGAACAGGGCTGGCCCGAGGACGACAACCATCGTGCCCGATCGGACACGGTGGTGGTGGCGCCGCGCCTGGGCAGCCTGGCCGAGGCGATTCGCCGTGCCGCCGAACCCCTGCCCGAACCCACATCGCCGGCATTCGGCGCATGCTTCGACCGCTACGCCGACCGCCGCGTGGTGCTGCTGGGCGAAGCCAGCCACGGCACCTCCGAGTTCTATCAGGCCCGCGCGGCGATCACCCAGCGTCTGATCGAGCGGCACGGTTTCAGCATCGTGGCGGTGGAAGCGGACTGGCCCGACGCGGCCAGCATCGACCGTCACGTGCGGCAACGTCCCCCGCCGCCGTCCTCATCGGAGCCGCCGTTTCAACGCTTCCCTACCTGGATGTGGCGCAACACCGACGTGCAGGCGTTCGTGCACTGGCTGCGTACGCACAACGAGGCCTTGCCTCCGCGGGGTCAGGCCAGCTTCTACGGACTGGACATGTACAGCCTGTCCGGCTCGATCGCGGCCGTGCTCAGCTACCTCGCCCAGATCGACCCCGAGGCCGCTGAAATGGCGCGCGAGCGGTACGCCTGCCTCACGCCATGGCAAAAGGACCCGGCGGTCTACGGCCGCGCGTTGCTCGCACAGCGCCACGAAGAATGCGAGGAGGATGTGATCGCGCAGCTGCAGGATCTGCTGAAGAAGCGGCTGGATTACGCGCGCGAGGACGGCGTGCTGTTTCTGGACGCCGCGCAGAACGCGCGCCTGGTCGCCACCGCCGAACGCTACTACCGCACGCTGTATCAAGGCTCGGCGCAAAGCTGGAACCTGCGCGACACGCACATGTTCGACACATTGAATCATGTGCTGGAGGCGCACGGCCCGGACTCGCGCGCGGTGGTGTGGGCGCACAACTCGCACATCGGTGACGCGGCCGCCACCGAGATGGGCCAGTCGCGCAACGAACTGAACATCGGTCAGCTTTGCCGCGAAAAGTTCGGGCGCGCCGCCGCGCTCATCGGCTTCGGCACCCATCACGGCACCGTCGCAGCGGCGCACGACTGGGATGGGCCGATGGAAGTGATGCAGGTTCGCCCCGCGCGCGAAGACAGTTACGAATACCCCATGCACCAGTCCGGCGCGTCGCGTTTCCTGCTCGACCTGCAACCCGGCTTCCACGAGAGCCTGCGCGAGCGGCTGGCGCCGCCCCGGCTGGAGCGTTTCATCGGCGTGATCTACCGTCCGCAAACCGAACTGCAAAGTCACTACGCCACCGCTTCCCTACCCTCCCAGTTCGATGCGTTTGCCTGGTTCGACGAAACGCACGCAGTGACGCCGTTGGCCACGGAAAAAAGCGCGGGCGTTCCGGAGACGTATCCGTTCGGGCTCTGATCGAAACGAAGACTCACGGCTCCCCGGTATCCGGGTCGGGGTTGGTGTCGATCGCGGTTTCCCGATCGCCATCCTTCAGATAATTGCCATCGCCGCGTGGCTGCTCCGTATCCGATTCGAAGCGCCGCTGCAGGCCTACGCCACTGGCGTCGGATCGCGGATCGCCCGGGTTCTTCTTGGTGCGCACACTCGGATAATTCAGCTCGATGTCGTCCACGTCACCAGCGCCGTCCGGCTCGTCCGGGCGCGAACCGGTGACGGCCCGCCCCGTGTCCGCATCGTCCTCGTCGTGGGTCGGAGAATCGTCGGAAGCCGTGGCATACGCCGCACCGAGGTCGCCGGCATGTCCCGGTTGCAGCGACGCGGCGGTAGCCGTGCCATCGACCGGCTCGTGCTGTCCGTCGTCGCCACTGAAGCCGCTGTGGGCGCGGCCATCGTGAGCTTCGTTCACGAACGGGCCGGCGACATCATTTTCGAGTTGGGTGAGCGAATTCAGCCCGGCCGTCGCCCCGGCTCCGACCTTTTCGCGGGCACCATTGTCTTGCGTTGCCTTGCTCATGGCAGTCGCCCCGCGCCCCGAGTGCCGGACAGGTCGTTGGAGAGGCCGCTGCCCGGTCGCGTTTCGCGAGTTTGGGCACGTACCTCGCGGGGATTCCGTCCGTACTCGAACGCTTCACCTGTCCGCGTGGCATGGATGTCGAACACCGGCGGAACGGATGACTGGAAACTTTTTGCAATGGACTTTCGCTCGACACGCATGTCGGTACTCCGGCAGGTGATTGGTTCAGTCATTTCGAAAACGCAGGCGCAGCTGACGCGGATCGGCAATGCGCTGCCAGGCGGGTCCCAGATCGACCACATTGACCAGGTCGCCTTTTTCATCCCACAGCGCCTGCTCGTCCTGGTAAACCAGCCAGCCCAGCGCGCAGGCCTCGCAACCGCAGCTGCCTTTGCAATCGAGGTCGCATGCCGCCGCGCACTTGCAAGGCAGGCTCGCGCGAGCGTCGCCGCGATGGTTCAGCAACAGGTAGCCGTCAGGCGGCCAGCGGCGTCGGCCCTCCTCCGTGGGCTGGTCGGTCGGCGAGTTCATCGGTAGCGAAACGATCCATGGCTGCGCCGCGAACGGAGGGCACGCGGCACCGACTGGCCCGGTTCGGGCGGCGGATCCAGCGGAGGCTGATTCGGTGGCGCAGGCCCCAAGGGCTCGGGCCGGATCGGATCGGGAGAGCCCGGCCGCGCCGGGCCCGGCGGTTGATGCTCGGGATCGCCCATCGGCGGCAGCTGGGCGCTCGCGAGTCCGGCGGCTGGCAGAGGCAGCAAGTCGAAACTCATGGCGGCTTTCTCAGGTACGGAATTGGATGGTGAGCCGGCCGGTGCCCAGCCCGTGTGACTTTTTCGCGATGTAACCGTGAGCAGCGCCGCAGACCCGAACTTCACATCGACCGGCTAGCTTGTCCCCACGCCACATCGGCGTGTTCAGGAGCATGCAGACATGACCCTTCTCGACAGGCCCTTGCGCCGCGAAATTCACATTGGGGAACGCCGTTACACGCTGACCATCGACCCCACCGGGTTGAAGCTCACCGAGAGAGGCCATCGGCGTGGCATCACGCTGAACTGGGAGGACCTGCTGAATGGCGACGCCGCCATCGCTGCGGCGCTGAAAGCATCGCTCGACTGAAGGGATTCGATCGCCCGTCTATCCTGTTGCTCCGAGCCATCGGCGCTGCGCCGGCATGTGATGAAAACGAATCATCGACGGGGCCTCTACAGTCGCGCCGGCATTTCGGGTGTCCTTCAGCAGGGGAACTCGCCGGTTCGCCGTTCACGCCCTTGTTCGATAGCGCCACCACGAGACGCGCACGCCCTGCGCAACACCGGATGTCCTGCTCGTCGACCACGACTCGGGCTACGCACGGACTCCCATCGATGTCATCGACGTTGCACACAGGCGTCACGCGACCTTGGCGCCCCGGCGCGTTCCATGGTCGCTCCGCCACCCAGTGAGAAATTCCATGTCAACCCGACTCATCCTGCGAACCGCAACGTGTGCGCTGCTGATCGGCTTCACCTTCACCGTCTGCGCCCAATCCACATCCCGCGGCGAACCGCACATGGTCGCCAACGCGTCCGACAGCATGTTCATGACCCATGCCGCCGCCGATGGCATGGCCGAAATCCAGATGGGACAGATGGCGGTGCAAAAATCGTCCGACCCGAAAGTGAAGGAACTGGCACAACGTATCGTCGACGATCACACCGCGGCCAACGCCAAGCTGCGCACGCTGGCGCAGCAAAAGCAGGTGACACTGCCAACCGCGCCCATGAAGGAAGCGCAGGACAAGGCCGCGACGATGAACAGCATGGACGGCGCAAAGTTCGACCAGGCATGGGCCGCTGCGATGGTCGACGACCACCAGAAAGGCGTGAAGATGTTCTCGGAAGAGGCCACGCGGACGCAGGACGCCGATGTACAGACGTTCGCCAAGGCGACCCTGCCAACCTTGAAGACCCATCTCAAGATGGCGCAGCAACTTCAGAACCAGACGAAATAGCGAGCGTTCTCGCACGGCGGTCGGCTGCACGTGGGGCCACCCGGCGGGTCCCTACTCCCGAATCCGGGTTGACGGCCCCTGCACTGAACAGCTGCGATGGTGCGGCCGTCGCGACGGTAGTCGCGGCACCGGATATCCCACGTGCACAGGAGTAACAACATGTCGCTTTCACTGCTGGTGATCATTGTCCTCGTTCTCCTTCTCATCGGCGCGCTGCCGACCTGGGGATACAGCCGCTCGTGGGGCTATCGCCCGGTGGGCGGGCTGGGGCTCATCGTGCTGATCGTCATCGTGCTGTGGTTGCTCGGCGTGTTCCATTGACGTCGCCACCGCGTCGGCTGCCGTGATTGCACTGGCGAAACCCGTCGACGCGATCCCTGCCGGCAGCCTTGCCACCTTGCGTCGCAAGGCTGCCGGGTGTCGGGCCTGCCCGCTCTGGCGCGGCGCGACACAGACGGTTTTCGGCCGCGGCCCGGCGCACGCGGCGGCGATGCTGATCGGCGAGCAGCCGGGCACTCAGGAAGACCTGACCGGCGAGCCGTTCGTGGGGCCCGCGGGGCAGTTGCTCGATCGCGCGATGGCTGAAGCGGGGCTTGATCGCCGCACGCTCTACCTCACCAACACCGTCAAGCATTTCAAGTACGAGATTCGCGGCAACGCCAAACTGCACAAGAGTGCGAACGCGGCGGAGCAGGCCGCATGCCGCCAGTGGCTGGCGGCCGAGTTGTCACGGATACAGCCGCAACTGGTGGTGGGGCTGGGTGCGATGGCAGCGAAGACCTTGTTCGGCAATACGTTCCGCATCACCGCGGAGCGCGGCCGATGGCGCGAGATGGGTGCGCAAGTGCGCGGCTTCGCAACGTGGCACCCGTCCGCCGTCCTGCGCATGCCGCGTGAGGATCGCCGCCACGAAGCCTATGCCGAACTCGTCGCCGATCTGCGTGAGGTGGCAGCCGCGCTTGCCGCATTGGGCGAACCCGGGGAAACGGTGCCATGAACCGTCGCAACCTGGCGTGGTGGTTCCTGCTGCTGGCCCTGGTTGCGATCATCGCCATTGGCTTCTATCTGAACGCCACCCATCGCGAGGCACGTCCGGCCAGCGACAGCACGCCAGCGGCAGCCGGCCCGGGTTGACGCTGCTTCAGGCCTGCAGCGCCAGCGCCGTCAGTCGTTCCAGCTCCTCCTCGACGAAGCCCGCCTGCAGACGCGCCGGTCGGTTGAACGGGCCGCGCAAGCTGACGCCCATGTAGTCGCGCAACAGCGCAAAGAACGTCTCGACCGGCTCGACGCCGTCGCGCTCGCAGCAGTGCCGGTACCAGCGGGTGCCGGCGGCGACGTGAGCGACTTCCTCGCGCAGGATCACTTCGAGGATCGCCACTGTGCCGCTGTCGCCGAGCTGACGCAGACGCTCGATCATCCCCGGCGTGACATCGAGTCCACGCGCTTCCAGCACGCGCGGCACCAGCGCCATGCGGGCGGTGTCGTGATGCGCGGTTTTTTCGGCCATCGCCCACAGACCATCGTGCGCGTCGAAGTCGCCATAGCCGTGGCCAAGCTCGGCCAGCCGCGCGGAGAGCATCGCAAAGTGGCGCGCCTCGTCGTGTGCACAACTGGCCCAGTCGCGGTAATAGGCCTCGGGCTTGCCGCGGTAGCGATAGACCGCATCCCAGGCCAGGTTGATCGCGTTGAACTCGATATGCGCCACCGCGTGCACCAGCGCGGCGCGGCCTTGCGCACTGCCGAGGCCGCGTTGCGGCACCTGGCGCGCGTTGACCAGTCGCGGCTTCGCCGGACGACCGGGCGCGCCGATCGGTTCGGGCGGCGGCGACGCGGGATCGGCGTGCAGCTCGCCGGCCAGGAAGGCCTGCCACGTTGCGTGGGTCAACCGCAGCTTTTCGGCCGGATCGGTGGCGTCCAGGCAATGTTTGGCGGCGGCGTGCAGGTCAGTCACGGTTTTTTCCCGAATCGGGCGGAAGTCGGCACCTCGCCCGCCATTACACGCGGCGCGCCGCCTTGGCGTCGTCCGAGCGCAGCATCTGCACCTGCTCCAGGTAGCTCTGGTCCAGACCCGTGACGTATTCGCCGGAGAAGCACGAAGTGTCGAACTGCTTGAGCTTTTCGTTGCCGTCCTGCACGGCCCGGATCAGGTCCTTGAGGTCCTGGTAGATCAGCCAGTCGGCACCGAGCATCGTCTCCACTTCCTGTTCGGTGTGGCCGGCGGCGATCAGCTCCGAGGTCGACGGCATGTCGATGCCGTAGACGTTCGGATAGCGCACCGGCGGCGCGGCGGAAGCGAAGTAGACGTTCTTCGCACCGGCATCTCGGGCCATCTGGATGATCTGCTTGGAGGTGGTGCCGCGCACGATCGAGTCGTCCACCAGCAGCACGTTCTTCTTGCGGAACTCCAGGTCGATGGCGTTGAGCTTGCGGCGTACCGACTTCACCCGCTCGCCCTGCCCCGGCATGATGAAGGTGCGGCCGATGTAGCGGTTCTTGACGAAACCCTCGCGGAACGGCACGCCGAGCGCGCCGGCCAGTGCGCTGGCCGCGGTGCGTGCGGTGTCGGGAATCGGGATGACCGCGTCGATGCCGTGGTCGGGCCGCTCGCGCAGGATCTTCTCGGCCAGTTTCTCGCCCATGCGCAGGCGCGCCTTGTAGACCGAAACGTCCTCGATCATCGAGTCCGGTCGCGCCAGGTAGACGTATTCGAAAATGCACGGCGTATGCAGCGCGCCCTCGGCGCAGCGGCGGCTGAACAACTGGCCGTCATCGGTGATGACCACCGCCTCGCCCGGCATGATGTCGCGCACGCGCTTGAAGCCGAGCACGTCGAATGCCACCGACTCCGACGCCACCGCGTACTCATGACCTTCGGCGGTAATGCGCTCGCCCAGCACCAGCGGACGGATGCCGTGCGGATCGCGGAACGCGAGCAGGCCATAACCCAGCACCAGCGCCACGCAGGCATAACCGCCGCTGGCGCGCGCATGCATGCCGGCGACCGCCTTGAACAGGTGATCGGGGGTGAGCTCCATGCGGTCCTGGATCTGCAGCTCGTGGGCCAGCACATTCAACAGCACTTCCGAATCGGAGTCGGTGTTGATGTGGCGGCGGTCGTCCTCGAACATCTCGCGGCGCAGGTGTTCGGTGTTGACCAGGTTGCCGTTGTGCGCGATGGCGATGCCGTAGGGCGAATTCACGTACAGCGGCTGGGCCTCGGCCGAACCTTCCGAGCCGGCGGTGGGATAGCGGCAATGGCCGATACCGATGCGCCCGCGCAGGCTGTTCATGGTCGACTGGCTGAACACGTCGCGCACCAGCCCGTTCCCCTTGTGCAGGCGCAGCCGCGAGCCGTCCACGGTGGCGATGCCGGCCGCGTCCTGGCCGCGGTGCTGCAGCACGGTCAGCCCGTCATACAACGACGAGGCCACTTCGGTGATACCGACAATGCCGATGATTCCGCACATGGTGTGTTGCCTGCTTCAGTGATCGCGTTCTAGGGATGCCGGGGGCGGCTGGCGGCGCTGGCGGCTGTGGCCGGCGCCGAAATCGTGCGAGGTGCGGCCGGTGCCGAGGTCGCGCCCGAGATGGGGGCCGCCAGCCTGTCCGACAAGCTCGGCAGGTGATCGAGCACCGCCGCGGGGTGGATCCGGTCCAGCACCTCGTTGGGGTGCAGATGGTCACGCACGCTCGGCGGTATGTTCTGGCCCAGCCATGCCGCCAGGCCCTGGAACTGTGGAAGCAGCGCCGACTGCTGCCACCAGGACTCGCGCGTGAACAGGGTGAGGCCCACCAGAAACACCAGCAGCGTCACCAGCAGCACGCCACGCACGAAACCGAACAGCATGCCGAACAGGCGATCGATGCCGGACAGGCCGGTGCCCGAAATCAGCCGCCGCATGGCAAAGCGCACCAGCGCACCGACAACCAGCACGGCGATGAAACAGAGCGCATAACCCAGCACGATCCGCGCGATGGGCAGCGAGATCATCGGTTCCAGCTGCGCCGCCACCGCCGGGCCGAAGGTAGCCGCCACCCAGAAGGCCGCGATCCATATCGCCAGCGACAACAGCTCGGCCACCAGTCCACGCCACAGTCCGATCAGTATCGACAGGCCGAGGATCGCCAGGATGACCCAGTCGGTTCCGTTCATCCGGCCACCTGTCCGGTGATGCCAGGGCCGACTGCACGCGACATGTGCAAGGTCAGGGCACCGACACGACGTTGCCGTCGATGCCCAGCCTGGTTTTGACCTGATCGTGCACGCGTTGCGCGTCGGCACGCTGCGTCTGCGGACCGGCGCGCACGCGCCACAGCGTCTTGCCGCCGGCCTGCACCGAATCGACGAAGCCGTCGAAGCCGTTGGCGCGCAGCTTGTCGCGCAGGGCATTGGCGTCCGCCTGGCTGCTCATCGCCGCCAGCTGGACAGCCCACCCGCCCGCCTTGCTGCCGGCCGTGCCGGGAGTCGAAGCGGCGGGGCGGCCGGACGCGGCCGCGCTGTCATGGCTGGCGTCCTGTTCCAGTCTCGCCGGCGCGCCGGGAATCGACTGGGTGATCTTCAATCGCGCCGCCTCGGCCGCGGTTCGCGTCTCGAATGGCCCGGCGATGACCAGCGTGCGCGGCTTGCCGGCCTGGGTGATGGTGTGGCCGGCGACCGGATAGCCCAGCGCGCGCACGCGCCGTTCGAGGTTCGCCGCGCCTGCCGCGCTGGCGTATGCGCTCAGGTTGAGCGTATAGCTGCCGCGGCCCGAGGCGGCTGCCGCGGAGGGAGCGGCTGGCGTCGGCGCGACCCCGGCCGGCGCCGCCGTAGCAGGCTCGGGCTTTTTCGAGGCCGTCGGCGTTGATCTGGTCGCTGTGGACGTGGCGGGGTCCGTTGCCGATCGCTGCGCGATCACCGGTTGGGCCGGCGATGTGCCCGAGCCAATGGTCACCGTCGTGGGTGGTGGCGCCTTGCCGGCCCCGGGATCGGTCTCCACGTCGCGCGGCCGGCTCGAGCCGATGTTGACCGTCGCCAGCCGGTCGCCGGATGCCGGCGTCACCGTCTGGTTCGGTACGGCGCCAGCAGTGGACGTGCCCGCCGGGGCATCCGGGTTCAGGCTCATGGTGCGGGTCTGCAGGTCGCGATCCGGTGCCGGCGGTATCGCCAGGCTTACCGCCTGGTCACCACCGGACGCCGGTGGCGTACTGGAAAAGAACATCGGCACGAACAGAACCGCCAGGGCAATCAGGACGGCGGCGCCCAGCAGGCGTGTATTCAAGTCTTCGCTCCAAGGCTGCAAACGCGGTGTACACCGCCGCGATTATACCTGCCCGCGTTGGAGGGCATGATCCGCCGGTCGCCGGAACAACCTGAACCCCTGGGTTTCGTGAGCGGTAGCCGAAAACGTGGCCCGGAAGTTTCGGCTGGCAAGGCTGAGCTGGAGGGATTACCCGTCGAGGTCCGGCGAAGTGCCCGGCTGGCTCGGCATCCGGACTCAGTCGGCCTGTTCGGCGACCACCGCAGCCGCCACGAAGAACGAGCCGAAGGCGAGAATGCATTCGCCCGGCTGGGCCGCCGTGCGCGCCGCGGCCAGTGCGGTGGCCACGTCGCCGTGCACGTCGAAGGACGCCTGCGGCAAGGTCTGCTGCAGGATCACCGCCAATGCCGTGACACCCAGTCCGCGCGGGCTGGCGCGATCCAGCCCGGCCAGGTGCCAGTACGCTATGCGTGAACCGAGCGCGCCGATCACGCCAGCCACGTCCTTGTCGGCCAACGCGCCGTACACCGCATGCACGCGGCGTTGCGGCTGCGCGTCCAGCCATTCGGCCAGCGCGCGGGCGGCTTGCGGGTTGTGCCCCACGTCGACGACCAGCATCGGATCGCCGCCCAGCGACTGCAGCCGCGCCGTCGCGCGCACCTGATGCAAGCCCGTGCTGATGGCGGCGACGGCATCCTTCGACGCGAACGACAGCGCGTCGAGCCGCAACGCATGCAAACCGGCGATCGCTGCCGCCGCATTGGCGAACTGCACCGGCGCGGCCAGCGCGGGATCGGGCAGTTCCATCACGCTGCCATCGCGATGGCGCCAGCGCCAGCCGTGCTCGTGGCGTTCGACATGAAAGTCGCGTCCGGCCCGTTCCAGCTGAGCACCACAGTTCGCCAGCGCATCGAGCAGGCCGGCGGGCGGATTCATCTCACCAACGATCACCGGCCTGCCCACCCGTGCGATGCCGGCCTTCTCGCGACCGATGCTGTCGCGATCCGGGCCGAGCCAGTCCATGTGGTCGAGATCCACCGTGGTCACGATCGCCACGTCGGCGTCGATGATGTTCACCGCGTCCAGGCGTCCGCCCAATCCCACTTCGAGCACAGCCACGTCGACATCGGCGCGTGCGAAGAGATCCAGCGCGGCCAGCGTGCCGAATTCGAAATAGGTCAGTGGCGTATCGGCACGCGCCGCCTCGATGCGTTCGAACGAGGCGATCAGCGCTGCGTCATCCGCATCGGCACCGGCGATGCGTACACGTTCGTTGTAATCCAGCAGATGCGGCGAAGTGAACGCGCCCACGCGCAAACCCGCCGCGGCCAGCATCGCCTCGAGCAGAGCCACCGTGGAGCCCTTGCCGTTGGTCCCGCCGACCGTGATCACCTTCGGCGCAGGCGCCGGGGCGCCCATCCGCTGCCACACCTCGCGCACGCGCTCGAGCCCCAGTTCGATACTGTGGACGTTGACGCGTTCCTGGTACGTCAGCCATTCGGAAAGGGTGCGGGTCATGCGTCGGCAATGCGGGAAAGAGGCGCGAAGCTTAAGCCAAGACGATCGGGGCTCCCATGGGTCTTGTGATGCGGGAGCAACTGACAGGGGAGCTGCCGATGTGGGAGCGGCTCCAGCCGCAATGCTCTATTGCGCGGCGCAGAAGCATCGGCGGCTAAAGTCGCCCGTACAAAAGCGGCGCGTTTTCACAGAATGCTCTTGCGCAAGCGCAACGCGTTGCTTACCACTGACACCGAACTCAGGCTCATCGCCAGCGCCGCGATCATCGGCGACAGCGTGATGCCGAACCACGGATACAGCACGCCCGCCGCCAGCGGCACGCCGACCGCGTTGTAGACGAAGGCGAAGAACAGGTTCTGGTGGATGTTGCGCACGGTCGCCTGCGACAACCTGCGCGCGCGCACGATCGCGCCCAGCTCGCCTTTCACCAGGGTCACCTGCGCGCTCTCCATCGCCACGTCGGTGCCGCTGCCCATCGCGATGCCGATGTCGGCCGCAGCCAGCGCGGGCGCATCGTTGATGCCGTCGCCGGCCATCGCCACGCGGCGGCCTTCGGCCTTGAGCCGGTTCACCACCGCCGCCTTGTCGGCCGGCGACACGTCGGCGTGCACCTCGTCGATGCCTAGCGTGCGCGCCACCGTTTGCGCGGTGGTGGCGTTGTCGCCGGTGAGCATCACGATGCGCAGGTCCGCCGCATGCAGCGCCGCGATAGCCGCCGGCGTGTCCGGCTTGATGCGGTCGGCCACCGCCAGCAAGGCCGCCAGCGTGCCGTCGACGGCGAGGAACATCACCGTGGCGCCCTGCCCGCGCAGCTGTTCGGCGTGGGTGTTGGCGTCGTCGCTGATGGCTACTTGCAGCTCGGCCATCAGCTTCGCGTTGCCGAGTGCAGCATCCCTGCCGTCTACCGTTGCACTGACGCCGCGGCCGGTGAGCGAACGAAAATTCGTTGCCGCCAGTGTCGCTACGGCTATGGCTTCGGCATCCGCCGCTGTCACGATCGCCCGCGCCAGCGGATGCTCGCTCGGCCGTTCCAGCGCGGCGGCCAGCGCAAGCAGGCGTTCGCGCGGTTGGTCGCCCAGGAGCACCAGTTCGGTCAGCGCCGGCTTGCCCATGGTCAGCGTGCCGGTCTTGTCGACCACCAGGGTGTCGATGTCGCGCATGCCCTCGATCGCGCTGGCATCCTTGAACAGCACACCGTGCTGTGCGCCGCGGCCGCTGGCCACCATGATCGAGATCGGCGTGGCCAGGCCCAGCGCGCACGGACAGGCGATGATCAGCACCGACACCGCGGCGATCAGCGCGTGCGTGAGGCGCGGTTCCGGGCCGAGCAGGGCCCACGCTGCAAACGCCAGCAGCGCTACCACCACCACCGCAGGCACGAACCACGCCGCCACCCGATCGGCCACGCGCTGCAGCGGTGCCCGGCTGCGCTGCGCCTGCGCCACCAGCGCCACGATCTGCGCCAGCATCGTCTCGCCGCCGACCTTCTGCGCGCGCATGGTCAGCGCACCGTCCTGGTTTACCGTGGCGCCGGTCACCAGGTCGCCCGATGCCTTGGCCATCGGCATCGGCTCGCCGGTGAGCATCGACTCGTCGACGTGGCTTTCACCCTCCAGCACCACGCCATCGACCGGCACCTTCTCGCCGGGACGCACGCGCAGCACGTCGCCGGCATGCACGTCGTCCAGCGGCACGTCGCTCTCGCTGCCGTCGGCGGCGATCCGCCGCGCCGTCTTTGCCGCCAGCCCGAGCAGCGCTTTCAGCGCCGCGCCGGTGCGTCGGCGCGCGCGCAGTTCCAGGAAATCGCCCAGGGTGACCAGGGTGACGATCACTGCCGCCGCCTCGAAGTACACCGCGACCCGGCCGTGCGCGTCGCGGAAGCCGTCCGGGAAGACCCCCGGCAGCAGGAACGCCACCGCGCTGTACACCCACGCCACGCCGGTGCCCAGCGCGATCAACGTGTACATGTTCGGCGACCAGGGTTTCAACGAACGCCAGCCGCGCGCGAAGAACGGCGCGCCACCCCACAGCACCACGATGCTGGCCAACACAGCCTCGGCCCACCCGGCCCAGCCATCCCACGGCGCGGGCAGATGCCAGCCGAACAGGTGCGGCCCCATCGCCAGCGCGAACACCGGCATGGTCAGCGTGACCAGCAACCAAAAGCGCTGCGTCATCGAAGACAGCTCGCCGCCGTCGTCCGCCTCCAGCGTTGGCATCATCGGCTCCAGCGCCATGCCGCAGATCGGGCAATGACCGGGACCGACCTGCCGGATCTCCAGATGCATCGGGCAGGTGTAGATCGTGCCGGGCGGCGCCGGCGGTGCCGCGTGCTTTTCGAGAAACGCCGACGGATCGGCGATGAACTTGTCCCTGCAACGTGCGGAGCAGAAGTAATACATGTGGCCGTCTTGCCCGGCGTGCTGCTTCGCCGTCTGTGGATCCACCGTCATGCCGCACGCCGGATCCTTCACGGTGTGCGCGTGATCGTGATGGACATTCGCATGATCGTGCACCGCCATCGGCACAGGCCTCGCTGCGCAACAGCCCATGGAATCGCCCGTTGTTTCGCCAGCAGGCAGATACGTCGCGGGCGATGCGTCGAACTTCGTCTTGCAGCCGCCACCGCAGAAATGGAACGTCCGCCCGTCATGCGTGGACCGATGTTTCGAGGTCGCCGGATCCACCGACATGCCGCAGACCGGATCGGTTGCCGTCGCTGGCGTCTTGTCGTCACCGTGACAGTACGCATGAGCGTTCATGCCGACACCTGTTCATCGTTGAGCGCGCGCAGGATCGGACACTCCTCCGGCTTGCCGTGCCCCGGGCACGAGGCCACCAACTGCGCCAATCCGTCGCGCACGCGCTGCAGCTCCGCAATGCGCTGCTCGATCGCCGCCAGCCGCTGCTGCGCGCGCTGCTTCACCGCCCTCACCCCGCGCCGGCGATCGGCCGACAACGCCAGCAGCTCGCGGATCTCCTCCAGCGTGAAACCGAGATCCTTCGCGCGGCGGATGAAACGCAATTGCGCCACCGTGCCGTCGCCGTAACTGCGATAGCCCGAGGCACGCCGCTGCGGTTCGGGCAAAAGACCTTCGCGTTCGTAGTAACGGATCGTGTCGATCGCCACGCCGACGCGCTTGGCGACGGCACCGATGGTCAGGGAGGGAGTTTGTGTGGTCATGTTGCCTAGTCTAGACCTTTGATCAAGGTCCAGAGTCAAGCGGAATGTTCACCTCTTCACGACCCCGCACCCGGATCATCCGCCCAACAACCCATCATCACCCGAGGCAGCCGCGCGCATGTGGATCGCGATACTCGCCACCATCGCGATCACGGCCTTCGTCGTCGTCGTGCTGATGAACTTCCATCGCCCGGAAAAATCCGTACGCCATCACGTCGAGCACTGCCACGCGATCGGCGATCCTCGGTTCATCCACGAGATGGACGCCATGCTCGGCCCCGCCCTGCTGGCAGGCAATGCGATCACCCCCTTGCAGAATGGCGAAGAGATCTTCCCTGCAATGCTGCATGCGATCCGCGGGGCGCGCCGCAGCATCACGTTCGAGACCTACATCTACTGGTCCGGCGAGATCGGCCAGCAGTTCGCCGATGCGCTGAGGGAACGCTGCCAGGCCGGCGTGGCGGTGCACGTCATGCTGGACTGGGCCGGCAGCGCCAAGATGGATCGTCGCCTGCTCGACGAGCTTGCCGAGGCCGGCGCCGAAGTGGAGCGCTACCACCCGCTGCGCTGGTACAGCATCGGGCGCATGAACAACCGCACCCACCGCAAGCTGCTGGTGATCGACGGCCGCATAGGTTTCACCGGCGGCGTCGGCATCGCCGACCAGTGGCAGGGACACGCGCAGGATCCTGAGCACTGGCGCGACGTCCATTTCCGCGTGGAAGGCCCGGTGGTGGCTCAGTTGCAGGCCGGCTTCATGGACAACTGGATCAAGACCACTGGCCGCGTGCTGCACGACGACCTGTACTATCCCGCGCTGGCAAAGGCCGGCGACAACGGCATGCACCTGTTCACCAGTTCGCCCGCCGGCGGCAGCGCCAGCATGCGCCTGATGTACCTGCTCGCTGTCGCCGCCGCCACCCGCTCGATCGACCTGCAGGCCGCCTACTTCATTCCCGACCGTCTGGTCGTCGATGCGTTGGTCGCCGGCCGCGAACGCGGCGTTCGCATCCGCTTGCTCGTACCCGGCCGCTACATCGACTCCCGCCTGGTACGCATGGCCAGCCGCCGCCGCTGGGGCCGCCTGCTCGCCGCCGGTGTGGAGATTCACGAATACCAGCCCACGATGATGCACAACAAGATGCTGATCCTGGACGGCGAATTGACCACGGTCGGATCCACCAACTTCGACATGCGCTCGTTCGACCTCAATGACGAAGCCAGCCTCAACATCTACTCGCGCGAGTTCGCTCAGGAAATGACCGCGGTAATGGACGCCGACCTGCGCCACGCCAGGCCGTACACGCTGGCGATGTGGCAACGACGGCCGTGGCGACAGAAGCTCGGCGAGCTTCTGGTACGGCCGGTGGAGTCGCAGTTGTAGCCGCAGCCGGCGGTCTCCGACTCGGCGTGCCGGGCAGGTTTGCCGACAAGCTTCAACCGTCCCCTCGTTCCAGCGCACGGCGCATCTGCCTCGGGTTTTCGCAATCTCCTCCGCATCGACGGTCCCGTAGCCGAACGTTACCGCCGCCTCGATGCTCGCGCGTCATTGCATCGCCCGCTGTCGCTTCCGGAGTCGGTCCTGGCGACTATGCCTACGAGCCGCCGGGCAACACCGACCCGTGGAGGATGATCGGCGCAGAGCCGATGCCGGGGTGGTGATCGTGATGGGCACCGTCGAGTCCCTCGACCCCCGGCGGCATCGTGACCGCCCGCGCATCGGCCAGAACCTAGTAGCCGACCACCAGGGTCATGGCGGCGAGCATGGGCTGGCGGTGCTGGATGCTAGCCGGCGGCGCGCGAACGGCGTCTCACAACATCTTCCGATACACGATGAACCCGGATTTGTCGGCGAGCCTGTCGTACAACTGCATGGCGGCCGTATTCGTCTCGTGCGTTTGCCAGTACACACGCGGAGAACCCGCGCGCCGCGCGGACTCGTACACCGCCTCGATCAACGCGTGGCCGACGCCCTGGCCCCGCGCGGCCTCGACGGTGAACAGGTCCTGCATGTAGCAGCTCGGGGCAAGCTGGATGGTGCTGCGGTGGTAGAGGAAATGCGCCAGCCCGAGCAAATTGCCATTGCTTTCGGCGACGAGGGCGTGCACCGGCTCGTCGGCATCGAAGAAGCGTGCCCAGGTCGTCCGGGTGATGTCTGCCGCCAGGGCGGTCGGACCGCTGCGGCCGTAGAACGCGTTGTAGCCGTCCCACAAAACGTTCCACGCGGAAAAGTCCGTGGGTTGCACGGGTCGTATCACGAGGGGAAGGTTCATGCGGGCATCCTGGGCGACTCAGGCCAGCGCATCGTCGGCCGCCACGAATCCGCCGGTCTGGCGCTTCCACAGCCGCGCGTACAAGCCTTCGTGCGCGATCAACTCGGCATGCGTGCCGCTCTCCACGATCACGCCCTTGTCCAGCACGACCAGCCGGTCCATGCGGGCGATGGTGGACAGCCGGTGCGCGATCGCGATCACCGTCTTGCCCTGCATCAGGATGTCGAGACTGTCCTGGATCGCGGCTTCCGCTTCGGAGTCCAGCGCCGAGGTGGCTTCGTCCAGCACCAGGATCGGCGCGTCCTTCAGCAGCACGCGGGCGATCGCGATGCGCTGGCGCTGGCCTCCGGAAAGTTTCACGCCACGCTCGCCAACCAGCGCCTCGTAACCGATGCGGCCTTCGCCATCGATCAGCTGCGGTATGAATTCGGCGGCGCGCGCCTTGCGCACGGCCTCGGCGACCTGGGCCTCGCTGGCATCCGGACGTCCATACAGAAGGTTGTCGCGGATCGAGCGGTGCAGCAGCGAGGTGTCCTGGGTCACCACGCCGATCTGCGAGCGCAGGCTTTCCTGGGTGACGTGGGCGATGTCCTGGCCATCGATCAGGATGCGCCCGGCCTCGAGGTCGTACAGCCGCAGCAGCACGTTGACCAGGGTCGACTTGCCAGCGCCGGATGGCCCGACGACACCGATCTTTTCGCCGGCGCGCACGTCCAGGTCGAGCCCGGCGATCACCCCACCCTGCTTGCCATAGTGGAAGTGGACGCGTTCGAAGCGCACGTTGCCGTTGGTCACCTCCAGCGGCATCGCGCCCTCGCGATCCTGCACCGCGCGAGGCTGCGAGATGGTGGTCATGCCGTCCTGCACGGTGCCGACATCCTCGAAGATGCCATTGACCACCCACATGATCCAGCCGGACATGTTGTTGATGCGGATCACCAGCCCGGTCGAAAGCGCGATCGCGCCCACCGTCACCCGGCCATGGCTCCACAGCCACAACGCTAGCGCCGAGGTGCCCACGATCAGCACGCCGTTGAGTGCCGTGATGCTGGTGTCCAGGGCCGTGGTGACGCGAGTCATCCGGCGCAGCTTGTCGGTCTGCTCGGCCATCGCGTCGGCCACGTAGGTTTCCTCGCGCCGCGTATGCGCGAACAGTTTCAGCGTGAGCACGTTGCTGTAGCCGTCGACGATGCGACCCATCAATTTCGAACGTGCCTCGGAGGCCACCCACGAACGCTGCTTGAGGCGCGGAACGAAAAACGCCAGCAGGCCGACATACGCGAACACCCAGACGATCAGCGGCGCCGCCAGCCAGGCATCCGCCTGCGCGAACAGCACCACCGCGCTGCCGGTGTAGATGGCCACATACCAGATCGCATCCACCATCTGCACCGCCGATTCGCGCAGCGCGCTGCCGGTCTGCATGATCCGGTTGGCGATCCGCCCGGCGTAGTCGTTCTGGAAAAAACCCAGACTCTGGCGGATCACGTAACGATGGTTCTGCCAGCGGATGCGGTTGGTCAGGCTGGGCACGATCGCCTGGTTCACCAGCAGGTCGTGCGCGCCGATCGCCACCGGCCGCACAATCAGGGCGACAAACCCCATCCACAGCAATTCACGGCCATGCTGCCGGAAAAAATCCGCCGCCGGCGCGCCCCTGGCGAGGTCGACGATGCGGCCGATGAAGCCGAACAGCGATACCTCGACGATCGCCACCACAAAACCCAGCACGATCGTCGCCGCGAACACCGGCCACACCTGGCGCAGGTAGAACGCGTAAAAGCGCCACACCGATCGCGGCGGCATGGCCTCGACCGGTTCCTTGAACGCGTCGATGAGTGATTCGAACCAGCGGAAGATCATGGGAGTCCGGAGCTTGCGCGGACGACCATTGTGCGTGATGTGGCGACGAAGTGACGTGATGCCGCGACGGCGAAAAGGTTCGGTCTCACCGCAGCGCCGCGCGCCATGTAGGAGCGACTTCAGTCCGGATGCCGTTTCCTCAGGCCTGGACGCGAGAGCATCGCGGCTGAAGCGGCTCCCACAACGGCTTGCCTGGTACGGGCAAAGGGATGGCCAATCTGAACACCAGCCGCTGCAATTGGACGCCCATTCATCCGGCGCGATTGACCGGCCGCTGCCGCGCTCCGATCATGCCCGGATGCCCATCCTTCGTTTCCTCTTGTTCCTGCTGCTGACCTTCGGTAGCGCCTCGTCGTTCGCCCAGAGTGGCAACCCGTCACCGCCGGCCTCCGCGCCAGCGCTCACTCCCGCGCAGAAGCTGGATCAGCTGGGCAGTCAGCTCGATGCGGTCAAGGCAGCGCTCAAAGGCAAGACCGTCGACGTACCGCTGGGCGACCTTCGCAGCAGCGCGCTGAGCGTGCAGGACCAGGCGCGCGAACTGGCCGGCAGCCTGGCGCCACAGATGGCGGCGTTGCAGGCGCAGCTCACCGTGCTGGGCCCCGCGCCCGCCAAGGGCGCGCCCGCGGAAGCGCCCGAAGTGGCCGCGCAGCGCCGGCAGCTCGACAAGGCGCAGGCCAACCTGGACGCGCAGATCAAGCAGGCCCAGTTGCTCGGCCAGAACGCGTTGCAGCTGGCGGCGCAACTCACGGGCATGCGCAACGATCAATTCCAGGCACGCATGGCCTCGCGCACCGCCACTCCCTTCAGCCGCACGTTCTGGGCAGACCCCGCGCGCACGTTTCCCGACGATCTGGTACGGCTCAAGCGGCTCGGTTCGCGCTATGCCGACGCGGTGGTCGAGGCGTGGCAGCCACCGAACAGGCGGCCCCTGCTGTGGTGCCTGTTCGCGGCCGCACTGCTGCTTGGCGGCGGCCGCTGGCTGCTGGAGCGGCTGTTGCTGTGGCTGGCCACGCACCGCGTGGCGGACGGCCATCTGCGCCGCAGCGCGATGGCCGCCGCGGTGGCATTGACCGCGTCGTTCACCACGGGGATGGCTGCCCAGCTGGTGTACGTGGGCCTGAACTGGAATGACATCCTCGAGCCCGACCTCGATGCATTGGCGGCCTCGGCCGTGCGTCTGGTGTTGTTCGCCGCCTACGTGACCGGGCTGGGGCGCGCGCTGCTGTCGGTGCGGCGACCCTCGTGGCGGCTGCCCGCGCTGCCCGATCTGGTGGCGCAGCGGCTGCGACCATTCCCGTGGTTACTGGGTGCTGCGGCGCTGCTGTTCGGGCTGTTCGAACGCACCAGCCGCACGATCGGCACCAGCCTGCCCGCCACGGTCGCCACGCGGGCGTTGATGGCGCTGGTGGTCAGCGGATTGATCTGTGCGGCCCTGCTGCGTTTGCGCAAGGCGCGCAAGGAACTGGCGGTGACCGGCGTGGAGCCGGAGCAGCGGCCGCTGTGGATCGGCCTGCTGAGCGCCGCGGCGATGCTGGGTGTGGTCGTCAGCTGGCTGGGCGTGGTCAGCGGCTACATTGCACTCGCATTCTTCGTCGCCGTGCAGATGTTGTGGATCGGCGTGATCGTGGCCTCGGTATACCTGCTGATCCAGCTGCTGACCGACCTGATCGACACCGTGCTGTCGCCACGCGGTCGCGGCGGCCAGCGGCTGCAGGCCACGTTCCAGCTCGCACCGCATACGCTGGAGCAGGCTGCCATCCTGCTCGCAGGCGCAAGCCGGGTGATCCTGATCCTGCTGGCGCTGGCGACCGTGCTGACTCCGTTCGGTGCCGGCCCGAAAGATCTGCTGGCCAGCGCGGGGCAGACCCTGAGCAGCCTCAAGCTCGGCGATCTGGCGATCGAGCCGGGCACCATCTTCACCGCCCTGCTGGTGCTCATCGTCAGCCTGTTCGCGCTGCGCACACTCAAGCGCTGGCTGCGCGAACAGCTGCTGCCCAAGTCCACGATGGAAGTGGGCATGCAGGATTCCATCGTGACCCTGCTCGGCTATCTCGGCGGCATGTTGGTCTTCGTGCTGACGCTGGCGGCCTTGCACGTGGACCTGAAGAGCATCGCGTGGATCGTCAGCGCACTGTCGGTCGGCATCGGGTTCGGCCTGCAGGCGATCGTGCAGAACTTCATTTCCGGGCTGATCCTGCTGGTCGAGCGGCCGGTGAAGGTGGGCGACTGGGTCAGCCTCAGCAGCGACGTCGAGGGCGACATCCGCCGCATCAACGTGCGCGCCACCGAAATCCAGATGGGCGACCGCTCCACCGTGATCGTGCCCAATTCGCAGCTGATCACCCAGAACGTGCGCAACGTGACCCTGGCCAATGCGCAAGGCCGCGTGCAGATCAAGCTGCCGATGCCGCTGGACACCGATGCCGGCAAGGTGCGCGAGCTGATCCTGGAGGTGTTGCGCAACCACCAGGGCACGCTGTCGGTACCGCCGCCCTTCGTGCAGCTGGAGAACCTCAACGGCGGCGCGATGTCGTTCAACTGCGTCGCCTACGTCAACAGCCCGCGCGAGGTCGGCGGGGTGAAAAGCGACCTGCTTTTTGAACTGCTCGAACGCCTGCGCGCCGCGCGGCTGCCGTTGACCAGCCCGCAGAGCATGCTGGTGCGCACCTTGCCCCCGGTGGACGCGGATCACGACGAAAAAGATTGAGAGCGGCAGCATGAACTCGGCCGGCAGCGGGCACCAGCCACGCGACAAATGGACTGCGGCAGGGTTAGCGTAGTCGCACCGTTCGCACCGGAGACACCGTCATGGCCCCTGCCCAACAGCCCGGCAGCACCATCATCCCCTGCCTGCGCTACCGCGACGCGCACGTCGCGATCGAGTGGTTATGCAAGGCGTTCGGCTTCACGAAGCACGCCGTCTACCAAAACGAACAAGGCGGGGTGGAACACGCCCAGCTCACTTTCGGCAACGGCATGGTCATGCTGGGCGAAGTGCGCGACAACGCATTCGGCCAGCACATCGCGCAACCCGACGAGATCGGCGGGCGCGAGACGCAATGCGCTTGCGTGACGGTGGCGAACTGCAAGTCGCATTACCAGCAGGCGAAGGCGGCGGGTGCGGTGATCGTCGACGATTACGCGGAGAAGGATTACGGCGGCGCCGGCTACAGCTGCCACGACCCGGAAGGCCACCTGTGGTACTTCGGCAGCTACGACCCGTGGCAGCCCGAGCAGGGCTGATCATCCACCATCCCGGACCAGACAGGCGGGGACCTCAAGGTCCCCGCCTGCGCTCTGCCGCTCAGTGCGAGCGAGCCCGCGGTTCGTCGGCGCCTGCCGGCATGGTCGCCGGCTTCAGCTTCGAATCCGGCCGCGCGAGCGCATACATCTCCCAGCTGAATTGCTTGAGCAGGCCCTGGCGGTCCTTGCCCACGGCGTACAGATCGAAGTGGGTGCGATCGGGCAGAAAACGGAAATCGGACCTGGCGTGCAAACCGTCCAGTACCGCTTTCAGCCGGTGCGCCGCGCCGTCCAGATAGAACGTGTCCGCGGTGCCGACGGCGATGTGGATCTTTCCGTCGAGGTCGGGTTTCAGCTGCGGCCATTCCTGCTGCAGGCGCCAGGCGATGTCGTAGTGATCGCGCCAGTAAGCGACCACCGCCGGATCGACGGCGCCAGTCCCGCGGTTGAACATCGGCTGCGGCCGACCGTCTTCGCCGCGCGGCGAAAACACCCACTCGAACGATGCCATCTGACCGCCGTAGCCGCCGAGCACGCTTTCCATCCTGGCGAACTGCTCGAACGTACCGAGCACCTTGCCGTGATCGCGCACCAGCGGATAGGCCGAGCCATCCGCGCGGTGGTAGACGTTGGCGTTCGGCGCATACAGGTCGACGCCGGTGAAGTCGTGGAAATCGCTGGGGTCCGGCGAGGTCGACCAGGTACCTCCGAAGATTTTCGGGTAGCGCGTCTGCAGCCACAACGTGGCCCAGCCGCCCGAGGAATGGCCGTTGAGGAAACGGCCCGTGGACTTGCCGTCCATGCGGTACTGCGATTCCAGATGTGGAATCAGTTCGGTGGTGAGCGCTCTGCCCCATGGGCCGTTGTTGACCGAATCGGCGAACTCGTGCGTGCCGGTCGGGCTCGACTCGTCCAGGAACACCCAGATCATCGGCGGCATCTGGCCTTCGGCCATTGAGGCGTAGACCATGGCGGCGCTGGCGGTCAACGTTGTCGCATCGCCGCCGTAACCGTGTGTGGCATACACCGTGGGATAGCGTTGATTGCCAGCTTCGTAGCCAGGTGGCGTGAGCACCCAGCCACGCATGGTGATCGGCCTGCCCCAGAACGCGCCAAGCGCGGGACTGCGGAAGTCGATCGGCTGCGCATGGGCACGAGCTTCGGCCAGGTGCCGCTGCGACTGTTCGCTCATCGCCCCCTTGGGGAATTGCCAGGGCTGGCGTGCGGGCACGGTGTCGGTCAGCTCCAACGTTACCGGTGAAGTTGCCGGCAGGTGCACGGCCACCACCTTGCTCAGCAGGTCGCCGCCACTGCGGCCGTGGTAGTTGTAATCGTGATTGACGTCGAGCACCGCCTGCAGCAGGTAGTCGCCCGCCGGCAATTGCGAAAAGGCGGCAGGGAACACTACCTGGTCGGCATCGATGTCCACGCTCCGCCCCGGTGCCCAGTCGCTGACCTCGCGTGCCGCCACGCTGGTTTCGGTGGCGCGGAACGGATTGGCGTCCACGGCCTTGACCGCATCGCTTTTGCCGTCGGATGCCGCCTTCGCCGCCGCCGCTGCCGCCTTGGCATCGATCGCAAACAGCAACAACCGCCCCGACGTCGGTTGTTGCGCCGCTGCTGCGTCCAGCCTCACGTGAAAGAACTGATGGGTGACGCCCGTATCGGTGCGAGCGTGAACGGCACCCGCAAGCAGGCCCAGCGAAAGCGCAACCGCAACGGCGTGAGAACGGTATCGCATGAAGACTCTCCCATCAGGTCAGATGACGCGTGACATCCCGCCGGAGCGACATGGTGAATCGGCCTGTCAATCCTTCTGCTCGCCGTTCCTGTCAGCCTTCACCGGTGCCAGCCGCAGATCCTGGAAATCGAAACTGAAGTCGGTCAGCGGCGAGATGGGCTGCATGCGCGCCTCGGTGATATGGCCGTCCATATCCAGCGTGAAGGTCAGGAACGCGTCGGCATTGAGCGAGCGGTCGTCCCAGCGCACGGTGAAGGTGTCGTGCTGCCATGGCGTCATGGTGCCGACCAGTTGCGCGGTCTTGCTGAAGCGCAGGCGCAGCTTGCCGTTCTCGTGGCTGACGATGACATCGCCATACCACGGGTCGCGATAGGTGCCGGCGTATTTCGCCAGCGCCAGCGAAGGCTTGCTGGTCTTGTCGCGTGCCGCCACGTGCTTGGCATAGCTGTCGTCGGATTTTGCCTCGGCCTTCTTCACGGCCTTGTCGTAGACAGCCACCCAATCCGTCTTCGCTTGCGGATTCAGATAGGCATCGAGTACGCGGTAGGTCACCGCGTTGAACGCGGCGCCGGATTCGGCGTTGGTCAGCACCACCACGCCCAGATGCAGCGCGGGCACCAGGGTCACCCGCGAAACCATGCCGGGCCAGCCGCCGGTGTGCCAGACCAGCTTGCTGCCGCGATAGTCGGACAGGAACCAGCTCTCGCCGTAGCCGGAGAAATTCGGCGTCAGCGGCGCCAGCTCGGGGATCGGTGGCTTGCCGACCTTGATCGGGGTCAGCACGCTCCACATGTCGCGCTGGCTGTCTTCGGAAAACAACCGCAGCGGCTTGCCATCGGTGCCCATCGTGGGCAACGCGCCGCCGGCCAGCTGCACGTTCATCCATTTCGCCATGTCATGCACGCTGGCATAGATGCCGCCGGCGCCCGGGTCGTTGAGCCAGGCCATCGGCGGCACCGGCTGCAGATCCTTGAAGTCGGCCTTGGCGTGGCCCATCGCCACGTCCATGCCCGGCTTGAGCGCCGTCATGTCGATCAGCGATTCATCCATGCCGACCGGCTTGAACAGATGCGTGCGCACGTAGTCGGCATAGCTCTGGCCCGATGCCTGCTCGATCACCAGCGTGGCCACCGCGAACAGGATGTTGTCGTAGGCATAGCCGCTGCGGAAACCGTTCTTGATCGGCACGTCGCGCAAGCGCTCGACCACTTCCTTCGTGCTGTACGAGGTCGGCGGCCAGTACAGCAGATCGCCTGCGCCGAGACTCAGGCCGCTGCGATGCGCGAGCAGGTCGCGGATGCGCATCTCGTGCGTGACGTACGGGTCGGACATGCGGAACCACGGCAGGTGATCGATCACCCGATCGTCCATCTTGAGCTTGCCCTGCTCGTCCAGCTGCTGCAGCGCGGCGGCGGTGAATGCCTTGGTGTTGGAGGCGATCGCGAACAGCGTGTGCGCATCGACCTGGGCCGGCTTGCCGATCTCGCGCAGGCCGAAGCCCTGCTCCATCACCACCTTGCCGTCCTTGACGATCGCCACGGCGATACCGGGGACGTCGAAGGTCTTGCGTGCACTTTCGACGTAGGCGCCGAAATCCTGCAGCTGTGGCGGCAGCATCGGTTGCACGCGGTCGCCGGTCGACACCGGCGGCGCTGTGTGCGGGGCCGGGACCTGCGCCAACGTGGCCGTGGCGGAAACGAGCAGCGCGCAGCACAACGCCAGGCGCGGGGAAAGGGATCGCTGGGACATCGAAGGCTCCGCGGTGAGGATCGCCTCACTATCATGGCAAACCGCAGGCAAGGCCAGCGCTGGAAGTCATGCCATGATCGGCGCGGCGTGCTTTTGCCCCCTCTCCCCCGACGGGTTTATCGTCGGGGGAGAGGGCTGGGCGAGGGGGCCGCTGTTGCGGTAAAGCCAAAGCCAAAACACCCCTCTCCCCCGCTACACGCAAGGGAAAGGGCTTGAGCAGAGACGAACACCGCGTGCCCAAAGGAGACGTCACCCAATGAACACTCTCTTCGCCTCCGCAGGTGACGCCAGCCCGCACATCCGCGTCGGCATCGGCGGCTGGACCTACGCTCCCTGGCGCAAGAATTTCTATCCGGCTGGCCTGGTGCAGCGGCGCGAGCTGGAGTTCGCCAGCCGGCAACTGCGCGCCATCGAGATCAACGGCACCTACTACGGCGCGCAGAAACCGGCCACCTATGCCAAGTGGGCCGCCGAAACGCCGGAAGGTTTCGTGTTCTCGCTGAAGGCACCGCATTACATCACCGATGGCAAGCGGTTGGCCGACGCCGGCAAGGGCATCAGCAGCTTCGTGCAGGGTGGCCTGGCGGAAATGGGCGATCGGCTGGGCCCGATCCTGTGGCAGTTGCCGCCGTCGCGGCCGTTTGACGCCGATGATCTGGCCGCGTTCCTGGAGCTGCTGCCGAGCGAGCTCGACGGCCAGCCGCTGCGGCACGTGCTGGAAGTGCGTCATCCGGGGTTCGCATGCGAGGCATACGTGGCGCTGGCTCGCGCGCACCGCGTGACGACCGTGTTCACCGATTCATCGGACTATCCGTCCATCGCCGATCTCACCGGCGATTTCGTCTACGCCCGCCTGATGCGCAGCGCCGACGACATCGCCACCGGTTACACACCCGCCGCACTGAACCGGTGGGCAGCTCACGCGCACCAGTGGGCCGCAGGCGAAGACATCGGCAAACTGCCGCACGCAGCGGACTTGCGGCCGGCGGGCAAACCGCGCGACGTATTCGTGTTTTTCATCAGCAGCGCCAAGCATCGCAACCCAGCCGCGGCGATGGCGTTGCAACAGCGCGTCGACGCTGCGGCAGGTTGATCCGCCGGCAAGGCGGGCGTCGAGCCAACGTTTATCCGCGCGCTCGGGCCGACTAAGCTCGGTTCATCCGCTCAAGCCAGCCCATCCGCATGTCTCGTCGATTGAAACCCCTGATCCTGCTGGCGGCGCTGGTCTTCGCCGTAGTGCTGTGGCAGCAACGGCAACCTGCCACACCCGCCGCCGACGGTTCCCCCAGCACGATCACCACAGCGGCACTGCCTTCGTTTCTCCCGAACGAAGCTGTAGCCACGCTCGCCAGCATCGTCCGCGGCGGTCCATTCGAGCATAGCCAGGACGGCGTGACATTCGGCAATTACGAGGGCCTGCTGCCACAACATCCACGCGGCTACTACCACGAGTACACGGTGGAAACCCCCGGCGCGCGCGCACGCGGGGCGCGACGCATCATTACTGGTGGCAACCCGCCGGTGGTCTACTACTACACCGACGATCACTACCGCAGCTTTCGCCGCTTCGAAGTGAACCGATGAGCAAGCGCGCCTTCGAACTCGACCTCACCCGGCCCTCCCAAAGCGGGGTGTATTTCGTGGGCGTCGACGACCTCGACCGCCTCGCCCGAACCGCCGCCCGCGAAAAACTTCATGTGTGCCGCACCGACCTGGCGGGTTGCCACGACAAGGACGAACTGCTGGCGCGCCTCGCGGTGTCGTTGCAGCTGCCGGCCACGTTCGGCCACAACTGGGACGCGCTGGCCGACTGCCTGCGCGATCTCGGCTGGTTTTCGGCCTGGGGCCACGTGCTGTTGTTCGAGCATGCCGATGCACTGCGCCAGGCCGCCGAAGCGGACTTCGCCATCCTGCTGGGCGTGCTCGACGACGCGGCGACTTTCGGCAGCGACGACGACAGGCCGTGGTTCGCTTTCCTCGCGCTGCCGGACAGCGCGTTCGACGGCCACCTGCCCGCCTGAAAAGCGTGTCACCCTTGCCGGCCCATCTTTCAACGGATTCCCATGCAGACCATCGATTTTGAACTGGAAGGCACCTACGTCGAACTCAACATGCTGCTGAAGCTGACCGGCCTGTGCGACAGCGGCGGCGCCGGCAAGGCCATCGTCGCCACCGGCGCGGTGAAGGTCGACGGCGTCATCGAGCTGCGCAAGACCTGCAAGATCCACGCAGGCCAGGTGGTGACCATCGACGATGCCGAAATCCACGTGCTGGCCGATCCCGAAGCCTGAGGGAACTCGAGGACCTTCAGGTCCGTCATTCCGGCGAAAGCTGGAATGACGAGCGTGGTTGTCCGAGGTTCCCTAACCGGGCACGTTGTCCGGCAGGCTGTGCAGCCGCTGATCGAGCTGCGGATGCTCCGGCAGCCTGATCAGGAATGTCTGTTCCAGCATCCGGCGAATCTCGGCAATGCTGCCCAGCGTGCGGCGCTGGGGTTCATGGCCGACGTGGCGCACCGTGAACTCGCGATCGCGCAGGCCAAGCCGGCCCTCGGAAGTCGTGCGCGCCACGTTCAGGTGGTTCACGAAATTCGAGTCCGGATGCGTGGATACGTAGTGATTGGCCACGACGTAATCGATCAGTGGTACCGGGCGCAGGTCGAAGCGATACAGCGAAAGCCACTGTCCGCGCACCAGCGACTGCATGCGCCAGTCGCCATCCATCTGCACCAGCCGGAACGGTTCCAGCCGGGTCGGCTGCTCGATATCCGCCTGCAGCCGCAACACGCCAACCAGGGTCTGCCCGCCGAAGCCGACGTCGACCAGCCAGCTCGCGCCGGCCAGCTCGATGCGCAGCAGCATGTGGGTTTGCGGCGTGACCGCGTCCTCGGGCCGCGTCCACAGTACGCGCGCGATCAGTCCTGACACTTCGAAGCCGATCGCCCGCAACGCGGCTTCGAGCAACAGGTTCTGCTCGAAGCAGTAGCCGCCGCGCCCCGCGTGCACCAGCTTGCGTTCGAGCGCGGCCAGATCGAGTTCGACCGGCAGGCCAAGCAACGGGTTGAGGTTCTCGAACGGAATCGTCGTCACGTGAGCGGCCACAATCGCCTGCAGCGTCGGCATGTCGGCACGCGCCGCCCCGTGCCAGCCGATGCGCCGGAGATAGGCCTGGAGGTCGAGGGTGGCGTGCATTGCGTGTTTTCTCTTGATCGGCAGCAATCCTGGCCGGACAAAGGTAACCGTCCCTGCCCGGGCGGCGAAAGGGTGAAAGGGAAACCGGCGCAGGCGGTGCTTGCATCCGTCGCAGCCGCTCCCACGTATCTGCACAAGCCCGATTTGCGCGACCTATCGTCAGCGAGGCCCTCATGTTCCGTCGCATCCTGTTCCAGACGCTTCCCTTCACCGCCGCGCTGATGCTGTCCGGCCTGACCGCCTGCACATCCGCTTCCGCCGCAAGCGACGGCATGAAGCTGCCCGCCCCAACCGTGGATACCGTGGCACCCGCATCCACCGAAGCCACGGCCGTATTTGCCGGCGGCTGCTTCTGGGGCGTCGAGGCGGTGTTCGAACACGTCAAGGGCGTGCACAAGGTGGTGGCCGGTTACTCCGGCGGAGGCGCCGACACGGCGAGCTACGAACAGGTCAGCAGCGGCGACACCGGCCACGCCGAATCGGTGCGCGTGCAGTTCGACCCGAAACAGGTCAGCTATGGCACCTTGCTTCAGGTGTTCTTCTCCGTCGCGCTGGACCCGACCGAGCTCAACCGGCAAGGGCCCGATACCGGCACGCAGTACCGCTCGGCGATCTTCTACGGCAATGACGAACAGAAGCGGGTCGCCACGAGCTACATCGCGCAGCTGACGGCGGCGAACGCGTTCCCGGCCCCGATCGTGACGCAGGTGGTTCCGCTGAGGGCGTTCTATCCCGCCGAGGCGTACCACCAGCACTACTTCAGCGAGCATCCCGGCAACCCGTACATCGTCATCAACGATGCGCCGAAGGTGGCACACCTGCAGCAGCTGTTTCCGGCGCTGTACCAGCCGGACCGGCAGGTGGTCGACGTGCAGCTGCATTGACCGCGCCGGCTTCACGCCGACCTTGCGTGAAGCGGCACGGACCCCATGTCAGGACTTCCGCGCCGTGGGCGCGATGACCTGACGACCGCCCTCACGTGCCGCCGCACCATTCCGCCGAACCCGCCGAATCGACCGAAGTGACCCGCAGCTTCCTTGGCGTGTTCCGGTACAGCGGGCGGGCGCTGGCACTGGTGTGGAGTACCAGCCGTGCGCTGACGATCGCGCTGGCCTCGCTCACCCTGATCGCCGGCTTGCTGCCCGCTGGCGTGGCGTACGTCGGGGCACATATCGTCGATGCCGTGGTACACGCCAGCCGGCTCTGGGCGGGCAGCGGCCATCCGTCACTGCGCCTGGTATTCGAATGGGTGGCACTGGAAGGCGTGCTGGTCGCCGCGCTGGCCGGCGCGCAACGCGGGCTGTCGCTGTGCCAGTCGCTGCTGCGGGCGCAACTGGGGCAACGCGTCAACGTGATGATTCTGGAAAAGGCGCTGACACTCGAGCTGGCGCACTTCGAGGACTCCGAGTTCTACGACAAGCTCACCCGTGCACGCCGCGAGGCATCGAGTCGGCCACTGTCGCTGGTAACGCGCACATTCGGGCTCGGCCAGAACGCGATCTCGCTGGTCAGCTACGGCAGCTTGCTGTTCCAGTTCTCGCCGTGGGCGGTGGCCGTACTGCTGCTGGCCGGATTGCCGTCGTTCCTGGCCGAAACGAAATTTTCCGGCGATGCGTTCCGGCTGTTCCGCTGGCGCTCGCCGGAAACCCGCATGCAGCTGTACCTGGAAACCGTGCTGGCGCGCGAGGACCACGCCAAGGAAGTGAAACTGTTCGGCCTCGGCCCGCTGCTGCTGGGTCGTTACCGCGACATCTTCGACAAGCTCTACAGCGACGACCGCGACCTCACCGTGCGCCGCGAAAGCTGGGGCTTCGGCCTGGGCCTGCTCGGCACGCTCACGCTCTACGGCGCCTATGCGTGGATCGCCGCCAGCACGGTGGTCGCGCGCATCACGCTGGGCCAGATGACGATGTACCTGATGCTGTTCCGCCAGGGCCAGTCGGCCGTGTCGGCCATGCTGTCGGCGATCGGCGGGATGTACGAGGACAACCTCTACCTGTCGACGCTTTACGAATATCTGGAAACACCGGTGCCGCCTTCGCCGGGTGTCGCGCAACACGGCGCAAGGCCCGATGACGGCATTCGTTTCGAAGCGGTGAGCTTCACTTATCCCGGTGCGAGCGAGCCGGCGCTGCACGACATCAACCTGCACATCCGCCCCGGCGAATCGCTGGCCCTGGTCGGCCAGAACGGCTCCGGCAAGACCACCCTGATCAAGCTGCTGACGCGGCTGTATTCGCCCGCCAGCGGCCGCATCCTGCTCGATGGCACCGACCTGCGCGACTGGGACGAAAGTACCCTGCTGCAGCGCATCGGCGTGATCTTCCAGGATTTCGCGCGCTACCAGATGCGCGTGGGCGAGAACGTGGGCGCCGGCGACGTCAGCCACTTCGAGGACGCGGCGCGCTGGCGCGAAGCCAGCGACAAGGGCATGGCCAGCGACTTCATCGACAGCCTGCCAGCCGGCTTCGAAACCCAGCTCGGCAAATGGTTTCGCGAGGGCCGCGAACTGTCCGGCGGGCAGTGGCAGAAGATCGCGCTGGCACGTGCCTTCATGCGTTCGCGCGCCGACATCCTGGTGCTGGACGAGCCCACCGCCGCGATGGACGCCGCCGCCGAAGCCTCCATCTTCGAGCACTTCCGCGAACTGGCCGGCAACCGCATCGCGATCCTGATCTCGCACCGCTTCTCCACCGTGCGCATGGCCGACCAGATCATCGTGATCCAGGATGGCGGCATCGTGGAGCGCGGCAATCACCAGCAGTTGATGACGCTGGATGGCCACTATGCCCATCTGTTCTCGCTGCAGGCGCAAGGATATCGGTAATGACCCGATACCTTTCATGCTGCAAATCGTCAAAACCATGGGCTGAGGCACGACGCGGGCCTGGTTCGCCAGCTTGACCCTGCCCGGCCGTGCGCTCCATGCTTCTCTGTCTTGAACCATCCGAAACACACGCATGAGCAGTCGCTACAACGCCGCCGATATCGAAGTCCTGTCCGGCCTGGATCCCGTCAAACGCCGTCCTGGCATGTACACCGACACCACCCGTCCGAACCATCTGGTGCAGGAGGTGGTGGACAACTCGGTGGACGAGGCGCTGGCGGGCCATGCGAAGAGCCGGCGCGACGAGCGTCGCCCCGAGCGAGACGGCGCGGTCGACGAAGTCCTCCGGGTCGTCGACGATGAGCAGCGTCCGGGGTCGTCGCGCCGCCCACGGTCTCCGGGGCTGTTGTGCCCGTGCTCGGGCGACTCGTCGTTGACCCAGAACGGCGCGCCGCCGATCGAGAGCTGCGCGACCACGCTCGGCTCCTCGTCGGTCGCCGCCGAGCTTGAAGTCGACGACCGCGCCGAACGCAGCGGTGTAGAAGTCGACCGCCGCGCGGCCGCGGCGCACCGAGAGCTGGGTCACGACCTGGACGCTGCGGGGCTCGGGCACGGCCGGGAGCCTACGCTCGATCGCGTCGCTGAGCTCGCCACCCCGCACGGACCCGCGCGCGTCCACCTCCACCCCGTCGACCGCGCCGGCCGCCGCGCTCGTGCTCGGCCACGGCGCGGGCGGCGGCGTGACGGCGCCGGACCTCGTCGCCGCGACCGAGGTGGCCAACGACGCGCGGCTGTCGCGTCGCGCTCGTCGAGCAGCCCTACCGCGTGGCGGGCCGCAGGTCGCCCGCGCCGGCCCAGCAGCTCGACGCGGCCTGGATCGCGGTGCTCGAGCAGCTGCGCGCCGGCGCGCTGGCCGGGCTGCCGGCTCATCGCCGGCGGCCGCTCGTCCGGCGCGCGCGTGGCCTGCCGCACGGCGGCGCGAGGTCGGCGCCGCGGCCGTGCTGCTGCCTCGCCTTCCCGGTGCACCCGCCGGGCAGGCGGACGATCCGAGCAAGAGCCGGCTGGCCGAGCTCGACGCGGTCCCGGTGCCGGTGCTCGTCGTGCAGGGCGAGTCCGACCCGTTCGGGATGCCGCCCGACGCGCCCGGTCGCACCGTCGCGCGCGTGCCCGGCGACCACGGTCTCAAGCGCGTCGCGCCCGTGCGCGAGGCGCTCGCCGCGTGGCTGCCGACCGTGCCGCGCTGACGCCGGCGGAGAGTGCGGGCGGAGGGACTCGAACCCCCATGGCTTGCGCCACCGGCACCTAAAGCCGGCGTGTCTACCAATTCCACCACGCCCGCGAGCGCCGTCGAGGTTGCGCAGAAATCCTGCCAGCAGGGTATGTTGCGGTCACGGTGGCCGAGGAGCGCGAGTACATCCTGGACCGGCCGAACCGGCGCAAGGCGTCGTCGAAGGCCACGAAGTCCATTGTCATCCTGCTGCTGCTCGTCTCGGCCGCGCTGATGTTCATCGTCGGCGTCGGCGGGTGGAGCAAGCTGCAGGGAGCGATCCCCGTGCTCGTCTTCTACTTCCTCGTCTACCTCGTGATGGCGTTCTTCGTCGCGCGCTGGAACCGCGGCGTCCTGCCGCTGGCCGCGGCGCTGGCCATCGTGCTCGGGATCTTCTGCGCGGTCGCCGGACCGGCCTGGTTCGAGCGCGACAAGTCAGGCTTCGCGACGCCGGACATGCTCTTCGGCGGAACCGGCCTGGACGCGAGCGTGCTCGGGCTGCTGACGCTCTTGCTCCTCCCCGTGCAGGTGCTGCTGATCGCGTTCTCGATGCAGGGCTTCATGCAGGACTGGCAGGTCGAGGTCGAAGTGCCCAAGGACGATCCGCGACGGGCCGAGACCGGCCCCGGCGGCTCGGTCCCCGCGACGGCCTAGGCGTCGAGCATCGTCAGGTCGAGCCGCCGCAGGCGCTCGGGGTCGGCGAGGATGTCGATCTCGACGATCTTGCCGTCCGCGACGGTGAAGCCCAGACCGAGAACGGGCCGCCCGTGCGGAGCGACGACGATCCCGGCGGCGCCGTTGACGAGCGCCGGCCGGCCGAACGCCGGCGAGCTGCGCGAAGCGAGCGCGCGCTCTCGGCGACCGCCTCGGCGCCGCGGACCTCGCTCGACGCGCCGGCGGGGACCGCGCCGCGCGTCGGCGCGCAGCACGACGTCGGGGTCGAGCACCGCGAGCAGCGCGTCGAAGTCGCCGTCGCGCGCCGCGGCGAGGAACGCGTCGACGACCTCGCGCTGGCGCGCGAGGTCGGCGTCGGGCGCGGGCGTCTGCGCCGCGCACGCGACGGCGCGCGCGGCTCGCGAGCTGCCGCGCCGCGGCCGGCGAGCGATCGACGATCGGCGGCGATCTCGTCGAACGGCACGCGCGAACATGTCGTGCAGCACGAACGCGAGCCGCTCGGCCGGCGCCAGCGTCTCGAGCACGACGAGCAGCGCGAGCCCGACGGAGTCGGCGAGCAGCGCCTCGTGCTCGGGGTCGACGCCGTCCTCGCGGCTGACGATCGGCTCGGGCACGTAGGCGCCGACCGGCTCCTCGCGCCGCGCCCGGCGCGACGCGCAGCATGTCCAGGCACACGCGCGCGACGACCGTCGTCAGCCACCCGCCGAGGTTCTCGACCTCGCCGGCGTCGGCGCGGCTGAGCCGCAGCCACGCCTCCTGGACGGCGTCGTCGGCCTCGCCCAGCGAGCCGAGCATCCGGTAGGCGACGGCTCGCAGGTGAGGCCGGTGCTGCCTCGAAGCGCTCGGCCAGCCAGGTCGCGGTCGTCGCATCCGTCACGCTCGCGCACCGCCACCGCGAGTCGCTGCGCCTGCGTCTGGCTCGCCGCGGGTGTCGGTCGCGCGCAGCGCCGATCACCGCCGCCGCGAGCAGGAACAGGCTGCTCGCGAGCAGCGCGCGGTGAAAGCCCGAGGTCAGCGCCTGCGGGCCGGGCCGGTGCCGGCCGCGAGCAGGTGCGGCGTGTGGCTCGTCGCGATCGCGGTGAAGATCGCCAGCCCGAGCGCGCCGCCGAGCTGCTGCGAGGCGTTGAGCAGCGCGGCGGCGAGCCCGGCCTTGTCGGCGGGCACACCGGCGTTGGCGGCGGTCGTGACGCCGACGAACACCGCGCCGAGGCCGATCGACATCACGATCATCCCGGGCAGCAGGTCGCTCACGTAGGAGCCGTCGACCGGGATCCGCGAGAGCCAGTAGACGCCGGCGGCGGCGATCAGCGCGCCGGCGACGATCACCGGCCGGGTGCCGACGCGCGCGAGCAGCTGCGACGACGACGCCGGCGGCGATCACCGATCGCGAAGCACACCGGCAGGTACGCGAGCCCGGTCTGGATCGGCGAGTAGCCGAGCACGTTCTGCATGTACAGCGTGAGGAAGAAGAACATCGCGAGGAAGCCCGGCGAACGCGATCAGCTGGGTCGCGTCGGCGGCGGCGAGGCCGTTGATCCGGAAGATCGACAGCGGCACCAGCGGGTTCGCGGCGCGCTGCTCGTTGACCACGAACGCGGCCAGCAGCGCCAGCGCGCCGGCGAGCTCGGCGATCGTGCGCGCGTCGCCCCAGCCGACGTCGGGCGCCTTCACGAGCGCGTAGACCAGCAGCAGCATCCCGCCGGTCACGAGCACGGCGCCGAGCAGCGTCGAAGTTCTCGATCCGCGACGGCGCGCGCCGGTCGGTCGCGGATCAGCCGGAAGATCGCCGACGAGCACGAGCAGCGCCGGCGAGCGGGTTGACGAACATCACCCAGCGCCAGCCGGGGCCCTCGGTCAGCAGCGCCGCCGAGCAGCACGCCGGCGGCGGACGCCAGGCCGCCGACGCCGCCCCAGACGCCGAGCGCCGTGTTGCGGTCCTTGCCCTCCGCGAACGTGGTGGTCAGGATCGAGAGCGCGGCGGGCAGCATCATCGCCGCGCCGACGCCCTGGGCGAGGCGGGCGCCGACGAGCACGCCCGCGTCTGCGGCGAGCCCGCCGACGAGCGAGGCGAGGCGCCGAACAGCACCGTGCCCGGCGACGAGCACGCGGCGGCGGCCGAGCAGGTCGGCGGCGCGGCCGCCGAGCAGCATGAAGCCGCCGTAGGTCAGCAGGTAGCCGCTCGGCACCCACTGCAGGCCCTGCGACCGAGAAGTGCAGGTCGCGGCGGATCGACGGCAGCGCGACGTTGACGATCGACGCGTCGACGAAGTCGAGGAACGCGACCGCGCACAGCAGGGCGAGCGTGAGCTTGCCGCGCGTGGTCGTCGCGAGGAAGGAAGAGCAGGGGTGTTCGGCATGTCGGGTCTCCGGCGTCTCGGGGTGCACCGGGATGACGGATGCCGAGGCCGAACGTGACGCGCCGCGGGCTACGCCGCCACGCGGCGGTGGCGGAACGGTAGACGCGGCGGACTCAAAATCCGCTGTCCCCAAAGGACGTGTGGGTTCGAATCCCACCCGCCGTACTGATCCGGGACGGCGTCTCGGTCGGATCGATGGCGCTGCCATTGATCCTCCCTGCGTCCTGCAGCGCGCCAACCGCGGCTAGGCCGGGTCGAGCTCGCGCACGTCGTCAGGCACGTGGTGGCAGCTCGGCTTGGCCGGCCCACGCGGCCACTGGCGAGCACGACGCCGTCGGCGCAGTGCGCCTCGATCTCGCCGCCGCCGAACTGCTCCTCGTACAGGCGCGCGTAGAGGCCGCCGGCGGCCACGAGCTCCTCGTGCGAGCCGCGCTCGACGACCTGGCCCTCCTGCACGGCGAAGATCACGTCGGCGGCGCGGATCGTCGACAGGCGGTGGGCGATCGACGATCGACGGTGCGGTCGCGCATGAGCACGTCGAGCGCCCGCTGCACGATGCGCTCGCTCTCGGTGTCGAGCGCCGAGGTCGCCTCGTCGAGGATCAGCACGCGCGGGTCCTTGAGCAGCACGCGGGCGATCGCCAGGCGCTGGCGCTCGCCGCCGGAGAAGCGGTAGCCGCGCTCGCCGACGATCGCGTCGTAGCCGCCGTCGAGCGCCTCGATGCGGTCGTGGATGAACGCGGCCCGCGCGGCGGCGACGACGCTCGCTCGTCGCTCGCGTCGGGCCGGCCGTAGCGCAGGTTCTCGCGCACGGTGCCGTGGAACAGGTAGCTCTCCTGGGTGACGACGCCGCAGACGGCGGCCAGCGAGGCGAGCGTCACGTCGCGCACGTCGTGGCCGTCGATCCGCACCGCGCCGTCGGTCACGTCGTAGAGGCGCGGGACGAGCGCGGAGATCGTCGTCTTGCCGGCGCCGCTCGGGCCGACGAGCGCGGCGAGCTGTCCCGGGCTCGACGTCGAGGGAGAGGTCCCGCAGCGCCCAGGGCGGGTTCTCCGGGCCGGGCTCACGCTCGGAGCCGCCGTAGGCGAACCACACGTCGTCGAACTCGACGCGGCCGCGGACCGTCTCGGGCTCGAGCACGGTGGCGTCGGGCTTGTCGACGATCGACGGGTCGAGGTCGAGGTACTCGAAGACGCGCTGGAAGAGCGCGATGGACGAGGACACGTCGACGGAGACCTGCAGCAGCTGGTTGATCGGCATCAGCAGCCGGGTCTGCAGCGCGGTGAAGGCGACCAGGGTGCCGGCGGTGATCGTCGCCGAGCCGTTGCTCAGCTCCAGGCCGGCGACGAGGTAGACGAGCGCGGGCGCGAGGCCGAAGAACGCCTGGGTCAGCGCGAAGAACGTCCGCCCGACCATCGCCTGGCGCACCTGGACCTCGACCTGGCGGCGGTTCTCCTCGGCGTAGCGGCCGATCTCGCGTTCCTGGCGGCCGAAGATCTTGGCCAGCGTCACGCCCGAGACGGTCAGCGTCTCCTGGGTGATCGCGCTCATCTCGGCCAGCGAGACCTGCGCCTCGCGCCGCGCCGAGCGCCGGCGGCGGCCGACGCGCCGCGAGATGACCACGAAGATCGGCACGACGACGAGCGAGAGCAGCGTCAGCGGGATCGACAGCAGGGCCATCGCGATCACCGACGAGACCACGACGACGACGTTGGAGAGCACGCTCGAGGCCGTGGTCGTGATCGTCGTCTGCACGCCGCCGACGTCGTTCTGCAGCCGCGACTGCACCTCGCCGGTGCGGCTACCGGTGAAGAACGACAGCGACAGCTCCTGCAGGTGCGCGTAGAGGCGGTCGCGCAGATCGCGCATGACGCGGTTGCCGACGACGTTGGTCAGGTAGGTCTGCGTGACCGACAGCACGCCGGACACGAGCGGGATCACGGCCAGGGCGATCGCCAGCGGCACGAGCTTGTGCATGTCGACGCCCCCGCCGCCCGGCGGGAACAGCGCCTTGTCGAACACCTGCCGCACGAGCAGCGCGCTGACGATGCTCGCCGCGGAGGTGATCAGGATGATCAGCGCGATGGCCGCGAGCTGTGCGCCGTAGGGCCGAAAGAGCGCCGTGATGCGACGTCCGAGCCCGGGAGATTCACGCACGCAGGCGAATCTACCTTGGATTCTCACCGGATCTGCGCCGGAAAGGCGGCAGGATGGAGGCATGCCCGAGCCCTCTTCCACCACGCGCAGCGTCAAGATCGGCGACGACGAGCGCACCGGGTGGTCGTCCGACCGGCCCCGGCGCAGCGGCGCTCCCGAGCGCCCGCTCGACGTCTCGACCCGGTGCCGGGTCATGCGGCCCTCCGACCGCATCCGCTACTCGCCCGGCAGCCTGCTGCTGATCCTCTCCCCCTCCGCGCCCGAGCGCGAGGCCTTCTCCGAGCGCCTGATCACCGGCCGCGGCCAGCTCTTCTCGCCGGAGAAGATCCGCGAGCTGCTCGCCGGCCGCGTGCCCGACGACCAGCTCGACGCCAAGGCCGACGAGCTGTTGATGGCGACCGTGCGCAAGCGCCTCGACGCCGGCGACACGACCACGGTCGTGCTCGAGGGGCTCGACCCCGTCGAGCGCGAGGGCTGGGCGCGCCTGGCCGCCGAGCGGCGGCGCCCCCGTCACGTGATCCTGCTCGAGACCGCCAAGGAGAACGTCCCGGACGATCAGCGCGCGGCGCTCAACGAGCTGCGCACCAAGCTCGACGCCGGCGAACTGGGTGGTGAGGGCTTCCAGACGGCCCTGCGCCTCTCGGCCACGACGGCCGGCGAGCTGCGCCGGATCGTGTTCGCGCCGGCGCCGCGCGAGGACTGAGGGGACGGTGGGACTGTCCCCGAACGGGGACCTCCTCACTTCTCGTCGTCGTCCTCGTCGTCTGCCCGTCCTTGTTCTCGCCCGCGACGTCCGGGCTGTCCGGATCGGTGGGACCGCCGGGGATCGGCTCGCCCTTGTACTCGTCGGGATCGTCGACCTCCTCGCCGGAGACCGTGACCGAGCCGTCCTCATGGTGGCGCACCTCGGACTCCCCGAGCTGCTTGGTCGCGCCCTCGTCGTAGCCGGCCTCGCCCTCGGGCCCGCCGAAGGTGATGTACTTGCCCTCGTCGCTGGGCCACTTGCTGAGGTCGAGGGCGGCGCCTCGTCGCTCTCCTCCATCTCGCGGACCTTCTCGGCGCCCTTCTCGCGCGCCTCGGCCGACTCCTGGCCTTCTCGCCCGCCGACTTCTCTTCTTCCTCGTGGACGATCGTGTCCTGGTCGTCGTCGCTCATGTCTCTCTCCCGATGGCTTGAAGCCGGGCTACCCGCCACCCGGGCCTGCACACCGATTTCCGGCTACGCCACGAGCTCGAGCAGCGCCGGGGCCAGCGCCGGCGGCGCGACGAGGATGCCCTCGCCCTGCGGCGGAAGCGCGCCGAGGGTGTGGACCTCGAGCCCGGCCCGGCGGCACAGGAGCGCGCCCGCGGCGATGTCCCAGCGCTGCACGCCGCGCTCGTAGTAGGCGTCGCAGCGCCCCGCCGCCGTCCAGGCGAGGTCGAGCGCGGCGCTGCCGAAGCGGCGCACGTCGCGCACCCGCGGCAGCAGCGCGGCAACGGTCTGGCCCTGGATCGCGCGGACCTCCGCGTCGTAGCCGAAGCCGGTGACGACGAGCGCGTGGGCGAGCTCCTCGCGGTGCTCCCCGCGGCGATCGGCTCGCCGTCGAGACACGGCGGCCCGTCGGCCGTCGCCGTCCAGGTCTCACCGCGCGGCGGGTCGAGCACGACGCCGACGCGCGCGCTGCCGTCGAGCTTCCTCGCAGGCGACGGAGACCGCCCACTGCGGGACGCCGAAGAGGTAGTTGACCGTGCCGTCGAGCGGATCGATCACCCAGCGCAGGCCGCTGGCGCCCGGCTCCTCGCCGCCCTCCTCGCCGAGCACGGCGTCGTCCGGGCCGGTGCTCGGCGAGCACGGCCCGGATCGCGCGCTCGGCCGCGAGGTCGGCCTCGCTGACCGGATCGGTCGGCGTCGACTTCGAGGAGAGCGCCGCCTGGCGGCCACCGAACCGCGCGAGGAGCTCCTCGCCTCCGGCCCGGGCCGCGGCTGAGCGCGACGTCGATGAGCGCGTCGTCGGTCACCGCGAAAAGACGGTATACGCTGCCTCGGCATGGGAGAGGGGACCGAGCTCTGGTCGCCGCCGGAGGACCTCGTCGAGGACGCGGCGCTGACCAGGTACATGCGGTGGCTGGCCGACGAGCGCGGCGTCGAGACCGGCGACTACGCCTCGCTGTGGCAGTGGTCGGTCGACGAGCCCGACGCGTTCTGGCGCTCGATCTGGGACCGCTATGACATCCAGGCCGACGGCGAGCCCGAGGCCGCGCTGGCCGACGCCTCGATGCCCGGCGCCGTCTGGTTCCCCGGCACCAAGCTCAACTACGCCGAGCACGTCTTCCGCGACCGGCCCGACGACCGCGTGGCGATCCTCCACGCCTCCGAGGTCCGCGAGCTGGGCGAGGTCACCTGGGGCGAGCTGAAGGATCTCGTCG
>CAVOOK010000005.1:0-624520 GCA_963697555.1 uncultured Gammaproteobacteria bacterium
TTGTTCGCCTCGGCTTCGGCCTCGGCAGCCGCATCTTCCGCGGCGTCCGCAGCGCTTTCCTTGACCACGTTCACCGTGACCACCGGACGCCGCGAGCCTCGCCCAGCGCCAGCGCGGGCAGCTCGACGTTGGCCGGGAGCTTCAGGTCGGACAGGTGGATGATGTCGCCAGCCTGCAGCGCGCCCAGATCCAGGTCGATGAACTCGGGCAGATCACGCGGCAGGCAGAGAATTTCCACCTCGGTCAGGTTGTGCGAGATCACCACACCGGAGGTCTTGCCCGCGGCCGAGGTTTCCTGGTTGAGGAAGTGCAGCGGCACGTTCACGCGAACCTTCGCGTTCTCGTCGATGCGCAGGAAATCCATGTGCATCATCAGCTGCTTGAACGGATGCTTCTGCCAGTCGCGCACCAGCACCTTCTGCACCTTGCCGTCGACGTTCAGGTCGAGCACCGAGGAGAAGAACCACTCGTGCTTGGCGGCGAGCAGGATGGTGTTGTGCTCGATCTGGATGCTCTCGGCGGCCTGATCGCTGCTGTATACAACGGCCGGCACGTAAGCGGCACGACGCAGGCGGCGGCTCGCACCTTTCCCCTCGTCCTTGCGGCTTTGCGCCTTGAATTTCACGGTAAACCTTGGACATTTCGTTGCTACCTTGGTTTTTGAGAACCGCCCTCGCGGCAGTTGCATGACTTTTCCGCGACCAGAAAAGCCGGTGCCGAACGGCTGGGCCGCACGGCGAAAACAGTGGATCAATCCACGTACAGCGAACTCACCGACTTGCTCAAGGCGATGCGGCGAATGGTTTCGGCCAGCAGCTCGGCAACCGAGCCGCGCGGATCTTGCCGCAGGCCTGCACTTCCGGCGGCAGCGGCAAGGTGTTGGTGACCACCAGCTGGTCGAGCTGGGAGCCTTCGATGTTGCTGATCGCCGCGCCCGACAGCACCGGGTGCACGCAGTACGCGACCACCTTGCGCCGCGCTCCTTGAGAGCTGCAGCTGCCGCGACAGGCGCGGCTGCGGCGTCGATATCGTCGACCATCATGCTGAGGTCTTGCCGTCCACGTCGCCAATGATGTTCATCACGGTCGAAACGTTCGCCCGCGGGCGGCTGTTGATGATGGCCGGTTCCGCATCGTCCAGCCGTTTGGCGATCGCGCGGGCACGCACCACGCCACCCACGTCCAACCACGATCAGGTCGTCCATGCTGTGGCTGCGCCAGATGTCGGCCAGCAGCACCGGCGAGGCATACACGTTGTCGACCGGAATATCGAAGAAACCTTGGATCTGGTCCGCGTGCAGATCGACCGTCAGCACCCGGTTCACGGCGGCGCCGATCATCCGCGCTGCCAGCTTGGCGGTGATCGGCACCCGCGCCGAGGCGCGGCCGGCGATCCTGCCGCGCATAACCGAAATACGGAATTACCGCGGTGACACTCGCGGCCGAGGCACGCTTCAGCGCGTCGGTGAGCGCCAGCAGCTCGAACAGGTTGACCGCGCTCGGCGCGCCGGTCGGCTGCAGCACGTACTTCCCTGCTTGCGGACGTTCTCCTCGATCTCGATCTGCACTTCACCATCGTCAAGGTGCCGACCAGCGCCTTGCCCAGCGGCACGCCCAGGCGATGGGCGACATCCTCGGCCAAGGCACGATGTGCGTTACCGGTAAACAGCATCATCGGGGTGGACGTGTCCACTTGAGCTACCTCGAAAACTTTGGCCATCATGAATAATGGCTGGCGGCAGGATTCGAACCTGCGTATGCGGGGAATCGAAATCCTGTGCCTTAACCAGCTTGGCGACGCCCCAGTAATGTGTGTTCGCTCTTGACCTGCTTCTGTCGACGGTCACGTTACGCGGCCATCAGGTGGTTCGTGTTGCCCGATCCACGCCCCGGTGCCGCGCCAGTGCATCCTGCAACGGTGAAACCTCGACACCCGTGGCGATCCGCGCCGTGAATGCCGCCGGACATCGCGCTACCACGGCGCATGCCCGATGAAGCGAACCGGTTTCGAGGAACACGCAACCGCCGCTGCCGGATAGTCGCGCCTCGCCGAAACCGCCGAGCCAGTCGATGGCCGTGGCCACCCGCGGGTGTCGCGCACGCACGACCGGCGTAAAGGCATTTGCCGTCGTTTCACCGGAAACAAAGGATGAAATTGTCGCCCGCGGAGCATTTCGTGTCAATTCAGGCGCTTGAAAAAGCGCAGCGGTCGGCACCGGCTCGTGCGGGTCCAGCACGACGTAATGACGCGTCGGCAGCGCCAGCGCCGTGAGCTGTTCGCCGACGCCCTCGGCCCAGGCCGAGTGGCCGCGCACGAAACGGGCACGTCGCGCACCGAGCTGTCGGCCCAGTTCGGCGAGCTCGTCGTCGTCCAGATCCAGCCGCCACAGCAGGTTGAGCGCCACCAGCACGGTCGCGGCATCGGAGCTGCCGCCACCCAGTCCACCGCTCACTCGGAATGCGCTTGTTGATTTCGATATCCAACGCCGAGCTACGGCCTGCCCGAAGACCACGTCGGCAACCGCACCCGGGTGCTCCGCAGCAACTGCGCCGCGCGCACGATCAGGTCGATTGCGCGGGAATGGCGACATGTTCAGGCGGCGGCTCGCCACCCCGGGCAGGCGCTGGTAGAACTGCATCTCGTCGCCCCAGTCGATGCAGGCGGCGTGACACCGTCTGTAACAGTGGTAGCCGTCGGGCCGCCGCCCGACGATGTGCAGGCACAAATTGAGCTTGGCCGGCGCCGGCCAGACCGTCCATTCATCGCGCGCCGGCGCGGCCAGCGGCCGGCTCATGAACACCCGCAGGTGATCGGGAAAGCCGTTCTCGCGGTCGCGATCGCGCGCATAGGCAAACGCCGCATCGTTCTTGTCGACCACCACGAAGCCGTGCTTCGCGTAGAACGGCGCGTTCCAGCGCACATCAGCCAACGTGCCCAGGTCGATGCGTCGATATCCGGCCGCGCGCGCCCATTCGCAGGCGTGCTCCAGCAAGGCCGCGCCGGTGCCGCGCCGACCGTGCTGCGGCAACACGTCGATGTCGCGCACGCCGATGACACCGCCGCCCGCATCGGTATCCAGCCAGACGAATCCGACCGGCTCGCGTATCTCGCTCAAGGCCACCCAGACCAGGCCGAGGCTGATCGCCTGCTGCAACAGTTCGGCGGAATCGACATCGCCGAATAACTGGCCGATCTGGATGACCACGAAACAGTTGCACGGCCGCGCGCTCGATCGCGCACAGGGCGTCGACCTGGCTCGGGTCCGCACGTTCGATGAGGATGGCCATCGTGATTCCGGAAGTGCCCGACGATCGCGCCGCCGGGAAGGGCGCAAAGCCTAACCCAATCGGTTTGCCCGCGGGCTTACTGGAACTGCCACGATTCGATCGACAGCTTGACCTTGTACGGTGGCCTTTCGGCGTACACCTTCGGCGGTAGTGGCGGCGTCCTGGCGGTGTCCCATTCGCGATAGTCGACCGCCCATCCGTCCTGCCGCAACAGCTAGGGCAGCCGATTCGCGCCCGACTGAGTTCGCCGGACCGCTGTCGGCGCGCAGGCCGAGTACCCAGGCGCGCAGGTCGCGCAACGGCACTTCCCAACCGAGGGCCTTGCGCATCAGGGCTTCGGCGTCGGGCCCGCGAACGGTCCTGGTTCAAGCCCTTCCAGCAGGGCGCCGGCGGCGTCGCCGCTCGAAGCGGAAACTCTTGCCGGTGATGGGCGCGCGCAGCACGAATTCATAGCCGTCGCCGTTCTGCTGTCCAGCGGCGACGATGCCGGATGCCGTCGTCCTTGCCGTCGGAGACGCCGAGGCGGCCCTGCAGCACCCAATGATCGGCCGCGGTGGGCCTGCGCGCGTTCGCGCGTGCGCTGGGCATCGAGCAGGCCGGCGTCGCCCTTCATGCGCACGGGCGCCACACAGGCGGCGAGCAGCAGCGGCAGCGCCGCCGCGAAAAGCTTCAGGGCCCGCCTCACGGCTGCAACCGCTTAGGGTTTCCTGCAAGCTGCGGCTTTTAGGGTCGAGCTTGCGCACGTCGTCGAAGACTTTCCGCGCTTCCTGTTGATGGCCCTGCTTCCACAACACTTCACCCAGATGCACGCCGACATCGGCGTCCTGGCGCGCCGCCCAGGCACCACGCAGGGTTTGCACGGCCTGTTCCAGATGGCCCAGGCGATACTGCAGCCAGCCCCAGGAATCGGCCACGGCCGGATCATCCGGCTTGGCTGCACGGGCCGCGCCGATCAAGCGCTCGGCCGTGGGCAGGTCGCGGTTGGCATCCGCCAGCGTGTACCCGAGCGCATTGCTGGCATCGACATCGCCGGGTTTGATCTTCAGCAACTGCTCGAAATCCTTCACCGCCAGGTCGATCTGGCCGCCGTCGGCATAAGCCAGGCCACGGCCGTAAAGCAGGCCCGGGTCGTTCGGCATCACCTGCAGGGCGCGGCTGAACGCCGTCTCGGCCTTCGCATACTGCTGCTCGGCCAGGTACAGCTCGGCATCCGCCTGCCAAGCCTGGCGCAACTGCGCCGGCTGATCCAGCGAACCCATCTGCAACTGTTCCAGCAATTGATGCGATTCGGCGACCTTGCCCTGCGCGTGCAGGATCACCGCGCTGCGCAGGTCGGCGTCGAACGCATGCGGATCGCCATCGCCCACCTGCCCGTACCACGTGAGCGCTTCGGCATCGCGATGCTGCATCTCGGCCAGCTGGCCGAGCAGATACGCGCTTTTTTCGCGCACCTCGGGCGAGGCGTTCTGCAAGTCCTGGTACAGCGCCGACAACGCCTTGCTGTCCTTGTTGTGGGCGGCGAGCCCCGCTCGCATGGCATAGATGTCGGCGTCCTGCGGACCATGTTCGAGCAGCCTGGACGCGTTAACGTAATCGCCTGTCTCGCTCAGCACGCTGGCGTAGGCCAGGCGCAGGCGCACGTTTTTCGGCTGCCCGGCGAGCGCCTTCCGCAGCAGGTCGCGGGCGCCGTCGTGATCGCCGTCCTTGAACTTCATCTGCGCCGCCCAGGCATAGGCCTCGGCGTTCCGGAAGCGCTGCGCCGCCGCGTCGGCAATCCGCACGGCATATGCGTGACGACCGAACTTGTCGCCCAGCTCGCTCATCGCCAGCCACGCCTGGGCATCGTTCGGCAACCGCTGCGGGGTGGCCAGCGCCTCCAGCAGGCGGCCGGCCTGGGCCTGGTCGCGCGCACCCACCAGCACACGGCCGAACTGGCGCCACGCATCGTCGGTACCGCTTCCCGTCAGCAGTTCCAGTTGATGGCGGGCCTCGTTGGCATCGCCATGATCCAGCGCCAATTCGGCCCGCGCCTGCGCCATTTCCGCCGGCTTCGCGCCCAGCGCCTGCCAGCGATCCAGCGCGCGTTGGGCGGCCGCGCTGTCGTGGATGGCGATGGCCAGGCCGGCGGCGCGTTCGGCGACCTTGGGGTCGGCGCTCGCCAGCATCGCCTTGGCATAATGTTCGGACGCCGCCTTCAGATCGGTACGGTTCAGCGCCATCTCGCCGGCCAGCAACTGGGCCATGGCGTCGTGGTCGGCATCCGGCGTGGCGACCACCAGCCGCGCCAGCGGTTGCGGCGTGGCCGCGGCTTTCGGCGCGGCACGCTGCGGTGCGGAGGCACATGCGCCAAGCCCCAGCGCAAGCAGCGCCACTGCCGTAAAATGCCGCACTTGCTTGAACTTGGCTCGACCGCTGCGCACACTACTCTCCATCTGTTTGCCCGTTTCGACCGTACCTGCCGCCACCGGCACGCGCCGCCAAGCTTAGCCTACGCCGCCCGACCCCCGCCGCCGAGATGCCTCCCACACCATGCCGCTGATCGCCCTCGGGCTCAATCACCTCACCGCGCCGGTCAGCCTGCGCGAACAGGTGGCGTTCGATGCGGACGCCGCCGGCGAGGCGCTGCTGGAACTGAGCCGCGAACCCGGCGTGGAAGAGGCGATGATCCTGTCCACCTGCAACCGCACCGAGCTGTACGTGGGTGTGGCGGCCGGGGCCGAGGACACCCCGCGCGCATGGTTGAACCGTCATCATCGTCTGACCCCCGGCAAACTCGATGAGTTCCTCTATCGGCACGACGAGGGCGACGCCGTGCGCCACATGTTCCGCGTCGCCACCGGGCTGGACTCGATGGTGCTGGGCGAGCCGCAGATCCTCGGCCAGGTGAAGGATGCCTATCAGCAGGCGCGCGTGGCGCAATCGCTGAAGGCGCCGCTGGACCGGCTGATGCAGCACACCTTCGCGGTGGCCAAGCGCGTTCGCACCGACACCCGCATCGGCGCGCATACGGTATCCGTCGCGTTCACCGCGGTGCGGCTGGCCGAGCAGGTTTTCGCCGATATCGAGCAGGCCTGCGTGCTGCTCATCGGCGCCGGCGACACTATCGAACTGGCCGCGCGCCACCTGGCGGAAAAGAAGGCGCGGCGGCTCATCGTCGCCAATCGCACGCTGGAAAGTGCGCAGGAGCTGGCCGGCCGCTACGGCGGCTATGCGATCTCGCTGGCCGACTTGCCGCAACATCTGGCCGAAGCCGACATCGTGATTTCCTCCACCGCCGCGCGGCAGCCGATCGTGACGCGCGGCATGGTCGAGCAGGCCATGGCCTCGCGCAGACGCAAGCCGATGTTCATGGTGGACATCGCGGTGCCGCGCGACATCGACGAGGCCGTGCGCGAGCTGCCGGACGTCTATCTCTACGGCATCGACGACCTGCAGCAGGTGATCGACGACAACCGCCGCTCGCGCGCCGCCGCCGCGCACGACGCGGAGGCGATCATCGACCTGCAGGTGGACCGGTACATGGCCTGGCGTCAGGCGCTTACCGTGAAGAATCCCGCGCTGGACATGCGCCAGCACGCCGAGGGTTACCGCGACGAAGTGCTGGGCAAGGCCCGCGCGATGCTGGCCCACGGCAAGTCGCCGGAAGAGGCGCTGGCGTTCCTCGCCAACACGCTGACCAACAAGTTGCTGCATCATCCCAGCGCACGCCTGCGCGAGGCGGCATTGAGCGGCGACCTGGACCTGCTCCATGCAGCCGGCCGGCTGTACGGGCTGGACGAAGAGCAGGCGAAGCGGGACGCGTAGCGAGGGCGGCTGGCTGCCGCTTTCCGTCCGTAGCTACCCGCGGTGCAGGCTCGCCTGCCCGCCACGCCTCCCTCGCCCATCGTTGCCGCCCTCATGACGCCATCCATCCGCCGCAAGCTCGAAGCACTCGCCGAGCGCCACGAGGAAATCGGCCTGCTGCTTTCGCAGCCGGACGTGCATGCCGACAACGCGCGTTTCCGCGAACTGTCGCAGGAATACGCCCAGCTCGAACCGGTCACCACTTCGCTGCGCGAGCACGAGCAGGCTGAGCGCGACCTGGCCGACACGCGCGCCATGCTGGACGATCCCGAACTGCGCGAGATGGCCACCGACGACGTGCGGCGGCTGGAACAACGCCTGCTCGATCTGGACGGCCAATTGCAGTTGCTGCTGCTGCCGAAGGACCCGCGCGACCAGGCCAACCTGTACCTGGAAGTGCGCGCCGGCAGCGGCGGCGACGAGGCGGCGATCTTCGCCGGCGACCTGTTCCGCATGTACCTGCGCTACGCCGAAAGCCGCCGCTGGCACGTCGAGATACTCAGCGAGCATGCCGGCGAGCACGGCGGCTACAAGGAAATCGTGGCCCGCGTCGAGGGCGGCGGCGCGTACTCGCAGCTGAAATTCGAATCCGGCACGCACTGCGTCAAACGCGTGCCGGTCACCGAGTCGCAGGGTCGCGTGCATACCTCCACCGCCACCGTGGCGGTGCTGCCGGAACTGGACGAGATCGAGGACATCGCGATCAACCCGGCCGACCTCAAGGTGGATACCTTCCGCGCCTCCGGTGCCGGCGGCCAGCACGTCAACAAGACCGACTCGGCGATCCGCATCACCCACCTGCCGAGCGGCACCGTGGTCGAGTGCCAGGAGGAGCGCAGCCAGCACAAGAACCGGGCCCGCGCGATGAGCCTGCTGAAGGCGCGCCTGCTCGATACGGAACGGAGCAAACAAAGTGCGGAGCAGGCCGAGACACGCCGGCTGCAGGTCGGCACGGGCGATCGCAGCCAGCGCATCCGCACGTATCGCTACAAGGACAACCTGGTCACCGATCACCGCATCGGCCTGAACCTGCACAGCCTCGCCGAGATCATGCAGGGCGACCTGGGCGAGTTGATCGACACGCTGACCCGCGAGCACCAGGCCGATCAGCTGCAGTCGCTCGGCGACCACTGACAACGCCGTCACGGCGGGCCCGGATAACCTGTCCGGCATCCTCGGGCGGCCGTTGGAGATCCCCATGGGCAAGCGCTACCGCAACGCGATGAAGGAACTGCAGCTCGAACTGATCCGCCTGCAGCATGGCTTGCGCAGCAGCGGCAAGCGTCTGCTGGTGATCTTCGAGGGCCGTGACGCGGCCGGCAAGGGCGGCACCATCAAGGCCATCACCGAGAGCCTGGACACCCGCGGCTATCGCATCGCGGCGCTGCCGAAACCGAGCGAGCAGGAAACCACCCAATGGTATTTCCAGCGCTATGTCGCCCATCTGCCCAGTGCCGGCGAGCTCGTGCTGTTCGACCGCAGCTGGTACAACCGCGCCGTGGTGGAACCGGCGATGGGCTTCTGCAGCACGGCGCAATACGAGGCCTTTCTCGACGCCGCGCCCGCCTTCGAGAAGCTACTCGCCGACGACGGCATCATCGTGCTCAAGTACTGGCTGGCGGTGGATCAGGCCGAGCAGGAAAAGCGCTTCGCCGAACGCGTGGACGATCCGCTGAAGCGCTGGAAACTCTCGCCGGTCGATCTGGCCGCGCGGCAGAAATACGCCGAGATCGGCAAGCTGCGCGACGTGATGATCGAGCGCACGCAGCGCGGGTACGCGCCGTGGTTCGTGGTCGATTTCAACCATCAGAAGCGCGGCCGGATCAACCTGATCCGCCACTTGCTGCAACAGGTGCCGCTGCATGACGAGCCGATCGCCCAGGTGAAACTGCCTGGGCTCAAGGGCAAGCCGAAAACCGAGCACGTCACCGACCAGGCCGCGTGGGTGCCGGATACGTTCTGACGCTAGCCGGTATGGAATCCGCGCAGGTCCTGCTCGGGCATCGGCTCGCGGCTGACCGACTGCACGTTTGCCGCAGGCGGTCCCTGATGCAACCAGCGCTCCAGCGCATCCAGCGCGTCCGCCGGCCCGCAAGCCACGACTTCCACGCTTCCATCCGAGCGGTTTTTCGCGTGCCCGGCCAGGCCGAGGCGCAAGGCCTGCTCGCGGGTACCGGCGCGATAGCACACGCCCTGCACCCGGCCGCTGACGATGAAGCGCGCGCTCGGCATCACGACGTACCCATCACGGCTGGCCGATCAGCGCCGCCAGCGCGGCCGAGGTGACCGGGCCGACGATGGACTTGGCCACCTTGCCATCCGGACCGATCAGATAGGTCGTCGGCAGCCCGCGCGGCTCGTCGAAATCCTTCAGCGGCTTGTCCAGCGTCACCTGCGCGATCGGGTACACCACCGGGTGCTTGGCCAGGAACGCCTTGATGTCGGCCGGCTCGCTGTCCTCGTACGCCAGCCCGATCGCGCGGACATTCTTGTGCGTGGCGACGAAGTGCGAGATGTCCGGCATTTCCTTGATGCACGGCACGCACCAGGTCGCCCAGAAGTTGACGATCACCCAGTTGCCTCGCTGCGCGGCGAGGTCGAAGGTCTTGCCGTCCAGCGTGGTGACATGCAGCGTCGGTTCGGCCGGCATCGCTGCCCGTGTCGGCGTGGCGAATGTCAGCGCCAGGGCCAATGCGATGGCGGGGCTGGCGATGGATGTGAAGAGCTTCATGGGGAGAGTTCCTCGATATCGGCGGCGGGATCGGCCGTCGGCGGATAGATCTGGTCGAGTCGCGCGCCAAGCCGGACCTGCAGTGCCGAGGCCAACTCGGCCAGCATCGCCAGCAACTCGGGCGGCAGGTCGATGCCCAGCGCGGAGGCCTCCTCCACCGGCTGCAGCGGCAGGCGGTAGTCGGTATGGCGATACACGCGCAGCAGGTCGGTGCTGTCCAGGCTGCGGCAGAGCAGCCAGCCGCCGGCCTCGCCGCGCTGGATCAGGTCGGCCTGCTGCAGGTCGTCGAAATAGGCGGCGATCAGCGCGCTGCGCAGGTACGGCTCCTTCAGCCGCACGCTGGCCGGGTCGACGCAATCGCCCGCGCGCTGGGCCTCGACGAAATGCCGCAGCACCACCAGCAGGCCGAGGAACTCGGCGCCTTCGGGCAGCGTTTCCTTGGGTGCGTGATATTCGAAGGCGGAGGCCGAGGCGGCAATCGACGCCGCCAGGATCACGATCACCCACGAGAGGTAAATCCACAGCAGGAAAATCGGGATCGACGCCAGCACGCCGTAGATCTGCTGATACGTCTGCGCATGCTGCACGAACACGGTGAAGCCCCAGCGCGCAATCTCGAACAGCACCGCGCCAAGCAGCGCACCGATCGCGGCATCGCGGCGCGACACCTTGCAGTTGGGGATCACCGAATACATCAGCCACAACGTGAAAAACGTCACCAGGAACGGCAGCGTGCTCAGCAGGCTGCGCGCGATGCCGCCCAGCTGATCGGTGGCCGTGTGCAGCAACGGCGCCGCGGTCACGTACGAGGTCACCGCAATGCCGCCGACGATCAGGATCGGCCCCAGCGTCAACGCCGCCCAGTACAGCAGCAACCGCGAGCCCCAGCTGCGCGGCTGGTGCACGCGCCAGATCCGGTTGAGCCGGTCCTCGATGCTGATCATCATCGACAGCGCGCTGAACAGCATCACCAGGATGCTGATGCCGGTGAGCTTGCTGGCATTGGCGGCGAAACCCAGCATGGTGTTCTGCACCGCTTCGCCGGCCGACGGCACGAAGTTGTTGAACACGAAGTTGATCAGCGTGTCGCGCGCCGGCTGGAACACCGGAAACACCGAGAACATCGCGAACACCGCCACCGTCAGCGGCACCAGCGACACCAGCGTGGTGTACGACAACGCACCCGCCGTCTCGAAGCACTTGTCGTCGACGAAGCGTTGCCAGATGAAGCGGCTGAAACTCTTCGTGCGCTCGCGATTGAAGCGTCTGACCATCGGTATCCTTGGTGTCCGCGGCTTCGCGCCACCGCCAACTCAGGTGGGCATCGGTCGGTACACTAGCGTATTGCCGATGAATGTCCCAAAGCCGTGAGCGCCGCCGCATGACCCTGGAAATCCTCGTCCTCTATTACAGCCGCAGCGGCCATACCGCCCAGATGGCGCGGCTGATCGCGCGCGGCATCGAGGAGGTGCCGGGCATGTTGGCGCGCCTGCGCCAGGTGCCGCCGGTGGCGCCGGTCACCGAAACCGCCCAGCCGCCCGAGCCCGAAGACGGCGCGCCGTACGTGACGAAGCAGGACCTGCTCGACTGCGCGGGCCTGGCGCTGGGCAGCCCTACCCGCTTCGGCAACATGGCCGCGCCGCTGAAATATTTCCTCGACACCACCGGCGCCGAGTGGGCCAGCGGCGCCCTGGTGGGCAAACCCGCGGCGCTGTTCACCAGCACCAGCACCATGCACGGCGGCCAGGAAACCACCTTGCTGACGATGGCGCTGCCGCTGCTGCATCACGGCATGCTGATTCTCGGCCTGCCCTACACCGAGCCGGCGCTGACCAGCACGCAGAGCGGCGGCACGCCGTACGGCGCCAGCCATGTCGCCGGCGGCAGCGGCGACAACGCGATCAGCGAACACGAACGCGAGCTGGCCCGTGCCCTGGGCCGCCGCCTGGCCGACGTGGCCCGCCGGTTGGCGAACAACACATGAGCAGCGCATCGCGCGCACCGATCCTGCCGGTCTACCGCATCGGCCTGATCGCCTGGGCGCTGCTTGTCGTGTTGCAGTTCGCGTGGCACGCCTGGCTGGTGCCGCCGCAGCACATGCCGATGGCCCTGCTGCTGGCGATCACCGTCGTGCCTCTGCTGCTGCCCCTGTTCGCCCTGCGCGACGTGCGCCGCGCGCTGCTCTGGGTCGGCATCCTCAGCCTGTTCTACTTCTGCCACGGCGTGTCCGAGGCATGGAGTTCGGCCGGCGAGCGCTGGCTGGCGATCGCGGAGATCGTGCTGACCGTGTTGCTGATCGCGGCGCTGGGCGCGGGGGTGAAGCGGCGCCCGCCGGCCACGCCGCCAAGGCACGACTGAACGGGGGCGCTTTCGCCCGGCTGACGCTTACCGCAGGGGATTCAGGGCGCGACGTCCGTATTCGGCGAAATGGCGTGCAGCATGCTGCGATACGACTCGAGCACGCTGTCGGGGATGTCCTGCGCCACGAGCAGCGCCCAGGTTTCCTCGTGCTCCTGATGGAACTCGTAGATCAGCGCCGCCGGGTTCGGGTGCGACTTGGTCAGCGCCCGCAGCGACACCTGCAGGGCGGCCATCATTCCGTAGATCTTGTCGTTCGTCACCGGCTCGATGGGATCGGTCATGGCATGCCTCGATGTGGAGTGGGATGGCCGGCGCTTCGCGCGCCGTGGAAGCCGTATGAATCCGGCGCTTGATTCGCTCGACGCCGATTGAATGCCAGTCGACGCCGAGTGCGTCCGCAGTCGGTCCGGAGTGTCCATCATCCGGCGCCGGGTGCCTGATATCCGGCGTCGATACGGAAACCATCGGCGCCGACTGTCGCGCCAGTCGGCGGGGAGGTAGAAACCCTCGACGGCGATATGCCGATACCCGGCGGGGAGTGGTGAACAACCGGCGCCGAATGCGCCGCCATCGGCGGGGATAATCGAAGAGTCGGCGGAGACTGCCGCGCCATCGGCGGGGATGTCGCGATGCCCGGCGCCGACTGCCGATACCCGGCGCCGAACACCCGATACCCGGCGGGAAGCGCATGGCGCCGCCCGCCGGGCCCGCTCGATCAGGCAAGCACCGGCCCCGGCGCGGCCTGGCCGGCGCGGGTGCCGGGGAAGCGCTGGCGCAGGTCGTCGTAGATATCCTGCGCACCGGCACGGTTGCGGTGCGCCGCCTCGCGCACGCTCTGGTAGTAGGCCAGGTCGGCCATCCATACCTCGCTGGACACCAGCTGCACGGTGTCGTCCACGCTGGTCGCCAGCGTCTGCAGCTCCGCCGCAAAACGCAGCAGCTGCGCGCGCAGGGTGCGATCCTTCTGCACCTCGGCCAGCTCCACGAAACCCGGCACGAACTCCGCCCGGTTGCCCATGTAGGTCGTGCACTTCTCGTCGAAGCCGATCGACTTCGGCCCCATCTTCGGCAACTCGCGCCGCTCCTGCACCGACAGCGTCACCAGAAACGGCAGCACCCCGCGAATCGCCGTCAACGCCCCCTGCACCGTCGCCACATCCTCATCCGACAGCACGGCGGAAATACGGTTGTCATGGCTCATGAAACGCTCCTTCGCATCAAGAAAAAGCCGCCAGGTCGGCGGCGTGGGGAGCGTAGCAATGAGGTGGCGTGGGGTTGGAGCGGTGGGCGGTGTAGGGGGAGGAGGACGGGGTGTAGGGGTAGTACTGATGCCAGCGGCCTAATGAGGTCGCCGCGCTCAACACCAGAGCGTCGTGCTTGGTGAGCTACAGCCAGCCCACACGTTTGCGCCAAGCGAGCTCTTGCGAATTGGCTGCTTGATTCGTGGGGGCAGGCGGCGGATTCAAGCGGGCTCGAGAATTACTGCGAGAGAGGCGGCAAGCCCAACGCTTGCCTCCGAGCATCGCAACGTTTCTGCGTCCCCAGGGACGCGGCTCAATCCCGTTCTGACCCTCTTGCAGCTGTGTTCCGTAACGTTGAGGGAGGCCCTCGAAAAGCTGATCCTGTCATCCATGTAGGCATGCTGCTGACGCATCACCGTTCGCGCTTGCCTGGAGTAAAAGATCGCGGCATTGACGCATGAACGCAGGTTCTCCGATTGAGTGTTGTGCAATACGCCAAGCCGCATAGGCGCCGCGCTGCTCCAACTAGCGAGAATCCGGGCCAGCCGTCGTTTGCAATAATCTCCCTGAGCTGGAGCGGCATTGGCGCGATGCACTGCTTCCATCCGCGGATGGTAGCCCTCAAACAAAGAACCGTCTGCCGCGAGATCTGCTCGAACCTCGCTGATCCCAATCGTCGAGGTCGGTTAGCCGCGTTTCTAGGGCTTTATCCACAATGGTGCCTCTGCGCCAAAACGCTGAATCTAAGCGGGAGCGAAGCCGTCTGTCCCGAAACAACTATTAGGCGTCGTTTCCGCACGGTTAATGTGACGCCACGATTTGCACTAACAATACCTTGAGTAAAAATAGAACCACGCAGCCAGCAACGATCGGAAGAACGATCTGACATGAACGCATTACCGAGACGAGTACTAAACGGATCTTCGATGTAACGCCATGCTAAGTTGCGAAGTTAGAACCCCAGTGTATATACCAAGCCCTAGCCCAAGGACATCCAAGCAACCCTCGCAGCAATAAAATCGGAACTTGACATCGGCGTACTGAAAGACGCCGATGACAGCAAGCCACTCGGCATATTGAAACAATACAGGTACGCCACGCATCTACTCGAGCTGTAAGCTCAGGTGCGCGAATGACGCGCCCATCCTTGGTCAGTTTATCGAACTCCGTACTCATCGATAGCTCTCTCCGAACGCCTAACGCCGGTGTCAATCGGCGGCGAAGCCGTCCGCCTTGAACGGGCAGGTAGAGGTCAGATGCAAAACGACCCCTTGTGTATTTGCCATGCGCGCCCTTGCTGGTCATAGCCGCTCTCGTCTATGTACGTAACGTATGGCGAATCCATTTGAATGACGCTCGGCTTCGTCCTGACTCCAGAAAATTACGACATAGGTGTCGTATCCCTGATAGTTGTAGCTGCTCGTCGCCTGATTGAGCTCGTACCCCTTGATGATCGTTGCGTCAACCTTATAGGCCTGAGACCAGCCGCTTGAAGTGCGGTACTTGGCACAAACCTCCGCTCGCTCTTTGCCATAGGCCGACGACGCTGCAGCCAACCCCAAGATGGCAAGTACGACGGTGATCTTCATTTCGGCTCCCCCTTAGATCCAGTGACCGCTAACGCCATGTAGATTTCAAAATGCAGTCTAATCCCGCAACCTATCCTCTACCACTACTCAGACACCGTAACGGCAATCAAGATGAATCAACGACTTGATCATCTTGCGGCAGCTTGGTCCCGCCATCCGATCCCGCAGTGTTTCCACGCGCACGATCACGGCGCGAATGCCGTACACGAGAACACTCCAGCCGCCTCACCCAAACACCACCATGCTCTGCCGACTCAACGCCACCGGCTCGCCGCCCGGCCCCCACAGCATCACGCTCTGGTTGGTGTAGCCGTCGCGGGCGGCGATCAGTTCGGCGTCGACGCGCCAGTCGTTCATGCCGAGGTCGTCGTAGCGGTCGCGCAGCAGTTCGATCATCCAGGTGAGTGAGCTGCCGGGGGTGGGCGTGGCGAACATCGACAGCGCGATCGGCGGGATGAAGTCGGCGAAGGCGAGCACGTGGGTTTCGTCCGGCTGGCCGTCGTCGCGCAGGGAAAGCTGGATCACGCTGTCGCGCTGGTGGCCGCCACTGAATGGCAGGTCGCCGCGCAGCCAGCGCGCGGCGAAGTGCTGGGTGAAGGCGGGCATGCGGCCTTCGACGTAGCGCAGTTCCGGCGCTGCCGCGTTCGTCACCGGCTGTTGCACGGGCTGGAAGTCGAGTGCGGACGGCCGCGCGCTGCCGAACACGCCGAGCAGCCGGCACAGCGTCTGCGCGCCGTCGCACAGGCTGGCCTCGACCTGGATCACGCTGCGCCCTTCGCGCAGGCGTTGCGCACGGATGGCCACGCTGCCGGCCGGCACCGGCGCGATGAAGGTCACCTGCAGGCTGCGCAGCGGCATGTCGGCCGGCACCAGCTCGCGCATCGCGCGCAGGGCGAGCGCCGCCTGCAATCCGCCAAACGCGCTGCGCCCCTGCAACCAGTCCTCGCTGACCGTGGCCTGCCAGTGATCGCCGTGGCGCGTCACCGTCTGCATTGCTTCGGAAAATCGCATGGCTCGACCTGCGTGGATGGAATCGCCTTCGATGATGCCAGCACGGCGTACCCGCGTGCACATGCAATCCATCCGTGCCACTAGCCGTCCAGAGCTGCCAGAACTCCCGGTCCTATGTCGAGCATCCACTGCGCAGCGGCCGGCGATACCTCCGCTCCATGAACCGCCTGATTGCAGAGCGCAAGAAGTTCGGTGAGCCCTGAAGCAACCGAAGGTGTAATCGCCTGATTGGCCTGCAACTGCCGAAGTAGTTGACCGGCACCCTGGCGTCGCGTAACCAGGCCAAGCCGTTGCGCCAGCAACACAAGACGGCGCTCGAGCTCGATGCGAAAAGCCACCAGGGCCAGATTCGGATCGGTCGCGGCAAGCTGCCGGATCGCAATGAAAGGATCGACAGGCTCGGCAGCGCGTTGCGACTCTTGCGGCCGATATTCCTCTTGTTGTTGTTGCTGTTGCTGCTGCTGCTGCTGCTGCTGCTGCTGCTGCTGCTGCTGTTGCTGTTGCTGCTGTTGCTGCTGACGTTGCGGCGGTGCCACGCTGACGCGTGCCGGCTGCTCTGGCTCAATCGCCATATCCGTCAATTTGTCGGTAATTTCCTTCAGATCCTGCACTTCGATCTTGAAGCCGCCGGGCAACTCAATCGACTTGATGACCGGCGCGAGCCAGGGAATGAGTGCGATGACCAGGGCAATAATGTAGGTAGTGTCCAGACTGAAGGACGGCCACAGAAAATGACCGACGGCGATCAGTACGGCCAGGGTCGAGATGAGCCAGCGTATCCCGGTGAATTTCATAGACGCGCACCAGCGAGGACGGCGATGAACATCGTGGCGATATTCCGCATCTCACCGTCTCCTTCGATCCGATTCAAAGTGGATTGCAGGCGCAGTGCAATCCTGCCACCTGACCCGCACTCCACGCCACTGCCAGCGTGAAAGCTCGCAGCTTGGCGGCCACGTCACCTCGTCCGTGAAGTACCTCCGGGCAAACCGCAGTTTGCATGCGTACTTCATACCCGTTGACCGGCCGCGACCAGCCGGCTGGGAGCCTTGGCTGGAACGCATGGGTTTGTCGCGCATGCTTATACTCGGCACCTGACTCCGGATGAAGATCGCCATGGCCTTCCTGCAGGATCCGCCGCAACTGCCGCACCCGTATCGCAGCGACCGCTCGCTGCTGGCGCTGCTCGATCGCGCGCTGCCTGCCGATCGACGCGGCGCGCTGGATGCCGATCTCGATGCACTGGGCGATTACGCGCAGATGGCATGGCAGCGTGCCTGCACGACCACGCGACGCAAGCCGGTGCTGACGCAGTGGGATGCGTGGGGGCAACGCGTCGACCGGATCGAGCTGACCACCGCCTGGCAGGAAGGCCCGCAGCTCACCACGCGGCATGCGGTGCTCGCCGCCGGCCATGCGGACAGCGAGCATGCGCGGCTGGAGGAGTTCGCCCGCGTCTACCTGTATCACCTCGCCAGCGAGTTCTATACCTGCCCGCTGGCGATGACCGACGGCGCGGCCACCGCGATCAAGGCGTCCGGCAATCGCGCGCTGATCGAACGCGCGCTGCCGCATTTCCTCAGCCGCGACGCGTCCACCTTCTGGCTCAGCGGCCAGTGGATGACCGAGACGACGGGCGGCTCCGATGTGGGCAACACCGAAACGATCGCGCGCCAGGACGCCGACGGGCAATGGCGGCTGCATGGCCGCAAGTGGTTCAGCTCGGCGGTGGTCGGCGAGGCGGCATTGGCGCTGGCGCGGCCGGAAGGCGCGGGAACGGGCACCGCCGCGCTGGCGCTTGTTCTATGTCGAGACGATGGACGGCGCACGGCGCAGGCCGGAACTCGTCATCGACCGGCTGAAGGACAAGCTCGGCACACAGGAACTGCCCACCGCGGAAATCCATCTGCAGGGCCTGCCCGCGTGGCCGCTGGGCGAGCTCGGCCAACGGCGTGCGCCAGGTGGCGCCGATGCTCAACGTCACCCGCACCTGGAATGCCATCTGCGCGGTCGCCAGCATGGCGCGCGCGATCGGCCTGGCGCGCGATTACGCCACGCGGCGGCAGGCGTTTGGCCGTCCATTGATCGAGCAGCCGTTGCATGCGCAGACGCTGGCCGACATGCAGGCGGAGTTCGAGGCCGCGTTCGCGCTGGCCTTCGAGGTGGCGCATCTGCTGGGCCGCGTCGAGCACGCGGCCGCCGCCCCGCACGAGGCGGCCTTGCTGCGTCTGCTCACGCCGCTGGCCAAGCTGTGGACCGGCGAAGCTGGCGGTGAAAATCTGTTCGGAGGCGCTGGAATGTTTCGGCGGCGCCGGCTACATCGAGGACACCGGCCTGCCGCAGCTGCTGCGCGATGCGCAGGTGTACGCGATATGGGAAGGCACCACGAATGTGCTGTCGCTGGACAGCCTGCGCGCACTGGCGGGCGACACGTTTGCCGCGTTGCGTGCGGCCAGCACCGCCTGGCTGGACGACAACGACGACATGCATGCAGCCAGTGCGATCCGACAGACGCTGGACGCCGCGGCGCGCTGGCTCGATCAGCACGCAGCCACGCGCGACACACTGGAAGCCGGTGCACGTGGCCTCGCCGTCACGCTGGCGCGTTGCGCAGCAGCGGCCTTGCTGGCACGTCAGGCGAGCTGGTCGAAGCCGCGCAAGGCGATCCACGTCCCGCCGCGGCACTGCATCGGTTCGTCGGCCACGGCCTCGATCGGCTGGTGACGCCGGATGCCGCCAACACCGCGCTGCTGCTGGGCTAGCGACGTCCCCTGTGGGAGCGGCTTCAGCCGCGATGCTCTTTGGGCGTGGGAAAAGCATCGCGGCTGAAGCCGCTCCCACAAACGAAAACTGCAGCAACCCGCTCTCTCCCGGCACGGGCTAAAATGGCGCGTCTTCTTCCTCGGCCATCCGCATGCAGCATCTGACCATCGTCACCACCGGCGGCACCATCGACAAGATCTACTTCGACGACAAGTCGGATTACAAGATCGGCGCGCCGCAGATCGGCGAGATCCTGGGCCAGCTCGGCGTGGCGTTCCAGTTCGAGGTGATTCCGATCCTGCGCAAGGACAGCCTGGACATGGACAGCGTCGACCGCGCGCTGGTGCGCTCCACGATCGAGGCGCAGCCGCATCGCCACGTGCTGGTGACGCACGGCACCGATATCGATGGTCGATACCGCGCGCGAGCTGACCGGCATCAAGGGCAAGGTGATCGTGCTGACCGGCGCGCTGAACCCGGCACGCTTCCAGGGCTCCGATGCGGTGTTCAACATCGGCTGCGCGGTGGCGGCGGTGCAGACCCTGCCGGACGGCGTGTACATCACCATGAACGGTCGCGTGTGGGATCCGGCCAAGGTGCGCAAGAACCGCGACGCGAACCGTTTCGAGGAAGCGGCGGGCTGAGGCATCGCTGCCACCGGCTGGTGTACGGATCGAAAAGAGAAGGCCCGGTCGCATCGACCGGGCCTTCTGCCATTGCGAAGCTGCGATGGATGACACAACGGGTCATCCATGACCCGTTGCGGGACTTACCAGGTGGCCTTCAGCGACACGCCGGAGAACGCCGTGTAACCGCGCAGCTTGATGTAGTACGTCGCTGCCGCCGGCGAGTTGAACGTGCAGGTTTCCGTGTTGCCACTCACGTACGGGCGGCAGTCGTAGCTGCTGGTGGTCGGTGCGGAACCCTTCTTGACGTAGAGGTCCGCGTCACCCGTGCCGCCCGAGCTGGCGATGGTCAGCTTGGTGCGACCGGCCGGGATGACGACGGTGTAGCTCAGCTCCTGACCTGCGGCACCGGCCTGACCGGTCACCGGCACGCCGTTCTGCAGACCGCCACCGCCACCACCGCCGCCGCTGCGTGTAGGACGCCTTGACGGTGACGCCGGAGTACGCGGCATAGGCATGCGCCTTGATGTAGTACTTGCCGGCGCTCGGTGCCGCCACGGTGCAGCTCTCGGCGTTGCCGCTCTCGTACGGACGGCAGTCGTAGCTGCTGGTGGTCGGTGCCGAGCCGAACTTGGTGTACAGATCGGCATCACCGCTACCGCCGGAGATCGACATCACCAGGTTGGTGGCACCGGTCGGGACCGTGATGAAGTAGTCCTTGTCCGCACCCGTCGCGGCCGACACGCCGGTGACTCCCACGTTGTTCTGCAGCTCGGTGGTCGTACCGCCACCACCGCCGCCGGTACCCGGGCAGGTCACGCCCACGCCGGTGAATGCGGCGATCACGTCGTTCACGTTGTAGCCGAGGTCGGTCGCCGCCGACTCCACGCCGCAGGCGCCGGAGTCGAAGGTCGAGGTCGCCGTCCAGTACGACTTGTTCGCCAGCGCATAGACCTGGAACGCCTTCTTGACGTCCCAGCCGCGGTCTTGGCCAGCAGGCAGAACGACTTGTTGTACACGCCGCTGGAGTAATGCACGTCGAGGCTGGAGTTGTAGTTGGCCGCGTTGTCGATCGAGCCGCCATCCTGCGGCGGGTTGCACATGTAGCGCAGCGCGTCGCCAATGCCGGCGCTGGTCTTGACGATGTCCGCACCCGACCAGGAAGTCGGCGGCGCCACGGTCGTAGAACTCGGCCGCTTCGCCGGCGATGTCCGAATAGGCTTCGTTCATGCCGCCGGACTGGCCGGTGTATTCGAGGCCCGAGTTCTGCTCGGTGTAGCCGTGGCTGATCTCGTGGCTGGTCACGTCCAGCGACACCAGCGGATAGAACGTGCTGGCGCCGTCACCGAAGTACATCGCGGTGCCGTCCCAGAACGCGTTCTCGTAGTTGCTCTTGTAATGCACGTTCATGCGCAGCTGCATGCTCAGCGGCGGCGCACCGGTGTAGGCCGTTGTACATGTCGTGCACGACGCCGCCGAAATGGTGCGCGTCGTTGACCGGCGAATAGGCGCCGTTGATCGCATCGGTGTCGCTGTTCGGGCAGGTGAAGCTGACCACCGAACCACCACTGGTGCCGTGGTTGAGGTTGTAGGTCTTGACGTTGGTGTTGACCAGCGTGCAGGTGCTGCCGGACTGCGTCACGTCGAGCGCGGCGTAGTCGGTGCCGTAGATGTACTTGCCGGTCTTGGTGTTGCCGCCGGGGCCGGTGGCCGAGGCGTCGGTCAGGCCGTCCCAGCTCTTGATCACCGCGCCGGTATTGGCGTCGATGATCGCCGTGGGACGCGACGGGTTCGCGCCGTTGACGACGTAGGAAGTGCGATAGACCAGCCGCGCCGGACCGTTGTCCTGCGGATACACGAACAGGTCGGTCTTCTGGTTGCTCAGCGTCGCGCCACCGACCAGCGTGGTATGCGCATGCGCCTGCAGAGCGGCGAGGGCTGGCGGGGGTCAGCTTCGGCGCGACCGATGCCAGGTCGAGTTGCGCGTTCTGCATCAGCTCGCCGGTGGCGCGCAGCGCATTGCCCTGCGCGTCCTGCACCACGGCGATGCTGCGGCCGTACACCGGCACGCCGCGGAACATCTGCTGCTGGCGCACGACCTGATGACCACCGGCGATGGCCACCGAGCTGCGCGGTGCCAGCGACATGTTCTGACCCAGGTTCAGGTGCGCGGCCAGCGAATTGGCAGGCACCGCACCAAGATTCTGCGCGTGCAGGGTCTGCGTGGTGGCGGCCGTTGCCACCGAGGCGGTGGCCATGCCAATGGCGGCAACCAGCAGTTTCAGACGGAAATGATTGGGCATTCAAAAAATCTCCTAGACAAGATTTTTCGGGACAAACGGGCCTGATGCGGCCACGTGGACCCCATGCAAGAATTGCCGTGCAGGACACGGCCCCTTGATTGGTTAGCTGTCTAGCGATCCCAAAATACGTCCGGGTTCGGCTGCCTTCCCCCTGGCATTCCCTGCAAGGGCAGCGCGTGGACGCGTAACTGCAAGACGGCATCACGCCGCCAAAGGATCATCCGTCAACCTCCCCGATGACGAATTTCGATACGTTATTCCTTGCGACTCGGCGAACCATCTGATTTTTTCCTACGCTTGGTGATCGCAATCACAGCGATGCCGATCCGCGCTGTTCACGAAGGTGAGCGTCGCGTATTTTTCACGTGTCTTTCTCAGTGACACATGCAGCGCGCACGCGCGCTGCGTCGGAGCGTCGCGTCGCAGCGCGAGCGAACATGTTGCAGTCGCGCCATTGACGTCCCGCGCCGAAACTCAGAGCATGCCCGTTTCGAGCTTGGCCGCATCGGACATCATCGAGTGACTCCATGGCGGATCGAACACCAGATCCACATCCGCCTCGCTCACCGTGGGAATCATTTCCAGCTTGGTGCGCGCGTCGTCGACCAGGATGTCGCCCATGCCGCAACCGGGCGCGGTCAGGGTGAGCTTCACGTAGACCTTGCGCTGACCGGATTCGGTCTGTTCCAGGCTGAGGTCGTAGACCAGTCCCAGTTCCACCACGTTGACCGGAATCTCCGGATCGAACACGGTGCGCAGCTGATCCCACGCGAGCTTTTCGACATCCGCATTGGTGGCATCGTCGGGCACCTCGATCGGTGCCGGTTGCGGCTTGCCCAGCGCATCGGCATCGTTGCCGGCGATGCGGAACAGGTTGCCTTCGACGTAGACGGTGAAACTGCCGCCCAGCGCCTGGGTGATGTAACCGATCTGGCCGGCGGGCAGGCTCACCACGTCACCTTGCGGCACCATCACGGCGTTGCAATCACGCGACAGGGTGAAGGGTTCGCTGCTCAGACTGAAACCACTCATGCCATCGCCAATCCCGTATCTGCAGGCGCGACGATGCGTCTAACCCAGGTTGTCCATTATGCCGTCCGCGACGCGGAACCGCTTGTTCCAGATCAGGGCGCAACCGTCGAACTCAAGCCGTCCCGCGATGCTCGGCGCGCGTATACGCCGCCGGCCTCACGTTATGATCGCCGCTTTGCCCGAGGGATGATCCATGCCCAGCCTTGCCCCGTCGTGTCGTCGACGATGAGCGCGCGCAGCTGTCCTGCTGTTTGCCTTCGCCCTGTTCAGCGCCGCCATGCTGGGGCTCGCCGCCGGTGCCGTGTGGATGGTCGTCGTCGCTGTACCTGCGTCATCCGCTGCCGTGGCTGGCGCTGCCCGATCGGCGCGCTGCTGGCATGGGCCATCCGCAGCCTGCGTGCGCTCGCCCGGCATCGGCGCCGGCGTGCTGTCCGCCTGCGCCACGGCGCTGGCGGCGATCTACGTCAACATGCTGATCGCCGGCGTACTGATCGCCGGCAACATGGGATTGGGCCTGATCGACGCGCTGCGCACCGCCGGCGCCGGCATGCTGTGGCAACTGGCGCGCATGGCGCTGTCGCCGGTCGATCATCGGTCTGGACCGCGCTGGCCGTGCTGCTGGCGGCATGGCTGGGCTGGCGTGCACCGCGCAAGCGCTGAAATGGGTAACCGTCCGCACCGGGCGCGGCAAGCGAAAGCGCTTAGCGTTTCACCCTGAGGCCTCCGCTCGGTGCAAACGGTTGCTGCGACGGCGGAGCCGGATCAGGCGTCGATCGCCTTCACCTCCGTCACCAGTTCGCCCACCGCAGCCTGACCGTCGCCGTACAGCATGCGCGTGTTGTCGGCGTAGAACAGCGCGTTCTCGATGCCGGCAAAGCCGGTGCCCTGGCCGCGCTTGATCACGATCACGTGCTTCGCCGTCGCCCACGTCGAGGATCGGCATGCCGTAGATCGGCGAGGCCGGGTCGGTCTTGGCCAGCGGGTTGACCACGTCGTTCGCGCCGATCACCAGCGCCACGTCGGTGGACGGGAAATTCCGGATTGATGTCGTCCATGTCGGCGATCAGGTCGTACGGCACGCCGGCCTCGGCCAGCAGCACGTTCATGTGCCCGGGCATGCGGCCCGCCACCGGATGGATCGCGAACTTCACCTTCACGCCGCGCTTGATCAGCAGCTGCGCGAACTCCCACACCTTGTGCTGCGCCTGCGCCACCGCGAGGCCGTAGCCGGGCACGATCACCACGCGCTCGGCGTAGGCCATCATCACCGCCGCGTCGCTGGCGTCGATCGGCTTCTGCGCGCCCTCGATCGCCTGCGCCTCGCCGCCGGCGGCGCCGAAGCTGCCGAACAGCACGTTGCCGATCGAGCGGTTCATCGCCTTGGCCATCAGCTGGGTCAGCAGCGTACCGGCCGCGCCGACCACCATGCCGGCGATGATCATCGCCTCGTTGCCCAGCACGAAACCCTCGAACGCCACCGCCAGGCCGGTGAACGCGTTGTACAGCGAGATCACCACCGGCATGTCGGCGCCGCCGATCGGCAGCGTCATCATCAGGCCGAACAGCAGCGCCAGCGCGAAGAACGCCACGATCAGCGGCAGGCTGGCATGGCCGCTGGCCAGCATGACGCCGATCACCACCGCCGCGGCGAGCAGCAGCAGGTTGACCGCGCGCTGGCCGGCAAACACGAAGCGCTTGTCCAGCCAGCCCTGCAGCTTGGCGAACGCGATCAGCGAGCCGGAGAAACTCACCGCGCCGATCAGCGCGCCGAGCACGCCCAGCGCCAGCTCGACCGGCGACAACGCGGGCGGCAGGCCATTCACTGCCCACGCTTCGGGCCGCAGCGGCGAAGTGTCGGGCACCGCATGCAGCAGGCCCGACGATCGCGCGTAACCGATCAGCTCGACCGCACCGATCGCCGCCGCCGCACCGCCGCCCATGCCGTTGTACAGCGCCACCATCTGCGGCATCGCGGTCATCGCCACGCGCTTGCCGCTCCACCACGCGGCGCTGACGCCGATCAGCACCGCGGCGATGATCAGCCCGCGGTTGTGCATGTCCGGCAGGAAGAACGTCGCCAGCACCGCCAGCAACATGCCGTAGCCGGCCCACACGATGCCGCCGCGCGCGGTGCGCGGCGAACTCATGCGCTTCAGGCCCAGGATGAACAGCAGCGCGGCGAGGAAATAACAGGCCTTGATCAGGGTGGGCAGCCAGCTCATCACTTGGCTCCCTTGCCGGCATCCGGCTTGCTCGACTTGAACATTTCCAGCATCCGCTCGGTCACCACGTAGCCGCCGGCGGCGTTGCCCGCGCCCAGCAGCACGCCGATGAAGCCGATCGTCATCTCGAATGGCGTCTGCGCATGGCCTAGCGCGATCATCGCCCCAACCAGCACAATGCCGTGCACGAAGTTGGAGCCCGACATCAGCGGCGTGTGCAGGATCACCGGCACCCGCGCGATGATTTCATAGCCGGTAAATGCGGCCAGCATGAAGATGTACAGCGCCAGGAAACCGTCGATCATGACCCCATCCCCCAAGAGAGCCGCCCGCCAGGACGTTGTGCCCGCATCATACGGGAACACCCGACCGACTTCGCGGTTCGAGCAGGCCCGCGCGGCAACCTCGCCGGGGCGGCCGCGCCACGTTTGCGCGTCAACCCAGGCCGGGCTGCCGCGTTGAATACGGGGATCGAATCGCTGGAGCCCGGGGATGCGCCACCCGACGATGCGGAGGAGGCGGCCATGAACAGCGTGGCCGGCACGCTCGGTGCGGAGACGTTCGAGCACGCCCGCGAAACGCCCGCCACGCTGGATGCGTTCCTGGCGCAGGTCGAGCGGCGCGCGTTCCGCATGGCCGAGCTGCAGCTGCGCCAGCGCGAGGACGCGATGGATGCCGTGCAGGACGCCATGCTGCGGCTGGTCAGGCACTACCGCGACAAACCGGCCGCGGAATGGTCGCCGCTGTTCTGGGGCATCCTGCGTCGGCGCATCGTCGATCTGCAGCGCCGCCGCAAGGTGCGCTCGATCGTGGTCGGCTGGCTCGGTGGCGGCCGCGACGACGATGGCGACGAACTGCCCACGTGGGAGCCAGCCGATCCCGGGCCAGGACCCGCTCGGCCGGCTGCACGACGTGCAGTCGTATGCGGACATGGCTGCCGCGGTCAGGCAGCTGCCACGGCGCCAGCGCGAGGCTTTCATGCTGCGCATGCTGGAAGGGCTGGACGTGGCGGAAACCGCGCGCGCCATGGGCTGCTCCGAAGGCAGCGTGAAAACTCATCTGTCGCGCGCGATGCATCACCTGCGCGATCAACTGGAGGACTGGCGATGAACTCGTCTGACAATCGGCCCGGCAAACCCGTCGAACAGCGCGCCCGCGAACTCTGGCACGAGGCGGCCCGGCACATCGATCCGGCCACCGCCGAGCGCTTGCGCGCAGCGCGTCGACAGGCGCTGCGTTCGACGCCGGCGTCGCAGCCATCGCACCGCCCGCTGGCTGATCCCCACCGGTGCCTTCGCCGTGATCGCGCTGGCCAGCGCTCATGGTGTGGCAACCGCCGCACCCATCCGCCACAACCTGCGCAGGCCAGCAGCGCGTCCGATGCCGGCGCGGAGCTCGACAACGAGCTGCCGCCGGACGCCGACAAGACCGATCCGAACCTCTACCAGAACCTCGACTTCTATGGCTGGCTCGCCGCCAGCGACAGTCGTCCGGCAACCCGCTGAGCCATGACCCGCATCCTCCGCCCGATCCTGCTTCTGCTGCTGGCCGCCCTGCTCGGCGGCGTCACTGCCGCTACATGCGCAGGACGCCCCGCCGCACCCATGGAACAGCCTCGATGCCGCCCAGCGCGAAGTGCTGGCGCCGCTGCAACAGCGCATGGAACAGCATGTCGCCGCGCAAGCAGGCGCACATGCTGAAGCGCGCCGAACACTGGGTCACCCTGCCGCCGCAGAAGCGCGAGGAAGTCCGCCAGCACATCGCACGCTGGCAGCCGATGACGCCGAGCGAGCGCCGACAGGCGCGCGAGAACATGCGCAAGTTCCAGCAGTTGCCGCCGCAGCAGCGCGAGCAGCTGCACGAGACCTTCGAACGCTTCCAGCAATTGCCGCCGGCACAGCGCGAGAAGCTGATTCGCGAATGGCATGCGCTGCCTCCCGCGGAACGCCTGCACTGGGACGAGCACCACGGCCGCGATCGCGCTACTTCGCCAACACGCAGCCAGCCTGATACGCAATGCCAACCGCCTCGAGGCAGGGGCACGCTCTCGCGGAAGACCGGGTTGTCAGCCGGTGAAGCGCGTCTCGCCAGCGTGGCTCAGGCAGCTTCTGGCGACCAGCTCGTCATCGAAATCCGGCCGCAGCGCGCCGTCGTGCACCAGCAGCTCGACGAAGTTGAACACGTTGCGCGCATACATTTCCGATGCATGCAGCGGCGCGCCGGCCGGCAGGTTCAGCGGGCCCAGGATCACCACGCCGCCATGCTCGATCCGCTCGCCGGGTTTCGTCAGCTCGCAGTTGCCGCCGCTCTCGGCGGCCAGGTCGACGATCAGCGCGCCCGGCTTCATGCCTTCGACCATCGCCGCGGTGAGGATCTTCGGCGCCGGCCGCCCCGGCACGGCGGCGGTGGTCGACGATCACGTCGATCGATTTCAGGTGCTCGCCCAGCGCCTGCTGTTGCGCGGCGCGTTCTTCCGGTCGACAGCTCGCGCGCGTAGCCGCCGCTGCCGGCCGCGCTGACGCCCAGTTCGAGAAACTTCGCACCCAGCGACTCGACCTGCTCGCGCGTTTCCGGGCGCACGTCGTAGCCCTCGATCTGCGCGCCGAGCCGGCGGGCGGTGGCGATCGCCTGCAGGCCGGCCACGCCGGCGCCGATCACCAGCACCTTCGATGGGCGGATCGTGCCGGCGGCGGTGGTCAGCATCGGGAAGAATTTCGGCGACGCCTCGGCCGCGATCAGCATGGCGCGATAGCCCGGCCACCGCCGCCTGCGAACTGAGCACATCCATCGCCTGCGCCCGCGTGGTGCGCGGCAGCAGCTCCAGCGAAAACGCGGTCAGCTTGCGCGCAGCTCAAGCGCGGCCACCCGCTCGGCGGCGCCGTAAGGGCGCAGCTGGCCCACCACCACGCGCCCTCGCGCAAGCCGGCAAACACCGCATCGTCCGGCGGCAACACGCAGGCCAGCAGATCGGCCTGGGCCAGCACGCGGCGCGCATCGGCAAACTCGGCCTCGGCATAGCTGCTGTCGGGAAATCCGGCGGCACGCCCGGCGTCGTGTTCCAGCAGCACGCGCAGGCCCTTGCCGCGCAGCTTCTTCGCCATCTCGGGCGTGATCGCCACGCGGCGCTCCCCGGCGGCGGTCTCACGCAAAGCAGCTACGGTGATCGGCATGGTGCAATCCCCTGGAATGGTCGGGCCATCTTAGCGGACTGCAGGCTTTGATCCGCGCCAGCCCGAACGGGTAAGCTGGCCCGCCGGCGGCGGCGGATCGCGTACTCCGGGGTCATCGCCGGAGATCCCGATGTCCGCTTATGCCACCGACCAGCTTTCAAGGACTTTGACTCGCGCTCGCACGCAGCGCACGTGCCATGGCCTATGCACCGTATTCGAACGGTTTCTGGTCGGCGCCGCGCTGCAGACCCGCGATGGCCGCCAGTTCAGCGGCTGCAACGTGGAGAATGCCTCGTACGGCCTGTGCAACTGCGCCGAACGCACGGCGCTGTTCAGCGCGGTGGCGGCCGGTTGCCGACCCGGCGATTTCGCGGCCATGGCGGTGATCGCCGACACCGCCGATCCGGTCAGCCCCTGCGGCGCCTGCCGCCAGGTGATGTCCGAATTGTGCGATGGCGACATGCCGGTGCTGCTGGCCAATCTTGACGGCGATACGCAGCAGACCAGCGTGGCCACGCTGCTGCCCGGCTCGTTCAAGTTGCCGCGGCCCGCGTAATCGTTCGCACGCGGTCAACCCGCCAGTTAGCATGGGCGTCCCCGCACCGAAATAGTCGATCCATGTCCGCTGCCCTTTCCCTGCTCCAGCAACGCCATTCGGTCCCCTCACGCCAGCTCGGCGAGCCGGCGCCGGACGAGGCGAGCCTGCACGCGCTGCTGGAAGCGGCGATCCGCGTGCCCGATCACGGCAAGCTGGTGCCGTTCCGGCTGATCCGCCTGCAGGACGAGGCCAAGCTGTATTTCGGCGAGCAGCTGGCCGCGATCGCCATCCGCAGCAACCCGGACATGTCCGACGCCAAGCTGGAGAAGGAGCGCCTGCGCTATACCTTCGCACCACTGGTGATGGTGGTGGTCGCCCGCCTGCATGCCGACAGCAAGGTGCCGGAGATCGAGCAGAAGCTGTGCGCCGGCAATGTCGCCTACAACCTGCTGCTCGGCGCGTACGCGCTCGGCTACGGCGCGCAATGGCTGACTGGCTGGGCCGCCTATGACCGCGACGTGGCGCGCATTGCTCGGGTTGGCGGACACGAGCACGTGGTCGGCTTCGTGCACCTGGGCACGCCGCAGATCGAGGTGCCCGACCGCGACCGCCCGCGCTGGTCGACCTGTTGAGCACATGGACACCGTGAGTACGCCGGTGACTCGGACGTCCAGCCGTCCATCTGGTGGACGGCAGCCTGTACGTGTTCCGCGCCTGGCATTCGATGCCGGACGAATTCTTCGACGCGGACGGCCATTCGATCAATGCCGTGCACGGCTACACTCGTTTCCTGTGCGAGTTGCTGGAACGGGCGCAACCCGAGCACATCGCGGTGGCGTTCGATGCCTCGCTGACCAGTTCGTTCCGCAACACCATCTTTCCCGCCTACAAGGCCAACCGCGAGCTGCCGCCGCCGGACCTGGAACGCCAGTTCGTGCGCTGCCGGGCGATCACCGAGGCGCTCGGCATCCACCTGATGATCGACCACAGCTTCGAGGCCGACGATCTGATCGGCAGCACCGTGTGGAACTTGCGCGCACACGGCTGGCGCAGCGTGATCGTTTCCGCCGACAAGGACTTCGGCCAGCTGCTGGGCGAACATGACGAGCAATGGGACTACGCGCGCAACCTGCGCTGGGGGCCTGCCGGCGTGCACGAGAAGCTGGGCGTGCACCCGCACCAGGTGGCCGACTACCTCGCGCTGTGCGGCGATGCGGTGGACAACATTCCCGGCGTGCCCGGTATCGGCGCGAAAACCGCTGCGGCCCTGCTGAGCCATTTCGGCAGCCTCGACATCCTTGCTCGACCGCATCGACGAAGTGGCGTTCCTGCGCCTGCGCGGCGCGGCCGCCTGCGCCGCGAAGTTGCGCGAGCATGCGGAACAGGCGCGCCTGTACCGCCGGCTCACCCGCATCGCGCTGGACGCTCCGGGCGCCAGCACGATCGAGGACGCTGTTGCGCGGCCGCCAGCAGCCCGAGCAGCTCGATCAGCTGTGCGATCAGTTGCGCTTCGGCGCCTTCACCCGCAGCCGGCTGCGCGCGCTGCTGCGCTGAGTCCGGCAAGCATCCGTGCCTGCCGAACGACTGGGCTGCAGTTGTCGCTATCGGCCGGAAAGGTCAACATGACTACTGGCTTTTCCGCGCACGCGACCATCGATGAACGATTTCGCCAATCGCATTCCCGCCGATGCCGAGTGCCCCGGTGGAAACCCTGTACGAAGGCCGCTGGCTGAGCCTGCGCAAGCGCGGCCGCTGGGAGTACGTCGAGCGCAACAATCCCGGCGGCGCGGTGATCATCCTGGCGGTGACGCCGGACGACAACGTGCTGTTCGTCGAGCAGTACCGGGTGTCGATCCTGCAGAACACCATCGAGATGCCGGCCGGCCTGGTCGGCGACCTCGCCGACCAGGCCGACGAGAGCGCCCTGCTCGCCGCCCGGCGCGAGCTGGAGGAAGAAACCGGCTACCGCTGCGGCCACGTCGAGTTCGTGCATCGCGGGCCGTCGTCGTCGGGCATGAGCACCGAGATGATCACCTTCGTGCGGGCATGGCAGCTGGAGAAGGTCGGCCCCGGCGGAGGCGACGAGACCGAGAACATCGTGGTTCACGAAGTACCACGAAGCGGGGCCGGCGCCTGGCTGTTCGCGCGCGCCGCCGAGGGCTATTCGATCGATCCGAAACTGTTCGCGGGATTATGGTTCATCGAACACACCAGCCCGTCGGCGCCAGCTGGCTAGAGCCGCCCACGGCGCCAGTGGCGCGTCCATCCCCCGAAAAAAGCCTAAAGGTTTTGGCGTTCCTGCCGATTTCCTGGGTGTCGGCCGGTGTTGTCCCATCGGCTGGTTCCTTTGGCTCTCTTCGTATCGATGGATCCCCGCCCATGAAAACCACACTCCTTCTCGCCTCGTTGCTGCTTCTTCCGGTGGCCGGCCACGCCGCCTGCGCGCCTACCGACTTTGCCATCAAGGACTTCAAGACAGGGGTCAGCGGCGCAGGTGGAGCTTCGCGCATCACGCTCGCCGGCGAACTGGTCAACAACTGCTCCGACCCGTCGGCCGCACAGATCCGCATCGACGCGAAGGACGCCGACGGCAAGGTAGTGCAGAGCAAGGAAGGCTGGCCGGCCGGCACCACCAACATCGCCCCCGGCGCCACCGCCAAGTTCGATCTGGGTCGACGCTTCCGCTATCAGTCCGACATGGCGACCTACACCGTCAGCGTGATTGCCGTGCGCGCCTGGTAAGCCTCGCTGGACGCAACAAAAGAAGGCCCCGCAAGGGGCCTTTTTCATGGAGAGGTTTCGGAAACCGCTCCGGTTGCTCTTTGCAGGAGCCCGCTCGCGGGCGATGTTCTGCTCTTGCAATCCCGATTGCCGATTCCCGGACAAGGAGCAGCGCCCGCAAGCGGGCTCCCGTGAAAACCGTCAGTGCAGCACGAACAACGTATCGAAGCCGGCCACCCGCAAGGTGCTGCGCAGCTCGCTGCCGGCGTTGACGATACGGATCTCGGCGCGGTCGGCGCCGGCGTGTTCGCGCAACAGCAGCAGCATGCCGAGCGCGGAGCTGTCCATGCTGGTCACCTCGCCCAGGTCGATGACGTAACTGCGTGCGGCCGCGCCGTTGCCGAGACAGGCCTCGTGAAAATCGCGGTGGATGCTGAAATCGAAACGCTGGCCCAGCTGCAGGGTCAGGCAATCGTGTTCGCTGTCGTGGTGGACGATCATGTTGTGCTCCTCAAAACAATTCGATCTCGCCGGCGTCCATGGAACTCTGCAGTGCCGGTCCGCGTGAGCGCAGGCGCGCCTTTTCGCGCTGGATCGCCAGCCGGCTGCGCACCCGTTGCGCGTGCTCGGAGAGGTTGTCGGCGTCGATCGGCGCGCAGGCCAGTTCCTCGATGTCGCGCGTGCATTCGCCGACCACTTCCTGCAGCTCGACCAGCCGGGTGCGGGTCTGTCGCAGCAGCTGACTGAGGATGTCCTCGAACTGCAGGGATCGGATCGTGGTGGACACGTCGCTGCCCAGCCCGCGATTGATCTCGACCACCTGGTCGGCGACCGCGCTGGTACGCGCATCGCTCTCGGTGACGTGCGCCATCATCGCGTCGATGCCGCCCTTGGCCGACAGCGCCACGTTGAGATCCTGCGAAGCCATCGCGCCGACCAGCCCGCGCAACTGCTCCATCGCGGTGCGGGCGCGTTCGACGTGGCTGCCGATCTGCTCGTTGAACTGGTTGGAATTGCTGGCCAGGTTGCGGATCTCGCCGGCGACCACGGCGAAGCCGCGGCCGGATTCGCCCGCGCGCGCCGCCTCGATCGCGGCGTTGAGCGCCAGCAGATTGGTTTCCTCGGCGATCGTGTTGACGTTTCTCAGCAGCCCGAACACGGCATCCATCTCCTTCGCCATGCCGTCGATGCGATAGACGATGCGCAGGCTCTCGCGCGACATCTGCACGATCATGCCGACGAAGTGCTGCAGCAGGTCGCCGGTGCGGGCGGCGAAATCCTGCACCGAGACGCCACCGTTCTGCGCGTCGATGATCTGCTTCAGCAGCGACTGCTGCAGCCCGGTCTTCTGCGACAGGCCATCGAAACCGCCGCCCAGTTCGGACACCGCATCGCTCAGCAGGTCGAGCCCCTGGTGCAGCTCGCGGGTGGCATGGCCGAGCTCGTCGACCAGCGCACCGCGCACGTCCTCCAGCGCCTCGCGCACCGGGGTGTTGTTGCCAGGCACGGCCACCGGCGCAATCGCTGGTGGACGGCGCCGGCTTTCGACGATCCAGACCGCGGTGAGCACCACGATCAGCAGCGGCGCCAGCCATGCCGGGTGCCACAGCAGCGCCAGCAACAGCGCGAGCGTGCTGGCCGCCCAGCCGTAGAGCGGGCGATCGGCGGAGATGCGGGCGATGTGAGAAAGGACAGCCATGAGCCGATATCCGAAATCAGGTGCGTGACACACCGTCGTGGGGTTGGCGCGCCAGTGCAAGCAGGCGCGCGGCAATGTGATCGAGCGGCAGCATCTCGGCGGCCGCGCCGAGTTTCCAGGCAGCGCCGGGCATGCCCCATACCACCGAACTGGCCTCGTCCTGCACCAGCGTCGCGGCGCCGGCCTGCTTGAGCTCGAGCAGGCCGCGCGCGCCGTCGTCGCCCATGCCGGTGAGCAGCGCGGCGATGGTGCCCACGCCCGCGCTCGCCGCCATCGAGCGGAACAGCACATCCACGCTGGGCTTGTGCCGATTGACCGGCGGGCCATCGTGCAGGCGGCAGACATATTTGGCGCCGTCCCACATCACCAGCAGGTGGTGGCTGCCGGGCGCGATATACGCGTGGCCGGTCTGGATCGGCTGACCGTCCTGCGCCTCGCACACGCGCATCGCCGAACAGCGGTCCATGCGCGCGGCAAACGGGCCGCTGAAAGCCTCCGGGATGTGCTGGGTCACCAGGATCGGCGGCGCATCCGGCGGCATCGATTCCAGCACCACGCGCACCGCCTCGGTGCCACCGGTCGAGGCGCCGATCACGATGATCGGACTGCCGCCGCGGGTGCCTGAGGTCTGCACGCGCGGCAACACCGCATCCGCCGAAAGGCGCGGCGGCACTTCGAGCCGGCGCACGGCGGTTCGGGCGCGCGGTTTGGCCAGCGCAGCCTGTTTCACCTTGGCGCAGATCTCCTGCGCGCTCTGGCCAAAGCTGTTGGCCAGGTCGCTGCTCGGCTTGGCCAGGAAATCCACCGCGCCAAGCTCCAGCGCGCGCAGGGTCACTTCGGCACCCTGCACCGTCAGCGACGACACCATCACCACCGGCATCGGCCGCAGCCGCATCAGGTTTTCCAGAAACGTCAGGCCGTCCATGTGCGGCATTTCGACGTCCAGCGTCAGCACGTCCGGGTTGAGCTGCTTGATCTTCTCGCGCGCAATCAGCGGGTCGGCCGCCGTGCCGACCACCTCGATCGCCGGATCGCAGGCAAGCATCGTCGTCATCAGCTTGCGAACCAACGCCGAATCGTCGACCACCAGAACGCGCACTCTTTCCATTGCCATCCGTCTCGTTGCCATGAAGCCCAGGCCGCGTCGTCATCGATCGCGGCCGCGCTTGTTTTTGCGATGAAGCCGCGCTAGAAAAGCTCGACCTCACCCTTTATCGGGTCATTTGCCAAACGCTTGAGGTAGCCGCGGCTCATCGGCCACCAGTTGCACGTCGTCGTGGCGGCGCAGCAGGCGTACGCGGGCGCGGCCGCTGTTCGGGAAAAACTGCACCTGGCGCGGGTACACGTCGCCGACGTCCGACGCGCACAGGTTCAGTTTCTCGGTGGCGATGTAGTGCTGCACGAAGTCGATGTTGCGCTGGCCGATATCGGTCAGCTGCGCCAGCACGCGGCCACCGCCGAATATCTTCACCTGCAGGTCCGCGCGCTGGCCGCCGGCGCTGAGGATCGCGTTGATGAGCTGCTCCATCGCATCGCTGCCGTAGCGCGCCGCGCGGCCCACGGTGGCGGTCCAGCCGTCGCGCTCGCCGCGCGGCTCCGGCAGCATGAAATGGTTCATGCCACCGATGCCGCGGCGTACATCGTGGATGCATGCCGACACACACGAGCCGAGCACGGTGGTGACCAGCTCCTCCTGCATGCTGACGTAGAACTCGCCGGGCAGCACTTTCACCGTCATGCACGCCTGCGCCGGATCCCAGTACCGGCGCAGATGTTCGAAGCCCGGCAGCACCGCCGCCTGTTTGAGCGCGCGGTTGCGGCGATCGGCCAGCAGGGTCATCCGCCGATCTTCCGGTGGACGGTGCGGCCGATGAGCTCGAACTGGTCGTTGACGCCGTGCAGCGATTCGGAATGACCGAGGAACAGATAGCCGCCGGTCGGCAGCAATTCGGCGTAGCGGCGAAACAGCCGCTGCTTGGTCGGCTGGTCGAAATAGATCACCACGTTGCGGCAGAAGATCGCGTCGAACGGACCGCGCATCGGCCATGGATGCAGGAGGTTCAACGGCTCGATCGCCACCAGCTCGCGCAGGCGCGGATGCACGCAGGCCAGGCCTTCGTACTCGCCCTCGCCACGCAGCATCCAGCGCCGGCAGCGCTCGGCACTGATGCCGGCAAGCCGCTCCAGCGAATACACGCCCTTGCGCGCGGTTTCCAGGGCTTGTGGCGACAAATCGGTGGCCAGGATCTTCGCATCCAGCTTGCTGCCGCTCTGTTCGAGCGCCTCGGCCAGCACCATCGCCAGCGCGTAAGGCTCTTCGCCGGTGGAGCAGCCGGCCGACCAGATCCGCAGTCGATCGCCTTCGCGGCGCTTCTCGTGCAGCCAGCGCGGCAAGAGCTCGTCGACCAGCAGATCGTAATGGTGCACTTCGCGGAAGAATGCCGTCACGTTGGTGCTGATGGCGCTGGCCAGTTCGCCCAGCTCGCTGTACGGATCGCTGCGCAGCAGTTCGCAATAGCTGGCGAAGTTGCGCAGCTTCAAGGCACGCAAGCGGCGCTGCAGGCGGCCCTGCACCAGCTGGTGCTTGTGCTCGCCCAGCGCGATGCCGCAATGCTCCAGCACGAAGGCCCGCAGGTATTCGAACTCGGCATGCCCGAGCAGCGCGCCGGCGCTGGCCATCGCGCTGGTGTTGTCGTCGAGCACGCCGGACACCGCATTCACTTCAGAACTCCTTCCACACACCGGTTGCGCTGGCGGGCTCGGCGGGTGCACGTGCGGCGCGAACAGGGGCCGGGCTGGTGTTGCGCACGGCGGCGAACACCGCTTCGGCCTCCGCCACCACGGTTCTCGTCCGCGCCGATGCGGCGGGCGACACCGGTTCGACGTCGTCACTGAGCTGGAAGAAGCCGACCTGACGCGTCAGTTCACCGGCCTGCTCATGCATCGCACGGGCGGCCGCAGCAGCCTCCTCGACCAGCGCGGCGTTCTGCTGGGTCATCTCGTCCATCTGCATCACGGCGTTGTTGACCTGGTCGATGCCGGCCGACTGCTCATGGCTGGCGGCGGCGATCTCGGCCACGATGTCGGTGACCTTCTTCACGCTGTCGACGATTTCGGCCAGCGCCTTGCCGGACTGGTTCACCAGCTCCGAGCCGCTGCGCACCTTGTCCGCGCTGTCGTTGATGAGCGCCTTGATCTCTTTCGCCGCGCCGGCGCTGCGCTGGGCCAGGCTGCGCACTTCGGTGGCCACCACGGCGAAGCCGCGGCCCTGTTCGCCGGCACGCGCCGCCTCGACGGCCGCATTCAGCGCCAGCAGGTTGGTCTGGAACGCGATCTCCTGGATCAGCCCCACGATGTCCGCGATCTTGCCGCTGGAGGCGTTGATCTCGCTCATCGCGATGATCGCCCGGCCAGCCACTTCGCCACCGCGCTCGGCCTGTTCGCGGGCACCGCGGGCAAGCTGGTTGGCGTGACTGGCGTTCTCGGCGTTCTGCTTGACGGTGGACGTCATCTGCTCCATCGAAGAGGCTGTTTCTTCCAGGCTGGAGGCCTGCTCCTGCGTGCGCTGGCTGAGATCGTCGTTGCCGTGCGCGATCTGCTGCGCTGCCGTGCTGACCGCATCGGAACCGCGACGGACTTCGCCGACGGTGAGCGTGAGGCGGTCGTCCATCATCCGGAACGCTTCCAGCAGACGGCCGAGTTCGTCCTTGCGCCGGGTGACGATGTGGTGGCCAAGCCTGGCCCTCGGCGATGGCGTTCGCGACTTTCACCGCACGATTGAGCGTGCCCACGATCGAGCGGATCAGGAAGAACGCCATCAGCACCGCCAGCAGCATGCCCGCACCGAGCGCGGCAAAGGTCATCAGGCGGATGCGCTGGTAGCTGGCCAGTGCGCTTTCGTATTGCAGGCGGCTTTCGTCGATCTGCATCGCGATCAGCTTGTTCATCTCCGAACCCATGATCGCCACGTTCGGCAGCACGTCCGAATACAGCAGCGCGTTGGCGCCGTCATCGGCCTGGTTCAGCGCGTCGGTGATCTCCGACATCGACGAGGCGACGTCGCCGCGCGCGCTCTCGAACGCGCTCCATTGCTTCTTGATCGCCGGCGTCATCGCGGTGGCACCCAGCTTCTTCAGCAGCGCGGCATCGGTAACCGCCGCCTTGGCGACCTCGTCGAGTTTCTGCTTGACGATCGCCTTGTCGTCCTTGTGAAAGGCCGCCTCGCTCAGCGAGATGAAGCTGTTCAGCGAGCTGCGCGCCACTTCGTTGATCTGGGTCAGCGGTATCAGTTCCTCCTGGTAGATATGGCGCGCGCTCTCGTTCGCTCTCGCCATGCCGCCGAGCCCGATCCATGCGCCCACCAGCAACATCACGCAAAGCAGGCCAAGCACGCCGATGAGGCGGGCCTTGACGGTCAACGTGGTCAGGCGGGCCAGGCGCGCCATCAGATTCTTCATCTTCATCTCGATTCCCGGGTCAGGCCGCAACTTCAACTTCCTGGACGGCCGGCAGCGCGGCCTCCAGCGATTCCACGTCTTCCGGACGCATCAGCTTTTCCACGTCCAGCAGCATCACCATGCGTTCGGCATGCGTCGCCAGTCCTTTCAGGTAACGCGTGTCGACCACCGCGCCCATGTCCGGCACCGGCTTGATCGCTGCCGGGTCGATGTCGATCACGTCGGACACCGCATCCACCACGATGCCGAACAGCCGTTCGGCGACGGCCACGATGATGACCACGGTGTCGTCACCGTAGCTCTCGCGCTGCAGGCCGAAGCGCAGGCGCAAATCGGCGATCGGCACGATCGCGCCGCGCAGGTTCAGCACGCCAAGCACATAGTCCGGCGTCTGCGGGATGCGCGTGACGCGTGTCCAGCTGCGGATCTCGCGCACGGCCAGGATGTCGACGCCGTACTCTTCGTCGGCCAGGCTGAAGGTGAGCTGCTGCGACGGCGCCGTGGCCCGTTTGTCTTCGTGCATGGGGTCTTCGTACATGGGGCGTAACCTCGTAACGGACGTCTGCGCGTCCTGCTGCCTTCTATGTCGGCGTGAGCGCCGGTAACTTGAGTGCCCGCGTGCGTTCGATCAGGCCGCCTTGCTGCGCTGCCCCAGCCGCACCACGCCGCCCACGTCGACGATCAGCGCGACCGAGCCGTCGCTCAGAATCGTGGCGCCGGATATTCCCTGCACGCGCTGGTAATGCGCCTCCAGCGACTTGACGACGGCCTGTTGCTGGCCGAGCAGGTCGTCGACCAGCAGCCCCACGCGCCGTCCCTCTTCCTCGATCACCACCACGATGCCGTGTGCGATGTCGGTGACCGCATCGTTGCAGGCGAACGCGCGGTGCAGGCGCATGATCGGCAGGTATTCGTCGCGGAAATGGAACACCTCGCCACCGCCGGCGATCTTGCGCACGGCGTCGGCGCGCAGCCGCAGCGACTCCACGATCGAGGTCAGCGGCACGATGTAGCGCTCGTGACCCACGGCCGTGACCAGGCCGTCGATGATCGCCAGGGTCAGCGGCAGGGTGATGGTGAACGTGCTGCCCTTGCCGGACACGCTGCGCACGCCGACGCTGCCGCCCAGGTCGCGCACGTTGCGGCGCACGACGTCCATGCCCACGCCGCGGCCGGAAAGATCGGTGGCCTGCGCGGCGGTGGAGAAGCCCGGCTGGAAGATCAGTTCGGCCACCTCGGCGTCGCTGAGCTCCTGCCCCGCGGCGATCAGGCCGCGCTGCTGCGCCTTGGCCACGATCGCGGCATGGTTGAGGCCGGCACCATCGTCGCTGATCTGCACCACGATGTTGCCGCCTTCGTGGAACGCGTTGAGCTTGAGCGTGCCGGTTTCGGATTTGCCGGCGGCCTTGCGCTGCGCCGGTGATTCCAGGCCGTGGTCGATCGCGTTGCGCACAAGGTGCACCAGCGGATCGCCGATTTTCTCGAGCACCGTCTTGTCCAGTTCGGTGTGCTCGCCGAGCAGCTCCAGCCTGACCCGCTTGTCGAGCTTGCGCTCCAGGTCGTGCACCAGGCGTGGGAAACGGTTGAACACGGAGGCGATCGGCAGCATGCGGATGCGCATGACGCTTTCCTGCAGCTCGCGCGTGGTGCGCTCCAGTTGCACCAGCCCGTCACGCAACCGCCCCAGCTGGGACAGTTCGAATTTTTCGCCGATGTCGCTGAGCATGGACTGGGTGATCACCAGCTCGCCCATCATGTTGATCAGCGCATCGACCTTGTCGATGCCCACGCGGATCGAGCTGCCCTCGGCGGACGGCGCGGTCGTCTCGCGTGCTGCCCGCGGCGCGGCCGCGGCTACCGGCGCCGCGGCGGCGGCTGGCGGCGCGACGAGGGCCGCCTCGAGCAGCGGTGCGATGGTCAGTTCGCAATCGCCATCGAGCCAGTCGAACACCGCGTCGACGTCGCCGCGCGCGATGGCGCCATGCAGGCGCAACTCCCAGCCCAGGTGGCACTGGCTGGGATCGAGCTCGGACAGTTGCGCGGGTGCGCTGTCGGTGACGAACGCGCGCACGACTTCCAGCCGGCCCAGCTGCTGCAGTTCGCGGAACAGCCGCAGCGGGTCATTGCCGGTCTGCAGCAGGTGCGGCAACGCGACGAATTTCACGTTCCATCCGCTCACCGGCGCCACCGCCGCCGTCGCTGCAGCCATCGGCGCCGCCGTGTCTCCGCTGACCAGCCGCACCAGCTCGGCGCGCAGCGCCTCGCTTTCGGCATCGGCCACCGGCTGACCCTGGCTCGACCGCTCCAGCATCGCGCGCATGCAGTCGAGCGAACGCAGCAACACCTCGATCAGTGCGGAGTCCACCGCACGTCGTTCGCTGCGCACCTCTTCCAGCAGCGATTCGGCAACATGGGTGAACGCGGCCACGTCGGCGAACCCGAACGTCGCGGCGCCACCCTTGATCGAATGCGCGGCGCGAAAGATGGTGTGCACCAGCTCGTGGTCGGTCGCGCCCGAATCCAGCGCCAGCAGCGCGGCCTCCATCGCGTCGAGGCCTTCGCGGCTTTCCTCGAAGAAGGTCTTGTGGAACTGAGTCAGGTCGACCGCACTCATGCTCGCTTAGCCCAGCACGCGCTTGACGGTGGCCAGCAGCTGTTCCGGATCGAACGGCTTGACCAGCCAGCCGGTGGCGCCGGCGGCCTTGCCTTCCATCTTCTTCTCGGTGTGCGATTCGGTGGTCAGCATCAGGATCGGCACGCCCTTGTACGCATCCATGCTGCGCAGTTCACGCACCATCGCGATGCCGTCCATCACCGGCATGTTGACGTCGGCCAGCACCAGCTCGAACGCGCCGCCGCGCGCCGCGTCCAGCGCCAGCTGTCCGTTTTCCGCCTCGGTCACTTCATGGCCGGCGCCGCGCAGGGTGAAGGCCACCATGCCGCGCATCGAAGCGGAGTCGTCTACTGCAAGAATCTTTGCCATGCCACACCTCGTTCAGGCCAGCGTTGCCACCGGCAGGTTCAATAACTGCGCCAGCCCGAGCAGGCCGGCGGCTTCACTCAGAGCACTACTCGTGCCATGCCAGGCCAGCGTGCCGCCGCGTGCCTCCAGCTCGCGCCGGAACACCACCAGCAACTGCAGGGCCGCGGTGTCGACGCGTTCCACCTGGCCGCCGTCCAGCACGATGGCACCCGTGTTCAGCGCACCCAGCAGTTCCGCCTTCAAGGCGGCCTGGGCCGCCATGCGGCAATCGGCCGGAAGCTGCACGCTCGCCGTGGCCTTGGCCACGCCGGATGGATTCGCCTGGCGCTCGTCTTCCTGCTGCTTCGCCGCCCGTTTGCCGGCCATCTCACGACTCCACTCGCGCTGCGTGCGCTGACGTGGGTCTTATCGGCAAACGGGGCGTTCGCTTTAGCGTGGATTGAGCGGCCGAGACGTGGGTTTGGCGCCGGAAGTACGGCACCGCGGCGAAATGTCGCCGCAGCGGCTCAAGTTTGTCGGCGCGCCGCCGATGTCCTTCGGGACGAGCCCACGCCAGCACCCGCGTCCTGCGCAGGAAATGCAAGTGAATATCCAACCGATCAGCCTTGCCGCGCTTACCTGGGCGGGTGCCGCCGCCGGCACCACGGCCCAGAGCTGGCGTATCGGTACGGTGCTGGCGGCGCGGCCGCTCGGGGTGAACCCGGCCGGCCTGTTGATCCTGCAGATCGGCGCCTTGACCGTGGAGGCGGACGTCGCCCACGCCCAGCTGCCAGCGCAATTCCAGGTGCGCGTGTTGAGCCTGGGCGCGCAACCGCAACTGGAGGTACTGGCGCATCCGGCCGACCCGACGTTCCAGCGCGTCCTGCGCGAGCGATTGCCGCAGCAGAACGGCTACGCACCGCTGCTGGCCACGCTGGGTGCACTGGCGCAGCGGCCAGTGCTGCGCCAGCTGCCGCCGGAGCTGCGCACGACGCTGGCGTTGCTGGAGCAATCCCTGCGCACGCCGGCGGACATTACCCGCGGCGAAGGCTTGCGCGAGGCGATCAGTCGCAGCGGCATGTTCTTCGAATCCAGATTGCTCAGCCCGCAGGGGAACGCGCTGGCGCAGGCCGGTGACGACTGGAAAGGCGCGCTGCTGCGTCTGGCTGGCCTGCTCGACCGGCGCGCCGCCGCCCCCGCGCCACCGAGCCGCAGCGACGCCGAACCGCCGCTGCTGCAACGCGGCCTGCAGGCGCAGGCGCGGCTTCCCTTGCCGCTGCCGCCGGCCGAAGACGGCGTCGAGAGCGTGAACCTCCTGCTTGGCCGGCTTCATGGCGACGTCAAGGCCGCGCTGGCCCGGGTGGAAGTGGCCCAGCTGGAAGCCAGCGCCAGCCAGCTGTCGGCCTGGATCATCGAGATCCCGCTGCAGGGCGATGGCGGCCGCGACGTATTGCAGGTGCAATTGGAATATCTCGGCGATGCCGCCGACGGCGGCCACGGCTGGACGCTCGGTTTCGCGCTGGATCTGCCTGCGCTGGGCCCGGTGCAGGGCGAGCTGCAGCTGCGCGAACCGCGCTTGTCGGTGCGGCTGTGGGCCGAGCGGGCGGATACCGCGCAGCGGCTGGAACGCCAGTTCACGCCGCTGCGCCAGCGGCTCGCCGCATGCGGCGTGCTGCTCGATCAACTGAGCTGCCAGGTCGGGCTGGCGCAATCGCCGGGCCGGCACAGTGCCGTGCTGTTGCAGGCCACCGCATGAATACGCCGCCCGCCGCGCCGCGCCGGGTCAGCCTGCGGCTGGCCAGTGGCGGTGGCGAGACCGCCGCGATGCCGCCTGAGTCGCTGGAAACCTTGCTGGCGCGCGCGCAGGCGCTGGGCATTCCGCTGCATCACGACCCGCAGATCGCGGCCTTGCTGGCGGGGCTGCGACTGCGTGATGACGTGCCGGTACTGCTCTACGCGGCGGCGGCCTCGGTGCTGGCCGCCGTGTATGACGCGGCCGAGGAATAGACGGCCAAACGGCACTCGCAAGAACGCGAGAGGCGACCTTACGGGTTGACCGGGTGCATCTGCAGCACCAGTTTCGCCTCGTCGCGGGAAAGCCCGCAGCGGCTGACGAGTTGCTCGACATCGGCACCTTCACGCGCCAGTTGCTGAGCCAGCTCGTACGACTGCCGCGTCGGCGGTGGCTGCTGTTCGATCTGGCCCATCTGCCGTTCCAGCCGGCCCAGCGCCGCCACCAGCATCGAGGTCGGCACGTCGGTGTAAGCGTGCAGCGCGCCATGCGACAGCGCCTCGATGCGCTGCTGCAAGCGGCGCGACTGCCGCCACAGAAACAGCAGCACGGCCGACTGCGCCAGGGTCAGCAGCACCAGGATCGCCACGCCTGCCTCAAGCCACATGATCGTCCCCCGCGCCCAGCCGGCACAGCCGGCGCACGTCGAGCAAGGCCACGAAGCCGCCCTGCCAGGAAAGTACGCCGCTGACCGGATCGTCCCGGCGACTGGCGCGCCCCGGTGGCGGCGGGGCGATGTCGATGCCGTCGCTGCACAGCAATTCGCCCACCGCGTCCACCCGCACGCCGACGCGCTGGCCTGCCTGCGCCAGCATCACGATGCGTATCTGTGCCTGGTCGGCCGGAGGCGACGCCGGCAAACCCAGCCTGCTGCGACCGTCCAGCACCGGCACGATCTGGCCGCGCAGATGGCGCACGCCGAGCAGATCGGCGGCGGCACCGGGCACGGGGGTGATGTCGCCATCGCGGATCACTTCGCTCACGTCGATCAGCGGCGCCGCATACAGCTGCGTGCCGATGCGGAACGACAGCCAGTGCTGACCGCCTTGATCAGTCGCGTGGGCCGTGGCGCTCATGGGCGGTTTTCCAGTGGAAGGGGTCATCGTCAGGGTCGGCTCAAAGTGGCGCGGCGGCAGTGCCGCCGTTTCTTTCGACGAGGACCGGCGCCGCCGTGGCCGCCGCCGATCCGGCGTGCATGCCCGGCATCGACACGGTGCCATGCACGCGCATGGTCGGCAGCATATCCACCACCGGCGACGGGTTGTCCAGCCCCGCGATATCGGCGGCATGCTGGAGGTCGGTCTGCTCGCGGTTCGGCACGATGCGGTTGCTCATCACCACCACCAGCACGCGCCGGTTCTGGTTGCGGCCTTCGGCGGTGGCATTGTCGGCCTTGGGCCGCACGTCGCCCCAGCCGACGATGCCAAGCCGGTCCGCGACGACGCCGCTCAGGGCAAACAGCCGCGCCACGCTGGCGGCGCGCGCCGCGGACAATTCCCAGTTCGACGGGTATTGCGGCGTATTGATCGGCACGTCGTCGGTGAAACCCTCCACGCGCAACGGGTTGGGAAAGCGCGCCAGGATGCCCGCCAGATCGCGCAGCACCGCATTGGCCGGCGCCGACAGCTGCGCCACGCCGCTGGGAAACAGGATGTCGGTGCGGATCTCGATTTCCAGCCAGTCCGGCTTGAGCCGCACGATCACCAGCTTGCGGTCGATCAGCGGTTGCAGCGCCTTGCGCACCTGATCCTCGATGCGCCCGAGATTTTCCTGGGGGCTTTTCGGATGGCCGGCATCGCGCCCCTTGCCGCCATCCCTGGGTACCGGATGGGGCGGGATCGGCACCGCGATCGGCACGATCGACGAACCGGGCTGGCCGGCCGGTGCAGCGATCGACGGGCTGATGTTGTGTGGGCGTACCTGCGTCGGCGGCAGCGGCGCGATCGCGTGGCTGGATCCGTTGAACGCCTCGATCAGCGATTCGGACATGACCCGGAACTTGCCTTCGTTGACCACCGACACCGCGTACATCACCACGAAAAACGCGAGCAGCAAGGTCATCAGGTCGGCATAGGGGATCGCCCATGCCTCGTGATTGACGTGCTCCTCGTGGCGGTGCTTCCTCATTCGACGTAGCCCTGCAGGCGCGATTCGATCTGCCGCGGGTTGTCGCCCTCCGCGATCGACACCAGGCCTTCGATCAGGATTTCGCGCATCTGCGACTGCTTGCTGATCAGGCCTTTCAGCCGCGCCGACATCGGCAGCATGAACAGGTTGGCCAGCGCCACGCCGTAGATGGTCGCCACGAAGGCGGCGGCGATGCCATGGCCGAGCTTGCTGGGATCGGCCAGGTTCTGCATCACCGCCATCAGGCCCATCACCGCGCCGATGATGCCCAGCGTGGGCGAATAGATGCCGGCATTCTCGTAGACCTTGGCGCCGGCCAGATCGATCGCCTCGCGCGTATCCAGATCCACCTCCAGCACGCTGCGGATCGCGTCGGGTTCGCCGCCATCGACCAGCAGCTGCAAGCCCTTGCTGATGAACGGATCGGTCTCGGCTTCGATCTGCGGCTCCAGCCCGAGCAGGCCCTGCCGACGGGAGATTTCGCTCCAGCCGACGATGCGGCTGATCAGGTCGCTGGGCCGGTGCTGCGGTGGCCGGTAGACCATGCGCATCATGGACAGCGCGTGCTTGAGCACCTTGCCCTGGTTCTGCACCAGCACGGCGGCAAGCGTGCCGAAGAACACGATGACGAACGCCGCCGGATTCCACAGCGCACCGACCGTGGAACCCTTCAGCACGGTGCCGATGATGATCACCAGGAAACCCAGGATCGTGCCGATGATGCTTACCATGTCCATGGTGGTCAGCCTGCCAGTTGCAACGCAGTGAACAGTTGTCCGGCGCCGCCGGCCAGGCCCGCCAGATCCATCACCAGCGCCAGCCGGCCGTCACCGGTCACGGTGGCGCCGGCGATACCGGAAACGTCGGCGAACAACGGCCCGAGCGGCTTCACGATGACGTCCTCGCGACCGAGCACGTCGTGCACCAGGCAACCCAGCCGCTGGTGTCCGACATGCAGCACCACGACGTGGCGTCCTCTCGACGTGGCGGCGCCGACCCAGCCGGCCAGATCGGCCAGCGGCAACGCACGGCCGCGATGCTGCGCGACGAGACGGCCATCGAGCATATGGTCCTGGCCGTCGGCGAGCTCGAAGACCTCTTCCACGTTGCCCAGCGGCAGCGCCAGCAGGCGCGTCTCCACGCGCACCATCAGCACGCGCAGCACCGCCAGGGTCAGCGGCACGGTCAGTTCGAGTTCGCTGCCATGGCCCCAGCGCGAATTCACCTGCAAGGTGCCGCCCAGTTCGGCCACGCGGGTCTTCACCACGTCCATGCCGACGCCGCGGCCGGAGATGTCGGAGACCGTCGCGGCGGTGCTGAAGCCGGGCCTGAAAATCAGTTCGTAGCATTCGTTTTCGGTCAGCCGCGCGGCCTGCGCCGCATCGATCACGCCCTTCTCCACCGCCTTGCGGCGCAGGACTTCCGGATCCATGCCGCGGCCGTCGTCGCTCACCGAGATGACGATGCGTTCGCCGCGCTGGCTGGCCGACAGGCAGATGCGACCCTTGCGCGGCTTGCCGGCGAGTTCGCGATCGGCCGGCATTTCCACGCCATGGTCGAGCGCGTTGCGCAGCAGGTGGACCAGCGGGTCGGCCAGCGCCTCGACCAGGCTGCGGTCGAGGTCGGTGCCCTCGCCTTCCAGCACAAGTTCCACATCCTTGCCGAGCTGGCGGGCGAGGTCGCGCACGATGCGCGGAAAGCGCTGGAACAAACGCCCCACCGGCTGCATGCGCATGCCCATCACCGCGGTCTGCAGTTCGTCGGCGACTCGGTCGAGTTCGCCGGCGGCGGCGACCAGGGCTTCGCTGCCATCGCGCGCCGCGAGGCTCAGCAGGCGATTGCGTACCAGCACCAGCTCGCCGGCATGGTTGACCAGCACGTCGAGCCGGGCGGTATCCACGCGCACGGTGTTTTCCACCGGGACGGCTTGACGCGCGGGCGCGGCGGCGGGTCCCGGCGCGCCTGCGGCGGGCGCGGGCGCGATGGCGGGCGCAGCGGCGACCGCTGCCGCGGCCGGTTGTCCGCCCTTGCCATGCAGGGCATCCAGCAACGCCTCGAATTCGTCGTCATCGATGCCGGCAGCCGCGGCCACCGGCGGCAATGGCGCCGGCTCGACCGTGCCGGGCGCGGCCGTGCCGTACATGCTGTCCAGCAGGGCTTCGAATTCGCTGTCGTCGATCGCAGCGCCTTCGGCGGCAGGCGCGACCGCTACCGGCGGAGCCACCGCAACGGGAGTCCGCGCAACGCCGGGCAGCAACGATGTCAGCAGCGCCGCCGGCGGCATGCTCAGCGGCGCGTCGGCGCTCAGCGCCGCCATCATGACGTTGAGCAGGTCGAGCGCCTCCAGCAACGCATCCATGTGCCCGGCGCCGAGCACCACGTTGCCGTTGCGGGCTTCGTTGAGCAGATCCTCGGCGTGGTGGCACAGCACGACCATCGGCTCCAGCGCCAGGAACCCGGCGCCGCCCTTGACGGTGTGAAACGCGCGGAACACCGCATTCAGCAGCTCGCTGTCGCCCGGCGCCGTTTCCAGCCCGACCAACTGCTCGCCGAGGCGCTGCAGCAGCTCACCCGCCTCGACCAGGAAATCCTGGCGAAGCTCGAGATCGAATTCCGCATTCATAGCGGTCCTGCCTTCAAAACCCGAATTCGCTGAGCAGGCGATCGGCGTCTTCCTGGCTGGACACCTTGACCGCGGCCGGCGTCTCGCTGCCGGCAAGTGCGCCGGTCAGCCGTACCAGTTCCAGCAGCGACGACTCCACCGTGCCGATGAAGCTGGCGACCTTCTTGATGCGCTGCCCGGTGAGGTCCTGCCACGACTGCGCCAGCACCATGTCGGCGATGCCCTCGCGGCAGTTGTCGGCAAACTGCACGGCTTCACGTGCCAGCACGGCGGCGGCATCGTTGCCGTTGGTCCACTCGAGAACCTCGCCCGCGTTGTGCGCCAGCGACTCGGCTTCTGGCCGCATGCGCTCGGCGAAATCGAGGCTGCGGTGGGCGGCTTGCGCGCTCATTTCCAGCGCGTCCTGCAGGTGCTGGCGCGCGTCGGCGATGCCGGGCACGCCTTCCTGCGCCAGGTCACCGCCGAGGCGGCGCACGGCGTCGTGCAGGTCACGCGCCAGCTGGCCGAGCGCGCGGAACAGATGCTGTTCGCGCTGGCGCACCATCACGTCCAGGGCGTGTTCGAAGGCGGGGCCGTCGGGACTGTTGAGCAGTTCGCGCAGTTCGGCAGGCAGCGTTTCATCGATCGAGAGGGGAGCTGTGAGGTTCATGCGCTGGCTCCGCTGGCGGCGATACGCTCGAAGATTTTGGTGAGTTTTTCCTTCAGTGTGATCGCGGTGAACGGCTTGACGATGTAGCCGTTCACGCCCGCCTGCGCGGCCGCGATGATCTGGTCGCGATTGTTTTCGGCGGTGACCATCAGCACCGGCATGCCCTTCAGCGCTTCTTCCGCGCGGATCGCGCGCAGCAGGTCGATGCCGGTCATGTTCGGCATGTTCCAGTCGGTCACGACCAGGTCGAACGGCAGGGTGCGCAGCATCGCGATCGCGCTTTCGCCGTCGTCGGCTTCCTGGATCAGCGGGTTGCTGAAACCCAGCTCGACCAGCAGGTTGCGAACGATTCGCCGCATGGTGGAAAAATCGTCCACCACCAGGATTTTCATGTTCTTGTCCAAACGCTTTCTCCACATGCGATACAGGCCGGGGTGCGGCCGCGGGGATTTTTTACGGGGGCCGGATCAACCACGCCAGCCGGTAAGTCTTGCGCGAAGCCGGACGACGGCCTGGCCGTGGATCTGGCACACGCGCGACTCGCTCACGCCCAGCACGGCGCCGATCTCCTTCAGGTTCAGCTCCTGCTCGTAGTACAGCGACATCACCAGCTGCTCGCGTTCCGGCAAGCCGCCGATCGCCTCGACCAGCGCCTCGCGCATGCCGTCGCGCTCGATGTTTTCCGACGGGCTCAGGCCGCTTTCGTCGACCACGTCGAGCACGCCGCTTTCCTCGTTGTCGTCCGAGGCAGTGAGGCTGAGCAGGCGCACGCAGGACGCATCGGCGAGCACCTGGTGGTATTCCTCCGCGCTGATTCCCAGCCGCCGCATGACTTCCGCGTCCTCCGCCTCGGCACCGGTCTCGGTTTCGATCTGGCGAATGACTTCGGCTACCTCGCGGGTCTTGCGATGCACCGAACGCGGGGTCCAGTCGGTGCGGCGCAATTCGTCCAGCATGGCGCCACGGATGCGGATGCCCGCGTACGTCTCGAAACTGGCCCCGCGATCGGTGGCGAAGTGGCGCGACGCTTCCAGCAAACCGATCATTCCCGCCTGAATGAGATCACCCACGTCGACACTGGCCGGCAGTCGCCCCATCAGGTGATAGGCGATCCGCCGTACCAGCGGCGCGTGCCGACGTACCAGTTCGTCGGCACTCTCGCGGGAGACTTGCAGATATTCCGAAGCCACACTCATCTCGGGACCCCATCGGCGGTAGCAGTCCGGCCACCAAAGAAGGCGATCCGGTCGAGGCCTGCGCGATCGGGTTCCGCCCACTTATCGACCGCACCGGCCATTTTCTTGAATGCGAGCGCCGACTGGCTCGATGGCCACAGGTCGACGACCGCGCATTGCCTGCGGATGGCCTGGCGCAGACGTTCGTCGTGCGGCACCCATCCACTGAAATCGATCACCACGTCGAGGAAGCGGTCGCTGACCCGCGCCAGCTTCTGGTGCAGCGCGCGCGCGTCGCCTTCGTTGCGCACCATGTTGGCGACCATGCGTATGCGGCGCACGCCGAAGTCGCGGCTGAGCACCTTGGTCAACCCGTAAGCGTCGGTCAGCGAGGCGGGCTCGTCGCACACCACCAGAATCACTTCGGAGGCCGCGGCGGCGAACATCGTCACGTTGTCGGACAGGCCGGCGGCGGTGTCCACCAGCAGGAATTCCGGTGGCCGCGCCAGTTCGTCGAACGCGCGGATGATCGCCGCGTGCTCGCCGTTGTCCAGCTGCGCCAGCCGGCGCGTGCCGGAGCCGGCCGGCACCACCTGCAGGCCGCGTGGTGCGGGCAGCAGCAGTTCTTCCAGCGTGCAGTCGCCATCGAGCAGGTGCCCTATATGGCGCGACGGCGTAAGGCCCAGCATCACATCGACGTTGGCCAAGCCCATGTCGGCATCCAGCAGCATCACGTCGCGTCCGGCCATCGACAACGACATGCCCAGGTTGACCGCGACGGTGCTTTTGCCGACGCCGCCCTTGCCGCCGGCCACCGCAATCGCGCGGCAATGGCGGCGCGCCGGCGCGGCGGTCAGCAGGCTGCTGGCCTGGTGGTCGCCGGACACCGTCGCGGTCGGCGTGATGTGGCCGACCATGTTGGACAGCATCTGTTTCAGTCCCGAAGCTTGATCCATGGCAAGTACTCCGCTCATGCGCTTGCCACGGCGAGGCCGAAACGTTCGGCCATCAGGCCGTCGTCGGGCACGTGGTTCTTCAGCGACTGCGCGGCGCGGCAAACCAGCACGCGCGCATCCGCGGTGGCGATGTCCTCGGGCACGCGCTGGCCATCAGTGGTGTAGTCCAGCGGCAGCCGATGACGGATCAGCACCGACAGCGCGCCGCCCAGGTTCGGCGCTTCGTCGAGCTTGGTCAGGATGCACGCGTGCGGTTTCAGCGGCAGATAGGCGCGCACCGCATCGTCGAGCGACTGCGATTGCGCATTGGCGGCCAGCACCAGACAGGCGCGCAGGTCGCTGGCGTCGGAAAGGATTTCCAGCTGCTGGTTGAGTCGCGGATCGCTGCCGGCCACGCCGGCGGTGTCGATCAGCACGGTGTGGCGGCTGCGCAGCATCTCCAGGACCTTGCGCAGGCTTTCCGCGTCGTAGGCCGGGTAGACGCGCACGCCGAGCAGGCGGCCGTAGTGTTCCAGCTGGGCGGCAGCACCAATGCGGTAATGATCGGTGCTCACCAGCGCGACCTGGTCGGCGCCGTGACGCATCACCGCGCGTGCAGCGAGCTTCGCAATCGTGGTGGTCTTGCCCACGCCCGTGGGGCCGACCAGCGCGGTGACGCCGCGATCGTCGCCGGCCAGGCCACGCCCGCTCACCGCCAGATGACGGCTGAGCATGCCCAGCGGCAGGTAACGTGCCTGCTCGGCGTTGATCTGGTCGGGCAGCTCGTCCACCAGGGCGCGTGCCACGTCGGCCTCGATGCCGAGGCGGGTCATCTCGCGCAACACGCGCGCACGCAACGGCTGGCGTCGCTCCAGGTCGTTCCAGGCCAGGCTCGACAGCTGCATCTCCAGCATCTCGCGCATGCTGCCCAGCTCGCTGCGCAGTTGTGCGGTGTCCTGCGCGGCCTGCTCCATCAGCGGCCGCATGCCCGGCGGCTCGACCGCTACCGCCACGGGTGCGGCGGACCTGCGCGGTGCGCGTGCGACGGGTTCGGGTGCGGCGACGTGAAGCTTCGGCGGCGCCACTTCGTCCTTGTCTGCCGGCGGCGCTTCCGCGGGCGGCGCGCCATGGCGGGATGCCTCGCGCATCAGCGCCTCGTCGTAGTCGATGGCGGCGATGACCTCGATGCCATCCTCCATGCGCCGGGTGGACAGGATCACCGCCTCGGGCCCCTGCTCCTCGCGCACTTCGCGCATCGCCTGGCGCATGTCGGCGGCTACGAATCGCTTGATCTTCATGTGCGGTTGCTCCACTGCATCGCGCGGAGGACGCGGCCGCGACGGGAGGGCCGCCGGGCGGAAGTTCCGGTTGCGCGTTGCCTGACCATCGCCATCTCATCCATCCTGTTCATCGCCCGAGCGCCTGCACCAAACGCACCCGACGGTTGTCGGGCACCTCGTTGTAAGCCAGTACGTGCAGGTTCTGTGCCACATGGCGGGTGAAGCGTGCGAGCCATGGCCGCAACAGCGGCGCGACCAGCAGCACCGCGGGCTCGCCGCTCATTTCCTGCCGTCGCGCCGCCTCGGCCACGCTCTGTTGCAGGCGGTCGGCAAGGCCCGGTTCCACCGCGGCGCCAGCGACGCCGCCACCACCGGAAAGCGAGCCGAGCAGGATCTGTTCGAGCTCCGGCGCCAGCGTGATCACCGGCACTTCGGTGCCCAGCCCGGTGATCTCCTGCAGGATCTGCCGGCCCAGCGCCACGCGCACGGCGGCAGTCAGAACGCCGGGATCCTGACTCTGCGCCGCGTGCTCCGCCAAGGATTCGACGATGCTGCGCATGTTGCGGATCGGCACGCGCTCGGCCAGAAGGTTTTGCAGCACCTTGACCACCACGCCCAGCGACAGCCGCTTGGGCACCAGGTCCTCGACCAGCTTCGGCGCGGTGGCGGCGAGCCGGTCCAGCAGCTGCTGCACGTCCTGGTGGCTGAGCAGCTCGTGCGCGTGGCCCTGCAGGATGTGCGACAGGTGCGTGGCGATCACCGTGGCCGGGTCGACCACGGTGTAGCCGTAGCTCTGCGCCAGCTCGCGCTGGCCCACCTCGATCCACACCGCTTCCAGGCCGAACGCCGGGTCCTGCGTGGCGATGCCCTGCAACGTGCCATGCACCTGGCCCGGGTTGATCGCCATCAGGCGTTCGTTGTGCACCTCGGCCTCGCCCATCGGCACGCCCATCAGGGTGATCCGGTAGGTGTTGGGGCCGAGGTCCAGGTTGTCGCGGATATGCACTGCCGGCACCAGGAAGCCGAGTTCCTGCGACAGCTTGCGGCGCACCGACTTGATCCGCCCCATCAGCTCGCCGCCCTGATGCACGTCGACCAGCGGAATCAGCCGATAGCCGACCTCAAGCCCAAGCGGATCGACGCTGGCGACGTCTTCCCAGCCCAGTTCCACACGCTCGCTCGGCGTGGTGGGCGTCGGCGCCTCCGCGATCGACTCGGCCAGTTTGGTGCGGGTATCGCGCTCGCGCTTGAGCAGCATCCACGCGGCGCCGGCGCAGGCCGCGCCGAGCAGCAGGAACGCCACGTTCGGCATGCCGGGGATCACGCCCATCACGATCAGCACCGCCGCCGCCACGCCGAGCGCGCGCGGCTGGCCGAACACCTGGCCGATCACCTGCTTGCCCATGTCCTGCGATTTGGATACGCGGGTGACGATGATCGCCGCAGCCACCGACAGCATCAGCGCCGGCACCTGCGCCACCAGGCCGTCGCCGATGGTGAGCAGCGTGTAGGTCTTGGCCGCTTCGCCGGCGGAAAGGCCGTGCTGCATCACGCCGACGAAGAAGCCGCCGACGATGTTGATGATCAGGATCAGGATGCCGGCGGTGGCGTCGCCGCGCACGAATTTCGAGGCGCCGTCCATCGAGCCGTAGAAGTCCGCCTCCTCGCGCACTTCCTGGCGCCGCTCGCGCGCCTGCTCCTGGGTCAGCAGGCCGGCGTTGAGATCGGCGTCGATCGCCATCTGCTTGCCGGGCATGGCATCGAGGGTGAAGCGCGCGGTCACCTCGGACACGCGCGTGGCGCCCTTGGTGATCACCACGAAGTTGATGATGGTGATGATCGCGAACACCACCAGGCCGACCGCGAAGTTGCCGCCGATGACGAACTCGCCGAACGCTTCGATCACCTTGCCGGCAGCGCCGGGGCCGTCATGCCCGTGCAGCAGCACCACGCGGGTGGAGGCGATGTTCAGCGCGAGGCGCAGCAACGTCGCCATCAGCACCACGGTGGGAAACGCGGCGAACTCCAGCGGGCGCATCACGTAGACCACCGCCAGCAGGATCACCAGCGACAGCGCGATGTTGAAGCTGAACAGCATGTCGAGCAGGAATGGCGGCAGCGGCAACATCAGCATCGCCAGCATCACCAGCATCATCACCGGTGCGCCAATGCCACGTCGCGCGAAGTGCTTGAAGTTGCCCAGTACGTTGGCACCCGTCATGGATTTGACTCGTGGTTCGTTTGTTGAGGGGAGACAGGCTGTTTCCACAGCCTGTCAGCGGTAAGGCCCCATCAGGTCGGGATCGACCTCGGGGGTTGGCGCTGCCGGTGGTGTCTCGCCCTGCGCCGCGGCTTGCTTCAGCTGGTAGACGTAGGCCAGGACCTGGGCCACCGCCACGTACAGCGCAGCGGGGATTTCCCGACCCAGTTCAGTCGTTGCATACAAGGCGCGTGCCAACGGCGGCGACTCGACCAGCGGGATGCGGTGGCTGCCCGCCACCAGGCGGATCTGCGCAGCCAGCACGTCGACGCCCTTGGCGATGACGCGCGGCGCGCCCATGCGGCCGTCGTCATAACGCAGCGCCACGGCGAAGTGCGTGGGATTGACCACCACCACGTCCGCCCTGGGCAATTCCTCCATCATGCGGCGGCGTGCCTGTGCCTGCTGCACCTGGCGGATGCGCCCCTTCATTTCCGGATTGCCTTCGCTCTCCTTCATCTCGTCCTTGATTTCCTGCTTGGTCATGCGCAGGTTCTTGGCGTGATCGAACTTCTGGTAGAGGGCATCGATGCCGCCGATCAGCGCCAGCATCGAACCGAACCACAGCGCCGCCCGTCCCAGCAGACCGATGCATTGCGCAATGCCGGCGCTGACCGAGCCGCGGCCGGTCGCCTGCAACTCGTCCTGCCAGTGCCGCAGCAGCAACAGCAGCACCGCGCCGATGAAGATCAGCTTGAGCAGCGCCTTGCCCAGTTCGACCAGGCCGCGCATCGCGAAGATGCGGCCCAATCCCTTGATCGGATCGAGCCGCTCGAACTTCGGCTGCAGCGCCTGTGCGCTGAAGTTCATCCCGCCCAGCAGCAGCGGCGCGGCCAGCGTGGCCAGCATCGTGGCCAGCGCCACCGGCGCGAACAGACCCAGCGCCTCGCTCATCGCCGCATGCAGCGTGCGCCCCGGCAAGGCGTCGGAGAACAGCGCCTCGCGCGAGTAGCCCAGGCCTAGCGAAAAAATACGCCGCGCGTGCAGAAAGGCGCGCTCGCCGCTGTTCATCAACGCGGCGACGCCGGCCAGCACCACGATCGCGCCGGACAGGTCGCGCGATCGGGGAACCTCGCCCTTCTCGCGCGATTCGCGCAGCTTTTTTTCGGTAGGTTCTTCGGTTTTTTCCTGGTCGCTGTCGTCGGACATGGCCGTCAGCTCCCCATCAGGTTGCGCATCAGCGACCAGGCGTCACCCTGCAAAGCCTCGAACGCGCCAGGCAGGCTGCGCAGCGCGAGCCACAGCGCGATGAAGCCCAGCGACACGGTGATCGGGAAGCCCACCGCGAAAAGATTCATCGACGGCGCGGCGCGGCTGATCGCGGCGAAACCGATGTTCACCACCAGCAGCGACGTCATCGCCGGCAGTGCGACGCGCACCGCGCCGGCGAACAGCTCGCCGCCGAAAGCGACCACGGCATGCAGTGCATTGGCGTTGATCGCCGGCATGCCCGGCGGCAGGCTGTGGAAGCTGTCGGCAAGCAGTGCGATCAAACGCAAATGGCCGTCCATCGCGACGAACAGCAAGGTCACCAGCAGCAGATAGAACTGGCTCAGCACGGTCGAGCTGCCGCCGGCCTGCGGATTGACCACTTCGGCGAAACCCAGGCTCATGCTCTGCGCCACCAGCTCGCCGCCGAACGACACCGCCTCGAACACCAGCTTCAGCACGAAGCCCACCGCCGCGCCAACCAGCACCTGGCCCGCCATCGTCGCCACGCCATCGCCGCTCAACGGGTCGATCGTCGCCGGCGCCAGCGGCGCAAGCACCAGGGTCAGCACCACCACCACGCCAATGCGGATGCGCGGCGAGACCACTGTGGCGCTGAACACCGGCGCCACCAGGCACAGGCCGGTCACCCGGCCCATCGCCCAGAACAGGCTGCCCAGCCACATCGGCAACTGCGCCAGATCCAGCGCTGTCATCTGACTGCGCCGGGCAGGCTTTCGATCAGCTGGGTGGTGTACTGAACCAGCAGCCGCAGCATCCACGGCCCGGTGATCAAGGCCACCAGCGCCATCGCGATCAGCTTCGGGATGAAGCTCAAGGTCATTTCGTTGATCTGCGTGGCCGCCTGGATCACACCCACCAGCAAGCCCACCGCCAGCGCGGTGAGCAGCAGCGGCGCGGCCACCAGCATCGCCACGTACAGCGCGTGCTGGCCGATTTCCATGATGGATTCGGGGGTCATGCGTGGCTCCGCTGTGCTGCTTTTCTCGCACCAAAGGCGAAGAGCGGTCGATCGCCTGCGGCGACCGAGTCACTTTTCTCTTGCGTGGCCAAGAGAAAAGTAACCAAAAGAGAAGGCCACCCCGCTTGGCGCTTGCCGGGCATCGTGCCCGGCAAGTCCGTGAGCCGGGGCCGGGCTTTTCGACAGGGCATCCTGCCCTGGCGAAAAGGAGTCGACATCCCTGTCGACTCCCGCTGCGCGGCCTGTCGTCCCCGACTCACCGCCGCACAGGGGCCCCGGGTAGAGCAGCGGGCCATCCTGGCCCGCACTCGGTGATAAGGCTGAAGAGCCAAAGCGGCAAAGCAGATGCTGGCGTTGCTGGTGCATTGCTGTTGATCTGGCCCTTGACCTGGCTCTTCTGAAGAGTGCGGGCCAGGAAGGCCCGCTGCTCTACCCGGGGCCCCTCTGCAGCGGCGGGCGGGCGGAGGAAAAGCCCGCAGGGTGGCTCGGCAGGGATGCCGAGCCAGTTTTTCGCCAGCACAGGATGTCCTGTCGAAAAACCCCGTAGCCCGCACGCGAACTTTCCGGGCAGGATGCCCGGAAAGCGCGGAAGCGGGGTGCTCTTTCTCTTTGGTTACTTTCTCTTTGACCACGCAAAGAGAAAGTGACTCGGCTGCCGCAGGCAGACGAAAGCTCTTGCTCTGAAAGCTCTTCGCTCCGAATGCAGGGAAAAGCGAGAGCGTCGCCCTCGAGCGGGCTCCTACGAACGCTGCGGCCAAGACGATGCGCGGTCACGTGTAGAAGCTCCCCGCCAGCGTGCCCAGCAACAACGTCCACCCATCCACCAGCACGAACAGCATGATCTTGAACGGCAGCGAGATGATCATCGGCGAGACCATCATCATGCCCATCGACATCAGCACGCTGGCCACCACCAGGTCGATGATCAGGAACGGGATGAACAGCAGGAAGCCCATCTGGAACGCGGTCTTCAACTCGCTGGTGAGGAACGCCGGCATCGCCACCTTGAACGGCACGTCGGCCTTGCTGGCATAGGGCTTTTCCTTCGCCAGCCGGGTGAACAACTGCAGATCGGCCTCACGGGTCTGGTCGAGCATGAAGCGCTTGAACGGTGCGGAGGCTGCGGGCAACGCCTGCTCGGCGGTGATCTGGCCGTCCATATACGGCTTCACACCGTCTTCGTAGGACCGCGTCAGCACCGGCGACATCACGAACAGGGTGAGGAACAACGCCAGCCCCAGCAACACCTGGTTCGGCGGCGTCGACTGCGTGCCCAGCGCCTGGCGCAGGAAGCCGAGCACGATGATGATGCGGGTGAACGAGGTCATCATCAGCGCGATCGCCGGCAGCAGCGTCAGCGCCGTCATCAGCGCCAGCACCTGCAGCGACATCGTCCAGTTCTGGCCACCACCCGGCACGTTCTGCACGTTCACCAGCGGGATGCCGGGCGGCGGTGCTGCCAGCGCCGCCAGCGGCAGTAGCAGCAGAACCGCGGCGATGATCCAGTGCCAGGTCTTCATGCGCCGCGCTTCCAGCGTGCCAGCAGCTCGCCGAACGCCGGCATTGGCGCGGCGGCGGGCTGTTCCACCGGTTCGACCTGCGTGCCGTCGTAAACGTGCAGCGTGCGCATGCCGCCCGGGCCCATGCCGATCAGCAGGCGCTTGCCGTCGGCGTCCAGCAGCAACAGCCGGTCGCGCGCGCCCACCGCAAACGATTCCACGCAGCGGATGCGCCGCCCGGCGACGCCGTGGCGACGCTGCATGCGGCGGGTCAGCCAGCCGGCGGCCAGGATCAGGCCGATGATGCCGAGCAGGCTCAACACCACGCGCACCAGTTCGCCGGCGGCGTTGAACTCCGGTGCGGCTGCCGGCGCAACGGCAAGCGTGAGGGCAAGCATGCTCATCAGCGCAGCTTGCGTACGCGTTCGGCCGGGCTGATCACGTCGGTCAGGCGGATGCCGAACTTCTCGTTGATCACCACCACCTCGCCGTGCGCGACCAGGGTGCCGTTGACGAACACGTCCAGCGGCTCGCCGGCGGCGCGATCGAGCTCGACCACCGAGCCCTGGTTCAGCTGCAGCAGGTTGCGGATGCTGATGCGGGTGCGCCCGACCTCCATCGCCAGGGTCACCGGCACATCGAGGATCATGTCGAGGTTGACGTCGCCCACTGTCGCCGGCGGCCCCGTGCAACGGATCGAACTGAACGCGCTCGCCGGCGTCGGCGAAGGCACCATCGGTGGACTGGTTCATGCGGGGGTCTTCTCTCTGGATTGATCGCCAGCCGTGCGCCTTTCGCGCCGGCCAGCCTGGACATGGAAACGGACGGCGTTGCGGCCGTTGGACTGGCCGTAGCGGCCACGGAATACGGGAACGTCCTCGGCGTAGACGGTGGCCAGTTCCGGCAACTGCACGGGAATCACGTCGCCCGGCCGCAGGTGCAGGAACTCGCCGAGGCTCAGTTGCGTTTCCAGCAGCAGCGAACTCACATCGACCTCGGCGTCGAGCACTTCCTCGTGCAGCATTTCGGCGAAGCGATCGTCGCGATCGACGCGATCGCTCTGCACGCCCGCGTCGAGCAGGTTGCGGATCGGCTCGACCATCGCGTACGGCAAGGTCAGGTTGATGTCGCCGCCGCCGCCGTCGAGTTCGACATGGAAGCGCGACACCACCACCGTTTCGGTCGGGCTGACGATGTTGGCGAACTGCGGGTTGATTTCCGAACTCAGATATTCGAACTGGAGATCCAGCACCGGCGCCCACGCTTCGGTCATCGCGCCGAACAGTTCGGCCAGCATGATCTGGATCACGCGGTTTTCGGTGGCGGTGAAATCGCGGCCTTCGATGCGCGCGTGGAAGCGGCCGTCGCCGCCGAAGAAATTGTCGATCACGGTGAACACGAGACGCGGCTCGAACAGCACCAGCGCGGTGCCGCGCAACGGCTTGATGCGGACCAGATTCAGGTTGCTCGGCACCGCCAGCCCATGCACGTACTCGGCAAACTTGACCATCTTCACGCCCAGCACCGAGACCTCGCAGGTCTTGCGCAACACGCTGAAGATGGCGGTGCGGAAGAACCGCGCGAAGCGGTCGTTGACCATCTCCAGCGTTGGCAGCCGGCCCCGCACGATACGGTCCTGCTGGGTGAAGTCATACGAGATCACCGCGTCGGGCGGCAGCGGCGCGTCGTTGCCGGTACTGACCGCGCCGGCGGTGACGCCGTCCAGCAGCGCGTCGATCTCGTCCTGGGAAAGCAGGTCGCTCATGTGCGTGGCGTCCTCATCACTGCATCACGAAACTGGTGAAATACAGCGCATCGATGCCGGGACGGCCGAGCCGCGCCTGCACGACCTTGCGCACCGTGACGAGCGCCTGCTGTTGCAGCTTCAGGCGGCCTGCGGCATCGCTGATGATCGAGAAGTTCTGGTTGCTGAAGAGCGCCACCAGGCCGTCGCGCAGCACCGGGTCGGCGGCCTTGGCCACGTTGATCGCGTCGGGGTCGTGCGACATCAGGGTGACGCCCACCTGCAGATAACGCAGCGAGTCGTTGTCGCGAAAATTCACCACGAAGGCAGGTTCAAGCGGCAGATACAGTTCGGCCTTGCTGACCTCCACCGCGACGGTCTTGCCGGTCGTCGCATGGGCAGCGCGGCGCGACTGCCACAGGTACCCGCCTGCACACAGCGCCACCAGCACCACCAGCACACCGATCACCAGCGGCTTGCGGCTGCGGCGCTGCACCGGAGCGTCAGAGGTCACCTCGGGTTGTTCTTCGTCGACCATTGAAACTTCGTCCTTCACTGATGGGAAGCGCGCCTGACTGCGCGCCAAGCTGCAAATGCAATCCGCGTGCCATCGGTAGAAGGCCTTACTGCTGCTGGGTTTGCGGCCGTCGTCAGTGAATCCGGCGGAGCCCGCGGCGCTTTCTTGACGCCCGTCGGAGCAGCGTCGCGACGTGATCGCGGCGAAGCCCGCGAACGCACGCATGCAGGCGCGCCGCCCACGCCCACCACTTCGGAACATCAAGAAACTCGATGACGTCATTCCCGCGAAAGCGGGATCCAAGTCGCATTCCGCAGGTCAACATGGATTCCCGCTTTCGCGGGAATGACGAGCAAAAAAAACGCGCTGCCTGACGTTACCGTCGAGCCTCATGCGGAAGGACGCAGGCGCGGACTTGCGCGGCGCGAACGATGCGCCGCGCGCGATCAAGCAAAGGCGTCGAGCAGGCCGACCTGGCCCAGCGACGTCGTCATGTTGATGGCGTGAATCTCGCCGGGCTCATCCAGTGCGGCTGTTCCCGCATCGCCGCCTGCGCCGTGGCGATCGCCGCGATGCTGCTGTCCCACTTCGGCGTGGCCCAGCGAAAGACCGTGCTGGGCCAGCATGTGATCGAGCTGCGGCAGGCTTTGCTGCACGGCCGCCACGGCCGCGGGATGCTGCGCGCTGAACACCACGTCGACGCGTCCATGCGTCACGCTGACCTTCACGTCGAGCGAACCCAGTTCTTCGGGATGCAGCCGGATGCGCGCCTGCTTGACGCCCTGACCGCTGAGCCAGGCCACCTGCTGGCCCAGGTCCTGCGCAAATGTCTGGCCACCGAGCGGGGATGGCAGCTGCAACACGGCGGGCGCGGCCGGCGCCGCAAGTGTCGCTGGTGCAGGCAACGCGCCGGTCGGCGTCGCGTCTGCGTGGGCGAGATCCTTGCCGAGCGTGACGATCGGCAACAGGCCTTCTGCGCTCGTGAGCATGCTGGCTGGTGCCGCGACTGCCGGGCTGTTCGCCGCGGCGGCCGCGCCGGCGGGGTCGCCAAGTTGCAGCAGCAAGGCGGCGCTGGCATCGGTCGCCGCCGTCTTGCCCGCCTGCGCGAGCACGTCGACAGCCTTGGGCGTGGCAGCGGCGCCAGGGCGCAATGCACCGGCCACCGAAGGGGCGATCAAGGCCAGCATGGCACCGGCCAGCGCCGAGGCGGCCTGGTCGTCCACGTCGCTCGCATCGGCAGGCGCCTTCGTATCGGGCGTGCGGACCTGGGCGGCGTCGGCAGCCTGCGCCGCCGTCGCGGGCGCTGTGGTGGCTGCGGTCGGTGCCGGCTCCTCCGCCTGCTTCGATGCGTCGATCTGACGCTGCCCGGATGGATGCTCTTTCGCAGCCAGTCCGCGCCGCGCTCGGCCCCATCGGCGAGGGATCGGAATCGCGCGACGTGTGGCGCTGCCTGGCGGCATGCAGCTGCTGGTCGAAATGACCCGGTGCGGCCGGATCCGGCGCGCTGCTGGCGGGCGTGCTGCGCGAGGCCGGCGGGACGGCCGGTGTGGAAGCAACGGCGTGGGCGGTCATGGTGCGATGACTCCTTCGAAACGCGGACATGCGGCGAACCACGGTGCGCATGCGGGGACAAGGTGCGGGCCACCTGGCGGCCACTCGGTCACGGCGCTCACCGAGGCCGCCGATGCTGCATGCGTTCGTCGACTTCGGCCTGCTCCTGCCGATCCTCGGCGCGACGCTCATGTTCGCGATGCTGCGCGACCACGCTGTCGAGTGCGCTTTCGCGTGCGTGGGTCTGTTTCCAGTGATCCCGCACCTGCTCCAGCTGACGGGTCTGGCGGGCGATCTCGGCGGTCTGCTGCACGATCGCCTGATCGATCCGTTCGATGAACGTCTGCCGGTTGAGTAGCGCGGTCACACTCAGCGCGGCAGCGCCATTGGCGGCGTATTCCTGCCGATAGCGTTGCAACTCGCCGAGCTGATGCTCGGCCTTGGCCAGCAGCTGTTGCTGCGTGGCGAACTTCGCCAGGGCGTCTTCGCTGCGCTGCCGGGCCTGGTCCACCGCGGGCTGCAATTTGTTCGCGCGCGAATTCATCCGGCCACCTGCCCGGCGAGCTGCGCGAGGTTGGCGATGGCCACTTCAAGCGTCATCGGTTCATCCACTTCCTGCTGCAGGAAAGCGCGCAGTTGCGGCCACATTTCGATCGCCTGATCGACCTGCGGATCGGAACCTTTCTGATACGCGCCCACCGCGATCAGGTCGCGTTGCTGGCGATAGGCGGAATAGACCTGGCGGAAACGCTGCGCGGAGCGCAGATGTTCGCGCGTCACCACCGCCGGCATCACGCGGCTGATCGAGGCCTCGATGTCGATGGCCGGGTAGTGACCGGCCTCGGCGAGATCGCGCGACAGCACGATATGGCCGTCCAGAATGGCGCGCGCGGCATCGGCGATCGGATCGTGCCGGTAATCGTCGCCCTCGGTGAGCACGGTGTAGAACGCGGTGATCGAACCGCGCCCTTCGGCATCGTTGCCGGCGCGTTCGACCAGCGCCGGCATCATCGCGAACACCGATGGCGGATAACCCTTGGTCGCCGGCGGTTCGCCGATCGCCAGCGCGATCTCGCGCTGCGCCTGGGCGTAGCGGGTCAGCGAATCCATCAGCAGCAGCACGCGCATGCCACGGTCGCGGAACCACTCGGCGATCGCGGTGGCGTACTGCGCGCCACGCAAGCGCTTCAGCGGCGGCGCATCGGCCGGCGCGGCGACGATCACCGCGCGCCGGCGGCCTTCCTCGCCCAACGTGTGTTCGACGAATTCCTTCACTTCGCGGCCGCGCTCGCCGATCAGGCCGACCACCACCACGTCGGCGTTGGTATAGCGCGTCATCATGCCGAGCAGGGTCGACTTGCCGACGCCGGAACCGGCAAACAGGCCCAGTCGCTGGCCGCGCCCCACCGTCAGCAACGCGTTGATCGCGCGCACGCCGACGTCCAGCGGCGCATCGATCGGCTTGCGCGCCATCGGGTTGATCGGCTCGCGCTTGAGCGCGGCCTGTTCGTCCGAATCCAGCGGACCGAGCCCGTCCAGCGGCACGCCATCGGCGCCGATCACCCGGCCGAGCAGTTGCTGGCCGACGGGCAGGCCGCCGCCGTGCGCGCACGGGCGAACCCGCGCGTTCGGCAACACGCCGTGCATGTCGCCCACCGGCATCAGCAGCAGGCGCTCGTCGGCAAAGCCGACCACTTCGGTTTCGAGCTTGGCGCCGTCCGCCGTATCGACCAGGCAGCGCGCCCCCAGCGCGGCCTCACAGCCCTCCGCTTCCAGGGTCAGCCCGACCACGCGGCGCAGGCTGCCTTCCACGGTCAGCGTGCGCGCCAGCTCGGCCCGCGCGCTGCCGCGCGCAAGCTGCTGTTGCCAGCGCGCCTGCCGCGCCAGGTCGGCGACGTTCACGCACCGGCTCCGGCAGGTGCTGCATCGTCGCCGAGCACGGCGTCGATGATCGCCGCCAGACGGGTTTCCACCCGCGCATCCAGCCGCGAGCGCGCGCTTTCAAGCTGGCAGTCGCCGCGCGCGAGTGCGGGATCGGCCAGCAGCTGCCAATGGCTTTCCGCCGCGCCGAGTTCCTGCAGCAAGGCCAGGTCGTCCGGATGCACGTGCACGCGCAATTCGCGCGTGGCGGCGGGCAAAGCACTGGCAGCCTGGCGTACAGCCCTGGCGATCAATTCCGGCGCAAGCCGCAGCTCGCTCACAACAACGCGACTCGCCACGATGGTCGCCAGCCGGGTCAGCTCCTGCCCGGTCTGATCATCGAGTACCTGCAGCGGGCGTGCGGCGGCTTCGTACAGCGCATCGAGCTGCGCCATGCGCTGGCGCAACTGTAGCTGCGCCGCCGCCCTGCCCTCGGCGAGGCCGGCGGCGTAGCCTTCGTCGCGCGCCTGCTGTTCGAGCGCCGCCAGTTCGTGCACGGTCGGCTGTGGCGAGGCATTGGCCGCCTTCGATGTAGTCGGCTGGGTGCCCACGTTGGGCAACTCCCAGCGCTTGAAATCCTGCGTCATGTGGATCGCGGCGACCATCAGACGAACTCATCCCCGCCGGCGGCCAGGCTGAGCTGGCCGGCATCGGACAGTTTGCGGGCGATGCCCAGCACCTCTTTCTGCGCGGCGTCGACTTCGCTCAGGCGCACCGGACCCTTCACTTCCAGGTCGTCGCGCATCATGTCGGCGGCGCGCTTGGACATGTTGGCGAAGATCTTTTCGCGAACCTCCGGCTCGGCGCCCTTCAACGCGGTGATCAGCGTGGCCGAAGGCACCTCGCGCAGCAGCGTCTGCATGCCGCGGTCGTCGAGCTCGGCCAGATCCTCGAACACGAACATCAGATCCTCGATGCGTCCGCCCAGTGCATCGTCGTGGCTGCGGATGGCGGTCATCAGTTCCGCTTCGCGGCTGCCTTCCATCGCGTTGAGGATGTCGGCCGCCGCCTTGAGCCCGCCGACGTTGGCGGACTTGAGCTTCTTGTTGTTGCCGGAAAACTGGCGCTCCATGATTTCGTCCAGTTCGTTCAGCGCATGCGGCTGCACGCCGTCCAGCGTGGCGATGCGCATCACCGCGTCGGAGCGCACGCGCAGCGGCAGGTAGCCGATCACCTCGGCCGCCTGGTCCGGCTCCAGATGCGCCAGCACCAGCGCGATGATCTGCGGATGTTCCTGGTTGATCATTTCGGCGATGGCGCGGCTTTCCATCCACTTCAGCGATTCGAGGCCCTTGCTGCTGCGGCCGAGCAGGATGCGATCGATCAGGCCGCCGGCCTTGTTCTCGCCCAGCGCATTGACCAGGATCTTGCGGATGTATTCCTCGGTGCCGACGCCCAGCGAGGTCTGCCGGCCCATGTCTTCGTTGAGCTTGTCCAGCGCATGCTCGACGTGCTCGCGCGACACGCTGGAGAGCGCCGCCATCGCGGAGCCGACCGCCTGGACGTCGCGCGCGCTGAGATGCTTGAGCACCTCGGCGGCGTCCTGCTCGCCCAGCGTCAGCAGCAGGATGGCCGCGCGCTGCGCGCCGTTGACGGGCGCGTCGGAACGATTAGTTGCCATCTTCACTCACCCAGTTCTTCACGACCTGTGCTACCTGTTTGGAGTTTTCACCGACCATCCGCCGCGCCTGGCCGATGCGTTGTTCGTAGGCAAGCGCCGGCGTGGCGGCGAGCCGGACCGGTTCGTTCGCCGCCGGTTCGTCGTCGACGCGTACCGAGATCTTGGGCATCGGCGCAGCCAAGCCGCGCGAGGCGGTTTCGCCGCGTGCCAGCCCCTTCAGCAGCGGACGCAGCAGGCCGAACGCCACCAGCAGGGCGATCAGCACGCCGAGGCCCTGTTTGATCAGGTCCATCGCGCCTGGGCGTTCCCACAGCGGTGTCTCCGGCAAGGCATCGGGCACCGGGCCGTGACGAAAAGCCTGGTTGACCACGCTGACGCTGTCGCCGCGGGCGGCGTTGAAACCCACCGCGTTCTTGGTCAGATCAGTCAGCCGCTGCAGTTCCTGCGCGGTGAACGGCACGCTCTTCGTCGCGACGGATGAGCTGCTGGCCGGGTCCGTTGTCGGGTTGACCAGCTTGTCGTCCAGCACCACCGCGACGGTAAGACGTGCCAGCCGCCCGGCCGGATCGCTGACGTGGCTGATCGTGCGGTCCAGTTCGTAGTTGCGCGTCGCACTGCTGGAGCTGTCGCCGCTATTGGTCGTGGTGGTGGCGCTCGCCGCAGCGCCCGCAGGCGCCGCTGCCTTGCCGCCGGCATCCGGTTTCGCCGCCGTGGGCTGCGCCACCATCGTCGGCGGCTGATTGCTCAGTGCACCGGGCACGCCGCCGGCCGCCGCGGCGCCACCGTGCTGTTCGGTGCTGGTCTGTTCGCTGCGCAGCGAGGGATGTTCGTGGCCAAACGTCTCGGTGGCTTTTTCGCTCTGGCTGAAATCGAGATCCGCATAGACCTGCGCGCGCACGCGGCCCGGACCGACCAGCGGCGTCAGCAGTTCCTCGATGCGCTGGGCGTAGGTGTTCTCGATGCGCGTCGCCATGCGCAAGCGGTTGTCGCCGACCGCGCCCGGGCTGTTCGGATCAGTGGTCAGCAACTGGCCCTGCTGGTCGATCACGGAAACCTGGCTCGCATCCAGATCCGGCACGCTGGCCGCCACAAGGTGCACGATCGCCGCGACCTGACCTGCATCGAGCTGGCGCCCCGGATACAGCGTGACCAGCACCGAGGCACTGGCGGCGCGATTGTCGCGGATGAAGGCGGAGGGCTTGGGCAAGGCCAGGTGCACGCGCGCGGCGCGCACGGACTGCAGCCCGCCGATGGTGGCGCCCAGGTCGGTTTCCAGCAATTGCTGGTAGCGCGTGCGCTCGGCGAGGTCGCTCATGCCGAACGGTGAATCGGTGGCCGGCAACGCGCTGCTGGCGGCGCTGCCTTGCGGCAGCCCCTTGCCGGCCAGCTTGAGCCGCAACGCCGCCAGATCGGCAGCAGGGGCCATGATCGAGGAGCCGTCGTTGCTCAGCTGATAAGGCGTGTTGGTTGCCTGCAGTTCCTGCGTGATCGCCGAGGCATCCTTCTGTTCCAGCCCCGCGTACAGCAAGCCGTAATTCGGACCGCGCGACCACAGCACCACCGCCACGCCCAGCGCTACCGCCGCAGCCACCGCCACCAGCAGCACGAGCTGGCGCGTCGCCGGGTTGCGGGCAATCTGCTTGAAGGGATCCAGGCGCGAACCGTTGTTGCCGGTCGTCGCGATGGCGTTGTCGGCCATGGTGCTGCTCGTTTGCTAAGGGCGGGGTCGAGGTCGACGCGAACGCGTCAGACCGGCATGTTCATGATGTCCTTGTACGCATCGACCAGCTTGTTGCGCACCTCGACCATGGTGCGCAGCGAAAGGTCGGCCTTCTGCACCGCGATCATCGTGCGACCGAGATCCGCGCCGGGGTCGCCGCGCTCGAAACTCGCCGCCATGTTGCCCGCCTCCATCTGGCTGCGGCCCACCGCGGAAATGGATTGCTTGAGCAAGGCGGAGAAGTCGGGCTGCGCGCTGACCGGCGCCGCCTTGAACGCCGTTTCCGGCGGCCGCACCTGCGCCGTCATCTGGCGCATCTGGGACAGCAGGTTGTTGACGTCGATCGTGCTCATGTCGGTTGACTCATGGCGCTTGCCTCATGACGGAATCCCGGCGCGTGACGGGTTTACAGGGGTAAAAGCACGAGCCGTGCCATGGATGCGTAGCGAAAATTGGCGAGGAGTGGCGGATCGTTTCAGGGACGCTGGCGACAAGCCGCGCGCCTCATTGATCAGGCAGCAAGGCTGTTCTGCAAGCCGTACTTGCGCAGCTTTTCCACCAGCGTGGTGCGCTGCATGTGCAGCAGGCGCGCGGCATGGGCCACCACGCCGCCGGTGGCGTCGAGCGCCTGGCGGATCAGCCCGACCTCGATGTCGGCCAGGTGGTCTTTCAGGTCGAGTCCGTGCTCGGGCAGCATGCGCAGCGATTCGGACACCGGATGCACCGTGCCTTCCACCGCGTGCAGCTCGCCATCCATCAGCGCCAGCAGCGCCGCGCCATGGACTTCGTCGCCGGCGTGCTGGCCGCGATATTTCTCCGGCAGGTCGCTGCTGCGCACTTCGCCGTGCGGAAACAGGATCGCCATGCGCTCGACCAGGTTGGACAGCTCACGCACGTTGCCCGGCCACGCATGCGCGCGCAGCGACTGCATCGCGCCGGCACTGAAACGCACCACGCCCAGGCCCCGGCGCGCCAGCCGCTGATTGAACTCGGTGATCAGCGGCGGCAGGTCCTCGAGCCGTTCGCGCAGCGAGGGGCAGTTCCAGCGGAAACACGCTCAGGCGATAGAACAGATCCTCGCGGAAGCGATCGTTGGCGATCGACTGCTCCAGGTTGCGGTGCGTGGCGGCGATGATGCGGACGTCGCAGCGCTGGGTCTTGTTGCCGCCGACCCGCTCGTAGGCGCGCTCCTGCAGCACGCGCAGCAGCTTCACCTGCATCGGCAGGCTCATGTCGCCGATCTCGTCGAGGAACAGCGTGCCGCCCTCGGCCATTTCGAAACGGCCCTTGCGTGACGTGATCGCGCCGGTGAAGGCGCCCTTCTCGTGGCCGAACAGTTCGCTTTCCAGCAACTCGGCCGGGATCGCACCGCAGTTGATCGCCACGAACGGCTTGTCGCGGCGCGGCGAATTTTCATGGATCGCCCGCGCCACCATTTCCTTGCCGGTGCCCGACTCGCCCAGCACGAGCACGCTGGAATCGAACGGAGCCACCTGGCGGATCAGCGCGTTGACGCGGACCATCGGCGCCGAGTTGCCGACGAAACGCAAGCCGCTGGACTGGCCGCCAAGCAGGCGCGCATAGATGTTGCGCATGGCTTCGGCCATTTTTTCGTAGCGCAGCGGAAAGGCCAGCGTGGCCACGCGCGCGGCGAACGGCGAGCTCGGCGCGCTGAAGCGCGCCGCCCACGGGGAATCTTCGGCCAGCAGCACGGGGATATGCGCGGCGGTTGCGCCGAGCAGGGAAAACTGACGCTCCGCCTCGGCCGCATCGTCGACGTTGCCGATGTACACCGCGCGCCAGGCGTGGCTGGCCTCGTCGGTTTCCATGCAGGTGGCGCCGTGCTGCGGCCGGTAACCCAGGAAATGCAGCGCCGAGAGCACGGAATCCACACGCGTCTCGTCGGACTCGATCACCAGGAAGTCGAACTTTTGCATCGCTTTCTCCGTGTTGCACATGTGGCGAATCCCATGCTTCCCGCGGGACCACCTTTTCATCGATGCCGACTTTCCGTCGCCGGCCTGATGAACCATGAGCAATAAGAAGGCCAGTTTTTTCGCTCGCCGCGACGACAAAACGTCGCGCGCCGGGAACCCGCTGGCGCGATCGCCGCTGCACATACGCAGCGGTTTGCTGTAACTGCATGAAACAAGGAAGGATTGGGAGAGGCTGGCGATGTGACACGCAAGACCGCCAGTGCGTGACGTGTGTCAAAAGACCTACACGGCAACTCTTGTTTGTGCGAACTGCATCACAGAGCAAATGTCGACTCGATTCGCACCGATCTGCCGTTCAATCCGACAGCTGGCGCGCCTCTGCCACTTTGCGTCGGTGATGGCGAAAAACCAGCCGTTCAATTGCGTCACCCAGTACGTCGGCCATGAGTGGGAACACCACGAATACTCGACCATCGTCGAATCGGCGTTCGATTTTTGCCGGTAGCTCCAGCGGCAAACTGCGGCAGAGATCGAAGCGCAAGCGCAGCAGCATGGCGTCGCCGCCCGCTGCGAAATCGGTGGCCAGCACCGCGCCGATCGCGTTGAAGCGCACCAATTGGCGCGGCGGCAACGTGCTGGCCGGCACCAGCAGCTGATTGACGATATCCACCAGCGCGGTGAGCTTGGCGTCCATGCGCAGCATTTCCTGCATCAACGGGCTGTCGTCCTCGGCAAGGTCGGCGCGGCGCTCTTCCAGTGCGGCGATCGCCGCCAGCGTGTTCGCGTTGCGTTCGGCCAGCCACGACAACTGCTCCTGCGGCGGCGGCCAGCCGAGCGGCTCGCCATCGGCGTGCAGGCTTTCCTCGACGCTCAGACGTTGTTCGAACTCGTCCCACCGACCGCTAGTCATGATGCCGCTCCACGGTATCCGCCGAGAACCCGGAACCCGCCACACCGGACAGTTCCGAGACTATGCAGGGCGGGGCCGGGCGGCAACAGCGCAAGCGGCGGCTGCCGCCTGTGGTGCTCAGACCGGTATCACGGCTGTCCGTAGGCAGCGATCGCCTGGGCCCGTCCGTTCTCGCGCTGCCACTGGCGCGCGACATCGTCGCGTGCCTGGCCCACCAGCGCCTGCAGCTCGCGATCGTACGCCAGAACCTCGCCCAGCTGCGCATGGCTGGTCGCATCTGCCAGGTGCTGGCGGCGCAGCAGCGGTTCGCGCGCAGCTTCCAGAACCGACAGCCGTTGCCAGTCATGCGCATGCGCGGCAGCCAGCATGGCGCGGGTGATGGCGAGTGCCTGCATCAGCGGCGTTTCCACCGGAGGCAAAGCCATGGTCACGCGCCGACCGCGCGGGCCGCGGGCGCGGGTGCGATCTGCACCCAGCTGTCGCGCACTTGCTGCAGCAGCCGGCTGACCTCGTCGAGGATGTCCGCGTCGTCGCGCAGGTTGGCCTGCAGCAGGCGCCGGCTCATGTATTCGTAGAGCGAGTCGAGCCGCTCGACCATCGCCGTGTCGACCTTGGGATCGAGGCTGTCGCGCAGCCCGCCGATGATCTCGATGCAGCGCGAGATCGTTTCACCCTTGGCAGCGACCTCACCGCGCAGCATGTGCGCGCGGGCCTTCACCAGGCGCTCGAGCGCGCCATCCATCAAAAGCGTGATCAGGCCATGCGGGTCGGCCGACTCCACGCCGCCGTGCGAACGAACCTGCTGATAGGCGCCTGCGCCGAAGCCGAATCCCATGATCGTGATCTCCTGCCTTGAGGTTTTGCGGATTACTTCTTGTTGCTGTTGTTGAGCGCGTCAAACTGCTGCTGCAGATAGCTGCTGGTGCTGTTGAGCTTGCTCATCAATGTATCGAGCGCGGTGAACTGCGCCTGGTAGCGCGCGGTGAGATCGTCCATGCGGCTGTTCAGCGTCGTCTGCTGGTTCGACAGATCTTTCAGCTGCTGGCTGAGGCTGGTGGTGCGTCCCGCCAGCAGACCGGAATCGCCGACCCAGTTGCTCAGCGAGCCATTCAATTTGGCGGCGAAGCCGCCGCTGCCGGCGAACAGGTTGCCGACCGTCTTGCCGCCATCGGACAACGCCGTGGCCAGTTTGTCGCTATCCAGTTTCAAGGTGCCGTCCACCTGCAGCGAGATGCCGATGGACGACAGCGTCGCACCGTTGGCGGTGCCGCCGACGATGCTCGACAAGGTGCTGTTGATGCTGTTGAGCGTGGCGTCGCCGATCATCGCGCCAGCGGTACCGCTGGTGGCGTCGTACTTGGTGAGGTTCTGGTAGATCCCGACGAAACTGTTGTAGGTGTTGACCAGGTTGGTCAGCGCGCCCGTCGCCTTGGACGAATCGCTGGACACGCCGAGCGTGCTGCTGCCGACCTTGATGAGATTGAGCGTAAGCCCGTCGATCGCCGTGCTCGTGGTGTTGCTCGCGCTGCTGCCGGCCAGCCCGTCGATGGTGTAGTTCGCATCGCTGGCCGCGTTGATCACGCTCAGCGCATTGCCGCTCGAGGCAGCCACGTCATAGTTCAACGCTGCCAGACCACCGTCGCCGCCGCTGCTGCTGATCTTGAAGCCGTTGGCCGCGCCGGTTTGCGTGCCGCTCAGCACCAGGTGCGCGCCGTCGGTGCCGGTGACGATGGTCGCCGACACGCCGGGATTGTCGCTGGCCTTGTTGATCGCATCGCGCACCGCGGCGAGCGAGTTGTTGGTGCTGTCGAGCGTGAGGTTCATCGACTTGCCGCCCACCGCGAGGGTAAGCGCGCCGGTCCCCACCGCCGTACTGGAACTGGCGAATGCGCCGGAAGAAGCCTTCAACGCACTGGCCAGCTTGCTGACCACGATGTTGTAGCTGCCGTTTACCGCGGTGCCGTCGCTGCCGGCGCCGAGTACCGTGGTGTCGCTGCTGGTCACGGTGCGGCTGGCAAACGCGCTGCCGTCGGTAAGCGTCGCCATCGCCGACTGCAGTGCGGAAAGCGCGGCGCCGATCTGGCCCAGCGCGGAAAGCTGGGTGTTGGCGGTGGCTGCCTGGTTGCTGATCTGGTTTTGCTGCGGCGCCTTCTTGGCGGCCACCAGCTTGTCTACCAGAGTGGCTACATCGAGCCCGGAACCCACGCCCAGTGAAGTCAGCAAGCCCGTGGTTGGTGTGGTGGAGCCTACGGTGATTGCCATGAACGAAGTTCCTCAAAATGGGGAAACGGCCGCCAGGTCTGGCGGCCGCTTCGGGTCAAGCTATTAACCCAACAGTTTCAACACGCTCTGGGTGGAGGCGTTGGCCTGCGCCAGCACCGACACGCCAGCCTGCTGCAGGATGTTCGCGCTGGACATGTTCGCGGTTTCCGCGGCGAAGTCGGCATCCTGGATCTGGCTGCGCGACGAGCTGAGGTTCTGCGAAATGGTCTGCAGGTTGGCGATGGTGGAGCTGAAGCGGTTCTGCACTGCGCCGAGGTTGCTGCGCATGCCGCTGACCGTGGACAGCGCCGCGTCGATGCGGTTGATCGTGGAGTTGGCGCCATCCACGGTCAACACGTTCGCCGAGGCCAGGGTCTTGGTGGTGTCGAGCGCGATATTCGCCGTGAAGCCGATGTCAGCCGACTGCGAACCGGAGAACGTGATGGCGGATGCGGCGCTCAGCGTGAGCTTGCCATGAGTATTCGCAACCATGCCCGCCGCGAGGCCACCCGTGGCGCCGCCGCCCACCGTCTGGGTGACGTTGATATCGCGGCCGTCGACGGTCGACAGGGTCATGTTGCCGCCCGCGTCCACCGCCGCGGTTACGCCGGTCTGGGTGGAGTAGGCATTGATCTGTGCAACCACCATGCTGCCTGTCAACGCGCCACCCGAGGTATCGGTACCCGCGGCGTAGATGTCCTGGCCGTTGATGTTCAACGCAAAGGTGTTGCCGGCTGCACCGCCGGTGCTGGCGAATGCGCCGCTGACCGAGTTGCTGGCGGTGGCGGTCAAACCGGAAACATTGGACGCGTTGATCGCCGCCGCTTTCGCGTACGCGCTACCGGCGCCCTGGCCGGCCGAGGGTCCGGCCACCGAAGCGGCGATATTGGTGATCGCACCGGTGCCCACTTGGACTTTCAGATTGCTGGCCACCAGTGCGTTGGTGGTTACGGCGGTGCCGGTGCCGGTGGCGAGCGAACCCATCTGATCGGCACGCGCACCCTGGCTGAGGTTCACCGAGATCGTTTCGCCGACGTTGGCGCCGACCTGGAACGCGGCATTGCCGAAGCTGCCGTCGAGCACATGGCGACCGTTGAAGCTGGTCTGGGTCGAAATACGGGTGATTTCCGCCAGGCGCTGCTGCACTTCGGCGTCGAGCGCGGCGCGGTCGCTGTCGGAGTTGGTGGCGTTGGCCGACTGCACCGCCAGCGTACGGATACGCTGCATGTTGTTGGTCACCTCGTTCAGCGCCGACTCGGTGGTCTGCGCCAGCGAGATGCCGTCGTTGGCGTTGCTGACGGCCTGGTTGAGGCCGTTGATCTGGGTGGTGAAGCGGGTCGAGATGGCGAGGCCGGCGGCATCGTCTTTCGCGCTGTTGATGCGCATGCCCGAGGACAGGCGCTCGATCGCGGTGGCGAGCTTGCTCTGCGACGTGGCCAGGTTCTTCTGGGCATTCAGCGAGCTGATGTTGGTGTTGACACTCATGACCATGGGAATTCTCCGAATCGGGGTGGTGTGCCGACTTGAGGTCGGCTCAGACAATCCGGCGGGGATTCACCATTGAATGCATCCGCCTTGTGAACTGTTTCGACCCACCACACCGAAACTTGAGCCTTGTCAACGCAAATAATCGAACAGCTTCGAACCCTGGATCTTGGTAAAGGTCTGCTGGGCCGCCTGCAATGCCGTGGTCTGCGCACCGAGCTGGCTGATCGCGTCGTAGTAGTTCACGTCCTGCACATCCGACAGTGCGGTCTTGTATTGCAGGGTCAGATCGTCGTTGAGTCCGCTTTGCTGATCGAGCGCATTCATGCGCGCACCGACCATGCCGCGCGTGCGCGTGATGTTGTCGATCGCCTGGTCGAGATTGGCGAACTGCGTGTTGATGGCGTTCTGCATCTGCGCGCCGCCGCCATTGGGTGCGCGCAGCGTGGCGATGATGTTGTCCAGCGTGGTGAACACGTCCTGCTTGGTGGATGCGCCCAGCGCGAACGTGTCGCCCACGGCGGGCTCGCCGCTGAAGGCGACCTGCGCGCCGCGAAAGGTGATGCTGCCGCCCTTGCTCGCGTCATAGCTGCCGCTGTCCAGCACCGCACCGCCACCGTCGCGCACTTCGTATGCGTTGGCGGCGGTGAACACGATGCTGTAGCTGCCGCCGTCCCACGCCGAGGGACTGACGTTGGGATTGCTGACGCTGCTCGAACCGGCCACCGCCGTGCCCGTGTTGGCCGCATTGGCGCTGATCGCGAAGGTACCGTTGCCGGTGGGAATATCGACGAACACGGCGCTGCCCGGATCACCGGTGGCCACCTGCAGGCCGGGACCGGCGGCGACCATGCGCTGGCCGTCGTCGCCCAGATAGCTCACGCCATTCTGCGAGGCAAACGGTTCTGTGCCGGTACGGTTGCCGGCGAAGATGTAATCGCCCTGGCCGTCCTTGCCGTTGGCCTGGCCGAGCAACTGCTGGCGCAGCTGCACCATCTCGGCGGCAATGTCGCCACGGGTGCCGTCGCTCTGGCTGCCGTTGGCCGCCTGCAGCAGCAGCGTGCGCACGCGCCCGAGCACGTTGGTGGTGTTCGACAGGCTCTGGTCTTCCAGGCCCAGCCGCGCGTTGGCGGAGGTGATGTTGCGCTGGTACTGCGCGGTGTCGGCGGTGCGGTGCGAGAGATCAAGGGCACGCGCCGCGCCGACCGGATCGTCGGACGGCTGGTTGATGCGCTTGCCGGTGCTCAGCTGCGTATTGAGATCGGACAGGTCGCTCTGGCGGTCCATCATGCTGCCGACGGATTGCTGCTGCACCCAGCTGGTGGAAACGCGCATGGCTTACCCCTTTACCGCGCTGAGCAGCGCGCCGAAGATGCTGTTGGCGGTACTGATGACCTGGGCCGATGCCTGATAGGCCTGCTGGAAACGCACCAGGTTGGCGGCCTCCTCGTCCAGGTTCACGCCGGACACGCTTTGCTGCGAACTCATCGCCTGGTTGTACACCGCGGTCTGCGTGGTCAGGTCGTCCTTCGCCAGCGCGCCGGCGCTGCCGACCTGGCTGACCAGCTGGCTGTAGGCGCGGCCGGTGCTGGTGACGCCGCCATCGAGCACGCCGAGATTGGCGACCTTGCCCAGCATCAGCGCATTGCTGTTGTCGCCATGCGCATTGCTGTTGGCCTGCAGGCTGAAACTGTCGCCGGCCTGCGGCGCACCGCTCAGCTGCATGCTCCAGCCGTTGTGCACGATCGGCTGGCCGGGCGTGAAAGTCTGCGCCGCGCCACCGTCGATGCTGTAGCTGGTGGGCGATGTGAAAACGATCGAGCTGGCGTCGAAAAGGTTGGCGTTGCTGCCGTCGCTGATGCTGACGCTGGGGGCCGCCGTACCGGTGTTGCCGGCACCTGCCGTTGCCGCAAAAGGTGCGGCGGCGGCGATCTTGTCGGGGTCGTCGATCGCCAGCGAAAAACTGCCCGCGGCGGCGCGACTGGGCTGCACGCGGAAACTGTCGCCGGCGCTGGCCGTGCCGCCCACGACCAGGCTCAGGCCCGGCCGCCTTGAAGGGATCGGCGGCGGTACCGGTACCACTGAGCGCGACGGCGCTGCCATGGGTGTCGCGCATGCTCCAGTTGCTGCCGTCGTAGCTCAGCACGTAATCCTTGCCGGTCAACGCGCCGATATCGCCGATGCTGGCGTCCAGCGTGCCGCTGCCGCTGTTGTTACTGGCCGCCTGCACGGTCGGGCCGGCGACGTTGAAGAAGGTGCCGCCCACCTTGCCCTGCAGGTCCACGCCTTGCGCATGTTGCGCATTGAATGCGCTGGCCATCGCCTGCGCGGCGCGGCCCAGCTGCGCCTGCGCCGGGTCGAGCACGTTGCTGCGGAAATCCAGCAGCGCGCCCAGCGAGCCTCCTCCGATGCGGCCGCTGAGCACGTTGCCCGACGCCGCGCCCACCACTTCCTGGCGCGTGGCGTCATAGATGTTCGGTGCGGTGCCGAGTGCGTGCGCCTCGGTGCCGGTGACCAGCGCCTGGCCGTTGCCGACGAAGACGCTGATGGTGTTGTCGTTCTGCGGCACCACGCTCACGCCGACCTCGCCGGCCAGCTTCTTCACCAGCGCGTCGCGCTGATCGAGCAGGTCGGCCGGCGGCGTGCCGTCGGTGGCCGCCGACGATCGGATCAATCCGTTCAACTTGGCGATCGACTGGCTGTCGCTGTTGATCGAATCGACGGTGTCGCCGATCTGCTGCTGCACCTGGCCGGACAATGCGTTGAACTGGCCGGACAACGCGCGGAACGTCGTCGCCAGTCCGCCTGCGCGGGCCAGCAGCACCTGGCGCGATGCAGCGTCCGAGGGCGCGTTGGCCATGTCCTGCACGGCGCCGTAGAAACTGTCCAGCGAGGTCTGCAGGTTGCTGCTGCCGGACAGCTGGTTGTTGAGCTGCCCGGTGAGGCCAGCCATGGTGCTGGCACGGCCTTGCCCGGAACTTGCCGACCACAGCGAGCTGTTCAGGAACTGGCTGTAGGCACGCTGCACCGCGACCGTGTTGACGCCGGTGCCGATGTAATAGCCGGCCTGCCCCTCCGGCAGCCTGGCACCGAACGACACCACCTGGCGGCTGTAGCCGTCGGTGTTCACGTTGGCCACGTTGTGGCTCACCGTGCTGAGACCGATCTGCGAGGCAAGCAGCCCGGACACGCCGGATGAAAGCATGTCAGCCATGGAACGTCCTCAACACCTTGGGTACCGCCGGCAATGCGCGGTACGTGGAAACGGTAACGGCCGCATGGGTTTTCACTTGAGGCCGTCCGGTTGCTGGAGCGTGGCCAGCGCCTCGCGCATCTGCGCGCTGTTGGCGATCGCGGTGATCTTGGCGACGTACGATGGATCGGTCGCGTAGCCGCCGTGCACCAGCGCACGCGCAAAGCCGGCGATGTTCTCGCCCTGGCCCAGCGCCTGCGCATAGCGCGGGCTGTCGCTCAGCAGGCGGGCGTAATCGGAAAACGATTCGGAGGGCGAGTCGTAGGCACGGAACTGATCGCGCTTGCGTACCGCCACGCCGTTCTCGTACTCGAGCGTGGGCACGCTGACCTTGTCGCCGCCCCAGCTGCTGCCGGCCTTGATGCCGAACAGATTGTTGCTGCTGCTGCCGTCGCCATGGCTGGGCAGGTGCTTGCCCCAGCCGGTTTCCAGCGCCGCCTGCGCCAGCAGCGCACGTACCGATACGCCAAGCTGTTTCGCCGCCACCGCGGCGTGCGGCGCCAGCGCGCGCACGAAATTCACCGGGTCGCCACCGGGCAGCAGCTTCGCCGCCGTGCCGGCCACGTTCAGCGCGCCTTGCGCGAGACGATCGAGCGTGTCGCGCCATGCCGAACCGGCATCGGCCGTCGAGGGCATGGCGGTGATGCCGATGTTGCCAGCTGCATCGCCTGCGTCTGCGCCATCGGCGGATTCGCCGCTCGCGCCCAGTTGCAGCAGTGCGCGGACGTTCGCATTGAGCACGCCTGCCGTGGGCAACGGCAAGCCCTGGCTGGCGTCCGTGGTGTTGGAGGCATCGGGTTTGCCGCCGAGCTGGCGCACCAGCATCTTCGCGATGCCGAGGCCGTTGCGTCCGTTCGCCAGGCTCAGCGACAGCTGCTGGTCGAACATGTCGCGATACGAATTGACCTGCTCGCTGCCGGCGATGTCGCTGCCCATGCTGGCGTTTGCATCGCGCATCGACTTCAGCATCATCTGGGTGAAGATCGCCTCGAACTGCTTGGCCACCGCCGGCAACGCACCCTTGCCGCCATCGCTGCGCGCCTGCGCACGCAATTGATGGAAGCCGGACAGCTCGGTCCAGGTATCGAGGGCGGGCGATGCGCTGTTGAGGGGCGTCATGATGTCGTCACCGGATCAGATCACGACCAGATCTGCATGAAGTGCGCCAGCCTGCTTCAGCGCCTGCAGGATCGAGATGAGGTCGCTCGGCGTGGCGCCGACCTGGTTCACCGCGCGCACGATGGTGTCCAGGCTCACGCCCGGGCCGAACTTGAACATGTGCGCGCCGTCTTCGCTGACCTGCACGCTGCTGCTCGGCACGATCGCGGTCTGACCCTTGCTGAAAGGTGCCGGCTGGCTGACCAGCGCCTGTTCGCCGATGGTGACCTGGATCGCGCCATGCGCTACCGCCGCCGCGGTGACGCGCACGTCCGAACCGATCACCACGGTGCCGGTGCGCGAGTTCACCACGATGCGCGCCGGCGCGTCGCCCGGCTGCACGTCGAGATTCTGGATCGCACCCAGCCATGCCACTTTCTGCGCCGGATCCTGCGGCCCGCGCACCGATACGGTGCCGCCGTCCACAGGCTGGGCGGTGCCGGCGCCGTAGGCCTGGTTGATCGCCGTGGCGATGCGCGCGGCGGTGGTGAAATCGGCCGTGTTGAGGTTCAGCATCAGGTCGCCGCCGCCGGCGAACGACGAGGCCACGATGCGTTCCACCGAGGCGCCGTTGGGGATGCGCCCGCTGGCGGAGATATTGACCTGCACGCTGGAGCCGCTCTTGCCCTGGGCGCTGACACCACCGACCACCACGCTGCCCTGTGCCACCGCATAGACATTGCCATCCGCGCCGCGCAACGGCGCCATCAGCAACTGGCCGCCGCGGATGCTCTTGGCGTTGCCGATCGAGGCCACGGTGACGTCGATGGTCTGGCCCGGCTTGGCGAACGGCGGCAGATCCGCCGTCACCATCACCGCCGCCGCGTTCTTCAACTGCGGCCGCGCATTGGCCGGCACCGTGATGCCGAACTGCTGCAGCATGTTCTCCAGGCTCTGCGTGGTGAACGGCGCCTGCGTGGTCTGGTCGCCAGAGCCATCCAGGCCCACCACCAGGCCATAGCCGATCAGCTGGTTGCTGCGCACGCCGGCCACCTGCACCAGGTCGCGGATCTTGTCGGCACGGGCGGGGGCGATCATCAGCAGGCACAGCGCGAGGCCGAACCGCGAGCCGCACACTGGCTCCCTCTCCCCTGCGGGGAGAGGGTTGGGGAGAGGGGACAATCTTGCGGAAGAGCCTCAAGAGGAAATGTGCGAATGTGCGAAGAGCAAGGCGCGCGGAGGTGAAGTAACTCGCGACAATCTTCCCCTCTCCCCAACCCTCTCCCCGCAGGGGAGAGGGTGCAAAGGTGCCGTGCGGGTTCGCGCCTTCGTGCATCTCCGCAGCGAGCAGTAACGTGGACAAATGGATTTTCATTTAAAAGGGCATCCACTTGGAATTGAAGAAGCGCGACAGCCAGCCGCGCGTGTTGGCGTCGGCCAGCGTGCCGCGTCCGGTGTAGCTGATGCGCGCGTCGGCGACGCGGGTGGACGGCACCACGTTGTCCTGCCCGATGTCCTGCGGGCGCACGATGCCGGAGATGCGCACCAGCTCCTGGCCCTGGTTGATGGTCAGCCACTTCTCGCCGCGCACCAGCAGGTTGCCGTTGGTCAGGCGCTGCGCCACGGTGACGGTGATCTGCCCGACCAGCTGGTTGCTCTGGGTGCTGGAACCGGCGCCATCGAAGCTGCGCTCGCCGTTCAGCCCGATGTCGGCCACCTTGCCGCCGATCGACAGGCCCTGGCCGAGGATCGTCGGCGCGGCGATGTTCGCCTTGTCGGTCTTGCTGGTGCTGGTGGTGGCTTTCTTGCTGGCCTGTGTGCTTTCCACCAGCGCCACGGTGAGGATGTCGCCCACGCGATGGGCGCGCGGATCGGCGAACAGTTCCATGTTCTGCGAGTCGTGATAGATCGAGCCGTCGGCCTGCGCCGGTGCGATCTGCTGCGCGGGCGGCGGCGTCGGCGCCCACTCGGCATCGTCGTGCGAACGCGGCCCGCTGGCACAACCGGCCAGCAGGGCGAGCGCGGACAGCAGCAGCGGAAAACGGCAACGGTTCGGCATCACGGCGTGTCTCAGGTCTTGTTGGTGAGGAACTGCAGCATCGAGTCCGCGGCGGATACCGCCTTGGAGTTCATCTCGTAGGTGCGCTGGGTTTCGATCATGTCGACCATCTGCTCGACCACGTTGACGTTGGAGCTTTCCAGCGCCCCCTGTGACAGCGTGCCCAGGCCGTTCAGGCCCGGCTGGCCGATCTGCGGCGAGCCGCTGGAGGCGGTTTCCAGGTAAAGGTTGTCGCCGTTCGGCTGCAGGCCGGCGGGGTTGATGAAATCGGCCAGCTGCACGGTGCCGATCTGCTGCGTCGCCGCCTGGCCCGGCACACTCACGCTGACGGTGCCGTCGCTGCCGATGGTGATCTTCTGCGCATTGGCGGGCACGCTGATGGCCGGGTCCACCGCGTAGCCGTTGGCGGTGACGATCTGGCCGTTCTGGTCCAGATGCAGCGAGCCGTCTCGGGTATAGGCGATGGTGCCGTCGGGCATGGTCACCTGCAGGAAGCCCCGACCTTGCACGGCCACGTCCAGCGAGTTGCCCGTCTGTTCCATGTTGCCCTGGGTGAACAGTTTTTCGCTGCCCACCACGCGCACGCCGGTGCCCAGCATCAGGCCCGAGGGCGACTGGGTCTGCTCGGTGGTCTGGCCGCCGGGCTGGCGCAGGTTCTGGTAGACCAGATCCTGGAACGCCGCGCGCGCGCTCTTGTAGCCGGTGGTATTGGCATTGGCGAGGTTGTTCGAGATCACGTCCATGCGCGTCTGCTGCGCATCGAGGCCGGTCTTGGCTACCCACAGGGATGAAAACATGTCGATGGACTCCGTTTGGACGTCTGGATGTCTTTATGAAAATGCGGATGGATCAGGTCATCTGCAGCAGCCGCGAGGCTGACTGCGCGTTTTCATCCGCACTGTGGATGGAGCGGATCTGCAATTCGTACTGCCGCGACAGCTGGATCATCTGCACCAGCGTCTGCGACGGGTTGACGTTGCTCGACTCCAGCACGCCGGATTTCAGCGTGACCGCCGGATCGGCGTCCGCGGTGCCGCCGTCGCTGAGGTGCATCAACCCGTCGCTGCCCAGCGACAGCCGGTCGGCACCCGGATTGACCAGCTTGATGCGCCCGACCGCGGCGATGGTTTCGGGGGATTGCCCCATCGGCACCACGGAGACGGTGCCGTCGGCGCCGATGCTCATCTGGGTGCTTTGCGGAATGCTGATCGGGCCGCCGTCGCCCAGCACCAGGTTGCCGCGGGAATCGGTGAGCAGGCCGTCCGGCGTGAGGCGCAACTCGCCGGCGCGGGTGTAACCCTCGCTGCCATCGGCACCCTGCACCGCGATCCAGCCCTGCCCCTGCACCGCCACATCCAGCTCGCGGCCGGTGTCGGTCTGGCCGCCCTCGCGCATGTCCACGCCAAGGCCCTGCGCCACGCCATTGATGCGCGTCGGCATGCCCGGCCCCTGCACCGCCAGCGGCTGGAACGCCGACAGCTGCGCCTTGAAACCGACGGTGTCGGCATTGGCCAGGTTGTGCGCCACCTCCGACTGCTCGCGCATCATCTGCGTGGCGCCGGTCATGGCTACGTAGAGCGAACGATCCATGGTTACCTCAATGGCGACGACCCCGGCGTGCCGGGGTCACGCGCTGCCTTAGTTGCGGATGTTGATGATGGTCTGGGTCAGCTGGTTGTCGGTGGAGATGACCTGCGCATTGGCCTGGTAATTGCGCTGCGCCTTGATCATGTTGACCAGCTGCGCGGTGAGGTCGGCGGTGTTCGACGCCTCCAGCGCACCGGCCTGCACGCTGCCGAAAGTGCCATTGCCGGCGGCGCCCATGATCGGCGTGCCGGAGTCGTATGAGGCCGCCCAGTTGGTGTTGTCCAGCTGGCGCAGGCCCTGCTCGTTGGAGAATGTCGCCATGGCCAGCTGGCCCAGCGAGGTGGTCTGGCCGTTGGAATACTTGGCTTGCACCACGCCTTCGCTGGAAACGTCGATGCTGGCCAGGATGCCGGTCGGATAGCCATCCGGATTGATCGCACTGGCTGCATAGGTGTTGCCGAACTGGGTTGCCTTCCCCATGTCCAGGGTGAGCTGCATCGGGTTGGCGCCAGGACTGACCGAGACGGCGGGAAAGGCCAGCTTGCCGTTCGCCGGTGCGACCAGCGCACCACTGCTGTTGAACGTAAGCGCCTGCGATGCGCCGGTCGAGGCGCCATCGATGTAGAGGTTCGCGTTCCACACGTTGGCGGCTGCGTCCTTGACGAAGTACACGGTGCCGCTATGGGTGGCACCCAGCGAGTCATAGGCTGTGAACGGGGTCGACTGGTTGTAGCTGCCCGGATCGTTGACCGGGTCGAATGGCGTGGCGGGTGCCACGGCATCCGAGGGAAGGTTCAGCGCCATCTGCACCGAGCCGGTGGCCTTGGCGGCGTTCTGCGAGCCGAGCAGCTGCAGGTCGGTCATCGTGCTGGTGTCGAACGTGCCGTTGGACAGCGCCGGAAACACCTGCAGGCGCTGGCCGTTGGCGTTCGTCACGAAGCCGTTCTGGTTTTTCTGGAACGCACCGGCGCGCGTGTACGAATAGCCCTTGCCGTCGTGCAGCGTAAAAAAGCCCTCGCCACTGATGGCGAAATCCAGGCTGTTGTTGGTGGTCTCGACGCTGCCGGCGGTGAACTGCTGGGCCACGTTGGTCAAGCGCACGCCGCTGCCGATCTGGGTGGCGCTGAGGTTGGGACCGGCCGCGTTGAACAGTTCGGCGAACTGGGCGCGCGAGCCCTTGAAGCCGGTGGTGCCGGTGTTGGCGATGTTGTTGGCGGTGACCTCGAGATCCGAGGAAGCCGCGTTGAGACCGCTCAATGCAATGTTGAAAGGCATCCGAGTAATTCCTCTGTAGCGAAGCCCCGCGGGGCCATCAGTTGATCTGCGCGACCTGGCTCAGCAGGACGCCACCAAAACCATCCACATCGAGATAGGCGCCGTCGCTGCCGGTCATGCCCACGCCGTTGACCTTGCCGCTCACATAGGTCGCCACGGCACCGTTGCCGGCCTGCGCCTTGAGCCCATACGTGCCTTCGGCCAGCGCGGTGCCGCCGTCGTCCTTGCCGTCCCAGTGGAAAGCCACCAGGCCGGCCGCGGGCGTACCGAGGTTCAGCGTGCGCAGCACGTTGCCGTCCTTGTCGGTGACCTGCACCAGCACCGTGCCGCCGCCATCGGGCACGTTCACCGCGCCGTCCAGGCCGCTGCCCTGCAACTGGCCCGCGGCCGACGGCACGGTCACGCTGCGCCCGACCATGCTGCTTGCCTGCAACATCTGGTTGCCCTGCAGCGACTGGCTGAGGCTGTCGAACGATGACTGCAGCGACTGCGTGGCCGAGACCTGGCTGATCTGCGCCAGCTGGCTGACCATCTGCGAGGAATCCATCGGCTTGGTCGGATCCTGGTTGCGCATCTGCTGCACCAGCAGGCTCAGGAAATCGGCCTGGCCCAGGGTTTTCTCCTTGCCCGCGCTGGCCGCCTTGCCGGCGTTCGAAGCGGGACCGCCGATTGCCATGTCGCTCATGCCACGTTCCTCACCTGTAGAAGATTGAATCCCGCGTGCCCGCACGGCATACATGTCTCACCTGGGCGCGCCTCACTTGCCGAGGTCCAGCGTTTTCTGCATCAGCTGGCGCGTCGAATTCATCACCTCGACGTTGTTCTGATACGAGCGCGACGCCGAAATCATGTTGACCAGCTCGTCGACCGGGTTGACGTTGCTGCTGTAGACGTAGCCGTCGGCATCGGCCAGCGGATTGCCCGGCTCGTAGCGGCTCGGGATGGCGGCCTGGCTTTCGGTGACGCCAAGTACCTGTACGCCTTCGCCCACGGCATTGCTGCTGCTGTCCTGCTGGTTTTTCACGGCGGCAAACAGCGGCTCGCGCGAACGGTAGGCACCCTCGGGCGTGCTGGATACGCTGTCGGCATTGGCCAGGTTGCTGGCCACGGTATTCAGGCGCAGCGACTGCGCGGCCATGCCGGAACCGGCGACGTTGAAAATCGAGAAAAGCGACATCAGCCCTGGCCTCCGCTGATGGCGGTGCGCAACATGCGGATCTGCGCGGTGATGAAGGAAAGGCTGGCCTGGTAATGCACGCCGTTGGCGGCGAAGGCGGCCTGTTCGGCCTGGGCATCGACGGTGTTGCCGTCCATGCTCGGCTGGGTCGGCACGCGATACGCCAGCCCGTCCGCTGCCTGGCCGGCGGTGCCGATCTGACCCGGCGCGGTGGTCTGCAGAGGCAGTGCGTCAGACGTGCCGCCCGCAGCGGCCAGCACCTTGCGGAAATCCACGTCGCGCGCCAGATAGCCCGGCGTGTCGGCGTTGGCCAGATTGTTGGCGAGCACTTCGGTACGGCGCTGCCACAAATCCAGCGCACGGGTGTGGATGCCGAACAGGTTGTCAGGGGTCAGGGTCATCGCTTCGCTCCGCGTGCAGTTGCCGCACGGAGCTGGAGGCAAATTGCATGCCACCCTGTGGAAACCCTTGCTGTGACTGGCCTGACCCGGCGGCTAACGAGGCCGCACGCAGCGCCGCACCGGCGAAAGACGGATTGTTGACGCCAGCCGCAGCGAGCCGGCCGGGCGTCAGTCCGCTGGCGCCGGCTCCGGCAACAATTCCAGCACCGCCTGCGCCAGCAGGTCCGGCTGGAACTTGGCCACGAAACGATCGGCCTTGACCTCCTTCACCATCGCCTCGTTGAACATGCCGCTGAGCGAACTGTGCAACACGACCTTGAGCAGACGCAGGCTCGGCGCCTCGCGAATGGCACGGGTCAGGGCGTAGCCGTCCAGGCGCGGCATCTCGATGTCCGACACCACCAGCTTGACGCCTTCGGCGGGATCGGCCGCGGCCATCTCCAGCAGGCGATCGAGCGCTTCGCGGCCGTCATTGGCCACCACGCATTCGATATTCATCTGCTTGAACAGGCTGACCAGGCGGCGACGTGCAATCACCGAATCGTCCACCACCATCACCCGCCGCGGCGACAGCGAACGCGCTCCGGCAACGCGCTGCATCTGCATGGACAGCTCGGTCGGGGTAGCATCGATGCTGGCCAGCACGTGCTCCACGTCGACCACCGCCAGCAGCGCGCCGTCGACCCGCGTCACCGCATTGACCCGCGCGCCGAAACCCAGCGCCGTGGGCGGCGCTATCAGGCTCTCGCCTTCGCAATGCACCATGCGCTGCAGGTCGGCAACCAGGAAGCCCTGCACCGAACGGCTGAATTCGGTAACCATCAGATGGGCCGAGTCCACGTCGCGCAGCGGCGCATAGCCCAACGCAGCGGCCAGGTCGATCACCGGAATGGTCTGCCCGCGATAGTCGCAGCTGCCGGCCAGCAACGCGTGCACGCCCGGCATGCGCTCCAGCGGCGGACGTCGCAGCACTTCGCGCACCTTGAACACATTGATGCCGAAAAGCTGCTCGTCGCCGAGCCGGAACAGCAGCATCGCCACGCGGTTGTGCCCGGCCAGTCGGGTATGTCGCTCCACCTTTTCCAGCAACGTGCCGCCCATGCGGACTCCTCGAGTGCGTGCCGCCGCAGCGACTGTCTGCGGGAAGTATCGGCAGCGCCGCCGGACGCTTTAGCGCCAGCTGCACTGGCATGCGACTTGCTTCCTCAAGTTTCGGAAGTTTTTGACGATGCAGCAGTTGCGCTCCCGCACTCCACAGAGACGATGCCCGACCCATGAGCTTGATCTGGAACCAGCATGTGGCCGCCCTGGTCGAGGCCGCCGCCAGCGGCAACGACGCGCAGGTCGCCGTATTGCGGCGCAAGCATCCGCGCGCCGCGCAGCTGCTGGCACCGCTGCTCGCCCGCGTCGCCAGCCGGCCGCCAAGCTCGGTGGCGCTGCAGACGGTGGAGCAGCAAAGCCTGGTACTTGGGGCGGTGCAACAGTTGTCGCGCGAGCAGGCCGCACTGGACAAGGCCGCCGGCGACAGCCGCGGCAGCGTCGATCGCTTGACGGATGGCAGCGCCGGTATCTCGACGGCCTTGCAGCAGGTCGGCGCCGATCTGGACCAGGCCAGCCAGGCCGGCCTGGCCGGCACCGGCACCGTCAGCGAGCTGGATGGCCAGCTGCGCCTGTTGCGCAGTGCGCTGTCGGCGATGAATCGCAACCAGAGCAAGTTGGCCGAACAGGTCGCACAGATCCGCAAGCTCACCGGCGCCGTGCAGGAGATCGCTCACCAGACCAATCTGGTGGCGTTGAACGCGGCGATCGAGGCGGCGCGCGCGGGTGAGGCTGGCCGCGGCTTTGCAGTGGTTGCCGACGAGGTGAAGCAGCTGGCGGAAAAGACCGCGCTCACCACCACCGAAATCGAAACCGTCACCGGCTCGATCGGCGATTTCTCGCTGCAGCTGGACGGCGACGTGCAGCATGGCCTGCAACAGCTGGAACGGGCGCAGGCCGGCGTGAGCCAGTCCGGCGTGACCCTGGGTGAAGGCAGCACCGCGCTGCGCACGGCCAGCGAACGCATCCACAAACTGCAACAGACACACGACATACAGCACGCGCGCGCCACCGCGGCGCAGGCAGCGTTGGGCGCCCTGCAGCGCCGTGGCAACGAGGCGCGGCGCCAGTCCGAATCGCTGCATCGTGCCGCGCTGCTGTCGCATCGGCTGGGGCTGGACTGGCTGGAGGGCATCAGCGGAAGCGATCCGGCCAGCCTCAGCCTGACCGTCCGCGAAGCGGCGCTGAACCTGCGCCAGGCCATGGAACTTGCGTTGCTGGAGCCCGGCGCGCTCGATCGGCGCTGGTTCGATACGCATACGATCAACCGCAGCATCGGCCGACTGGCCGCGCTGCATCAAGGCGGTCGGGACGCCAGCGGCCTCACCGAAACCGGTGCGCAATTGAGCGAACAGGGCAGTCGCTTCGTCACCTTGTTGTGCGATGGCCAGCTCGATCAGGCCACCCAGCTGTCGCAGCAGCTTGAGTCCGGTCGCGAAGCCCTGCTCGGCCAGCTTGGCGCCTTGTTGGCCGACGCATGAGGTTGCGCCGATCAGCCACCGTCGGCCTGTGGATCGCCACGCTGTGTCTTGGCGCGGGTGCCGCCGCAGCAGAGGCGATCGCCGCGACGCAATCGCTCGACAGCGTGCGCGCCGCCGCCGAACAGGCCGTGCGCGAACACTACGCCATGCCGGGCAGCCGCATCGAGATCGCGCCCGGATCGCTCGACCTGCGCCTGCAACTGGCCGAATGCCGGCAGCCACTGCGTGCGTTGATCGGCGGCAACGCACAGGTTTCGTCGCGCATGACGGTGCCGGTGCAGTGCTCGCAGGATGGCGGCTGGACGGTGCGGGTGCCACTGCAAGTGAAGGTATGGCGCACCGTGCTGGTGGCCAGCCACCCACTGCTGCGTGGCGACGGCGTCGGCTCCGCGGACGTGCACGGCGAGGAACGCGACATCACCCGGCTCGGCTATGGCTACGTCGAGAATCTGGACCAGGTGGCTGGCCGCTCGCTGGCCCGCGCCGTGGCGCGCGGCAGTGTGTTGAGTCCCGGCGCGCTCGGCGGTCGGCGCATGGTGCGGGCCGGCGATCATGTGCAAATGGTGGCCCGGCTCGACGGCATCGAGGTACGCGCCGACGGCATCGCCCTGGGCAGCGGCGACAACGGCGCGCGCCTGCGGGTCCGCAACGAGAGTTCCGGCAAGGTGGTCGACGGCATGGTCAGCGCGCCCGGCGTGGTGGTCGCCCTGCCATGAACCCGGGCGAACCGCGACCGACGGCATTACTCTTCACATTTACCCCTAAAGTTTCCGCGAAACCGGCCGATCTGACAGTTACAGGGCCACACCCAAGCGAGAACGGACCCATGAATACGACGATTTCCAACAACGGCTTGCCGAAATTTCCCCAGACCAGCAACGGTCCGGGCAGCGGTTCGGCAACGACTGCCGCCGCCTCGGCGGGCACCACGGCTACGGCGCCGAAATCCGACGATCAGCTCAAGCTGACCGACTCGGCGCTGGCCCTGCAGGAGGCTGCGCGCCCGGGCGACACCGCCGCGGTCGATCCGCAGCGGGTGGAACAGATTCGCAAGGCGCTGGCCGACGGCAGCTACAAGGTCGACGCCGGCAATATCGCCGATCGCATGCTTGCATTCGAGCAGCAGCTCGGCGGCGTCGCCAAGGCATGAACAGCCCGCTGCAGCACGAACTGAACGCTGCGCTGACGGCCGTTCTGGACGACATGCAGCAGGCCGTCGATCAGCTCGGTCAAGTGCTGCAAGCCGAACGCGCCGCACTGGACACTTCAAGCATCGCCGCGCTGGACGAAGCCGGCGCACGCAAGCAGGCGATCATGCAGCAGCTCGAGCAGCTCGACGCCGAGCGCCAGTTGCTGAGTCGGGAACAAGCCGACGTCGCCGCTGCGCTGGCGCCTGCCTGGGCCCGCATCGTGCAATCCCTGCGCCAGTGCCATCAGCTCAACCAGCGCAATGGCAGCACGGTCAACCAGCGCCTTACCCAGGTGCGCCAGGCGCTGGCGGTACTGACCGGCCATGCGGGCGAAAGCGAACTGTACGGCCGCTCCGGCGAGCTGCACGCCAGCCTGCGGTCGCAGGTGCTCGCGGCGGCATGACATCGATATCGAAAAGACGGCATCGCCGCCTGCCTGCGCAGACGGTCCTCTCACTGATTGCGAAACGGCCTCCGGCATGCTTTCGCGTTAATCGCGACGACTGATCATGAGCAACTCAAACGCCTCCCCCGCCCACTCCGCCGTTCAAAACGTTTCAGGCGGCGAAGGGGCTTCGCAGCCGATATCGATACCGCTGCCGGTGCTGCGGGTGCCGATGCTTGATCGCGAGCGCCAGCTGTTTGCCTACGAAATCGTCTTCCATCGCGAACTCGGCAATGAGCAGCACCTGCTGCAGAGCGTACTTTCGACCATCACCGATGGCGCCCTGACCCGGCTGGTGCGTGGCAACCGCGCGTTCCTCAACATGCCGGCCGAACTGCTGCCGGAGGATTCCGACGTCCTGCTGCACCAGCCGCGGCTGGGCGTGGTGCTGCAGCCTGGCGTGGCCACCGACCAGCCGCTGATGAAGCGCCTGCAGCAGATGGCGCAGCGCGGTTGCCAGTTCATGCTGGACGCCAACGACGTCGATCTGGAAGGCAGCCTGTCCCTGCAGAACCTGCTGCAGATGGTGCAGCTGGTGCGGCTGGATGCCAGCCGGATGACACCGGAAATGCTGAAAGAGCGCGCCGAATATCTGCATACGCGCGGCATCCGCGTCGTCGCCGGCCAGGTCAACGATCACCCCACCTATGAGCGCTGCCTCGAGCTGCCGTTGCAGGCTATCCAGGGGCGCTACCTGCTGATCCCGCAACCGGTGGCAGTGCCCGTGCTCACCGCCAACCGGCTGAGCATGCTGCGCCTGATGCGCGTGCTGCAGGAAAGCAACCCGGGTCCGGTGGAACTGGGCAACATCATCCGCGATGACGCGGTGCTCAGCTACAAGCTGCTCAGCTGCGTCAACTCCGCCTATTTCGCGTTACCGCGGCAGCTGAAATCGGTGCAGCAGGCGGCCATCTTTTTCGGCGTCACGCGCATGCGCAACTGGATCGACACGATGTCGATGTGCGGCATGGACGACCACCCGCCCGAGCTTCTGCGCGCCGCACTGATCCGCGCGCACATGTGCGAGAAGCTGGCCAGCGGCATGCCCAGCGGCCATTCGGAAATGGCCTTCACCGTCGGGCTGTTCTCGCTGCTCGACACGTTGATGTGCGCGCCAATGGAGTTCCTGCTGACTCATCTGCGGCTGGTCCCCGAGATCAGCAACGCGCTCACCCGTCGCGAGGGACCGTTCGGCCCGTTGCTCGATCAGATCATCGCGTGGGAAGCCGGCGAGCTGACCAGCGACCGCGTGCTTCCGCAGCGCATCCACCGGTTGGCCGGCGTCTATCTGGAAGCCACGCAGTGGGCCGACCAGGTCTACGCCACCGCGAACGAGAAACAGGCGAACTGATCAGGTCGCCTGCGAGGCACGCCGATGGCGGCGCAGCCGCCATACCGTGAGCAGAAGGCTGAGCAGCACGACCGCGAGCCAGCCGCAGAAGATGCGGCCATCGCCACCGAGCCACAAGCACGCTGGCCACAATGCCCACACCCAGGCCTCCAAGCCCCAGCGCCAGCAACGGGTCGCGCTGGGCACGCTTGCGGGAAAGCAGCAGGAACGCTCCCAGCGCCGCCAGCAGCACGGCCAGCACACGCGCGCCCGTTACAAACTCCGGCGGCTCCGGCAGATCCGGGAACATGTCCAGCACGGGCACGTCGCCGACCTGCACGTCATAGCCCTCGGCCATCCGCCGCGTCTGCAGCGGCGATCAGACGATCGCCATCCAGACGGCCAACCACGGTGACTTCCTGCAGCGGCACCTCGTCCCAGCTCACCCGTACATCGCCAAGCCGCGGCTCGCCCGGATTGGCGCTGGTGACCAGGTAATCCCCGTGGCGGCTGAAGCTCGCGGCGAGGTTGTCCGGCAGCGATCCTGGATCCGGCGCGACACGCTGCGAACCGGGTAGTGCATGCAGCAGCACCGGGCCCAGCTTGAAACCGCCCACCTGTACCAGGCCGGCATCGAACTGCTTGCCGTTGATCGGGAAGCTGACCGGATTGGCGTGTCCGGCCGGCTCGCGAAAGTGGCTGGCATCGAGCGGTCGATCGACCCAGTCCAGCTCGTAATGCACGCCGTCGCCGATGCGTATCTCGCGCCACTGGAACATCTCGACGTGGCGCACCAGCACCGGCGTGTTCACGCGAAGGTTGAACTCGGGGTCATGCGGCGCTTCGACGACCTTCGGCGTGGCCACGATGCGCGCCATGTAGCCGTGCTGTCCGGGCTGGGGCTGCGCGTCGGTGCCCAGATCGATTACTTCACCGCCGTGCCGGATGGCTGCCGCCCTGTAGTTGAGCATTCCGCGCGAAGTCATCGCCACCAGCCCGATACCGGCCAGCACCAGCAAGGCGCCAATGATTTCCAATGCCAGTCCGCGCACGGATATTCCCTTGCGCAGGTCCATCAGGCTGCTCCGGCCATGGTCTGGCCCGGCATGCCGCGAAGCGCGCGCTGCTCGTCGGCGGTACCGAAACGTCCGCGCTCGTCGCGTGTCACCCGCGCCAATGCGCATTCGTGGTCGTGGGTGAAGAACAGCCGTACGTCACGGGCCAGCTTGTCTTCCAGGAATGCGCGCTTCTCGTCGATGAGCTTCTCCGGCCAGCGGTCGTAGCCCATGGTGATCGGCAGGTGCACCCAGAAGCGGCCCGGGATCAGGTCGGCGCAGAACACCACGCCGGCGACCTCGGCCAGCATCAGACCTGGTGTATGGCCGTCCGAAAAACTGAAGCGCACCGAACGGCCGAGCGTCGGCGAATGTTCTCCGTCGACCAGCTCCAGCCGCCCGCTGGCTTGCAGCAGCGGCTGCAGCTCGGCAACGAATGACGCGCGGTCGCGTGGATGCGGCTGCAACGCCCGGCGCCAATGCTCGGCACCCACCACGAAACGCGCGTTCGGAAACAACAGCCGCGACGGCTGACCCTCTTCCCATGCGGCCAGCAAACCGCCGGCATGGTCGAAATGCAGATGCGAGAGCACGACGACGTCGATGTCCTCATGCGAAAGACCGGCGTCGGCCAGCGAATCCAGCAGCACGTGGCGCGGCTCGACCACGCCGTAACGCTCACGCAACGACGGTTCGAAAAACGCGCCGATGCCGGTCTCGAACAGCACGTTGCGCCCATCGAGACCTTTCACCAGCAAGCAGCGGCAGGCCAGCGGAATCCGGTTCTCGTCATCGGGCTCGATCCAGCGCGACCACAGCGCCTTCGGCGCATTGCCGAACATGGCGCCGCCATCCAGTTGCTGCGAGTTGCCGAGTATCGAGAACAGTTCCATGACGAAATCAGTATCCCATTGCCACGGATTCGTCTGGAACGAATCCGGACGCCGCCGGCGGCCCTGCGCGCAGCATTGGGTGAGGCCCATGGACGGGCCGAACAAACATGGCGCCGCCATCCAGCTGTTGCGCGTTGCCAAGGATCGAGAACAGCTCCATGGCCTGACCTACTGCACCTTGCCGAGTCCCGACGGCCGACGTGGATCGCTGGCGGCATCGAGCTTGTTGGTCTTGCGATCCCAGGTGACCACGTTCATGAAGCCCCAGGGTTCGCGCGGCTTGAGCGTATGGCCCATCTTCGTCAGCGCGGCGCTGGTGGCAGGATCGAACGCGCCCTCTTCCACATTCACCACGTCCGGCAAGTATTGATGGTGGAAGCGCTTGTGCGCCGCGATTTGCTGCGCGCTCTCGCCGTCGATGAAATGCAGGATGCCTTCGAGCACCTGGGTGATGATGGTGGAACCGCCAGGCGAGCCGATCACCGCGACGCGATCCGCGCCGATGACGATGCTGGGCGACATCGACGACAGCATGCGCTTGCCACCCTCGGGCGCGTTGGCGGCACTGCCGAGCAGGCCGTACACGTTGGGCTTGTCCGGCACCAGCGCGAAGTCGTCCATCTCGTCGTTCAGCAGCACGCCGGTGCCCGCCGCGACGAAAGTGGAACCCATCGTGTAGTTCACGGTGGAAGTGATCGCGGCCATGTTGCCGTCGGCGTCGATGATCGAGAAGTGCGTGGTGTGCATGCCCGGTTCGGCCGCCTCGGCGCGCGGCAGCATCGACGACGGCGTGGCCTTGTCGGGCAGGATGCCCTGGCGCAGGCCGTCGGCGTAGAACGGCGACAGCAGCATGTCCAGCGGCATCTTCACGAAATCGGGATCGCCCAGATAGTCGTTGTGGTCGCGGAACGCGCGGCGCATCGCCTCGACGATGTAGTGCACGCGCTGCACCTGATCAATCTTGGTCAGATCGAAACCCGACAGGATGTTGAGGATCTCGGCGATCGCCACGCCGCCGGACGACGGCGGCGGCGCGGTGACGATCTCGATAGCCGCGATAGTTGACGACGATCGGCGTGCGCTCCTTCGCCTTGTAGCCGGCCAGGTCGGCCAGCGTCCAGTTGCCGCCGGACGACCTTACCGCTGCCACGAGTCGGGCTGCCGTCTCGCCGCGGTAGAAACCGTCGTTGCCGTGAGCGGCAATCATCTGCAACGTGCGCGCCTGATCCAGATCGCGCCACAGACACGCCTTCCGCCGGCGGCTTGCCGTCGGGCAGGTATTTGGAGGCTGACGCAGGCCAGCGCTGCAGATCCTTGTGTTCCTCGGCAATCGCATTGCGCAGGCGCGCGTCCGGCAGGAAGCCGTCGTGCGCGATGCGGATCGCCGGCGCCAGCGATTGCCGCAGTGGCAGCCGACCGTAGCTTCTCGGCAATCAGCACCAGCCCGGCCGGCTCGCCGGGTATACCCGCCGACAGCGGCCCCTTCAAGGCGGCGTCGCGGTTCGGGCTGCCATCCGCATTGAGATAGGCGTTGCGGTCGACCGCCGCCGGCGCGGTTTCGCGGGCGTCGATGAAGATGTCGTGGCCGTCTTTTGCACGGTGCAACACCGCCATGAAGCCACCGCCGATGCCGGAGCTTTCCGGTTCCACCACCGACAACGTGGCAGCCACCGCGATCGCCGCATCGAACGCATTGCCGCCTTCGGCCAGCACTTCATGGCCGGCGTTCGTGGCGAGGAAATTGGCGCTGGCGATGGCGGCATGGCCAGGGCGCTGCTGCATCGTGGACGGATGGAGCGGTGCCGCCTTCGGCGCGACCTGAGCGACTGCCGAACCGGCAACCAGCAGCAGGGTCAACAATAGGCGCGACAACGAAGCGACAGCGGCCAGTTCCGGGGAAACCCTCATGCCGCGGACTCCTTCGCCATCAGATGGCGGTATTTCAGGTCGAGCTGCGCGGCCGATTCCACATGCTCGGGATCACCGATGATGCATTCGACCGGGCAAACCTCCACGCATTGCGGCTCGTCGTGATGGCCCACGCACTCCGTGCACAAGGCGGAGTCGATCACATAGAACTCCTCGCCCAGCGTGATGGCCTTGTTCGGACAGGCGGGCTCACAGACGTCGCAATTGACGCAGGTGTCGAGGATTTTCAGGGACATGGCCGCCGATACTACATGCTTGGGGAATGGCGCCGGGGAGCGCACGCCGGTGTGCTGGTGACTTCACGGCAACCGGCCTCGCGCGTCGTCCGCCCTTCGACGAATGACGGCGAATGCGACGCCGCGCCGGCGAAACACCGGCGCGGCCATCGCACGATTACATGACGACGAAACGGACGGTGGCGCCGGTCGGCTTCAGCACGTCGCTGACGCGCTGCTCGTCGGCCTTGTCGCCGATGAACAGGACGATCACGTCCTTGAACGAGCCCGGCTTGGCATCCTTGAACGCCGCCATGACGAGGTCGGCGGTCTTGGCGGAGTCCGGGCCGCCAAAGGCCAGCAGGTTGCCCGGCAATACGCCGCGGGCCACGGTGTCCTGCACGCTCTGCAACTGACGCTCGTTCTGCGCCTTGGCTTCGTCGGTCGTGCCCGCGGTCACCATGTAGGCATACGGCTGATTGGCGCTCATGCCCTGCATGTTTTTCTGGACGATCTGGCCGAGGTAGGCGTTCCATCCCTTCGAATCGTTCGGGTCGGTCGGCTTGGGCGCCTGCTGCGCCTGCTGCTGGCCATCCTGCTGATCGTCCCCGTGCTTGCCGCAGGCGCTCAGGGTCAGGACGGCAGCCAGTGCGATGGCAGCGATGAGAGCGAACTTACGCATGGTTATCACCTTCGGTTTCGGGTTGCTTGTTGGAGCCGGGACGGCCTTTCTGCCAGCGCTGCCGCATGGCCTGCTGTACCGCCGGATGCACGAAACCGGAGATGTCGCCGCCAAGGCGGCCAATCTCGCGCACCAGCGAGGATGAAATGAAACTGTATTGCTCGGCGGGCGTCAAAAACAGCGTCTCGGCCTGCGGAATCAGATGCCGGTTCATGCTGGCCAGCTGAAACTCGTATTCGAAATCCGACACCGCCCGCAGCCCGCGGATGATCACGCCCGCGCCGATTTCCTCGACAAAGGTTGCCAGCAGGCAATCGAAGCCACGCACTTCCACGTTGGGCAGGTCGGCCAGCGCCATGCGCGCCAGGGTGATCCGCTCGCTGATGCTGAAACCCGGCCCCTTGCTCGAACTGTCGGCCACCGCCACCACTACCCGGTCGAACAACGGCGCGGCGCGCGTCACCAGGTCAGTGTGACCGTTGGTGATCGGGTCGAAAGTCCCCGGATAAACAGCCAGCCGTGGGTTGCCCAAAGGTTTTCTCACAGGATGAAGGCGGCAGTGGATATGGGCCTAGCTTAACGGAAGCGTGCGCCGATAGAGCGCAAAACGCACCTCGCCGGCGCGACCTTCGCGATGCCGTTGCCAGCTGGCCGGCAGCTCGGGTGCGCCGTGGCGCGGCGACTCCACGTAAATCCACGCCTGCGCGGCCAGCCAGCCGCCTTGTTCCAGTTGCTGTGCCAGTGGCGTCCACAGCTGCAGCGCGAATGGCGGATCGAGAAACACCAGATCCTGCCGCTGCGGCGCCCCCCGCAGAAAGTGCGCGGCCTCCTGCAAGAAGACCTCGCCGGCGTCGGTCTTCAGCCGCGCGAGATTGGCGCGCAGCGCCTGCGCCGCGCGCGCGTCGCTCTCCACAAACTGTACGCCAGCGGCGCCCCGCGACAACGCCTCGATACCGAGCGCGCCGGTGCCGGCGCACAGGTCCAGACAGCGCGCGCCGTGGATCATCGGCGCCAGCCAGTTGAACAACGTCTCGCGCACACGCTCGGCGGTCGGCCGCAGGCCCGGCGACTCCGGTACGTCCAGTCGCGAATTGCGCAGGCTGCCACCGACGATGCGGATTCGCCCGGGCGATGCCCCGCGGGAGCCGCTCACGACGCCGCGACCGGTGCGGCGCGGCCCTCAGCGGGCGGTAAAGGTTGCAGTGTTAGCATGCCGCCATTGTCTTTGAATCACGGCCGCAATGCTCAAGTTCTGGAAGAAAAAGCCTGTCGAGGCGGAGCCCGACGCCAAGCAGCCCGCCGACGCCATCGTGCCCGAAGGTGGCGATCCGTTGCTGCAAGAGGCATTGGCGGAAATCCCTGCACCCCGGGAGACGCAACCCGAAACCGAGCGCTTCGCCGCGCCCGCCATCGAACCTGCCGCCAACGCCGAACCGCCAGCCAGACGCAGCTGGCGCGAGCGGCTTTCCGGCAACGCCTTCGCGCGCGGACTCAGCACATTGTTCGTGCGTCATCCCAAGCTCGACGACGACCTGCTCGACGAACTGGAAACCACCCTGATCACTGCTGACGTCGGCATCGAGGCCAGCACCGAGCTGGTCGAGAATCTGCGTCGGCGCATGCACAAGCGCGAATTCGCCGACGCTGCTGCGTTGCTGGCCGCTCTGCGGCAGGCGCTGGTCGCGCTGCTCAGGCCCGTCGAGCAAGCTCTGGAGGTAGGCGGCAAACAGCCGTTCGTGGTGCTAGTCGTGGGCATCAACGGCGCCGGCAAGACCACCACCATTGGCAAGCTGGCGCGCCGCTGGCGCGACGAACATCGGGCGGTGATGCTGGCCGCCGGCGATACGTTCCGTGCCGCCGCCGTGGAGCAGCTGAAAACCTGGGGCGAGCGCAACCAGGTGCCGGTGATTTCCCAGGGCCAGGACGCCGATGCGGCCAGCGTGATCTTCGATGCGCTGCAGGCGGCGCGCTCGCGCGGCATCGACGTGCTGGTTGCCGACACCGCCGGCCGGCTGCACACCCAGGGCGGGCTGATGGACGAATTGGGCAAGATCGCCCGCGTCCTGAAAAAAATCGACAACGATGCGCCACACGAAGTGCTGATGGTGATCGATGGCACCACGGGCCAGAACGCGGTCAACCAGGTGCGTCAGTTCCGTCAGATCGTCGGCGTCACCGGCCTGGTGGTGACCAAGCTCGACGGCACGGCCAAGGGCGGCGTGGTGTTCGCCCTGGCACGCGAGTTCGGCCTTCCGATCCGCTACGTAGGGCTGGGCGAGACTGCCACCGACCTTCGCGTGTTCGAGGCCGAGGCTTTCGTCGATGGCCTGCTGCCCGCCAATCTGGGTGGCGACGGACATGACTGAATTGCGACGGTGGGGCTGAGCCGATGTCGCGCCGACTGCGGCTGGTCCTGCTGATAGTTGGCGGCCTCGCGCTGGCCGTCGTGCTGGCTGCGGTGATAGCCGTCTATCTGTTGCTGCAGCCCGAACGCTTTACCCGGATGCTGCAGACCCAGGCACGCGCGGCCGGGTTGGAACTCAACCTCGCCAGTCCTGCAAGCCCGACGTTGTTTCCCCGCCCGGCGCTCGATCTGAACGGCATCACGCTGAATGCGCAAGGCGCCAACGCGCCGATCCTGCTGGCGGCTCGCGGGCAGCTGGCGCTGCCATGGCACACGCTCTTCGGCGGCCCCACCGTCATTTCGCAATTGCAGATCGAATCGCCACGCGTGGATCTGGATGCCCTGCAGGAATGGCTGAGCGACTTGCCGGCGCAGCCAGCCGGCACGCCACCCAACATTCCGCGGATCGACACCGGCGTCAGCATCAGTCGCGGCAGCCTGGTACGCGGCAACGAGGTGCTGCTCGACAACGTCTCGCTCGAAGCCGGCAGCCTGGTCTCGGGCCAGCCGTTTCCGCTGAACCTGTCCGCCATCACGGCGGCCGGCACACCGTTGCAGCTGCGGTTGTCGGCCACGCCGCACATCGAGGGCAACACGCTGCAGCTGAACAACATCACGTTGCATCTTGCGCAGGCCAACGCCATGACCCTTGCGCTTACCGGCAGCGCGCACTGGCACGGTGCGGCCGATGCGGCCGCCAGCCTTGCCGGCAAGCTCGATCAAGCCGACGCCGGGCAGTACGACATTTCGCTGACGCTAACCCCGGCCAACCAGGCCAGTCCGCTGTTGCTCGCACTGAAGCTCGACGGGCCGGACAATCACGCCGATCTGCGCCTGCCACCGCTGGATCTGGCTCATTGGTGGAGTCAACTCGGCGACGAACATGCACCGCAACTGACGATGCCGCCGATCAGCGGCCATGCGGAGATCGCGAAGCTGCAAACCGGCAGCATCAGCATCGAGGGGCTCACCGTACAGGCCGGCGACGAAGCCCCCGCCGCTGCCGGCACGGCAGCGAATCCTGCCGGGCCCATCAACGACATACAGCCGTCCAGACAGAAATGAAAGCATTGCCCTGCCAGGTTGCCGTTCGCTCCGGTTACGACAGGAGCCGAACGAGAATCTTCGTCTCGCCGAGCTTCCCCACGCCTTCGGGGATCCCGTGAGCGCAGCATTGTCCACCCTGCTGCTGCGCTGGTACGACCAGCACGGCCGCAAGGATCTGCCCTGGCAACATCCGCGGGACGCTTATCGCGTATGGCTGTCCGAGGTGATGTTGCAGCAGACCCAGGTCACTACGGTCATTGGCTACTTCGAGCGCTTCATACGCGCACTGCCGACGCTTCGCGATCTGGCTGCTGCCCATGAAGACACCGTGCTCGCGTTGTGGTCCGGACTCGGCTACTACCGCCGTGCGCGCTTCCTGCACCGCGCTGCACAAATCTGCGTCGCACAACATGAGGGCGAACTGCCGCGCAACCTCGAAGCCTTGAAAGCATTGCCCGGCATCGGTCGCTCTACCGCCGGGGCGATCCTCGCGCAGGCACACGGGCTGCCCTTCGCCATACTCGACGGGAATGTCAAACGCGTGCTTGCCCGCTATCACGGGGTGCGCGGTTACCCTGGCGACAGTGCAGTGGAAAGGCAGCTCTGGCAACATGCCGAAACGCATACCCCGATCGACCGCGTTGCCGATTACACGCAGGCAATCATGGATCTGGGCGCCACCCTCTGCGTACGCTCGCGCCCTCGCTGTGACGAGTGCCCGCTGGTTCGCGATTGCGTCGCCCATAGCGATGGTCTCACCACATTGTTGCCGATCCGCAAACCCGGCAAGATCCTTCCGACCCGTGCCACCGCGATGGTGATCCTGCGCGACCGCCAGGAGCGGATGCTGTTGGAGCGACGCGGCCCGACAGGCGTCTGGTCCGGCCTGTGGAGCCTGCCTGAAGCCACCGATCCGGACGACGCGTGGCGCATCGCCCACACGCACGCGCGAATCGAAGACGCGCAGGCCCTAGCGCCGTTCACCCATGTATTCAGCCACTATCGATTGAACATCGAACCATTGCTGTTCGATCGGGTGACGGCGCGTAGCGGTATCGCCGATAATCCGCAATGGCGTTGGTACAGCGCCGGCGAACTCGGCGCGCTGGGCCTGCCGGCGCCGGTGCGCACGTTGTTGCTGCAGATCAACGACGGCGACCGCAGCGGCGGCCAAACTTCGCGCCCTGGACAACACCTGATCGGTCACGAGAACACACCATGAGTCGCACCATTCATTGCGCCAAGCTCGACATCGACGCCGAGGGCCTCGACTTCGCCCCCTGGCCCGGTCCGCTCGGCCAGCGCATCTATGCCGAGATATCCAAGCCGGCCTGGCAGCAATGGCTGGCGCACCAGACCACGTTGATCAACGAATACCGGCTCAATCCGCTCGATCCGAAAGCGCGCAAGATACCTCGGCGAAGAAATGGAGAAATTCCTGTTCGGCGGCGACTTTGCCAAGGCTTCCGGCTTCACCGCCCCGGACAGAGCGTCTTGACGAAATGCCGCGCATTCGGTCTAATGCGCGGCTCCACGCATCATCGACGCCACCAGCGGCTGTCCTTGTTTGCCAGGTTCCCGGCCGGGTAGCTCAGTTGGTAGAGCAGGGGATTGAAAATCCCCGTGTCGGCGGTTCGATTCCGTCCCCGGCCACCATGTACAGCAAAAAGGTCGAGCCCACTTTCGCGAGTGGGCTCGATTTTTTTGTGTCACTTGGCGCAAATCGCCAGGTTTTGTGGGCCCGACAGCAGGGTTGTACTACATGGCGCCGGACACATTCCGTTCGCCATCAACGGTGCTACATTCGGGCGGCATCAACCACAACGAAGGGGATACCCGCATGAAACGAAATGGATTCGCCGTCCGATCGGCGTTGCTCGTCGGGCCTGATGCTGCGCGTTCGCCGGGCCCGCCCTGGCGCAGCAGCAACCCAACGCCGGACTGGGCAGCGCATGGCCCACCGATACGCCCGACGTCAGCAGCATGCCCGGTTACCACGTCTACACGTGGGTCAAGTCAGGCGTGAAGTACGTCCAGGTCAACGACTACTCGGGCAAGGTCCTGGTGGCGGTGGCCACGGCCAACGACGTTTTCCTGCCGCTGCCGATGGGCAGCGCCGCGAAGAACCTTCGGACGCCGCAGGACGCTCCTCGTCACCACGGCGTCACCGGGCGCCACGGTCTATCGAGGACGATGCGATGCAGATGACGGCCACACCGCAAACCAGTGGCGCGGTGATGTTCCAGGTCGTATCGAACCGTGCACCAATCCGATCGAGTGCAGCTCGCACGTCAACGGAAACTGAGGAGCTCCGGGGTGGTGCTGTCGACCAGCACCACCCGTTCCCTCGAATCGGCTTGCGTCGTCGTAGACCATCACGCTGATGCATTCGCCGTGCGCGGTGGCGTGTACCTTCACGGTTGCCCTCATAGAGCGCCGCGCGATCCCTGATGGCATCCATGCCCAGGCCGCTGGCCGCCAGACGGTGCAGCAAGCGGGCCGCCGCGCACGCGCAATCCCGGGTCCGCCGAAAACAGCGCATCGATCCGCACGACAGCCCAACGCCGGCCGGCGTGCTGGCCGCTGCGCAGGTGAACCGTGAGATCGCCCACGCTATGGACGGAACACAGATGGGTGATGCCTTCGGATACCAGCCGTGCAGGGCGAGCTGCACCGGTGCCGGATAATTGATCGATCGCCACCGCGCGCCGCGCACCAGTAGCCGATGCGATGGCTGTTGAGGGCACGGGCGATACCGCCACGCCGCAGCGCGGCGACCAGGCCATGCTCACGCAGGGTCACGGGGTTCAGACCCGTCCGCCAGCTGGAATAATTGTTCGCGCGTAACCGTGGTGCGACGCCGCAGCTCGACGAGGGTCGACCGTGGCGCGCACCTGGCGCAACCGTTCGAACATCAGTTCTTCGGTTGCGTGGATGGTTTCACTGATCAGCTCGATCCCCACCGACGTCTGGCGCAACTGCGCCTCGCATTGCGCCTGGATGCGACGGGCCAGCTCGAGGGATTTGTCCGGCGAGTTCGCTTCCCTGCCCCTTCTGCTGATGCAGCAGTGCGATCCGGCTTCCAAACAGCAGCATCGAGGTGGCGGCGAATGCCACGAACACTTCTGCCTGCAACGTCGACGTGTCGTAGAGCTGCCGGCATCGTCAGGACTACCGCGACGCTGGCGACCGTGCCACCGATGGCGGCACCATGCCAGCCGTGGCGAAGGGCGAGCCAGATCACCGGCAGGAACATCAGCATGCGCGCCACCTGACGGGATCCTTCACCCGATGCCTCCAACCCGATCCAGACGAGCAATGCCAGTGCCGGCACCACGAACGCCGCCACCTCGATCGCCAGGCGCTCGCGCAACTGCACGCTCGATGACCATGCGCCACGAGGCCGCCCGCCTCGCCCTGCCTTCCCACACCATCAGTACCAAGGGAACCAGCGTCAGGATGCCCAGGTAGTTGCCAATGAACTACCGCGCCGCCACGACGCCGTAGTCGATCGACGGAAAATCGGAGGGAGTCTTCGCCACCGAGAGAGCGGCCAGGTTCATGAAGGTCCATAGCCCGGAAACCGCCAGCGTGCATACCAGCACGGCGCCCATGCGCACCGGGCCGCGAGCCGGGATCATGTTCAGGCGATCGCGGCAGGCCTTGACCACCGGCATGGCTAGGGCGATGGGCGGCACCAGCATCAGGCTGGACCAGGCCCAGCCAAATGTTTCAAGACACGAGAAGCTGACGTACGCCAACGGGCCCAGTTCGCCGACCACCAGCGCGGGCCAGTAGCGATAGGGCACCAGCAACAGCACGGACAGGCGATAGCCGGTGAACAGCAACCAGTGCGACCACGACACCTGACGCAGCAACACGTACCCGAGCGCATAACGCCAGCGCTACCGCACCATGTCGCAGCCATACGTTCCATCGTGATCCATGATTCATCCGGCGACCCTCTGGCAATCAGACGTTCCCTGGCAGGAACGACGGGGACCAACCCACCCGTACGGATCATGCCCCTGAAATCGCGTCGAAACTGCGACGCCATAGACGAAGCGGACCGCCCCGAAAAGAACTGCGCCGATAGTCCTACACCTGCGCCTCCGCCGCAATGCTCGGCATGGCCGTGCCTCCCGGCGGACGGCTGGATAAGCGACGGACCCATGCCAGCGGGGGCTCCGAACGGCAAGATTCCGGCCATTGTGCACGAATCCGCCACCCACCTCAGACTTCCAGCCGATCTCCGGCCGCGCCACCAGCGCATACAGCGCCGGCATCAGGAAGATGCTGATCAGCAGCCGGGTAAACAGGCCGCTGACGATGACCAGCGCAAACGGCCGCTGCGTGTCGGTGCCGACGCCGGTGGCCAGCGCGGCCGGCAACAGGCCCAGCGCCGCCACCAGCGCGGTCATCATGATCGGACGCAGGCGCAGGATTGCGCCTTCACGAATGGCCTCGTCGAGGCTGATGCCGCCGCGGCGGAGTTCGTTGACGTAGGAGATGTAGACGACGGCGGTCTGCACCGAGACGCCGAACAGGGCAAGGAAGCCGATGCCGGAAGAAACCGAGAACGGCGTGCCGGTGATCCACAGCGCCACGATGCCGCCCACCGGCGCCGACAGCAGCACGCCGAGCACGGTGATGAACGGAAATTTGAAGTTGCTGTAGAGGGTGAACAGCAGCAGGAAGATCAGCGACAGGGTCAGCGGCAGGATCACGTTCATCTGCGCGCGCGAAGCGGTGTATTCGGAGTATTCGCCGCCCCAGTCCAGTCGGTAGCCCTGCGGCAGGTCAACCTTCTTGTTGACTTGCGCGATGGCGTCTTCCACCGCGCCGGCCAGGTCGCGCCCCTGCACCGAGAACTGCACGCCGATATAGCGCGAATTGTCCTGGCGATAGATGAAGGAGGCGCCGTTGGTCACCCGGATGTCCGCCAGTTCCTTGAGCGGAATCTGCTGCCCGGCGGGCGTGGCCACCAGGATGTTGCCGATTTCCTCGGGATTGTCGCGGTATTGCTGTTCGAGGCGGACGACGAGATCGAACTGCTTTTCGCCCTGCACCACCTGGGTGGCCACGTCGCCGCCGATGGCGGTGGTGATCAGGCCGTTGATGTCGGCGACGTTCAGGCCGTACCGGGCAATCGCGGCACGGTCGATCTTGATGCTCAGGCTGGGCTGGCCGAGTTCCTGCACCAGGCTCACGTCGCGGATGCCGCGCACCTTTTCCAGCACGCGCTTGATGGCCTTGCCCTTCTGCTGCAGCGTGTCCAGATCGGAGCCGAACACCTTGACCGCCAGCGCGCTCTTCAAGCCCGTCTCGGCCTCGTCCACCGCGTCCTCGGCCGGCTGGGTGTAGTTGAAGATGATGCCGGGAAACGACTGCAGCTTCCTGTTGATCGCCTCGATCAGCTCGGGCTTGTTGTGGTAGCTGCCGGTCCATTGCGAGTACGGCTTGAGACCCACGTAGAACTCGGCGTTGAAGAAGCCGGTCGAATCCGTGCCGTCGTCGGGCCGGCCATGTTCGGAGGCGACCGTGGTGACTTCGGGAAACGAGCGCAGGATCTCGCGCACCTTGGGCACGATCTTCGCCGACTCGTCGAACGAGATGGTGTAGGGCATCGTGGCGCGCACCCATAGCGCGCCTTCATCCAGTTGCGGCATGAACTCGGCGCCGATGCGCGGGATCAGCAACAACGAACCGGCCAGCAGGATGGCCGAGGCGAACGTCGTGCCCCACGCGTGCGCGAGACAGAAATCGAGCCCCTTGATGTAGACCGACTTGATCGCCTCGAAAATCCCATTGCGCCGCTCGCGCACGCCTTTGCGCATCAGCCACGCGCACAGCACCGGCAACAAGGTCAGCGTGACGATCAGCGAACCGACCAGCGCGAACACCATGGTGTCCGCCATCGGCCTGAACAGCGTGCCGGACGGCCCGGACAGCACGTAGATCGGCAGGAAGCTGACCACGATCACCGCGACGGCGTAGAAGATCGGGCGATCCACCTCCGCCGCCGCATCGACGATGATTTCCCGGATGTTGAGCGGCGTGCCCTTGCGCTCGGCGATCTGGCGGTAGATGTTTTCCACCATCACCACCGCGCCATCGACCAGGATGCCGAAATCCACCGCGCCGATGGACAAGCAGGTTGGCCGAGGCGTTCTGCAGGTCGAGGCAGATGAACGCGAACAGCAGCGCCAGCGGGATGGTGGTGGCGACGATCAGGCCCGCACGGAAATCGTAGAGAAAGAAGATCAGGATCACGATGACCAGCAACATGCCGCGCAGCAGGTTCTGCTTGACGATCTGCGTGGTCACGGCGACCAGGTCGCTGCGATCGTAGAACGGCACCATCTTGACGTCCTTCGGCAGGACGTGATCGTTGAGCTCTTTCGTCTTCGCCTCGACCCGCTGCAGCACGTCCTGGGTTTTTTCGCCGGTGCGCAGGAAGATCACGCCCTCCACCGCGTCGTCCTGTTTCTCGAAGCCGAATTCGCCCAGCCGCGGGGCGATGCCGATCGACCACGCGGCCGACGTCCTTCAGCAGGACCGGCGTGCCGTCATGCACGGCGAGCACCACGTTGCCGATGTCCTCCAGCGTGCTCAGCCGCCCCAGTTGCCGCGCACGTAGTAGAACTGGCCGCCTTGCGAATAGAAACCGCCGCCGGCGTTGCCGTTGTTGGCCGCCAGCGCGGCTTCCACCTGCGTGGCGGACAGGCCGACCGCGGCGATCTTCGCCTGATCGAGCAGCACCTGGTATTGCATGCTGCCGCCGCCGAACCCGGAATCGTCCGCCACGCCGGGGACGGACCGGTACTGCGGCTCGATGGTCCAGTCCTCGAGCGTCTTCAGCTCCATCGGCGAGCGGTCGGTGCTTTGCAGCACGTACCGATAGATCAGACCCGAAGGCGAGGACAGCGGCGACACCGACGGCTTCACGCCATCCGGCAGGTCGAGGTCGCCGAGGCGGTTGAACACCTCCTGGCGCGCAAAATGGTTGTCGGTGCCGTCCTGGAACGTGATGACGACATCGGACAGCCCGTACATCGAAACGGAGCGCGTATTGGTCGTTTCGGCAATGCCGTTCATGCCGAGCTCGACCGGCACGGTGATCAGTCGCTCCACTTCCTCGGCGGCATGCCCGGGCCACTGCGTGACCAGCTCGACGCTGGGTGGCGAAAGGTCGGGATAGGCATCTACCGGCAGGCGCTGCAGCGAGCGCGTGCCCGCGCCGGTCAGGATCAGCGTCATCAGGATGACGAGGAAACGGCTGCAACAGCGACGCGGACACGATCCGGTTCATGATCGAAGCCGTGCGCGACGGCGGCTCGGCGGGAGGCAGTTGGTCGCTCATTGGCTTTGCATGAACTGCACGAAGATGCCGCCATCGACCACGACCTGGTCGCCCGCCTTGAGCCCGTCGGCAATGTCGTAGCGGTCGCCGGCGCGATCGCCCAGAGTCACGTGCCGCCGCGCGAAGCTGCCATCGCGCTGGGCGGCATAGACGAACGGCAGGTTCTCGTCGTCGCGCAGAATCGCCGACACCGGCACCAGCAGCCCCGTGCTCTGTTGGCGCGAATGGATGCGCACGCTGACGTACATCTGCTTCTTCAGGAGGTCGTCGGGATTTTCCACGACCACCCGCGCCGCCACCGCGCGCGTGTCGGGATTCACCGGGCGGAGATGTTGGCCACGGTGCCGCGCAACGTTGTTCGAGGACGATGCCGGTCAGCACTTCCGCCGGATCGCCGACGCTGACCGACGCCAGTTCGGAACCGGAGACTTGCGCCATCACCCACACCCGCGACAGATCGGCCACGGTGAAGCAAGGCGTGCTGCCGGCCTGCAGCAGCTGACCGGGCGTGATCAGTTTTTCCACCACGGTGCCGGCGATCGGTGAGCGGATGCGTGCCCTCGATGCGCGCAACCGGCCGGCCGGCCTGGAGGTCGCCTGATCGTCTTGCGGATCGACATCCAGCGACGCGAGTGCCTGCAGCGCCGCATCGCGGTCGGCCTCGGCATTGGCCGCGTCGGTCTGAGCCTGCTGCTCCTCGCGCGGAGCGACGCCGTCGTGCTGGACGAGGTCCTTGTCCATGTCGGCCAGCCGGCGCGCGTTCCTGGCGGTGACGAGTGCCTTGCGATAGGCGCTGATGGCCTGCGCGAAGTCCGGCGAGTCGACGATCGCCAGCGCCTGTCCCTTCTTCACCTTGTCGCCGGGCGACACCAGCAGCCGCGTCACCGGACCGGAGAACGGCGCCAGCACGCTGGTGGCCTGGTCGTTGTCGAAATCGACCACGCCGGTGGTCTCGATCGTCTTGCTGAAGGTGGACGGCGCCACGGTGTGCAGACGGATGTGCTGGCGCTGGGCCGGCCGTCATCGTCAGGTTGCTGGCGGTCACCTGCGTCGCCGATGCGCGGTCGTGGTCGACAGGCTGCGAGAGCAGCCGGCGCTGCCCAACGTCACGATCATCAGGACGAGCGGCAATCCGGCGCGACGCATGGCGCCCGGCATCTCGAACCATCTACTTTTCATCTGCATCCCGTGTTGAAGCGGCATGGGCGGTATCGACGCGATGCCACCAGCCGCCGCCCAGCGCCTGGTACAACGCCGCGGTGTCGGCATAGCGATTCGCCTGCGCCTGCACCAGGTTGATCTGGGTCTGCTGATACGCCTGCTCGGCATTCAGCACCGACAGGTAACCTGCATAGCCGTCCTTCCATTGCCGTTGCGAAAGATCCAGCGTGACCTTCGCGGCATCGGCGGCAATGGCCGCGGCCCTCAGGCCTTCAGCGTCCTGTTCGAGTGCGGCGAGTGTGTCGGCGACGTTCTGGAAGGCGGTCAGCACCGTGCTGCGATATTGCGCGGCCGCCTGGGCGTAGGCAGCCTTCGCGGCGCGCTCCTGATGCAGTAGCGCACCGCCCTGGAAAATCGGCGCCGCCACGTCCGCGCCGAGGTTCCAGAAACCGGTGCCCGCCTTGAACAGCTGCCCCATCGCCAGCGCCGTGCTGCCGGCATTGGCGGTCAGCGAAATATTCGGCAGCCGGTTCGCGATGGCGACGCCGACCTGCGCACTGGCGGCATGCATGTTCGCTTCGGCCTGACGCACGTCCGGGCGCTGCGCCACCAGCGTCGACGGCAGGCTCAACGGCAGATCCTGCGGCAGATGCAGGCTCGACAACTCGAATTTTCCGCCCGGCAACTGGCTCGGAAACTGGCCGGCCAGCACGGCCAGCAGATCATGCTGCTGGGCCAGCTGCTTGAGCAGCGGCGGCAACGTGGCGGCGACTTGCGCCAGCTGCGCTTCCTGCGCGGCAACATCGAGCCGGCCGGCATAGCCCTTGGCGGACTGGTAGCGAAGGATGCCCAGCATGCGGGTATTCGCGTCGATCATCTGCCGCGTCGCGTCCACCTGCGCCTGCAGCGAAGCCTGCTGGATCGCGGCGACCACCACATTGGCGGTCAGCGTGACCCGCGTCGCGATGGTCTGGAAGCGAACGGCCTGCTCCTGCGCCTGCAACGACTCCACGCTGCGCCGGTTCAGCCCGAACACATCAGGCACGTACGACACGCTGACCTGCGGGGTGAACAGGTTGTACAGAAACGCGTTGTTGCTGGGCACGGCCGCCAGCGCGCCGGGCGGGTCCTGCTCACGGCGCGCCGACATGCCTGCGGTGACAGCGGGAACGCTCGAGCCTTTCCCCGCCAGCGTGTTTTCCCTGGCCACCGACAACGCCGCCTGCGCTGCCTTGAGGTCGGGATTGCTGTCCAGCGATTGCTCGATCAGCGCATTCAGCGCGGTGGAATGAAACAGCCTCCACCAGTCGGCGGGAATCTCGCCGCCCCGGTGGAAATGCTGTGCCTCGCCGCCGACGACATTCGCGCTGCTGGCCGTGGTGGCAAGCGGATGCGCGGTGTAGTCGCTGACGTCGGGAGCGGCGGGCTTCCTGAAATCGGGTCCAACCGCGCAACCGGCGATAAGCAGCGAGGCCAGGATTGCGACGGTGCGCCGACGGAAGAGTGGCTGATGAGCCGGCCACCTCGCCGGCTTTCTGCCCGCCTGTGCGGATTTGGCAGACACATCGCCCCACGTCATGTTCATGCGAGCGTGTCTTCACCAGGGCCGGACCGGAATGTAACGATATATCGTTACACAGGACCGCGAAAGCCCTGCCGGAAGTCATGCCGTCACCTCGGGTGAACAAGCGTCGCCGCCAGGTCAGCCAGTTGCCGGTTCGCTGCCCTCGCATGGCCCGCCAGCCGGCCGGCGTGAGAAACTCAACGCCCACTGATACGCGTCGACGCCATGACCACCCAGAAATACGACTTCCGCCAGTTCCAGGAAGAGCTCGCCAGACTCGAGCGCAAGGTTGAAAAGCAGCAGCCGGCCAAGCCGCTCGGCAAGAAGGCCGCGGCGGCCCAGCGGCTGGCGATGGCACGCGAGGAGTTCCTGGGGCTGCGCAAGCGGCATGACCTCAGCGTCGCCGACGTGGTGGCCTTCTTTCCCGAGGAAGAAGGCATCGCCTATCTGCAACAGCTGATTGCGGCCGCGCAGACCAAGCCCCGCCGCGCGCGAAAATCGTGATGTCGATACGACAGCAGCCACCGTCATCCGCAGGACGCGCAACCGGCACGCCGTGGCGCGCACCGGCAATGCTTCTTTTCATCGTCCTGCTTGGTATGAGCGGCTGCGCGCAAGCTTGAACGACGCTCCTCGGTGGTGGTGACCCGGCCGGCGACGTCCGCCCCGCCGGTGACGCCAGGCCAGGTTCGCCATCCGCGCTCGCTGGCGGCGATCGTCAACGACGAACTCCAGCTTGGCCATTACGCCGACGGCAAGGCGGAGCTGCAGCAGTATGTCGAGCAGCATCCAGCCGACCGTGCGGCGCAGGACATGCTGCATCAGCTCACCGCCGATCCGCAGCAGGTGCTCGGTAAGGAATCACGCCCGCACATCGTGCAGGCAGGTGATTCCTACAGCAGCCTCGCCGCCCGATACCTCGGCGATGCGAGCCAGTTCCTGATCCTGGCGCGCTACAACCATTCGACCAATCCATCCTTGCTGCGCGCAGGCGAGACCTTGCACATGCCGACAGGCGGACGAGCCGCGCCGGCGACCGTGGCGCCAGCATCCAGCACCGTCGACAACCGCTGGGGCGATGTCACCAGCGTGAGCGAATCGCAGGCAGCGAAAGCGCGGCGCCTGCAGAACGAAAGCGCGGACCTGCTCGATCATGGCCACAAGGATCAGGCGCTGACGCGCCTGGGCGAGGCCTTGGCTATCGATCCGCAGCTGAAACCGCTGGACGCCGGGATGACCGCCCTGCGCACCGGGCTGCTCGGCTCGTACCACGAGCGCGCGATCGTGCTGTATCGCGACCAGCAGTTGGAACAGGCCATCGCCTTGTGGGACCGCGTACTGGCGATCGACCCGGGCTACGAGCCCGCCATCGTCTATCGCACCCGCGCGCTCGAGCTGCAGCGGCGGCTCAAGCAGTACTGAAGTCTGCGCAGCCCGTCGATCGCAACGTCCGTTGCGTCGACACACTCCTAGCAAGGCTCGTCGTCCTCCACCGCCGGCAGGATGCGCGTGGGGAGGCTGATATCTTCCGGCAGTGCGTCCAGCGACGCCGTTGCCGACCGGTGTTCACGGCTTTGCAGCGTGCCGTTCATCAGATTGAAGGTGGCAAACAGACGGCCAAATTCATCGCGCCGCGCCAGCCGGATGCGGTGGCGGAAGTCTCCGCGAGCGACTCGAAGCATTGCCTCGCCCAGCAGATCCAGCATGCTCAGCGGCCGGCGGAACAACCAGTACGCCGCGCCCACCACCGCCGCCAGGGTCAGCAGCAGGACGATGAGGATCACCCACAGCGTGGTCCGTTGCGCCACGAGCAGCGGCGTGTTGCTGACGCCGAGCCTCAGCTCGCCCACGGTCTTCGTCTGGTAGCGCACGGGCACGTCGAACAGCAGCATGCCGCCGGAATGGGGGTCACGGTAGCTGCGGATCTCATCCGGCCGCGCGCGGTCGGGCCCGTCCGCCGGCGCGAGCGGCTTGCCGATGTCTCCGGTCAGCGTGCTGGCGATGACCGCGCCGTGGCGGTCGGCGATGGCGAGGTAATGGATCTGCTGGTTGCGCGAAATGTCCTTGACCAGCGCACGCGTGGCGGCGTCATCGCCGAGCAGCAGGTTCTCGGCCGATTCGTCGGCGACCATGCGCCCCATCGAACCGCCGAAATCCTGCGCGAGGCCGGTCACCGCGACGTTCTGCTTCGCATAGATCATGGCCAGCCCCAGCGCCAGCACCAGGCTGAGAATGGCCCCCAGGCTGCCGGCCCAGCGCAGCCGCAGCGACACGATGCGGCCGGCCAGTGGCGTCTCGCGCTCGCGTTCGTATTCGCGCGCGGCCAGGCGCAGGTCGTCGATGACTTCCGCGCCACGCTGGTAGCGCGACTCCGCCAGCGGCGCCAGCAAGGTGCGCGTGATGCTGATCAGGATCGATGGCGTGGCCGGATCGCGCAGCGGCATCGCTGGCCGCGGCGAGCGCTGGCGCTTCCTGATCAGCTGCGCGATGTTTGCGAATTCCGGCCAGGGCAGCTTGCCGGTGAGCAGCCAGTACGCCACCACGCCCAGCGAGAACAGGTCGCTGCGCGCGTCGCTCGGCTCGCCGCGCAGGCGCTCGATGGCCATGTAGGCAGGCGTGCCGCCGATTTCTGCGGGCAAGCCGCTGGCATGGCGTGACAAGGCACGGCGTTCGGCGATGCCGAAGTCGCTGATCTTGGCGTAGTCCCAGCCGTCGGCCAGCATGATGTTCTCTGGCTTGATGTCGTGATGGACCACGCCATTGGCGTGCGCGTAATCGAGCGCAGCCGCGAGTTGGCCCACCAGCTGGATGATCGCCGGCAGTGGCGGGAAACCCTCGCGGCTGACCCGGCTGGCGAGCGTCTCCCCCGGGAGCCGCTCCATCGCGATGTACGAGCGACCATCGTCGGTCTCGCCGACATCGAAGATCGTGACGATGTGCGGATGGGTCAGGTGACCCGCCGCACGCGCCTCGACCAGGAACCGGCGCCGATAGGCCGGATCGGCCGCGACTTCCCGGTGCAGGCACTTGATCGCCACCTGCCGTTCGATGCCCGGATCGAAACCGGCGTAGACGACCGCCATGGCGCCCTGGCCAAGCACGCCTTCGATGCGGTAACGGCCGACCGTCGAAGGGATCGCCGCTTCGCTCACGGCGATTCCGAAAACCACCAGACGGCGAGCCCGACGACGGCGATCAATACGCCCGCCCCGAGGACGATCCAGCGCCGGGCGTTCGATGCAGGCTGGTCGCGCTCGCGCGTGAGAAACACAAACTCGGCCTGACCCATCCGTATGTGATCGCCGTGCTTCAGGGCGACCTCATGGATGCGCCGGTCGTTCACGAACGTGCCATTGGTCGACAGCGTGTTCATGATGACGCAATGGCCGTGCTGGTTCGTGATCCAGGCGTGGCAGCCGGACACGCTCTGGTCGTCGACGACGATCGCGTTGTCGACGCGACGGCCGATGGCCTGCCGGCCGGCGTGAAGCGCAAAGCGGCGGCCCGCGATGCCGGGGCTGCTGCCTTCGAGCACTGGCTCGTGCACGCTGATCCGCCCATCCGTTTCATCCGCGGCATCGCTTGCGTACTGCCGCAACGCCTCGGTGGAAAAAAAACGGGTTCCCTGCGGCCCGGCAGATCGTTCGCCGGACAGGGAAAACGGTGCTTGACCCGGATTGTTCATTGAATCCCCTTCTGTGGTGGGCACTATAACCAGCCGGCCAGCATGCCGGCCATCGAACCATCGCGTCCAGCACGCGTGGCTGTTAGCGGCGCCGGCGGGATTGTCTTTATCGCGCCGTGCTGGTTCGGTGACGATCGGGCCCCTTTGTTCCTCACGCCCCATGCGCTCGAACCTGCTTCATCTTGACTTGCAGTGTCATTTCGATAATTCTGGAAATATGAAATCAAAAGACGCACTCGCCTGCCTCAACGCGCTCGCCCAGGAGCATCGGCTGAATTTGTATCGCCTGCTCGTGCAGGCCGGCGAGGAAGGCATGGCCGTGGGCGAGTTGGCCGCAGCAACCGGCTTGGCCGCGGCGACGCTGACCAATCACCTGCACATTCTCCGCCGGGCGGGCATGGTCAGCGACGAGCGGCGCGGGCGGGTGATCCAGTGCCGCGCGAATTATCCGCAGATGAACGACCTGCTCGGCTTCCTCAGCGAGAACTGTTGCGCCGGATCGGCCTCCGCCGACTGCGCGCCCGACCACCTGCCTGCCGGCAAGGAGCAAACGATGAAGCGCTTCCACGTGCATCGTGAACGTCGACCAGCTCGACAGCAGCATCCGTTTCTACACCACGCTGTTCGGCGCGCCGCCGACCGTGCTCAAGCCCGATTACGCGAAATGGATGCTGGACGACCCACGGGTCAACTTTGCGATCTCGCAGCGCGGCCGCCAGGCCGGCGTGGACCATCTGGGCATGCAGGCCGAGGACGCCGACGAACTCGCCGCGATCGGTGCGCGTTTGCACGCCGCCGATGCGGTCGCGCTGGCGGAAAAAGGCACGACCTGTTGCTACGCGCGGTCAGACAAGTTCTGGGCCGAGGATCCGCAAGGCGTGCGTTGGGAAACGTTCCACACGCACGGCGAAGCCACCAACTACACCAGCGCACCGAACGAAAGCGGCGCAACCTGCTGTGGCCCGGCAACGCCCGGCGCAGCCGCCGCATCGTGCGGCCCGAACACGGGCTGCTGCTGAACCATGCCGACGCGAACGTACAACGTGCTGTTTCTGTGCACCGGCAATTCCGCCCGCAGCGTGATGGCCGAGGCGCTGCTCAACGTGCTCGGCGCTGGCCGCTTCCGCGCGTACAGCGCCGGCAGTTTCCCCAGCGGCAAGGTGCAACCCATCGCCGCCGAACTGGCGCGGGCCTTCGGCTACGACCGAACCGCTGCGCAGCAAGAGCTGGGACGAGTTCGCGCAGGCCGGATTCACCGGCGATCGACATCGTGATCACCGTCTGCGACAACGCCGCCGGCGAGGTCTGCCCGATCTGGCCCGGCCAGCCGGTGACGGCACACTGGGGCGTGCCCGATCCGGCGTCGGTCGACGGTCCGGAAGAAGCACGCCGACGCGCGTTCCAGTCGGCCTGGGCGATGCTGCGTCGACGCATCGAACGGTTGCTGGCGCTGCCGCTGGACCTGCTCGACCGCCTCGCCGATGCAACAGCAACTGCGCGCCATCGGCCAGCAGGAAGCCGCCGATGAGCAGTGAAGCCGTCGCCGCATCGACGCCGCCGCGAATCGGTTTCTTCGCGCGCTATCTCAGCGTGTGGGTGGCGCTGTGCATCGTCGCCGGCATCGCGCTGGGGCATGCGTTCCCCGCGGTGTTCGAAACGCTGGCGGCGGCCGAAGTGCAGCACATCAACCTGCCGGTCGCCGTGCTGGTGTGGCTGATGATCGTGCCGATGTTGCTGAAGGTCGACTTTGCGCAACTCGCCGGCGTGCGCCACCAGGTGCGCGGCATCGGCATCACCTTGCTGGTGAACTGGGCGATCAAGCCGTTCTCGATGGCGCTGCTGGGCTGGCTGTTCATCCGGCATGTGTTCGCCGCGTGGCTGCCAGCGGGTGAGCACGATGCGTACATCGCGGGACTGATCCTGCTGGCCGCCGCGCCGTGCACGGCGATGGTGTTCGTGTGGTCGCGGCTGTGCGGCGGCGAGCCGAACTTCACGCTGGCCCAGGTGGCGCTCAACGACACCATCATGATCGTGGCGTTCGCGCCGATCGTGGCGCTGCTGCTGGGCGTGGCCTCGATCCATGTGCCGTGGGGCACCTTGCTGCTGTCGGTGCTGCTGTACATCGTGGTGCCGGTGATCGCCGCGCAGTTGTGGCGCGGCTGGTTGCTGCGACGCCGCGGACAGGCCGCGCTCGATACGACGCTGCATCGCCTCGACCCGTGGTCGACCGCCGCCCTGCTCGCCACCCTGGTCCTGCTGTTCGGTTTTCAGGGCGAGGCGATCCTGGCGCAACCACTGATCATCGCGTTGCTGGCGGTGCCGATCATCATCCAGGTCTATCTCAACGCCGGCATCGCCTACGGCCTCAGCCGCTGGCTGAAGGTGCCGCATTGCGTGGCCGGCCCAGCTGCACTGATCGGCGCCAGCAATTTCTTCGAGCTGGCCGTCGCGGCGGCGATCAGCCTGTTCGGGCTGCGCTCCGGCGCAGCGCTGGCCACGGTGGTCGGCGTGCTGGTCGAGGTGCCGGTGATGCTGTCGGTGGTGCGCATCGTCAACCGCACCGGACACTGGTTCGACGGCGAACCGGCATCGGCCGCAACGAAACCCTGAGCGTCGGCTCGAATGCTTCACCCGGACATGCAACGGCGGGTCTGCGGCGCTGGCGACGTCAGCCATGATTCAGCCCCCGGAGGCTCGTCGGCCCGGCTCTTCACCGCCCCTTTGCGCCGTCCGTCCAAGACTCGGGCTTTCCTGCAGCAACCAAGGTGCGCTTCATGAAAAACCCCATCACTTCACTGGCGTTCGCGCTGGCTCTGGGCACGCTTTCGCTGTCGGTCCCGGGCGTGGTCTGCGCGCAACAGGCAATGACCGAGCCGCAGGTGAACAGCCAGCTCACCGACCAGGGCTATACCGACGTGCACGACTTGAGCTTCAAGGACGGCATGTGGCACGCCAAGGCAAAAAGCGCGAACGGCGACCACGTGAACCTGCGCATCGACGCCAGCACCGGCACGGTGTACCCGGACGAACAGGTTTCGCGGCTGAGCAAGAAGGACGTGCGCGCCTCGCTGGAAACCCAGGGCTATACGCACGTCCACGACGTCGATTTCGATGACGGCATGTGGAACGCCAAGGCGAGGAACCCGGCAGGGGCCAAGGTCAAGCTCAAGATCGACGCGAACACCGGCAAGGTGGTCGCCACCGATTAGCGTTAGCTGGGCGGACGCTACTGGCGCGCGGATGGACCAGCCCATCCGCGCTCACTACTATCGGTGACTTCCCCTGCCACCGGTGACCGCCCGTGAAGCGACTGCTGCTCTGCACCCTGATCATCGCCGCGTGCCCGGCGGCGCAAGCCGCCGATGCTCCCAGCTTCAGCACCGCGCGTTTGTCCGCCGAAGTGAAGACGCTGTCCTCCGATGCGTTCGAGGGACGCGGCCCGGCCACACCGGCGGAAGCGAAAACCATTGACTACGTGGTGGCGCAGATGAAGGCCGCCGGCCTGCAGCCGGGCGGCGACCTCAGCGGCGGCAAGCGCGCCTGGACCCAGGCGGTGCCGCTGCGGCGCAGCGCGATCGTCGGTTCACCGACCTTGTCGCTTTCCCACGACGGCAGGCGCGAAACGCTGACGCAAGGCGAGCAGATTGCGGTCCGCGCGCCCATGGACGGCTCCGCCCGCGTGGCGATCGCCGATGCACCGCTGGTGTTTGTCGGCTACGGAGTGACCGCGCCGGAACGGCAGTGGGACGATTTCAAGGGCGTCGACCTGCACGGCAAGATCGCGGTGGTACTGGTCAACGATCCGGATTTCGAAACCGGCCGCGGCGACTTCGGCGGCAAGGCGATGACCTATTACGGCCGCTGGACCTACAAGTACGAGGAAGCGGCGCGCCGCGGTGCACTGGGCATGCTGGTGGTGCACGAAACCGAGCCGGCCTCGTACGGCTGGGCCACGGTGAAGAACTCCAACACCAACGCGATGTTCGACATCGTGCGCGACAAGCCCTCGGCCGTGCATCCCGAGCTGGAAGGCTGGATCCAGCGCGACCTGGCGGTGCAGATGTTCAAGAATGCCGGGCTGGACTTCGACAGCTTGAAAAAACAGGCGCAGACGCGCGCGTTCAAGCCGGTGACCCTGAAGGGCGAGAGCTTCTCGGCGAACTTCAAGGTCGACTCCAGCATCATCACTTCGCACAACATCGTCGGCCGCGTCGAGGGCAGCAAGCGGCCGGACGAAACGGTGATCTACAGCGCGCACTGGGACCATCTCGGCATCGGCGCGCCCGACGCCAGGGGCGACCGCATCTACAACGGCGCCGTCGACAACGCCACCGGCACCGCGGCGCTGATCGAGATGGGCCGCGCGTTTGCGCAGGGGCCGCGACCGCAGCGTTCGGTGGTGTTCCTCAACGTCACCGCCGAGGAGAAGGGCCTGCTCGGCTCGGAGTACTACGCCGCCAATGCGCTGTACCCGCTGGCCACCACCGCGGGCGTACTCAACATGGACGCGCTCGATCCGCACGGACCGGCGCGCAATTTCACCATCTCAGGCAGCGCGAAACTCGGCCTGCTTGACGACCTGGTCGCCGATGCGAAGCACTACGGCATGACCTATGCGGCGGACCCGAAACCGGAGGCCGGCCACTTCTTCCGCTCCGATCATTTCTCCTTCGCCAAGCGCGGCGTGCCGGCCATCTCGTTCGGCTCGGGCAATGACTGGGTCGATGGCGGACTCGCGGCCGGCAAGGCGGCGGAAGACGACTACAACGCCAACCGCTACCACCAGCCTGCCGATGAATGGCAGGCCGGCTGGACGTTCACGGGCATGGCGCGCGACCTGCAACTGCTCTACAGCGTCGGCCACGACCTGGCCAATTCGGAGGCCTGGCCAAACTGGAGCGAGGAGTCGGAGTTCCGGGGCAAACGCGACGCCACCGCCGCCAGGCGCAAGTAGCCCTCGCCTGCTCCCTCCCCTGCTTGCAGGCGAGGGCCCGGGTCGGCTCTCGACCTTTTCATCAGCCGCGCGCTCCCTCCCGTCCTCTCCGATGAACCGGGGAGGAGCGAAGCTGGTCAGTCCCGTCCGTAAGCCCAGCGCAGGAACACCGGCAGCATCCGTTTCCACGAGGCCTGGTTGTGCACGCCGTCCTGCAACTGGAACAGTGCGGCGTCCGCCCTACGCGAAGGGTGCCCGGCGTAGTCCAGGTTGATCGAGTAGCCGAGCTGTTTCAGGCCACGCGCGCGAAAGCCGTCAGCTCCGCGATAGCCCAGGAGCAGATCGCGCACGTCGTCGACGGTGTCGTTGATGCCATCGCCATCGCGATCCTTGGTTTCCTCGGCCGTTCCCACCGCGAACCACATCTTCAGGCCGCTGCGCCGGGCAGCGTGGTCCACCATCGCCTGCGCCAGGCGCGTGCGCTGGACCGTGCCTGCATTCGTCCGGTCGGCGGCCAGCCAGAACGAAGGCGAGAACGCACCGACCCGGCCGAATACTTCCGGATACTGCCAGCCGAGATTGAAGGCGTTGAGCGCGCCCAGCGACCAGCCCAGCATCGTGCGGCCGCGCGGGGATCGGCGCGTGCGGTAGTGCGCATCGACATACGGCACCAGCACGGTGGCGACCCAGTCGGAATACTGCTGTGCACGCGTGCCGATCGGGCCGATCACCGAACCGCCGACCAGGCTGCGCGCACCGGCGCGATCGGACAGGCCATAACCGCTGGCGCGGTCGGCCAGCATGTCGATCGCCACCACGATCACCGGCGCGATCGCATGCTCGCGGTGGAGTCTCGCCAGTGTCGGTTGCAGGCCCACCGCGGCCATGTCCTGGCCGTCGTTGGCGTACAGCACCGGATAGCGACGGGTGCCGCGACCGTAGCCCGGCGGAAGATAGATCGTGAGCCTTGATCTTCTCGGGTGCGAACGCCGCGGCATCCAGCTGCAGCCGCAGCGCCCTCCAGTCATCGGTGCCGGCGGCCGCGAGGACGCTCGAGCGCGACGGCACCGGAGACGCTGCGGCCGTCGCCGTTCCGGCGCACGTTGCCAGCAGCAGCACCAGGGCGGGGCACCGCAGGAGCCGCCACGGCGTCGCGCGGCTCGATATGCGCAATGCCGACAAGCGCCTCACGCCACGCTGGCGAAACAGGCGCCGTAACCGGGCAACCGCAGCTTGCTGCCATGGATATCCCCACAGCGCAGGCCGTGGCCATCCAGCGGGCTCGCCATGGCGAAGGCGGCAGGCAGGCTGATTTCCGTTTCCGCATCAGCCAGGTTGAATACGACCAGCATCGTCTGGCCATCCAGATGGCGGGTGAAGGCCAGCACCGGTTCGGCGGTGTCGACGAATCGGATGTCGCCCCAGCGCAGCGCCGGCTGCGACCGCCGCCAGTGCATGAAGGCGCGAAAGCCGTTCAGCACCGAACCCGGGTCGGCCTCCTGCCGCGTCACGGCCAGCGCGCGATGCTCCGGCGGCACCGGCAGCCAGGGCGTGCCCACGCTGAAGCCGGCATGCACATCGTCATCGCTCCAGGGTATCGGCGTGCGGCAGCCGTCGCGGCCCTTGAACTGCGGCCAGAACGCGATGCCGTAGGGATCCTGCAGCGCCTCGTAGGGCACGTCGGCTTCGGTCAGGCCCAGTTCCTCGCCCTGGTAGACGCACACCGAGCCGCGCAGCGAACAGACCATCGCGGTCAGCAGGTTGGCCAGCTGCGCCGATGGCTGGCCCCCGCCCCAGCGCGTCAGTACGCGCTCCACGTCATGGTTGGAGATGGCCCAGCACGGCCAGCCCTCGGTCATCTGTCGCTTCCAGCGCCTGCACGGTGCTGCGGATATGCGCAGCGCTGAAATCGTCGGTCAGCAGCTCGAAGCTGTAGCCCATGTGCAGCCGGCCGGCGCGGGTGTATTCGGCCATCGTGGCCAGCGAATCTTCCGACGAGATCTCGCCCAGTGCAGCCACGTCCGCATAGCCGTCCATCAGCGCACGAAGCTCGCCGAGGAAGGCCAGGTTTTCCGGCCGCGTGTTGTTGTAGTAGTGATACTGGAACGCATAGGGGTTGTCCGGGCTGAAGCCGCGGCCCACGCGCTTCTCTTTCGGCTTGGGCGGGTTGTCGCGCAGTTCGCGGTCGTGGAAGCAGAAGTTGATCGCGTCCAGACGGAAACCGTCCACGCCCTTGTCCAGCCAGAAACGCACGCTGTCCAGGATCGCAGCACGCACCTCCGGATGATGGAAATTCAGGTCCGGCTGCGAGGTGAGAAAGTTGTGCAGGTAGTACTGGCCGCGACGCGGCTCCCACTGCCACGCCGGTCCGCCGAACAGCGACAGCCAGTTGTTCGGCGCGCTGCCATCGTCCTTCGCGTCGGCCCATACGTACCAGTCCGCCTTCGGATTGTCGCGACTCTCGCGGCTTTCCCTGAACCAGGCGTGCTCGATCGACGTGTGGCTCAGCACCTGATCGATCATCACTTTCAGGCCCAGCGCATGCGCCTTGGCCAGCAAGCCGGTCGAAGTCGGCCAGGGTGCCGAACAGCGGATCGACGTCGCGATAGTCGGCGATGTCGTAGCCGAAGTCGGCCATCGGCGACTTGAAGAACGGCGCGATCCAGATCGCGTCGACGCCCAGGCTCGCCACGTAGTCGAGCCGCTCGACGATGCCCGGCAGGTCGCCCACGCCGTTGCCGTCGGTGTCCAGGAAGCTGCGCGGGTAGATCTGGTAGGTGACGGCTCCGCGCCACCAGGGTGCATCACTCATTCGCATGTTCCGTAATTTCTGCATGAGTTCAGGCGACGCGCCCGAAGCGGTGCTTTCGCGGCCTGTGCAGGAGCTTACCGGTTGAAGGTCGGCTGCCACGGCGTGAGTGCATACGTATTCATGGATGGCGCCTGTCGCAACGCAACATCCACCTGCCATTTCTGTTTGGACGGCCAAACGAAAAGCCGCGAAAATGGCTGCGAACACGTGCCTCAGCGCGTCTCGCCTCGCCCATGCATGCGCACGGCCGAAACACGCCGCCACTCCGATCCCGCGCACCGGAGACGGATTTGCGATGCATAGCAGCACAATGAATACGTATGCAGGAAGCGGCGCACGCGCCGGAGGCGGCCCTACCATGGCGCCACGTCGACGGTTTTGCCGCACTCGAATGTCCGGTCCGTCGCAGCGTTGGGGCTGGTGACAAATCATTACAACATTTGACGTGTAACCCTGGGAGGGGATAACGGTGATACTCAAACGTAACGTGCTTGCCTTGGCGCTGGCATCGGTCGGCTTCTGCGCCACTTCGGCGTCGTACGCGGCCATGCCGCAGGTCAGCGGCAACGCCAGCGGGCAGTCCAGCAATCCGGACGCCCCGGCCCAGGATTCCGCCCCGACCTCCACGGCCCAGAGCAAGGCCAGGGCGAAGAAGGATGCGCAGGCCAAGGACCTGCAGGCAATCACGGTCACCGGCTTCAGCCGCAGCGTGGAGACCTCGATCGATATCAAGCGCGACGCGGATACGATCCAGGACGTGGTCACCGCCGCCGACATCGGCGGCCTGCCGGACGTGTCCATCTCCGACGCACTGACCCGCCTGCCAGGCGTCTCCGCCGAGCGCATCAACGGCGAATCCAGCGCCATCGACATCCGCGGTCTTTCCGGGGATTTCGTCGAGACCACGCTGGACGGTCGCGAGCAGGCCGCCACCAGCGGCAGCCGCGTCACCGAATTCGACCAGTACCCGTCCGAACTGATCACCCAGGCCGCCGTGTACAAATCGCCCAAGGCCTCGCTGATCGAAGGCGGCGTGGCCGGCACGGTGGCGATGGACACCGCCAACCCGCTGGACAACGCCAAGCAGTATTCCGGCGTGCTCAACATGCGCGGCAGCTACAACGACCGCGCCAACGAAACCGTCGGCGCCAATTCCAAGGGCTACCGCGTCAGCGCGTCGTTCCAGGGCAAGTTCCTCAACGACACGCTGGGCGCGCCGTGGGCTTCGCCTCGCTGTACCAGCCGCACGTGGCGGACCAGTTCAACGGCCTTGCCTACAACGGCCAGAAGGATCTCAACGGCGACGGCATCAACGAGTACACCAGCGAAGGCTTCGAGCTGCAGCAGAACGGCGGCATGCTTCGCCGCAACGGCTACATGGGCGTGCTGCAGTGGAAACCGAACGACAGCTTCGAGCTGAAGGCCGACGGCTTCTATTCGCAGTTCAAGAACAATTCGTCCGGTCGGGGCTTCCGCGTCAAGACGCTGTCCGATGGCGTCATCACCGATCCGCTGGTGTTCGCCAACGGCGCGATGGCCGGCGGCACCGTCAGCAGCAACCCGAGCGATCCGTACTTCACGGTGCAGACCACCAGCGACGACAACACGCTCAAGACCAGCGTGCTCTCTGGCGGCCTGAACGCGAAATGGACTTTCGGGGGCTGGACGATCGCCTCCGACGTGGGCTACTCGCGCGCCAAGAGCGACTTCTACAACGGCGTGACCTGGGGGCTGCTGTTCGACGGCCTGGGCACGGCTAACCCGACTGCTGCCGGCAACCAGGTGGTCAACTATCAGTTGAACGGCCTCAACCCGGCCACGGTGAACTTCAACCAGGACTACACCGACCTCAGCCGCATGGCGCTGGGCAAGGCCGGCGTGTATCCGTACAACTACAAGGACGAGAGCAAGTCGTTCAAGACCGATGTGCGCTACGACTTCGTGGACAACAGCTTCCTGTCCGCGATCGAGGGCGGCGTACGTTATGCGCGGCGCACGTACAACGCCGACCGCAGCGCGTTCGAATACGGCAATGACTTCGGCCAGTACGCCGCAGGGCAGGAACCGTTGTCGCTGGATCCGAGCAACGCGCAGAAGGTCTGCTTCAAGGGCAACCTGTCCAGCTTCCCGTGCTTCCTGTCGATCAACACGGCCGCCGTGCTGGCAGCCCACGGCATCACGCCGACGCCGCTGAAAAGCTGGCAGAACAACTGGACGATGATCCAGAGCGCCGAGGTGGACGAGCACATCTCGTCGGGCTACGTGATGGCCGACATCGACACCCGCGTCGGCGATCGCAGCCTCACCGGCAACATCGGCGTGCGCGTGGTGCACACCTCGCAGTACAGCAACGGCCTGCAGCAGATCGGCAGCGGCCAGGGCGAAACCATCACCGACCAGCTCGGCGTGGTCAGCACGGATTACATCCACGTGCGTCGCGGCAAGTCGTACACCGACTACCTGCCCTCGCTCAACCTCAACTACCACCTCGACGACAACAACCAGCTGCGCTTTGCCGCGGCCAAGGTGATGTCGCGCCCGCCGCTCAACAAGATGCTCACCGGCAGTGGCTCGTGGATCGACGGCAACAAGTACAACATGTGGGGCAACACCAGCCCGTTTCTCGATCCGTTCTACGCCAAGCAGTACGACCTGTCGTTCGAGCATTACCTGCCCGATTCGTCAGGCGCGTTCTCCGCGGCGGTGTTCTACAAGCACATCGACTCGTTCATCGAGAACTACACGATCGACCCGTTCGACTTCGCCGCCGCGGGCATCCAGGTGCCGATCAACCCGGCCACCAACCAGCCCTACGAGAACGGCCAGTACCAGACCGCGATCAACAACACCAAGGGCGGTTATGTGCGCGGCGTGGAGCTGAGCTACTCGCAGGTCATGAAGTTCCTGCCGGGCGCCTGGTCGGGCCTGGGCTTTGCCGGCAGCTATTCGTATTCGCAAAGCGCAGTCACCTCCACCTCGAACCTCGGCGGCGCCTCGCAGAAGATCGGCCTGCCCGGCCTCTCGCCGAAAGTGATCAACGGCACCCTGTTCTATTCGCTGGGCGGTTTCGACACGCGCTTCTCGGTACGTCACCGCAGCCGCTTCGTGTCCAGCCAGATGGCGATCGACAGCCAGCTGGTCTACTACGCACCGGAGACCGTGGCGGATTTCCAGGCTTCCTACGCCTTCAACAATGGCGTGAGCGTGCTGTTCCAGGTCAACAACCTCACCGACCAGCCGACGCGCACCTATTTCGGCAACACCTTGCAGACCGGCACCCTGCAGTGGTTCGGCCGCCAGTACTACGTGGGCTTCACTTACGCGCTGTAAAAAAACCGCAGCCGGACGTCGCATCGCGCAACGTCCGGCTCGATCTCCCCTGCCCGGCCCCGACCACGTTCGGGGTCGGGATTTTTTCGGGCCGCCTGCGGCAGGGCGTCCGTGCATGGTCCATGGGAGGCCGCATGTCCAGGCATCGTTCCGCGATCTTCAGCCGCCTCCGCCTCGCCCTCGCGGTCACTCACGATCGGACTTGCCGGTCATGCGACAGCGGCCGGCGCCACATCGCCCGGCGTCACCGCGCGACCGGCTTCGGGCGTCTGGTACGAAATCTTCGTGCGCTCCTGGGCCGACACCAACGGTGATGGCATCGGCGACCTCAACGGCGTCACCGCAAGACTCGATTATCTGCAGTCGCTCGGCATCAGCGGCATCTGGCTGATGCCGATCAATCCTTCGCCCAGCTATCACGGCTACGACATCACCGACTACTACGGCATCAATCCGCAGTACGGCACGCTGGACGATTTCCGGCACCTGCTGGCCGAAGCGCACAAGCGTCACATCAAGGTGATCATCGACCTGGTGATCAACCACAGCAGCGACCAGCATCCGTGGTTCAAGGCCGCGCGCGATGTTTCCAGTCCCTATCACGACTGGTACAGCTGGGCTGGTCCGCACACCGATCTGGACGCGATCAGCGCCGTCGGCGGCAAGGCCTGGCGCACCGCCGGCAACGCGCATTATCTCGGCGACTTCACCGGCGCCATGCCGGACCTCAACTACGACACGCCCGGCGTGCGCCAGGAGATGCTCAAGCTTGGCCGCTACTGGCTCAGGCAGGGCGTGGACGGCTTCCGCCTCGATGCGGCCCAGCACATCTACTACGACTTCAAGGCGCAGGACGGCGACCCCGTCGTGCTGAAGAAGAATCTGGCCTGGTGGTCGCAGTTCCGGCACGGCCATGGATGCGGTGCGTCCGGACGTCTATATCGTGGGCGAGGTCACCCAGGATTCGCCGGACAAGCTCGCGCCGTGGTTCAAGCCGCTCAGCGCGGTGTTCGATTTTCCCTTGGCCACGCAGCTGGTCGACAGCGCAAAAAGCGAACGCGCCGGGAACCTCGGCGCGCTGCTTGCGCGCACCGAATACGGCCTGCGCAAGGCCACCGGCAGCCTCGGGCAGGGATGCGCCGTTCCTGTCCAACCATGACCAGAATCGCGTCATGAGCCAGCTCGACGGCAACCCGCAGCACATGCGCATGGCCGCCGCGATGCTGCTGACCCTGCCCGGTCAACCGTTTGTCTACTACGGCGAGGAGCTGGGCATGCGTGGCGAGAAGCCCGACCCGAACCTGCGCGAGCCGATGCGCTGGAATCGCGTGGCCGGACGCTGCCTGGCGAAACCACGCTGGAAGACGTCGACCTCGCACGATGCTGCCGCCGTGTCGGTCGAGGCCGAGCAGGCCGACCCCGATTCGCTGCTGCACTTCTACACGATGCTGATCCACTGGCGCAGCCAGGTCGGCGCGTTGCGCGACGGCGCGATCCGCGAACACCTCGTGGACAACCCGCACATCGCCGCCTGGCAACTCGATGACGCCGACAGCCACGTGCTGGTCGTCCACAACCTGTCAGGCCAGGCGCAGGACGTGCCGCTGGACGGTGATCGATTCCATGCGGTACTGCTGCACAGCAAACCTGGTACCACGCTGCAACACGGTCGGCTGCAGATGCCTGCGTATGCCACGGCGATCCTGCAGTGAAGCGCAAATCGGCGACGTGCTTCCCCTCTCGTCATCGTGCAGTGCCGGAGTGATGGAATGACTGGAATGAACCGAACCACGTGGCGCGTCTGCCTCGGTATGGCCACAAGCTTGTGTTTGGGACTGGCATCGACTGGCGCGATCGCCGCGACGGCAGCATCGTCGCAAGCCGCACCCAACGCGCAGGCCCACGATGGCGGCATGCTGATCAGCCTCGGTGCAGATCGGCTCGGCGTCCAGCTCCTTGCGCCCGACATCCTGCATTTGCAGTTCATGTCACGCGACCAGGCTCGACCCGCTGCGCATGGTGCTCGACCCTGCGCTCGCCCTGCCCATGCTCGACCCGACCCGTGCGGGCAAGCAGCAGCTCGTCACCGCAAACGGCTCGATCCGCTGGGACGCGCAGCACCGGCAGCTGCAGATCGACGATGCGCAGAACCAGCCGCTGCTGCGCCTGGACGTCGATGCGCTGGCCCACGGCAAGCTGGTCGCGCAGTCACGCCGCGTCCGATGCGCTGTACGGCATCGGCGGTTACAACGCGACCGAGGATGCGCACGCCGGCCTGTTGCGTAGCGGCAAGCAAGTCGCCACCGCCGGCGAACAGGGCCATGCCGGCGCGCCCTTCGTATGGAGCACCGCCGGCTACGGCATCCTGCTCGACAGCGACGCCGCCACGTTCACGCTACTGCCCGGAACGATCGACGCCAGCGCCACGACGCGCTCGGCATTCGGACGTCTACATCCTGCTCGGCAGCACCGCGCCGGATCTTCGCTTCGCTGGCGCGGCTCAGCGGCCATTCGCCGCTGTTTCCGAAATGGGCGATGGGTTTCACCAACAGCCAGTGGGGCATCGATCAGAAGGAGCTTGCTGCAGATCGTCGATACCTACCGCGCGAAGCACATCCCGATCGACAACATCACGCTGGACTTCGACTGGAAGGCCTGGGGCGAAGACGACTACGGCGAGTTCCGCTGGAACCCGGCCAAGTTCCCCGACGGCCCCAGCGGCGCGCTGAAGAAGCAGATGGACGCCCGCGGCATCCGGCTGACCGGCATCATGAAGCCGCGCATCCACGTCGACACGGTGGAAGGGCGTTACGCCACCGCGCACGGTTTCTGGGTGCCGGGCGAGAAAGTCAGCGACGATTATTTCTCGCACAAGCCAGTGAAGAACATCGACTTCGACCTGCCCGCTGCACGCGCCTGGTTCGGCAAGCTGGCGATCGAGTACGGCTACGCGCACGGCATCGTCGGCTGGTGGAACGACGAGGCGGACACCACCGGCAGCGATACCGAATTCATGAACATGCAGCGCGCGCTGTACGACAGCCAGCGCGCGGTTTCGAACCAGCGCGTGTGGTCGATCAACCGCAACTTCTGGCTTGGCGCGCAACGCTACGCCTATGGCCTGTGGTCGGGCGACATCCCCACCGGCTTCGCCAGCATGGCCGGCCAGCGTGCGCGCATGCTCAGCGCGATCAACGTCGGCGCGATGCAGTGGGGCATGGACGGCGGCGGCTTCAAGAACGGCACGCCGACACCGGAGAACTACGCGCGCTGGATCGAGTTCGGCGCGTTCACGCCGATCTTCCGCGTGCACGGCGACTTCGGCCAGAAGCGTCAGCCGTGGGTGTACGGACCGGTCGCGGAGAAGGCCGCGACCGAGCGCGATCCGCCTGCGCTACGCGCTGATCCCGTACATCTACAGTTACGCCCACGCGTTACCGTGCCAACGGCGTCGGCCTGGTACGTCCGCTGATGTTCGACTGGCCCGACGATCCGAACCTGCGCAACGACGTCGACAGCTGGCTGTTCGGCGACTGGCTGCTGGTGTCGCCGGTGGTCGACGCGAAGGCCAGACCGACGAAGGACATCTACCTGCCCGCCGGGCGCTGGACCGACTGGTTCAGCGGCAAGGTCTACGAAGGCGGCCGCGACCATCCACCTCGCCATCGACAGCAAGACCTGGGGCGACATTCCGCTGTTCATCCGCGACGGCGCCATCATCCCGACCCAGCCGCCGATGGACTACGTCGGCGAGCATCCGCTGACCCAGCTCGATGTCGACCTGTTCCCCGCCGCCGTGCGCAGCGCAGTTCGACTACTACGACGATGACGGCACCACCTACGACTACGAGCACGGCGCGTACTTCAGCCAGTCGCTGTCGGTGCAGCGGCAAGGCGACACCGTGCAGGTGGAGACCGGCGCCGTCAGCGGAAGCTTCAGGCCGGCGCTGCGGTTCTATCTGTTGAAGATCCATGCAGCCACGGCAGGCGCGGTCAACGCCAGCGGCAAAGCGATGCCGTCGTTCGCCAGCCTCGACGCGCTGCAGCGCAGCCAGGGTGAAGGATGGGCCAGCGGCCGCGACCGGTTCGGCGCCGTAACCTGGGTGCGCATCGCCGCCGCAGCGCGGCAGACCGTGGTGCTTTCACCGAAGCGCTGAGCGCCGCTCATCCCGGAGGTAGACGCCGACGGCGAACCGTACGAGACTTCCGCCCCGTATGTAAACGTTTACATCGTCCGCCATGGAGCTTGTCATGAACCAGGTGCCATCCGTTCGCCACTTTGTGTTTTCACTCTGTGCGGCCGCCCTGCTGGTCGTCGGCACCGTACAGGCCGCGCCCGCTGCCGGCACCGAGCAGATCCATGTCGACGCCAGCGCCAAGGGCACGCCGTTCCCGCATTTCTGGGAACAGACGCTCGGCTCCGGCCGCGCCTCGCTCGCCTTGCGCGACGACTACCGCAAGGATCTGGACGCCGTGCACCAGGCCACCGGCGTCGGCTACATCCGCTTCCACGGCATCCTCGACCACGACGTGGGCCTGGTGCAGCGCGACCCGCAAGGAAAGATCTCCTACAACTTCTCCTACATCGACCAGATCTACGACGGCCTGCTCGAGCACGGCTTCAAGCCCTTCGTCGAACTCGGCTTCATGCCGCCGGAGCTCACCTCCGACCCGGCCGCGTTGCAGGAGTTCTGGTACCACCCCAACGTGGCGCCGCCGAAGAACTACGCCGAATGGGACGCGATGATCGGTGCGCTGGCGAAGCACCTGGTCGAGCGCTACGGCATCGACGAAGTGGCGAGCTGGTACTTCGAGGTATGGAACGAGCCGAATATCGGCTTCTGGGCCGGCAAGCCGGCGCAGTCGACCTACTTCACGCTGTACGACCACACCGTGCACGCGCTCAAGGCGGTGAGCCCGCGCCTGCGCGTGGGCGGCCCGGCCACCGCGCAGGCGGCGTGGATTCCCGACTTCCTCGCGCACACGCACAAGAACAACGTGCCGGTGGATTTCGTCAGCAGCCACGTCTACGGCGACGACACCGCCGACAACGTGTTCCACACCAGCGAGAACATCCCGCGCGCCGACATGGTGTGCCGCTCGGTCGACAAGGTGCACAAGGAAATCGCCGCGTCACCGTACCCGCACATGCCGCTCATCTTCAGCGAGTACAACGCCAGTTACGCGAACCTGCCCAACGTCACCGACACCATCTACATGGGCCCGTGGATCGCCAACACGATCCGCGAGTGCGCGGGCAAGATCGAGATGATGAGCTACTGGTCGTTCTCCGACGTGTTCGAGGAACAGGGCATCGTGCGCAATCCGTTCTACGGCGGCTTTGGCCTGATCGCGGCCAACCGCATTCCCAAGCCCGCGTTCAATGCATTCGCCATGCTGCACAAGCTGGGCGACAAGCGCCTTGCGGTGGATTCGGATTCCGCCCTGGCCACCCGCCGCGACGACGGCAGCGTGGTCATCGCGCTGTGGAACTACGCCCCGCCCGTCGGCAACACTGCCAGCTACACCACGGGCAAACCCGCCGGCACGCCGAAGCACTTCAGCATCGACGTACGGCATCTGACCGCTGGTGCGCATGCCACCGTGTGGCGTCTGGATGAAAGCCATGGCAACGCTGTCGCTGCGTTCGACCGCATGGGCCGGCCCGACTTTCCCAGTCGCGCGCAGATCATGCAGCTGCGCGAAGCCGGCAAGCTGGCCGCGCCGGAGTCGGTGGCGGTGAACAACGGCAAGGTCGACATCAGCGTGCCGGTGCAGGGGCTGGTCGTGCTGGAGCTGCGCTGATCGGCCGAACTTGCTGTTCAACCAGCTCCGACGGCTTCCGTCCGTCCGGCTCGCTGCGCATGCTCGCGGCATAGCTGCTCGACCAGGGCACGATGGTCGGGCAGGTCGTCCAGTGCATGCCCGGCCATCTGCCGGATCATCGCGAACTCGCGTTGCGCTGCTTCCATCTGCGGATAGGCGCTGCGCATCGGTTCGAGATCGGTCTTGAACTCCATGCCGTACAGCACGTATTGCCAGCTGGCGGGCATGAACATCTCCAGGTCGGTGACGAAATCCAGCCGGTGCGGCGGACGATGACGCCATAGCGCGAGCCGGTCCTGCAGCGTCTGCGGGATGCTGGCGGGATCGGTGTTGTCGACCCAGAACGCCGTATCGCGGCGCTGCGTGAGGCAGTAGTGCATCTTGATGAAGTCGATGACGCGCTCGTAGCGCGCCACCATCATCTCGTTGAAGCGGCGCGCGGTGCGTTCCATGTCGCCGACGTCGCCCGGCAGCAGGTGGGTGATCAGGTACGCGGCCAGTTCGACCAGGGCGATGCCGGTGGATTCCAGCGGCTCGACGAAACCGCCGGCAAGGCCCACCGCTACGCAGTTGCGACGCCAGTGCTCCGGCCGGTAGCCGGTCTCGAACTTGATGTGCAGCGCTTCCAGCCCGGCCGCCGCGTCGCCCACGTAGTCGCGGACCACTTCTTCCGCACGAGTGGCGCTGCTGTGCCGCGACGAATACACATAGCCGATGCCGCGCCGCTTCTGCAGGCCGATGTCCCAGATCCAGCCGGCCTCCTGCGCGGTGGCGCGGGTGAACGGCAGGATCGGCGCGTCCGGGCGCGGATACGGCACCTGCAACGCCACGGCGCGGTCGGCGAACAGCACGTCGCGCCGGTTGTGGAACGGCGACTGCAGCGCGCCGCCGATCAAGGCACCACGCAGGCCGGTGCAATCGACGTAGAGGTCCGCGGTCAGCTCGCCGATTTCCCGGGTGACGATGCGCGCGATTGCGCCCGACGCGTCGAGCTCGGCGCGTTCCACCATCGCCAGGTGACGCTTGATGCCTAGGCTCTGGCCGTGTTCCGCCAGCACGACGGCGAAGCAGGCGGCGTCGAAATGGAAAGCGTGGTTCATCGGTCCCTGGTAATCGGGATCGGTGGCCCGTTTCGGCGCGCGGCCATGGTCGATCAAACGCTTCTGCATGGTCACCGCTTCGGCGAAAGCCATGCCTTCGGGGGCGCCGCCGAGCAGCCAGTACGGCAGCAGTTCCGGGCTGCCGGCACGCTGGCTGGGCAGGCTGAAGGGATGGAAGAACCGGTCCGGCCCCGGCGCGCCGGGCGGGCGCACCCAGTTCACGTACTGGATGCCCTGCTTGTAGGTGGCGGTGGCGCCGACCAGGAATCGACGCTCGTCCAGGCCGATCGCGGCCAGCGTGCCGCGTATCGACGGGAATGTCGCCTCGCCTACGCCGAGCAGGCCGATGGTCGGCGACTCGACCAGCTCCACGCGGATACTTCCCGGCGCCGCCGTGTTCAAGGCCTTGGCGAGGTAGCAGGCGGTCAGCCAGCCGGCGGTGCCACCACCCACCACGAGAATCTTCTGAATGCGCGACATCTCACCCTCTCCATTGTCGTGTTGCTTCGCAACAAGCTTATCGGCGATTTCCGCAGTAGGATCGCCCTCGATGACAGCGCTGTCATGGCTTCATTTGACAGCGCTGTCATACAGACACTACCGCATGTTCACGACGCTTTGGGGAGAGGGTGAGATGAAATTACGCTACTCGGCTTTGTACGTCGCCTTGACCGCCATATTCGCTGCCGGCGCCGTCCATGCCGCCGCGCAGGATGCAACCCCGCAGGACGCCCCAGCCGCTAGAAAAGTCAAGGACCTGGACAGCGTCCAGGTCACCGCGACCAAACGCGAGACGCCGCTGCAGAAAACCCCGGTCGCCATCAGTGCGATCAGTGCCGACTCGCTCGACAAGGAGCGGGTGATGACGGTGCAGGACATCACCAAGCTGGTGCCCGGATTCGAGGCCACCTCGCAAGGCGACCACGGCGTGGTCACGCTGACCATGCGCGGCATCGGCAACGACAGCGCCAAGACCGAATACGCCGACCCCGAGGTGGCGATGTTCATCGACGGCGTGTACTCGCCGCGGCCGGAGGCGGCCGCCGGCCTGCTGCTGGACATCGAACGCGTGGAAGTCCTGCGCGGTCCGCAGGGCACGCTGTGGGGACGCAACTCGACCGCCGGCGTGGTCAATTTCGAAACCGGCAAGCCGGACACCAGCGGCTTCTACGGCAATGCGCAGATCGAGGCCGGCAACTACAGCCATGTCGGCACCCGCGCCACGGTGAACCTGCCGATCAGCAGCACGTTCGCGCTGCGCTTCGCGATGGCGCAGGAGCAGCACGACGGCTACGTGGACTACCAGAACCCCACGCAACAACTGCCCAGCGTGGCGCAGCAGCAGGCGAACTACCTGGCCAGCGGCGGCACGCTCGCCACGTTCCAGCCGATCAACGCCAGCAACTACGTCACCGGCGGCGACAAGTACAACGCACAGGACCAGTCGGCCGCGCGCGTCAGTGCGATGTGGCAGCCGAACGACGCCTTCACCTGGAACCTGTCCTACGAATACTTCCGCGATCGCGGCACGCCCGGCATGAGCCTGATGCAGCAGCCGCGCGCGGGGCAGGATTTCTGGTCGGCGCTGATCGACACCGCGCCGTACCTCAAGCGCGACTCGCACACGGTGCGCAGCCGGATGGACTTCAAGATCGGCGATTCGATGCTGCTGAGCTACGTCGCCGGCTTCAACCGGTTCTCCGGCAAGAGCAACTTCGACCAGGACAACGGCGCGCAGGTGCCGACCAGCTTCACCACGGGCGCGTCCTACCAGGCCGACCGCACCAACTTCTCCAACTACAAGAACTACAGCCACGAGCTCGACCTGAAGTCGACCGGCGACAACGCGGTCGACTGGATCCTCGGCGCCTACTACGCAGCGGAAGACAACAATATCCGCTTCGACATCCCGATCTTGAACGGCACCGCGCAGGGCACCGTGGCATGGCAGGGCTCGTTCATCCAGCCGAAGGAAACCGTGGAAACCACGGCCTTCTTCGGCCAGGCCACCTGGCACATCACCGACGGCCTGCGCCTGACCGGCGGCGCGCGCTGGTCCAACGACACCAAGAAGAACGAGGGTGGCCGCGGCTGGGGCTGGGCCTACGACCCGACCGTGCCGCAGGTACCGATCTCGCCGGACGTCGAACCCGGCAACGTGGGCTTCAATGTCTCCACCGTCAACGATGCCAGGTACGACAAGAGCAAGGTGACCTGGCTGGCACGGCTCGATACCGACGTGGGCCAGCACGGCCTGCTGTATGCCAGCGTATCCACCGGCTACAAGTCCGGCGGCACCCAGGACGCCGGCACGCTGTATGCGCCGGAGACGCTGACCAACTACGAGGTCGGCTCGAAGTTCAGCTTCCTCGACGGGCACCTGACCTGGAACAGCGCGATCTACTACGAGCAGTTCAAGAACTTCCAGCTGGCCGCGCCGATCACCTACCCCGACGGCAATCGCGGGCTGGGCTTCTCCAACGTCAAGGGCACCACCAAGGTGATGGGCTTCGAATCGGAGCTGGCGCTGTCCAGCGAGAACGACCGCCTCAACCTGGTGTTCTCGGCGATCCCGAAGAAGGAGCTGGGTACGCTCAAGTACGCCGGCAGCAACGACTACCAGGGCCTGCCCGCGTGCGACCCGGCGTCCGGCATCAGCGCCTGCGTCGACGTCAGCGGCAATGATTTGCCGCATGCCCCGAATGCATCGCTCACCGCGATCTACGAGCATGATTTCCGCCTCTCCAACGGCGGCCGGCTGACCCCGCGCATCTCGGCGCAGTACCAGAGCTCGCAGTGGCTGAGCACGTTCAATCTGGGCGACGGCGACAAGCAGAAGGCGTACGGCCGCGGCGACATCTCGCTGCGCTACAACGAGCCGCAGGACCGCTGGTGGATCGGCGCCTACGTGCAGAACGTCACCGACAACAAGGTACGCACTAGCGCCGGCCGCTTCGCCCTGCCCGACGGCAGCTTCGCCTATACCTCGCAATACCTGCCGCCGCGCACTTACGGCATCAACGTCGGCGTGTGGTTCTAGGTTCGCACTGGCGACGACCCTCCCCTCGGTCGCCACTGGATGCCCCGGCAACGGGGCATCCTTTTCTTTGCCAGCCTGCAGCGACTCACTGGGATTCCGTTCGCACTGCCCAGGGCTGAGGCGCCGTTCGCGCTGAGCGCAACTTGCGCAAGCAGGCGAAGTCGGGCGCGTGGCCGGCTCCCTTCGATTCGACACGTCCGTGCGGAAGATTCCGTTCACGCTGAGCGTAGCTTGCGTAGGTAAGCGAAGTCGAAGCATGTACGCCGCCGCCAGTTCGAACCCCGACGCACCGATACTCATCTGAGCATCGCGCTGAGCGCGGCTCGCGCAAGCAAGCGACGTCGAAGCGTGTGGCGCTGGGACCCTTCGACTTCGGTCCTGTGGACCTACGCTCAGGGCGAACGGAATAGAGACTTCACGCGTGCGGACACGCCCGCGCGTGGGCCACACTGCCTGGCGCGACGATCGCGCCTACTGCCCGTTGCCCGCGGCTGGGCACGCCAGCGTGGTGTCGGCCACCGTGCCCAGCGACACGTCGGCGATGGCGATGCGTTCGCCGGGGCTGCTGCTCCATTCGAAGGGCCGGTCCAGCTTGCTCATGTCGGCCCCGGCATCGCGGAAACATTTCAGCGGCACGCCCACGCGCAGCCACTGCCCTCGCGGCAGTGCAGCCAGTTGCTTGCCGATGGGCACCGCGGCGCCGCAGCCGCGGCCGCAGGCGACGCCGATCGTGGTGCCTTGCGGCGACAGCGCGCCGACCCGCAACGTGGTCACCAGCATCACGTCGCCGTTGGTCTCCCGCTCCACGTCCAGCGACGTCGGCGCGACCAGCTCGGCACGCGCGGTGCCATGGCCGCCTGACCAGGCCAGGTCGCGCGCATCCTCTTGCGCCTTGTAGTCGAGCGAAGCGATATGCAGGCTGCCGTCGGCGGTGGCGGCGGGCGTGGCGGTGACGTTGTCGCTCGCGCCATCGGCGCCGGTCAGGCGCAAGGCGAAACCCTGTGCCGGCTTGCCGTGGGCGAAGTAGACGCCGGCCCGCGCGCTGCTCAGTTCGATGCCGGGATCTTCGGGCAGCGGGCCGGTTTCGCCGTGGTCGGCATAGGTCAGGCCGAAGCCGTAGGGAAACTGGGGCTGCTCGCCGCGCGCGGCGGCGGCCACCGGAATCTGCACGGCCGTGCGCGGCCACGCGTACGCCAGCTTGCCGTGGAGATCGTGTGCGATGCGGCCATCGCGCGTGCGCAGCAGCACGTCGGCGATGCCCTCGCCTTCGCTGCCCGGCAGCCACGCCACCACGAAGGCGTTCGCGGCGTTGATCTCGCGGTTCATCCACAGCGGTCGTCCGGTCAGGAACACTGCCACCACCGGCACGCCCTGTTTGCGCAGGCGGCGCAGCAGATCGAGATCGTGATCGTTGCCGGGCCGGTAGGCGAGGTTCGGCAGGTCGCCCTGGAACTCGGCGTAGGGATCTTCGCCGAACACCACGATGGCGACGTCGGGCTTGTTCTTGTAGCTGCCGTCGACCGACAACTCGGCCGTGCCGCCGGCGGCCTTGCACCTGCTTCCGGATGCCGGCGAAGATCGAAGTCGCACCCGGAAAATTCGCATTGGTGAGGCCGGTGCCCTGCCAGGTCAGCGTCCAGCCGCCGTTCTGCTTGGAGATGTTGTCGGCGCCGTCACCGGCGACCAGCACGTGCTTGCGCGGATCGACCGGCAGCACGCCGTCGTTCTTCAGCAGCACCAGCGACTCGCGCACCGCCCGCCGCGCCAGCGCGCGATGCGCGGGGCTGCCTATCACCGCCGACGATTCCGCAACCAGCGGATTGGCCGACGGCAAACCGGCCTCGAACATGCCCAGCCGCAGCTTCACGCGCAGGATCCTGCTCACCGCGTCGTCGACGCGGCGCATCGGAATGACTCCGGACTTCACCTCGGCCAAAGTGTTGTCGTACAGCCCTTTCCAGGAATCCGGGGCCTCCAGCATGTCCAGCCCGGCGTTGTAGGCCACCGGGCAATCCTCGTTGGTGCAGCCGGGCACCTGGCCGTGCGCGTTCCAGTCGCCCAGCACGATGCCGTCGAAGTCCATGCGGCCTTTCAGCACGTCGGTGATCAGCGCCTTGTTGCCGGCCATCTTCACGCCGTTCCAGCTGGAGAACGAGACCATCACCATCTGCACGCCGGCCTTGATCGCCGGCAGGTAGCCGGCCGCGTGCACGTCGCGCAGCACCGCTTCGCTGACCTGGGCGTCGCCCTGGTCCTTGCCGTCGCGGGTGCCGCCGTCGCCCACGAAATGCTTGGCGGTGGCGATGACGTGATCGGCATCCAGATAGTGCGACGTACCCAGTTTGCCCTCGAGGCCTTCGATCACCGCGGCGGCGTACTGCGCCACCAGTGCCGGGTTCTGCGAGTAGCCTTCGTACGCGCGGCCCCAGCGCTCGTCCTGCGGCACCGTGAGCGTGGGGGCGAAGGTCCAGTTGATGCCGCTGGCGCGCAACTCCTTCGCGGTGACCTCGCCGATCTGCCGGATCAGGTCCGGATCGCGCGCATCGCCCAGCGCGGAGTTCTGCGGAAACAAGGTGCTGCCGACCAGGTTGTTGTGGCCGTGCACCGCGTCGATGCCGAACAGCACCGGAATCGCCAGGCGCCCGGTGGAGGTGTCCATCGAGGCGCGATAGAACGCGTCGGACAACTGCTGCCACTGCTTCGTCGTGGCGGTCTGCTGGCCGTTCGGTTTGGAGTTGCCGCCGGCCAGGATCGAGCCGAGGCGATATTTGCGCACGTCCTCCGGCGTCACCGACTTGATGTCGGCCTGGATCATCTGGCCGACCTTGTCCTCCACCGTCATCTTCGCCAGCAGCGCGTGGACCCGCGCCTCGAGCGCGGGGTCTGGCGGCAGCGGCCAGTGACCCTTCGGCCACAGCTCGGGATGGACGGTGACGGCGTCGGCGGCCGAGGTCGAATGAACGGGCATGAGCAGCGCGCCAGCGAGTGATACGGCCAGGAAGATGCGACGCAGGAACAGAGGCGATGGTGGCGACAAGGGCACAGCAGGGCTCCAGGCTGGGCGCGCCGGCGGCACGCGATGAAACCGCATACTGGCACGAATGACAGCGCTGTCAATTTGCTGCGCAACATGGCCGGAAACGCGGACGCTTGATGCCTCTTCGGCGTTGAGGAGCGACTTCAGTCGCGAAGCTCCTGTTTCCATGTCACCGAAGGAAAGGCATCGCGACTGAAGTCGCTTCCTTGAGGGAGAACGTGTCCCGACCGCGTTGCAGCTAGGCGACGGGCGCCGTGGACTCGCGGATCTGCAGGGCAAACGGCACCTGCACCATGTGGCCGCCGCGGCCGCGCAGCAGGTTGAGCAACTGCTGGGCCGCGATCTTGCCCATCGCCCGGCTGGGCTGCTGCACGGTGGTGAGTGCCGGCCACAACTGGCGCGCCAGCGGAGTGTCGTCGAAACCGCAGACGGAGAGATCGTGTGGCACTTTCAGCCCGTACTCGCCAGCTGCCCACATCACGCCGGTGGCCATGTCGTCGTTGGCAGCGAATACCGCAGTGGGCCGCTGCTTCAGCGCAAACAGTTCGCGCGCGGCGGCCACGCCGGAGCCGAACGTAAACGCGCCCTGCACCACCAGCGCCGGTTTCTCGGGCAGGCCAGCGGCAGCCATCGCCTCGCGGTAACCGGCCAGGCGCCAGCGGCTGGCGCCGTGATCGGCGATGCCGATGACGTGGGCGATACGCCGGTGCCCCAGCGAAAGCAGATGCTCGACGATCGCTCGCGCAGCCGCCTGCTCGTCCATGCTCACGCCGATGACACCCTTGCGCTGCATCGGCGACACGCTGGCGTAGGGCACATCGCGCTCGCGCAACCGCTTCAGCAGCGGCGCGTAATCGGTGATCGGCGGCGTAAGCACCACGCCGTCGGGGTGGTGATCGGAGATCAGCGCGTCGAAGCGACGGATGAAGTCGTCGCCGCGCATGCGCAGCGGACGCACCATCATGCTGTAGCGATGTTCGTCGCAGGCCTCGAGCACGCCGTCCTGGATTTCGGCCAGATACGTCGAAGCCGGGTTGTCGTTGTTGTCGTACAGCATCGCCACCAGGAACGAGCGGTTGCCCGCGAGGCTGCGCGCCGACGGGTGCGGGCGATAGTCCATCGCCTCCATCGCGGCCAGCACGCGCTTGCGCGTGTCGTCGCTCACGTTGGCCTCGTCGTTCAGCACGCGGGACACCGTCTTGGGCGATACGCTCGCTGCGCGCGCCACATCTTCGAGGCGTACCCGCATGGAATCTCCCGCAATGGCCACTGCTGTCGATCGACTATGCCGTCATCGCCGCCCGCTTTACAAGAAGCCCCCATGCCCGGCGCCCGCCGCCGAGCGCCGAGTGGCCATGCGCAAGCCGGCGATCCATCGGCATGAATACGTATGCAACCACTGGTTGCTGCAGCGCGACGCTACCTAACATGCGGGAGCCATCCCGATAGCCGCCACCGTCGATGTTGCAACCGCAACATGCGGGATATGCCACGCCGTGACATAACAGCCGCCGGAGGGCTCATTCGATGAACAGCACGACCCGTATTTTCCTGCGGCCGGCCCGCCCATGCTGAGCCTGCTGCTCACCGCGGCGATGGCCGCTGCCCCGGCCGCGCCTGCGTGGCACGACGGCCTGGACTGGCATGGCGTGCACGTCGCCATCAGCCGCGACGAGAAGCACGAGTACACGCTGGCGTGGCCGTACGGCCAGCGCGTGATCGCCGCACAGCCGCTTGCGCACGCGAAACCGCCAGCCCGCTGTTCGATGGCCTGTTCGCGATGGCGCAGGACGACCTGGCGCAGGACTCGGTGACGCGCGATCCGCGACGGCGCGTTCGACCACGGCCAGCCGATTCCCTGCACCTGCTTCGTGACCGGCCTGAAGTGGCCGTACGTATGGACGCGCGACCTGTCCTACGCGATCGATCTCGGCCTGTGGCGTTTCGATCCGGCGCGCTCGCGCAACGGGCTGAAGTTCAAGCTGTCCGACGTGCGCGTGCCGTCCGCAGCCGCAGGGCTTGTACGCGATGCAGGACACCGGCTCGGGCGGCAGCTGGCCGGTCAGCACCGATCGCGTGGTGTGGTTCCTCGGCGCGCGCCATCTGCTCGACGACAAGGCCTTTGCCGGCGACGTCGGCAAGGCGCTCGGCGCCACCCTGGCGCAGGATCGGCAGTACGCGTTCGACGCCGCGCTTCGGCCTGTACCGCGGCGAGACCTCGTTCCTCGACTGGCGCGAGCAGAGCTACCCGGCGTGGACGGCGGACGAGGTGAGCTTCATCGCGCAGTCCTACGCGCTGTCCACCAACGTGCTGCACTTACCAGGCTCTGCAGCTGGCCGCCACGCTGGCCGATGGGCAGCACGATGCGACAGTCCGCCATCGGTTACCGCAGCCAGGCCGCCGCGCTGAAGAGCGGCGATCAACGCGCACTTCTGGCGCGCCGACCGCGGCATGTACATGAGCTACATCGGCGGCGACGGCACGCCCTACGACACCTACGACCTGCTCGGCATCGCGCTGGCGATCGACAGCGGCGTGGCCGACGGCGAACGCGCGCGGCAGGCGCTGGCGAACTACCCGACCTGGCCGGCCGGCAGCCCGGTGATCTGGCCGGAGCGTTCCGACCAGCCGATCTACCACAACCGCGCGATCTGGCCGTTCGTCAGCGCGTACGCGTTGCGTGCCGCGCGCATGACGGAGCAGCCCGCGCGCATCGCGCACGAGATCGAGTCGGTGATGCGCGGCGCCGCGCTGTACGGCTCCAACATGGAAAACTACGAGCTGCTCACCCAGGGCCAGCACGTGGACGAAGGCAAGCTCAGCGGCCCGGTGGTGAATTCGCCGCGGCAGTTGTGGTCGGTGGCGGCCTACCTCGCCGTGGTGACCGAAGGCGTGTTCGGCCTCACCGAGGACGGCCGGGTGCAGCCGAAACTGCCCACTTCGCTGGTGCCGATGCTGTTCGGTCAGCGCCATGCGATCACGCTGCACTCTGCGCGACCGCCGGATCACCCTGCAGCTTCCCGCGGAAATACACGGGCAACCTGCTCGTCGCCGACCGCGTCACCACGCACGACACGACCACCACGGTGACGCTCAAGGCGATGCAGGTACCGGACGCGCCGCTGCGCACCGATGCGCCGCTGTACGCGCCCGTCGCCCCCGCCGCACCGGTGCTGCATGCCGACGGCGACGGCTGGAAGATCACGACCGACGGCAAGGTGCGGCTCTACCTCAACGGTCGGGTCCACGGCGATGTCGATGGCGCGGCCCAGCTCGCGCAACAACCCGGCCTCGCCTGCCTCAGCGCCACGCGAGTGGATGCGCATGGCCTGGAGTCGCTGCACAGTCCCGACACCTGCGTGGGCGAGGTGACAAAGGTCAGCGGCAGCTGGCCGCGCACGTGGACCGCACCCGCCAGCGGCAACTATCGCGTTGCGCTCGACTACGCCAACGACCACGGCCCGATCAATACCGGCATCACGGCCGCGGTGAAGATGCTGGTGATCCGCTGCGCCGGCAGCGACGAACAGCACCTGCCGATCGTGATGCCGCACAGCGTGCGCACGCAGCAGTCCACCTGGGGTCGCTTCACGGCAAAGGCCGGCGTCGCCTGCCGGTTCGACCTCGACGACGGTTTCAACATGAGTTATCTCGGCCACTTCGCCCATTACACCGGCGGCAGCGGCGGCAGCGATGGCGCCATGGAACCAGGCCGACGTGCATGCTCTGCTGATCGCCCGCGCTCGCCACGCCACCATGAAGGACAGCACCCCCTTGAACAACAAACCGGCGCTGTCGTTCTGGCAGATCTGGAACATGTGCTTCGGTTTCCTCGGCCTGCAGTTCGGCTTCGCGCTGCAGAACGCGAACGTCAGCCGGATCTTCCAGACCCTGGGCGCCAACGTGAACGAGATCCCGGTGCTGTGGATCGCCGCGCCGCTGACCGGGCTGATCGTGCAGCCGATCATCGGCCACTTCTCCGACCGCACCTGGAACCGGCTCGGCCGGCGCCGGCCGTACTTCCTGGTCGGCGCGGTGTTCGCCTCGCTGGCGCTGCTGTGGATGCCGAACGCGCCGGCGCTGTGGATGGCCGCCGGCCTGCTGTGGATCCTGGATGCCTCGATCAACGTGTCGATGGAGCCGTTCCGCGCCTTCGTCGGCGACCAGTTGCCCACGCAGCAGCGCCCGCTGCGGCTACGCGATGCAGAGCTTCTTCATCGGCGTCGGCGCGGTGGTGGCCTCGGCGCTGCCGTGGGTGCTGGCGCAGTTCGGCGTGGCCAACGTGGCCGCGACCGGCGGCATTCCCGACACGGTGAAGTACGCGTTCTACACCGGCGGCGCGGTGCTGCTGGGCGCGGTGCTGTGGACGATCCTGCGCACGCGCGAGTATCCGCCTGCGCGAGTTGCAATCGTTCACCGACAACGTGCTCGCGCAGCCGGCGGCGGATGCCTCGCGCGCCTGGCGAATGGGCCTGGTTGCTGCTGGTGGTCGGCGCCTTGGTACTGTTCGCGATCGGCCATTTCGCGCTGGAGAAGGAGCTCTACCTGCTGGCCGGCGGCCTGATCGTGTTCGGGCTGCTGTTCGTCTGGCTCAGCTTCGCCCGCAGCCACGGCATGCTGCGCGAAGTGATGGCCGACCTCTACGGCATGCCGACCTCGATGCGCCGACTCGCCTGGGTGCAGTTCTTCTCCTGGTTCGCGCTGTTCGCGATGTGGATCTACACCACCTCGGGCGTGACCGCAGACGCATCTACGGCACCACCGACGCCGGCTCGGCTCGCCTACAACGAGGGCGCCAACTGGGTCGGCGTGCTGTTCGCCGCGTACAACGGTTTCGCCGCGCTGGCCGCGGTGGTGATTCCGCTGATGGTGCGCCGCTGGGGCCTGCGCATCAGCCACCTGGTGAACCTGTGCCTGGGCGGCGCCGGGCTGCTGTCGTTCCTGCTCATCCGCGATCCGCAGTGGCTGCTGGCCTCGATGGTCGGCGTCGGCTTTGCGTGGGCGTCGATCCTGTCGCTGCCGTACGCGCTGCTGTCGGACAACCTGCCGGCGGCGAAGATGGGCGTCTACATGGGCATCTTCAATTTCTTCATCGTGATCCCGCAGCTGCTCGCCGCCAGCGTGCTCGGCCTGCTGCTGCGGCTGTGCTTCCACAACCAGCCGATCTGGGCGCTGGCACTGGGCGGCGCCTGCCTGCTGGTCGCCGGGCTGTTCACGCTGCGGGTGCATGAGCCGCAGACCCACGCCGTAGCCAGCACGCTAGGCCTGTGGGAGCGACTTCAGTCGCGATGCTCTAAGCCGGCTATTCGGAAAGCATCGCGACTGAAGTCGCTCCCACAACATCCCGACTTTGCTGCAGCAGGACGTCCACATGCTTTACAAAAACACGCTCCCGGCCTTCGCGATGGTCCTGGCCGCAGGCGCTCGCCCAAGCCGCCACGACGTCACGCCCGAGTTCGTCGGCACCGACGCGCCGTTCGCATCCAACGCGATCTACTTCGTGATGACCGACCGCTTCGTCAACGGCGATCCGTCCAACGACCAGCGCCACCAGGGCGGCGCGCATCCCACCTTCGACATTCCCGGTGCCCGGCGCACCGAAAGGCCAGAGCGCCAACATCGGCTACCTCGGCGGCGACTTCAAGGGCGTGCTGGACAACGCCGGCTACATCCGCGGCATGGGCTTCGGCGCGGTGTGGATCACCCCGATCGTGCGACAACCCGAACGAGGCGTTCACCGGCGGCGATCCGGTGAGCTGGGGCTCGAAGTTCACCGACCGCGGCAAGACCGGCTTCCACGGCTACTGGGGCGTCAACTTCTACAAGCTCGACGAACACCTGCCCAGCAAGGGCCTCGACTTCGCCCAGTTCACCGCGAAGATGCACGCGCAGGGCCTGAAGGATGGTGCTCGACATCGTCGCCAACCACGGCTCGCCCGCCTTCACGATGCCGAAGCGCGCAGCCGATGTTCGGCCAGATTTTCGACAAGGCCGGCAAGCTGATCGCCGACGAACAGAACCTGCCGCCGTACCAGCTCGACCCCGCGCGCAATCCGCTGCACCGCTTCTATCACGCCTACGACGACCTGGTGCAGCTGTCCAACAACGACGACCAGAACCCGGCCGTGCTGGACTATTTCGTCGGCGCCTACCTGCAATGGGCCGACGCAGGCGCCGATGCGTTCCGCATCGACACCATCAGCCACATGTCCACCACGTTCTGGAAAGAGTTCGCCGCGCGCATCCGCGCGAAACATCCGGGCTTCTTCATGTTCGGCGAAGCGTTCGACTACAGCCCCGACAACATCGGCCAGTACACGTGGCCGTCGAGCGGCAGCATCAGCGTGCTCGACTTCCCGCTGCGCGGCCGCATCGCCGACGTGTTCGAACACCCCGGCAGCGACTACGCCAAACTGCTCGACCGCCTGTACCTCACCAACGGCCCCTACCAGAACCCGTACGAACTGGTCACCTTCTACGACAACCACGACATGGCCCGCCTCGACGCCAGCGACAACGGCTTCATCGACGCCAACAACTGGCTGTTCACCGCGCGCGGCATTCCCGCCATCTACTACGGCTCCGAAACCGGCTTCGAACGCGGCAAGGCCGAGCATGAGGGCAACCGCAACTACTACGGCCAGCAGCGCATCGACGCCGCCGCGAACAGCCCGATCTACCGGCATCTCAAACGCATCGCCCTGCTGCGCGAAAAGACGCCCGCCCTGCAACGCGGCCTGATGCTGCCGCATCCGCTTCGCCGGCGACCACGCCGCGTTCTATCGCGTCTACCAGAAAGGCGACCTGCACCAGATCGCGCTGGTGCTGCTCAACAAGGGTGATGGCGCCGCGCAATTCGACATCACCAACCACCTGCAGGCCGGTCGCTGGACCCCAGCGTTGGAAGGACTTCCCATCGACGTCGCAAAAGACGGCAGCCTTCACGCCAACGTCGACGCGCACGACGTGCAGGTCTACCTGCTCGATGCCCCGGCGGAACGCGAAGACCTGGTAGCCGAACTGGCGCGATTGATGGTTGAACGAGGGCATCCGGAACGTTGAGCCCGTGCCTATGCCGCGAAACCCCGTGGGCAGTCCACACACCTAAACCGGTGTCTGTGAAACCGGCAGCAGTCCGGACGCCCACGTATTGCCCGGCAATGGTCGCAGGGCTGGCGGTTTGAGCCGAGGTGGCCAGCATCAAAAGGAACAGAACGCCCATCGAACGTTCTCTTCGGCCCTAACGCTGGAGTTAAGCGGCGGCGAAGCCGTCCGCTTGAATGAACTGTCAGCCCGCGCGCCGGTAGACCGCGCGACCTACTAGGAATCCGATGCCTAAGCCGACCAATCCGGCAGTGATTGGAGGAAAGTGAAAAACGTAACCAGCCGTGCCACCGAGCAGAAGGCCGACGAGCCCAATTTCTCCGGAACGGCGATGGACGGCGAGACTGCGCTGGCGCTCCTCCTCGCGCTTTTTAACAGCGTCCTGAGCTTCACGCGCTTGCGAGAGGAGTGCTTCGGAAACCGCTTCGGACTGTTCTTTAGTAACCACGGAGAGACTCCCCTTTTTCTGCGGCCTTACGCTGAAGTTAAGCGGCGGCGGCGCCGTCCGCCTTGAACGATTTGTTAGCCCCGCGCTACAAGTTGAAGAAGTACACGGGCGCAAGCGCCACAATAACCGCTACTGCTTGAAGCACCAGGACTGGCAAAGAAAAACGCGGGGCGCGCGGCAGCCACTTGATTGCGAAGAACGCGACGACTGGGACTTGCCCAGCGATGAGAAGCTGGAAGATGTGAGCGGCAGCACCCTCGTCGGCTTGACGAGCAGCACTAGCACCAACGATGGCGACGTGACCAAGGACCATAACCAACGCGGCGACTGACATGGCCAGTGGAATGAACGCGCTCGGCCGCTTAAGCACAGTTGGAAGAGTCATCTCACGCCTCCATGAACGGGTTGAAGGGCTAACGCCTATGTTAAGCCGACCCGCGCAGTGAAGTGGACCAGGTGGCAAGCTTTATCTGCCGCCTGGGCCGCGTAACGAAGCGGGCTCGGCTTGAACGCATTGTTAGGCTGCGACCCACAACGCACCTACACATGCTTGATCCACTCTTGGACAACGGCGACTAAGGGTCTAGTTTTTTGCGCCAAGTCATCCGGACCGGCAATCCGGATCGACGCGCGGTCCGGTCCAAGCCATGTGAGTAGCTTGCTCGGATCGTCAATTGCGTCGCGGGGCACTGTCCGCTTCGACTTGGCTCCAAGATGAAGGATGAGCTGCAGAGAGTCCTTGGCGCGCAGGTGCATCGTGGCGAAGTGCTCGGACGTCCGAAAGCTCGGCGCGTTCCATTTGATCTCCTCAGAGATCCTTGCATCCGCCCCAAGCAGGATTTGCCTGAGTGCAACTATCTCCGCCTTGAGCGGATGATCGAGCACAGCAATGAATGACGGTACCGTCGGGGCTGGCTTGCGTGTCTTGTCCGCCATTTCCGCGACCTCCCAGAGCGGCCTAACGCTGGAGTTAAGCGGCGGCGAAGCCGTCCGCCTTGAACGAATGGTTAGGTGTCTTGCGGTTGCAAGAACCTATACATAACGTACGCATCTACAAGGCCAAGTTGTTGGTGCCGGAAGGCTTTTGGCAACGTTCCAGCGATAGTGAACCCAAGTTTCTTGTACAACTCAACAGCTGGAGCGTTGGAGCTCACGACATAGTTGAACTGCATGGCCATGAAGCCATCACTCTGGGCTTTGGCAAGACTGTGCTGGACAAGTGCGCGACCAATGCCTTTTCCTTGAGCGGCAGGCTGCACTAGATAGGTGGCGCTGGCAACGTGAGATCCAAGACCAGGGTAATTGGCGCCGAATTTGTACATGCCAAGCACGTCAGATCCGAAAACGGCAACGTACGAGATTTGTGCGCCAAACCAATGCGATTGAAATGTCTCACGATCGAAGTCGTCGGAGAACGGCAGAGCATCACCCAGGGCAATAACGGACTGGAAGATGTCCCACATTGCATCAAGGTCAGTAGCTGTTGCTTTTCGAATTTGCATGATGGTTGGAAAGACACCTAACGCTGGAGTTAAGTGGCGGCGAAGCCGTCCGCCTTGAACGAACAGTTAGGCATCATTCTGCGATACCAAGGTCAGAGCGCAAAGACACACCCCCCGGATAGATGATGTCTGCGATGCGCCAGCCTACCGGCAACTTGACTAGTTGATACCGAAGCTCAACAAGGCGTCCCGTGGACGCCACCTTGTAGTGCACAAGCACGCTGCCGGGCTTTGCTCCAACGTCGAGCTTGAGATCAAGGGCGCCTACGCCTGCGTCTGGCACGCCCCAGATGGGCGAATACTCCAGTGCGCAAATGTCGTGGTTGTCTGCTGCGCATTTGCTGTCAGCTCGTAGGGCTGCGGCTAGTTGCGGTGTGAAGTACTTCTTCAGAATGGTTCGCGGCTGATCTGACAGCGTGTTTGTGTTCCAAGGGTTAACCATGACGGCCTCCCATGAGAAGTCACGGTATAGCCGACTTACGATTTCCTCTGGGCTGGTAGCGGCTGCAGCCGGTCCTTGCGCTCCAACGGAGGCCACAAAAACAAGTGCCAAAGTTGCCAAAAGTCGATTCATGAGGCCTAACGCTGGAATTGAGCGGCGGCGAAGCCGTCCGGCTCGAATGAGTAGTTAGGCCTACCTGCACTGCCCGATTGTGGCTCCGAGTGTCTTAACCTCGATGCCGTTGCAGAAAAAATAAGGTTTAGCACAACCCAGGTATTCCCTGCCATAAGCTTTGAACTGGGCCTTGTCCGCGATGGTGCTGGCCGATCCTGGTTGCTCGCCAGCCTGCTCTACGGCACCGGCATGCGGTTGATGGAAACGCTGCGACTGCGGATCAAGGACGTGGACTTTGCGCGCAACGAGATCACCATCCGCGACGGCAAGGGCGGCAAGGATCGGCGGACCATGCTGCCGCGGTCGTTGACCGATCCTTTGCGCCGCGAGATCGAACGCGCCCGCTTGCTGCATGAAGCCGATCTGCAGGCAGGGTTCGGTGCAGCCTGGCTGCCGCATGCGCTGGCGCGCAAATATCCACAGGCCTCGCGCGAAACTGGCTGGCAATACGTGTTTCCCTCGAAGCAACGATCACGTGACCCGCGCGATGGCGTAGAGCGGCGGCACCACGTCGACGAGGCGATGTTGTCGCGCGCGTTGAAAAGGGCGTGCCTTGCCGCCGAGGTCGTCAAGCCGGTGAGCGCGCACACGTTGCGTCACTCTTTCGCAACGCATCTGCTTGAGGCCGGCTATGACATCCGCACGGTACAGGAACTGCTCGGCCACAAGGACGTCGCCACCACGCAGATCTACACGCATGTGCTCAACCGCGGGGGCCATGGTGTGTTGAGTCCGCTGGATCGCAGCTAGGCAACGTACCGTGAGCGCTCGCGATTCAATGGAACTGATCGCTGGCCGGTACCCATGAGCTCGACGACGATGCCGGTTTGACCGGCAGCACGATGCCCTCGCAGCCGGGCGGCGGGGGACTGCCGGCGACGCGGGCCACGGCGCATTCCGCGCTGTTGTCGATCTTCACCATCGGCGCCGCTGACGCACTGCTGGCTGGCGAGGCCGGCAGCGGTGGTGCCAGCGGCCTAGCAGGCGCGAGGTGCATGCGCTCGTAGACTTTGGCGTCCACCGGCTTCGGCGGCGGGTCGGGATTCCTGCAGCCGAGCAGCGACATCGGCAGCAGCGGCATCACCGCGCATTCGACGCGCACGCCGCGCGGCAGGTGGAAGGTGTGCTTCATGGTGGTCTTTTCCACGGCGTGGCGTAGCGCGGTATCGACCGAACTCTCGCCCTCGGGTGCCCAGTCCTGTTCGAAGCGCGTCGGCCGGTAGCCGATGTTCGGCGCGCCGTGATTCATGATCTCGGTGTCGCCGCGCGGTTTCAGCTGCACGTAACTGCCTGGCGCTCCCTGCTGTGCGTCCGCAGCGAGCGTGCCCTGGTCGGCTCCGGGCCGATTGCCGCCGGGTTGGCCGAGCCCTTGCTGTTTGCCCACGCCCTTGTCGCCGGGCTTGCCCGTCGTCGTTTGCGCCGCCGTTGCGCTGCTGCCCACGTTCTCCGGGGCGACGACCGCACCGTCGGGCTCGCCGGGCCTTGCGGTGTCGCTGCCTTGCGGGGTCGCCTCGGGTGCGCTGCTGACGTCGCGACCCGCAGCAACGTCGGCCGGACTGGGCGTGGTTTCATGTGTTGCCGATAGCTCGCTGATATCGGGCGACGGCGCCTGCGCCGCCTTGCTGGCAGTAGCGGCTGTAGAAACCGGCGCGGTCGGGACGGTCGCAGGCGCGCTCAGTTGCGGCCGCTCGATGGACGGCTGGACAGCTGCCTTCGATGCCGCATCCGCAATGTCGATCTTCACCGCCGGTGCGGTCGGCGCTGCTTGCGCTGGTGCGCCACGGCTCAGTGGCACCGCCTCGAGTTCGGCCTCGGCCACGTCGATGGCGGGCGCCTGCACCTGCGGCCTTTCAACGGGAACGGCCGGTGTCGGCACGCTCAACTGCGCCTGCAGGTGCACGCTGGGCGATGGCTGCGCAGGCAACGGAACCGGTTGCAGTTCGGGCACAGACGGCGCAGCGGGAAGTTGCGCGCGAGCCGGCATCACGCTGGCGGGCGATGTCGTCTTCGGCACTTCGGCGTTCAGCGCGATGCTGGACACGGTGATGGGCGGCGACGACGGCGTGGACACTTCGGGCAGCGCCAGCGAGGCCGGCGGCAGCAGCGGCTGGTTGCCTTCCAGTTGCGGCTTGCGTACCGACTCGGGCTGGAATTTCGGCGGCACCGGCGGTTGCAATGCCGGCGTCGGCAGCGTGACCGACGGCGGCTCGGCGGCGAGCGGTATGGGTTGCAGTTCGGGAGTCGGCGATGGTTGCGGCAGGCTTACCGGGGGTGGCGGAGCCGCCACGGGCTTCGGCGCCGGTGCGCGCGGTTTCGCCCTGGCGATAACAGGTGGCGCGGCGGCCGGGGGCGGCTGCACCTCCGCGACCGCCTGCGTATAGGCGCTGCGTTCGCTGGTGGGCGTGGGCCGGTTGCTGCGGCCCTGGTGCCGCGGCCCGCGCTCTTTCGGTGGCGTGCCGCGCACGGGTGGAGGAGGCGGCGGCTCGGGAGGTTCGATCAGGCGCACCTGCAGAAACTGTAGCGGCGATTCCGGCGGCAATTTCAGCTCGTACGCGGGGCCGAGCACGAAGGCGAACAGGAACAGCAGATGCACCAGCAACGCGCCCAGCGCGGCCAGGATGCGCAGCTTGTTGTCGCGCGGTCGCTGACGGGTGCGCTGGTGGTAGACGCGCGCCCGCATCGCCGCCGCCAGCGGCGAGTTCAGCATGATCCGCGCAGGATTGGCGGAACGGCCGGCGGGTTGATCCGGGGGCGGCGAAGACATGCGGGCAGTGTAGCGGGCGCCGCCGCGGTTCCGCATGGCGCTCAGTGGCTGCGGCTGGCACCTGCGGCGCGCTCGCGCAGTTCGGCGTCGACGGCGCGGTTCGGCGTATCCACCGGGCAGCCCCACGCCAGCGGTTTGCCGGCGCGATACATCGCGATGCAGGCTGCTTCGTCGGGCTTTTTCGGCGCGTGCGCGGCGCCATCCAGCGGCTGGGCCGGCGCCATGCTGAGGCGCTCGTCGCCGTCCTTGGCCGAAGGTGGCGCGGGCGGATCACCACCGCAACCGCCGGCCAGCATGGCGAGGGAAACGGCGCAATGGATGCGCACCCCGCGAGGCAGCCGGATGGTCTTCTGGAGCGTGGTCTTGTCCACCAGTTTCTGCAGCGCCTGATCGACCGCGTTGCCCTTGCCCCAGTCGTCCTCGAAGCGAGTCGGCTGATACTTGACGGGGCTGTTGTGCTGCATGATGCGCGTGTCGCCACGTGGCAGGTTCTGCACGTAGCCGGGCGCGGGCGCGCTGGTCGAGGTCGCAGGCAGCAGCGGCTGGCCGTTTTCGTCATACAGGCGCACCGGCTCGGAGGGCTTGGGTGTCGGTACCTGCAAGGTCATTGCGTTTTTCGCCACCGGCTCGGGACGAGCCGGCAGCGTGCGGACCCTGGGCGGCGGCGGTGGTGCCTGCATGGGCGGTGGCGCGGCGTGGACAGCCGGCGCGCGCGTGATGAAGCGCACCTGCAACACCTCGTCGGCATGCGCGTCGGGCGACGTGGCGAGCGGCGGCGGGCGCATGCCGTACCAGATCACCACCGTGAACACGGCATGCAGCAACAGCGCAACGGCCAGCGCCAGCCAGCGCCATTGCCGCTCACGGGCCGGCTCGTCATGACGCCGGTGCGGCGGCACCGCGCGCAATGGCGGGATCCGTCCATCGGACGGATCGGGCGATGGCTGGCGATGGAGTGCGACCTGCGTCGAACGGACGATGGCAATGCCTCATGGAATGCGGGTAACGGCGTACAGGATGACCGATGGCGCTTGAATCCCGCTGCACCGGAGAATTCAACGGGCTTGCCGATGCGGCGCACCCTGTCACAGACCGCGTGCGCGGCGCCGCGGTTCCCCCGCAGTGCAACTTGACCGCACCGTGGGTTCGCTCAAGTCTAGGGGGACGGCGCACCGCGCCGTCTCTCCGCCATGACCGCCCGCGCCCGGTGCACGCCACGCCTGCACCCGTGCGAGACGACCATGACGGCCCGCCATCGTCAGCCGCCAACGCGCGGCCTCATGCGGCGCCGTTTTCATGCCACGAGGCCACGCCCTGCATGGGAGGGTCGCATCGTGACGTATTCCACGGAAAGCATCCGCAACATCGCGCTCACCGGACACGCCGGCGTCGGCAAGACCACGCTGTTCGAAGCCCTGCTGCTGGCGGGCGGCGTGATCCAGACGCCGGGCACGGTCGAGCGCGGCAACACGGTGTCGGATACCGACAGCCAGGAAAAGGCGCGCGTGCATTCGATCGACAGCTGCATCGCCGGCATGGATCGCGGCGACTGCCACTTCAACCTGATCGATACCGCCGGCTACGCCGATTTCCGCGGCCCCACGCTGGCCGCGCTGGCCGCGGTGGAAACCGTGGCGATCGTGGTCAACGCGATCAACGGCATCGAGCACGGCACCCGCCGCATGATGATGCACGCGAAGCAGCGCGGCCTGGCGCGCGTGCTGGTGATCAACAAGATCGACTTCGACGGCGCCAACCTCGCCGCACTGGTGGATGCGCTGCGCGACGAATTCGGCAGCGAATGCCTGCCGGTGAATCTTCCCGCCGGACGCGGCAGGCGCGTACTGGACTGCTTCTTTCACAGCGAAGGCGCCACCGATTTCTCCTCGCTGGCCGAGGCGCACCAGCGCATCCTCGACCAGGTCGTGGAGGTCGACGAATCGGTGATGGACCGGTACCTGGATGCCGGCGAGGGCGCACTGACGCCGCAGCAGTTGCACGATGCGTTCGAGCAGTGCCTGCGCGAAGGACACCTGGTGCCGATCTGCTTCGTCAGCGCGCGCACCGGCGCCGGCATCAACGAACTGCTGGAGATGGCCACGCGGCTGCTGCCGAATCCGGCCGAGGGCAATCCGCCGCCGTTCGTGCGCGGCGATGGCTCGCCGTTGCAGGTCAGCGCCGATCCGGCCAGCCATGTGATCGCCGACGTGTTCAAGATCGTCAACGATCCGTTCGTGGGCAAGCTCGGCGTGTTCCGCGTGTGGCAGGGCACGATCCGCCGCGACAGCCAGCTGCTGGTCGACGACGGCCGCAAGCCGTTCAAGGTCGGCCACCTGTTCCGGCTGCAGGGCAAGACGCATGTCGAGATCGAGGCCGCGCTTCCGGGCGACATCGCCGCAGTGGCGAAGATCGAGGAGATCCATTTCGATGCGGTGCTGCACGATTCGCACGACGAGGACCTGATCACGCTGGCGCCGCTGGCGTTTCCTTCGCCGATGTTCGGCCTGGCGCTGGAACCGAAGCACACCGGCCAGGAGCAGAAGCTGTCCAACGCGCTGGCGCGGCTGGCCGAGGAAGATCCGTGCTTTCGCGTCGAGCACCACAAGGAGCTCAACGAGACGGTGGTGCGCGGACTGTCCGACCTGCACCTGAAGATCATGCTGGAGCGCATGCGCGAGCGCTATGGCGTCGAGGTGACCACCCATCCGCCACGGATCGCCTATCGCGAAACCATCGCCGGCCACGCCGAAGGCCACCACAAGCACAAGAAGCAGACCGGGGGCGCCGGCCAGTTCGGCGAAGTGTTCCTGCGCATCGAGCCGCTCGACCGCGGCGCCGGTTTCGAGTTCGTCGATGCGGTGAAAGGCGGCGTGATCCCCGGCCAGTTCCTGCCGGCGATCGAGAAAGGCGTGCGCCAGGCGATGGAGCACGGCGCCATCGCGGGCTTTCCGCTGCAGGACCTGCGCGTCACCGTGTACGACGGCAAGCACCACCCGGTGGATTCGAAGGAAGTCGCCTTCGTGAGTGCCGGCCGGAAGGCGTTTCTCGACGCCGTCGGCAAGGCGCGGCCGATCGTGCTGGAGCCGATCGTCAACGTCGAGGTGGCCATCCCCGAGCACAACGTGGGCGACGTCACCGGCGGCCTCGCCGGCAAGCGTGCGCGCATCCTCGGCACCGACACCCAGCGCGGCGGCGAGCTGGTGATCAAGGCGCAGGCGCCGCTGGCCGAACTGGTCGACTACCCCACCGAACTGAAGTCGATGACCGGCGGCCGCGGCCGCTACAGCCTCGACCTCAGCCATTACGAAGCGGTGCCATCGAACGTGCAGAAGCAGCTCAGCGAGGCATGGAAGCCGCACGTCGAAGAAGATTGAAGTACCACCGCTCTTTCACCTGTCGGCGGTGGCGTGTCGGTATGCTGGGGTCGTCTGCCGACAGCCATGGAGAAAGCCTGATGAACCCGGCCCGCACCCTGTTCATCCGCAGGCTGCTATGGCGCAGCCTGCCCGCGTGCATCGCGCTGCTGCCGGCTGCCTGTGCCATGCGCGCCGACGCCATGCCCGAGCAGTCCACGCCCGCGGCCAGCGTCACCCTGACGCGCACCACCTGCTTCGGTACGTGCCCCGGCTATACCGTGACGGTCACGCAGGATGGCGCAGTCAGTTTCGAGGGCCATGCCCATGTGCAGACCGCCAGCACGCGCAGTCATGCCACGCCGGCCGAGGTCGCCAACGTTTTCGCCGCCGTGAAACAGGCCAACCTGCGTTCGATGCGCGACAGCTACGTCGCCCATGACGACGGCTGCGAGATGGTGATGAGCGACCAGCCCGGTGTGAGGATCACGGTCGTCGATGCCGAAGGCAGCAAGACGGTGGACTTCTACAACGGCTGCACCGGCGCCGTCGCCGATGCGGTGCGGCCCAGGATCGAACAGCTGGCGAAGAGCATCGACCAGCAACTGGATACCGCGCGCTGGATTGGCAACCCGGTGGCACCGGGTGCGGTCGAGAAGGCCGATCGTTGACGAGGCCCCTCAGGCCCTCTCGCGCATCACCGGCCTGGAAGGCAAGCGCGATCCCGGCCTGCGCCGGAATGATTGAGGGGGACCGCATCAGGCCGACATGCCGCGGGACGTGCAGCTCGTGACGCGCCATGGATCGCGAGCAGGACGCTACAGCCGGCTGCTCCGCTTCACGCTCAGATAGCGCTCGATCAAGGCGCCCGACAACTCGCTGCAATGGACGTCGAGCGTGTTGACGCCCTCGCGGCGCAGACCTTCGTGCACGCGCTCGCGCTCGGCCAGGTAGTGCATCGCGGCCGCGCTGCGAATACTGGTTTCCAGCTCATCGCCTGGTTCGTTCGCGGCGCGGTCCAGCGCCAGCTCGCGCAGGCTCACCAGCATCACCAGATGCCGCTTGGCCAGCATCGACACCGCCATGCGCAGCTCGGCGTCGTCCTCATCGCGCACGTTGGTGATCAGCACGACCAGCGCGCGGCGCTGCTGGTGCGCCTGCAGCGCGCTGGCCGCGGCGAGATAGTCGGTGGCCAGCGGCATCGCCTGCAGGTCGTAGCCCGCACCCAGCAGCATGTCCATGCCGCCGCTGCCCTGCTGCGGCGGCAGCCAGCGCTGCTGCTGGCCGGTGCAGGCCAGCATGCCGACCGCGTCGCCCTGGCGCAGCGCGATGCTGGCCAGTGCCAGCGACGCATTCAGCACGTGATCGAAATGCGCCAGGTGGTCGTCCTGCGCCAGCATGCGCCGGCCGCAATCCAGCATCAGCACCACCTGCTGGTTGCGCTCGTCGCGATATTCGCGCGAGATCAGCCGACTGCTGCGCGCGGTGGCCTTCCAGTCGATCTTGCGCAGGCTGTCGCCGACGCGGTAATCGCGCAGTTCCTGGAACTCGGTGCCTTCGCCACGGCGCCGCTGCAAGCGCGCGCCGACGCTGCGCGAAGCCAGCTCCACGCTGAGGCCCGCCAGCTCCGCCAGCGAAGCGAAGTTCGGGTACACGCGCACCATCGACGGTGCGCCGACGACACGGCGCGACGACCAGCAATGCCACGGCGAGCGCAGTTGCAGATGGCAACCGTCGAAGCTGAACTGGCCGCGCGCGTCCGGTGTCACCGCATAGTCGAGCAGGACGTCGTTGCCGGGCGGCAGGAAAAGTTTGCGCGGCATGCCGCGCACCGCCCAGCCACCCGGATGCAGGTCGTGCAGCCGCAGGTGTTGCGCGCGTGCCGCGGACGCGCGCAGACGCAAGCCCACGCGCGCCTCCGGCCCCAGCGGCATCACCGGCGATACGTCGCGCTGCACGTCGGGCGAAGGCATTCGCTGCAGACGCCAGCCGTCGACCAGCGCCACCAGCGCGATGATGCCGCCGCACGCCAGCCACGCGTACAGCGGCAGCCACGCCAGGCTCGCGAGCACGCCGAGCACGGTCCAGCCAGACAGCAAGCACAGCAGGAGAGGTGCCGGTCGCATCATTGGCGCGGTGCAGGCACCTTGTGCAGCAGGGCGGCAAGCACGTCGTCGGGGCGCTGGCGTTCGATCAGCGCTTCCGGCGCCAGCAACAGCCGGTGCCGCAACGCCGGCAACGCCACCGCGCGCACGTCGTCGGGCGTGACGAAATCGCGGCCGTCGAGCACCGCCTGGGCACGCGCCAGCCGCGCCAGCGCCAGCCCGCCACGCGGACCGGCGCCGCCGATCACGCCGGGCCATTCGCGCGTGGTGCGCACGATGCGCACGGCGTAGTCGGTGACCGCCTTGTCCATGCGCGTGGCGGCGACGCCCTGCTGCAAGGCCAGCAGTTCCGCCTGGCCCATCACCGGCCTCACCTGCGACACATCGAGGTCGGATGCCACCTTGCCGTTGACCACGCTGGCGACCATGCGGCTCTCGTCCTCCGCACTCGGATAACCGATCACCACCTTGATCAGGAAGCGGTCCAGCTGCGCCTCGGGCAGCGGATACGTACCCTCCTGCTCGATCGGATTCTGCGTGGCCACCACCATGAAAGGCGCCGGCAACGCGAACCGCCGGCCTTCGATGGTCACCTGCCCTTCCTGCATGGATTCGAGCAGCGCCGCCTGCGTCTTGGCCGGCGCGCGATTGATCTCGTCGGCCAGCAGCAGGTTGGCGAACACCGGGCCGCGGCGAATCTGGAAGCGCTCGGCCTTGGGATCGTAGATGGCGTGGCCGGTGACATCGGCCGGCATGAGGTCCGGCGTGAACTGGATGCGCCCGAAGGTGCAGCCGACCGATGCGGCCAGTGCGCGCACCAGCAGCGTCTTGCCCAGCCCCGGCACGCCTTCGATCAGCACGTGGCCGGCGGCAAGCAGGGCCAGCAGGACCTGTTCGAACACCTCGGCCTGGCCGATGAACGCGTGGGCGACCTGCGTGCGCAAAGCACGCGCATGGGCGCCGAGTTCGTCGATCGAAAGCGGTGCCGACGGCGCGACCGCGGCGGCGGCGAGTGTCTCAGTGGTCATGGGCGGCTCCTGAGTCGCGCCAGGGTGATGATGCAGGAGCGAAACGCCTGGGCGTTCGCGGGTGACTGAAAGGCCGAGGCGATCTGCGCGGCGTCGAGATCGCTGCGCTCGGCGAGGCGCGCGTACAAGGCATCGCCGTTGAGCATGGCGCAGGCCGGATCGCGCCGCCGCAGGCGCGTCAACACGGTCTGGCAAGCCAGACTGTGCAGGCTGCGCCCGCCATCGCGCCGATACAGGAACTCGCCGGTGGCCTGCACGTGTTCGAGCAGCGCGCGGCGATGCAGTGCAGGCGCCGGCATCAGCGGGCCCAGCCGCGCGCTGCGCGTGGCGGCCCAGCCGGCGAGCAGCAGCGTCAGGGCGAGCAGCGCGGGCCAGCCATCGCGTAGCAGCCGCCTGATGAACGAAATGCCGTCGAGCGCGTAGACGAGATAGACCTGGCCGCGACCGATATTCGGCGCCAGCAGCTGCCAGCCGAATTGTTGCTCCACGCTACGCTTCAGGCCGTTGCCGGAAAGCATGTCGAGGTTGGCCAGCAGGCTGACCGAGCCCTTGGCCACGCGCACGCGGGCGAACAGGAAACCGTCCTGCGCGTCGCCGATCGCCGTATCGACGGCCGCGGCCGGCACCAGGTGAAAACGCAGCCCGCACCAGGTCATCGCATCGTCGGCGTTGGCCGGCGCGACATCGCTCGCGTGGATCGTGCGGCAGGGACGCTTGCCGGCGTGCGGATCGAGCAGGCCCAGCGCCTCGAACAACGGCGTATGGACGGCCAGATCCGGCAGTCCCGGCGACAACAGCAGGTGGCCGCCACTGCGGACCCATGCGGCGATGCGCGTGGCGTCATCGACGTCGACCCGTGCCACGTCGTCGCCCAGCACCAGGGTATCGCCAGGCTGCAACGGCATCTGCAGCGGATCGAGCGTGGTCAGCGACGTGGCCGGCAGGTCCAGCTGATGGAGCGTCTTTTCAAGCGCGAAGAAACGGTTGAAGCGCGCCTCGCCGGTGGCGCTCGCCGGCTCGGTGACGTCCTTGCGCTCGAACAGCGCGAAGAACCCACCGACCAGGAGCAGTGCGATCGCGAGCACCAGCAACGACACGTAGAGTGGCTTGCGGTTCATGCCGACACCCCCGCCTGCGCCGGCCACCCGGCAAGCAGATGCTCGATGCCAGCGTCATCCGGGTAGCGGCCTGCGTAGGCGGCGAACTGCCAGGTGCGCACGATCGCAATGACCCGTTGTGCGCGGGCCGGGTCGTCGATCGCGGCGGCCTGGCGCAGCCAGTCCGCCTCGGTCGCATCCGGCGACGGCGCCACTTTCAGCAGACGCGACGTCTGCTCCACGCAGCCGCGATACAGCAGCGCCAGCGCCTCGCGCTGATGTTGCGCCTGCCACAGCGCGCGGGCCGCGCCGGCCAGATCCGCCGGCAGCGGCGCGTCCTCCAGCACGGTCGGCTGCGTGCCCTGCGAAAGCGCCAGCGCGGGCTCGGCCGAGGTTTGTGACCAACGCCCGCGCCAGCGCCAGGCGAACCGCAACAAGGCGCCGGCCGCCACGATCAGCAACAGCCACAGCATGATCTTGAACAACGTGGCAAACGCCGCGCCCAGCGCCGGAAAGGGCGTGGTTGGCTCGGCACTTGTGGCCTTGGGCCAGTATTTGAACGTCCACTGGCGCGTGGTGCGCTTGCCGCCGAAACGCGGATCGCGATAGGCCTGCTCGGCGGCCGTGGCGAAACGCCGGGAAGCGCTGTCCGGCGCCTGCTGGAATACCTGCTGCAACGAAACCGCCGCAGGTGGTGGCGGCGCGCCTGCCTTGGCCGTCATGGGCCACGCGCATGCGCACACCAGCAACATGCCGAGCACCTTGCCTAACGCCTGCAATCGCGTACGCATGCGCCGGAAGGCCAGGTCGATATCCCACGCTTCCAGCTGCGTGCGACGGTTGAGATACAGCGCGAAGCCGCATGCCACGTACAACGGCTCGATCGCGCTCATCGCCAGATAGGCCACGGCCGCACCCAGCAGCATCCACATCGTCGATGCATCGCGCACGTCATGACGGAAGAATCCGCTCAGCGACAGCGGACGCCATTCGTCGGGTATCAGCAACAGCACCAGCAGCCACACGCTGAGAAACAACACCAGCTCGAACTGCAGGCAACCGTAGGTGAGCAGGCTGGTGTCGGCCACGATGCGCCGGCGCAGTACTTTCCAGCGCGCCACGCGTTGCTTGCGCGGCGCGCCCTCGAGCAATTCCATCGGCAGGCGCAGTGCGCGATTGCTGTCGATGCGGAGCCAGGTGAGCGCCGCCAGCGTGCTGCGCCAGTTCCAGTGGCGCTGGCCGCGCAGGGTTTCGCGCCAGCCGGGCGTGCGCTCGAACACCGCGCGCGACAGCACGTACAGCGGCACCCGGTCGAACAGCGGCTTCAGCCACCACACCATCACCAGCCCGAGCCACGGCAAGCCCAGCAAGACGCCCAGCGCGTTGCACGACACGAACACCGGCAGGGTGAACGCGAACCACGCCGACCACACCGCGGCGGCATTCCCGCGCAGCATCGCCGCACCCAGGTCGATCGCCTCGCGCGGCGTGCGCGGTCGCAGCACCACGCTGATCCGTTCAAGCTCCATGCGCACCTGCCCTGCCGCCGCGCCACAGCCAGCCCAGCACCAGCATCCACAACAAGGCGCCGCTGCCGAACTTCAGCGCATCCGGCAACGCGGCGATCGACGACCAATAGGCCTCGATGAAGGCCGCCACCAGCAACATGGCGAACGCACCCAAGGCCAGTTGCGCACCGATCCAGCCAGCCGCGACCAAGGCCGGGCCACGTCGTTGCCGCCCCGGCGCCAGCAGGGCCAAGCCCAGTTGCAACCCCGCCCCGCCGGCGATCACCAGGGCAGTGAGCTCGAACGGCGAATGGCCCACCACGAAGCGCCAGAACGGACCGCCGTAACCGATCGCGGTGAGGTGCCCGGCCACGCCCCCGATCAATACGCCGTTGGCGCCCAGCACGTAGATCGCGCCCACGCCGAAAAACAATCCGGAGGCAAAGGTGCGGAACGCGATGCTCACGTTGTTCATCACGTAGAAGCCGAACATCTGCATGTCGGTGCCGCTGCTGCGGCCGATGTGCGCGTTCGCCGGGTCGTACATCTTTTCGAACTGCGCCAGTTGCGCGCTGCTGAACACCGTATGCGCCAGCTCGGGCCGCGCCTGCATCAACACCAGGGTGATCAGCGCAGGCAGATAGAACAGCGCCGCCGCCACGGCCATGCAACGCCATTGCGCACGCACCAGGCGGGGAAAACCGGCGATCAGGAAGCCGGCCACCCGATGCCAGCGCGGCGCCGGCGCGCGGTACAGCACGCGATGTCCCTGCTGCACCAGACGCTGCAGGCGATCGGTGATCTCGTGGCTGTAGCCGCGTCCGCGCGCCAGCGCCAGGTGGTGGCAGACGCGCCGGTACGACGAGGGAAAATCCAGCGCCTGTTCCTGCCGCAGCGTGCGTTTCGGTTGGCGGTCGAGCGCGCTCAGCCACGATTGCAGGCTGTCCCATTCGCGCTCGTGCAGTGCCACGAAACGCTGCTGCTTCATGGCCGTCCCAGCAGCCAGTTGGCGTGCGCGATGAGTTGCCGCACGGCCGCAGTATCGCTGCGCGCGGTCAACGGCGTGAGCAGGTTGGCCAGCTCTTCCTGGCGCTGCAGGGTGAGCTGGCCCGAGCGTTCGGCGAACTCCACCAGCGCCGCCTGTTCGTCGGCGGCAAGCACCAGCGGCAGCGGCGCGGCGGCAACCGCCGGCACCCCCTGTCCCGCCGGCGGGTCGCCGGCATGGATTACCATCGTGCCCGCCACGACGTCGCCGAGCCGGCGTCCGTAGGGATCGATCAAGGTGCTGGCCAGCCCCACGCCGTAGACGCCCGGCAGCACGTCCACCACGCGCAGCAGGTTGCGCACCACCGAAGGCAGCCAGGTGACGGGCGTGCCGTCCGCATTGACCACGCGCAAACCCAGCGCGCGCTTGCCCAGCGTCTGCCCTTCCAGCCAAACCTCGCACACCACCCAGTACGCCCACATCAGCGCGAACAGCAGCAGCATCGCCAGCCCGTTGCCGCCCACGCCGAAAAGCGACAGCGGGATCATCGCCACCATGAACACGCCCATGCGCAGCAACAGGTCGACCATCCATGCCTGTGCGCGCGGCAACGCACCTGCCGCCCGCAGATGCAGGGAGATGCCTTCCGGCGTCTCGATCTCTCGAACGGTGTCGAGCATCAAGCGTCGACGACGATGGTGTCGGCGATCAGGTCGTGCAGACAGCGGCGCTCCTTGCCGAAGATCAGCAGCGGATTGACCAGATTGACCAGCCTGCCCACGACGGGAATCAGGCCGATCAGGACGATCGGCACCACGCGCAGGAAGATGTAGCGAACCACGCCGATGCGGCTGCCGTCGGTGCGCACGATGGCGATATCCAGCGCGCGCTTGCCTATGGTCTGGCCGTTGCGATGGATCATCATGCAGTTGACGACGAAGATGCCGATCAGCAGGGCAAGCCCCAGCATCACGACGCCCACCATCGGTGCGGCAGGCTTCAGCCCGTGCCTGACGTCGACCGCCATGGTGGCGCCCCAGATGACCGGCAGCAGCCAGATCAGGTTGATCACCCCATCCAGCAGCGCGGCGCCAAGGCGTTTGCCGCGTGTGGCCTTGCGGTTCTCCAGGTCGAGCGCGTCCCATGCGGCCACGTCGTCGACCACGGCCGCCGGTGCGGCGTACGGATTCGTTTCCATCGCTTCCTTCCCCTTGTCGCTGTCCTCGTCGCCCTCCCCCATGTCGGGCGACTCGCGAGAGTATAGAAGCGATTTTTGGCCTTTGCCTACCGCTTCGGCTTGAGCAGCGTGCCGGTGCATTTCGGCGATCCGCACAGGCACACCCAGAGCTTTTTCAGGCGCGCGGTGTGCGGTACGTCCAGCACGATGCCGTAGTCGTAGGTGAGCTCCTCACCGGGCTTGATGTTGCGGATGGCCTCGATCAACACACGGTCCTTGCGCGGATCGCCGCTGGCGCTTTCCTCGACCACGGCGCGGCAGTTCGGCGCGCAGCTGTGGTTGATCCAGCGCGCGCTGTTGCCCTTCACGTTGGCATCGATGATGTAGTCGTCGTTGAGCGTGAACAGGAACGTATGCCCGGTTTCGCCGCCATCGCCGTATAGCTCGTCGGTCTCGGCATGGCTGCGCAGCGTGCCCTTGTACTCGATGATTTCCTCGCCCTTGGCGATCGCCGCGGTGGCGAACACGCCGTTGCCGTGGATCGGCGAGCGGCGCGCAATGAAACGTCGTGACATGCGGTGTAGCCCTGCGAATAAGACGGGCGTTGATGATGCCCGTTTGCCGATGGCCGCGAAAGCTCTTGGCGCGCCGGCATGCGCCCTGGTTGCACTAAGCGAGCGGCCACGAACGGCGGTAATGAAACTGCGGCGAGAGCTGTGGATTCGCCCGGGACAGCTCGATCGTGGCGCGTGTCCACTCGGGCCTGTCATACGGATCGCCCGCGCCGGAACGGCGGTGCAGTCCGTATGCCTCCGATCCCGCCAAATTTTTTTCTCCGAAACGCGGTTAGAATCGGCATTCAAACGATCGTTTGGAGAGCCGCCATGCGTCTGCTGCGCTGGATCATCCCTGTTCTGCTGCTGGGCCTGACTGCCTGTGGCCCGGCGAAGAAAAGCATCTACCCGCCCACGCTCAGCATCCAGCAACTATCGGTGCTGCCCGGCGGCCAATGGCGGCTGACCGTGCGCATCCAGAACAACAGCTACGGCGAGATGGATTTCAAATCGCTGGACGGCCAGCTGCAGATCGCCGAGCTGGTGCCGATCCGTCTGCATCAGACGTTCGCCCGCGACATCCCCGCGCTCGCTGGCGACGTGATCCAGCTCGACGTGCTGCCCACCACCGCCATGACCCAGTCGCTGCAGGCGATCGCGGGCAAGGGCAGTGCCGGCGCACTGGCCTACCGCATCAGCGGCAGCGCGAGCGCCAAGCCGGAGCAGGAAGACAAGCTGCGTGCATTCGACTTCAGCGGCAGCGACTGGTTGTCGCCGGTGCCGGGCATTCCGGGCACGTATCGCTGATCGTTTTTCACTACATCCCCCTTTACCCAAGGAATCACCATGACCGCTTACAAGGCCCCTCTCGACGATCTGCGCTTTGCCCTGTTCGACGTGCTGGACGCCGAAAAGACCTTGACCGGTCTGCGTGATGGCGAAGCGCACAGCCGCGACCTTCTGGACGCCGTGCTGGAGGAAGCCGGCCGCCTGAGCGAGCAGTTGCTGGCGCCCACCAACGGCCCGGCGGACGAGGAAGGCTGCCACTTCGACAAGGCCACCCAGACGGTGACCACGCCGAAGGGTTTCAAGGAAGCGTTCAAGCAGTTCGCCGAAGGTGGCTGGACCGGCCTGACCAACCCCGAGGCCTACGGCGGGCAGGCCTTGCCCAACGTGCTGGGCACGGCGACCACCGAAATTTTCCAGTCCGGCAACCTGGCGTGGAGCCTGTACCCGCTGCTTTCCGAAGGCGCCACCCACGCGCTGGAAATCCATGGCGAGGAATGGCAGCGCGAGCGCTTCATGAAGCCGATCGTCGCCGGCCGCTGGACCGGCACCATGTGTCTGACCGAGCCGCAGGCCGGCTCCGACCTCGGCCTGCTGAAGACGCGCGCCGAACCGGGCGAGAACGGCACCTACAGGATCACCGGCACCAAGATCTTCATCAGCGCCGGCGAGCACGACCTCACCGAGAACATCGTGCATCTGGTGCTGGCGCGCCTGCCCGATGCGCCGGAAGGCAGCCGCGGCATCTCGATGTTCATCGTGCCGAAGTTCAAGGTGAACGAGGACGGTTCGCTCGGCGCGCGCAACACGGTGGCGGCCGGTGCGATCGAGCACAAGATGGGCATCCATGCCTGTTCCACTTGCGTGATCAACCTGGACGGCGCCGAGGGTTACCTCATCGGCAAGCCGCACAAGGGTCTGATGGCGATGTTCACCATGATGAATGCGGCGCGCCTGTCGGTCGGCGTGCAGGGTCTGGCGCTGGCCGAACGCGCGCTGCAGAACAGTCTCAATTACGCGCGCGAGCGGTTGCAGTCGCGCTCGCTGTCCGGCCCGAAGTTCCCCGACAGGCCGGCCGACAACCTGCTGGTGCAGCCGGATGTGCGGCGCATGCTGCTGACCCAGCGCGCGTTCGTCGAAGGTTCGCGTGCCCTGCTGCTGTATACCGCGCTGCAGACCGACGTGGAGGCGCGTGCCACCGACGAGGCTGTACGCAAGGCCGCCGGCGAACTGGTCGCGTTCCTGATTCCGATCGCCAAGGGCGTGGTCACCGAGTTGGCCCAGGAGAGCACCAAGGAAGCGCTGCAGATCTATGGCGGCCACGGCTACATCGCCGAGAACGGCATGGAGCAGTTCGTACGCGATGCCCGCATCATCACGCTGTACGAAGGCACCACCGGCATCCAGGCGGCCGACCTGCTGGGCCGCAAGATCCTCCAGCTGCAAGGTGTCGGCTTCAGGCATTTCCTCGAGGAGATCAGTGCGTTCTGCCAGCAGCACGCCGCCGAGGAGTCGCTGCGCCCGTTCATCGCGCCGCTCGCCGTCGCCACCAAGAACTGGGGTGACCTCACCCTGAAGCTCGCCCAGCGGGTGCAGGCCGATCCGGAGGAACTCGGCGCCGCCGCGGTCGACTACTTGTACTACTCCGGTTACGTCGCGCTCGCCTACATGTGGGCGCGCAGCGTGGCGGCCAGCGAAAGCGGCGGGCACGGCGCCGCGTTCCGGCAAGCCAAGCGCGACACCGCGACGTTCTACTTCGCGCGCATCCTGCCGCGCTGCCTGACCCACCAGGCAGCGATCGAAGCCGGGGTGGAGACGCTGCCGACGATTGCATGATGCGGCAGGTGTGACCGTTGATCATGGAAAAGCCCGGCATGCCGGGCTTTTTCTTGCCGCGCAAACGGAGTTCGGACTTCGCTCACGCCTGCGCCCGGAGATTTCCGAACCTGCCGCCGTGCACCGGGGTGTGCAAACAGCCGGCTCAGCCGGGATCATCGTCGATCGATGCCATCACATGACGTGTCGAACCAGGTCACCTTTGGCTCATCCACGACAGTCGGATTTTTGTCCGGATGACGGCCTTGGGGACTGGAAAAGCGAACGGCCTTCGGAACTGGCGACGCCTCGCCGGCTATGGCCCAGAGAAAGCCATGACACCTTGCGGGCATCCACGTTCCGCGAAGAATCGCCGACGCCCCTGAGACATCATCACGCGCCGTACGTATCCCGATAACCCTCATCGGTCATGCGCAGATACTGCTGGATCATCGCCTCATGCGCGTCTGCCGCCTGCAGGAGTTCTCGCGCCAGCGCCTCTTGCGCGGCGGCAACGGTGCACGGCGAAGGCCTCACGGGCGGCGCCCTGGCGATCCGCAGGTCGGGCGCGGCGGCCCGGGCCGGCTCGGACTCGAGCAGGTAGGAGATGTCGTAGGCTTGTTCGCTCATGCCCGGAGCAAAGCAACAGGCTTGCCAACTGCCCCTGGCGCCCGCCGCCGCCGTTGGAGTTAGGCTAGGCGACTCGTCCTCGGGGGATCGGCCATGAAATCCAATCGCACCGCTGTCGCAATGTTCGCCCTGCTGTTGACGCTGAGCGGCGCACTGCAGGCGGCCGACACACCGCCGCAGGCGAAATATCCGGACTACCCCAGCGAAACGCCGGCGACGTTCGTGCCAGCCACCGGCAGCTTCGACTACGTATCGCGCGACGTGATGATCCCGATGCGCGACGGCGTGAAGCTGCACACCGTCATTCTGGTCCCGAAGGGCGCGCAGCACGCCGGCATGCTGCTCACGCGCACGCCGTACGACGCCAAGGCGCTGACCACGCACACGAGAGCGGTCACCTCGGCCCGATGCTGCAGGGCTACGACAACGCCACCGACGTCATCGTCGAGGACGGCTACATCCGCGTGGTGCAGGACGTGCGCGGCAAGTACGGTTCCGAAGGCGACTACGTGATGAACCGGCCGCTGCACGGCCCGCTGAATCCCACGCCCGTCGATGACGCCACCGACACCTACGACACCATCGACTGGCTGGTGAAGAACGTTCCCGAGTCGAACGGCAAGGTCGGCATCGCTCGGCATTTCCTACGACGGCTTCGAGCCGCTGATGGCGCTGATCAATCCGCATCCGGCGCTGAAGGTGTCGGTGCCGATGAACCCGATGGTCGACGGCTGGATGGGCGACGACTGGTTCCACAACGGCGCCTTCCGCCAGCAGAACCTGAGCTACATCTACGAACAGATCGCCAGCCGCGACAACAGCGATCAAGTGGTGGACGAACTACCACGACGACTACGACCTGTTCATGCACTCCGGCTCGGCCGGCGCGCTGGCGCGACGCCTACGGCATGCGACCAGCTCGGCTTCTGGAACAAGCTCGCTCGCGCATCCCGCCTACGACAGTCTTCTGGAGCGACCAGGCGTGGACAAGCTGCTCGCCGCGCAGCCGCTCAAGGTGCCGATGATGCTGGTGCACAGCCTGTGGGACCAGGAAGACATCTACGGCGCGCCCGCCGTGTACCGCGCGATCAAGCCGAAGGACACGAGCGGCAACATGGTCAAGCTGGTGATGGGCCCGTGGCATCACGGCCAGGAGATCGACGACGGCAGCTCGCTCGGCGCGATCCAGCTTCGGCAGCGACACCGCCCAGTACTTCCGCGCAGCACATCCTGCGCCCGTTCCTCGCCCAGTACCTGAAGGACGGCGCGCCCAAGGCCGACATCGCCGCCGGTCACCGCGTTCGAGACCGGCACCAATCAATGGCAGCGGCTGGATCGCTGGCCGCTGGCCTGCGCGACCGGCTGCCCGGCAACGAGCCGCGCGCTGTACCTGGAAGCCGGCAACAGGCTCGGCTTCGAGCCGCGCCCGCGGCCGGCGCCGCCTACGACGAATACGTCTCCGATCCCGCCCAGCCGGTGCCGTATCCGCGCGCGGCCGATCCAGCCGATGGGCTACGACGCCGACCAGACCTGGTCGCAATGGCTGGTCGACGACCAGCGCGAAGCCTCCGGCCGCACCGACGTGCTGACGCTACGTCGTCCGATGTGCTCACCACGCCGCTGACGATCAGCGGCGCAGCCGGTCGTGAACCTGATCGCCTCGACCAGCGGCACCGACAGCGACTGGGTGGTCAAGCTGATCGACGTCTATCCCGACCAGGTGGCCGACCAGCCGGCGATGGGCGGCTACCAGCTCGCCGTGGCGATGGACATCTTCCGCGGCCGCTACCGCGAAGGCTTCACCGAAGCGCAAGCCGATCGCCGCCGAACCAGCCGCTGCCCTACCGCTTCGCGCTGCCCACCGCCAACCACGTCTTCCTGCCCGGCCACCGCATCATGGTGCAGGTGCAGTCGAGCTGGTTCCCGCTGTACGACCGCAATCCGCAGACCTTCGTGCCGAACATCTTCCTGGCCAAACCGGCGGATTACGTGAAGGCCACGCAGCGCGTGTACCACGCACCGGCGCAGGCGAGCTTTATCGCGCTGCCTGTCATCGCCGACTGAACGGTCGCGGCGATCGCTCCTCGCTGCAGGATGCGCTCGTCGCATCCGCGCCCGCGTGCCCAGTGGCGAAAGCCACCTCGACCGCTCGTCACGCGCCGGCGACAATGGCGATCACTCTCCGGTGATCGCCATGAACGTCACGCCGCTGCTACCCGCATGAAACCCATTCCAAGGCACCGTTCCCCGCATGGCGTCGGCCTGCGCGTCATCGCGATCTACGAAGCGGTGAAGACCGTCGGACTGCTGCTGGTGGCAGTGGCGGCGTTTCATCTGAACCGTACGCAGAACTTCGATCATCTGGTGCACTGGCTGGAACATCTTTCGCTGGCCGACAGCAACGGTCTGCGCTGGAAGCTGGTCGAGTTGCTGCAGCAGATGGGGCCGAGCAAGTTCGTGGCGGTTGGCATCGTGGCGCTGGGCTATGCGCTGATCTTCGGCATCGAGGGCATCGGCCTGTGGCTGGGCAAGCATTGGGCCGAGTGGTTCACCGTGATCGCCACCGGCTCGCTGATTCCGCTGGAGCTGTACGAAACGCTGTACCACTTCGGCTGGCTCAAACTGGCCACGCTGGTGGGCAACGTGGGCATCATCATCTATCTGGTGCGCGTAGCGCGGCAGCCACGAAGCATCGACTGAAAGAAAGCCGCTCACACTTCGTGGTGCACGGCCTCGCTCGGCAACTCGCCGGCGCCGCGTCGCGGCATCAACTCGACCAGGTACATCGCCGCCAGGATCAGGCCACCGCCAACCACCATGCGCCAGCTCAGCACGTCGCTGCCGAGCGCCACCGCAAACGCAGCGGCGAACACCGGCTCGGTGGTCATCACGATCGCGGCGCGTGCAGCGGGCAGGTGCGACTGCGCCCAGGTCTGCATCAGCATCGCGCCGGCGCCGGCGATCAGTGCCATGTAAAGCACGGCGAGCCATGCTCTCGGGTCGGGTGGCAGCAACGGCCCGTGCGGCGCGGTGGCGAGCAGGCAGACCACGGCGATTGCCACCATCTGCACCGCGGACATGCCGAAGGCCTCGCCCTGGCGCGACCACTGCCCGAGCCCGACGATGTGCAGCGCATACAGCGCCGCCGAGGCCAGCGTCAGCCACACGCCCAGATCCACCGAAACCCCGTTGAGCGAAAGCAGCGCCAGCCCGGCGGTGGAAAGCGCCACCGCCAGCCACACCACCCCGGCCATGCGCTGTCGCAACAGCAACAGCGCCAGGATCGGCGTGAACACCACATACATGCCGGTGGCGAAACCGCTGACGCTGGGCGCGATCAGCGACAGCCCCCAGGTCTGCAGCAGTTGGCCGATGCCGTAGACCACGCCCAGCAGCAGGCCGCGCGCCACCTGCCGCCGGCCGAGCCGCAGCACCGGCCGGGCGAACAGCAGCAGCATCGTCAGCGCGGCGATCACGAAACGCACGGCGAGGAAATCCGCCACCGGCATGCGCCCGACCACGTCCTTGATCAGCACGAAGGTCGAGCCCCACACCGCGGTCATCGCCAGCAGGCCGAGCGTCGCCAGCGCGGTGATCCGTCGCGACGACGTCATCGACGCAGCAGCCGCCACAACTGGCCCGGCACGCTCAGCAGGAAGTGCGCCCAGATGCCCAGCCAGACCGCTGCGGCCACCAGTGGGTTGCGCGCCGCCGGATCGTGCTGGCGGAACCAGCGCCACATGCCGCGATGCTTGTAGCGGCTGACGAATACCGGCCGATGCCGGCTCGAACCGCCCTTGCCGTGATGCACGCGGATGTCTCCGGCCAGCAGCACCTGATAGCCCAGGTCGCGCACGCGCCGGCACAGGTCGAGATCCTCGCAATGCAGGAAATAACCCTCGTCGAAACCGCCCAGCCGCTGGAACATCTCGCGCGGCAACAGCATCAGCGCGCCGGATATCGCCTCCACCTCGATGACCTCGGCGGGAATGGGCTGCTCGACGTTGATCTTCTCGCCGGGGCGCTCGAGCATGCTGTTGAGCGAGCGTTGCAGCAGCGGGTCGCGCCGCCACGACGCCGGATCGACGTTGCCTTGCGCATCGGCGACCGCCACCCCGATCAGGCCGGCTTTCGGCCTGCCGGCGAGCAGGGCGAGCAGGCGCGGCAAATCGTCTTCGGCCAATACGCAATCGGGATTGAGCACCAGCAGCGCCTGCCCGCGCGCGCGCCGCGCGGCGAGGTTCACCGCCGGACCAAAACCCAGGTTGCGATGGTTGTAGATCACCTGCAGCCGCGCATCGTTCGCATGCGCGCGCTCGATCGCCGCGGGCAGGCCGTCGCGCGAGGCGTTGTCGATCAGGATCAGCTCGAGCGACAAGGTGCTGCGAAGCACCGAATTCACGCAATCGCGCAGTGCAACCCCGCTGTCGGCGGAGACCACGATCACGCTGAGGGCCAGCGAAAACGGCGATTGCTTGGAGTCGATCATGGCCATCGCACAAGTATGCGCGGAGATGCCTGGCACGAGAACCACGCTTTGTCGTGCAGGCCGAAACCATCGTGTGGCGATCGATGTGCGTTCATCGCAATGCGTCCTCGTCGCGCTCGCCCAGCACAGCTCGGCAAGCCTTGCGGCATGTCGCCTTCGCGACGGCTCAACCACGGCTGCTCGCGATACCAGCCGCTCACGTGCCAGCCGCGCAGGCGATGCCGCTGGTTGCGCTCGCGATCCCACAACACGGTGCCGCGGTCGCCGGCCATGCGTGCCGCGAACCAGCGCCCGGCCGGACTGAACGCGGCCTGCGCAACGACGCCGTCGACCCTGCTGCCGTCGGCGAACAGGTAAGCCGCTGCCGTTGTAGTCCACACGACCGCCAGAGGGGTCGGCCAATCCATCATTCGCCCGCTGCCACACCGGCGCCTGCAGCTCGATGATCTCCGCGGCGGGGCCGATCGGCGCTCGCGCCAGTTCGGGCCATTCGGCCGACTCCGCTGCCGGCGGTGCGCGGCGCAGATCCCGGTCGAGCCAGGCCTCGAGTCCTGCCAGCAGGGTGTAGCCGGCCAGTGCGCCCAGCAAGGCGGCGCCCCAGGCGAACGCGTCGCCGCCGAGCGCCCTCTGCAGCGCAAGCAGCACGCCGGGCAGACCCCAACGCATCGCACGGCGGATGAGCACCACGTGCTCGCCGGCGAGCCGATGCTGCAGCAGCACCACGACGGGAGCCAGCGCCAGCAGCAAGGGCAAGCCGAGCCACCACGGCAACAGCGCCAGCAGCGCCAGCCATGCCAGCGCCGACAGCACGTTGTTCCAGCCAGGCCAGCGCAAGGCGGACATGGCTCAGTCGGGCATCACGCGATGTGCGGTCAGCCGCACCACACGCGCGCGTTGCGGAACATGCGCATCCACGGCGAATCCTCACCCCATTGTTCCGGATGCCAGCTCATCTGCACGCTGCGGAACACGCGCTCGGGGTGCGGCATCAGGATCGTCACGCGGCCCTCGGCGGCGGTGAAACCGGCCAGGCCGCCGGGCGAGCCGTTGGTGTTGAGCGGAAAATTCTCGGTCGGCTTGCCACGGTTGTCGACGAAGCGCACCGCGCCGTTCGACTTCGACGGACTGCACACCTGCGGAAAACTCACTCGGCCTTCGCCGTGCGCCACCGCCACCGGAATCCGCGAGCCGGCCATGCCCTTGAAGAACAGGCTCGGCGAATCGAGGATCTCCAGCGTGACCAGCCGCGACTCGTACTGCTCCGACGCGTTGCGCAGAAACTTCGGCCAGTGCTGCGCGCCGGGAATGATCTCCTTCAGCTGCGCCAGCATCTGGCAGCCGTTGCACACACCCAGCGCGAATTTGGTTTCGTCGGCGAAGAACGCCGCGAACTGCGCACGCAACATGTCGTTGTAGAGGATCGACGTGGCCCAGCCGCGGCCCGCGCCCAGCACGTCGCCATAGGAGAACCCGCCGCACGCCGCGAAGCCGCGGAAGTCGGCCAGCCTGATCCGGCCGCTGGCCAAGTCGGACATGTGCACGTCCACCGCGTCGAAGCCGGCGCGGGTGAACGCGGCCGACATCTCGACCTGGCCGTTGACGCCCTGCTCGCGCAGCACCGCGATGCGCGGACGCACGCCGCCAGCGATCAGCGCTGCAGCCACGTCTTCGGCCGGGTTGAAGGTGAGCTTCGGCGTGATGCCTGGATCGGCATCGTCCAGCCGCCACTCGTGTTCGGCGTCGGCGCTTTGCGGATTGTCGCGCAGGCGTTGCATCGCGTAGCTGGTGTCGTTCCACGCCTTGAACAGCGTGGTCCAGTTCCACTTGAACAAGGTGTCGTCGCCCAGGAACAGCTTGATGCCGAGTTTCTCCTTGGGCCGCCCGATGCGATGGCTGATGCCGGCCAGGCCGTACTTGACAAGCAGTGCCTCGAACGCCTCGCGATTGGCCTCGGCCACCTGCACCACGGCGCCAAGCTCCTCGTTGAACAGCGCGCGCAGCGTCGCCTCGGCCCAGCCGTCCAGATGGATTTCCAGGCCGCAATGACCGGCGAACGCCATCTCCAGCAAGGTGGTGATGACGCCGCCGTCGGAGCGGTCGTGATAAGCCAGCAAGAGGCCGTTCGCGTTCGCTTCCTGGATCAGCTCGAACAGCGCCTTCAGCCGCTTCGCATCGTCCAGATCCGGCGGCACGCCACCGGTGCGATTGAACACCTGGGTCAGCGCGGAACCGCCGAGGCGATCGCGCCCGGCGCCGAGGTCGATCAGCCACAGCATCGAGGTGCCGCGATCGAGTTTCAGCTGCGGCGTGAGCGTGCGGCGCACGTCGCCGACGCGCGCGAAGCCGGTGATCACCAGCGACACCGGCGACACCGTGCGTTGCGCAGTCGTGCCGTCGTGCCACTCGGTCTGCATGGACAGCGAGTCCTTGCCGACCGGGATCGAGATGTCCAGCTGCGGACACAGTTCCATGCCGACTGCCTTGACGGCATCGAACAGCGCGGCGTCTTCGCCGGGGTGGTTGACCGCGGCCATCCAGTTCGCCGACAGACGAATTTCGCCGAGGTTCGCAATGGGTGCCGCGGCGAGGTTGGTGATCGCCTCGCCCACCGCCAGCCGCGCCGCATCGGCGCTGTTGAGCAGCGCCACCGGCGCGCGTTCGGCCATCGCCATCGCTTCGCCGGCGTAGCCGTCGAAATCGGCGATGGTCACCGCGCAATCGGCCACCGGCACCTGCCACGGACCGACCATCGGATCGCGATGGTTCAGCCCGCCGACGGTGCGGTCGCCGATGGTGATCAGGAAACTCTTGCTGCCCACGGTGGGCAGCCGCAGCACGCGCAGCAGCGCCTCGTCCATGCCGATGCCGGTGAGGTCGGGCACCAGGTCGACGCGCGGCTTGATCGCGCTTCGCGTCGCGATGCATCCGCGGCGGCTTGCCGAACAGCACGTCCATGGGCAAATCGATCGACGGTCAGGTCGCGGCGCGGATCGGTCGAGCACCAGCTGGCGTTCGACGGTGGCATCGCCGACCACGGCGCACGGACAGCGCTCGCGCGCGCACATGGCCTCGAACTCGGCCAGGTTTTCCGGCGCGATCGCCAGCACGTAGCGTTCCTGCGACTCGTTGCTCCACACCTGCATCGGCGACAGCGAGGGGTCGTCGCAGGGGATCTTCGAGAGGTCGATCACGCCGCCCACGCCGGCATCGTTGAGCAGTTCGGGAATGGCGTTGGACAGGCCGCCAGCGCCAACGTCATGCACGCTGACGATCGGGTTGTCGTCGCCGCGCGCGCAGCAGGCGTCGATGACTTCCTGGCAGCGCCGTTCCATCTCGGCGTTGTCGCGCTGCACCGAGGCGAAATCGAGCTCGGCACTGGAGGCACCGCCGGCAACCGACGAGGCCGCGCCGCCACCGAGCCCGATCAGCATCGCCGGACCGCCCAGCACGATCACCTTGTTGCCCGGCTGCACTGCGCGCTTCAGCACGTGGCCGGCACGCAGGTTGGCCAGTCCACCGGCCAGCATGATCGGCTTGTCGTAGCCGCGGCGCAGGCCGGCTTCGCCGGTCTCGTGCTCGTAGCTGCGGAAGTAGCCGCCCAGGCAGGGGCGACCGAATTCGTTGTTGAACGCGGCGGCGCCGAGCGGGCCGTCGCGCATGATCTCGAACGCGCTGGCCATGCGCGGCGGCAGCGGGCGTTCCACTTCCCAGGGCTGCGGATGGCCGGGAATGCGCAGGTCGGAAACCGAGAAACCGGTGAGACCGGCCTTCGGCTTGCCGCCACGACCAGTCGCGCCCTCGTCACGGATCTCGCCGCCGGCGCCGGTGGCCGCACCCGGCCACGGCGCGATCGCGGTGGGATGGTTGTGCGTCTCCACCTTGATCGCGAAGTCGATGCGTTCTTCGTGGCCACGCCACACGCCATCCGCCGGATCGGCGAAAAAGCGCTTGCCGGTGCTGCCCTCGATCACGGCGGCGTTGTCCGAATACGCGGACAGGGTATGCGCAGGCGACTGCTGATGGGTGTGCTTGATCATGCCGAACAGGGTCTTGTCCTGCTCGGCGCCGTCGACCGTCCAACTGGCGTTGAACACCTTGTGCCGGCAATGCTCGGAGTTCGCCTGGGCGAACATGAAAAGTTCGGCGTCGGTGGGATCGCGGCCGAGTTCGGCGTAGCGCGCCACCAGGTATTCGATCTCGTCGTCGGCCAGCGCCAGGCCCAGCCGCACATTCGCTGCGGCCAGCGCGGCCTGCGGGTCGGCACCGAGCGCGACGTGCACCAGATCGCCGGGCGATCCGGCCAGGAACAGGCCTTGCGCATCCTCGATCCGCGTCAGCACCGACTGCGTCATCGCATCGTGCAGCACCGCCATGATCGCGGCATGGTCCGGCGCCCCGACCGGCGGCAGGCCATTCACCAGCCAGGCCAGCCCGCGTTCCACGCGGCGCACGTCGAAACCGGCGCCGTGCAGGATGTCGGTGGCCTTGCTCGACCAAGGCGAGATCGTGCCGAGCCGCGGCACCACCCACAGCGTGGCCGCTTCGGGCTCGGCATGCTTCGCTTCCAGCACGGCCAGCAGCCGCTGGCGCAACGCGCCTTCGGGCGCCGCATCGACGTCGATGAAGTAGACGAACCAGGACGACTGCACGCGCACGCCGCGATGCAGGGCATCCAGGCGGGCATTGAGACGTTCGAGGCGAAACGGCGAGAGGGCGCTCTGCCCGTCGAGTACGATCATGCGGGGAACGGCTGCGAGGCGAAGGAACTGCCTATTCTAGCCGATGCTGCAATACGGCATAGCCGCAAGCCCAAACCCGCCCGCACGGACCTCGCGAGGACCTCAACTGCCCTTCTGCAGCGCCTGCAGCAGCTGTTCGGGGGTGACATAGCCGCCCAGTGTGCTGCCGTCCGGGCCGATGATCATCGGTGTGCCGTTGACGCCAAGCTTCAGGCCCAGGTCGAACTGGTCCTTGACCGGATTGGTGCAGGTCGCCGGCTGCGGCGCATGGCCCTGCTTCGCCGCGGTGAACGCCGCCTTGCGATCGCTGGCGCACCACACCGAGACCATCTCGGTATAGGTCGGTGTGGGCCGCCCCGCCGTGGTGGTCACGCCTTCGCGCGGCCACGCCAGATACTCCACCGCGATACCTTCCTTGTTGAAGGCGGCCACGTGCTCGTGCAGCGCGCGGCAGAAACCGCAATTGACATCGGTGAACACGCTGATCGTGTATTTCGGATGCGGCGGCGCGAACACGATGCGCTGCGAAGCCGGGACCTTGGCCAGCTCGTCCTTGCGGAAGCGGCTCCAGGCGGCATCGCCGAGGTTCCGGTGCTTGCCCAGGTCGATCAGGTCGCCATGCAGCAGATACTTGCCATCGGCGCTGACGTAGATCATCTGGCCGCCGGCGATCACCTGATAGAAACCGGGCATCGGCGCCGGCTCGATCGAGTCGACCCGGATATTCGCCGCCAGCCCCTTGATGGCCTGCTGCACCATCTGCGCGGCAGCCGGGGTGACCGTCGCGCCGGCGGCGGCCGCAGCGCCATTTTCGGCAGCCATCGCGGCCGACGACAGCGCGCCAATGCACAACGCCAGCAACAGATTCTTCAACATACCAACCTCGTCCAGAAACCGAGTTCCGCACGCATGACGCGGGCGCCATGCATCATTCTCGCACAGGCGGCTGAACGCTCTGCGGAACGCTGGCCGACCAGATCGCGCGAGACTTCATGCGCCGTGAACCACCGCCGCGTTCAATGATAGATTTTCACGATCGCAGGCACCCGCCAACGGCGCGCCACTACGCTGCTGCGGAGCGGACTTGCTCCAATTTCGGAATTGACGGACGGATCATCGTGATCATTTGCGCTCCCAATGTGCTGACTGCCGAGCAACTCGGCGTGATACGCGCGGAACTTCGAGATGCCCCGTTCGTCGATGGCGCCAGTACAGCCGGCTGGTCGGCGCGCGAGGTCAAGAAGAATCTGCAGATCGACGTCGGCACCGAAAGCTATGCCAGGCTGCAGGACATCGTGCGCAGCGCCTTTCTGCGCAGCGCCAAGCTGCAGATGGCGACGCTGCCGACCGCCATGACGCAAGCGTTGTTCAACCGCTACGACGTGGGCATGACGTACGGACCGCACGTGGACGCACCCGTGATGGGAGGCGTCGGCAGCGCAGTGCGCAGCGACGTGGCGATCACCGTATTCCTGACCGATCCCAAGACCTACACCGGCGGCGACCTGGTGGTGGACGTCAACGGCATGGAATACGGTTTCAAGCTGGATGCCGGTTCCGCCATCGCCTATCCCGCCAACACCCTGCATCACGTGACACCCGTAACCGAAGGCGCACGCTACGCCGCCGTCATCTGGGTGCAGAGCCAGGTGCGCGATGCCGGCAAGCGCGAACTGCTATGGGATCTGGACAACGCCAAGCGGCAGATCTTCAGCCGCGAAGGCAAGAGCGTGACGTTCGACGCCATCAGCAAGTCGCATGCGAATTTGTTGCGCATGTGGGCGGACGTGTAACACCGTCCCGCGTTGCCGCTGATGCTCGCTACCCCCGCGGATGATGCTGCGCATGCAGCCGCTTCAGGCCTTCCTTCGCCACCAGGGTGTAGATCTGCGTGGTGCTGAGCGAGCTGTGGCCGAGCAGCATCTGCAGGGCGCGCAGGTCGGCGCCGTGGTTGAGCAGGTGGGTCGCGAAGGAGTGGCGCAGCACGTGCGGCGAGATGCGTTTCGGGTTGATGCCGACCGTCAGTGCGTAGCGTTTCACCAGCGTCCAGAACATCTGCCGGGTCATGCCCTCGCCGCGCTTGCTGAGGAACAGCGCCACCGGCTGGCGGCCTTTCGCCAGCGCCGGCCGCGCATCGGCCAGAAAGCTGCCGAGCCGCGCGAGCGCCTCCTCGCCGATGGGAACCAGGCGGTCCTTGCCGCCCTTGCCGGTGATGCGCAGAACGCCCTGGCGGGTGTTCAACGCGGCCAGCGGCAGCTCGACGAGTTCGGACACGCGCAGGCCGCAGGCGTACATCAGCTCCAGCATGGCGCGATCGCGCTGGCCCAGCGTGGTGGCGACATCGGGCGCGTCGAGCAGAGCTTCGATCTCGCGTTCGGCCAGCGCCTTGGGCAGGCTGCGCGGCATCCTCGGACGCTCGATCAGCAGGGTCGGATCGGCAAAGCCCGCTTCGGTGCGTGCGAGGAAGGCATAGTAGCGACGGAACGCCGACTGCCGCCGCGCGATCGATCGCACCGCTCCCGCCTGGGCGCCGTGGTACGCGGAGATGTCCTCGCGCCGCGCGGTGCACAGGTTGCGGTTGCGATTGGCCAGCCAGCCGGCCAATGCCTCGAGGTCGCGGCGGTAGGCGTCCAGCGTGCGATCGGCCAGGCCATCCTCCGACCACACCCGTTCCAGAAAACTGCTTATGCTCAGGCGGTCGGCTTCGGCGATACTGTCGCGCTTTTCTTTCTTGTCCATGCGCACGATGCTGGCCATTGCGCGCGCTCTAAGCAAGCGACCTCCGATGCCCGTGACCCTCGCCACCACCGATCTCCCCTGCCCCCTATGGCGCCGCCTGCTGGCGCTGGTCTACGACCTGCTGATCGTGGTGGCGATCGTGATGGTGGTGGGGCTGCTGTGCCAGCTTGCCACCCGCGGGCAGCTGATCCATACCGGCGGCCAGGCGGTGGTGCCTGTGTGGTACCAGTTGCTGCAGGCGCTGGTCGTGATGGCCTATTTCATCAGTTCCTGGCGGCGCGGCGGACAGACCGTGGGCATGCGGCCGTGGCGCATCCGGGTCACCCGCGAGGACGGTGGCACGCCCTCGATACAGCAGGCGCTGATCCGAGCAATGGTAGCGGCGGCCCCGCTGGTGCTGTTGATGCTGGAGCCGGTGATCGGTTTGCGGCCCACGCTATGGACCCTGCTGGGTGTGTGGGCCGCATGGTTTGCGGTGGCCGTGCTCGATTCGCGTCGGCGCGCGCTGCATGACTTTGCGGCGCACACCGAGATCCGCCTGCTGGGTTGACCGACCGCTTCACAGTTTGCTCAGCGCATAGAGGCTTCAATCCGCCGATGACCCAGCCACGCCCCGCGGGGAGCCGCAGCGACGCCGAACTGATCCAGGCCAACCGCGGCTTCTACGAATCGCTGTGGTCGCGGGCGAAACTGGTCGGCCCCGAGCGCTTCAACACCTGGCCGCTGGTACGTGAACTGGCCGCTGCCGCGCCACGCCGGCTGGAAGTGGCGCCAGGTCTGCGACCGCGGCTGCCGCTGGACGGCACCTGTTTCGTCGACCTCAGCCACGCGGCCCTGCATCGCCTGCACGCGAGTGGCGCGCATGCCGTGCACGGCATGATCGGCGCGCTGCCGTGTGCCGATGCAAGCTTCGAGCTGGTCTGCGCGCTCGACATTCTCGAGCACGTTGCCGATGACGGCAGCGCGCTCGCCGAACTGGCGCGCGTGGCCACGCCCGGCGCCAGCGTGCTGTTGTCGGTGCCGCTGCACCCGGCGGCATGGACCGCGTTCGACGACTTCGTCGGCCACTGCCGCCGCTATGAACCGGCGCAGATCGTTGCCCGCCTGGCGCAGCACGGCTTCATGATCGAACAGAGTGCGGTGTACGGCATGCAGCCGAAATCCTCGCGTCTGCTCGACCTCGGTCAGTGGTACCTCACGCATAAACGCGAACGCGCCATGTGGTGGTACAACCGGGTATTCATGCCGCTGGGTTTGCACTTCCAGAAGCCCCTGCAATGGCGCAACGGCCTGGGCGATACGCAGGGCGTCGACGAGTTGCTGTTGCGCTGCCGCTATCGCCCCGGCTGGTCGCCAACTCACTGATCGAGCAGGCGAGCCGCCCATGCGGCATTGCAACACGCTGGGCACGAAGCGCTAAGATGGTGCCTTTCGTCTCCCGGCATTCCCCTCCGATGCTCTATCAGATCCACGAATGGCAGCGCTCGCTCCTCGGCCCGCTGAGCCATTTCGCACAAGCCAGCGCCAGCATGCTCAACGACAACAGCAGCCCGTTCGCCAAGCTCCCCGGCGTACAACGCATGGCGGCCGGTTACGAGCTGATTCATCGCCTGGGCAAGGATTACGAAAAGCCCGAGTTCGGCATCCACGGCGCGATCGCGCACGAGCAGGAAATCGCGGTGATCGAGCGGATCGCGCTGCAGAAACCGTTCTGCCAGCTCCGCCGTTTCAAGCGCTTCAGCGACGACCCGGCCACCATCGACAAGATGAAGAACGATCCGGTGGTACTGGTCGTCGCGCCGCTGTCCGGTCACCACGCCACGCTGCTGCGCGACACGGTGCGCACCCTGCTGCGCGACCACAAGGTCTACATCACGGACTGGGTCGACGCGCGCATGGTGCCGATCGCCGAAGGCACGTTCGGACTGGACGACTACGTGGCCTATGTCGAGGAATTCATTCGCCACATCGGCGCGCGCCAGCTGCATGTGATCTCCGTATGCCAGCCGACCGTGCCGGTGCTGGCGGCGGTTTCGCTGATGGCCGCGCGCGGCGAGGACACCCCGCTCAGCCTGACCATGATGGGCGGCCCGATCGACCCGCGGCGCAGCCCCACCAGCGTCGACAACCTGGCCACCCACCAGCCGCTGTCGTGGTTCCGCGGCAACGTGATCCACACCGTGCCGCCGAATTACCCCGGCCGCGGCCGCGAGGTGTATCCCGGCTTCCTGCAGCACGCCGGGTTCATCGCGATGAACCCCAATCGACACCTCAACTCGCACTGGGATTTTTACCAGGACCTGGTGCGCGGCGATCTCGATGATGCCGACTCGCACCGCAAGTTCTACGACGAATACAACGCCGTGCTCGACATGCCGGCCAGGTTCTACCTGGACACCATCGAGAAGGTGTTCCAGCAATTCCTGCTGCCGCGCGGCCTGTGGGATGTCGCCGGCGAACGGGTGAACCCCGCCGCCATCACCCATAGCGCCCTGCTCACCATCGAAGGCGAACTGGACGACATCTCCGGCCTCGGCCAGACCGAAGCGGCGCACGACCTGTGCAGCGGCATCCCGGCCAGGCGGCGCGCGCACAAGGTGGTCGAAGGCGCCGGCCACTACGGCATCTTCAGCGGCCGCCGCTGGCGCGAGACGGTGTATCCGCAAGTGCGCGACTTCATCCGCCAGTTCGATGCCCCGCTTCCGGCCGGGCGCGGCGCGTCGAAGATCAGCCGCGCGAAAAAAACGCGCTGAACGCCTCGACGACGCGGGCAATGCCGTCGTCGTCGATATCCAGATGCGTCACCAGCCGCAGTGTGGGCAGATAGCCGATGCTGATGCGGATGCCCGCCTCGCGCAAATGGACGTCCAATTCGCGCAGCCGCGCGGGGGGCACGTCGATGAACACCATGTTGGTGTACTGCCCGAGCAGGTCGATGCCGGCGATCTCGCGCAGGCGCCCGGCAAGGTATGCCGCGCGGCGGTGATCATCGGCCAGCCGCGCCACGTGCTGATCCAGCGCATGCAGGCCAGCCGCCGCAAGGATGCCGGCCTGCCGCCAGCCACCGCCGGTCACCTTGCGCCAGCGGCGCGCCTTGTCGATCAAGGCGTGCGAGCCCACCAGCACCGAGCCGACCGGCGCACCGAGTCCCTTGGACAGGCAGATCGACACCGTGTCGAAATGCCGTGCTATCTCGCGTGCCGGCACGGCGCAGGCCACGGCCGCGTTGAACAATCGCGCGCCGTCCAGGTGCAGGCCGAGACCGTGTGCGCGGGCCATGTCATGGGCGGCCGCCAGATAGTCCAGCGGCAGCGTGCGCCCGTGCCAGGTGTTCTCGAGTGCCAGCACGCGGGTACGCGCGAAGTGCGGATCGACCGGCTTGATCGCCGCCTCGATGCGGTCCAGCGGCAGCGAGCCATCGGGCGCCTGCACGATCGGTTGCGGCTGGATCGAGCCAAGCACCGCCGCGCCGCCACCTTCGAACTTGTACGTATGCGCATCCATGCCGACCAGGTATTCGTCGCCGCGTTCGCAATGCGCCAGCAGCGCCAGCAGGTTCGACTGCGTACCGCTGGGCACGAACAGGCCCGCGTCGAAGCCGAGGTCGGTCGCCAGCCGCTGCTGCAACGCGTTGACCGTGGGGTCTTCACCGTAGACGTCGTCGCCGACTTCCGCTGCCAGCATCGCGGCGCGCATCGCATCCGTGGGCCGGGTCACCGTATCGCTGCGCAGATCGATCACGTGCATCGCCAAACCTCTGTCTGTGGAACAGGTCGCGGGCCGTATGGCCACAATTTCGTCACGCAATGCGGCGGAAATACACCCACGCCGCGAGCGCCAGCAGCGAGGCCGGCAGCAGGTTGGCGAGCAGCGGCGACAACCCGTAGACCGTGCCGAAATTGACCATCGCCTGCTGCAAAAAATACCAGCCGATCGCCAGCAGCATGCCGATGAACATGCGCTTGCCCAGGCCGCCGGAGCGCAACGCGCCAAACGCGAACGGCATCGCGCACAACACCAGCACCAGCACGTTCAGCGGATACAGCGCGCGCCCCCAGAAGGCCACCGCGTAACTGCCCGGGCTTTGCCCGTTGCTTTCCAGATAGCGGATGTTGCGGCGCAGGTCGCGCATGGAAAGATACTGCGGCTGGATCACCGACTGCGCCAGCACTTGCGGGTTGAGGCTGGATTGCCATGGCTGGCTGGCGACCGTGCTGGCGTGCGTGCCCTGCGCGTCCAGCGTGGTGTTGCGCACGTCGTGCAGAACCCACTCGCCGCCATCGTGCTCGGCGGTCCTGGCCCAGGCGAAACGGTTGAGCTGGCCGTCCTGGCCGAAGGTGAATATGCGCACGTCGCTGAGCTGCACGCTGCTCACGCCGTCGCGCTGCTTCAGCGAGGTGCCACGGGCGTTGATGAAGGTGTTGCCGTCGCGTGCCCACAAGCCGCTGTTGGTGCCCATGCCCAGATCGCCGGATTTCATCCGCAGCTGCATCGCCTGCGCCTGCTGATCACCCCATGGCGCGGCGGTCTCGCCCAGGATCACCACGCCGACGATCAGCACCGCCACCACGCCCACCGCCGAACCGGCGATGCGCAGGCGCGACATGCCGGCGGCGCGCAGGGCGGTGAGCTCGCCGGTGCCCGCCAGTCCGCCCAGACCGAGCAGGCCGCCGATCAGCGCAGCATTGCCGAACATTTCATAGGCGCGCCGCGGAAACGTCACCAGCACATAGACGACCGCATTGCTCAGCGTATAGCCATGCTTGCCCACGCTGCCGAGCTGGCGCAGGAATTGCGTCACGGCGTCGAAGCCGGTCAGCACCAGCCACACCATCAGCAGCGAGCCGAGCACGCTCATCGCCACGAGCCGGTCTACGCGTTTGATGTTGAACGCGTTGGCGATGGAAAGCCTCATGCCGGCACATCCATCGGTGGCTTGCGCGGCCGGCCCGTGTTGCGCGGCGAATACTGTTTCCACAGCATCCAGCCGGCGAGCGCGAGCACTACGGCATGCAAGGCCCACAATGGCGCCTCGGTATGCCAGTGGCCCTTGCCGATCTGGGCGCGGCCGAGCGCCAGCAGCAGGTAGTACAGATAGAAGCTGACCACGGCCAGCAGCAGGCGGCCGTATCTCGGCTCACGCGGACTCTGCCGTGACAAGGGCAAGGCCAACAGCAGCAACACCAGGGTCAGCGGCGGCGCGTTCGCGCGCCAGGCGAACTCGGCCCGGTCGTCCGGGTCGTCCGACTGGGCCAGTGCCCAGCTGCTTTTCGAGTGCGCCGGATCGTCGTCATCGTCCGCCTGCACGCTGGACAACGACGTGTCATTGCGCTGGTAGCGCATCTGCCGCCAGTTGTCGGCACCCAGCGGGATCTCGTATTGCCAGCCATCCTTGAAGGCGATGAAGCGGCCCTCGCCGTTGCTCTCCTGATACAGCTCGCCGCTGCTCGCGTTGACGATTTTCAGGCGTGGCGGCCCGTCCTTGGCAGGGCTTTCGGTGGCGACAAAGGTGCGCCCCAGCTTGCTGCCATCGCGGTTCAGGCTGTCGACGAAGATGATGCCGCCCTTGCCGGGCAGGTTGGTGAAGCGGCCGGCGTCCAGCCCGGCCGCGATCACCGAACGGTTCGCCGCGGCCACCAGCGCGTCGCTGGTGCGCACCGCCCACGGGCCCAGCCACAGCGACACCAGCGCAGTGATCGCCACCAGCACCACGCCGAGAATCAGCACCGGCCGCAACAACCCGCGCGGTCCCATGCCCGAAGACGCCAGCACGTGCATCTCGCTCTCGCGATACATGCGGCCCAGCCCCATCAGCACGCCGACGAAGCTGGCCAGCGGCATCATGTTGGTCAGGCCATCGAGCGTGCGCAGGCCCAGCACCTGGAACATCACGCTGGGCGGAAAGCTGCCGTTGGCGACCTGCTGCAGCACTTTCGCGAATGCGCTGCCGGCCACGATGACCAGCAGCACGACCACAGTGGCGGCCACGGTCTGCGCCAGTTCGCGCAGGAAATAGCGGTCGAGGATGCTCAGCATGCGATAAACTTGTCCGCTTACCCACCGCGCCGATCGGCGCGGCAAACCGCAAGTCTAGCCTGTCCGGCTGCTGCCGGGCCCATGCAGGAAACATCCCGATGACACTCCAGTTCAGCCTCGGCACGGCCGCTCCCGAAACCGTCGACGCGGCCTGCGTGCTGGTCGGCGTGTACGAGAACGGCGTGCTGACCAGTGCGGCGGCGCAACTGGACAACGCCGCCGGCGGCACGATCAAGCATCAGATCGAAAGTGGCGACATCAGCGGCAAGGCCGGCAGCAGCACGCTGCTTTTCGCACCGGCCGGCGTCGCTGCCAGACGCGTGCTGGTGGTGGGCCTGGGCACGCAGAAGTCGTTCGATGCCGCGCGCTACCAGAAGGTCAACATCGAGGCGGCGCGTGCGCTTGGCCGCCTGCCCGTGGCCGATGCCGTGTCGTACCTCACCGAAGTGGACGTGCCGGGCCGCGACAGCGCGTGGCGCGTGCGCATCGCCGCGCTGGCCAGCGATCACGCGGCCTATCGCTACACCGCCACGTTCAAGCCGCGCGACAAGAGCAAGCAGCCCGAGCTGACCGCGCTCGCGTTCGCCGCGACCGACGACGCGCAGGGAGGGCTCGACCAGGCGGTGGCGATCGCCGAAGGTGTGCGCTTCGCCCGCGAGCTGGCCAACCTGCCGCCGAATATCTGCAACCCGGCGTACATCGCGGCACAGGCCCAGGCGTTTGCCGACGGGCAGGACAAAGTCAGCTGCACCGTGCTCGATCACGTCGAGATGGAGAAGCTGGGTTTCGGTTCGCTGCTGGCAGTGGGGCGCGGCTCGGTCAACAAGCCGCGATTGATCGCACTCGAATACAAGGGCGGCGGCGATGGCGACAAACCGTACGCCTTCGTCGGCAAGGGCGTCACCTTCGACTCCGGCGGCATCAGCCTGAAGCCTGGCGCCGGCATGGAGGAAATGAAGTTCGACATGGGTGGCGCCGCCGGCGTGCTCGGTGCCTTCGTGGCTGCCGTGAAGATGGGGCTCAGGCTCAACCTGGTCTGCGTGGTGCCCAGCGTGGAGAACATGCCTGACGGCGACAGCTATCGCCCGAGCGACGTGCTGACGAGCCTGTCCGGCCTCACCATCGAAGTGCTCAATACCGACGCCGAGGGCCGCCTGATCCTGTGCGACGCGCTGACCTGGACCGCCCAGACCTTCCGGCCCCAGGCGCTGATCGACGCCGCCACGCTCACCGGCGCCTGCGTCGTCGCGCTGGGCAAGCATGCCACCGGCCTGATGAGCAAGCACGATGACCTCGCTGCCGAACTGCTCGCCGCCGGCGAAGAAACCCTCGACCGTGCCTGGCGCCTGCCGCTGTGGGATGACTATCAGGCCCAGCTCGATTCCGGCTTCGCCGATGTCGCCAACATCGGCGGCAAGAGCGCCGGTGCGATCACCGCCGCGTGTTTTCTGTCGCGCTTCACCGAAGGCCAGCGTTGGGCGCATCTGGACATCGCGGGCACTGCCTGGGACGAAGGCCGCAAGGGACTGGCGACGGGCCGCCCGGTCGCGCTGCTGGCGCAGTGGCTGCTGGACCGCGCGACCTGAGCGCACACGGAGCCACCTGCCATGCCACGCGCCGACTTCTACCTGATCGACAAGCCGCGCTTTCGCGAACAGCCGCTGCTGCTGGTGTGTGAACTGGCGAAGAAGGCGTTCGCGGCGCAGCAACCCACGTTGATCCTGACCCGCGACTACGCCCAGGCCGAAGCGGTCGATGAATGGCTGTGGGCGTTCGACGACGACGTGATGATTCCTCATCAGCTGGCCGGCGACGATGACGATGCGATGACCGCCGTGCTGATCGTGCCGCCAGGTATCGACACCGCCGATCGTCCGTTGCTGATCAACCTGCGCGAGACCTGCCCCGGCGGGCATTACCAGCGCGTGCTGGAAGTGGTCGCCGCCGATCCGGCCGAACGCGACGGTTCGCGCACGCGCTGGCGCGAATACCAGCGGCTCGGTTTCGAACTGCACAAGAACGACATGTAACGCCCTAGCGTCGCTCAGGCCAATTCAATCACCGGTGGCGGCGCCGCAGCGATGGTATGCGCCAGTGCGCTGGCCAGCTGCTCGCCGCTGAGCGGCTTGCATAGAAACCCGTCCATGCCGGCGGCCCGCGCATGCAGCTCGTCGCCACTGCCCGAACGGGCGGTCACCGCCACGATCGGCAGATGCTGCCCGGCATGTTCGCGCTGACGGATCAACCGCGCGATCTGGAAACCGTCGACGCCGGGCAGGTCCAGATCCAGCAACACCGCGTCGAAACGCGCATGCGCCAGTTCGGCCAGCGCGGCCAGTCCATTGACCACGTGCACCACCGTGTGGCCCTGCTGTTCCAGCAGACCGCACGATCACCGCGGCAACGATGGTGTCGTCCTCCACCAGCAGCAGCCGGTAGCTGCGGCTTGCCGCATCCATCGCGGAACACGGCGAAGTCGATGCAGGCTCGACGAGCGGCAATCGCACATGGAAGACGCTTCCGTGCGCGACGCGTGATTCCAGTTCGATGCTGCCGCCCATCATGTCGACCAGCTCGCGGCAGATCGCCAGGCCGAGCCCGCTGCCGGCACGCCGCTGCGGACCGTCTTCCTGCTCGAAGCGCTGGAACAACCGGGCCTGGCTGGCCTCGGGGATGCCCGGGCCGGTGTCGCTCACGCTGAACTGCAAGCCGTCGCTGGTGCGCTGCGCGCGCAGGCTCACGTGGCCGTGCTCGGTGAACTTCAGCGCATTGTTGGCCAGGTTCAGCAGCACCTGCTTGATCCGCAATGCATCGCCGGTCACCCGCCCCGGCAGGTCGTCGGCCACCTCCAGCACGAAGCGGATGCCCTTGGCGTGGGCCAGGCCCTGTTCGAGTTGCGCGACATCGGCCAGCAACTGGCGCGGATCGAACGGCGCCGGCTCCAGCTCCAGTTTGCCGGCCTCGATGCGTGCCAGGTCCAGCGCATCGTTGAGCAGCTTCAGCAACATGGTCCCGGAGCGCTGCATGGCCTGCGTGTAGTCGTGTTGCAGCGGACTCAGCGGCGTGCTCAGCAACAGCTCGGCCATGCCCATCACGCCGGTCATCGGCGTGCGGATCTCGTGGCTCAGCGTGGCCAGGAACTGCGTCTTCGCCGCGCTGGCCGCTTCGGCCAGCTGCCGTTGCTGCTCGGTCAGCTGCATGCGGTGGCGCTGCGCCAGCCGTCGCCGCCAGCTGCGCAGCACCAGGCCGACGATGCTCGCCAGCAGCAGCGCGTAGATCAGCCATGCCCACCAGCGCACCCACGGCGGTGCCTGCACGTGGATGTGCAGCGGCGTCCGCAACAGGATCCACTGCCCGTCCGCGCCCGCCGCCTTCACTTCCAGCGTGTAGTCACCGGCCGCCAGGCCCGCGAACTCGCGCTCACCATGATTGCCGGTGTCCACCCAGTCCGGGTCGAAGCCGCGCAGACGAAAGCGGTAGCGGTTCGCAGCCGGATCGACATACGACGATAGCCGCGCCGATACGTTGAAGCCGCGCTCCCTCCAGCCCAGATCGATCGACGCTGCGGTTACCGGGAAGAGGCTGCAACCTGCCATCGCGGCGCACGCTGACCTGGGTGATCGCCAGCGGCGATGCCGCGCTGCGTTCGTGCAATCGGTCCGGATTGAACGCCACCACGCCGCCCAGCGTCGGCGCGTACAGATTGCCGTCGGGCATCAAGGCGAAGCCGCGCGAAAACTCGCCGTTGGCCAGACCATTCTGCAAGCCCAACGAGCGGAACCGACCGTTCGCGGGATTGAAAAGCCACAAGCCGTCGCGCCCCAGCAGCCACACCCGCTGCAACGCATCCACCCGTACGTCGACCACGTTGATCGACGGCCAGCCGTGCGCCGCATCCAATGCACGATCAAGTACCAGGCCGTCGCCGCGATAGTGGTAATGCTCCAGCCCGTCGGGTCGCAGCATCCACAGGCCGTCCGGCGTGAAGTCGAAGGCATTGACGGCGCGATCGTTGATCACCCCGTTGACGGCCTCGAAGCGGTCGTGCCGTGCGTTCAGGCGCAACATGCCGCCATCGCTGGCGTACCAGAATCGTCCACCATGCAGGGTGAGCTGACTGCCCCACAGCACGCGCTGGTTCGCCTGCTCCATCGCCACTTCGCTGACCGCCAGCGTCTCCTGATCAATCCGGAATAGGCCTTCGCCGAAGGTACGCGCATACATTTTCCCGTCCGGCCCCCGCTCCACTTCCAGCGGATGCTTCAGCCACCGACCGCGCGGATCGACCCGCTGCGGCGGCTTGTCCGGGGTGTATCGGTAGAGCCCGCCGCGCACCGCGATCCACAATCGTTCCTGCGCATCCTGGGTCATGCCCAGCACGTCGCCGCCCAGACCCGAAAGCACGTGTTCGCTCCTGCCGGTCACCGGATCGAGCTTGTCGATCCGGCCGGCGCGCTCGCCCACCCACACCCGTCCATCGTGACCGCGCGCCATCGCCGTGACGATGGAGTCGCGCAGGCTGGCCGGATCATCGGGGATATGCGTGAACCGACTGGTGTCGCTCCAGCCCGGCGCGAGATATGCCACGCCGCCATCGAGCAAACCCACCCACAGGCCACCCTCGTGATCGACGAGCATCGACCAGACCCAGGTGCCGGGCAGATCGCCTTGCAGCACCGGCTGGTCGGTGACAGCGAGTACCCGTGCACCTGCCCCTGATTGCAGGAACAGGCCCTGCTGGGTGCCGATCCACAGGCGGCCGGCGCCATCGCGCACGCTGCTGAGCACATTGCCTTGCGGAATCACGCCGACACCGAACGGCCGCGCAACATCGTCCTTGCCCACCACCAGCAACCCACCGCTGGTGGCGATGCGCACCTCATCGCCGTTGCCGTCGATATGCCAGGTGTCGATGGGTGCGGCGGTACCGTACTGCGACACCCGGTGCATGTTCCCCTCGGCGTCGCGGCGGAACACGCCGTGGGTGCTGCCGATCCACAATTGCTGGCGGCTGTCCAGATACAGCGCGGCGACCAGGCCGAAGGCGGCGGGATCAGCGCCGAGCAAAGGGTTGGTCAGATGCTCGAAGCGGCGGCCGTCCGGCAACAACCGGTCCAGCCCACGCACCGTCCCCACCAGCAGGCTGCCGTCGGCATCCAGCGCGATTGCCCAGACCTTGTCGCTGCTGAGGCTGGATGGATCGTGCGGATCGTGGTCCCAATGCACGAACTTGCCGCTGGCCGCGTCGTAGCGGTTCAGCCCCGCCTCAAGCCCGCTGGCCCATAGCCGGCCCTTTCCGTCGAAAAGCATCGAGGAGATGCCGTTCTCATGCAGCGAGCCCGGATCGTCCGCGATGTGGCGAAAGACCTTGAACTCCACGCCGTCATAGCGCGCGATGCCGCCCTTGGTACCAAACCACATCGCGCCATCGCGATCCTGCACGACCGCATAGACGCTGCTGCTGGGCAGGCCATCGCCGGTGGTGTAGCGGCGGAACTGCGGGGTGGGCAACAAGGTGGACGAGGGCGCCGCGGTTGCCGGCGCGGCGGCCTGCGAGGCAGGCGCAGCCATGGCCAGCGCCACATTCAGCAAGACGGCCGAAAACATCTGGTGGTGCTCCCTGCGGGCGAATCATCCCTGCCCGCACCATGCCGCAACGATAGTCGGACAAAGGCGGTGTGCCTCTCCGGTTCGGTGATCAGATCATGCCAAATCCCCGCGACCGGCGCGATCACGATATCTCGCCGGCAGGGTCACAAAACGCGTCGCCGCGCACGATCGCACGATCGGCCCCCGCCTCCGCTTACGCCGGAACGTGCGTGGCGAGCACCGTATCCGTCACCTGCGCCAGCGCGCGGGTCAGTTGTTCGCCGGTAAGCGGCTTGCGCAGAAAGCCGTCCATGCCGGCCGCGCGCGCGCGGGCTTCGTCCTCGCCGCCTGACCGTGCGGTCACCGCCACGATCGGCAGATGCTGTCCCGCCTGTTCGCCCTGGCGTATCAGCCGCGCGATCTGGAAGCCGTCGACGCCGGGCAGGTCCAGATCCAGCAGCACCGCGTCGAAGCTTGCATGCGCCAGTTCGGCGAGCGCCGCCAGACCATTGGTGACGTGTACTACCGTGCGGCATTCGCGTTCCAGCAGGCCGCGGATCACGGCAGCCACGATGGTGTCGTCCTCCACCAGCAGCAGGCGATCGGTTCGATCGGTTGCGACGGCGGTCGGCGCCGGCGGCACCGCCGCCAACGATTCAGTCAGCGGCAGCCGAACCCGAAACGTGCTCCCGTGCGCGACGCGTGATTCCAGTTCGATGCTGCCGCCCATCATGTCGACCAGCTCGCGGCAGATCGCCAGGCCGAGCCCGCTGCCGGCACGCCGCTGCGGGCCGTCCTCCTGCTCGAAGCGCTGGAACAACCGGGCCTGGCTGGCCTCGGGGATGCCCGGGCCGGTGTCGCTCACGCTGAACTGCAAGCCGTCGCTGGTGCGCTGCGCGCGCAGGCTCACGTGGCCGTGCTCGGTGAACTTCAGCGCATTGTTGGCCAGGTTCAGCAGCACCTGCTTGATCCGCAATGCATCGCCGGTCACCCGCCCCGGCAGGTCGTCGGCCACCTCCAGCACGAAGCGGATGCCCTTGGCGTGGGCCAGGCCCTGTTCGAGTTGCGCGACATCGGCCAGCAGCTGGCGCGGATCGAACGGCGCCGGCTCCAGCTCCAGTTTGCCGGCCTCGATGCGTGCCAGATCCAGCGCATCGTTGAGCAGCTTCAGCAACATGGTCCCGGAGCGCTGCATGGCCTGCGTGTAGTCGTGTTGCAGCGGACTCAGCGGCGTGCTCAGCAACAGCTCGGCCATGCCCATCACGCCGGTCATCGGCGTGCGGATCTCGTGGCTCAGCGTGGCCAGGAACTGCGTCTTCGCCGCGCTGGCCGCTTCGGCCAGCTGCCGTTGCTGCTCGGTCAGCTGCATGCGGTGGCGCTGCGCCAGGCGTCGCCGCCAGCTGCGCAGCACCAGGCCGACGATGCTCGCCAGCAGCAGCGCGTAGATCAGCCATGCCCACCAGCGCACCCACGGCGGTGCCTGCACGTGGATGTGCAGCGGAGTGGCCAGCGTCACCCAGCGGCCGTCCGCGCCGGTGGCCCGCACGTCCAGCCGGTAGTCGCCCGCCGGCAGCCCGGCGAAATCCCGCTCGCCACGGTTGTCGGCATCGACCCAGCCATTGTCGAAACCGTGCAGCCGGAACCGATACCGGTTGGCGGCGGGATTGATGAACGACGCGAAGCGCATGCCCACGCGCAGGTCGCGGTCACGCCAGTCCAGCCGCACGACTGGGCTGTCGAGCGCGATGGCATGGACTTCACCGCCACGCTGCACGTTGAGATGCGCCAGCGTCAATGCAGGCACGGGGCTGACCGTCGGCGTCTGCAGCAGGCGCTCGGGGCGGAATGCCGCGACGCCACCGCTGTTGGCCGCGAATATCGTTCCGTCTGGCGCCATGGCGGTCGCGCCACCATCGAAATTCGCGTTGAGCAGACCATGCGAAGCTCCGAACGAGCGGAAGCGCCGGGTGTGTCGATCGAAGTGCCACAGGCCCGGATTGGCAAACACCCAGAGCTGATCCTGCTGGTCGACGCGCAGATCGCGCAGATCGGTAGTGAGCTGCTCATGGCCGAGATCGATGCGGTCGTCGCGCAGCGCGTGCCCGTCGGTGTAACGGTAGTGCTCCAGCGCCGAGCTGGTGGCCAGCCAGAACCCGGTTGCGTCGAACGCGAAGGCGAGAATCTCCTGGCGCGGCACGCCGGGAACGAAGAGCAGCCTGGCGTCCTTGCCGGTCTGCCGCATCAGTCCGCCCTCGCTGGCGTACCAGAGGCTGCCCGCATGCCAGCTGAGCTGATCGGGCCGAAGAATGGCGTCGGTTCCGTGCTCCATCTCGACCTTTGCCACCGCCAGGCTGTCAGGGTCGACCACGTAAACGCCTTCGTTCCATGAGGCGACATATAGCCGTCCATCGTCGGCGGCGCATAGCAACACCGGTCGGCTCACGCCGGAGGAATCGAGATCGAGCGCGGTCAGCTTGCCGTGATCGAACAGGTTGAGCTCGGGCGGGTTGTCGATCCACAGGCGGCCGCGCGGGTCTTCCGCCAGCGAGACGATCTGCCCGCGCATGCCCTGCACCACATGCTGCACGCGGCCGGTGGCGGCATCGAGCTTGTCGATCCAGCCGTTGTTGCCGCCCAACCACAGCTTGCCGTCGCGGCCCATCAGTATCGTCGACGCCGCGATGCCGGTGAGGCTGCCGGGGTCGTCGGGGATGTGGGTGAAGCGGGTGAAGCCGTTCCAGCCCGGCGGCAGGTAGGCGATGCTGGATTGCTCGAAGGTGATCCACAACCCGCCCTCGCTATCGAGCGTCGTCTGCCACGTCTTGCTTCCGGGCAGCCCACCGGGCAGCAGCGGCTGCCCGGCGATGTCCTGCAGCCGCCCGTCACCATGATCCAGCAGCACACCATTGGCCGTGCCGATCCACAGCCGCCCCTGCGCGTCGCGGGTGCTGCTCATGATGCGCAGCGATGCCAGTCGCCGGTTCGCCAGCGGTCGCGCCACGCCATCGGCGCCGACGATCAGCAGGCCACCGGTAAGCGCCACCCGCACGTCACCGTGGCCGCCGTCGATGCGCCAGCTTTTGCCCACATCGCCATGGAACGAAGTGTCCACCGCGACCTGCCGCATGGTGCCGTCGGGCTCGCGCAGGTAGATGCCGCTTTCCGCGCCGATCCACAGCCGGCCATCGCTGTCGGCCAGCAAGGCGCGCGTCTGGCCGAAGGAAGCGACGGGTTCGCCGGCGACGCTCCGCGGCACGTGGTCGAAGCCGCTTCGGTCGGGCCGCATGCGATCGAGCCCGTTTTCCGTGGCCACCCACAGGCTGCCGTCGGTCGTCTGGGCGATGCTCCAGACTTCGTTGCCCGCCAGGCTGTCCGGTCGCGTGTCGTCGTGCGTCCATTGACGGAAGCGGCCACGGCGTTGGTCGTAGACGATCAGGCCGGTGGAGATGCCACCGGTCCAGACCGCGTTGTCGCGATCGACCAGCAGCGAGTAGGTCGAATTGGCGGGCAACGAATCCGGTGCGTCCGCCGCATGCCGGAACACCTTGAAGCTGACGCCGTCGAACCGTATCAGACCGCCGGCGGAACCGAACCACATGAAGCCGTTGCGGTCCTGCGCCACGGCGTAGATCGCGCCACTGGGCAACCCATCCGTCGTCCCGTAGCGGCGGAACTGCGGCGTCGGCAGTGGCCCCGTGCCTCGCACGCCCGATCCCATCGACGCCATGGGCACGGACACGAGCACGGCCAGCGCCACGCCCAGCCATCGTGCCGACAACCTCAACCCGCTCCCCATCCATTTCCCCTGAACTGCTGCCGCAGAATCCGCCGAACTTCGCCGGACGCTGCGTTGTCCCGCCGATAGTGCCAAAACAGCGGCACCGGCGCGAGTACGGCTGCCGCGTCACGCGCGCCCACGGCGTGGAAAGTCGGGGCGACGAAGCTCGCTAGAATGTGCCGATGTCCCGACGCCTGCGATTGCTGTTCTCCGCGCTAGCCATGGCCGCCTTGCTATGGCTGCTGTTTGCTGCCGCCGAACGTGCGCTGGCGCTGGCGCAGCGCTTCCTCGCGCTGCCGGCATGGCTGCAGTGGACGCTCGGTGGCGTCCTGCTGCTCTTCGCAGCTGCGGGGCTGAGCGTGCTGTGGTGGTTGCTGCGACCTCGGCGCAAGCGTCGGCCAGCACCGGCACCCGACCGTGGCAGCCTTGAACAGCGCATCGCCCAGTTGCGCGAACGCGGCGCCGATACCGGCGCGCTGGCGCAGGAACTGGGCGAGCTCGACCGCCGTCGCGCCAGCGCGCGCATTTACGTCGCGTTGTTCGGCGAAATATCCACCGGCAAATCCAGCCTGATCCGCACGCTGTCGCCGCACAGCCGGATCGCCAGCGACGCACGCGGCGGCACCACGCGCGAGGTCGCGCATTACGACGGTGCCCTGCCCGATGGCCGCACGCTGGTGCTGGCCGACGTACCCGGCAGCCGCGAGGCCGGCGGCGAGGCGCATGAGACGCTGGCGCGCGAGGAAGCGCTGCGCGCACACGCGGTGATTTATCTGTGCGCCAGCGACCTCAACCGCCGCCAGGCCGACGAACTGCGCTGGCTGGCCGAATTCGGCAAACCGTTGCTGCTGGTGTTGAACAAGGCGGACCAGTGGACGGCAGCCGAACGCGACCAGTTGCTGACGCGCCTGGGTCGGCAATCGCGCGGCATCGCCAGCGCCGTGCTGGCGATCAGCGCCGGCGGCAGCGAACGCTATCAGCGCCAGCTGGGCGACGGCAGTACCGAGTCGGTCGAACGCCAGCGCAAGCCGCTCGTCGAGCCGCTGCTGCAGGCGCTGACCCGGCTCACCGCGCCGGGTGCCGAAGGCCTGGAGAACGTACGCGAAAATGCGGTGCTTGCCGGCCTGCATCAACGCACCGGCACGCTGGAAGCGCAGACCCGCGCCGAGGAGGCCGAACGCATCGTGCGCAAGTACGCGCGGCGCGCCATCGTCGGCGCACTCGCCGCGGTCGCGCCAGGCAGCGACCTGGTGATCCAGGGCGTACTCGCCACCGGCCTCACCCGTGCACTCGCCGAGCTGTACGCCGTCAAGGTCAGCGAGGTGCAGATCGAGGATTTCGTCCAGCAGGCCAGACTCACGCTGCGCACCGGCAGCTCGATCGTGCTGGCCGTCGCCGGCAATGCGCTGAAAGCGTTTCCCGGATTGGGCACGCTGGGCGGCGGCGTGCTGCACGCGTTCGCCTACGCCCTGATCTTCGATTCGATGGGCCGCGCGCTGGCCGCCTCGCTGGCCGAGCGCCACAGCCTCGATCAGGATGACGCCGGCGCTCGACTGAAGGAGCTGCTCGCCGACGCCGGCGGTACGCGTTTGCAGCAGTTGGCCACGTTGACGATGGACGCGGTGCGGGAGCGCGCGGATTGAAGCGGCGCTTCCGCTGACGAACAGGCGTCCTTGCCTGCCGAAACTTAGGGCGTCCCGGCGAACGCCGCGCGCAGCCAGTCACGCATCAGGCGGTAGCTGCGGGTGGCGGCGCGTTCGTCGTAACGGCAGCCGGGCGAGTTCTCGCCCACTTCGGTGAAGCAGTGCACGGCGTGGCCGATCACCACGAATTGCCAGTCGGCCGGGCTCATGCGCATTTCGTCCATGAACTTGTCCGCGTCCGGCATGGTGCCCTTGTCGTCGGCACCGTTCATCGCCAGCACGCGTGCCTTGATGTGCTTCGCCAAAGTCGGATCGTCGGTATCGAGGCCACCATGGAACGACACCACCGCGGCGACGTCGGCGCCGCTGCGGGCCAGGTCCAGCACCGCCGAGCCGCCAAAGCAGAAACCGATCGCCGCCAGCTTGCCGCTGTCGATCGGCGCGCTTGCAGCCTGCGCCTCCAGCTGGGCCAGTGCTTCGTTCACGCGCTTGCGCATCAGCGCGCGGTCGCCGTAAAGCGGCTTCACCGCGGCCTGCGCCTGATCGGCATGGCCTTGTTGCGGACGCACGCTGGCGCCGTACATGTCGGTGAGCAGGATCACGTAATCGCTACCGGCGATCGTTTCGGCCTTCTTTACGGCCGCATCGTTGACGCCGTACCAGTTCGGCACCATCACCAGGGCCGGGCGCTTCGCCGCGGTCGCGTCGTCGTAGACCAGGATGCTGTGGAAACGGGTGCCGTCCTGGCTCCATTCCACGGTCCGATGCACCATCTTGGACTGGGCGGCGAAACTGGAACCGGCAAGCAGCAGCAGACAGCAGAGTCGGGTGATGCGCATGATCAATCCTCCGGAGAGTCAACGGGCCGCCGTCCTGCGCGGGCGGCGCTGGATGGTGGAAACTTGTGGATCAAAGACCGGCGGCGTGCTCCGAGATGCGCCGCTTCAAAGGCACCAGACGATCGAGCAGGCGCACGCCGATGCCACGGGCGGCGACCAGCGGCGGCGATTGCCAGGCATAGATACGGGCCAGTGCGTCGAAACCCAGCGCATCCAGCGTGTCGGCGCTGCGACGACGGCGCGCGTAGCGACGCAAGACGTGAGCGGCGCCGATGTCGCGCCCCGCGCGCCGCGCGGCCAGCAGCGCATCGCGCAGCTCGACCACGTCGCGCAGGCCCAGATTCACCCCCTGCCCAGCCAGTGGATGCACCGCATGCGCGGCATCGCCCAGCAGCACAAAACGATCCGCCTGGTAATGCTCGGCCAGTTGCAGCTTCAGCGGAAACGCCGCGCGCCGGGTGGTGGAAAGCATGCGGCCCAGCCGGAAATCGCTGGCGACGCCGAGTTCATCGAGAAACGCCTGGTCGTCCAGCGCCAGCACGCGCTGGGCCTCGGCCTCGGGCAGCGACCACACCAGCGAACTGCGGCTGTCGCCCAGCGGCAGCAAGGCCAGCGGCCCGCTGCGCATGAAGCGCTGCCACGCAGTGTTTTCGTGGGGTCGCTCGGTGGCGACGTGCGCCACCACGGCGCGCTGCGCGTAGTCGCGTCCGCGCGTGCCGATGCCGGCCAGCTGGCGCAACGGCGAAGCCGCGCCGTCGGCGGCGACCAGCAAGCCGGCCGCCAGCGTTCCGCCATCGGCCAGCTCCAGCTGGATGCGATCCTCGCGCGCCTCGAACCCTTGCACCTTGGCCGGGCACAGGCGACGCACGCCGGCTGATTCCAGCGCCTGCCACAGCGTCCATTGCACCAGCGAGTTCTCGACGATGTAGCCGAGCTTGTCGCGGCCTTCGCTGGCCGCATCGAAGTCGATGGCCGCGCCGTTCTCGGCGTCCCACACGTGCATGTGCGTATACGCGCCGGCGCGTGATTGGCGGATGGACGTCCAGACGTCCATATCGTCCAGCAGCGCGACCGACGACGGAGCCAGGCCCACCACGCGCAGGTCCACTTCGGCGTCTGCGCTCCATGGCGTCGGCGCGTGCGCTTCCAGCAGTGCAGTGCTGAGGCCGGCGCGCGCCAGCGCCAGCGCGGCGGCGGCGCCGACCATGCCACCGCCGACCACGGCCACGTCCAGTGCGGGCGCGCGACGGCGGGCAGAAACGTCCAGGGATGATGCATTCATGGCAACCGCTCCAGCACCGCCAACGGCGGCTCGCCGCGAAACCCCATGCCGCGCCGCGCCAGTGCCCGCTGCAGCGGCGGCACCCGATCGCAGGCCAGCAAGGCCAGCGATCGCAGAGGCCCCAGCAACGGTTGCGGCAGGCAGGCCAGCCGCACCAGGCCGTGACTCATGACCATGGTGCCGTCGCGGTCCGGCGCACGCCGCGCCGCATAGCGTTCCAGCAGGCCGGCAGCGCCCGGATCGGCAGCGGCAGCGACCAGCTCGGCCAAGGTCAATGCATCGCGCAGGCCGAGATTGAATCCTTGCGCGCCGATCGGATGGACCGTCTGCGCGGCGTTGCCTACCAGCACGGCACGCGGCCCGGTCAGGCGGGTCGCCGCGACGCGATGGATCGCATACGGGTGGCGTTTGCCGGGCCGGCTCAGGCGGCCAAGACGCCAGCCGAAGCGCTGCTGCGCCAGTTCGATGAAGCCGGCATCGTCCAGCGCGGCAACCGCGTCCGCCTCGTCGGCAGCCACAGTGAGCACCAGCCCGCAGCGGCGTTCGGCCAGCGGCAGCAACGCGACCGGGCCGTCGTCGGCGAAGCGCTCCCAGGCGCGGTTGGCGTGATCGCGCTCGGGCGTGACCGTGCAAACGAACAGGGTCTGCCGGTAGTCGTGGCGCTCGGCGTCGATGCCCAGTTGCGCGCGCACGAAGGAAGCGGTGCCATCGGCGCCGACCAGCAGCGACGCGTCGACGTTGCGCACGCCGTCGGCATGGTTGATCCGGGCGCGCCAGCCGTTCGCCAACGGTTGCAGCGCGGACAAGGTCGCGGGGGCGAGCCGGGTCAGCCGGGTGCATTCGTCCAGCCGGCGCAGCAACGCCGCGCCCAGTTCGCGTGCAGGCAGGGTCCAGCCAAGCGCGTCGACGCCCTGCTTTTGCGCATCGATGCGGGCACTGCCGAACTCGCCGGCGCGACTGACGTGGATATGCCGGATCGCCGTGGCGCGCGGCGCGGCATGCCGCCATACGCCGATAGCCTCGAGGCCGTTGACGGTGGCACGCGCCAGCGCCAGGTTGCGCTCGTCGTAACTGGGCTGCGCATCGGCGCGCGGCGCGGCGGTTTCGACCAGGGTGGCGGCAACGCCTGCCGCATCCAGTGCGATGGCCAGGCTGGCACCGACCAGGCCACCGCCGACGATCAGGACGCCGGCCTCGTTCATGGCGGGAGATTCGTGGACATTCATGCGCCGATGATACGCGCCGAGGCCGCCCGCGTTGCGTCATTGGGCTAGACTAGCGATCTGTTCAGACGCCCACATGGAACCCCTCATGGTCAAGACTCAGGCCCAACGCCTCGGCATCTTGCTGGCACTCGCCGCAGTGATGGCAGTCACTCGCATCCACCTGTCCCTGCTCCATCACGACGTGGCCGATGCGTCGTGGGCCATCTTCTTCCTGGCCGGGTTCTGGCTGCGCGGGGCCGGGCGCTGGGCGTTCCCGCTGCTGATGGCCGAAGCGGTGCTGGTCGACTACCTGGTGATCAGCGGCCAGGGCCTCGATTTCTGGAGCCACTATTGCGTGTCGGTGGCCTACTGGTTCCTGGTTCCCTCGTACTTCAGCCTGTGGCTGGGCGGCAGCTGGCTGGCGAAGCACCAGGCCGGCCAGCGCCTGCAGACGCTGGGCAAGGCGGTGGTCGCGTTCGCTGCGAGCTGGGCCGCCTGCTATCTGCTGTCCAACGGCAGCTTCTACTGGCTCAGCGACAGCGTGCCACTGCCGCGCAGCACGGCCACATGGTTTGCCAACCTCGGCGACTGGTATCTGCCGTTCCTGCAGACGACGGCGATGTATGTCGGCATCGGCGCGGTGCTTCACGTGCTGGCGGTGCAGATCGCCCGTGCGCTGCACGCCAATCAAGCCAAGCTGCCGCACTGACGCCCGTGGGCAACCGGCTTTCGAAGATCTACACGCGAACGGGCGACGATGGCAGCACCGGGCTGGGCGACGGTTCGCGGGTAGGCAAGGATTCGCTGCGGGTCAACGCCTACGGCACCGTGGACGAGCTCAACAGCAGCATCGGCGTGCTGCTGGCTGCCGAGGGCGTCACGGATGAGGTACGCGAGGCGCTGACCCAGGTGCAGCACGACCTGTTCGATCTCGGCGGCGAGCTGTGCATTCCCGGCATGGCAATGGTCGAGGACAGCGACATCGTGCGCCTGGAAACCCTGCTCGACAGTCTCAACGAACCGCTGCCGCCGCTGAAGGAGTTCATCCTGCCCGGCGGCGGCATGGCCGCCGCTTGCGGTCACGTGGCGCGCACGGTGTGCCGCCGCGCCGAACGCGAAGTGATTGCGCTGTCGAGGGCGGAGGACATCCGCAGCCAACCGCAGCGTTACCTGAACCGGCTGTCCGATCTGCTGTTCGTGATCTCGCGCGTGCTGGCCCGCGCCAGCGGCCACGGCGAAGTGCTGTGGCAACACGAACGCCGGCGCAAACCCCAGCCCGCGGAATAGGTCGCCGCATGCTGCGGCTCTACACCCACCCCGCCTGTCTGCAGCACGATCCCGGCCCGGGACATGCCGAGCGACCCGCACGGCTGCGCGAGGTGCTGCAGGCGCTTGATCAGGATCGGCATGCGGCGCTCGATCGCATCGAGGCACCGCTGGCGACCCGCGAGCAACTGCTGCGCGTGCATACCCACGCACACGTGGAACGCATTCTTTCCGGCGCTCCGGCCAGCGGCCAGCAGCGTCTCGATGAAGACACCCTGATGTCGCCGGGTTCCGTCGAAGCGGCATTACGCGCAGCGGGCGCCAACGTGGCGGCGGTGGATGCGGTGATGAGCGACGCCGGCGGGCGCGCGTTCTGCGCCGTGCGGCCGCCCGGCCACCATGCCACGCGCGACCAGGCGATGGGCTTCTGCCTGTTCAACAACGTCGCGGTGGCTGCCGCGCACGCGCTGGCGGCGCACGGTTTGAAGCGGGTCGCGATCGCCGACTTCGACGTACATCACGGCAATGGCACGCAAGCGATTTTCGAGCACGAGCCGCGCGTGCTTTTCGTCTCCAGCCACCAGTCGCCGTTGTACCCCGGCAGTGGCCATGAGGCCGAACGCGGCGTCGGCAACATCGTCAACGGGCCGCTGTCGCCTGGCGCGGGATCGCAAGAGTTCCGCGAGCTGTGGGACAGCGTGCTGCTGCCGCGCGTGGCTGCGTTCAGGCCGCAACTGGTGCTGGTCTCCGCCGGCTTCGACGCGCATCGCAGCGACCCGCTGGCAGACATCCGGCTGGGTCACGAGGATTACGCCTGGATCACCGACCGGCTGGTGACACTGGCCCGCAATCACGCCAGCGGCCGGCTGGTATCCACGCTGGAAGGCGGCTACGACCTCGCCGCACTGGCTGCCTGCGCCAGCGCCCATGTCAGCGCCTTGATGGAGTAAGGGCCTGGCACGCAGCCATTCAACGAAAGCGCGCCAGCGGCCGGATCGCCTTTCCGGCCATGCGCCCCCGCAATGGCGGCATCGCCGGTTCCACGCCGGCTCCTGCTGAATCCGTACCGCCTCGCCGGAAAGGTTTGCCTGCCGTAACAGGGGCGTTTCTGCTAGCTTAACGAGCCTTCAAAGTCGGCAGATTCCGCGCAATGCCCAAGCTACCCCCACGCCGCCTGCTGGCGGTTGCCGCAGCACTTGCCCTGATCGGCGGCCAGGCCGACGCCGCCAGTGGTCAGGATGTTCCGACCAGTTCGCCAGGCCAGGCGGCGCAAGCGTGTCCGCTGGGTTCGTTTCATTGCGCACCGCGCCCGTACAACTACACGATGTGCCGGCCGAACGCCTTGCTGGACTTCTACGACCCCAGCCTGGGCAAGGACGTGAGCCTGCGCGAAACCAGCCTCACCAAGGTCGACGCACGGCACGTGGACAGCTCCAACCAGTCGGTCTACCACCTGTCCGGCGATGTGAAACTCCAGCGCGCCGATCAGCAGCTGCAAGCCGACAGCGTCGACTACGACAACGTCAGCACCGACTACGACGCCCGCGGCAACGTGCGTTACCAGGAAGCCGGCCAGCTACTGGCGGCCTCGCACATGCAGGGCAATACCGAGGCCAACCGAGGCATCGCCGACGACGTGCGTTACCAGATGCTCGACGCGCGCGGCAACGGCGTTGCCAGACAGGGCCATCTGCTGGATGCGCAGCACTCGCGCTACACGATGGCGACGTATTCCACCTGCGACGTCGGGCACCACCTGTGGGAGTTCCGCGCCAAGTCGATCACCATCGACAAGGACACCGGCGTGGGCGTGGCGCGCGGCGCTACCATGCGCCTGGGCAACGTGCCGTTCCTGTACCTGCCGTACTTCAGTTTCCCCACCGACGACCGGCGCAAGAGCGGATTTTTGTATCCGACGATCGGGAATACCAGCCGCTCCGGCTTCGAGGTGAGCACGCCGTATTACCTGAATCTGGCACCGAATTACGACGCCACTCTGGACCCGCGCATCTACAGCGACCGGGGCGCGATGCTGGCCGGCGAATTCCGCTACCTGGTGCCAGGCAGCAACGGCCAGATCAACCTGGAGTACGTGCCGAACGATCACGGCGAAAGCGATGGCCTTGCCGATACCAAGGGCGACTCGCGCTACCTGGTCAATCTGTCCGATCGCACCAGTCTCTGGAACGGCTGGCAGTTCGTAGGTTCCTACAATCACGCCTCGGACAGCAGTTACCTGTACGACTACGGCAACGCGCTGTCCCATGCGGCGGTCTACACGCTGGGCTCCAACGCTGCGATCCTGGGCGGCGGCAAATGGTGGAACGCATCGTTCGGCGGCACCATCTACCAGAACGTGAACCCGTTCGTGACCGATCGCGTCCTGCCGTACGACCAGTTGCCCTATGCCCGATTCAGCATGGACGTGCCGCTGTCGCGCTGGCTGGAATTCGGCATGGACAGTTCGGCCGTGGCCTTCCGCAAGACCGACTTCGTCGAAGGCAAGCGCGAAGATCTTTATCCTTACCTGGCCGCCGATTTCGGCAGCTCCGCCTGGTTTGTGCGCCCGAAACTGGCCTATCGCTATACGGCTTACCAGCTGGACAGCGGTTACGACCGCTACGGCTACTCCGGGCTCCTTGGCAGCGGACGTGTCTCGCCGTTTACGCAGCAATCGCCCAGCCGCGCGCTGCCGATCGTCAGCGTGGATAGTGGCTTGGTCTTCGACCGCAGCACATCGCTGTTCGGCAACAGCTATACGCAGACGCTGGAGCCGCGGCTGTACTACTTGTACGTACCGTATCGCAACCAGAACGACCTGCCGCTTTTCGACACGCGACTGATGTCATTCGATTACTGGCAGTTGTTTTCGCCGAACCAGTTCTCCGGCGCGGATCGCCAGATGGATGCGAACAACGTCACCGCGGCACTGACCACCCGCCTGCTCGACGACGAGCGGCGTGGAGCGCGTGTCGGCCAGCTTCGGCCAGATCCGCTACCTCAGCCCGCAGCGCGTGATCGGCACGGACTGGGTGCGCTCGGCCTATGTGGCGCAGCTGGACGTGCAGCTCAGCGATCGCTGGCGGCTGGCCAGCTCTTATCAATGGAGCCCGAACACGCGCCTCACCGACATGGCGGCGGTGGAACTGCAGCGCCGCCTGGGCACGGACGGCATCTTCAACTTCTCGTATCGCTACCGTCGCGGCCTGCTGGAACAATACAGCGCCTCGGCGGTCTACCCGTTGTCCGAACGCTGGCGGCTGGTGGGATCGTGGACGTATTCGGTCAAGGATCGCGAGACGGTCGAAGCGCTGGCCGGCGTGGAGTACGACAGTTGCTGCGTGTCGCTGCGGCTGGTCGATCGCAACTACGTCAATCAGTCCTACTACGGTTTCGGTCCGGTTCCCGTGGGCAGCAATATCGGCCAGCGTGACAACGCCATCATGTTCGAAGTGGTGTTCAAGGGGCTCGGCTCATCGGGCGGCCAAATAGATCCCCTGTTGCACCGTGATATTCTCGGCTATCAATAAACGCATTCGCTCCGGCGATTCAGGCCTTTCCTCGATGAAGCAATTCCTTGCATCTCTCCTGCTCGCGCTCGCGATCGCGCTTCCCGTCCAGGCCCAGATGCTGACGTCTGCCGCGCCGGCTACCCAGCCGCTGGACCGCATCGTGGCGGTGGTCAACGACGACGTGATCCTGCAGAGCGAACTGAACGACGCCGTGGCGTCGGTGCAGCAGCAATACGCCGGCCACACCGAGCAACTGCCACCGATGAACGTGCTGCAGCAGCAGGTGCTGAACCGCCTCGTGCTGATGCGGCTGCAGGTGCAGAAGGCGCAGGACCAGAACATCCGCGTTTCCGATGCCGACATCGACCAGGCGATTGCGGGCGTGGCCGAGCAGAACAAGCTGACGCCCGATCAACTGCGTGCCGAAGTGGAGCGCAGCGGCGCCAGCTTCGCTTCGTTCCGCCGACAATTGGGCGACCAGATCACCGTGCAGCGGCTGCACCAGAGCGTGGTGCAGGATTCGGTCTCGGTCACCGACAGCGAGATCGACAACCTTCTGAGCAGCCCGACCTACAAGGCCGGCGAAGTGCATCTGGCGCACATCCAGATCAGCATTCCAGGTGGTGCCGATGCCGCCACGATCCAGGCCAGCCAGACCAAGGCCGACGAGGCGATTGCGGCCATCAAGGGCGGCATGGATTTCAACGCCGCGGCAATCCGGTTTTCCGACGCTTCCGATGCGCTGGAAGGCGGTGACCTCGGCTGGCGGCGGATGGATGAAATCCCGCCGGCCTTCGCCGACACCATCGCCTCGATGAAACCGGGCGAAGTCAGCCCGGCCCTGCGCGGACCCACCGGATTCCACATCCTCAAGCTGATCGACCAGCGCCAGAGCAGCCGCAAGATGGTCACCGAGCTGCACGCGCGACAGATCCTGATCAAGCCCAGCGAGCTGGTGACGCCGGCGCAGGCCGAGCAGAAGGCGCGCGACCTGTACAACCGCATCGTCAACAAGCACGAGGATTTCGCCACGCTGGCGAAGGAAAACTCCAAGGACGACACCACCGCCAACCTCGGCGGCGACATGGGCTGGTTTGCGCCGCAGGCCTGGGGCAGCACGATCGCCAAGGAGCTGGGCCAACTGAAGGACAATGAGGTATCGCAGCCGTTCCAGAGCGAGGCGGGATGGCACATCCTGCAGCGGCTGGGCTCGCGCGAGAGCGACCAGACCGTGCAGATCGAACGCGACCAGGCCCGCCAGGCGATCGGCACGCGCAAATCCGAGCAGGTCTACGACGACTACCTGCGTGATCTGCGCTCCAACGCCTACGTCAACATCCTGGTACCCGAACTGCGCGACACGGACAGCCAGGCCGCGGCCGGCAGCACGCCGTAGACTGCCTTGATGACCATGCCGCTGCCCCGGCTCGCGGTCACTGCCGGTGAGCCGGCAGGCATCGGTCCTGAATTGCTGATCCGCCTGGCCGCCACTCCACTGGCGGCCAGCCTTGTCGCTATCGCCGATCGCCAGATGCTGGAACGGGCCGCACTGCGCTGCGGCCTGCCCATCGAGTTGATCGACGATGACGGCAGTGCACAGATCGAACGCCAGCCCGGCACATTGCGCGTGCGGCATCTGCCGCTGGCGGTCAATGAGCTGCCCGGCCGGCCCGATCCGCGCAATGCGCGCTACGTGCTGGACTCCCTGGCCGAAGCGGCGGATGGTTGCGGCGGCGGCCGCTACGCTGCGGTGGTCACCGCGCCACTGCAGAAATCCTCGATCAACGATGCCGGCTTTCCCTTCAGCGGGCACACCGAGTTTTTCGCCGAACGAACGCACGCCAATGTCGTGATGATGCTGGCCAGTCCGGAGCTGCGCGTGGCGCTGGCCACCACCCACTTGCCATTGGCCGCGGTGCCAGCTGCCATTACCGTTGCCTCGCTGATCCGCACGCTGCGCATCGTGCATGCGGATCTGCGCAACAAGTTCGGCATCGCCGAACCTCGCATCGCGGTGCTGGGACTGAATCCGCACGCCGGCGAAGGCGGCCATCTGGGCCGCGAGGAAATCGATACGTTGATTCCCGCACTCGATGCGCTGCGCGGCGAAGGCATGCAGCTGCTCGGTCCGATGCCTGCCGACACGGCGTTCGTCCCCGCGCAACGCCGCCACTACGACGCCGTGCTGGCGATGTATCACGACCAGGCGCTGCCGGTACTGAAGAGCGAGGCGTTCGAACGTACCGTGAACCTCACGCTCGGCCTGCCTTTCATCCGCACGTCGGTCGATCACGGCACGGCACTGGATCTGGCCGGCACTGGCCAGGCGAACCCGGCCAGCCTGATCGCTGCCGCCAGCATGGCACTGGATCTGATCATGCGCAGAGGCACACCTTCTGTCCACCCAGGGCAGGCCTGGGCAGAAGGGGCACCGCCGCCGGGAACATCCATCGAATGAACGCCCGCCCCAAGAAGAGCTTCGGTCAGCATTTCCTGCATGATCGCCGCTACATCGACTGGATCGTCAGCGCCGTCGCGCCGCGTGCGGACGAGTTCATGCTCGAGATCGGTCCCGGCGAAGGCGCCCTCACCCTGCCGCTGCTGGCGGCGGCCGGCAAGCTCACGGCGATCGAACTGGATACCGACCTGATCCCCGCCTTGCAGGCGCGCGCTGCCAGCGTGGGCGAACTGCACATCATCCAGGCCGACGTGCTGAAGGTGGACTTCAGTGCCATGGCGCACAGCCATGGCGTGCCGCGGCTGCGCATCGCCGGCAATCTGCCGTACTACATTTCCAGCCCCATCCTGTTCCATTGCGTCGAGCACGCGGCAGCGATCCAGGACATGCATTTCATGCTGCAGAAGGAGGTGGTCGACCGCATGGCGGCCGAACCCGGCAGCAAGGTGTATGGACGGCTATCCGTGATGCTGCAGCTGGCGTGCCGGGTGGAGCCGCTGTTCGACGTGCCGCCGGAAGCATTCCGTCCACCGCCGAAAGTGGAGTCCTCCGTGGTGCGGCTGGTCCCGCTTGAACCGCACGAATTGCACGATGCGCGACCCGAACATGTCTACGCGGTGGTCAAGGCGGCGTTCGGGCAACGGCGCAAGACGCTCGCCAACGCGCTGAAGCAACTGCTGGACAGCGAGGCGATCCGCCGCGCCGACGTGGATCCCAAGGCGCGCGCCGAAACGCTCGCCCCGACCGACTTCGTGCGCCTGGCCAAGGTCTACGCCGATCTTTGACGTGAAGACGCCTGGTGGATTTCGGCGGCTCCACCCCATTCACGGCGGCAGGCCTTACAATCCGGGCATGACTGAAAAATCTTCCTACACGATCGACGTGCAGGTCGAAACCCGCTTCGTCCCCGATCAATCGAAGCCCGGTGACAATCGCTACGTTTTCGCCTACACCGTCACCTTGCGCAACGCCGGGCAGATGCCCGCGCGCCTGCTCACCCGCCGCTGGATGATCACCGATGCCAATGGCAAGGTGGAGGAAGTGACCGGCGATGGCGTGGTCGGCGAGCAGCCTTGGATGCGCCCCGGCGATGATTTCGAATACACCTCCGGCGCCGTGCTGGAAACACCCGTGGGAACCATGGGCGGCAGCTATCAGATGCTGGCCGATGACGGCACGGAGTTCGAGGCGCCCATCCCGACCTTCACCTTGTCCATCCCGCGCACGCTGCACTGATGGCCCTGCGCTGACATGGCTACGTACGCGATCGGCGACGTGCAGGGCTGCTATCCCGAATTGCAACGCCTGCTCGACAAGCTGCGCTTCGACCCGGCGCAGGACCAGCTGTGGTTCTGCGGCGACCTGGTCAACCGCGGCGGGCAGTCGCTGGAAACGCTGCGCCTGATCCACGCACTGCGCGAACAAAGCATCATTACGCTGGGCAATCATGACCTCAGCCTGCTCGCGATCGCGCAACGCCGGCCGGATGCGCAGGCGCGGGTAAATCCCGAGCTGCGCGAAGTGCTGTTCGCCGACGACGCGCCGGTGCTGTTCGAATGGCTGCGGTCGCAGAAGTTGCTGCATCACGACGAGCAGCTCAACTGGACCATGGTGCATGCCGGCTTGGCCCCGATGTGGACGTTGCGCCAGGCCCAGCGCGCGGCGGAGGACGTGGAGCGCGAACTGTCCAGCCCACGCCATCCGCGCCTTTTGCGCAATCTTTTCGGCAATCGTCCGGCGGTGTGGTCGAGCCGCCTGCAGGGACTGGATCGGCAGCGTGCCACCATCAACACGATGACGCGCATGCGCTACTGCGACGTCAACGGCCGCATCGACTTCGACGCCAAGGGCATTCCCGGCACGCAGAAGCCTGGCCTGTACCCGTGGTTCTCCGTGCCCGGCATGCGTCAGCGCGACACACGCATCGTCTGCGGGCACTGGTCGGCGCTGGGCCGCTTCGCCGGGCTCGGCGTACACGCGATTGACACCGGTTGCGTGTGGGGCGGCAAACTCACCGCGCTGCGGCTGGACGACGAGGAACCGCGCTACATCACGGTCGATGCCGAGCCGTACCGCAAACGGCCGCCGGGCGGAGAGGATTGACCGATCACGCATGAAAAACCCCGCCGCAGCGGGGTTTTTTAGGTCGCGCAGAAGGTCAGGCCAGCTGTCCGTGACAGTGTTTGTACTTCTTGCCCGAACCGCATGGGCACGGTTCATTGCGACCGACCTTGGGGCCATCCTGCGCTGGTGACTGCGCAAGACGCACGCCGGCACCCGCCGATTCAGGCTCACCACCGAACGCGCCAGCCGGCGGTGCCCCACCGCCACTCGCCAGCATCTGCTTCTGCAGGCGATCCGCCAGACGCTGCTGCTCGGCTTCCATCGCGGCGACTTCTTCTTCGCTGCGAATGCGGATCCGCGCCAGCATCTGCACCACTTCGGTCTTGATCCGGCTGAGCATGTCGGAGAACAGCTTGAACGACTCGCGCTTGAACGCCTGTTTCGGATCCTGCTGGGCGTAACCGACCAGATAGATGCCCTGGCGCAGGTAATCCATGTTCGCCAGGTGATCCTTCCAGGCGTTGTCGACCACCGTCAGCATGATGTGCTTTTCCAGCTGGCGCATGGTCTCGGCGCCAATCTGGGTTTCCTTCGCCTGGAACAGTTCGTTCACCGCGTCACGCACGTGCGCGAGGATCATCTCGGCGTCGATCTCGTGCTGCTGCTCGATCCACTGCTTCAGATCCAGCGAAAGGCCGAACTCGCTCTCCAGCTCGCGGTCGAGGCCGGCAAGATCCCACTGCTCGTCGATGCTTTCCGCGGGAACATACGCGCGCACCATGTTCTGCACGACGTCCTCGCGGATGTCGGCGACGGTGGCCGAAACGTCCTCACCCTCCAGCAGTTCATCGCGCTGGGTATAGATCACCTTGCGCTGGTCGTTGGCGACGTCGTCGAATTCCAGCAGATGCTTGCGGATGTCGAAGTTGTGCTGTTCGACCTTGCGCTGGGCCTTCTCGATCTGCCGGCTGATCATGCGATCTTCCAGCGCATCGTCGTCCTTCATGCCGAAACGCTTCATCCAGCGGACGAGGCCTTCGCCACCAAAGATGCGCAACAGGTTGTCTTCCAGCGACAGGTAGAAGCGCGAAGAGCCCGGGTCGCCCTGGCGACCGGAACGGCCACGCAACTGGTTGTCGATGCGCCGCGATTCGTGCCGCTCGGTGCCGATGATGTGCAGACCGCCCGCCGCGAGTACCTGCTCGTGCAGTTTCTTCCACTCCGCCTTGACGCGCTGGCGATCCATCTCGCTGGCGTCTTCGGGCAACGCCGCCAAAGCAACTTCCAGACTGCCGCCGAGCACGATGTCGGTACCGCGGCCAGCCATGTTGGTGGCGATGGTGACCTGGCCGGGCGCGCCGGCCTGCGCCACGATGTGCGCCTCGCGCTCATGCTGCTTGGCGTTGAGCACCTCATGCGCGACGCTGGCCTTCGTCAGCAGGCCGGAAAGCAGTTCCGAAACCTCGATCGAGGTGGTGCCGACCAGCACCGGCTGGCCGCGTTTGTGGCAGTCCTTGATGTCCTCGATCACCGAACGGTATTTCGGCTCCTGCGCGAGGAAGATCATGTCCGGGTTGTCCACGCGGATCATCGGCTTGTGCGTCGGGATGACCACCACTTCCAGGCCGTAGATGCTCTGGAACTCGAACGCCTCGGTATCGGCCGTGCCGGTCATGCCGGCCAGCTTCTTGTACATGCGGAACAGGTTCTGGAACGTCACCGTCGCCAGGGTCTGGTTCTCGCGCTGGATCGGCACGCCCTCTTTCGCCTCGACCGCCTGGTGGAGGCCGTCGGACCAGCGCCGGCCGGCCAGGGTACGGCCGGTGAATTCGTCGACGATGATCACCTCGCCATCCCGCACGATGTAATCCACGTCGCGTTGATAAATGCCGTTGGCGCGCAAGGCCGCGTTGAGGTGATGCACGACGGCAAGGTTCTTCGAATCGTACAGCCCGCTGTCCTGCTCAATCACGCCGGCCTCGCGCAGCAGCTCGTCGGCGTGCTGCATGCCCGCTTCGGACAGATGCACCTGCTTCTGCTTTTCGTCGACCCAGTAATCGCCCTCGCCGTCTTCCTCGGTCTGGCGGATCATGCGCGGCACGATCTTGTTCACCGCCAGGTAAAGCTGCGGGGAATCCTCGGCCGGGCCGGAGATGATCAGCGGCGTGCGCGCCTCGTCGATCAGGATCGAGTCGACCTCGTCGACGATCGCGTAATGCAGGCCGCGCTGATAGCGCTGCTCCTTGCTCAACGCCATGTTGTCGCGCAAGTAGTCGAAGCCGAATTCGTTGTTGGTGCCGTAGGTGATGTCGGCCGCATAGGCCTCGTGCTTGTCGGCGTGATCCATACCCGGATACACCACGCCCACATTCAGCCCGAGAAAGTTGTACAGCTTGCCCATCTGCGCGGAGTCGCGGCGCGCCAGGTAATCGTTGACGGTGACCACGTGCACGCCATTGCCGGCGAGCGCATTGAGGTAGACCGGCAGGGTACCCACCAGGGTCTTGCCTTCGCCCGTGCGCATCTCGGCGATCTTACCCTGATGCAGCACCATGCCGCCAATCATCTGTACGTCGTAATGGCGCATGCCCAGCGTGCGCTTGGCCGCCTCGCGCACCACCGCGAAGGCCTCGGGCAGCACCTTCTCCAGCGATTCACCACCGGCGATCCGTTGCTTGAACTCGTCGGTCTTGCCGCGCAGCGCTTCATCGCCAAGCTTCTCGTACTCGCTCTCCAGCGCGTTGATGCGAGAAACGGCGCGCGAAAGCTGGCGCAATACGCGCTCATTGCGGCTGCCAAACAGGCTCGTCAGGGCACGATTGAACATCGATCTTCCGGGTTGGGGTACAGAATGCCCGCAATGGACACGGGCCAATCGGGCATATTACTACAAGCCCGCAAACACACGGCCTGCAAGCGCGACGGCCTGCACGGGCGCGAGCCAATGGGGCTCCGCCGGCGTTGCCACCATGGAATGGCGCCGGCCAGTTGCGGATTCAAGGCCAGCGACCGGCCTTGCTATCGGTGATTGCGCACGAACGCCAGCGGATTGACCACGCGGCCGTCGTACCAGACTTCGAAATGCACATGCGAACCGGTCGAGCGGCCGGTCGAGCCCGCCTGGGCCAGTACGTCGCCTACCTGCACATGCTGTCCAGGATGCACGTCCAGCGCGCTGTTGTGCGCGTAGCGCGTCATGTAGCCATTGCCGTGATCGACTTCGATCACGTTGCCGTAGCCGCTGCGGGTCCCCGCGAACGTCACCATGCCTTCGGCCACGGCGTGCACGGCGGTGCCGAACGGGGTCGCGATATCGATACCCGTATGCCGCGCCGAGTGGCCATCGAACGGATCGGGGCGAGCGCCGAAGTACGATGAGATATAGCCGGGCACGGGCATGCCGGTCGGCTTCAGGTTGGATTCGATCCGGGCATCCATCAGCAGCGTTTGCAGCGCCGACAACTGGGCCTGCTGCAGGTCGAACTGACTGGCCAACTGATCGATGCTTCCATCGAGCGCCGTCGGGAGGGCATAGCCGCTGCCGCTCACGTCCTCTACGCCGCCCACAGCGGGCTGCTGGTCGAAATTGAATTCGTCACCGTCGAGCTTGCCGACCTCAGCCAGGCGCTCCCCGAGCGCGTTGAGCCGGGTGGATTGTGCCTGCAATTGTCCAAGCTTGACGGCCAGCGCATCGAGACTGCGCTGCGCGTCCTGACGCACGCCACCGACCTGCGCCTCCTGCCGGCCGATTTGCTGCTGCAGATCCTGGATCTGCGCCAGCGCGCGATCGCGCGGACTGGCCACGACCCAAGCCAGTGCCACGCCAAGACCCATGCATAGCGCAACCGCCACCGACAACCCCGACAACAATTTCAGACGCAGGCGCCGATCCGCCAGGTCCAAGGTCTTCGGCAATTTTCGCGCGCGTGATACGAGTATGATTTGCATGTGTTTCCAAAATCGAATTCCGGCACCATGCAACGCGCTGCATCTCCTACTTCCCGCCGCAGCAGCCATGGGCCGATGTCCCTTGTCGACTGCGGCTCCTTCGCGACGCTGGCCCGGAAGGCCGGCGCGCTGGAAGCGCTGGATCGCGCACTGCGCCAGACGTTGCCGTCGCCATTGCGCGAGCAGGTGAGATTCGCCAACCTGCGCAACGACCGCCTCGTCTTTCTGGCTTCCTCACCGGCTTGGGCATCGCGTCTGCGCTTGATGCAGACACATATCCTTGCCACCGCGCATGCCATCGGCACAAGCGCCAGTTCAGTCACCGTGAAAGTGGCCCCCCAACCACCGGTTGCAACAGCGCCGGATCGGTCAAAACCGCTTTCTCCCGCGGCGGCCGCCCATCTCCGGGCCGCTGCCGCGTCATTCACAGACCCCGAAATGCGGGCGCTGTTCCTTGAGCTGGCGTCCCTCGCCGAAACCACTGATTCCGCCTTTTCCGGAACGGATTGAAGTCCGCCAGTCGCCCGACCATATACGGGCAGGGCTTCAATTATTGCTCTCGACGGCTGATGCCGCGAAGTGGTTTTATAGCATGGGCCAGGTTAAGGCGAGCCTGGCCATGTCGTCGCAGCGTGAACCGGGTCCGAACAAAGTGTGCTGCCCATCGCAAAAAGGGCCGTGTCTTCCGACACGGCCCTTCTTTGTTGCTACCACTGGATCAAATGTAGATCAAATCGCCTGGGCGGGGTGCGCGTAGGAAATCGGCGACGTGGCCGGATCGTCCTGATAGCTGACTTCCTCCCACGCGCTGGCATCGGCCATCAACGTGCGCAGCAGCTTGTTGTTGAGCTCATGACCGGATTTATGCGCATGGTAGGCGCCGATCAGGCTATGTCCGAGCAGATACAGGTCGCCGATCGCATCGAGGATCTTGTGCTTGACGAATTCGTCCTCGTAGCGGAGGCCATCCTCGTTCAGCACGCGGTAGTCGTCGAGCACCACGGCGTTGTCCATCGAGCCGCCCAGCGCCAGGTTGTGCTCGCGCAGCATCTCGATGTCGCGCATGAAGCCAAACGTGCGCGCGCGGCTCACTTCCTTGACGAAGGAGGTGGTGGAAAAGTCGATCTCGGCGCGCGAGGTGCGCTTGGAGATGATCGGGTGGTTGAAGTCGATCGAGAAGCCGACCTTGAAGCCCTCGAACGGATCGAAGCTGGCCCATTTGTCGCCTTCCTGCACTTTCACCGGCTTCTTGATGCGGATGAAGCGCTTGGCCACGTTCTGCTCTTCAATGCCCGCCGACTGAAGCAGGAATACGAACGGTCCGGCGCTGCCATCCATGATGGGCACTTCGGGAGCCGACAGGTCGACGTAGGCATTGTCGATGCCCAGCCCGGCCATGGCCGAAAGCAGATGTTCGACGGTCGAGACGCGGGCGTCGCCGTTGACCAAAGTGGTCGACAGACGCGTGTCGCCGACGTTGTCCTGGCGAGCTCGGATGTCCACCGGCGGATCGAGGTCCGTGCGGCGGAAAACGATCCCGGTGTTCGGTGCGGCAGGACGCAAGGTCATGTAGACCTTGTCGCCCGTGTGCAGGCCCACACCGGTCGCCCGGATGATGTTTTTAAGCGTACGCTGCTTGATCATTGTTGTTGGTACCTGGTGTAGGCAGCAGCCAATCAGGAGCGGATGCTAACACAGTTTTAACCTGCGATAAAAGCAAACCGTACCGTACAGTCTGATAAGCCTTCATGTTTCTTTCATCCTTGAAAGCGATGGGCATCCGCTGCCGTACTCCCGACATTCGGCGCATCGACACGACGCCCCGTGCCTGGGACGGGAATCCGGCACGGAACATCGGGCTGGCCGAAACGGGCGAACCCGCCACGACCGGCCATGCGTCGTCCCGACGCACAGTCTTGCTGCTACACCGCGCGGTGAGCGACTCAGGCTGCCCGCGCGCTCCAACTTCCACCCGGGAACGTCACGAATGGACCTCGTCCACCGGACGTCGTTCACTCGTCCATCTTTTTTTGAGACCGCTGCCTACGGATCAATCCGCCTGACGCCGCAAAAATGCGGGAATGTCGAGGTAATCAAACCCCGGCTCCGCATTCTTCGCCGCAGCTGCCGGCTCCGCGCGGCTGTGGCTGCTGATACTCATCTCCGGCTGCGCATAGTCGACCACTTCGTTGCCGGTGCCCGTACGCAGCACGACCGGGCGCGGGCGCATCTGCTGCGTCTCGACCATGCGGATCGGCGGCTGCTGGCGCGAGGCGTTGGCACGGTTGAGGCCAGTGGCCACCACGGTGACACGCACATCGTCCTTCATTTCCGGATCAAGCGAGGTACCAATCACCACGGTAGCATCTTCGCTGGCGAAGTCATGGATGATACGGCCGATCTCGTCAAATTCACGCATAGTCAGGTTCGGACCCGCGGTGACATTGACCAGGATGCCGCAAGCGCCATTGAGGTTGACGTCCTCCAGCAGCGGATTCTTGATCGCCGCTTCGGCTGCGGCCTGCGCACGATCATCGCCGCGGGCGGTGCCCGAACCCATCATCGCCAGACCCATTTCCGACATCACGGTGCGCACGTCGGCAAAGTCGACGTTGATCAGGCCGGGAGCGGTGATCAGGTCCGCGATGCCCTGCACGGCACCCTGCAGCACGTCATTGGCGGCCTTGAACGCGTTGAGCAAGGTCACATCACGGCCGAGCACGCTGAGCAGTTTCTCGTTCGGCACGGTGATCAGCGAATCGACGTGCTGCGAGAGGTCCTCGATGCCCTTCAACGCGACCTGCATGCGACGACGGCCCTCGAACGGGAACGGTTTGGTCACCACCGCCACCGTGAGGATGCCTTTCTCCTTGGCCAGCTGCGCCACTACCGGCGCCGCACCGGTACCGGTGCCGCCGCCCATGCCGGCGGTGATGAACACCATGTCGGCGCCTTCCAGCATTGCCTCGATGCGTTCGCGATCCTCAAGTGCGGCCTGCCGGCCGACCTCGGGATTCGCACCGGCGCCGAGACCCTTGGTCACGTTGCCACCGAGCTGCAGGTGGGTGCGCGAACCGCAGCTGGTCATGGCCTGCGCGTCGGTGTTGGCGACGACGAACTCGACGCCTTCGATATTGGAATTGAGCATGTGGGCCACGGCATTGCCGCCGCCACCGCCCACGCCGATGACCTTGATGACTGCATTGGGTGCGAGTTTATCGATCAGTTCAAACATTTCCCGTCCTCCTAAGAGTTGTTGTCGTTGTAACCAGGGAACGCGACTCCTGTCGGTCCATGGTGGTGGGCTGATCTCCTTCTGCCCGTGGCTGCGCCTCCTGCGCCGCCTGAAAAATCGTCATCAGAAATTCCGTGTGAGCCAGCCGCGCAACTTGCCGACCAGGCCACCCACGCTGCCGCCGGCCGAGCCGCCGATACGCGTGCCGCCGGCCCGCGCGCCGTGCAACAGCAAGCCCACGCCGGTGGCGTGCAGCGGGCTGGAAACGACTTCGCCGAGGCCGTCGATCTGCTGCGGCACGCCGATGCGCACCATCTTGTGGAAGATCTCCTCGGCCAGCTCCAGCGCGCCTTCCATCTTCGAGGCGCCGCCGGTCAGCACCACGCCGGCTGCGACCAGGCTTTCGTAGCCGGAGCGGCGCAGCTGGTCCTGCACCATTTCGAAAATTTCCTCGTAGCGCGCCTGCACGCTCTGCGCCAGCGACTGCCGCGCGAGCCGGCGCGGCGGGCGATCGCCCACGCTGGGTACCTGGATGGTTTCCTCGGCATGCGCCAGCCCGGTCTGCGCGCAGGCGTACTTGATCTTGATTTCCTCGGCATGCGCCGTCGGCGTGTGCACGCCGTAGGCGATGTCGCTGGTGACCTGATCGCCGCCGACCGGCAGCGAAGCGGTGTAGCGGATCGAGCCCTGGGTGTAGATCGCGATATCGGTGGTCCCCGCGCCGATGTCGACCAGGCACACGCCGAGCTCGCGCTCGTCGTCGGTCAGCACCGCCTTGGCGCTGGCCAGGGCCGACGGCACCAGTTCGTCCACGGTGAGGCCGCAGCGCTGGATGCATTTGGTGATGTTCTGCACCGCCGCGGCCGCACCCGTGACCAGGTGCACGTTCGCCTCCAGCCGCACACCACTCATGCCGACCGGGGCGCGGATGCCATCCTGGCCGTCGATGCGGTATTCCTGCGATTCCTTGTAGAGCACCTTGCGGTCGGCCGGAATCGCCACCGCACTGGCGGCCTCCAGTACCTGCTCCAGGTCGCCGGCGGTGACCTCGCGGTCGCGGATCGCCGCGTTGCCGTGGGAGTTGCGCGTTTCCAGATGACTGCCGGAGATCGACGCATAGACCGAGCGGATGTCGCAGCCGGCCATCAACTCGGCCTCCTCCACCGCGCGCTGGATCGAATGCACGGTCGATTCGATGTCGACCACCGAGCCGCGCTTCATGCCGCGCGACACGTGCGTGCCGATGCCGATCACCGTGATCGGCTCGCCCGGCTCGTACTCGCCGACGATCGCCACCACCTTCGAGGTGCCGATATCGAGCCCGACCACCAATTGCTTGTCGTTGCGCGGTTTCATAGGGCGGCCTTCAATGGGCAGATCGTCTTCATGAGCGGGGCGAACCTCCAGCAGTGGCGGCGGCCGCTGGCGGCCAGCGCACGGCGAATCCGTTGGTATAGCGAAGATCGGCGTAGGCGAAGCCGTCGGTATGACCGGCGATCAATTGCGGATAGACATCGAGGAAACGGCGCAGCCGCTGCCCCGCCCTGTCGCGATCGCCGATCACGATCTGTGCGCCATTGGCGGTGCCGACGCTCCAGCTACCGCGCTCGGTCAGCGTCACCCCGGTGATCTGCAGGTGGGTGCCGGCGAATGCCTTGCGGGTTTCTGCGTAGAAGCTCACCACTTCGGCCAGCCGCGCATCCGGTCCATGCAGCTCCGGGAGCGTGCTGATGTCGCCGGCACCCGGCGCATCGAACACCAGCCCTTGCCGACTGATCAACTGCTTGTCATTCCAGCGCGCGAACGGCTGGCGCTCGTAGATGCGCAACTGCAAGGTGTCCGGCCAGCGCTTGCGCGCCTCCGCCGACTCCACCCACGGCAACGCGGCAACCGCCTTCTGCACGGCGTCGAGATCCAGCGCGAAGAAACCCTTGCCCAGCCGCGGCCGCACCGCGGCGCGAATCTCGTCCGCACTCACGTGCTTGAACTCGGCCTGCACCGTCAGCTGGGTCACCGGCCAGCGGCCAGCCGCGAACCATCCACGCAGCACGCCGACGATCGGCAACGCGACCAGCGCGATGGCCAGACACCAGGCAACCAGGCGGACGGCTCCCTTCATGCGCCCTCCTGGAAACTGGTTTCCAGCACACGCCAGCACAGTTCCTGATAATCGATACCCGCCGCCGCCGCCGCCTTCGGCACCAGCGAGTGCGAAGTCATGCCAGGGGCGGTGTTCACTTCCAGCAGCCAGTTGCGACCGGCGTGGTCACGCATCACGTCGACGCGGCCCCAGCCGGCGCAACCGAGTGCATCGAACGCCTGCAGCGACAGGGCGCGCAGTTCCGTTTCGGCATCGCCATCGAGGCCGGGACAGAGATAAAGCGTGTCCTCGGCGATGTACTTCGCGTTGTAGTCGTAGAACGCCGCTTTCGGCACGATGTGGATGCTTGGCAGCACTTGCCGGCCGAGAATCGCGACGGTCAATTCGTCGCCCTCGATCAAGGTTTCCATCAGCAGGTCGCCCGGATATTTCGCGGCCAGCTTGACCGCTTCATCCAGGTCCCTCTCCGCGAACACCCGCGTCACGCCGACGCTGGAACCTTCGCAAGCCGGTTTCACGATCAACGGAAACCCGACCTGGCGCGCCGCCGCGTGCACATCGGCGCCACGTGGCAAGGCGACAAACTTCGGCGTCGGCAGAGCCAGCGATTGCCACACGCGCTTGGAGCGCGTCTTGTCCATCGACAGCGCGGAACCGAGCACGCCCGAACCGGTATACGGCACGTTCAAGGATTCCAGCGCGCCCTGCAGCACGCCGTCCTCACCGCCGCCGTGCTGGCCATGCAGGATGTTGAACACGCGCGCGAAGTGGCCGGCCCGCAGCGCATCGAGCAGCGCCGGGATGCCATCGATCGCATGCGCGTCGACGCCGCGCGCCTGCAGCGCCGCCAGCACGTTGCGACCGGAATCGAGCGACACCTCGCGCTCGGCCGAGCTGCCGCCCATCACCACGGCGACGCGACCAAACTGGGCTGGGTCTGAAATTCTCATGCTCACTTGCTTGTCCTCAGATGGCCGGCCTGGGCCAGCTCCACCGCCGCCGCGCCGATGTCGCCGGCACCCAGCAGCAGCAGCAGGTCACCGTCATGCAGCAATGCCGGCAAGGTGTCCTTGAACTCCCGCGGGTGCTCGACCAGCACCGGGTCGACCTTGCCGCGTGCACGTACCGCGCGCGCCAGCGCGCGACCGTCGGCACCGGCGATCGGCGCTTCGCCGGCGGCGTAGACATCGGTCAGCACCAGCACGTCGGCGTCGGCCAGCACATTGGCAAAGTCGTCCAGCAGATCGCGCGTGCGGCTGTAGCGATGTGGCTGGAAACCGACCACCAGCCGGCGATCGGGCCAGCCGCCGCGGGCGGCCGCGAACACGGCGGCCAGTTCGCGCGGGTGGTGACCGTAGTCATCGACCAGCAACACGCTGCCCTGATCCAGCGCGATCTCTCCCCGGCGATGGAAGCGGCGTCCGACGCCCTGAAAGTTCTCCAGCGCGCGGGCCATCGCCTCGGCTTCCACACCGAGCTGCCAGCCGATCGTCGCCGCGGCCAGCGCATTGAGCACGTTGTGCCGCCCCGGCAGGTTGAGCTTCACCGGCAGCGTGTCGATGCGACCGGGCAGCAGCAGATCGAAATGCATTTCGAAGCCGTGCTGGGTCAGGTTCAGCGCGCGCACGTCGGCGTCTGGTGTGTCGATGCCGTAGGTCATCACGCGGCGCGTGGTGGACTTGGCCAGCTCGGCGACTTCCGGATCGTCCACGCACAGCACAGCCAGCCCGTAGAACGGCAGCCGGTGCAGAAAAGTCGTCGAAGGCCTGTTTCACCTGGGCGAAGTCGCCGCCGTAGTTTTCCAGATGATCGGCGTCGATATTGGTGATCGCCGCGATCACCGGCGACAGCAGCAGGAATGAGCCATCGGATTCATCGGCTTCCGCGACCAGGTACTGGCCGGTGCCGAGCCGCGCATTCGCGCCCGCCGCGTTGAGCTGACCGCCGATCACGAAGGTCGGGTCGTAGCCGGCCTCCGCCAGCACGCTGGCGGTGAGGCTGGTGGTGGTGGTCTTGCCGTGGGTGCCCGCGATCGCCACGCCGCGGCGGAAACGCATCAGTTCGCCCAGCATCTCGGCGCGCGGGATCACCGGGATGCGCGCCGCACGGGCGGCGATCAGCTCGGCGTTGTCCGCCTTGATCGCGCTTGAAGTCACCACCACGTCGGCATCGCCAATGTGTCCGGCCGCATGGCCGACATGCACCGTGATGCCGAGTTGCTGCAGGCGTTGTGCGGTCGGTGAACTCGCCCGATCGGAACCGGATACCGCGTACCCGAGGTTGTGCAGCACCTCGGCGATGCCGCTCATGCCGACGCCGCCAATGCCGATGAAATGCACGCGTTTGAACGTGCTCATCAGGTCTTCGTGTGCATGCAGGCGACGCGGCGTCATGCGGCCTCCTTCATGCAGGCCGATTCAATGCAAGCGGCAGCGATGACTTGCGCCGCGTCCGGCTTGGCCAGCGTGCGCGCGGCCTCGGCCATCGCCAGCAGGCGACTGCGATCACCCAGCAGCGACTCCAGTCGCTGCGCCAGAATCTGTACGTCCAGCTCTCTCTCCTGCATGACAACAGCAGCGTCGATCGCCACCAGGGCTTCGGCGTTGCGGGTCTGGTGGTCGTCCACCGCGTGGGGAAACGGCACCAGTAGAGCGCCCAACCCGGCCGCGGTGAGTTCGGCCAGCGTCAGCGCGCCGGCACGGCAGACGGCCAGGTCGGCCCAGCCGTAACTGGCCGCCATGTCGTCGATGAACGCCACGACCTGCGCGTCGACGCCGGCTTTGGCATATGCCGCACGCGCCTCGTCGAAGCCGCGCGTGCCGCACTGATGCACCACCTCGGGACGCTGCGCGGGGGTCAACTGGGCGAGCGCCTGCGGCACCGCCAGATTCAAGGCGCGCGCACCCAGGCTGCCACCGAGCACCAACAGGCGCGGCCTGCCGCTGCGACCGGCCATGCGCTGCGCCGGCGGCGGCAACGCCGCGATCGCATCACGCACCGGATTGCCGACCCATTCGGCCTGCGGCAGCGCATCGGCAAAACCGGCGAGCACGCGCTTGGCGATGCCGGCCAGCTTGCGGTTGGTGAAACCGGCCACGCGATTCTGTTCGTGCACCAGCAGCGGCCGCCGCAGCAGCCATGCGGCAAGACCACCGGGGCCGGCCACGTAACCACCCATCGACAGCACGCTGCGCGGCTTCACTTTATTTACGACCGCCATCGAAGCGAACAGCGCACGCAGCAGCATCAAGGGCGCCAGCAGCCGGGTCTTGATGCCCTTGCCGCGCAAACCGCCAACCGCCACCGTGTGCAACTCGATCCGCTGCGCCGGCACCACGTTCGTTTCCATCCCGCCGACCGCGCCCAGCCAGACCACCGGCACGCCCTGCGCACGCAGGCATTCGGCCACGGCCAGGCCGGGGAAGATGTGGCCGCCGGTACCACCGGCCATGATCAGCACGGGCGCCTGCGTCGTCATGCGACCACCGCTTCGCGGGGTTTGGCCGCGACACCCGCATCCGCCGCGGCAACCGCGGCCGGCATGCGCGTGGTGATCTGCCGTGCGTCGAGCGCGCGGTTGATCTCGAAGGTGGCACGCAGCAACACGCCAGCCATCGCGCAGGTCAGCACCATCGACGAGCCGCCATAGCTGATCAGCGGCAAGGTCAAGCCCTTGGTCGGCAGTGCGCCGAGGTTCACGCCAACCGACACGATCGCCTGCATCGCCAGCATCAGCGAGATGCCGAAAGCGACATAGCCGGCGAAACGCTGGCCGATCTCGACGCCCTTCAGGCCGAGATACAGGCCACGCCCCACCGCCAGACCGAACAGGCCGATCACCAGCACCACGCCGGCCAGCCCCAGCTCCTCGCCGATCACCGCAAAGATGAAGTCGGTGTGCGCCTCGGGCAGGTAGGACAATTTCAGCACGCTGGAACCCAAGCCCACGCCGGTCCACTCGCCGCGGCCGATGGCCATCAGCGACTGGGTCAGCTGGAAGCCGTCGTTGAACGGATCCTTCCACGGATCCATGAACGTGGTCAGCCGCTTCATGCGATAGCTTTCGCCGGTAGCCGCGATGTACAGCAGCGGCATCAGCGGCAAGCCCATCAGGAACAGGAAGATCGGCCGCGCACCGCCCAGCCAGACCATCGCGATGGTCACCGCGATCACCAGTGTCGCCGAGCCGAAATCCGGCTGCGCCAGCAACAACAGCACGATGACGCCGGCCACCATCACCGGTTTGAACAGGCCCAGGAAGCGCGTCTCCACGCTCTCGCGGTGACGCACCAGGTAGCTGGCGATGTAAACCACCAGGATCAGCTTCACCGCCTCGACCGGTTGGAACGTGGTCACCAGCAGATTCAACCAGCGCCGCGCGCCGTTCAGGCGCATGCCCAGATGCGGCACGAACACCGCCAGCAGCAGCACGAACGCCAGAAGCATCAGATGGAACGCATACTTTTCGAACAGCTTCAGTTCGGTGCGCATCGCCAGGCTGGCCGCAATCAGGCCCAGGCTGAGAAACACCAGGTGTTTGCGCAGGAAATAGAACGGCCCCAGATGCTGGCTGTCGGCCACCGCGATCGAGCTGGACGTCACCATCACCACGCCGACGCTCACCAGGCCGATCAGCGCGACCAGCAGCCACAGGTCGAAGCTGCCGCGCGGTCCGGTTCGGCGTTTGGCCTGGGTGGTGTCGAAGTCGAACATCAGCGCACCTTCAACGTGGCAAGGCCGATCAGCACCAGCACCACGCTGATGATCCAGAAGCGCACGATCACGCGAGGCTCGGGCCAGCCCTTCAATTCGAAATGGTGGTGAATCGGCGCCATGCGGAACACGCGCTTGCCAGTGAGCTTGAAGCTGGCGACCTGGATCATCACCGAGGCGGTTTCCATCACGAACACGCCGCCCATCACCAGCAGCACGATTTCCTGGCGCACGATCACCGCCACGCAGCCGAGCGCCGCGCCCATCGCCAGCGCGCCGACGTCGCCCATGAACACCTGCGCCGGATACGTGTTGAACCAGAGGAAGCCGAGTCCCGCGCCGGCCAGTGCGCCGGTGAAGATCGCCAGCTCGCCCGCGCCGGGAATCGAGGGGATGCCCAGGTATTCGGAGAACACCTTGTTGCCGGCCAGATAGGCGAACACACCGAGCGCGCCGGATACCAGCACGGTGGGCATGATCGCCAGGCCGTCCAGGCCGTCGGTGAGGTTCACCGCGTTGGAGAAACCGACGATCATGAAATAGGTGATCGCCACGAAGGACAACCCCAGTGGCAGCACCACGTGCTTGAACAGCGGCACGTACAGCGCGGTCTCCGCCACCGGCAAACCAGTAGCGGTCGCGTGCGGCGCGCTGTAATAGAGGAAAAGCGCCGCGCCGAGGCCGAACAGCGACTGCCAGAAGTATTTCCAGCGGCTGGCCAGGCCGCGGCTGTCCTTCAACACCAGCTTGCGGTAGTCGTCGTAGAAGCCGATCGCACCGAAGCTCAGCAGCACCGCCAGCACCACCCACACGTAGCGGTTGTGCAGGTCGGCCCACAGCAGCGTGGCCACGGTGACCGAGAGCAGGATCATCACGCCGCCCATGGTCGGCGTGCCGGCCTTGACCAGATGCGTCTGCGGACCATCGCTGCGCACCACCTGGCCAGCCTTCAGCGCAGCCAGGTGGTTGATCAACCACGGCCCGCACAACAGCGACATCGCCAGCGCGGTGAGCGCAGCCATGATCGTGCGGAAGGTGATGTACTGGAACAGGTGCAAGGCGGTGAAATGCCGTGCCATCCAGTCGGCCAGTTCAAGCAGCATCGGAGGTGCCCCCTTTTTTGATGTCGGCACCGCCGCCGAGGGCGACCACCACCTGCTCCATGCCGGCCGAGCGCGAACCCTTCACCAGGCAGGTGACGCCAGCGTGCAGTCGCGACTGCAGCGCGGCGATCAACCCCGGCTTGTCGTCGAAATGTTCGCCGCCCGCGCCGAATGCCTCGACCGCCGCCGCGCCGAGCGGGCCTACCGCAAACAGCCGGTCGACGCCGCGCTCGCGGGCACGCTCGCCGATACCCGCATGCAGTGCCTGCGCCTCCGCGCCCAGCTCGGCCATGTCGCCGAGCACCAACCAGCGCTCCCCGCCAGCCAGCAGCAGCGTGTCGATTGCCGCCGCCATCGAGCTGGGATTGGCGTTGTAGCTGTCGTCGATCAGGGTCCAGGCGTCCGCCATCACCTGGCGCCGCAGGCGCCCTGCCACACCGTGCGCCTGCTCCAGCCCGGCCACGATGGTGTCCAGCGGAACCTCAAGCGCCAGCGCGACTGCCGCCGCCGCCAGCGCGTTGGCAATGTTGTGGCGACCCGGCAATGGCAGTGCCACCTCGGCGTCGCCATGCGGCGTGCTGAGCACGAAGCGCGATCCGTCCATACGTTGCTCAATAACGTCGGCGCCGATATCCGCCGGCTGCTCGAGGCCGAAACGCAGTACCTTGCGCGCGCCGGCCAGGCCGCCAAAGAAACTGGCGAAATGGTCATCGGCGTTGATGATCGCGATGCCGTCCGCGGGCAGCGCCTCATACAGCGCACCCTTGGTCTCGGCCACGCCTTCGATGCTGCGCATGCGCGCAAGATGCGCCGGCGCGATGAGCGTGACGAGGCCAATATCGGGCCGCGCGATGGCGGCCAGATACGCGATGTCGCCCGGCTTGCCCGCACCCATTTCGAGCACGGCGTATTCGGTGTCCCGCGGCATCGCCAGCAGGCTCAGCGGCAGGCCCAGCTCATTGTTGTAGTTGCCGGCACTCACATGGGTGCGGCCATGGCGCGACAGGATGGAAGCAACCAGCGTCTTCACCGTGGTCTTGCCGTTGGAGCCAGTGATGCCGACCACGCGCACGTCCCGCTGCGCGCGCACCGCACTGGCCAGGTCGCCGAGCGCCAACGCGGTGTCGTCCACCAGCACTTGCGGCAGCGCGCTGTCGACCCTGCGCGTCACCAGTGCGGCGATGGCACCGTGCGCGGCGGCATCATCCAGATAGTCGTGACCGTCCGCCCGCTCGCCCTTGATCGCCACGAACAGGTTGCCCGGCTGCAGCTTGCGCGTGTCGATGGCGACGCCGGTGATTTCGGCATCGCCCAGGTCGGTGCCGTTGTCGGCGAGACGCCCGTGGGTCCACATGGCGATGGCGCCGAGACGCATCATGCGCGCGGCTCCCGGCTGATCCGTTCCAGCGCGGCATGCGCCACCGCCAGATCGTCGAACGGACGCTTGCCGAGGGCACCGTCCTGATAGGTTTCATGGCCCTTGCCGGCGATCAGCACCACGTCGCCCGCATGCGCCAGCTGCAGCGCATCGGCGATCGCCACGGCACGGTCGCGTTCCACCGTCATCGCGCGCGCCGCGATCATCCCGGCGACGATCTGCGCCACGATCGCATCGCCGTCTTCGCCACGCGGGTTGTCGTCGGTAACGATGGCCACGTCGGCGAGGCGCGCTGCGATCGCCCCCATCAACGGCCGCTTGCCGGCATCACGCTCACCACCACAGCCGAATACGCAGATCAGCTTGCCCGAGCAATGTGCACGCACTGCGGTCAACGCCTGCTCCAGCGCGTCCGGCGTGTGCGCGTAGTCGACGACCACCAGCGGCTGGCCCTGCAGTCCACCGAGCCGGCTCATGCGGCCGTTGACCGGCTGCAACTGCTCGATCGCGCCGACGATGCGCGCGAAGGGTTCGCCCAGCGCACCAAGGCAGGCCACGACGGCAAGCAGGTTGGCCACGTTGAAGCGGCCGATCAGGTGGCTGCGAACCGCCCGCACGCCCCACGGCGTGCGCAGCTGGAACGCCAGTCCCTCAGCCGAAGTGACGATCGCGCTGGCGGCCACTTCCGCCGCGCTGTCGTCGGCCATGCTGAAGCGCAGCGGCTGCACGCCGGCGGGCAATCGCGCCACCAGTTCGTAGCCGAACGCGTCGTCGATGTTGATCACTGCGCTACGCAGCCCGGGCCAGCCGAACAGCCTGGCCTTGGCCTCGCCGTAGGCCTCCATGCTGCCGTGGTAGTCGAGATGGTCGCGGGTGAGATTGGTGAATGCGGCCACCTCGAAATCCACCGCATCGACGCGGCCCTGCTCCAGCGCGTGCGACGACACTTCCATCGCCACATGGCTGACTTCGGCATCGCGGAAATCCGCGAGCAGGGCCTGCACCGTCACGGCATCGGGCGTGGTGCGCTCGCCTTCGTGCAGCTCGCCGTGCACGCCGGCGCCGAGCGTGCCGATCGAGGCCGCGCGATGGCCGAGCAGGGTCAACGCCTGCGCCAGCAATTGCACGCAGGACGTCTTTCCGTTGGTGCCGGTGACGCCCACCATGCGCATCGACTCGCTGGGGCGGTCATAGAAACGCGCGGCAATCTCGCTGACCTGTTCGTGGAGGTTGTCGATCCATAGCAGCGGTACGTCCAGCGGCTCGCTCGGATCGACGGCAGGCGCTTCGGCCAGCACCACGCGTGCGCCACGCTGCACCGCGCTGGCGGCAAACCGGATGCCGTGCTCCTGGGTGCCGCGCAAGGCGAAGAAAGCGTCGCCGCGCTGCACTCGGCGCGAGTCGAGCGTCAACCCGGACACCACGACGCGACCGGCGTCCGGCGCCACGGCGAGCTGCGCGTCGGCGATGCCCAGCAGCAGCTGGTCGAGGTGGCCGGTGCTCATGGCGTGTCCTCGTCGACCGGCGCATCGTCGATCGGCGCATCCACCGGCGCCTTGGTGCCCACCAACCCATCGGGGCTCTGCAGCGGGCCGCCGACGTACCAGCGGCCGATGTTGTCCGGCGGCACATCGAGCAGGCGCAACGCGCCCTCCATCACCTTGGCGAATACCGGCCCGGCTACCGTGCCGCCGTAGTAGCTGCCCTTCTGCGGGTTGTCGACCACCACCACGCCGACCAGGCGTGGATTCGATGCCGGCACGATGCCGGCGAAGGCCGCGGTGTAATTGCTCTTGGCGTAGCCGCCGGCACTTGCCTTGTGCGCGGTGCCGGTCTTGCCGGCTACGCTGTAGTTGGCAATGCGCGCCGTCGTGCCGGTGCTGCCCGGGCCGGTCACCGTTTCCATCATGCGCAACAGTTGCTGCGACACCTCCGGCGAGATGATCTGCTTGGCGCCGTTGTCGTTGTCCTTGATGAAGGTGGGGCTGTGCATCACGCCGCCATCGGCGATGGTGGCGTAGGCATTGGCCAGCTGCAGCACGGTGACGTTGAGGCCGTAGCCGTAGCCGAGAATGGCCTTTTCCAGCGGTCGCCAGTCGCGGCCGATGCGCAGATGACCGGAGGCTTCGCCGGGAAAACCACTCTCGGTGCTGTCGCCCAGACCGAACGCGCGATAGGTGTCGTACATCAGCGTGGTGTCGAGCGCCATCGCGATATGCGCCGCGCCCACGTTGCTCGACTTGGTGATCACGCCGGTCGGCGTGAGCAGGCCATAGTTGTGCGTGTCGTGGATATCGTGGCCCTGGAAGAACCAGTGGCCGCCGGTGGTGTCGATGATCGGGCTGGTCGGCGTGAATTTGCCGCTGGACAGCGCCGCGGCCATCAGGATGGGTTTCACGGTGGAGCCCGGTTCGAGCACGTCGGTCATCGCGCGATTGCGGCGCTGGCCCGGCTTGCTGTCGCTGAGCGCGTTCGGGTTGTAGGTCGGCAGGTTGACCATCGCCAGCACTTCGCCGGTCTTCGCGTCGAGCACCACCATCGAGCCGGAGTCGGCCTGGGATTTCTCCAGCGTGTTCTTCAGCTCGCTGTAGGCAAGGAACTGGATGCGCCGGTCGATGCTGAGCGTGAGGTTCTGCCCCGGCTTCGGCGCGCGGACCTGCTCGACGTCCTCCACCACGTGGCCCATGCGGTCGCGGATGACCCGCTTGGCGCCCGGCTTGCCGGCCAGCCAGTCGTCGTACGCCAGCTCCAGGCCTTCCTGGCCGTGGTCGTCGATGTTGGTGAAGCCGAGCACATGCGAGGTCACTTCGCCGGACGGGTAATAGCGCTTGAATTCGCGCTGCCCGTTGATGCCCGGAATGCCGAGATCGAGCACGGTCTGTGCTGCCGCCGGCGCCATCTGCCGGCGCAGATAGACAAACTCGCGATCGGAACGCTTGGCCAGCTGTTCCTTCAGCTCGCCCGCATCCACGCCCAGCGCCTGCGCCAGCTGCGGGATGCGTTCGTCGTTGTCCAGCACCTCGGAGGGGTTGGCCCAGATCGACATCACCGGGGTCGACACCGCCAGTGGCTCGCCATTGCGGTCGAAGATGGTGCCGCGCGACACGGGAATCTGCATCTCGCGCAGGAACCGCGCCTCACCCTGGCTCTGATAGAACTGCTTGCGCACCACCTGCAGATCGAACGCACGCGCCACCAGCCCGAGCGAGGTCAGGCCGAGCAGGCCGACCACCACCACCATGCGCTTGCGCGAACTGGGCCCGGCCTGGCGGCGACGGCCGTGCCGGGGCGGAGTGCTGTCTTTGCGCCAGGTCATCAGCGCAGCAACCGGATGTCTTGCGGGCGCGGATCGAGCATGCCCAGCTTCTGGCGCGCCTCATCGTCGATACGCCGCGGCTCGGCATAGGTAGCCTGCTCCAGTTCGAGCTTGCCGTATTCGATATTCAATTCATCGCGCTGGTTCTGCAGCGCGGTCAGGTTGACGAACAGCACCCGGCTCTCGTGGCGCGTCCACACCACGCCGAGCGCGCTGGCCAGCACCGCCACCAGCAGAGCCAGCATGAACAGGGCGCCGATGGCCTTCATGCGTGACCCTCGTGCGAAGACGCCCGCTCGGCGAGTTTCTCCGCCACGCGCAGCACGGCAGAACGCGAGCGCGGATTTGCCGCCATCTCGGCGTCGGACGGAAACTGCGCCTTGCCGACTGCCGCCAGACGGGCGGGCGCGGCGACGACCGGCGGTCCGCGGCGGCTATTCTTCACGCGGCCCGAATGATCGCGGATGAACATCTTCACCGCGCGGTCTTCCAGCGAATGGAAGCTGATCACCGACAGCCGGCCACCGGGCTTGAGCCGCTCCAGTGCAGCATCGAGGCCTTGTTCGAGGGCATCCAGCTCGCCGTTCACGCGAATGCGCAGCGCCTGGAAACTGCGCGTGGCCGGATGCTTGCCCGGTTCGCGCCGACCGACCACGCGCTCGATCAGCGCAGCGAGCTGACCAGTGCGGGTGAACGGCGTAGCCGTGCGATCGGCCACGATGGCGCGGGCGATGCGGCGGCCGTGACGCTCCTCGCCGTAGTTCCACAGCACTTCGGTGATCTCGCGTTCGCTGGCATGCGCCAGGAAATCCGCCGCACTCTCGCCCTGGGTGGTGTCCATGCGCATGTCCAGCGGCGCGTCGGCCATGAAGCTGAAACCACGCGCCGCTTCGTCCAATTGCGGCGAAGAGACGCCCAGATCGAGCAGCACGCCGTCGAGGCCGGCAGCGGTTTCGTCCCATTCGGCCAGGTTGGAGAAATTGGCGTGGCGGATCGACACACGCGAGTCGGCGGCAAACTCGACGCGCGCCGCGCCGATTGCCTGCGGGTCGCGATCCATCAGCAACAGGCGGCCGTCGGGACCCAGGCGCGACAGCACCGCGCGAGCGTGACCGCCGCGGCCAAAGGTGCCATCGAGATAACGTCCGTCAGGTTGCACCGACAGACCCTCCACCGCCTCACCCAGCATCACCGGGATATGCCGCAAAACTTGCTCGGCCATGCCGCACTCCCGCTCCCGTCCCGCCCACATGCCGATTGCGCCTTACAGGCGCAATTCCGCCATTGCTTGTGTGATCTCGCTTTCGCCGATGGTCTGGCGGATCTTCTTCAGATGTTCCTGCTCGCTCCACAACTCGAACTTGTCGCCCATGCCCAGCAGCACCGCCTTCTTGTCGATGCCGGTGGTCGCGCGCTGGCTGGCCGGCAGCAGAATGCGTGCCGCGTTATCGGGCTCGACCACGGCGGCGGCACCCACGAGCTTCATCTGAAAGTCGCGATGCACCTGGACTACTTTGGAAAGTGCATTGACCTGATCGCGCACCAGCTCCCACGCCGCGTACGGGAACAGCCACAGGCAACCGGACTCGAACGGGTTGTAAGTGATCACCAGACGATTGGCGCACTCGCCCGCCACCAACTCGCGATACGCGGTGGGAATGGCCAGGCGGCCCTTGTCGTCTATGGTGATGGCGGTTTCGCCCTGAAACACGATTACTTAACTCCACTAAAAACCACGATTTCACACTGGAACCCACGATAGTCTCGCCCTATGAGACTGTCAAGGGAATTTCGCTTGTGAATCAAGGAGAAAGGCGAGGTTGTGACCGTAATTCCAGCGCTTTCTCACGAACCTGTTCAAGGTGTTTGAAAGCAGGGAGTTTTTTAATCCACGGCCGCTACCGCGAAGGCGTCCGACACGGTCAAATCGAGCGTGCGGGCCGCGCCGCGATGAATCGGCGTTCACGTAGAACGCAAATCCACACATCACCACCGGCGTGGCGGGAGCCGCGCCGGTGGTGATGACGTGCGAAGAGGTGGAGTCGGCCTGTAAGCCGGGTTCTGTACGTCTTGCGACGCGACAGTCATTCCTCTCGGCCAGGCGTCGCCGCCTGGCTCCAGCAACCTACCCGGGAACAACGCGGGCCGCGTTATCGTTCCCCTATTTGGTCTTGCTCCGAGTGGGGTTTACCGTGCCGTACGACGTTGGCCCCGTACGCGGTGCGCTCTTACCGCACCCTTTCACCCTTACCTGATCCTCTTGCGAGGCCATCGGCGGTCTGCTCTCTGTTGCACTGGCCGTCAGCTCACGCTGCCCAGGAGTTACCTGGCACTCTGCCCTGTGGAGCCCGGACTTTCCTCGATGCGCTTGCGCGCGACGCGACTGTCCGGCCGACTCCACCGCCTAGTCTAGTAGGAGCGCACCCTGTACGCGAAGGTTCTTTTGTGGGAGCGACTTCAGCCGCGATGGTCCCCCTTCATTGATAGAGGCAGCGCGGCTGAAGCCGCTCACAACGACCCGGTGGCTAGCCCCCATACAGGAGCTTGCGCGGCGCGCCGGTGATCGCCGCCGCCATCTTCGCCGCCTTCGCCGGCGGCAACTCGTCGCGCAGGATCGCGAAGATGCGTTGACCTTCGGCCAGCTTCGCGTCGGCTTCCTCGCCGCGACCGGCGACCAGGATCACGTGCTCGCCGCGCTGCTGGTCGGGATCGGCGACTACTCGCGCCGCCAGTTCCCCCAGCGGCTCGCCGAGCACGGTCTCGAACATCTTGGTGAGCTCGCGCGCCAGCACCGCCTCGCGGGTGGCGCCGAAGATGTCGCGCATGTCGGCCAGACTCTCGGCGACCCGATGCGACGATTCATAGAAGATGACGGTGCGCGCATCGCCGGCCAATTCCTGCAGCCGGCTGCGGCGTGCTGCCGCCTTGGCCGGCAGGAAACCCTCGAACACGAAGCGGTCGCTGGGCAGGCCGGCGACCGACAACGCGGCGATCGCCGCGCAGGCACCCGGCACCGGAATGCAGCGGATGCCGGCCGCGCGCGCCGCGCGCACCAGCCGAAAGCCGGGGTCGCTGATCAGCGGCGTGCCCGCATCGGAAATCAGCGCCACCGAATCACCGGCCGCCATCCTGCGCACGATCGCGTCTACCGCATCGCGCTCGTTGTGGTCGTGCAACGCGATCAACGGCGTGTCGATATTGTGATGAACCAGCAGCGGCCGGCTGTGCCGGGTGTCTTCGGCCGCGATCACCGCCACTGCACGCAAGGTCTCGATCGCGCGGGCGGACAGATCATCGCGATGGCCGATCGGGGTGGCCACCACCCACAGACAGCCTGACTGGACAGATGACATCGGGAACTCCAGCGCCGTAAGCCGGCAAGACGATCGGCTATGATCGCGCATTGACGACCATGACGAACAAGGGATCTCCCATGCGCCTCATGCGCCTCTCGCGCGTCGCCGCGATCGGACTGCTTTTCTCGCTGGCGCTGACCGCCTGCGTGCCGATGAACGCGCCGCGCTCGCCGGCGGAAATCGCCGCCGCGCAGAGTGCCGAGGCGCTGGCGCAGCAAGGCCAGTTCGACCAGGCCGCGCAGGCGTACCTCACGCTCGCCAGCCAGTCGTCCGCACACGCCGACAGCTACCGCCTGCTGGCGGCCGAAGCCTGGCGCCAGGAAGGCCAGATCGAGCGCGCCGCCCCGGTGCTTGCCAGCATCAAGCGCCAGCGCCTCACCGGCGACGAACCGTTGCGGCTCGACCTGCTGCAGGCCGAACTTGCGCTCAGCCAGCACGATGCGGCCACCGCGCTGCGGCTTACCACCCAGCCCAACGTGACCGTGCCGGCCGGCATGCAGCTGCGCCTGCTGGAACTGCGCGCCCGCGCCATGCTGGCCAGCGGCGACACCTGGGGTGCGGCGCGTACGCGCGTGCAGATGGACGACCAATTGAATGGCTACGACCATGCGCAGAACCGCCAGCAGGTACTCGACCTGCTCGGCAAGCTCGGCGTCGGTCCGCTGAAGCAGCGCGCCACCGCGATGAAGCCGGGCGACCGCATGCTGCCATGGGTGAACGAGGCACTGACCCGGCTCGGTGTCGTCGTGGCGCAGGCGCAACCGGAGCTGCAGCAGCCGGTGGGCACCTTGCTGCCCGGCGCCAACGCCAACGTGCGCGAGGGCTACAAGGTGCCGAGCCAGGTCGCCCTGCTGTTGCCGGGCGACGGCAACTACGCGGCGGCCAGCGCGTCGATCCGCCAGGGCTTCTTCGCCGCCTACCTCGATGCCGGGCGCAACCATGCGCCGCGTCCCAGCGTGCGCGTCTACGACAGCAAGGGCAGTGCCGACGGCGCCATCAAGGCGTATCAGCAGGCGGTCAGCGATGGCGCGCGGCTGGTGGTCGGCCCGCTCACCCGCGGCGAAGTGGCCGCCGTGTTCGGCCAGGGGCAGCTGCCGGTGCCGGTGCTGGCGCTGAACCACCCCGACGACCGCCAACTGCCTAGCGGCGACGCCAGCGAATTCGGCCTGCTGCCGGAAACCGAAGGTGCCCAGGCCGCTGACCACATGATCGAGCGTGGCCTGCGCCGGGCCTACGTGATGATCTCCGATGACGATTTCGCGCAACGTGCCGCCGGAGCGTTCAAGGCCGAACTGGCCGCGCGCGGCGGCGAGCTCGCCGGCATGACCGTGTTGCCCGCTGGCGCCACCAGCTACGCCGGCGTCATCGCCGGGCAGCACCTTCCGACCAGCCCGGCCGTGTCGCCGCTCCCGCGGTCGCCGCCAGCGCCGACGCATCCGCGCTCCCCGTCGTCACCAGCGGCCCCGGCGATACCGGCATCTTCATCAGCATGCGCCCGCTGCAGGCGCGCCTGCTGATACCGCAGCTGCGCATCGCGCAGGTCAACCTGCCGGTGGTCGCCACCTCGCATGTCTATGAAGGCAGCGACGACGCCGCGGCCAACCGCGACCTCGACGGCGTGGAGTTCTGCGATGCGCCGTGGCTGTTCGACGCCCAGCCCGGCCTGCCCAGCCACGACGACATGGCCACCCGCCTGCCGTCCGCCAGCGGCGGCGCCGCGCGGCTGTTCGCATTCGGCATGGATGCCTGGAGCCTGGTGCCCTACCTCGACTGGCTGCGCGCGCACCCCGGCAGCTACGTGCCCGGCGCCAGCGGCCAGCTCACCGCCGACCAGTTCGGCCGCGTGCGCCGCGTGCTGATCTGGGCGAAATTCCAGGACGGCCTGGCCCACCCGCTGGGCGGCAGCCTGCAGATGGACGACATGCCCAGCAGCGCACCGCCCGCCGATGGCGCACCGTCGTCAAGCAGCAGCACCCCGATCGATTCCAGTCAGCCCGAAAACCACTGATGCGCGCGGCCGGCGACGTCTTCGAACTGCGCGCCTGCGCAGAACTCGAACGCGCCGGTCTCAAACTGCTGGTTCGCAACTTCACCACCCGTTACGGCGAGCTCGATCTGGTGATGCTCGATCACCACGACATCGTCTTCGTCGAAGTGCGTTACCGGAAAAGCGCCTCGCACGGCGACGCATCCGCATCGGTCACGCTCAGCAAGCAGTCCAGGCTGATCAGGGCCGCGCAACAGTGGCTCGCCTTCCACCCGCAACACGCGCAGCGCGGCTGCCGTTTCGACGTGGTGACATACGACGGACCGGCAGACGCCGTCCGCAGCCACTGGCTGCGAGGCGCATTCGAGGCGGGTTGATCGGCCTGGTCGATACGACCCGCTGCGGGCTGCAACTGCATCCAACAAACTCCGCCCGTTTTAATGTCTCCGCTTGCCTGCCCGATGACTTCCAGAGCTGCTGCATACGCGCAGCACTTCGCTTCGTGCCCCTGTCCTTCCGTTCGCGCATCGGGATATGACGTTCGCTCCTTCAAGCTTCTTTGCCGAGAGACGCCCTTGTTGATGGTGTGGTAACGCGCCTGGGAGCACCCTCTTCCGGACATGGCGGAAAGGCTGCCGGGCCGGCCGTATGCCGATTTGGCCAGTTCCCTGGATCGGGCGACCGGCTTCCCGCTCCAGCAACATCCACCAAAGCGACGAATGACCGAGGGACCATTGAAATGAAAGCGATCGTGGTGACGGACCAGGCGGCGGGAACGGCGGGGATGAAGCTGATGGATCGGCCCGAGCCGCAGGCAGCGATCAACGACGTCGTCGTCGAGGTTCATGCGTCGGGATTCGTCCCGACCGAACTGACGTGGCCCTCGACCTGGGCCGATCGCCGCGACCGTGACCGGACGCCGTCGATCCCCGGGCACGAGCTGGCCGGCGTGGTCACCGCGCTCGGCTATGGCACGACGGGTCTGTCGGTGGGGCAGCGGGTGTTCGGCCTCGCGGACTGGTATCGCGACGGCACCCTGGCGGAGTCTGTAGCCATGGAGGCACGCAACCTCGCGCCGCTGCCGGGCGACGTCGACTTCACGGTGGGCGCGAGCCTGCCGATCTCGGGCCTTACCGCGTGGCAGGGGTTGTTCGAGCACGGCCGCCTTCGGGCAGGACAGAGCGTCATCGCGCACGGCGCGGCCGGCGCCGTCGGATCGATGGTGACGCAGCTCGCACGCGAAGCAGGCGCCTACGTCATTGGCACCGGGCGCGCGGCCGATCGTCAGAAGGCGCTCGATTTCGGCGCGCAGGAGTTCGTCGACCTCGAGAACGACAGCCTGGAAGACGTCGGCGGCGTCGACCTGGTGTTCGACCTCATCGGCGGCGACATCGGGAAGCGATCCGCACGCCTGGTTCGCGCTGGAGGCATGCTGGTGTCCGTCGTCGGGCCCGCCGAGACGCGCCCCAAAGAGGGCCTGGCGATTGACTTCGTCGTCGAGGCCGATCGCGCCCAACTGATTGAGATCGTGCGGCGTGTGCGGGACGGACGGCTGCGGACGAACATCGGCAAAGTCACAACCCTGGACAACGCCGTCGCCACCTTCAACGCGAAAGAGCGGCTCCAAGGAAAGACGATTATCCGCGTTCGTTCGTGAGGGCTCGGAGCCAAATCGGACAAAGCTATTGAGTAAGTATCCAGCGCGCCCGATGGCCCTGGCCAACTGGCGCGTTGCCTCGATTTCAGCGCCAAGTGTTCGCGGCCTCGGATGCGAACCAAATGCGTGACGCCAAACACAGATCCAGTCACGCACCGACACCGTACAGCGATATTCCGTCCAGCATCTGTTCGGCTTTCTTTCACGATCGGAAGCGGCTCGCGTAAGACTCTTCTTACACAAAGACAACGCTGCTCGTCGCGCTTTGTAAGAGTCGACCTACATAGGCACCCAAAATGGATGTCTATACTCCTCCACTCGAACACCGGGAACGTTGGCGCCTCCCTTGGCCGTGATGATTTGTTGCGCTACGCCACATATCGGGGAATTGCCGTTTGACGGGAATTGGGCACAGTAGTTAGGGTCTGGAAAATCAAGTTTCGCCAGGTTTTTATGCCTGGATCAAACTGGATTTTCAGGGAGCGACTTAGCAGTCGCATCGGGGGACGCATGGTAGCGACGTTGGTTGGAAGGGAGGCGTTTTCTCGAACGCCTGACAGAAGCCTCAGCGGGTCACGACTTAACCCCACTCCTGTACCGCCACCTGCGGCGGCTGGCAAGTGACCGCCGCTCACTTACACATTTCCTGATTGCGCCCTTTCGGTCCGATGTTTGACGCCGTCCGGAAGAGAACGGCCGTCCGAAATTCAATACCCGATCTATCTGTTCAACTAATCTAATCGGATAAAACGTGGAAACGAAGTTCTGGAATAAGTTGCTTGGAAGCAGCCTGGTCATTGCGGCGACCATGTTGGCGGGATGTGCAACACCGCCGGCCAAAAACTTCGGGGGTAGCTGGAAGCCGTTGAATCGCTTTAGGGCGCAACCCACCGAGATACCGCTGCAAGCCTCTTACACGTTTTATGCCGCACCCATGGATGAGACGTTGAAAACCATGCTGACGCGCTGGGCCAACGACTCGGGGCGGACACTGTCCTACCAATTGCCCTTCGACGTGACGCTGTACACGCCTGTCGCCGACATTCGCACCACGGATCTCGGCGTGGCAGCCAAGCAACTGACCAGCATCTACACCGCGCAACATGTGTACGTGTCAGCGACCGATCGGAAGATCGTGGTGCTGCCGTCAAACGCCACCGAGGGCAGCGCGACTGACGCGAAGGCGGCACCACCGGTGTCGATCCCGAAGCCGGCAAACAACACATGAGAAGCAATCTGATCAACCTACTGAAGCACAAGGCAGGTCCTTACTGATGTCGAACAGGAAATCATCTGGCCGGAATGTCGATGAAGCGGTCTCTCGTTCCGTCAATTTCGAACTGACCATCGCGGACCTCGCCAAACGCAGTGAACGACGCGCATGGTGGGTGGCATTCTCCGCCATAGCGATGGCGCTGATTCTTGCCGGCGGGTATTTCTACATGCTGCCGCTGAAACAGAAAGTTCCGTATCTCGTCATGGCCGATGCCTATACCGGTACCGCCAGCGTCGCACGCGTTGACGGCGATTTTGCGATGCGCGGACTGACCATCCGCGAAGCCGTGAACCGCAGCAATGTCGCCCACTTTGTGCTTTCAAGGGAATCCTACGATCTCGCGCTGGTGAATTTGCGCGATTGGAAAACCGTGCAGACCATGGCATCCCCAGGCGTCAAGGCGGAATACACCGCGATGTTCTCCTCGAACAATCCGGACAGCTGGGTCAAGCAATACGGTTCGAATCAGTCCATCCGCGTCAAGTTGCTCAGCATCCAGCTGATCGGTGGTGGCCAAGGCATCACGCCACGCGGCGCCACCGTGCGGTTCCAGCGCGTCCTCTTCAACAAGTCCAACGGTGGCAGCCGGACTCTGGACAACAAGATTGCCACCATCGAGTTCACCTACAAGCAGAACCTGGAAATGGATGACCAGAACCGAATCGAGAATCCGCTGGGATTCTGGGTGACCAGTTACCGCGTGGACGATGACTATGCCACTGCACCGCCCGCGGAAATCCCGGATCTTCCCGCCGCTTCGCAGGCCTCCGCGCCGACCACTGTTCCCTCAAGCAGCGCAAGCACGGCCACAGCACTATCGGTCCCGGCTTCATCGAACGGCTCCGCCACGGGAGCGGCTCAATGAAACGGTTGAGCCTCTGGTGCCTGGGATTATCCTTGTGCGTCGCCGCTGCCATAGTGCCCTCCATGGTGGTTGCGCAGGCGTTGACGCGTTACGAGTTCAAACCCGACAGCATTTATACGATTCGGACTGGGCTCGGCATCACGACGCAGATCGAACTCAGCCCCAACGAAAAGGTACTGGATTACAGCACCGGCTTCAGCGGTGGCTGGGACCTCACGCGTCGGGAGAATGTGTTCTATCTGAAGCCTAAAAATGTGGACGTTGACACCAACATGATGGTGCGCACCGCGACGCATTCGTACGTCTTCGAACTCAAGGTGGTGTCCACCGCCTGGAAAACCCTGACCCAGGCCCGCCGCGATGGCGTGCAGTACAAGATCGCCTTCGCCTACCCGGCCGACACCAGCTTCGCCAACGAAAAGAAGAAACAGCTGCAGGCCGCCGCGCAGGACAGCACCTTGCGATCCGACCGCAGCTACAACTTCGACTACGACTACGCCACCAAGAGCAAGGCCGTCCCTTGGCTCATCCCGGCCAATGTCTATGACGATGGCCGCTTTACGTACATCAGGATGAGCGACCTGAAAGCCTTTCCGACCGGCGATTTTCCAGCCATCTACATGCGCGAGCAGGAGCGCAGCGAGGACTCGCTGGTGAACACCACCGTGGAGGACAACACCATCATCGTCCACGGCACCTACAACTATCTGGTCATCCGCCACGGCAACGACGTCGTGGGTCTGCGCAGGAACACCAAAAAGTGAACACTCCACAGCATCCTGAGGATGAGCGCGAGGGCAACGTGCAGATGCAGGCCGATCCGCGTTGGCAGAGCGGGACCGCCCACGAAAACCCGTACGCTAGCCAGTACCAGCAGCGCGGCGCCGAACCTGACCTCGACGCCAGCGCACCCGAGCTTCGCAGCAACGAACTGCGCCAGATGAACCGTCGTGCGCTGTCTCTGCTCGGTGCCGTAGTCTTGTTGCTGCTGTTCCTGGCCTTCTGGATGGTCAGCAACGCCGGCAAGAAAAACGATACGCCCAAGCCACGCGAGGAAAAGGTAACGGTCGCCGATGCGCCCTCGCTGGTGCTGCCCCAGCTGCCGCCTACGCCGAGCCCGCAACCAGCGGTTCAGTCCATTCCATTGATGCCGCCGCGACCACCCGCGCTGGCGTCGAACGTCCGCGCCCCGGTGCCGAGCGGCCCCACCCTGCTGGAACGCCGGATCGCTGCCAGCAACGCCGACGTCGGCGACAGCGGCGCGTCTGCTTCGCTGGCCACCGTACAGAATCTATCGGGTAAAAAGCTGCCCGGCGATGTCGAATCCGTTCCCACCAGCGCCCAGCCGCTGACCCACCCGGACACGCTGATGCAGCGCGGCACCTACATCCGGTGCGTGCTGGAAACACGCATCATTTCGGACATTCCCGGCTTCAGCAGCTGCCTGGTCACCGAGCCGGTCTACTCCTTCAACGGCCATGCCTTGCTGCTGCCGAAAGGGTCGAAGGTGCTGGGCAGCTACAGCGGCGGCCCCACCGGCGATCGGGAAGCGGTGATCTGGGACCGCATCATCACGCCGACCGGCATCGACGTGAACATGTCCAGCCCCGGCATCGACAATCTCGGCGGCAGCGGCGTGCCCGGCTACTACGACGCGCATTGGGGCAAGCGCATCGGTTCGGCCCTGCTCATCAGCCTGCTCAGCGACGCGTTCAAGTACGAGGCGGCCGAACACGGCCCCCGCAGCACCACCATCAGCAATGGCGTCGTGACCCAGACGCCGTTCGAGAGCAATACCGCCCAGACCATCCAGAACCTGGCCGACCAGGCCGTTCGCGAAGCCGCCAATCGCCCGCCGACGGTCACCATCAATCAGGGCACCGTCATCTACGTCTACGTGACCAAGGACGTGGATTTCAGCGGTGTAGTTGCGCGCTCCTGACCACCTTGCCATCGACAGCCGCCACAGCAGACACGAATGGACGACGTCACCACCCATATCTCGAACGAATTTCTCGACTACCAGTACGAGGTGCTGGGCGTGCGCGAGTACATGGCCTCTCCCGATGTCACCGAGATCTGCATCAATCGCCCCGGCGAGCTGTACCTGGAGAGCCGAGGCAGCTGGCAGCGGATGGAGGTGCCGTCGCTCACCTTCGAGCGGGCGCGACAGTTCTGCACCGCGGTGGTCAACGAGAGCAACACCGGCCAGCGCATCACCGATGTCGACCCGGTCGTGTCGCTGACCTTTCCCACCGGCCAGCGCGCCCAGTTCGTGATTCCGCCGGCCTGCGAAGCGGGCATCATCTCGATCACCATCCGCCTGCCGTCCAGGCAGCTCAAGACACTGGAGCAGTACGAAGGCGACGGTTTCTTCGACGAAATCGTGGAGATCAACCACGGCCTCAGCGAGCACGACAGCAAGCTGCTGGAGCTGCGCGCGGCCCGGCGTTACGCCGAGTTCTTCCGCCAGGCCGTGCTCGACAAGAAGAACATCGTCGTGTCCGGTGCCACCGGCAGCGGCAAGACCACCTTCATGAAATCGCTGGTTCACCACATTCCCGCCAGTGAGCGCCTGGTGACCATCGAGGATGCGCGCGAGCTCTTCATCGAGCCAGCCCAACGTGGTGCACCTGCTTTATTCCAAGGGCGGCCAGAGCGCCAGCAACGTCACCGCCAAGAGCTGCATGGAAGCCTGCCTGCGGATGAAACCCGACCGCATCATCCTGGCCGAGCTGCGCGGCGACGAATCGTTCTACTTCATTCGCAATTGCGCGTCGGGCCACCCGGGTTCGATCACCAGCTGCCACTCCGGCAGCACCGAGCAGACCTGGGACCAGCTCGCGCTGATGGTCAAGGCGTCCACCGAAGGTGCCGGGCTGGAGTTCGACACGATCAAGCGCCTGCTGATGATGACCATCGACATCGTGGTGCACATCAAGGCACATGCCGGGCGCCGCTGCATTACCGGCATCGACTTCAACCCCCAGCGTGGCCACGAGGAGCACTGAATGCTGCCTGGAATGGAAATGCTGGCCTGCCCCAACCTCGCCGTCTCGCCCGAGGTCATGCAGCACATCGTGCACGTCGAATCCAGCGCCAATCCCTACGCCATCGGCGTCGTTGGAGGCCAACTGGAGCGGCAGCCGAAAACCCTGCCCGAAGCGCTTGCCACGGTGCAGATGCTTGACGACAAGGGCTACAACTTTTCCGTCGGCCTGGCCCAGGTCAATCGCGCCAACCTTGGCCGTTACGGACTGGACACCTACGAGAAGGCCTTCAGTGCCTGCGGCAACCTTTCCGCGGGCGCGCAGATCCTCGCCGACTGCTACGCCAGTGCCCATGGCGACTGGGGCAAGGCCTTCAGCTGCTACTACTCGGGCAACTTCACGACCGGCTTCCGCGACGGCTATGTGCAGAAGATCTACGACTCGATCAATCGCGAGGGCAGCCAGACGGAATACACGAAGGCGGCCCGATCGCCGGCCACCGACGCCATTGCGCTGCGTTCGCAACCCGCGGCATCAAGAACGGTTGGGTCACCGGGCCGCACCACCAATCTCCAATCCGTCACCGTCTACGCCTCTCACGGTGCCAACTACCGGATCGCGTTGCGCAGCATGGCGATCGATGCGGTCGCAGCGGCGACGGTGCCTGCGAACTTCGCGACGCCGCCCGATCGTGCCGCGACCAAAGAGGTATCGGCTACCGCGAACCTGACGGCTGCCGGGCCTGTAGACGCAAGTTTCGATCATGCCGCGTCGGCGTCAACGGACCACGCCAACGCCTCCGCCGCACTTGTCCCGACCGACGTTACCCCGCCCACGTCAGCGGGCGGCAATACCAATGACGCCGTTTTCGTCCCTGAAGTCCGTGGCCCCAACGACCCGATGGACATCTCGACGTCTGCGGGGTCGGCCACGACGACGGCGCAGACAACGCTTTCCCACACGAGCGACGATCGCGCCGACCTTCGCCAGGAGCTGCGCGATGACGCTTTCGTCTTCTGACAAGGCCAGCCATCTCCGCGGCCTTGGCGATCTGTCTTTACCCGGCACGCACTCCGGTGCGCGCTATTCCGGCCCCACGGCCATCAAAGCGTCGCGGGGCAACCCGGGACACAACGCAACACGCAATGCCGCACAAGGCGGCCAACCCTGAACCGGCTATCGCCAGCTGTCTGGCGTATTGCTTCAACTATCGACAAGGAAACTCCGATGGCTATCCACTCGACTGGAAACGAAAGCATTCTGCACTCCCAGCGCACGCGGCTCTTCATGATCATGTGCATCATGGCGTTCGTCGTTCTTCCCGGCCTTGCCTTCGCGCAGGATGCGGGCGCAACGATCGATACGACCTGCGGCTTCGCCTCGAATGTGCAAAAGATCCTCAACGCCCTGTCCATCGTCGTGGTGACCATCGCGGTGATTTTCTCCGGCTACCAGATCGCCTTCGCGCACAAGCGCATTGCCGACGTCGCGCCGGTGCTGATCGGCGCCATCCTGATCGGCGCTGCCGGACAGATCGCCAAGATGTTTCTTGGCACCAGCGCGGGCACGGACGCCTGCAAGCCGACTGCGGATCTGATCACGCACGTCCTCACCCACTATGCATAAGAATCCGCTGTTCCGCGGCTGCACCCGCCCGCCGATGTTCATGGGCGTGCCCTACATCCCGTTCTTCATGGGCGCGGGCGGGTGCTTTCTGCTGGCGGTGTACACCAACTTCTTCTACCTGCTGCTGCTGCCGGTGGTGATCTTCATCATGCGGCAGATGGCGCGGCGCGACGAGATGATCTTCCGGCTGCATGGGCCTGCGCCTGCAGTTCCGGACGCGAGGTACGAAACCTCGGCGATCAACGACGGCATGTGGGTGTTCACTCCCCACAGCCATCGCGGCCAGGGCAGAGAAAAATCGTAATTCCCCGAGACGCTCCTCGATCCGCGAGGTCAGGGCATCAGCTCGGATCCAAGACCATGGCCAAACCAAGTTCACACCCGACACGCCCATCGCGAATTCCTGCCGTTGTCCACGCACGTCTCGCCGACCGTGCTCAAGACCACCGGTGGCGATTATCTGCTGACGTGGCACCTCGGCGGCCTGCCGTTCGTGGGCCGCGAGGAGTGGGAGATCGAGCACCGCCACAACACGTTCAACCGCATGCTGCAGACGCTGCGCGCGCCGGACTTCGTCAACGTGGCGTTCTGGGTGCACGACGTGCGCCGCCGGCGCCGCCTGAAGGAGCACAGCCGCTTCGGCCAGAGCTTCAACCAGGACATGTCGGACGCCTACTTCGAGGCGCTGTCCTGCGCAGAAGCTCATGCAGAACGAGCTGTACCTCACGATGATCTACCGGCCCGTCGTGAGCGGTAAGCGCTTCGTGGAGAAATCCAGCGACGTCGAACGTCTGGAGTCCCGAGCAGACCGAGGCCGTAAGCACCATGCTGGAACTGGCCGGCAACGTCGAGGCGGTGCTCAAGGACTACGCGCCGTATCGCCTTGGCATGTACGAAGCCGAGCAACGGCGTGGTGTTCTCCGAAACGCTGGAGTTCTTCGGCTACCTGCTCAACCGGATCGACGAGCCGGTGCCGGTGCTCGATGCCGCCGTCACAACTACCTGCCGGTCAGTCAGCCAGCGGTTCTCCGGCCAAGACCGGCGATTTCGTGATCACCACGCCCAACGGCGTCAATCACTTCGGCGCGATCCTCAACATCAAGGAGTACACCGACGGCACCTATCCGGGCATTCTCAATGGGCTGAAGTACCTGGATTTCGAGTACGTCATCACCCATTCCTTCAGCCCGATGGGCCGCCAGGACGCGCTCAAGGTGCTCGACCGCACCAAGGGCATGATGATCTCGTCCGGCGACAAGGCCGTCAGCCAGATCGCCGAGCTCGATCACGCGATGGACCAGCTCGCCTCCGGCAATTTCGTGCTGGGCGAGTACCACTTCACCATGGCCGTCTACGCGCCGAGTCCAGGAAGCGCTGTCCCAACAGCATCGCGACGACGCGCGCGGAGCTGTCGAACGCCGGCTTCGTCTCGGCCAAGGAAGACCTGGCCGTCACCTCCTCGTTCTACTCGCAGTTCCCGGGCAACTGGAAGTACCGCACGCGCCTGGCCAACGTCAGCTCGCTGAACTTCCTCGGCCTGTCGCCGCTGCACAACTTCGCCACCGGCAAGAAGGAGAACAATCCGTGGGGCGACTGCGTCACCACGCTGCAGACCACCAACGGCCAGCCGTACTACTTCAACTTCCACGCCACGCATCCGGCGGAGAATTCGCTGGGCGAGAAGGCGATCGCCAACACCATGGTCATCGGCAAGTCCGGTACCGGCAAGACCGCGCTGATCAATTTCCTGCTCAGCCAGGTGCAGAAGCTCGAGCCGTCGCCGACCATCTTCTTCTTCGACAAGGACCGCGGCGCGGAGATCTTCGTGCGCGCCTGCGGCGGCAACTATCTGGCGCTGGAAAACGGCCAACCCACCGGCTTCAACCCGTTCCAGTGCGAGCGCAACGAGGCCAACGTGCAGTTCCTGGCCGACCTGGTCAAGGTGCTGGCGGGCAAAAGCCTGTACAGCTCGCGCGAGGAAGAAGACATCTTCCGCGCGGTCGAGAACATGCTCGACACGCCGATGCACCTGCGCACCATGACCAACTTCCAGAAGAGCCTGCCCAACATGGGCGACGACGGGCTCTTCATCCGCATGCGCAAGTGGACGGCCGGCAACTCGCTCGGCTGGGTGTTCGACAACCCAGTCGACACCATCGACCTTGACAAAGCCAACATCATCGGTTTCGACTACACCGACATGATCGACAATCCCGAAGTGCGCGTGCCGGTCATCAACTACCTGCTGCACCGACTGGAAGCGCTGATCGACGGCCGCCCGCTGATCTACGTGATGGACGAGTTCTGGAAGATCCTCGACGGCAAGGGCGGCCTGAAGGAGTTCGCCAAGAACAAGCAGAAGACCATCCGCAAGCAGAACGGCCTGGGCATCTTCGCGACCCAGAGCCCGGAGGACGCGCTGGCCAGCGACATCGCCGCCGCGCTCATCGAGCAGACCGCCACGATGATCCTGCTGCCCAACCCCAACGCCAGTCGCGAGGACTACGTCGACGGGCTGAAGCTGACCGACGCCGAGTACCAGGTCGTTGTCAGTCTGGATGAACGCTCGCGCTGCTTCCTGGTCAAGCAGGGCCACGCCAGTGCGGTCTGCCAGCTCAATCTGCGCGGCATGGACGACGCGCTGGCGGTGATCTCCGCCTCGACCGACAACATCGAAATCATGCACGAAGTACTTTCGCAGCGCGCCCTCGCTGAAGGCGTGTCTGTCGACGCTCTCAGCCCCGAGCAATGGCTTGGCGATTTTTATGACAAGCGCAAGGGCAGCGGAAAATCCAAACCCGTTCCTCCGCTCACCACCAGTCCCGCCCGCTCAGCATCCCGGTAAGTCGTGATCGAGCAAATTCATCATAAGGAGAACGTCGTGATCAACTCGCCCACTCGCTCGACCTCCGCGCCCGTAACGTCGCCGCGCGCAAGCCAGTTCGCTCTCGTGCTGATTCTCATCGTCGGGCTCTTCGCAAGCACCGCGCACGCACAAGTGCTGGTCACCGATACCGTCGCCATTTCAACTTCCGAGGAGGGTTTCAAATCCCAACTGGCGCAGACCGTGGCGCAGTACACCAAACAAGGCCTGCAATACGCAAAGCAGCTGCAAGAATACGAAACTCAATTGCAGCAATATCAGCAGCTGGTCATGAAGGTGCAGGGCCTCGGCACCAACGTAACGATCTTGCCAAACAATCTGCAGCAGATTAGCGACCCATCAGCCTTGATCGCTCAGAACTGCCCCGGACCTTCGGGCGGGTCGCTAGTGGGCACGGTGGTGACTTCCATCGCGTCCGCCTTCAGTCCGACGGACTCAATCACCAAGAGCCAGCAAACCATCTGCGCCAAAATGGTTACGCTTCAGGTCGACAAATACAACAAGACGGTCATCATTCTCAACGACCTCAACACCTATGGCGGAACGTTGCAGCAACTCAATGATTTGGCCAATCAGATCACCAATGTCGGCAACGCGAGCAACGCCACCTCCCAGGCCGAGACGGTCAGCGCAACGATGGCTCGCAGCATGCACGACTGGGAAACCTCGGTGGCCGGCGACGATCGACTTATCGAAGCGCTCAACCAGCAGCAGCAGATTCTCGCCAAGGTCGCCATGAACGGCAGTCCTCTGGGAAATGTCGTCCAGGGCGCAGCATTTGCACTGGCATTCCACCAATAAAGCGAACCCAGGCCTGGAATCGGATCAGGCAGATATCGCTTTTCACAACTAGGCTGGGATCGATCCAATGGTTTACTTCGCCCTTATCTACAATTGGCTCCACGACAAGATCGACAGCTTCGGAGCCAATTTGATGGGCGCCGTGACCAGCTGGATGACGGCTCTCGCCCTGATACTCGTCACCATATGGATCATAATTCAGGGCTATCGTCTGATCACGGGTCAGTCCCGTGACTCGATGATGGGTCTGGTGACGAATATGGTGCGTGTCGTGGTGATCGTAACCGTTGCCACCACGGTCGGTGCAGTCGGCCACAACCTGCATACCCTTGTCACCACTGAACTGACCACCGACGTCAATCAGTTATTCACTGGTGACGACACTACGCTGGCGGAAACCATCGACAAAAATCTGGCTTATACACAGCTGGCCATGTCCGCAATCAATACGGTACAGGTCCCTCCGGGCGACACCGAAGGCACCGCCAGCAAGGCCCGCGCGCAAGCCTTCGCTACATTCGGCACCGCAAGTCCCCCCATGGCCGCGGCAGCCATGCTATTGCTTTACGAGATCACTCTTTCATTGGTCATCGGTTTGGCACCGTTGTTCATCATGTGCCTGATATTCGAACAGACCAAAGGCCTGTTTCAGAAGTGGCTGCTATATGGAATCGGCACGCTGTTCTCGATGGGCATGCTGGCTTTCATCAGTTCGCTGGTACTACAACTGACGCTAAGAGTGGCTGCTGCACTTTGGACGTCCAGCATCATCAACAGCATTACCGGCCTGGGCGCCGAGGGCTTCACCAGCCAGTCGATGCAGCAAGGCGGCGTCGGCTTGTTGATGACCGTACTGATCATTTCATCGCCCCCACTGGCGGCAATGTTCTTCAGGGCACCGTAGGCAATTTCATGCATTTTTCCGCGTTTGGCGGCGGCATGGCCAGCCGACCGGGACCTCAAGGGCAGCCGCCGGGTTCGTACGGACATGGTGGGCATGCGCCATCGCAAGCACACGTTGGGCAGTTCGCCACCCTTGGACAACAAGACGGAGGTGTATCCAGTAGCCACAATATTGGCCGAATGGCGGGCAATGCCCACTCTGCGCAGGCGGATGTTATTAGGCCAGCAACTTCAACGGCTGGAAGCTAACCATGACTTCAAAAGCTTTGCATTGGACGCTATTGAGTATGTTGTTGCTGTGCACGAGCTTTGCTCACGCTGAGGGCGGCTGTCCGCCCGGAATGATCCCTGCCAGCGGTACGGATATTAATTCCTGTGTTCCCATTCCTCCTGGGTATTACAGCAATCAATCGCAAAGCCCATCACAGTCATCACAGCCTCCGCCGCAGCAGTGGGAAGATCAATGGGGAGCGATTGCGACAGATTTTTCCCACTCAAGCGCGGGTGCCAGTGTCAATCAGATGAACCGCGAAGCAGCCGAGCAAGCGGCTATTGCTAACTGCGAATCGAATGGGGGCTCAATATGCAAAGTCGAGCTCTGGTACCTCAACCAGTGCGCAGCGATGGCGGTCAGCGACACAGGGCACAACGCAAAAGCAGGTGCCACTCCAGAAGCTGCCGATCAAGCCGCCATGAAGGTTTGCCTTGACGCGGGAGACGCCAATTGCCGCGTTTATTACTCGGCCTGCAGTCTGCCTCAGCGTATTCAATAACCTTTTCATGGCGGATCCACATTCCCTCGTTAAAACTTTTCACCATTAAGCAAGGAGGCATGCCATGAAACAGTGCACCTTACTCACGATCTTGGCTCTAAGCGCGGCATGCATGACCACCGCTCCGGTCCAGGCCCAGACCGTGGATCCCTGCACGGTCTACATGTGCATGGCGGGCATTTCCGGCTTTGGCACCACGGGCGGGGCCGCCTGCGCGCCGGCACTTGTTTATTGGCATACCGCTCTGGCCGTCTACAGTCCCTACTTCAACCCGCCTGCCAGCGCCGCGCGGCGCAGGACATATTTGACGCCGACCTGTCCCGGCGCAAACCTCTCCACCAACACCGCTGTACTGAGCGCCATCATGGCCCAATGGGGTTGGGTCCCGTAAGGCTTGGTCCAGCATGGGCGGACTCAGCACCAATAGCCGATCGGTCGGCAGGAATGACGTCGTTACTCTGCCGCACGCATTGAAAGGGTTCGCGGCCGCCGCGCGGCGTTGACACAGGTCCGGGCCTTCCGCACAAACGGTCGACGTGGTGCCGGCATAAGGCCCGTAGGTCATCGCGTTGCGACATCTTTGGCGAATTGGACGGATCCGGTACACCACCACCTGACCAGGGCTTGATCGACACGCGTTGACACGCAATGCCTGATGCTCGTGCACGCCGTACGGAACGCTTGAACAGCAACGCAGGACAGAACTACATGAACAAGGACAAATGGTACTGGGCGGCGTTCGTGGCCCTGACCTTGCTGGCCGCAGGCGAATATCTCTCGGGATTCCTGACCCTGCTTTTCCTCAGACTGGATACCGGTCTGCTCAGCTGGCATACCTATATCGATTACCTGAAGGCGCTGAACCTTCCGGAGGTTCAGCCGTACCTTGGGCGCATCAAGGCTGGCGGCTATATCGGTTTCGGCGTACCGGCGTTGCTGGGGCTGATCGCGCTGTATTTCATGCTGCGCACGAAGAAACCATCGATGCACGGAGACGCGCGTTTCGCCCGCGGCGGCGACCTGAGCAGGCACGGCATGTTCAAGCGCACCGACAACAGCATCTTGGTCGGAAAGTACAAGGGGGACTTGGTCAGGCTGAGCGGGCAGCAGTTCGTGATACTCGCGGCACCGACTCGTTCCGGCAAAGGTGTGGGCGTGGTCATTCCGAACCTGCTCGAGTACGGCGGGTCGACCGTGGTCCTGGACATCAAGCAGGAGAATTACGAACTGACCAGTGGCTGGCGCGCCAGCCAGGGGCAGGAGGTCTATTTGTTCAACCCGTTTGCGGAGGACCGGCGCAGCTCATCGCTGGAACCCGCTGACCTACGTATCGAAGGATCCCGCCTTCCGCGTCTCGGACCTGATGAGCATCGCAGCGATGCTTTATCCGGATGGGGCGGACGATCAGAAGTTCTGGGTGAGCCAGGCGCGCAACGCGTTCATGGCCTTCACGCTGTACCTGTTCGATAAGTGGGATGACGACGAGAGGAGCGACATCCCGCTGAAGTTGCGCAGCAGGCCCACCCTCGGCGCGGTCTACCGGCTCTCGTCCGGCGATGGCTCGGATCTCGAGCAGCTCTATCAACTGCTGTCCCAGCAGACGTTCCTCACGGCCAACGCGCGTTCTGCTTTTGCCAACCTGCTGTCGCAGGCTAACGAAACATTTGCGTCCATCCTCGGCACGTTCAAGGAGCCACTCAATGGATGGATCAATCCCGTACTCGACGCGGCCACCAGCGACGACGATTTCCTGCTGACCGATGTACGCAAGAAGAAGATGACGATCTACATCGGCATCCAGCCCAACAAGCTGGCGGAAAGCCGGTTGATCGTGAATCTCTTTTTCAGCCAGCTGATCAACTTGAACACCAAGGAGCTACCGCAGACCAATCCGGCCTTGAAATATCAGTGCCTGTTGCTGATGGACGAGTTCACCTCGATCGGCAAAGTCGAGATCATCGCCTCGGCGGTTTCCTTCATGGCGGGCTACAACCTGCGCTTGCTGCCCGTTATCCAGAGCATGTCGCAACTCGACGCCACCTACGGAAAGGATGTTTCGCGCACGCTGATCACCAACCACGCGCTGCAAATCGTGTTTGCGCCACGCGAACAGCAGGACGCCAACGACTATTCCGACATGCTGGGCTATACCACGGTGCGCAGGGAAAACATCTCGCGCGGCCGCGAAACGACCCGCAGCCATTCCGAAGAGCGGCGGGCCTTGATGCTCCCACAGGAGCTGAAGGCGATGGGAAGCGAAAAGGAAGTCTTCCTGTACGAGGGCATTCCCCATCCGGTGATGTGCCATAAAATCTGCTACTACCGGGACAAGTACTTCACCGCACGCCTGTTGCCCAAGGCCGATATTCCGAAGCTTGCCGTGTAGGCAGCGTCAAGCCAGGCTAGGCGGCGCTAGACTTCACGGATGTTGCCGCCACCTCTCCTGGATATTTTGCGCACCGCGTTTGCGGCCGACGCGCTTTCGGTCGCTGACGCCGAACGCATCGCCTACTCCTACGACAACTCGCGCCTGCACGCGCTGCCGGACGCGGTGGTGTTCCCCACCGAACACGCCCAGGTCGAGGCGCTGGTGCAGGCATGCCGCGCGCACAAGGTGCCGGTGATCGCGCGCGGGCGCGGCAGCAATACGACGGGCGCCAGCGTGCCGGTCGAGGGCGGCGTGGTGGTGAGTTTCGAGCGGATGAACCGGATCCTGCGCATCGATCCGGACAATCGCCTGGCGGTGGTCGAGCCGGGGGTGTTGAACGGCGACCTGCAGCAGGCGTTGGCGCCGCACGGTTTCTTCTGGCCGCCCGATCCCACGTCGGCGCCGTGGTGCAGCATCGGCGGCAACCTGGCGTGCAATGCGGCCGGGCCGCGCGCGGTGAAGTACGGCAGCCCGCGCGAGAACACGCTGGGCCTGCGCGCGGTGGCCGGCAGCGGCGAGGGGTTTCGCTGCGGCACCTATACCAGCAAGGGCGCGACCGGTTACGACCTGACCCGGCTGCTGATCGGCTCGGAAGGCACGCTGGCGCTGATCACCGAGGCCACGCTGAAACTCACGCCGAAACCTTCGGCGGTGCGCACGCTGCGCGCGACCTATAAAGATGTGGGCGCGGCGGCGCGTGCGGTGGCGCGGATCATGGCGCAGCCGGTGACGCCGTGCGCGCTGGAGTTCATCGACGACGTGGCGCTGAAGCTGGCGCACGCGCACGGCGGCGACAGCGTGCCGCTGGCCGGCGCGATGCTGATGATCGAGGTGGATGGCGAACCGGCCACGCTGGACAGCGCGGTCGATGCGGTGGCTGCCGCCGCCCGCGGCGACGGGCTGGAAGAATTGCGGGTGGCGCAGAGCGCCGAGGAAACCCGCGCGCTGTGGGCCGCACGCCGGGCGCTGTCGCCGGCGCAGCGCACGATCTCGCCGAACAAGATCAACGAGGACGTGGTGGTGCCGGTCAGCCACCTGCCCGCGCTGGTCGACGGCATCAAGCAGCTGTCGGCCAAACACGATGTGTTGATCGTCACCTTCGGCCACGCCGGCAACGGCAACCTGCACGTGAACCTGCTGCCGCGCGACGAGGCCGAACGCGAACGCGCGCATGCCTGCCTCGCCGAGCTGTTCGCGCTGGTGATCTCGCTGCAGGGCACGCTGTCGGGCGAGCACGGCATCGGCATGCTCAAGCGCGAGTTCATGCCGCTGGCGCTGGAAGCCTCCACCTTGACCTTGATGCGCAACGTCAAGACGGCGTTCGATCCGGACGGGATACTCAACCCGGGCAAGCTGTTGCCGTGAAGTCCCGCGCGCAGGATCGCCACGCAACGCTCTCTCCCCTGCTTGCGGGGAAGGGTCGAGGGGTCAACCAAGCTCGCGGCAAGCCCGCCTGCCCCCTCCCGACCTCCGCCTGCCGCAGCGGGAGGAGCTTCGCTTCGATCGTGCGCTGGCGTGCGTCCTGGAAGCTCTCGCGTGGCTGAATCGCTCGACCACTTGCTCGTCGACATCCGCGCCTGCCGCCTGTGCGAGGCGCATCTGCCGCTCGGCCCGCGGCCGGTGCTGCAGGCGTCGGCCACCTCGCGGTTGTTGATCGTCAGCCAGGCGCCGGGGCGCAAGGTGCATCTGAGCGGGGTGCCGTTCGACGACGTGAGCGGCGAGCGCCTGCGCGAGTGGCTGGGCATCGACCGCGACACGTTCTACGACGCCGGCCGCGTGGCCATCGTGCCGATGGGTTTCTGCTTTCCCGGCAGCGGCCGTGGTGGCGATCTGCCGCCGCGGCCGGAATGCGCGCCGACCTGGCACCCACGCCTGCTGCCGCTGCTGACGCAAGTGCGGCTGACCCTGGTGATCGGGCAGTACGCGCAGGTCGGCCTGCTCGGCACGGCGCGCGCCGCTTCGCTGACCGACACCGTGCGCGCGTGGCGCACGCACCTGGCGCACGGGCGGCTGCCGCTGCCGCATCCCAGCCCGCGCAACCGGCCGTGGGTGATGCACAACCCGTGGTTCGAGCAGGAGCTGCTGCCGGTGTTGCGCGAACGCGTGCAGTTGCTGCTGCGCGGCGTCGATGCGGATTGAAGCGGCGCTGCAGCGCGCCTTGCCGGTCGGGCGCCGATTCATCTAACCTGCCGAGGCTTTGTGGCCACGGGGTGTTCCCTCGGCCTTGCCTGGGGAAAACCAATATGCGGGTTGTCGGTCGATGAGCATCAAGCTCCGTCTTGTGGCGATGAATTTTCTGCAGTTTTTCGTGTGGGGAGCCTGGCTGATCACCATCGGCGCGTACTGGTTCCAGTACCGGCACTGGTCGGGCGCGCAGTTCGGCGCGATCTTCTCGACCATGGGCATCGCCTCGCTGTTCATGCCCTCGCTGATGGGCGTGGTCGCGGACAAGTGGCTCAATGCGGAAAAGCTCTACGGCCTGCTGCATATCGGCGGCGCGATCGTGCTGTTCATCATCCCAACGATCGACAACCCGGCCACGCTGTTCTGGGTGATGCTGCTGAACATGATGTGCTACATGCCCACGATCTCGCTGGCGATCGCGGTGGCCTACAACGCGCTGAAGACCGACGGCGCGGACGTGGTGCTGGTGTTTCCGCCGATCCGCGTGTGGGGCACGATCGGTTTCATCGCCGCGATGTGGACGGTGAGCCTGCTGCATCTGGAAACTTCCGGCGGCCAGTTCTACGTGGCCTCCGGCGCGTCGTTGCTGCTGGGCCTGTATGCGTTCTCGCTGCCGAAGTGCCCGCCGCGCCTGCGCGGACAGGGGCACACGTCGTGGCTGGATACGCTGGGGCTGACCTCGTTCGCGCTGTTCAAGAACAGCAAGATGGCGATCTTCTTCGTCTTCGCCATGCTGCTGGGCGCGGCGCTGCAGCTGACCAACGCCTACGGCGACACGTTCCTGCACGACTTCGCCAACGTCGATGCGTACAAGGGCATGCTCGCCGTGCGCTATCCGGCGATCATCATGTCGATCTCGCAGGTGTCCGAAACGCTGTTCATCCTGGCGATCCCGTTCTTCTTCAAGCGCTTCGGCATCAAGACGGTGATGCTGATCAGCATGCTGGCGTGGGTGCTGCGCTTCGGCCTGTTCGCCTACGGCAACCCGGGGCCGGGGCTGTGGATGATCGTGATGTCGTGCATCGTGTATGGCATGGCGTTCGACTTCTTCAATATCTCGGGCTCGCTGTTCGTCGAGGAACAGAGCGACCCGGCGATCCGCGCCAGCGCGCAGGGCCTGTTCATGCTGATGACCAACGGCATCGGCGCGATCCTGGGCAGCTCGATCAGCGGCGTGATCATCGATGCGTACTTCACCCATGCCGACGGCAGCAAGGACTGGCACGGCATCTGGACGACGTTCGCGGCGTACTCGCTGGTGGTGGCCGTGCTGTTCGCGATCTTCTTCAGGCACCGGCACGTGCGCGCCGCTGTGGTGCAACCCACGGAAGGTGCCCTGCACGGCTGACGGCGGCGAGTCGGCCGCGGCGGTCGCTCGATTGTTATTGCGAATCATTATCATTTAACATGTGCCTCCCCACAGGAGGCCACCATGCCGTTTTCCGTTCGTCCCCTCGCTTTTGCCTGCGCGTTCGCGTTCGTCGGCGTTGCCCACGCCGCGGACCAGCAGGATGCCGTTGCACTGAAGCGGGTCGAGGTTTCCGCCAGCACGCTGCGCATGCCGCAGAGCCAGGGCGCGCTGCCCACCACGATCACCGTGATCACGCATGAGGATCTGCGCCAGCAGCTGGCGCTGACGCCGGACCTCGGCGACGCCATCGGCAACCTGGTGCCGTCGTTCTCGCCGTCGACGCAGAAACTCAGCACCCGCGGGCAGACCCTGCGCGGGCGCAATCCGCTGTACATGATCGACGGGGTGCCGCAGTCCAGTCCGCTGCGCAACGGCTCGCGCGATGGCTACACGATCGATCCGGCGATGATCGAGCGGATCGAGATCGTGGAAGGCTCCAATGCGATGCAGGGCCTGGGCGCGGCCGGCGGCATCATCAACATCATCACCAAGCAGGCGCCGAAACAGGACGGCGTGCGCCAGGAAGTGACCGTCGACACCAGCGCGCCGACGCCGCGGCAGCGACGGCCTGGGTTACGGCGCGGCTTACCTGTTCGGCGCGCGCAGCGGCGCGTTCGACATGGTGGTGGGCGCGTCGTGGCGCCAGCGCGGCATGTACTCGGACGCGAAGGGGCGGCTGATCGGCGTTGATGGCACCCAGGGCGACCTGATGGATTCGAAAAGCAGCGACGGCTTCGCCAAGTTCGGCTACGCCTTCGCCGGCGCGCGCCATCTGCAGTTGACCGTCAATCGTTTCGACCTCGACGGCAATGGCAGTTACACCGCGGTGCCGGGCGACATCGCCGCCGACCTGCCGACCACCTCGACGCGTGGCAGGCAGCCCGGCGACGCGCCGCGCAACCGCGTGCTGACCAGCAGCCTCGATTACCGCGATCCGCAGCTGGCGGGCGGCGAACTGCGCGCGCAGCTCTACCACCAGAAGAACCGCGAACTGTTCGGCGGCGGCAGCTTCGCCACCTTCCAGGACCCTGCCTACGGCCCGAACATTTTCGACCAGTCGCAGAACGTCTCGACCAAGGACGGCGCGCGGCTGTCGTGGTCGAAACGCGGCCTGCTCGACGACAAGCTGACCGTGCTGGCCGGTGCCGACGGTTATCGCGATACCACCTACCAGGCACTGACCCATACCGGCCGCCACTGGGTGCCCGACAGCACCTACACCGGCTGGGCGCCGTTCCTGCAGGCCGAATACTGGCCGCTGCAGACGCTGTCGGTGTCCGGCGGCCTGCGCCAGGAGCACGGCACGCTCGACGTGCCGACCTTCCAGACGCTGGCGGCGTACAACGGGGTCATCGTGCAGGGCGGCTCGACCGGCTTCAGGAAGACGCTGCCGAACATCGGCGCGGTCTGGTACCTCACCGGCCAGCTCAACGCTGTTCGCCAGCTACGCCGAGGGCTACACCCTGCCCGACGTGGGCCGCGTGCTGCGCGCCATCAACCGGCCCGGCCAGGATGTGGCCGGTTTCCTCGGCCTGAAGCCGGTGGTGTCGGACAATCGCGAACTGGGCATCGACTACAGCGGCGACCGGTACGGCGCACGGGTGAGCTACTACACCTCGCACTCGAAGCTCGGCTCGGTCCTGGTGTTCGACGCGCCGAACCAGGTCTACAACGTGATGCGCCAGCGCGTGGCGATCAGCGGCTGGGAGGCGCGCGCGAACTGGCAGCCGCTCGACGGCGCGCTGCTCAACGCGTCGTTCGCGATCAATCGCGGCCGCTCCGACCGCAACGGTGACGGCCAGGTCGACTCCGATCTGGATGGCGCCAACATCGCGCCGAACCGGCTCAACCTGTCGTGGACGCAGCGCTGGAACGATGCGCTGTCGAGCTACCTGCAGCTGAGCCATGCCTACAGCCGCGACTTCGCCACGCTGGGCAAGCGCAGCGCGCACTTCGACGGCTACAGCACCGCCGACGCCTACGTGAAGTGGCACAACGAGGCCAGCGGCGACTGGACGCTGGGCGTGCAGAACCTGGCCAACACGCAGTTCATCAACTACATCTCGCAGACCGTCGGCGACAACGACTCCTACTTTGCCGGCCGCGGCCGCGTGCTCTCGCTGACCTGGCAGCAGGTGTTTTGAGCACGCCCGCCACATCCTCCCTCGCGCCGCCGCCCTGGCGATTGCGCGGACGCCTGCGGCAGTGGCTGCAGCGCCTGCACCTGTGGCTGGGGCTGGGCGTCGGCTTGGCGTATGCGCTGATCGCACTGAGCGGCAGCGTGTTGGCGTTCCAGCAGCCGTGGCTGCGTACCGCCTATCCGCAACTCGCCGCGCATGCCCTGCCCGACGCCACGCAACGCGCGGCGGTGCTCGCGCGCATCGCCGACGAGTGGCAGACGCGCGGCCTGCGCGCGGCGGACCTGCCGCTGGTCGGGCTGCCGGTGTGGCAGCTGTATTTCAAGGACGGCACGCGACGCTACCTGGATCCGGCCGATGGCAGCCTGCTGCTGACCCGTTCGCGCAACGGCGACACGTTGCAATTCCTGCACTACTGGCACACCCATCTGCTGGCCGGCAAAAATGGTGAGCAGCTGCTGGGCGTGATCGGCTGGCTGGTGCTGTTCCTGCTGGTATCCGGCCCGCTGCTGTGGTGGCCGGGGCGGCACCATCTGCTCGCCAGCCTGCGCCCGCACGCGCAGCCGCCGACCCGGCGCTGGGCCAGCTGGCATCGCGGCGCCGGCATCCTCAGCCTGCCGCTGCTGGTGCTTGTAAGCCTGACCGGCACGCTCATGATCTACGGCGCCGGCACCGCAAACCTGCTGCGCAGCGCATTCGGCGATCCGGCGAAAACGCCGGTGCCGGCCACGCTGGCGGCGCGCGCCGTACCGATCGACTGGAACGCCGTGCTGGTGGCCGCGCAGCAAGCCATGCCGGGCGCGGCGCTGCACCGGATACAGCTGCCGACCGCAGGCAACGCACAGGTGGTGATCCGCGCCCAGGCGCGCGGCGAATGGCATCCGGTGGGTCGCAGCACGATCTGGCTGGATCCGTACACGGCGAGCGTGCTGGCCAGCGACGATGCCACCCGCGGCGGCACCGGCACGCGCATCAACGATGCGATCTATCCGCTGCACTCCGGCCGCGTCGGCGGCTGGGCCTGGCAGTTGGCGGTGGCGTTTGCCGGGCTGCTGCCGCCGTTCTTCGTGGCCACCGGCTTTCTGTTCTGGCGGGCGCGCAGGCGACGACGCGGCTGAGCCCATGCCGGGCATGGCATCGGCGGCAGCTACAATGGCCGGATGCGTATCGGCCCCTACCTGATCGACCCGCCCGTGGTGCTCGCGCCGATGGCCGGCGTCACCGACAAGCCGTTCCGCCTGCTGTGCAAGCGGCTGGGCGCGGGCCTGGCCGTGTCGGAAATGACCAACGCCGACCCGCGGCTGTGGCAGACGCGCAAGTCGCTGCAGCGGATGGATCACGACGGCGAACCGGAGCCGGTCAGCGTGCAGATCGCCGGCTACGACCCGGCGATGCTGGCCGAGGCAGCGCGCTTCAACGTGGCCAACGGCGCGCAGATCATCGACATCAACATGGGCTGTCCGGCCAAGAAGGTGTGCAATGTATGGTCCGGCTCCGCGCTGCTGCAGGACGAACCGCTGGTGGCGCGCATCGTGAAGGCGGTGGTCGACGCGGTCGACGTGCCGGTGACGCTGAAGATCCGCACCGGCTGGAACCGCGACAACCGCAACGCGCTGAACATCGCGCGCATCGCCGAGGACAACGGCATCGCCGCGCTGGCCGTGCACGGCCGCACCCGCGCGGACAAATACGAAGGCGAGGCGGAATACGCCACCATCGCAGCCGTAAAGACGTCCGTACGCATTCCGGTGCTGGCCAATGGCGACGTCGGCACGCCGCAGCAGGCCCGGCACGTGCTGGCGCTGACCGGGGCCGACGCGGTGATGGTGGGCCGCGGCGCACAGGGCCGGCCGTGGATATTTCGCGAGATTTCGCATTACCTCGCCACCGGCGAACTACTGCCCGAGCCGGGACCGGCCGAGGTCGCCGCGATCCTGCTCGGTCATCTCGAACAGCTGTATGCGTTCTACGGCGAACAGGCCGGCGTGCGCATCGCGCGCAAGCACCTGGGCTGGTACGCCAAGGATCGCCCGGAGAATGCGGCGTTCCGCCACGTGGTGAACCGCGCCGAATCCGCCGACATGCAGCTGCGGCTGACCCGCGACTATTTCGCGGCGCTGGCCGCCGGTGGGCGACTGGCGGCCTGAGCGACCCACCCCTGTAGGGGCATCGAACAGCCGTCCAAACGGCTGAACACCCGGCAACCCCGGGGCTGGGTGAACGATCCCGGGCTGCAAAACCGCACCCGGCGATGTATCATGCCCGACTTCATTTATCTTTCTATCCGCACAAAGGGATATATACCGCGATGTCCAACTACCTGTTCACCTCCGAATCGGTCTCCGAAGGCCATCCGGACAAGGTCGCCGACCAGATCTCCGACGCCGTGCTCGACGCCATCCTCGCGCAGGATCCGCGCGCCCGCGTCGCCTGCGAAACCATGGTCAAGACCGGCGTGGCGATCGTCGCGGGCGAAGTCACCACCAGCGCGTGGATCGACCTGGAGGCGCTGACCCGCAAGGTGATCGTCGACATCGGCTACAACTCCAGCGAAGTCGGCTTCGACGGCGAGACCTGCGGCGTGCTGAACCTGATCGGCAAGCAGTCGCCGGACATCAACCAGGGCGTGGACCGCAAGAACCCGGAAGACCAGGGCGCCGGCGACCAGGGCCTGATGTTCGGCTACGCGACGAACGAAACGAAGGACATGATGCCGGCGGCGATCTACTACTCGCATCGCCTGGTCGAGCAGCAGGCCAAGGTGCGCAAGAAGAAGAACTCGCCGCTGCCGTGGCTGCGCCCGGACGCCAAGAGCGCAGGTCACGCTGCGCTACGAGCATGGCGTCGCCACCGCGATCGACGCGGTGGTGCTGTCGACCCAGCACGATCCGAGCGTGAAGCAGAAGGACCTGATCGAGGCCGTGCGCGAGTACATCCTCAAGCCGGTGCTGCCGGCCAAGTGGCTGCACAAGGGCACCAAGTTCCACATCAACCCGACCGGCAAGTTCGTGATCGGCGGACCGGTGGGCGACTGCGGCCTGACCGGCCGCAAGATCATCGTGGACACCTACGGCGGCTGGGCTCGCCATGGCGGCGGCGCGTTCTCGGGCAAGGATCCGTCCAAGGTCGACCGTTCGGCTGCCTACGCCGCGCGCTACGTGGCCAAGAACATCGTCGCCGCCGGCATCGCCGACCGCTGCGAGGTGCAGGTGAGCTACGCGATCGGCGTGGCGCATCCGACCTCGATCTCGGTGACCACGTTCGGCACCGGCAAGATCAGCGACGAGAAGATCGAGAAGCTGATCCGCAAGCATTTCGACCTGCGCCCGTACGGCATCCTCAAGATGCTCGACCTGATCCACCCGATGTACCAGCAGACCGCCAGCTACGGCCACTTCGGCCGCACGCCGCAGAAGATCAAGGACGCCAAGGGCAACGTGTACACCACGTTCTCGTGGGAACAGACCGACCGCGCCGAGGCGCTGCGCGCGGACGCGAAGCTGAAGTAGACCAGTCGCAAGCTGCAGACGAACGGGCCGCCTTGTGCGGCCCGTTCTTATTTCAGCCCGACCGCTTTCCCAAAGCGCAACACCAGTTCGCGCTGGGCGGTGGGCGCGGCCCGCAACGACTGCCGTGCGCGGTTGACCCAACCAGGACCACGACCGGCCAGATCGTCCCATGCATCCCGCAACAGGCTGGGCGCGCGCTGCAGGTGCCACTCGATCAGGCTCAATGCCTGGGAAATATCCTTGCTGTATTTCGCATGTCGCGGGCCACGCTCGGCGGCCACCAGCAATTTGTGCAAACCGTAGCGCGCGGGGTCGGGCAGATTCACCAGGCAGGCATCGGCCCGATCCAGCAACACAGCCTGCCCAGGTCGCTCCAGCAGATAATCGAGAAACTTCAGCGGCGTCAACGCCACCCCAATATCCGGGATGCGAAAAAGAAATGGCCCGGCGTGTTCGCCGAGGACCACCGTGTATTCCGCCTGCCGCGACCCCGCCGGCAACTGCCAGCAGCTCACACCTTGGCCAGCACCCGCACCTTGCGCGCGCCACCCGCGCGGAAGGCGACCACGCGCTGGCCGATGCGCTCGAAGCCCAGATCGATCCTGGCGCCACCTACGTCGAGCCCGTGGATGGTCATGCGGTCCACACCGTCGGGCAGATGGGGATTCTCGATGCGCACTTCGCAGCGGCGCGCGTCGATGCGCAGGCCGAGGCAGGCCTGCAGCATCATGAACACCGATCCCGCCGCCCACGCCTGCGGCAGGCAGGCGACCGGATAGGCGATCGGCGGCTCGCCGGTGTGGCGCGGAAAGCCGCAGAAAAGTTCGGGCAGGCGCATGCCGAAATGCACCGCAGCCTCGAACGTTTCGCCGAGCAGGCGCACGGCATCGGCACGCTCGCCGTAGCGCGCCATGCCGGCGCGCACTGATCGCCATGTCGTGCGGCCAGACCGAGCCGTTGTGATAGGACATCGGGTTGAAGCGCGCCTCGCCCAGCGCCAGGGTACGCACGCCCCAGCCACCATCGAAAGCGGCCGAACAGCAGCTGGCGGATGCTCTTCAGCGCACGCTGGCGCCGTGGCAGTCCGACGAAGAGCAGGTGACCGACGTTGGAGGTGCGCACGCGGCACAGCGCGCCGTCGCCGTCCAGCGCGATGCCGTAGGAGCCCAGTCCTCGTCCCAGAACCGCGCCTCGACCGCGATGCGCATCGCGGCGGCGCGCGCGCGCCAGCGCTCGCGTCGCGCGTGGCTCGCCGCGGCGCTCGGCCATGCCGCGCCATCGCGCGCAAGGCGGCATACACGTAGCCCTGCACCTCGACCAGCGCGATCGGCCCGTGCGGAATCCTGCCGTCGGCGTGGAAGACGGAATCGTCGCTGTCCTTCCAGCCCTGATTGACCAGCCCGCCCTTCATCGCCGGGGCATAGGTGAGAAAGCCGTCCGGATGCCGGTCGCAACTGCGCTCGATCCAGTCCATCGCGCCGATCAGCGCGGGCCACAGCGAGTCGATGAACGCCAGGTCGCCGGTGCGCTCGGCGTACGCGCCGGCCAGCATCACGAACAGCGGCGTGGTGTCGACGCCGCCGTAGTACAGCCCGAACGGCACTTCGTGCAGCGCCGCCATTTCGCCCTTGCGCGTCTCGTGCATGATCTTGCCGGGCGCCGAGTCGCGAAACGCGGAGGTCTCGTGCGACTGGTTGTGCGCAAGGAAGGCGAGCACGCCGCGGGCCAGGCTCGGATCGAGCCACAGCATCTGCAAGCGACGTGATGATCGCATCGCGGCCGAACGGCGTGGAGAACCACGGAATGCCCGCGTAGGGATACGGCCCGGTGCGCAGCTCGCTCACCAGCAGCGCGATGTCCGCGCGCGAACGGTCCAGCCAGGCGTTGAACAGCCGCGCGTTGGTCAGCGGTCGCGCGCCGCGGCGGCGCAGGCGACGCATGGTCTTGCGCGCATGCGCGGCGGCGTCGCGAAAGCGCTGGCGGCATGGGGCAGTCGGGTCGTCGCCGACCTCCAGGTACAACTCGGCCATGCCCCGGGGCGGCAGCGCCAGGGTGAACTGCGCGGACGTCGCGCAAAGCCCCGCGGGCGGCATCGAGAAGGCGATCACCGTGCGGCGCAGCACTTCGTCCAGCCCGAGGTAGCTCAGCATCACGCAATCCTGGTCGACCTCGGCCGGGTACAGCGTGCCGCGGCGCGCGCGTCGGTTGCCACGCACCTCGAAGATGTCATGGAAGTCCGCGTCGAAGTGCAGGCGCAGCGGCAGACTCACGGCGGACTCGTCGTAGTTGACGCAGGTGATGCATTCGAACAGTCGGTTGGCCCACAGGAAGCGCGTGCGCTGCACGTGGATCACGCCGGCCGGCGTCTCCGGCCCGCCCAGCGGCGGCAACGGCCGGTTGCTGAGGTTGGCGGTGAAGAACACGTTGTCGTGGCTGACCGTGCCGCTCAGCAACGACGGCTGCATGCCGCCGAGGTCGAGCACCAGGCGCGACAGCATGCGCGTGTCGTTGCGGAACAGGCCATCGCCTTCGCCGCTGATGTCGCCGTACGCATCGCACACGGCAAAGCTGTCGCCGGTCTTCAGCGCGAACATGGCGCGCGTGGCGGTCGGCGGCGGAGAGCCCGTGCCGGCGTCGGTCAGATCGATTTGCGGTGCGACCATGCGTTCTCCTTCGAAGCCGATGAGCGCGGCCGGATGCCGGATGAAACCGCTCCTACAGGCCGTAGGCCCGCAAATCGTCCGCGCCGCGGTTGTCCAGCAGCCCACGGTAGATTTCCTGATAGGAACGCGCCATGACGGTGGCGGCAAAGCGCCGTTCGAACATCTCGCGCACGATGCGCCGGTCGAGTTGCGGCAGGCGATGCACGGCGGCCACCGCCCCGTCGAGGTCGTTGACGATGAAGCCGCTGATGCCATCCTGGATCACTTCAGGCACCGACCCGCGGTTCCACGCGATCACCGGCGTGCCGCAGGCCATCGCCTCGATCATCACCAGGCCGAACGGTTCGGGCCAGTCGATCGGAAACAGGAGCGCGGCAGCGTTGCCGAGGAAGGCTTCTTTTTCCGTATCGTTGATCTCGCCGACGAACGTGACCAGCGGATCGTCCATCAACGGCTCGATCTCGTTGCGGAAGTAGGCGACCTCGGTGCTGTCCACCTTGGCCGCGATCTTCAGCCGCATGCCGGTGGCACGCGCGATGGCGATGGCGCGATCGGGCCGCTTTTCCGGCGAGATGCGGCCCAGGAAAGCGAGGTAGTCGCCCTTCGGCTCGGCATGGCCGCGGTACAGATCGGCGGGGATGCCGTGCGGCACCGTGGCCATCCAGCTCGCGTGGCGCAGCGGATGACGCTGATGGTCGGAAATCGAGATCAGCGGAAACTGCGGCCAGCGCCGGTAGGCACCGGCCAGGTCCTTGATGTCGAGGCGTCCGTGCAGCGTGGTCAGGGTGTGTTCGGCGATGTCTTCGAAAAACGGGAAGTGCACGAGTTCGACGTGGAAATGGACGACGTCGAATTCGTTCCGGTGCCGGCGAACCTCATGCAGCAGCGACAGATGCGCGGCGACGTCCGACTTCAGCTGCGCCGGGTCGAGGCGGATCGCCTGGTCGCGTACCGGGATCAGGCGCGCCCGGGTCACCGCATCGGCGCTGGCGAACAAGGTCACCTCATGGCCCAGATCCACCAGCGCGTCGGTGAGGTAGGACACGATGCGTTCGGTGCCGCCATACAGCCGGGGCGGTACCGGCTCGTACAGCGGGGTGACTTGGGCAATTCGCATCGAGTCGTCTCCACAGGGCAGGTCGGGACGCATGCCGCCGGCGATCCATGGCGTGAGGTGCAGCCGGCTCACGGTGATCCGGACCGGGCACCCTTGTTGCGCTGGCGGCGACGAACTTCAGCTTCGCGCCGCTACAATGGGCGGATGTCCCTGATCCAACTCCAGCAAGTCGATTTCAGCATCGGCGGTCCTCTCCTGCTCGAACACGTCGATCTGTCGATCGAAGCGAACGAGCGCGTATGCATCGTCGGCCGCAATGGCGAGGGCAAATCCACCCTCATGAAACTCATCGCCGGTGAATTGCACCCTGACGATGGTGAAGTGCGGGTGCAGAACGGCGTCGTCATCGCGCGAATGGCGCAGGAAGTCCCGCAGGACACCGCCGGCAGCGTGTTCGACGTGGTCGCCGAAGGGCTGGGCGATCTTGGCCGCCTGCTGGCGCGCTATCACCATCTGCTGCACGAGCTGCACACGCCTGCCGATTTCGAGGCGCTCGGCGACGTGCAGCACCAGATCGAGGCGCAGCACGGCTGGGACCTGGACCGGCGCGTGGAAGAAGTGCTGACCCAGCTGGAACTTCCCGGCGACACCGACTTCGCCGCCTTGTCCGGCGGCATGAAGCGCCGCGTGCTGCTGGCGCAGGCGCTGGTGCGCAAGCCGGACGTGCTGCTGCTGGACGAGCCGACCAATCACCTGGACATCGAGGCTATCGGCTGGCTGGAAACCTTCCTCAAGCAGTTTGCCGGCAGCATCCTGTTCGTCACGCATGACCGCAGCTTTCTGCGCGCGCTGGCGACGCGCATCGTGGAAATCGATCGCGGCGCGCTCACCGACTGGCCCGGCGACTACGACAACTACCTGCGCCGCCGCGAGGAACGCCTGCACGCCGAGTCGCAGGCCAACGCGCTGTTCGACAAGAAGCTGGCGCAGGAAGAAGTGTGGATCCGCCAGGGCATCAAGGCGCGGCGCACGCGCAACGAGGGCCGCGTGCGCGCATTGAAGGTGCTGCGCAACGAGCGCGCCGAGCGGCGCAATCTCGGCGGCAACGTCAGGATGACCGCGGCCAACGCGCAGGCCTCGGGCAAGAAGGTGATCGACCTGCAGCATGTGCACCAGGCGTACGGCGGCCGCGTGCTGATCGACGACCTGACCACCACCATCCTGCGCGGCGACCGCATCGGCATCGTCGGCCCGAACGGCGCCGGCAAGAGCACGCTGCTGAAGATCATGCTGGGCGAACTGACGCCGCAGCGCGGCACCGCGGAAATCGGCACCGGCATCCAGATCGCCTACTTCGACCAGCATCGCCTGCAGCTGGACAACCGCCTCAGTGCGGTGGACAACGTGGCCGAAGGCCGCGAGTTCATCGAGCTCAACGGCCAGCGCAAGCACATCATCGGCTACCTGCAGGATTTCCTGTTCTCGCCCGAACGCGCACGCGCGCCGATCACCCGATTGTCCGGCGGCGAGCGCAACCGCCTGCTGCTGGCCAAGCTGTTCGCGCAGCCGTCCAACCTGCTGGTGATGGATGAGCCGACCAACGATCTGGACGTCGAAACGCTGGAGCTGCTGGAAGAACTGCTGACCGACTACCAAGGCACCTTGCTGCTGGTCTCGCACGACCGCGCCTTCCTCGACAACGTGGTGTCCAGCACCCTGGTGCTGGAGGGCGATGGCCAGGTCGGCGAATACGTGGGCGGTTACAGCGACTGGTTGCGGCAGCGCCCGACCGCCGCGGCCGCGGTGGCCGCCGCGGCGGCGAAGCCTGGGCTGACCCGCGAGCCCTCCGCCGCCGCGGTGGCGTCGAAGCGCAAGCTCAGCTTCAAGGATCAGCGCGAACTCGAACAGCTGCCGGCACGCATCGAACAGCTCGAAGCCGGGATCGCCGCCCACGCCGAAGCGATGAACGCGCCGGAGTTCTTCAAGCAGGACAGCGCCGCCATCACCCGCGCCAACGAGGCCGTGGCGAAACTGCAGACCGAGCTCGAAACAGCCTACGCGCGCTGGTCGGAGCTGGACGGCTGAACGTGCGGCCCGGCGTCGTCCGGGCTGCGGCGCGGCGTATCATCGGCGGGCTGCCACTTGCGGACGTCCACCATGTACACGCTCTACTACAGCCCCGGCTCCGCCAACATGCTGGTGCATCTCGCCTTGCTCGAAATCGGCGCGCCGTACACGCTGGAACGGGTGAACCTGGACGCCGGTGAACAACGCAGCGCCGCGTATCTGGCGCTGAATCCGAATGGTGTGGTGCCCACCCTGGTCATCGACGGCGTGCCGCACGGCGAGGCGGCCGCGCTGGCGATGCTGCTGACCGAGCGACATCCCGAGGCCGCACTGGCGCCGGCGGTGGGCGGCGCGCAACGCGCCGACTACCTGCAGTGGATGTTGTACCTCGCCAACTCGCTGCAGCCGCCGTTCCGGCAATGGTTCTATCCTGCCGACCATCTGCTGGGCGCCAGTGACAGCATCAAGGAAGCCGCGCGCATCGGCATCGAGGCGGGCTGGTCGCGCATTAACGCGCACCTGGCCACACACGGGCCGTACCTGCTGGGAGACCGCTTCAGCGTGGCCGACCTCTATGCCCTGATGCTGATGCGCTGGTCGCGCAACATGCCGCGCCAGGCCACGACATGGCCGCACCTCGCCGCGCTGGCCGCACGACTGAAGGCCCGCCCCTCATGGAAACAATTGTGCGACGCCGAGAGCCTGGTCGAGTGGGCCTGAGCGGATGAGCGCCGCGCCCGACGCCGGCGCCTGGGCCGTCTACTTGCTGGAGTGCGCCGACGGCCGCGTCTACACCGGCATCGCGCGCGACCCCGAACAGCGTTACGCGAAACACCTCGCCGGCAAGGGCGCACGCTTCACCCGCTCCAATCCGCCGAAGCAATTGCTGGGCTGGGTCTGGGTGGGCAGCCGCGGCGACGCGCTCAAGCTGGAAATCGCGTGGAAGCGGTTGCCGCGCGAGGCGCGCATCGCCGCCCTGCTCGAAAGCAGGTCCGCGACGACCCCCGCGTAGGGCCGGAACCGGCCGCCCCACCCATCACGCCGAATGCCGACGGATAGCGCTCGCTGCACGGTCGATCAGCCGGTGTTCTGCAGGCCCTGCGCGACGCCATTGACGCAGGCGACCAGTGCCTGCAGCAGCGCGTCGTCGGTGCGCTCGGTGGCGCGCCAGCGCTGCAGCAGGTCGACTTGCAGCAGGCTCATCGGATCCACGTAGGGATTGCGCAGGCGGATCGACGCGGCGAGGCGGGGGTCGCCTTGCAACAAGGCATCGCTGCCCTTGAGTCGCAGCAGCCAGCGATGGGTGCGCGCGAATTCGTCGCGGACCAGGCCGAAAAACTCGTCATGCAGTGGGCCGGACAGTTTCGAGAACGCTTCGGCGATGTCCAGGTCGCATTTGGCCAGCACCATCTCGACGTCGTCCAGCACGTTGCTGAAGAATGGCCAGTCATGCGCCATTTCCACCAGTGCCTCCTCGCCGAACTGCCGAACCCCCTGCTCCAGCGCGCTGCCGAGGCCGTACCAGCCGGGCAGGATGGAGCGGCACTGGGTCCACGCGAACACCCACGGGATCGCGCGCAGGTCGTGCACGCCGCGCATGCTGCGGCGACTGGCCGGGCGCGAGCCCAGCGTCATCTTCTCGATCACGTCGATCGGCGTGGCGGTGCGGAAGTAGTCGACGAAGTGTTCGTGTTCGACGAAGGCGCGATAGGTTTTCCGGCTGCTCGCCGACAAGGCGTTCATCTGTTCGCGCCAGCGCTCCTCGCGCGGCTCGGTTTCGCGCGGGCGCAGTGAAGCGCGCAGCACCGCACCGACAGTCTGCTCCAGGTTGCGCAGCGCCAGCGCACGGATGCCGTACTTGCGATGGATCACCTCGCCCTGCTCGGTCACCCGCAACACGCCGGCCACCGCGCCACGCGGCGAGGACATCAGCGCCGGCGTGATGCGCGCGCCGCCGCGGCTGGCCGAGCCGCCGCGGCCGTGGAAGAACGCCAGCTGGATGCCGGCCGCGTTGGCCACCTCGAGCAATTCCACCTGCGCGCGCTGCAAGCCCCAGCGCGAGGCCAGCGTGCCGCCATCCTTGCCGCTGTCCGAGTAGCCCAGCATCACCCATTGCTGGTTGCCGCGCGCGGCCAGATGCTGCCGATAGACCGGATCGTCGAGCAGCGCGCGCAACGTGGCCGGTGCATTCTTCAGGTCGTCGACGGTCTCGAAGAGGGGGGCGATGTTCAAAGGCACATCGCCTTTGGCGTTCGCTACGAGCACGCCGCCTGCCTTTGCCTCCTCTCCCCTCTGGGGAGAGGATTGAGGAGAGGGGCGGGTGCTCGCGGAAGGCTCCATCGAAGCCCGCCTCGAAGAGGCTTTATCGCCAGCGTGCCCCCCCTCCCCAGCCCTCTCCCCAGAGGGGAGAGGGAGCGAAGCTGCGACCAAGCCGCCGTAACGCGCCAGTGCCAGCACCGCCAGCACGTCGGCAGCCGAGCGCGCCATGCTTATGATGTACAGGCCGACCGCTTCGCTGCCGTAGCGGCGGCGGGCATCGCCCAGTGTGGCGAACACGTCGTACAGCGAGATGACGACTTCGGCGTGGCTGATCGGAAACAGCGCCGTGCCGCTGGCATGGTCGCGAAGCTGCTGCGTGCGTTCGTCGGGTGCGAGCTGCGGCCACGCCGGGTTGTCCATCAGTGCGGCCAGCGCATCGTCGTGCACGCGCGAATCCTGCCGCACGTCCAGCCGCGCCAGGTGCAGGCCGAAGGTGCGCACGCGACGGATCAGTCGCTGCACCGCATACGCGCCGGCATGCAGACCGCGATGGTCGACCAGGCTGCGGGCGATCAGCTGCAGATCGTCAAGCAGTTCGGCCGCGGCCGTATAGCCTTCCGAATGATCGTCCGCCAGGGTCGCTTCGAGGCGCGCGCCGATCACGGTGAGCAGGCTGCGATACGGCATGTCCGCGTGCCGCGGACGCACCTTGCCGACGGCGGCCGGGAAACGTGCGCGGTAATCGTCCAGCCGCTGTTGCAGGCCCGCGTCGACCTCCACTCTGCCCTCGGTCTGGCTGAGCAGGCGCGCCAGCACGGCCACGTCCGCCAGGTAATGCTCGATCACGTGCGCGCGTTGCGTTGCCAGGCTGGCGGCGATGGTGTCCGCACCGACGTTCGGGTTGCCGTCCATGTCGCCGCCGACCCAGGTGGCGAAGCCGAGCAGTTGCGGCAGTTTCGCGGCGACTCCGTAAACCGTCTGCAGAGCCTCGGCCAGTGCTTCGAACAGCGCGGGCACGATGCGGTAGATCGGGTTGGCAAGGTAGAAGCCGACGTGATGATGCTCGTCCTGCACGGTGGGCCGCACCAGCGAAGCTTCGGCGGTCTGCCAGCCGGCGGACAGCGCCATGTAGATGCGGTCGTCGTCCTCCTTGCGCTCCTGCGGCGTGCGCTGCGGGTCGAACCCGTCGATCAGCGAGCGCACGATCGCCTGCTCCTTTTCCAGCAGCGAGCGGCGCACCGCTTCGGTCGGATGCGCGGTGAACACCGGCTCGATCCACAGCCGGTCGAGCCATGCAATCAGTTCATCCGCGCCCACGCCTTCGGCCTTGAGCCGGCCGAACACGTCGAGCAGGGATTCCGGTTGTGGCGTACCAGCTTCCCGCTGGTAGTCGCGGCGGCGGCGGATGCGATGCACTTGCTCGGCGGTGTTCACCGCCTGGAAATAGGTGGCGAACGCGCGCGCCAATGCCTCGGCATGTGCGGCGTCGAGGCCCGCCAGCGAGTCAGCCAGCTCGTCTACGGGTGCACCTTCTCGGCGGCGCCGAATCGCCGCGGTGCGCACCTGTTCCACCCGCTCGAACAAGGCCGCGCCGCCCTGCTCGGCCAGCATCCGCCCGACCATCGCGCCGAGCCGGCTGACGTCCTCGCGTAGCGGGCCATCGGGTGGCAGGAACTCGGCTTCGCGGCTCTCTTCCATGCAGTCGTTCCGGTGCGGGGTGAATGGCCAGCCTATCGAATTGCAACGCGGGAGGCATCCCTCGTCGTCTCCCGCTACAATAATGGGCTTGTACTGCCCGCCGAGGGGCGCTGCGACCGTTCGACTGCGGAGTCATCCGTAGGCAGAAACCGGCCAGGCTCGGCGCGGCACGTTCCACAACGGCGCCCGGTTGCTTGACGCGAGCCTCCTCGAACGAGCCTCGAACTAACCGGAGATACACATGAACGCCGCACTCAAAGAAAACCATCACGACTACAAGATCCGCGACCTCTCGCTTGCCGACTGGGGCCGCAAGGAGCTGGACATCGCCGAGCACGAGATGCCGGGCCTGATGTCGATCCGCAAGAAGCACGCCGCCACGCTGCCGCTGAAGGGCGTGCGCGTGACCGGCTCGCTGCACATGACGATCCAGACCGCCGTGCTGATCGAGACCCTGAAGGACATCGGTGCCGACGTGCGCTGGGCCTCGTGCAACATCTTCTCGACCCAGGACCACGCCGCCGCCGCGATCGCCGCGACCGGTACGCCGGTGTTCGCCTGGAAGGGCGAGACGCTGGAGGAATACTGGGATTGCACGCTGGACGCCCTGAGCTTCCCTGATGGCGCGGGCGGCTTCCTCGGCCCGCAACTGGTGGTCGACGACGGCGGCGACGTGACCCTGCTGATCCACAAGGGCTACGAACTGGAGAACGGTTCCAAGTGGGTCGACGAGAAGGCTTCCTCGCACGAGGAACAGGTGATCAAGAACCTGCTCAAGCGTGTGCACAAGGAGCGCCCGGGCTACTGGCACACCGTGGTCAAGGACTGGAAGGGCGTCTCCGAAGAGACCACCACCGGCGTGCATCGCCTGTACCAGCTGGCCGAGGCGAAGTCGCTGCTGATCCCCGCGATCAACGTCAACGACTCGGTCACCAAGAGCAAGTTCGACAACCTGTACGGCTGCCGCGAATCGCTGGCCGATGGCCTGAAGCGCGCCATGGACGTGATGTTGGCCGGCAAGGTCGCCGTGGTCTGCGGCTACGGCGACGTCGGCAAGGGCTGCGCGCATTCGCTGCGTGCCTACGGCTCGCGCGTGGTGGTCACCGAGATCGATCCGATCAACGCGCTGCAGGCGGCGATGGAAGGTTTCGAGGTCAACACGGTCGAATCGACGCTCGGCCGCGGCGACATCTACGTCACCACCACCGGCAACAAGGACGTGCTGACGCTCGAGCACCTGAAGTCGATGAAGGACCAGGCCATCGTCTGCAACATCGGCCACTTCGACAACGAGATCCAGGTGGACGCGCTCAACGCGATGGCCGGCGTGGAGAAGATCAACATCAAGCCGCAGGTGGACAAGTACGTGTTCCCCGACGGCCGCGCGATCTTCCTGCTGGCCGAAGGCCGCCTGGTCAACCTCGGCTGCGCCACCGGCCACCCGAGCTTCGTGATGTCCAACTCGTTCTCCAACCAGACGCTGGCGCAGATCGACCTGTGGGCGAACAAGGACAGCTACGAGGCCAAGGTCTACATCCTGCCGAAGAAGCTCGACGAGGAAGTCGCGCGCCTGCATCTGGAGAAGATCGGCGTGAAGCTGACGACGCTGACCAAGGAGCAGGCCGGCTATCTCGGCGTGCCGGTGGAAGGCCCGTACAAGCCGGATCATTACCGCTACTGAGTAGCGCGATTCGTGCTGGTATCAGACGGGCGCCGGAAGGCGCCCGTTTTCTTTGGGCGCCTGCCGCGCGATCACGGACGCCAGTTCGCGTGAGCCTCCCAGAACGCCACGCTGCGTCGATAGGCTTCCCGGTCCAGCGGCACGCCCGAACCGCCTTCTTCCACGCCCAGCGCGTTGCGCATCATGGTGATCGGCGTCATCGGGATCTCTTCAGGCTCCATCGTGTACAGGCAGCCCACCACGCCCCAGTCACCATCGATGGGCGAACCCTCCTTCGCCAGCTGTTCGCGGCTGTAGAGGATGGGAATGATGTAGCGCGCCACCGGCGACTCCACTTCCTCGAACCAGCGCACCAGCACCGGCAGCTCTTCGGACGTGCGCGCCTCGTAGCCGCTGCGCAGCCGATGCCGGTTGTCGTCGGTGATCGGCACCGCGTAGCAGCGCGTGGATGTCCAGTTGGCATGCACATGCAGCTGGCAGAACGGCGCGTAGCCGGCGAGAACCTTCAACGGTTCGTGTTCGTTGAGATGCCGTTCGAACGCGTCCGCGGTGCAATCCTGGATCGCGTTGAGGCGCCGGTCGCGTGGAAACAGCCGGGTGCTGGCAAAGGGTGTGAGGACGATCATGGAACGCATCGGAAAGGAAATCCGCACAGGGTAACGCTTCGACGCGCGCCCGCCGGCAAACCGCCGAAGTCCGTACCGACTGCGAAGTCGCGGCTCGCGAAAAGGTACCGTCCCATCCGACCTGCGCGGTTGCCTGATGAATGCGTCTCCCCGCTCTTATATCGCTTCATCGCGAAATGGAGATATATACTTGCCACCATCGTCCCCATGGAACCCAGCGATGCCGGCCATCAGCTTCGAATTCTTCCCGCCCAAGACCGATGAACAGCGCGCCCAGCTCGATCGCGCCGCGCAGGTATTGAAGGTGCATCGGCCGGAATACGCATCGGTGACCTTCGGCGCAGGCGGCTCCACGCTCAGCTACACCGGCGACACGGTGGCGCGGCTGCACAAGCAGCACGGCCTGCACGTGGCCCCGCATCTCTCCTGCGTGGGCGGCACGCGTGCGGAGCTGGCCGCGTTGCTGGACGGCTATCGTGCGGCCGGCTACCGGCGCATCGTGGCGTTGCGCGGCGACATGCCTTCGGGCATGGCCACGGCAGGCGATTTTCGCTACGCGGCCGAGCTGGTGCAGTTCATCCGCGCGCACAGCGGCGACCATTTCCACATCGAGGTGGCGGCGTATCCGGAGACCCATCCGCAGGCGGACGACGCGTTGCGCGACCTGCAGCACTTCAAGGCGAAGATCGATGCCGGTGCGAACGGTGCGATCACCCAGTATTTCTTCAATCCCGATGCTTATTTCCGCTTCGTCGACGACGTGCAGAAGCTGGGGGTGGACGTGCCGATCGTGCCCGGCATCATGCCGATCTCCAACTACAGCCAGCTAAAGCGTTTCTCGGACATGTGCGGCGCGGAGATCCCGCGCTGGATCGCCAAGCGCATGCAGGCGCATGGCGACGACGCGGAAGCAATCCGCGCGCTCGGCGCCGAGGTGGTGGCGCAGCTGTGCCGGCGGTTGCTCGATGGCGGCGCACCGGGGCTGCATTTCTATACGCTGAATCGCGCCCGCGCGACGCAGCTGGTGCTGCAGCAGCTTTTCTGAGGCAGCTGGCGGGTATGCTGCGTCGATGATCCGGTCGACCGCCCTGTTGTGCCTCGTTGCGCTCGCCCGGGCCATGCCGGTCCAGGCGCAAACGGAGATCCATCGGTGCGTCGGATCAAACGGCAGCGCCGTTTTCACCGACCAGCCTTGTGCCGCATTGCAGGCAACGCCGGTCAACCCCACCGCGGCACCTGCACCCAACGCCGCGCCGGCTGCGCCGCCGGTCCTGTGCGCCGCCAGCCTGGGGCAATTGCGCGAAAGCGTCATCGACGCCTTTGCCGGCCGAGACGCCAACCGGCTGGCCGGGCTGATGTTGTGGAACGGCTACGGCCGTGGCGCGGCGATTGCGGACATCCGCGCGTTGGGCGAACTGATGAAACAACCGCTGCTGGACGTCGACCTGCCTGGCGACGAAGGCGAGCCGGCTTCGTCGGCGTCCGACGAGGGCGATCCCTACGCTGCGCCCGCACTGTCGGAATCGGTCGCAGATCAGCTGGTTCTGCATACCGCGGGCAGCGACGGCAGCGGGAATCCGCGCGAAATCCGCTTCGGCATTGCGCGCCAGGCCGGCTGCCTGTGGCTGCGCTACCGGGATTGATCCGACTGGCGTAGAAATGCCCGGGACGCCGGCTACACGCCGAGCGGCTATCATGGGCGGTCCCCATTGGAGAAGCGACATGGCGCAGCAATACCCCGAGTGGATCTGGCAGAACGGCAGCATCAAGCCGTGGGCTGAAGCGACCACGCATGTGATGTCGCACGCGCTGCACTACGGCTCGTCGGTGTTCGAGGGTATCCGCAGCTATGCGACGCCCGATGGCGCGGCCATTTTCCGCCTCACCGATCACCTCAACCGGCTGTACCAGTCCGCCAAGATCTACGACATGGTGTTGCCCTATTCGGCCGATGACCTGGCCGCGGCCTGCCGTGCGGTGATCGGCAAAAACGGGCTGGGTGCCGCGTACCTGCGCCCGGTCGCGTATCGCGGCCTCGGCGGTTTCGGCTTGTCCGCCGAAACGCCAATCGACGTGGCGGTGGCGGCGTGGCCGATGGGTCCGTATCTCGGGCCGGAGGCATTGCAGAGCGGCATCGATGCCTGCGTGTCGAGCTGGCAGCGCTTCGCGCCGAACACGATTCCGGCCGGCGCGAAGGCCGGCGGCAATTACCTGTCCGGCCAGCTGATCGCGCGCGAGGCGCGGCGGCTCGGTTTCGGCGAAGGCATCGCACTGGCATCCACCGGCCTGCTCAGCGAGGGCGCGGGCGAGAACCTGTTCCTGGTGTTCGACGGAGTGCTGCACACCACCCCGGCCAGCGCCTCGATCCTGGCCGGCATCACCCGCGACACGCTGAAGACGCTGGCCCGCGAGGACGGCATCGAGGTGGTCGAGCGCGACATCCCGCGCGAGTACCTGTACCTCGCCGACGAGCTGCTGATGTGCGGCACCGCCGCCGAGATCACGCCGATCCGGTCGGTCGACGGCAAGCCGGTGGGTACCGGCAAGGCCGGCCGCGTGACCTTGCGCCTGCAGGAGTTGTTCTTCGGCCTGTTCGACGGTCGCACGCACGACAAGTGGGGCTGGCTGGAGCAGGTGTGAGCGAAGGGAAGGATTCCGTTGCGATCGAGTCCTTCTCTCCTTGGGAGAAGGTGGCGCGAAGCGACGGATGAGGATTCGGGCGGAGCGTGAGGGCGGCCGCGCTGGAACTGATTTCGCGCCGTCGCGCATTGCGCAAACCTTACCCTCCCGGCCCTCTCCCGGAAGGGAGGGAGCAAAGATGCCGGCAGAGGATTGATCAGTTCGGCGCCTGGTCGCTCAGCTGAACTTGATGCTGGCGATCGCGCCGTTCGCATCGCTGCGCGGACGCATCGAGACGTCCCAGCCGTACAGCTCGCACAGCCGGCGCACGATAGCCAGGCCGAGGCCGGCGCCGCTGCCGCCAGCGCCTTCGCCGCGCACGCCGCGCTGGAACAGCCGCTCGGCGTCTTCGGGCTTGATGCCGGGGCCGGTGTCGATCACCTCGATGCGGCCGCCGCCCACTTCGACGCGCACGTTGCCTTCGAGGGTGTACTTGATCGCGTTGCCAATCAGGTTGGTCAATGCCACCGACAGCACCGAGGCCGGCGCATTGACGTTCACGGGCTCGTTGACAGCCAAGTCGATGGTGAGCGGCTTGCCGCGCATCTGCGGGCGTTGACTCTCGATCACGTCGGCGGCGACCTTGCCGACCTCGGTGGTCTCGCCCCGGGTGGGTCCGCGGCGCTCGGCGCGTGACAGCAACAGCAGTGCTTCGATCAGTTCCGTTGCCTGACGCGAGGCGCGCTCGATCCGCTTCAGCCGCTCGCTCAGCTTCTCGGTGAGGTCGGGCGAACCTTGCAGCAATTCGGTCGTGCTGGCGATCACCGCCAGCGGCGTGCGCAGCTCATGGCTGACGTCGGAATTGAACTCGCGGTCGCGCTCGACCATCGCGGTGAGCCGCTCGGAGTACTCGTCCAGCGCATGCGCCAGCTCGCCCACTTCGTCATCGGCGAAATGCATGGCCAGCGGCTCGGCCTTGCCGACCTTGCGGAAGTCGCGCAGGCGATTGGCCAGTTCGGTGACTGGTTTGAGCACCTTGCGCGAGAGCCAGAGGCCGATCGCCAGCGACAGCAGGCTGAACAACAGCACGGCGCCGATCAGCGAAAGAATCAACTGCTGCCGGCCCAGATCCTCGCGGCTGATGTCGTAAATGACGAAGGCGATCAGGCCATATTTGCGGCTTACCGCCAGTTTGTAATGGCGCGGCCGGCCCGACTCGTCCAGGTCCTTCATGTCGTAGACGCCGGTCGCCAGGTTCTGCCAGGCCAACGGCGCCTTGTAGATCGTGCGATCGCTCCACAACCAGGCGTCGATCAGCTCGGATTTCAGCGGCAGATCGGGATGCTGGTGCTTGTTTTCGACGGCCTGGTCGACATCGTGCTGCAACGCCGACACCACCAGCTGGTCTTCGACCTTGGCGCGCACGTATAACGCGGCCACGGCAAACAGCGTGCTCAGGCCGAAGCCGAACAGCATGAAGGAGACGATCAATCGATAACGAAGCTTACGCCTGGACTGCATCCGGCTCGACCATCCGATAGCCAATGCCGTGCCGCGTGTGGATCAGCGGCTTGTCGAACGGTTTGTCGATGGCGGCGCGCAGGCCGTGGATGTGCACGCGCAACGAATCGCTGTCCGGCAGTTCCTCGCCCCATACGCGCTGTTCCAGATCCTGCCGGGTGACCACCGAGGGGCTGGCTTCCATCAGCGCCTGCAGCAGCTTGAGGCCGATCGGGTTCAACTGGATCGACTTGCCTTCGCGATTCACGGTTAGCGTGTCGAGGTTGAACGTGAGGTCGGCCACCTTGAGCACGCGGCTCTGCGGGCCCTTGCCGCGACGCGCCAGCACTTCGCAGCCGCGCAGCGAGTTCCTGCAGCGCAAACGGCTTGGTCATGTAGTCGTCGGCGCCGGACTCGAAACCGGTCAGCTTCTGCTCCAGCGCATCGCGCGCGGTGAGCATCAGGATCGGGGTCTGTTTGTGCGCCTCATGACGCAGCTTGCGCGCCACTTCCAGGCCATCCATGCCGGGCAGCGTGAGATCGAGCACGATCACGTCGAAATCGTGCACCACGGCCAGATGCAGGCCGGTCACGCCGTCGCCCGCGAAATCGATCACGTTGCCGCGGTCTTCAAGATAATCGCCGATGTTGGTCGCGATATCGCTGTTGTCTTCGATCACCAATACGCGCATGCGTCACTCCTGCGCAGCCGGCACACGGGCCGGCTGTGGCTGCAAGCTTAACAAGCTTGGTGTGAGGGGAGCGCCCGGTTCCCTCATGAAACTGAACAAGGGCGCTCGGACGCCATAAAAAGGCCCAGATGCACGACTGGCGTCGTTACACCTGGGCCCAAGCTACTGCCCCGATACCATCGTTTGCCGTCACCGGGCCTGGCGGCCAGCTGTCCCGCAAATAACAGTGAGCGCTTTATAGGGGATGGCTGGTTACGGTGGGGTTAATCCCTGCTCACCGGGCGGTGAACGTCCTCACGCCCTCGACTTGCGACGGATGCGCGAATCGGCAGGCGGATCATTCACCCGCGCCCGCAGCAGGTCCATGATTGCGCCGGCCACGTCGACGCCGGTGGCGGCCTCGATACCTTCCAGGCCGGGCGAGGCGTTCACCTCCAGCAGCAACGGACCGCGGTTCGAGCGCAGCAGGTCCACCCCGGCGATGCCCAGGCCGAGTGCACCGGCGGCCTGCACGGCAATGCGCTTTTCGTCCGCACTGAGGATGGCCGCCACCGCGCTGCCGCCACGATGCAGGTTGGCGCGAAACTCGCCCGGGCTGGCATCACGCTGCATCGCCGCCACCACCTTGTTGCCGACCACGAAACAACGCAGGTCGCTGCCCTTGGCTTCGGCGATGAACTCCTGCACCAGGAAGTTGGCGTACAAGCCGCGGAACGCCTCGATCACGCTTTGCGAGGCGCTGCGCTTTTCCGCGAGCACCACGCCGGTGCCCTGGCTGCCTTCGTTGAGCTTGATCACGTGCGGCGGATCGCCCAGCAGGGCCAGCACGTCGGCGGTGTCGTCGGGGTTGTCGCCGAACACCGTGATCGGCATGTCGATGCCTTGCGACGCCAATATCTGCAGGCAGCGCAGCTTGTCGCGCGCGCGCAGCACGGCATCGGACGGGTTTGGCGTGTACACGCCCATCATCTCCAGCTGGCGCAGCACGGCGGTGCCGTAGAACGTGCTGGTGGTGCCGATGCGCGGGATCACCGCGTCGATGTCGCGCACTTCCTTGCCCTTGTAGCGGATCGCCACCGCGCCCGGCGCGATGCGCACGTAGCAGCGCAACGGATCGAGTACGCGCACCACATGGCCACGCTCGCGCGCGGCCTCGACCAGGCGTTTGGTCGAGTACAGGCGCGTATTGCGCGAGAGGATGGCGATCTTCATGCAGCGGTCATCATATGGGGTCCGGGGCGGCCAGCAGCGGCCGTGACTGGGTATAGGAACGCGCCGGATCCACCGCAAACCGCCCCATCAAGGCGCTGCGGCCCAGCAGCATCGGAAACAGCATATGCCTGCGATCGGTCAAGTTGATGTCGACGCTGAAATGCTGCCCGGCCAGGTGCACTTCGCTGCGGATGAACCAGCGCTCGGTGCGGCGGCCGCCGGTGTCGGTCACCGTGCGCCGATCCAGCGCCGGCGCCTCGCAGCACACTTCCTGCGGCTGCCGCCGGCCGACATGCATGGTGAAACGCAGCCAGGTGGTGCCGTCGCGGTGAAATTCTTCGAGGGTATCGACATGCAACGCACTGCTGCGCGCGCCGGTGTCGAGCTTGGCCTTGAGCAGGGCGATCCCCAGTTGCGGCAACGCCAACCGCTCGCGCCAACCCAGCGTCGTGAGGCCCGCGGTGATCGGATCCGCCATAGAGTTTGGAGTAGCTCGGATCGTGGGGCGGGATGGAGCGGGTGAAGGGAATCGAACCCTCGTCAGTAGCTTGGGAAGCTACAGCTCTACCATTGAGCTACACCCGCATCGGCCGGCGGATGGTAGCGCGTGACGCGCGTCGTTGGAAAGCTGGCCGGCGCGCCGGCACGGCCGCGCTCCGGCGCCAAACGCCGCATGAACCACAGATGGCGGCCAGCTGAATCCCCGGCCGCGCGCGTGGCCCAACTAAGACGGGGCTAACTTTTGATGTGCGCATAATCGGCGCGTCAATCACGACCATGCCGCGAAGCCGGCTGGCAGTCGAGGTCGATCCACCGCGCGATGGCCTCGCGTGCATCGGGGAACATCACATGCGTGAGCTCGCCCAGTTTTTCAGTCTCTCGCGATTCGGCTGGCGCGCGCTGGCGCTCCTGTTGCTTTGCACCGTTGCCACCCTGAGCCAGGCGCAGTCCGGCGGCGACGATGACAGCGCCGATCCACCGGCCCGGGTGGCGCGGCTGTCCTACATTTCCGGCGCTCTGGGTTTGCTGCCGGCCGGTGTGCAGGACTGGAGCGACGCCAGCGTGAATCGTCCGCTGACCAGCGGTGATCGCCTGTCCACCGGAAACGATGCACGCGCGGAACTGGAGCTGGGCGGCGCCAGCTTGCGTATGGACGGCCAAACGGATTTCGGCCTGCTCGACCTGAACGATCAGCTGGCCCAGATCGAACTGACCCAAGGCACGCTCGGCGTCACCGTGCGCGCGCTCGATGCCGGCCAGAGCTACGAGATCGACACGCCGACTGTCGCGCTGGTGATCGATCAGCCGGGCAGGTACCGCGTCGATATCGTCGACAACGGCACCCAGGTCACCGCGTTTGAAGGCGGCGCCACCGTGTATGGCGACAACCATGCGCAACGCACGATCAACCCGGGCCGCAGCTACCGCTTTGTCGATCCCAGTCTCGCCGCGGTGGCGATCACCGACATCGATGGCGGTGACGCATTTGACGCATGGTCGGGCGAACGCGACCGTCGCTATGCGTCATCGCAAAGCACTCGGTACGTCTCGGACGACGTGGTCGGTTACCAGGACCTGGACCAGTACGGCGACTGGCAGGACAGCACCGACTACGGCGCGGTGTGGTATCCCACCCACGTGGCCGCCGACTGGGCACCGTACCGCGACGGCCATTGGGCCTACATCGCGCCGTGGGGCTGGACCTGGGTGGACGATTCGCCCTGGGGCTTTGCGCCTTACCACTATGGACGCTGGGCCTATACGCACCGCGGCTGGGGCTGGATTCCCGGGCCGCGCGAGGTGCGCCCGATCTATGCGCCGGCGCTGGTCGCGTTCGTCGGTGGCGGCAGCTGGTCGGTGGGCATCGGCGGCGGTCCGGTGGGCTGGTTCCCGCTCGGCCCCGGCGAAATCTACAACCCGTGGTACCGCTGCGGCCGTCGCTGCTATTCCAACGTCAACGTCCACAACATGCGCGCCCGCCACGGATACGACCCTCGCGCGGATATCGACGATCACTACAGCCGTTACCGTGACGGCAAGCCGTCGCGTGGCGACCACTACGCCAATCGCGACGCGCCGCGTGGTTTCACCGCCGTGCCTGGCTCCACGTTTGCCGGTGGCCGGCATGTGCAGCGCAACCTGGTGCGGGTCGACCCGCACCGGCTCGCTGGCGCATCGCTGGTCTCGCGCGACGTCAACAGGCTGCGGCCGCCTGCCGGTGGCGCGCAACCGTCGAGCAATCCGCGCGTGCACAACCTGCGTCGCGCCGGGTTTGATCGCGAAGTCGTGGCGCGGCACGCGCCGCCGGCAGCAGCGCGGGATCCGCGCAGTCCGGAAAACCTGAGCGTTCGCACGCCCGGCGGACCGCACAACGGCCTGCCCGTGTCGCGTGTTCGTGTGCTCGATGCACAGGATGGCCTTGGCCGCGGCCCGCGCCGCATCGCGACCGATCGCCCGGGTAGCGTGCGCGTCATCGGCAACGGTGCGCGGTCGGATGAGGGCCGGCCCATGGGCACGCCGCAGCAGCTTCCTGCCATCAACCGCATCAGCACGGCGACGCCGCGGCCCATGCCTCGGGACAACGCTGACATACGTTCGCGCGGCGTGCTGCCCTCGGCGCGTTTCGCGCATGCGCGCGACCGCGACAGCGGCGACTCGCAGGCAGCCATGCCGCGGCCGGGCGTCAGCTACATTTCCAGCGGCAGCGACCGTCCGGCGCGCCCCGCCCTGCGCGACAGGTCGACGCTGCCGCAGGTGCCGCAGATCCAGCGTGCCGATCCGCGCGACCGTCCCGTGCCCGCCAACGATGCGCGCGGACAGCGCTACGGTGACTCCTCGATGCGGCGTTCCATGCCGATGGCTCCGAGCGAGCCGATGCGCACCCAGCCGATGCCGCGCTTCCAGCGCAGCCAGCCCGATCTCGGTAGCTACGTTCGCGAATCATCGCGTCCCATGCCGGCGGTGCGCGCCGAACCGTCGCGGCCGAGCTTCCAGCAGCCGCGTTACCAGCCGCCACCGTCGCGCGCGGACAACCCGCGTCCGCAACGCAGCGAATCACGCGCCGGACAGAAACCCGCGCCACGCGTGAGGGACGACGCGCCAGGGCATTGAAGCCCTTTGTCACGCCCGGCTCTTCGCGCAAGCGAAGAAGCCGGCACGCCGAAGCCAGCCGCTACAATGTGCGCATGGCCAACACCGACAATCCCGACCACGCCGGTACCGCGCCGGAATACCTGCGCCGCATCCGCAGCTTCGTGCTGCGCGAAGGCCGCATGACGCCCGCGCAACAGCGCGCATTCGACACGTTGTGGTCCCGCTTCGGGCTCGACTATCGCGGCGCCCCGCGCGACTTCGACGCGAGCTTCGATCGACATGCCCCGCTGGTGCTGGAGATCGGATTCGGCAACGGCGAGGCCCTGGCCTGGGCCAGCGAGCACGACCTGGCGCGCAACTTCATCGGCGTGGAGGTGCACGGCCCTGGCGTGGGGCGCCTGATGAACGCCCTGGCCGCGCGCGATGCCGCCAATGTGCGCCTGTACAAACATGACGCCGTGGAAGTGCTCGAACACGAGATCGCGCCCGTCTCGCTGGCCGAAGTGCGCATCTGGTTCCCCGATCCGTGGCACAAGAAACGCCACAACAAGCGCCGACTGATCCAGCCCGCGTTCGCCGAGCTGCTGGCCTCGCGCATGGCGCCCGATGGTCTGCTGCATCTGGCCACCGATTGGCAGGCTTACGCCGAGCACATGCTCGAAGTGATGGAAGGGGCGCCCGGCTGGCGCAACCAGCGCGGCCCAGGCCTTTACGCCGATAAACCGGACTGGCGCATCGAGACCCACTTCGAACGGCGCGGGTTGAAGCTGGGCCATGGGGTGTGGGATTTGTTGTATCGGAAGGTCTGACCGCGGGCTGTCGCCAACTTCATCCACACACGCAGGCAGTACTTCGCGACGTGGCCATCCGGACGGGCCGAGGCGAAGTCGCGCTTGGCTTCCGGTTCACCAGCAACCGCGCCGCGCCGCTTATACTCGCGCTCATCCACCCAGGGACGAATCGCGCAGCGTGAAGCTTTCACTGCCCCACCGTATCCATCGTTGCCAGCTGCCCCTGCGGGATATCGGCTAGTGGGACTCTCGCTCACCCCCGAAATGATCCTGGTACTCGGGCTGGTGGGCTTCACCATGCTGATGCTGGTGCTCGAGTGGATCCGCGCCGACATGGTCGCGCTGCTGGTCGTCGTGGTGATCGGACTGACCGGGTTGTTGCCGCCGGACCGCGTGTTCAACGGCTTCGCCGGCAACGCGGTGATCGCGATCATCGCGATCATGATCATGGGCGCCGGGCTGGATCGGGCCGGTGTGCTCAACCTCACCGCGCACTTCGTGGTGCGCATGTCGCGTGGCGCGGAATCCCGTCTGAGCGTGGTGATCAACATGGTCGCCAGCGCGTTCAGTTCGGTGATTCCCAGCCAGGCGCTGGCCGCGCTGATGATCCCGGTCAGCAGCCGGCTTTCGGCGCGCACCGGCGTGCCGCTGTCGCGGCTGCTGCTGCCGATGGCGTTCTGCATCCTGGCCGCCACCAATACCACCCTGATCGCGAACTCCTCGCTGATCGTGCTGAACGACCTGATCGCCAGCGCCAACGTGAACCTTCCGCCAGGAGCGCATACGATCCCGAAGTTCGGACTGTTCAGCGTGACGCCGGTGGGCCTGGCGCTGGCCCTCGTCGGCATCGCGTACTTCTACTTCTTCGGACGCAAGCTGCTGCCCGGCCACGAAGACGAACGGCTCAAGGTGACGCCGGGCCGCACCGAAAGTTATTTTGCCGAGACTTACGGCATTGGCGGCGAGACCGCCGAGCTCACCGTCACTGCGGAAAGCCCGCTGGTCGGCATGAGCATCGGCGAGGTCGAGCAGTTGCATGAGGCGCCACTGATCCTGGCGATCAAGAGCGGCAACGACGCCCGCATGGCGCCGCCGGCGGATCACGTGATCTGGGTCGGCTCCATCCTCGGCGTACTGGGGCCGCGCGATCAGCTGAACCAGTTTGCCAACAACCAGCTGTGCCGGTTGTCGCCGCGCATGCGTCAGCTCGGCGAGCTGTTCAATCCGACCCGCGCTGGCATTTCCGAGGTGGTGATTCCACCAAGCTCGCGTTTCATCAAGCAGTCCGTGAAGGAGTTGCGGCTGCGCAAGCGCTTCGGCATTTCCGTGCTGGCGGTGACGCGCGGCGACCAGGTGTTCCGCGACGACGTTCGCGGCGTCAGCCTGCGTGCAGGCGATACCGTCGTACTGCACAGCAACTGGCGCGACCTGGCGCTGGCCGCGGAAGACAAGGACCTGGTCGTCGTCACCGACATTCCCAAGGACGAGCAACGCCCGGGCAAGATCTGGCAGGCCGTGGGATTTTTCATGATGGCCCAGGGCCTGGCCCTGTTTACCAATCTGGATCTGTCGATATCGATGATGGCTGGCGCGATCGCCATGCTGTTGTCCGGCGTACTGAACATGGACGAGGCGTACCGGGCGGTGAACTGGAAAACCGTCTTCGTGATCGCCTGCCTGATTCCGTTGGGTTGGTCGATGGACGCCACCGGTACCGCCGCGTGGATTGCACAGGAGGTCTTGCAGCACCTTGGCGGCGCGGCGCCATGGGTGCTGCAGCTGTGCCTGGCCGTGCTCACGCTGCTGTTCTCGCAGGTCATGTCGAACGTCGGCGCCACGGTGATGATGGTGCCTGTCGCCATCAGCGTCGCGGTCGCCACCGGCGGCAACCCATCAGCCTATGCGCTGGTGGTCGCGGTGTCCTCGTCCAACACCTTCCTGCTCAGTTCGGGGCACCCTGCATTGATGATGATCACCGGCCCCGGCGGCTACAAGGGCAAGGATTTCCTGCGGGTAGGCGCGCCACTGACCGTCCTGGTCCTCGTCGTCACCCTGCTTGCGATCAACCTGATGTTTCATTGATCGGCGCATCCGCCGTCCGCACGCAATCAGCGCTGGCCCGTTAGACTGCCCGCAGCTCGCAGCAAGGCACGCCCAGATTCATGCAGAATCCTTCGTTGACGTCCACGAAAATCGCGATCGTCGGTCTCGGCTATGTCGGCCTGCCTCTGGCCGTGGAATTCGGCAGGCATTTCGACACCGTGGGTTTCGATATCCACGCCGGCCGCGTCGACGAATTGCGCGCCGGCCAGGATCTCACCCGCGAAACCCCGCCCGGGGAGCTCGCCGCCGCCACGCGTCTGCGTTTCAGCACCGCGATCGATGACATCGCCCTCTGCAATGTCTTCATCGTCACCGTGCCCACGCCGGTGGACGAGGCGAACCGGCCCGATCTGAGCCCGCTGCAAAACGCCAGCGCCAGCATCGGTACGGTGCTCAAGCCCGGCGACATCGTGATCTACGAATCGACCGTGTACCCGGGCACCACCGAGGAAATCTGCGTGCCGGTACTGGAGCGGATGTCCGGCCTGCGCTTCAACCAGGATTTCTTTTGCGGGTACAGTCCGGAGCGCATCAACCCCGGCGATCGCCAGCACCGGCTGCCGACGATCACCAAGATCACGTCCGGCTCCACGCCCGCGACCGCTGACTTCGTCGATGCGCTGTATCGGCACATCATCACCGCCGGCACGCACAAGGCTCCGAGCATCAAGGTGGCCGAAGCGGCCAAGGTGATCGAGAACACCCAGCGCGACGTCAACATCGCACTCGTCAACGAGCTGGCGATGATCTTCAACGCCATGGGCATCGACACCCACGACGTGCTCGCCGCCGCCGGCACCAAGTGGAACTTCCTGCCGTTCAAGCCGGGCCTGGTCGGTGGCCACTGCATCGGCGTCGATCCGTACTACCTCACGCACAAGGCCACCGTGCTGGGCTACCACCCGGAACTGATCCTGGCCGCGCGCCGCATCAACAGCCGCATGGGGCTGTACGTCGCCCACCAGGTGATCCGGCTGATGGCGAACAAGCGCATCCACGTGGTCGGCTCGCGCATCCTCGTGCTGGGGCTGACCTTCAAGGAGGATTGCCCCGACCTGCGCAACACGCGCGTGGTGGAAATCGTGCGCGAGTTGCAGGCGGCGCACGCCGAGGTCGACGTGCATGACCCTTGGGCCGATGCCGACGAAGCCACCCGCAAGCTAGGCATCACGCCCATCGCCCAGGTCGGACACGGCGCCTACGATGCGATCGTGCTCGCCGTGGCCCACCAGCGTTTTGCCGAGCTGGGGAGCGAAGCGATCCGCCGGTTCGGGCGCGAAGCCTGCGCCATCTTCGACATCAAGAACCTGCTGCAGCGGGACGTCGCCGATGGGCGCCTGTAGGCCAGCTCAGATATCCGCCAGATGGATGGCGCCGTCCTGCACGCATACGGCAACTGGCCGCAGGTGCTCGCCGCGGCATGGGCCGGCGATGCACAGGCCATCGGCCTGGTTGAAGGTGGCGCCGTGCACGGCGCAGATCAGGGTGCCGTTCTTCAGCAGGAACTTGCCGGGCGCGTAGTCCAGCCGCCGGCCGGCGTGCGGGCAGACGTTGAGGTAACCGTCCACCTGTCCGCCATGACGCAGCAGGATCAGGCTTTCCACGCCGTCGGCGAGCGCGGCGTCGACGGCGGTGGCGCCACCGTCGGGAATCTCGTCCAGCCGACACAGCGCCAGCGGGGCGGATTCGGGCGGGGAAGCTGTATCCATCGGCACTTGCCTCGTGGACCGGACGGCCCCATGGTTGTCGCGTAAGTCGTTGATTTTACCACACGGATTTTTAACACATGTACTTCTCCATGCCTTCCATGCGCCGCTCCCGTCATCCGCTGGTTCGCGCCCTCTCGCTGTTGCTGGGTGTGGCGTTGATCGGTCTGCTGCTGATCTTCGGCCTGGCCGTGGCCGGCGTGTTGCTGGTGGGCGGCGCCCTCGTGCTGGCGGTGCGCCAGTGGAAACGCGGCCGCGCGCCCGTGCCGTCCGCCGAAGCCGCAGCCGATGCCGCCCATCGGCCGGCCGTGCTGGAAGGCGAGTTCGTGGTGATCCAGCAGCAGGGCCGCCCCGTTCCGCATTGATCGCGACAAGGCCGGCTCGCTTGCGGATAATGCACCGTCCCCACCCTGATCCCTCCTTATGTCCGACACCGCCGACGCGGCTGCAGCGCCGCGCGCCCTGACCGATCCCCGTGTACTGATTCCGCTGTCGCTGCTGGCGCTCTACGTGATCTGGGGCTCGACCTACCTGGGCATCCGCTTTGCGCTCGAAAGCTATCCGCCGTTCCTGCTTGCCGGGATGCGTTTCCTGTGCGCCGGCGTGGCGTTGTACAGCTTCCTGCGCTGGCGCGGCATGGCACCGCCGACGCCGCTGCAATGGCGCAATGCCGCGTTTACCGGCCTTCTCCTGCTTGGCTTCGGCAACGGCCTGGTGTGTTTCGCCGAGGAACGGGTGAGCTCGGGCATCGCTGCCGTGGCGGTGGCCAGCATGCCGTTGTTCGCCGCATTGTTTTCCGGGATGTACGGCGAATGGCCGAACCGGCGCGAGAACGTCGGCCTGGCGATCGGCTTTGCCGGCGTGATCGTGCTGAACCTGGGCAGCAGCCTGTCCGGCTCGCGCCTCGGTGCGGCCGCGCTGCTGGTCGCGGCGATGTGCTGGGCATTCGGCTCGGCCTGGAGCCGCCGGCGCGACATGCCGCCCGGGCCGATGAACACGGCCGCGCAGATGCTCTGCGCCAGCGTCGCGCTGCTGGTGGTCGGGTTTCGCCAGCGGCGAACACCTGCCCGCGCATCCGACGGTGCGCGCCACGCGTGGCCGTGGCCTATCTCGCGGTGTTCGGTTCGATCATCGCGTTCAGCGCCTACCTGTACGTGCTCAAGCACGCGCGCCCGGCACTGGCTACCAGCTATGCCTACGTCAATCCGCCGGTGGCGGTGCTGTTCGGCGTGCTGCTGGCCGGCGAGCACGTCGGTCCGTACGACCTCACCGGCATGGCGATCATCCTGTTCGGCGTGGCGGTGATCACGCTGGCGAAGCAGAAGCGGAAGCCCGCGTAGCCAGGCCCTGGCCCCGTCAAGGTGTTGTGGAGCGAGCTTCAGTCGCAACGCATTCGAGCAAGAGCATCGCGACTGAAGCCGCTCCTACGGACAAAACGCTCCTCTGTAGCCCCGTTCGACCTTGGTCGGCTTGCAAGTGCAACCGCGCGGGCGCGACGATGTCGCGATCACCGACGGAGAGCCGCATGAACGCATCGCGAGACGGATGGATGGCGCGCGCCGCCTTGCGCAGCGCGGCCTGGGCGGAGCGCTGGTTTCCCGACGCGTGGGTGTTCGCCGCACTCGGCGTGGTGGTCGTGGCGTTGGCCACGTTCGCCTTCGGCGCCACGCCGGCGGCGACGGTGAGCGCGTTCGGTGACGGCTTCTGGAGCCTGATCCCGTTCACCATGCAGATGGCGTTCGTCGTGATCGGCGGCTATGTGCTGGCCACTGCGCCGGTGGTGGCGCGCTTCATCGACGTGCTGGCGCGCGCGCCGCGCACGGGCCGCGGCGCGATCGTCTACATCGCCCTGGTCAGCATGCTGGCCTCGCTGCTGAGCTGGGGTTTCTCGCTGGTGTTCGGTGGCTTGCTGGTGCGCGCGCTGGCGCGGCGCACCGACCTGCGCATGGATTACCGCGCAGCCGGCGCGGCGGCCTATCTCGGCCTCGGCGCGATCTGGGCGATGGGCCTGTCGTCATCGGCCGCGCAGCTGCAGGCGAACCCGGCCAGCATGCCGCCGGGGCTGCTGGCGATCACCGGCGTGCTGCCTTTCAGCGAGACGATTTTCCTGTGGCAGTCGATCGTGCTGACCGCGTGCTGATCGTGGTGTCGCTGCTGATCTGCTGGTTCACCGCGCCGTCGGAGGCGAACGCGCGCACCGCGCAGGATTTCGACGTCGGACGAAACCTCGACGCCGGCGCTTGCCGCCGCGCACGCGTCCCGGCGAGTGGCTGGAATACAGTCCGCTGCTGTCGCTGGCGATCGGCCTGCTCGGACTGGGCTGGCTCGGCCACGAGTTCGCCAGCAAGCCGGCGATCAGCGCGATCGCCAACCTCAACACCTACAACTTCCTGTTCCTCACGCTCGGCATCCTGCTGCACTGGCGGCCGCGCAGCTTCCTCGATGCGGTGAGCCGCGCGGTGCCCAGCACCTCCGGCGTGCTGATCCAGTTTCCGCTGTACGGCGGCATTGCCGCGCTGCTCACCCACGTGCCCGGTGCGGATGGCTCGACGCTGGCGCACCGCTTGTCGAACCTGTTCGTGCACGTCGCCGGCACCGAGAGCTTCCCCGCGGTGATGGGCGCGTACTCGGCGATGCTCGGCTTCTTCGTGCCGTCCGGCGGCGGCAAGTGGCTGGTCGAGGCGCCGTACGTGATGCAGGCGGCGAACGACCTGCACGTGCATCTGGGCTGGGCGGTGCAGGTGTACAACGCGGCCGAGGCGCTGCCGAACCTGATCAACCCGTTCTGGATGCTGCCGCTGCTGGGCGTGCTGGGCCTGAAGGCGCGCGACGTGGTCGGCTACACCTTCATGCAGCTGGTGGTGCACGTGCCGCTGGTGCTGGGCATGCTGTGGCTGCTCGGGATGACGCTGACCTATGTGCCGCCAGTGATGCCGTAGGCGGCAAGGCGGGAGCGCGCGATGCGCTCCCGCCATCGACACTACAGTTCGCGCAACGCCGTGGTCACCGGCAATCGCGCCGCGCGAACGGCGGGAAACAGTCCGCCGATGAAACCGATCGTGAGCGCCCACAGCAGGCCGACCCACAGCAGTTCGGCGGAAACCTCGAAGTTCGAAACTGAGCTTGCCGACCGAACCGGCGGCGAGCGTAGACGCGCTGTAGCCGTTGAACACCAGCCACGCCAGCACGCCCCCTATCAGGCCGCCGAGCAAGGCCAGCAGCATGGTTTCCAGCATCACCGCGACCACCACCGGCAGTCCGCGAAAACCGATCGCCCGCAAGCGTGGCGATCTCGCGCGCACGTGCCGCGACCGCGGCGAACATGCAGTTGAGCGCGCCGAAGATCGCGCCGATCGCCATGATCGAGCCGACCACGATGCCGATGATGGTCAGGAAGGTGCTCATGCCTTCGGACTGCTTGCTGAAATAATCGAGCGTGGTGCTGACGTCCACCTTCAGTTGCGGATTCGCTTCCAGCGTGGCCTTGAAGGCGTCGAATGCGCGCGGGATCGGCCAGCTTCACGGTGACCGATGCGCGGCTGCTGCCACGCCGGTAGGTGTCGGCCACGACACCGGCATCGCCCCACACTTCCGAATCCATCGAGTCGCCGGAAGCGAACACGCCGACCACCGTCCACAGCTGGCTGCCGAGGCGGATTTCGTGGCCCGGCTCCAGCCCGGCGAACTGCCGCGCGGCGCCCTTGCCGACGATCAGCTCGCGCATGCCGGGGGTGAACTTGCGGCCTTCGACGATCTTCAGGTTCGGTCGCACCGCCCAGGCCTGGTCGCCGACGCCGCGCAGCTGCACGCTGCCCTCGTCGTCTGCCGCGCCGCCCTTGATCGGCAGGTTGGCGGCCACCACCAGCTCGGGCGAGGCGATCGGCTGGCCCTTCGCGTCCTTGGCGATGCCCGCGGTCTGCGGGATCAGGGTCACGCTGTCATGGTCGAGCACCGACATCACTTCGGAGGCTGAAGCACCGCGCATCACGATGGCGGTGTCGGCGCTGCCGGTCTTGCTCAGCGTCTCGCGGTAGCCATCGCTCATCGCCAGCAATGCCACCAGCACCGCCACCACGCCGGCGATGCCGATCACGATCACCGACGACATGCCAAGCCGTTGCCGCAGCGTGCTGATGCCGACCGCCGTGACCGAGATGGCCTGCCGGCCCTGGCGGGCGAGCAGCATCCACACGGCGAGCAACACGACCGACAACACGGTGAGTGCGGAGAACAACAACATCAGGGAATGCAGGAACATGGTCGTTCTCCTCAGCGCCCGGCCAGTGCGTCGACGATGTTCAGACGCATCGCGCGCATGGCAGGCAAAGCACCGACCAGCAGGCCGGCGGCGATCATCAACAGCAAACCGCGCAGCCAGATGCCGGCATCCACCGGGGCCATCGGTATCGCGCCACCCATCCCCGACTGGATACCGCCAACCATCAGCGTCGCCAGACCCAGGCCCAGTACCCCGCCGAGCAACAGCAGCAGCACCGACTCGGCCAGCACCATCGCCAGCACGCTGCGGCTGGAGAAGCCGAGTCGTCTTCAGCACCGCCAGTTCGGAGGTTCGCTCGCGCACGGCCTGCATCATGGTGTTGCCCGACAGCAGCAGCAGGGTGAAGAACACCGCGCCCATGATCGAGGTGACGATCAGGCCGATGTCGGCCAGCTGCTTCATCCAGCTGGCGGTGGCGGCCGCCTCGGTCTGCGTGCGCGTTTCGTGATCGGAGTTGGCCGAGATCGCATCGATCGCCTTGGCCACGCGATCGGCCTGGTTCACATCGGTGACGCGCGTGACGTACCAGCCGACCTGGCCGCGGTTGTACGGCGTGGTTTCGTCGAAATACTTCCAGTTCAGCAGGAACATCTGGTCGTAGAAACCGCCGGACTTCTTGTCCTTCGAATGCAGGATGCCGACGATGTCGAACGTCCAGTTCTTGCTGCCTTCATGGTTGGGGAAGATCGTCGACTGCATCGGGATCTTGTCGCCCACCTTCCAGTGGAAACGCTCGGCCAGCTTCTCGCCGACCAGCGCGCCGGTGCGGGTGGTGTCGAACGCCTTGCGCTCGGCCGGACTCACTTCCATCTCCGGATAGAGATCGAGGTAGTTCGGTTCCACCGCAAAGCTGAAGACCTGGTTGTGCGGATCCTGGTAGGCGCCGCCGAACCAGTTCGCGTAGGTGACCATTTTCACGCCGGGCACCTGCGCGATCCGCGCCTCCAGCGATTGCGGCAGGGTCTGGATGAAGGAAAGCCGTGAGCCGGTCTGCAGCCGCTCGGCGCCGTTGGCGCTGTTGCCGGCCTGGTCGAACCCCGTGCGCACGGCGTCGAGCATGCCGAACAGCAGGAACGCGGCGATGATCGACACCAGGGTGAGTATCGTGCGGGTCTTGCGCCGGAACAGCGCGGCCCAGATCAGATGAAGGTATTTCATCGCTGTCTCCTCACGCCATGGCCTGTTCGACCAGGGTGCCCTTGTCCAGATGCAGCGTGTGGCTGGCGTATTCGGCCGCCTTCGGATCGTGGGTGACCATGACGATGGTCTTGCCGTGCTCGCGGTTGAGCTGTTGCAGCAAGCCCAGCACGTCCTCGGCGGACTGGCGGTCGAGGTCGCCGGTCGGCTCGTCGCAGACCAGCAGGGCCGGGTCGGAAACGATGGCGCGGGCGATCGCCACACGCTGTTGCTGGCCGCCCGACAACTCGCTCGGCTTGTGGCTGGCGCGATCGGAAAGGCCGACCAGTTGCAACGCGATGGCCGCATTCTTCTTGCGCTGCGCGGCCGACAACTTCGTCAGCAGCAGCGGCAGCTCGACGTTGCGCTGGGCCGACAGCATCGGCATCAGGTTGTAGAACTGGAAGATGAAGCCGACATTCGATGCTCGCCACTTGGCCAGTGCGCCGCCGCCGAGCTGGTCGATGCGCTGGCCGCCCACGCTGATGCTGCCGGCGCTCGGCGTATCGAGCCCGCCGATCAGGTTGAGCAAGGTGGTCTTGCCGGAACCCGATGGCCCCATGAGCGCAAGGAAATCGCCTTCGGCGATGTCCAGGTTGACGTGATGCAGCACTTCGACTTTCTGCTTGCCGCGCGCATAGGTCTTGGCAAGGTCGTGGATCTCGATCAGTGTGCCCATGGTGGATCTCCAATGAACATTTTTTTGTAGGAGTTGTGAATCGAATTACGGCTTCTTCATCTGGACGGCCGAACCATCGCGCAGTTCGGCCGGCGGCGAGACCACCACACTGTCACCCGGCTTCACCGCGGCCGGCAGCAAGCGAAACTCGCCATAAGCCTGCGCCGCCGGGCTCACCGTGCGCTGGTGCACTGCGTCGCCGTCGACCACGAACACCACGCTGTGGCCGTCGCGCTGCACGACCGCCGTCGCCGGCACCAGGACGCCTTGCGGCAGGGGCATGCTGGCGCTCTGCTTCTCTTCCAGGAACGACACCCGCGCACCCATGTCGGGCACCACGCGCGCATCCTTCTTCTCCAGCGCCACGCGCACCTTGATGGTGGCCTTGCCGCGATCGGCGGTGGGCACGATGGCGACCACGTGGGCGGGAATCTTCCAGTCGGGATAGGCGTCCAGCACCGCCTCGGCCGACATGCCCGGCTTCACGCGGCCGATATAGGCCTCGTTGACGTCGACGTCGACTTCCAGCGAACCCATGTCGACGATGGTGCCCACGCCGGTGCGGGTGAAGCCGCCGCCGGCGGACAGCGGCGAGATGATCTCGCCGACCTGGGCGTCCTTGGTGGTGACCACGCCGCTGAACGGCGCGCGCACCACGGTGTAGTCGAAATTCACCTTCGCCACGTGGGCCTGGGCGTCCGCGGCCTTCGCCTGCTGCAGCTGTGAACCGAGCTGGGCGCGCAGGCTGTTGACCTGGGTCTGCGCCTGTTCGGCGCTCTGTTGCGACACCAGCCCGCGCGCGACCAGCGACTGCAGCCGCGCCGCATCGTGGACGCTCTGCGCCAGCTGCGCCCGGTTCTGCGCCAGCAAGCGCGTGAGCCGCATCCGCCTGCGCCTGTGCCGCCGCCAGGTTGGCCTTGTAGCCGCTGTCGTCCAGCCGTGCCAGTACCTGCCCCTGCGTCACGTGATCGCCTTCCTCGATCAGTACGGCGGTCAGCGTGCCGGTGATCTGCGCCGACACCGTGGCCTGCCGTCGCGCGGTGACATAGCCGGTGGCCTGCAGCACCGCGCCGGCTTCGCTGTTGGCCGTGGGCACGATCGCCGTCGCCGTCTGCACGGCCACCGCGCGATGCCCGAGCAGCATCCAGCCCGCTCCACCGAGCAGCACCAGCACCGCGAGCAGCCCTCCCGCGATCCACGGCCAGCGGCCACGACCACCACCGTGATCCTCGCGCTGGTGGCGTTCGATGCGCAGTTCTTTCAGCAGTTCAGCGTTATCCACATCCATCCCCGTTTCGACGGCCTGGTCCAGTGACGACGTCCAGCATGGACGACATGCCCGCGGCCTGCCATGGCACAGCATCAATCATCGTTGGTGACAGCTGTCACCCGCCACCGTACCGAAACCGGCAGCATCACACATTGACGAACGAGGCCGCGCGGGATCGACATGTACCGCACTCCGCGTTCCCGTCGAGCGGACGGCGGGCCTGTGCTGCCACGCCACTGCGCCGCCGGCCTTTGCTACGCTTGCCGCCATGAACTACGTCCTCGCCGCGCCCGCCGTCCCCAGCCTGCCGATCATCGGCAGCGACCAGCGTTTTCCGATCCGCCGCGTGTTCTGCATCGGCCGAAACTACGCCGAACATGCGCGCGAGATGGGCGCCAGCGTCGACACCGCCGCCCCGATGTTCTTCTGCAAGCCGGCCGACGCGGTGGTCAGCGACGGCGCCGACGTGCCCTACCCGCAGGCCACCACCGACCTGCATCACGAGGTGGAGATGGTGGTGGCGCTGGGCGCCGGCGGCCACGACCTCACGCCGGAACAGGGCGCGGCACTGGTCTGGGGTTATGGCGTGGGACTGGACCTGACCCGGCGCGACCTGCAGGCGCAGGCCAAAGCCAAGGGACATCCCTGGGACGTGGCCAAGGCGTTCGATCATTCCGCGCCGGTCTCCGCGTTGCGCCCGGCGGGCACGGCGGCGGTGGATGCCGACAGCCAGCTGCGGTTGAGCGTGAATGGCGAGCCGCGCCAGCAAACCCGTTTGGGCGACATGGTGCATGGCGTGCCGCAGATCATCGCGGCGCTGTCGAAACTGTTCGAGCTGAAGGCCGGCGACCTGATCTTCACCGGCACCCCGGCGGGCGTGGCTGCGTTGCAGCGCGGAGACCGCTTTCACGCCGAGCTGGTCGGCATTGCCGAACTGGACGGCCGCATCGTCTGAGCCGCTGTCGGCGCCGGCAAGGCCCTGTGCGACTGCGTGGCCACGCGGTACAGTCAGGCCCGCCATCCGGTCCAACCGAAGGAGTACAGCAGCATGAGCATGCTCGGCGAATTCAAGGCTTTCGCGATGCGCGGCAATGTCATCGATCTGGCCGTCGGCGTCGTCATCGGTGGCGCATTCGGCAAGATCGTCACCTCGCTGGTCGACCAGATCATCATGCCGCCGATCGGCTGGCTCACCGGCGGCATCGACTTCAGCGACCTGAAGTGGGTATTGCGGCCAGCCAACACCACCGACCCGGCCCACAAGGTCGCAGAAGTCGCGATCCAGTACGGTGCCTTCATCAACACGCTGATCCAGTTCCTGATCATCGCCTTCGCGATTTTCCTGGTGATCAAGGGCATCAACCGGCTCAGCCGCAAGCAGGAAGAAGCGCCCGCCGCACCGCCGGCCGACGTGGCCTTGCTGACCGAGATCCGCGACCTGCTGAAGAACCGGCAATAACACGGCCTGTGGGAGCGGCTTCAGCCGCGATGCTCTTTCGCGGAATGGACAAAAGCATCGCGGCTGAAGTCGCTCCCACCAGATCCGCCGTGCTCCCGCAAGGACCGGTACCGTGACTTTTGGCCTGAGCGCTTCCCCCGCGCCGCGCCATAATCGGGGTTTCCTCCGCGGAGTTCCCCGATGCGCCGTATCCCCCTCACCCTGCTCGCCGCGAGCCTGTTGCTGGCCAGCGGCATCGCCAGCGCCGCCACCACGATTCCCGTCACGGCCGTAAAGACGGCCGAACAGTTGCGCGACAAGGCGATGCACGACGACACCGGCTACCGCATCGTCAGCTCGCTGACCACCGAGGTCGGCCCGCGCCTGGCCGGCAGCGAAGCGGACCAGCGCGGCGTGGACTGGGCGGTCGCCAAGTTCAAGGAACTGGGCTTCGACAAGGTCTACACCGAGCCGGTCACCTATCCGAAGTGGGTGCGCCGCAGCGAGCACGCCGCGATCGTCTCGCCGTTCCCGCAGCCGCTGGTGCTGACCGCGCTGGGCTATTCGCCGGGCACGCCCAAGGGCGGACTCACCGCGCAGATCGTCAAGTTCGACAGCCTCGACGCGCTCAAGGCGGCCGACCCGGCCACGGTCAAGGGCAAGATCGTGTTCGTCGACTTCCGCATGCAGCGTTACAAGGACGGCCATGACTACGGCACAGGCTCGCCGATCCGCGTGCAGGGCCCGGTGGTCGCGCAGGCCAAGGGCGCGGTCGGCTACCTGCTGCGCACCGTCGGCACCGATCCGCACAGCCGCACGCCGAACACCGGCGTGACCGGCTTCCGCGACCCGGCCAAGGCGATTCCCGCCGCTGCGGTGTCCAATCCCGACGCCGACCAGCTCGAGCGCGTGCTCGGCTACGGCAAGCCGGTGACAGTCCGGCTCGACCTGGACTGCGGCATCGAAGGGGAATACACCGGCGCCAACGTGATCGGCGAGATTACGGGCGCAAGGCATCCCGACCAGGTGGTCGCCATCGGCGGCCATCTCGACTCGTGGGATCCGGGCACCGGCGCGATCGATGACGGCGCCGGCGTGGCGATCGCCATGGCCGCCGGCAAGCTGATCCGCGACCTGCCGCAGCGGCCTGACCGCACCATCCGCGTGATCGCCTTCGCCAACGAGGAGATGGGCCTGTGGGGCGGCCGCGCTTATGCCGAGAAACATGCCGGCGAGGTGGCGAAGTTCCAGCTCGGAACCGAATCGGATTTCGGCGCAGGCAAGGTCTGGCGCATGAGCGCGAGCGTCAAGCCCGAGGCGCGCGGCGCCATCGGGCAGATCGCCAAGGTGCTGGCGCCGATCGGCGTGGTGTATGACGCCAAGAAGCCTGGCGGCGGCGGCTCGGATCTGTCGCAGATGCACGCAAAGGGCATGGCCGCGCTGTCGCTGACCCAGGACGGCACCGACTACTTCGACTGGCACCACACCGCGGCCGATACGCTGGACAAGATCGACCCGAAGGACCTGGCGCAGAACGTGGCGGTGTACGCGGCGTTCTCCTACATGGCCGCGCAGGCCGACGGCGATTTCGGCTCGGCGCCCGGCGCCTTCGCCAAAGACGGCGCCGGCGAGTAACGTTTCCGGGTCCTGAACGACAAAGGCGGCGCGATGGCCGCCTTTGTCTTTTCAGAGGCAAGCTCAACGCGCGTAATACTGTCCCGACGCGACGAGGGGCTCCGGAATGCAGAACGTTTTCGGCAGCACCGTGATCGCCACTGGCACCAGCACCTGCTTCTCGACGCCGCCGACGCTGGCGCAACTCGCGTCCGCCGGCAGGCGGTAATGGATGATGCGCACGGTGTAATTCGGGCAGACATCCGAGCACGGAAACTCCGCCACCACCGGCACATGGCGGTAGCTGCCCAGTTCAACCGTGGTGTTCATCAGCGCGGCCTTGTCCCAAGGCTTGTCGGCATAGGCACGCAATGCCGCCGCATCCATCTGTGTTGCAGGTGCGGTGGCGCACGCAGTGGCGCCCACGGCCATGCCGACGATGGCAACGAAGATGCCCACGATCGCTGTCTGCTGTTGCATGCGCCGCTCCTGCGTTGATGGATGAAGCAGCCTAGCTGCCCCATGCCGAATGCCACAAGTCAGCGCGTCGGCACCACCTTGTCGGTCCGGTCGAACCGCCGCTGCAGCTGGTCCATGTAGATATAGATCACCGGCGTGAGGTACAGCGTGAGCACCTGCGAGAAAATCAGGCCACCCACCACCGCCAGGCCCAGCGAACGCCGCACCTCGGCGCCGGCGCCGATGCCCAGCGCGATCGGCAAGGTGCCGGCCATCGCCGCCATGCTGGTCATCATGATGGGACGGAAGCGCACGCGGCAGGCATCGAAGATGGCCTGCGCCGGCGGCATGCCTTCCTCGCGCTGACGCTCCAGCGCGAAATCGATCAGCATGATCGCGTTCTTCTTGACGATGCCGATCAGCATCACGATGCCGACGAACGCGAACAGGTCCAGCGAGGCGCGGAAGATCACCAGGGTCAGCAGCGCGCCGACCGCGGCGGCCGGCAGTCCGGACAGGATCGTCAACGGATGGATGAAGCTTTCGTACAGGATGCCCAGCACCAGGTAGATCACGAACACCGCCAGCAGCAACAGCATGCCCATGCCCCGCATGGATTCCTCGAACGCTTGCGCGGTGCCCTGCACGCTGCCGCTGATGGTCGCCGGCAGGCCCATCTTCTCCATCGCGGTGTTGATGTTCGTGACCGCATCGCTCAGCGACATGCCCGGCGCCAGGTTGAACGATACCGTCACTGCCGGCAGCTGGCCTTGATGATTCACCGTCAGCGCCTGCGGCTCGCGGCTGAAGCTGGCCACGGCGCCCAGCGGCACCGGCGTGCCGTTGCTGGATGTCACGTACAGCTGCGAGAGTACCGCCGGGTCGTTCTGCAACTTGCGTTCGACCTGCAGGATCACCCAGTACTGCGTCGACGAACCGTAGATGGTGGAGATCTGGTTTTCGCCGAAGCCGATGCCGAGCGCGGTCTGCACCTGCGCCATGCTGAGGCCGAGCGGCGCCAGCTTGGCCCGGTCGACCTTGACCACGATCGACGGACTGTTCAGATCGAGATCGTTGGTGACGTCCTCGAACCCCGGCAGCGCCGCGAACGCGCCGGTCACCTTGCCGCTCCAGTCGTACAGCGCAGGCATGTCGATCGACTGCAGGGTGTACTGGTACTGCGATTTGGATTGCCGCCCGCCGATGCGGATCGCCGGGGTGTTCTGGATGTACGCCCGGATGCCGGTCACCTTGGCCAGCTTCGGCCGCAGTTCCTGGATGATCTGCTCCGGGTCGAGCTTGCGTTCGCTGGCCGGCTTCAGCATCAGCAGGATCGAGCCGTTGTTGACCGTGCTGCGCGAGCCGCCTGCGCCGATGCTCGACATGTAGCCGGCGATGTTCGGATCCTTCGCCACGATGTCGACCAGCTGCTGCTGCCGCCCCACCATGCCGTCGAACGAAATGTCCTCCGGGCCTTCGGTGTTGACGTGGAGCTGGCCGTTGTCGCCGGCAGGAATGAAATCCTTCGGCGCCACGTAGAACAGCAACGCGGTCGCCAGCAGGCTCAACCCGAACGAGGCCAGCACGATGCGCGGCCGATCCATGCACCAGCGCAGGCTACCCGCATAGCCGCGCTGCACGGCGTTGAAACCGCGATCGAATCCGCCGACCAGCCAGTTCTTCCTGCTCGTGCCAGAGTCGCCGTGATCGTGCGCCTTGACGAAGCGGCTGCACAGCATCGGCGTCAGCGTGATCGCCACCACGCCGGAAATCAGGATCGCCACGCTGATCACCACCGCGAACTCATGGAACAGCCGGCCCACGATGCCGCCCATGAACATCACCGGGATGAACACGGCAATCAGGGAAAGCGTCATCGAGAAGATAGTGAAGCCGATCTCGCCGGCGCCCTGCAGCGCCGCCTCGTACGGCGGCATGCCCGCTTCCATGTGGCGCACGATGTTCTCCAGCATCACGATCGCATCGTCGACCACGAAGCCGACCGCCAGCGTCAGCGCCAGCAGCGAGAGGTTGTCGAGGCTGTAGCCGAGCGCATACATCACGCCGAACGTGCCCAGCACCGAGATCGGCAGCGCTACGGCAGGAATCAGCGTGGCGGAAAGGTTGCCGAGGAACAGGTAGATGACGAACACCACCAGCGCGCCGGCGAGCAGCAGAGTGAACTGCACGTCATCGACCGAGGCACGGATCGACTGCGAGCGGTCGTACAGCGTTTCCAGTTTCACCGACGGCGGCAGGCCGGCGCGGAAGCTCGGCAGCACGGCCTTGATGCGGTCCACCGTGGCTACGGTGTTCGCGCCCGGCTGGCGCTGGATCGCCAGCACGATGGCGCGCGTGCCGTTGTACCAGCTGGCCTTCTGATCGTCCTGCACGCTGTCGCGTGCCTTGCCGATGTCGCCCACGTGCACGGGCGCGCCATTGCGGTACGCCACCACCACATCGTTGTACGCCACCGCGCGTTGCAGCTGGCCGTCGCTGCGTATCGGCAGTTGCTGGCGCAGGCCGTACAGGGAGCCGGTGGACTGGTTGACGTTGGCGTCGGCAATCGCGTTCTGCACCTGATCGATGCCGATGCCGCTGGCGGCCAGCCGGTCCGGATCCACGCTGATGCGCACCGCGTACTTCTGCGAGCCGTAGACGCTCACCTGCGCCACGCCATCGACCATCGAAAGCTGTTGCGCGAGTTCGGTCTCGGCGTACTCGTCGACCCGGGTCAACGGCATCGTCGACGAACTCATCGCCAGATAAAGGATCGCCGCGTCGGCCGGATTCACCTTGCGGAACGTGGGCGGCGTGGTCATCTCCTTCGGCAGCTGGCGCAACGCCGAGGAAATTGCCGACTGCACGTCCTGCGCCGCCGCGTCGATGTTGCGGTCCAGCTCGAAGGTCAGGGTGATCGAGGTGGAACCGAGCGCGCTGGTCGAGCTCATCGCGCTGATCCCGGCGATGGTCGACAGCTTGCCTTCCAGCGGGGTGGCCACCGCCGAGGCCATCGTTTCCGGCGACGCGCCGGGCAGGCTGGCGCTGATGCTGATGGTCGGAAAATCGACGTTCGGCAGTTCGTTCACCGGCAACTGCGGATAGGCGACGATGCCGAACACCAGCAGCGCCGTCATCAGCAGCGTGGTCATCACCGGGCGACGGATGCACAGCTCCGGGATATTCATCGGCTCAGCTCCGCTTGACGGCAGCGCTGCTGCCGTCGACCAGCAGCATCTGGCCTTCGGTCACCACCTGCTCGCCCGCCTTCAGTCCCTTGTCGATCACGGTGCGCCCGGCCGTGCTCGGCCCGGTCGTCACCGGGCGCTGCTGCACCTTGCCGTTGGTGCCAAGCACGAACACGAAGCTGCCATCGGTCGAACTCTGCAGCGCATGCACCGGCACGCTAACCACGTTGACGAGCCGCGTGGTCGGCAAGGTCACCTGCACGAACTGGCCCGGCGTGAGGCGCTGATCGGCATTGTCGAAACGCGCCTTCAGCACGATGGTGCCGGTGGCGGCATCGACCGCGTTGTCGATGAATTCGAGCGTGCCGCGCAGCGGCGCCGCGTGGTCGCCGGAGATCGTCACCTGCACTTCAAGCGCAGCCTGCTGTTGCGCGGCCCGCACCGCGGGCAGGCTGTCTTCGGGAATATTGAACGCCACCCGCATCGGCTCGACCTGGTTGAGCACGACAATGTCGGTGCTGTCGGCGCTGATCTGCGCGCCCGGCCACACCAGCGGCGCGCCGGTGATGCCATCGAATGGCGCGACGATCTGCGCGTAGTCGAGCTGCGTCTGCGCCAGTTCCTGCGCCGCCTGGTCGCTTTGCAGGGCCGCCCTGGCCACCGCGAGGTTCGCCTTGTACAGATCGTAGTCCGACTTGGACACGAAGCCCTTGGTCAACATGTCCGCGTAACGCTGCTGGTCTGCCTGCGCCTTCTGCAATTGCGCCTGATCGCGCGCCACGCTGCCGCGCGCCTGATCGAGCTGTGCCTTGAGCAGGCGCGGATCGATCTGCGCCAGCACCGTACCCTTGCGCACCAGCGTGCCGGGTTTGAACGACAGCGATTCAAGCTGGCCTGACACGCGCGCGCGCAAAGTCACCGTCGACCATGCCTCGGCCCGACCGACCAGCTTCAGCGAAAGTTCGATGTCGCCCCGGGTGGCGGGAGCCACTTCGACCGGGATCGGCGCGGAGGCCTTGGACGCCGCGGCATCATCGCCGCCGTCGTGGCGCCCGAAATACATGGCCAGAGCAACCGCCAACAGGACGGCCGCGACAAGGACGATTTTTTTCCAGGACATGCGCAGGGGTTTCTCGATCGTCGCGCCGCACGCGGCGGCAGCGGGTGGATATCGGTGCGGCGGGGAAACCGCGACGCCGATGATGGCGACGCGCCAATCGGGTTACAACGCGAGGGCCGGCGGAGGGTTGACCGGTGGCGTGCAAACACGACTTTCGTGAGGGTCATATCGCGCGAGCCATCCGCGAAGGCAGCGAGCGGCGTGGCAGCGAAAGCCGGGGAAGCCTCTCAGGGCGCGCCGCTGTCGTTCTGTTCCAGCGCCAGCAGGTTGTCCTTGATCCGGCCGATCACCGCCAGCGCCTGCTGCAGTTCCTCGTGATCGATGCCGCGCGTGGCGTCCTTGCGCAAATCGCGCGCAATCAATTCCATGTCGCCCGCGATCACCCGCGCCTGCTCGGTGGTATGCAGCCGCCATGCGCGGCGATCTTTCGGATCCGGCCGGCGCTCGACGAAACCGGCCGCCTGCAAGCGGTCGATCACGCGGCCCACCGCGATAGGTTCCATTTCCAGGAATTCGGCCAGTTCGGTTTGCCGCAGACCTTCGCGGTGGTACAACATCTTGGTCGCGCGCCATTGCGCACGGGTCAGGCCGAACTTCACGGCGCGCCGGTCGAAATGCTTGCGGAACAGCAGGGTCACGTCGCTGAGCAGATAGCCGAAGGAGATGTCTTCCGTTTTCGCCATGGCCTGTTGCCCCCTCGCCGTACTGGATGTCTGCTGGAAGCATAGGACGCTGCCCTTCGCGAAGCCATGCCCTTGAAGATCATCACCGCCGACATCACCACGCTGCGCCTGGACGCGATCGTCAACGCGGCCAACCCGAGCCTGCTTGGCGGTGGGGGCGTGGATGGCGCAATCCATCGCGCGGCCGGTCCCGCCCTGCTGAAAGCCTGTCGGTCGTTTTCGGAATCTTCGCCGGGCGTGCGTTGCCCGACCGGCGAGGCACGCATCACGCCGGGATTCGCGCTGCCTGCGCGCCACGTCATCCACACGGTCGGGCCGGTCTGGCACGGCGGTACGGCAGACGAAGCACGGTTGCTGGCCAGCTGCTATCGCAACACGGTGAGGCTGCTGCGCGAACATCGGCTGCACTCGGTCGCGTTCCCGGCCATCAGCTGCGGCATCTACGGCTATCCCGCGGAATCGGCGGCGGAGGTGGCGGCAACCACCCTATGCGCCGAGCTGGCCGGCGACGATTCGATTGAGGTGATCTTGTGCGGTTTCAGCGACGGCATGCGCGCGGTTTTCCAGCACGCATGGGATACGGTGCGGGACCGATGACGGGTACGGCGGCATGTCGACTTCGTCGCTCGCCCGGACTTGCGCCCAGCGCGAACGGGGTGAGAGGCGCTGACCGTTATTCGTGCAGCTTGAACGGATACAGCGGCGGCAGCGTCGAAGCGTCACCACTGTCACCAGGCACGCGCCAGACAAAGCCGCGCTTGAATGCCTGCGCCAGTTTCGCCCCGTCATCGGGGCCCGGCGAGCTGGCGTACTGGCGTTGCTGCAGCGTGCCGATCGCGGCGCGCTGCGTTGCGTCGTCCAGCGCTGCGACCAGCTCGCCCAGATGCTGGATCGCCGGCCGTTCCGCGCGCGCCCAGGCCAGCAGGCTGCGCGCCTGGGCTGAGGTGTCGCCACTACGCGCGGCCGCGAGGAAGGCAAGCCGGCGTTGACGCGCGGAGGCCGACTTGTCTGCCGGAACCGGCTTCGGTGCAGCGCGCCGACGCCGCAGCCACCACCAGGCGAGCATGCTGCACAGCCACAGGCCGACGCTGCCCAACGCTATCCAGCGCCATGCCGTGGAAGTGCTCGGTGTCGCGGGCGTGGCAGCTGGAACGCTTGCGACAGGTGCTGGTATGGACGGCTGGACGGCTGCATTGCCGACTGCAGGAAGCACGGTCACGTCGTGCGCCGGAATCTGCGCCACTTCCATGCGATCGGTCAGCACGTTCCACCATTTCAGCGTGGTGGCCGGGATGGTCAGCGTGCCGGCCCGTTCGGGCACGATCGCAAACGTCTGCTGGCGTCGGCCGACCAGCCACGGGCCGTCCTGGCGCGTGCCGGTGACCGGCTTGTCCGGATACGCCTTGGCGCCATCCAGCGGCGGCAGGCTCAGCGCGGGCAGGGATTCGTACTCGAGGCCGGTCGCCTGCAACGTCATCGTGAGGTTCAATGGCTGTCCCACGCGCACCTGCTCCTGCGCACCCGGCCATCCGTCCATGGTCAGGCTGAGCTGACGCGCCGGCAGCCAGGCAGTGTTGCCCCAGTCGGCCGGTGCCTGCCGCACGTCGATCGATACGGCCGGTGCGCTGGCCGACACGGGCGTACTGGAACCGAAGAAGCTGTTGGGGTCGTTCGGATCGATCGCCTCACCCTGAAAATCCGCGGCGGGAATCTCGATGCGCCCCGCATGCTGGGGAATCAAGGCATAGCGCCGCTCCAGCACGTGATAGGTCCGTCCGCCGCGCTCGGCATCGTAATTCAGGTCGTCGCCGACCCGGCTCACTTCGACGCCGTCGAGCTGGGGCGCGCTCAAGGCGCCGTTGCTGATGCTGGTGGCGTAATACAGCCGCACCACGTAACTCAATTGCTGGCCGACATAGCCGCGCTGCGGTTCCGCCTTCGCTTCCATGAAGACGCTCTGGCTGGTGGCCGCCGCCGCATTCGGATCCGGCGCGGTGACCTGCAACTGCAAGGGTGCGGTCTGACCGCCGTCCACGCGCAGCGCGGGAATCTGCAAGGTACCGACGTGGCGCGGTCGCAGTGCCACGCCGAAGGTCAGGGTCGAGGTGGCCGCGCCGTTGACGACGCTCAGGCTGCTGTTCTGCGACGTGCCGAGAATGCTGAAGTCCCGGTTCAACGCGCTCAGGTCCGGCATGCTCATGCCGCCGCTGGCATGGTCCACGCGCAGGTTGAGGGTCACGGTTTCGCCCAGCTGTACGCTGCTGCGATCCAGCGTCGCCTGTACGTCGGCGTGTGCCAGCGCGGGTACCAGCAGCAACGCCAGCCAGCATCCGGTGATCCAGCGTCGAACCGTCACGGTTGTCCATCCTCGCTCGGCGCGTTGCCGTGCCGTTGTTGGTATTCCAGCTCGAACTTGCGCCGCAACAACGCGCCCGGATCATCCGGCACCCGCTGCAGCGCATGCTGCAGGTCCGCTGGCAGCCTTGCGCCGGGGTCGTCCTTTGCCAGCGCCCCGAGCTGATGGGTCTGCGACTTGGTTCCGGCAGGGCCGAGCGCCTCGTCCATTTGCTGCTTCAGCGCCTGCTGCGCCTGTTCGGACTTCGCCTTCTGCTCGGCCTGCTGCTGCGCGGTCTGCGGCGGCGGCTGATCACCGGGTTGTTGTTTGCCCGGACCGTCCTGCTCCGCCGAGCTCTGCGCCGGCTGGTCCTGCGGATGGGCCTTGCCGTCCTGACCGGGCTGCGCGGATGGTTGGGCGCCATCCTGCGCGGGTTGACGATCCTTGGAATCCGACTTGCCACTCTTGCCCTTGTCGCCCGTCGAGGATTGACCCTGGCTGCCGTTGTGCCCCTCATGCTGCTTCTGGTCGGACGGCTGCTGTTGCTGCTGACGCAACCAGTCTTCGACGGCCTTGCGATTCGCCTTGGCGTCAGCGTTGTCCGGATCGAGTTTCAGCGCGCGATCGTAAGCGGCGATCGCCTGCCGGTAGTCGCCCTGCTTCGCCAGTGTGTTGCCGAGGTTGTACGCGGCATCGCCGCCAGGCGCCTGCTGCAGCGCCTGCCTCGCGCTGGCGTAATCACCGGCGCGATACGCCGCTGCGCCACGCCAGGCGGGATCGCGCGCAAGCTGTTGCGCCTGTTTCGCGCGACCTTCGCGCAAGGCTTGCGCAGCCTGTTGATCGGGCCGTTGCCACACGTCGTGCCAGGTGGTGGCTTCGGCTTGGGCAGGCAGCAACGGCAGCATGATTAGCGGCAACAACAGCAACCAGCCACGACGAAACGCCAACGCCACGATCGGCAGCAACGGCAGCAGGAGCCACGGGCCGCGATCCTGCCATTCGTCGTTGGCCTGGCCATGGACCAGGGCAGCGCGGGGGGCGCGCAGCTGCGTGTGCAGCGTGTCGATATCCCGATGGTCCGCCGTCATCGCCACGTAGCGGCCGCCACCGGCGGCGGCCAGCGCGGCCAGCGCGGCATCGTCGCGCTGGGCCAAGGCGACGCCGCCTTTTGCATCGCGCAGAAAGCCGCCATCGGGCAACGGTACCGGCCCACCCTGCGGCGTGCCCACGCCGAGCACCGATACCTGCACGCCGGCGGCGTTGGCCTTGCGGGCAGCCGCGTCGGCCGCCGCATCGGCTCGATCGGTGACCAGCACCAGCGAGCCGCCACTGGCCTTGGCGTCGTGGATCAGCGCCACGCCGCGCTCGATCGCCAGCGCGGCGTTGTCGCCATCGAGCGGCATGGTGTCGGGTGCGAGGGCGTCGAGCAGATCGTTGAGACTGCCCGCATCGGAGGTCAGCGGCGCCACCACGAACGCTTCGCCGGCATAGGCGATCAGCGCGTTGAGCCCGTCGCGATTGGCGGCCAGCAGATCGCGCACCTTGTAACGCACGCGATCGAGGCGGCTCGGCGCGACATCGCGCGCCAGCATGTGCTGCGACAGCGAAATCGCCACCACCTGGGCCGCGCGGCTGGCGTACAAGGGTTCGCTGACCCGGCTCCAGCTTGGTCCGGCCAACGCCAGCGCGCACAGTGTCCATCCCATGACGAACAGCCATACCGGCAGGCGATGGTTACTGGCGCGGCCGCGCAAAAGATGCGGCAACAAGGCCGCGTCGACCAGACGCGACAGCTCCTGCATCGCTGCATCGCGGCGCGCGCCTATCCACAGCAGCCATGGCAAAGCTGCCAGCGCCAGCAACCACCATGGCCGCAGGAAGTGGAACTGCTGCAGCATCTCGCTCATGCGGCTCGCTCCGGCGCGCGGGCGAAGCGACGCGGTGCGATCACCAGCAACAGCAGCACGATCGCCGCCAGCAGCGGCCAGCGGAACAGCTCATGTCGCGGGCGCAGGGTCGGGCCGGTTTGCGGCATCGGTTCGAGTGCGTCGATGGCGCGATAGGCATCGGCCAGTTCGCTGCTGTCGGTGGCGCGGAAAAAGCGACCGCCGGTCTGCGTCGCTATGCCGCTCAGCATGTCGGCGTCCAGGTCCGCCGACGGGTTGACCAGCTGACTGCCGAAGAATCCCGGTATGCGCATGCGCGTGGCGCCGATGCCGATGGTGTAGATGCGCACGCCGGCTGCCTTCGCGGCACGCGCCGCCTCGCGTGGCGCGATGCTGCCGGCGTTGTTGACGCCGTCAGTAAGCAGGACCAGTACCCGCGCCTGCTGGGGCAAGGCCGCCAGGCGCTTCACCGCGACTGCGATGGCGTCGCCGATGGCCGTTTCGGTTCCTGCCAGACCCACGGCGGAGCCCTGGAGTTGCGCACGCACCGCGAACAGATCGTAGGTCAGCGGAGTGACCAGAAACGCCTGGCTGCCGAAAAGGATCAAACCCATTTCGTCACCGCTGCGACGATTGATGAAATCGCCAGCAATCGCCTCCACCGCGCCGAAACGGCTTACCGACTGACCGGCCAGCTGCATGTCATCGGTGCGCATGCTGCCCGACAGATCCACCGCCAGCATCAATGCGCGGCCGCTGCGCTGCTGCGCCTGCGGCGGACCAACCCATTGCGGCCGCGCCGCTGCGGCCAACAGGCACAGCCAGGCCGAGGGTCAGCAACCACGGCGCGACGCTGCGGGTGGCGTCGCCTCTCGCGGCGCTCAATTGCAGACCCGGCTGCGGCAGGTGCAGCGCCTGCCCCGGCGCCGCCTGATGCAGCCAGCGGCGCAGCAGCCACGGCAGCGGCAAGATCAGAATCACCCAGGGCCACGCGAACTCAGGCATCGGAGTGCACCATGGCTGTCCGCTTCCACGTCGTCGGCTTCAGCGCCAGGCGCAGCCACTGGCGCACGGCCGTGACTGCCGCAGCGTGGTCGAACGCGACATCCGCCCGATAGATCTGCTGATCCAGCGCCAGCAGGACATCCAGCGTGGCGGCATCGACGGGCATCCGCGCCAGCGTCCGTTGCCATGCGTCGCCGCGCTGCTTCGTGGCCAGGGCGTCATGCTGGCGCGCCACCCGGCGCAGCAGCTGGTGCAATTCGCTAGCCAGCGCTGAGGCATCGCCATCTCGATGATGCCGCAGCGTGAGCTGATCCAGTTCGAGCAGAACTTGTTGCCGTAGACGCCGCGTGCGCCGGTAGCGCCGCCACTGCCAGACGCCAATCACCAGGGCCAGCAGAATAAGCGCCGCGAGCGCCCACCACCCCGGCGCCGGTGGCCACCATGCAGGATCGGGCGGCAGGTGGATATCGCGCAGCCTGGGGCCGAACGACGGCACGGTGGCGGGCATGGCCGGGGGCGCCATCATCGGCGATGCCTCGCGTCGCCCAACAGTGCGGCGACCGCTGCGAGCGGATCGACCGCGGTGTCGATGCTGGCGCGGCGCAAGCCAAGCGACTTCGCGAGTTCACCAAGCTGCGCCGGCCCAGCGCCGAGCACCTGCTGGAACTCGCGCCGCTGGCGCTCGGACTGCAACAGCACCTCGCTGCGCTCGCCGGCGTGTTCGAGCGGGTACCGTCCCGGCGGCGCCAGCGACAACTCCAGCGCGTCGGCCACTACCAGCACACTGACGCCGGCATGTCGTGTCAGATCGAGCAGACGCTGGCGGGCCGGGGTGTCGCAACTGAAACCATCGCTGATCAACAAGACGCGGCTGGCGCCATGCAGCACCCGGCTGGCGCGCATCAGTGCATCGGACAACGGCTCGGGCCCGCCGGATGCGGCCTGCGCATCCCATGCAGCCAGAGCGCCGCAGACCGCAAGCGCGCCACGCGATCCTGCCTGGGGGCGCAGCAGCTGCTCGGCGTGACCGAACGCCATCACGCCGACCCGCTCTCCAGCACGCACGGCGTACCACGCGGCCGCGGCCGCCGAACGCGCTGCCTGCACCGACTTGAATCGCACCCGGGTGCCGAAGCGCATGCTGGCGTGCGTATCCAGCAGGATCAGCAGGCAGCCTTCGCGATCCTCCTGAAAAAGTTTGGTGTGCAGTTTTCCGCTACGTGCAGTGAGCCGCCAGTCGAGCCGGCGCACGTCGTCCCCCGCCTGGTAAACACGCGACTCGGCGTAATCCATGCCGCGGCCGTATAGACGGCTGGACTGCTGGCCGCTGCGTACCGCGCGACTGAGCTGCGACATGACGCGCACGCGGCCGATCCGCTCCCGCAAGGCGATCAGCTCGGCCAGCGACACCCGGCTGCAGCCATCGCCATCCGTTCGATGTGACACGGCGACACTCACGGCAGCGGCACGAGGTCCAGCAGGCGATCGATCACCCGATCCGGCCGCACACCTTCGGCTTCCGCCTCGTAGCTGAGCAGCACACGATGACGCAATACTTCGTGGGCAATTCCGTGCACATCCTCGGGCAGCACGTAGTCGCGCCCGGCCAGCCACGCTTTGGCGCGCGAGCAACGATCGAGCGCAATGGTGGCGCGCGGGCTGCCGCCCCACGCGATCCAGCGCTTCAGCTCGGCGCCGTAACGACCGGCATCGCGGGTGGCCAGCACCAGCTGGGTCAGGTATTCCTCCAGCGCCGGTGCCATGTGCACCGCCATGGCCGCATCGCGCGCCGCGAACACATCCGCCTGGGTCAACACCGCCGGCGTCGGGGCCAACGGATGCGCGCGGCGGCTGGCCTGCTCGCGGGCAAGCTTGAGGATCGCCAGTTCGGCAACGGCGTCCGGATAACCGATCGTCACGTGCATCAAGAAGCGATCGAGCTGGGCTTCGGGCAAAGTGAACGTTCCCTCCTGCTCGATCGGATTCTGTGTCGCCATCACCATGAAGAGCTCAGGCAGCTGCCAGGTACTGCGGCCCACCGTGATCTGCTGCTCGGCCATGGCCTCCAGCAACGCCGACTGCACCTTGGCCGGCGCGCGATTGATCTCGTCGGCCAGCACGATGTTGTGGAACAGCGGACCGCGCTCGAATTCGAAACTGCCGGACTGTGGGCGAAATACGTCGGTACCGGTTAGATCCGCCGGCAGCAGATCCGGAGTGAACTGCACCCGGTGGAAATCCGCCTCGATGCGCGCCGCCAACGCCTTGACCGCCGTGGTCTTGGCCAGCCCGGGTGCGCCTTCCACCAGCAGATGTCCGTCGGCCAAAAGGGCCACCAGCAGACAGTCGATCAGATGAGGCTGCCCGATGATGCAGCGCTGCAGGTCATCGCGCAATTGCGCGAAGGAGCGCTGCAGGCCGTTCAACGACGGCATTTCCGGCATATCCATGTTTTGTTCCGTTCGAAGTGGCACAGGCTGCATCAGCCGCGCGGTGACGCACGCTGACCGGGCAGCGTGCTACAGACCATAAATGGCGCCGTAAGTTTAATTCCCGGGCGCGTTGCAACTGGATAAAAAAAGGCGGCCTAAGCCGCCTCTTTTCTGCTGGTTGCCGGGATTCCTATTGCAACGTGTCGCTGAGGATACGCGGCGTCACGAAGATCAGCAGTTCCGCTTTGGTGTTCGTGCGCGAGGTGTTGCGGAACAGTGCGCCGATGCCGGGGATGTCGCCCAGGCCGGGGACCTTGGAGATCGTGTTGGACTTGTTGACCTCGTAGATACCGCCCAGCACCACAGTCTGCCCGTTGTCGACCAGCACCGAGGTGTTGATTTCGCGGGTGTCGATGGTCGGAATCTTGCCGCTACCCGGGGCGTCCACGTAACCGGCCAGCGCATCTTTCTTGACGTTGATCATCAGGTAGACGCGGTTGTCGGCGGTGATCGTCGGAGTCACCTTCAGCTCCAGCACGGCGTCCTTGAACTGCACCGTGGCCGTGCCGCTGCCTGCACCACTGCCGGCGCTGTTCTGGAACGTGACGTAGCCGATTTCCTGGCCCTGGCGAATCACGGCCTCCTGCTGGTTCGCGGTGATCACGCGCGGGCTGGAGATCACTTCGCCACGACCTTCGGTCTGTGCAGCGGAGAGCTCCAGGTCGATCGCGTAATTGGCGCCGAGGATGGCCAGGCCAAAGTTACTGGTTGCGGCGCCGACCGGCAGGTTCACATTGAGGCCACCCGAGGTCACGTTGCCGCCACCGATTCCGGCGGTCAGGGCCGGGGTTGCCGTAGCCGAGTTCGGGAACTCGGTATTGTTGACCCGTCCACTGACACCGAACTTGGCGCCCAGTTCGCGGGTGAAGTCATCCGTGGCGACCACGATGCGCGACTCGATCAGCACCTGCTGTACCGGCTTGTCGAGTACCGCGATCAGGTCCCGCAGCTGCTTGATTTTCTCCGGCGTGTCGTTGAGCAGCAAGGTGTTGGTGCGCTCGTCGAACGACACGCTGCCACGTGGCGACAGGAAGCCGCGCTGGGTATTCGCCCCGCCACCGCTTCCGCCGCCACCCTGCATGCTGCCGCTGGTGAGCAGCTTGGCGATGTCCGCCGCCTTGCCGTAACTGATCGGCACGTAGTCGGTGACCAGCTCGGCGGTGTCCAGAGCCTTCAGCTTGGCATCGGCCACGTCCTGCTCGTACTTGGCCAGTTCCGCCTGAGGGGCAACCCACACCACATTGCCGTTGCGACGCATGTCGAGGCTTTTTGCGCGCAGGATGACGTCCAGCGCCTGGTCCCAGGGCACGTTCACCAGGCGCAGCGTGACGCTGCCGCCGACGCTGTCCGAAGCGACGAGATTGAGCCCCGAAATGTCCGCGATCAGCTGCAGTGCCGAGCGCACCGGGATATCCTGGAAATTGAAGGTGACGCGCTTGCCGTTGTAGCTCGGCTCCTTGCCCAGCTTGGCCAGCTTGTCGTCCTTGGCGCCGGCTTTCTTCGGTGCCACTTCCACCACGTACTGGTCTGCCGTCTGGTAGGCCGAGGTATCGACATTGCCCTTGACGGCAATTTCCATGCGCGCGCCACCGCCGACGCCGGAGCGGGTGACGATGGACTGCACCGGCGTGGCGAAGTCAAGCGTGTCCAGGCGCTGCGCGAGATTGGCCGGCAGGTTGGCATGATCGATGGTGACCAGCACCTTGTCTCCCTGGCGGGTCATCTCGGCGTTCGCGCCGCCGCCGTTGAAACTGATCAGCACGCGACCCTCACCGTTGGGACCGCGGCGAAAGTCGATATTCGAGATTGCCGGGCCGTTCGATGACGACGGCAACGCCTTGGTCGGGTCGATGGTCGAAGCCGTGGTTACGGACTGGTCTGCACTGCCGTTGTTGACCGTGAGCACCAGGCTGTGGCCCTCGACACGCGTGCGATAGCTCGACTCGCGCATCAGCTCGACAATGACGCGCGTCCGGCCACCGGCCGCCACCGCGGATACGCCGGAAGTCGAACCTTTGCCGATGTCCAGGTGGCGCGGCGCCGCGTTGTCGGTATCCGCAAAATCGACCGCAATACGCGGCGGATTGCCGGTGGTGAAAATCTTCGGTTGCGGTACCGGGCCACTGCCGAAGTCCATGTGCAGCTCGACGGTGCCGCCAGGCAGCGCGTCGTAGCTGATGTTCTTCAGCGTGGTGTCGGCAGCCATCGCCGTGCTGGCCCAGGTGGCGCCGGCGATCAGCAGGCCCATCAGGATGTAACGGCTTGCATGGCGCATGACACGGCCCCGGAAGGATTGGATTTGGTTGGTCATTGCATCAGCCCCTGTCTACCTATTTCGCGTCGAGCGCGATGCTGGCCGGACGTTCCATCCAGCCACCATTACCGTTGGATACCAGCTCGACCAGCTCAATATGGTCCTCGCTGATCGCGGTGATATGTCCGTAGTTCTGACCCATGTATTCGTTGGCATGAACACGGTGGATCACGCCACCCGGATCCTTGATCAATACTTCCATGCCCCCGCCGACGCCGACCGTGCCGACCATCCTGAGGCTGTCCAGCGCGAACATCTCCAGTGGCTGCTTGGCGCGGTTTGCATCCGGACGAGGACCGCTGGTGGCTGCATTGGTCTGCAGTTCGGCCGTGCTCGGGCTGAACGGATCGCGCCGATCTTGGTCGTTGTACTTGAACGTCTCGAACGTCTTGATCACCGGCAGCGGCTGGATCGGCGCGCCTTTCTTTGCTTTTTCCTGCGCTACCCAATCGCGCAGGTCGGACATGCCGCGCGTGCAGCCGCCGAGTACCAAGGCGGCACCGAGCATCAGCACAAATCGTGTTGCATGGCTGGGTTTGACGGCGAACATGGTCTTCATTTCGCACCCCCCGCCTTGCTTGCGGCGGCGCTCTCTTCGTCGTCCAGATAGCGGTAAGTCTTCACCGTGCCCTGCAGCACGAGCTGGCCGCCCGTGGCGCCATCCTTGCCCGGTGTTTTCGGGGTCAGCGAAACATCATGCAATGTCAGAATCACCACCCGGGGCAGCGAAGCCACACCGCTGATGAACGTACCGAACTGATGATAGGTACCGGTCATGCGCAGCGTGATCGGCTTTTCCGCGTAGAAGTCTTTCGGTGTTTCGGGGCCCGGCTGAAACAGGTCGCTTTCCAGGCCTGCGGATTGCGCGGTCTGCGAAATGTCGATCAGCAGCTCGGGCATCTCGGTCTTGCTTGGCAGCTGACGCAACAGCTGGCGCAGCATGTCCTGCATCTCGTCGAGCTGCTGTTGCAGCGCCTCGAGGTTGACCGACTTGGCCTGCTTGGCCGCAAATTCCTGCTTGAGCTGGTCCTCCTTGCCGGCCAGCGTCTGCAGACTGTCCTGCTGATCACCGACGAAAAAATACCAGCCAATCAGCAGAACGAAGGCGCACAACAGGATGGTGAAGAACAACTTGACCGACTGCGGCCAGCCACCGACGTTGTTGCGGTCGAGATTGCGGATGTCGTCGAGGAACTTCATGGCTTGGTTCCTCCCGTGGCAGCGGCCGCATCCATTGGTTTGGGTGCGGCTGCGGACGTGGCAGGCGCGGCCGGCTTGGAAGTGATCGCCTTCGCCGCCGCTCCGAGTGCGGCTGGCACGGCAGTCGGGGCGGGAGCCGAGCTGGCTTTTGCCGGCTGCGCGAGCTCTTTCCCGGCTTCTGTTTCATCGGTCTTGGGTCGGTTCAACGTCACGTCCAGGCCGAATACATAAGGCATGCGGGTGGCGTCGTGGGTGTTTTCGGTCTTGCGCAGATCGGCGTGCCCCATCCACGGTGAGCTTTCGACGTTGCGCATGTACTCGGCAACGCTGGCATTGGACTGCGCCACGCCGTCGAGCGTCATGGACTGGCCGCCCTGCTTCAGGCCGGTCAGGCGCGCGCTGGAAGGAATCGTCTTCACCAGCTCGTCGAACAGATGCACCATCTGCGAACGGTCGGCCTGCAACTGCTCGATGATCTGCTTGCGCGCCAGCAGGTGCTCACGAACCTTTTCCAGGTCCTTGATCTTGGCGATGCGCACATCGAGTTGCTTGATCTCGGTCTGCAGGTAGGCGTTGCGCTCGTTCTGATTGTCGATGCGCTGGTCCATCCAGAATATCCACAGCAACAACACGCCCAACGCCACCACGAAGGCGGCGACAAGCTGCATGTAGAACTCGCGTTCGCGTTGCTTGCGTCGCTCGGCGCGCCACGGAAGTAGATTGACATGTGCCATCAGTCGAAGCTCCTCAGGGCGAGGCCGACCGCGATCATCAGCGCCGGTGCATCCTGCGCCAGCGACTGGGCCTGCACGCGGGGCGACAGCGACATGCGCGCGAGTGGATTGGCGACAATGCAGGAGACGCCCAACTGCTCTTCCAGCATCGGGCCAAGCCCCTCGATGGAGGCGCAACCGCCAGCCAGGACCACCTGGTCCACCTTGCTGTATTCGCTGCCCGCAAAGAAAAACTGCAGCAGGCGGCTGATCTGCTGGATCAGCGATTCCTTGAATGGCTCCAGCGCCTCGGTCTCGTACGATTCGGGCAGACCGCCCTTGCGCTTGGCGCGCCCGGCCTCTTCATAGGACAGCCCGAAGCGGCGCATGATCTCGTCGGTCAGCTGTTTGCCGCCGAAAACCTGTTCGCGCGAATAGATGGTGCGCTGGTTGCGCAACACCGACAGCGTGGTCATCGTGGCGCCGATGTCGACCACGGCCACCAAGGCGTCCCGGCCCACATTGAGCTGATCGGCGACCATCGCAAACGCATTCTCCATCGCGAAGGCCTCGACATCGATGACGCCGGCAGTCAGTCCGCCAAGATCGAGCGCGGCCACGCGCATATCGACGTTCTCGGTACGCGAGGCCGCCAACAGCACGTTGTTCATGTCGGGGTTGTCGCGTACCGGGCCGATCACTTCGTAATCGAGGCTGACTTCATCGATCGGATAGGGAATGTACTGGTTGGCCTCGACTTGTATCTGGCCTTCCAGGTCATCGTCGGACAGGTCGCTGGTCATCGGAATGATGCGGGTGATCACCGCCGACCCCGCCACCGCTGCCGCCGCGTGTTTGAGCTTGGAGCCCGAACGGGCCAGTGCCCGGCGAATCGCATCGCCCACCGCCTCGACCTCGACGATGTTTTTTTCGACCACGGCATTGGGCGGCAATGGCTCGACCGCGTAATGCTCCACGCGATAGCGACCGCCCACTTGACTTAGCTGCAGCAACTTGACGGCAGTCGAACTGATGTCGACACCAATCAGCGCCGGCTTCTTGGGTGTAAAGAGCCCCACGGTGTTTCCCCCTTGCCGCTGACGCCCATAGCCAGAATCCTGGCGGGGTGCGCAGTAGCATTAAATCGAAAAATTAACGCAATGGCAACGGTCTACGCGAACTTTCTCAAGTGATTGGCGTGATGCCCACCACATTTGCAGGATCGCGTTTCCTGGCGCAACTCTTGCTTTAGCGGACCACACCTCATGCCACAAATACTGCTACATCTATACTCTGTCATGTTTTGACTCAGGTCTCGCTATCTCCACACCATGCCCATTTTGAAACGTTTGCTGCGCTGGGTTTTGCTCCTGGCGTTTTCCGGCTTGCTTCTGGCAGTTATCGCGGTTGGCGTGGCGTACTGGTTGATAGCGCCGAGGCTGCCATCGGTAGCCGAGCTCAAGGATTACCACATGCAGGTGCCGCTGCGCGTGCTCAGCGCGGACGGCAAGCTGATGGCCACCTTCGGCGAAACCCGGCGCATCCCGGTCGACATCGAAAACGTGCCGGACCGGCTCAAGCATGCCGTGCTGTCGGCGGAAGACGCCGACTTTTATCACCACCCAGGGGTGGATTGGCACGGCATCGCCCGGGCCGGCTGGCATGTCATCGTGACGGGTGGCGACAAGGGTTCAGGAGGCTCGACAATCACCCAGCAGGTCGCGCGCAACTTCTTCCTGAGTCCGGAAAAACTCTATTCACGCAAGCTCACCGAGATCTTCATCGCCCTGCGTATCGAGCATGAGCTGAGCAAGGACCAGATCCTTGAGCTGTACCTCAACAAGATGTTTCTCGGCCACCGTTCATACGGCGTGGCAGCGGCGGCGGAGTATTACTACGGCAAGACGCTGGATCAGCTGACCGTGGCGGAATGCGCGCTGATCGCCTCGACTTTCCAGTTGCCTTCGGCGGTCAATCCGATCAACAACCCCAAGCGCGCGATCGCCCGGCGCAACTGGGTACTGAGCGAAATGCTGCGGCACGATTACATCACCAAGCCGGTTTACCAGCAGTCGATTGCCGAACCGAATCATGCGTACCCGCATGAACAGGCGATCGAGGTGGATGCACCCTATCTGGCGGAAATGGTGCGCCGGCAGGTGCTTGACCGGTTCGGCAATGACGCCTTGACCAACGGTTACGTGGTGAGGACAACGCTGCAGAGCGACCGCCAGCAGAAGGCCGTCGAAGCCTTGCGCGATGGACTGATCGCCTATGACCATCGGCATGGCTGGCGCGGACCCGAGGCCCACCAGGATCTGCCGGCCACGGCAAACGAAGCCGAATACGATGCCACGCTGTCCAGCTACACCGGCGTTTCAGGCATGCAGCCTGGGCTGGTGACAGCCAGCGACGCCAGACAGGCGACCGTCTACTTGTCCAGCCACGAAAGCGTGATCCTCGATCTCTCCGCCATGAGCTGGGCCCGGCCGCATATCAATGACGATCGTGTCGGCGCTGCTCCGACCAAGGTCGACAGCGTGCTCAAACGCGGCGACATCATCCGTTTGGCGCGCGACGACAAAGGTGAGTGGCAACTCACGCAAATTCCCGCCGCGCAGGCCGCTTTGACCTCGATCAATCCGGAGGACGGCTCGATCCAGGCGCTCGTCGGCGGCTTCAATTTCGTGCGCAGCAAGTTCAACCGCGCCGTGATGGCGGCACGCCAGCCCGGATCCAGCTTCAAGCCTTACCTGTATTCCGGTGCGTTCGATCGCGGCTTCACTCCGTCCTCGATCATCAACGACGCGCCGCTGGCGCTGCCCGATCCCTCGAAGCCGAACGGCATCTGGACACCGTCCAACGACGACAACAAGTTCGCCGGACCTATGCGTCTGCGCGAGGCGCTGGTGCAGTCGAAGAACCTGGTTTCGGTGCGCCTGCTCGACGCTATCGGCGTGCGTTACATGCGCGAGTACGCCACCCGTTTCGGCTTCTCGCTCGATGCGATACCAGCCAACCTGTCGATGGCGCTGGGCACTGCGTCGGTGTCGCCGATGAGCATGGCCCGCGGTTACGCAGTATTCGCCAATGGCGGTTATCTGGTCACGCCGTACTTCATCCATGAGATCGACGACCGCAGCGGCAAGCCTGTATATGTGGCCAATCCCGCACGCGCCTGCCGCAACTGCCAGGAGCGCCTGCTCGACACCCGTCCGCCCGGTCCGCCGCCGGCCGACATGAACCCGACTCCCGCCAACAACCTCGCCAGCACCGACGCTGCGCCGGCGGAGTCGAGCAGTGTCGATGGCGTCGGCGAGGCGGTGCTGCCTGAGGACGTGCACGGCGAAAGCGCGCATCCACCGGTGCTGGCGCCGCAGGTCATCGAGGTGCGCAACGATTACCTCATCACTTCATTGATGAAGGACGTGATCCTTCGCGGCACCGGTTCGGCCGCACGTGCGCTGGACCGGGCCGACCTGGCCGGCAAGACCGGCTCGACCAACGATCACCGCGACGCCTGGTTCGTCGGATTCAACGGCGACCTGTCCACCGCGGTATGGGTAGGTTTCGACGACTACTCCTCGCTGGGCCACGGGGAGTTCGGCGCCAAGGCGGCGTTGCCGATCTGGATGGATTTCATGGGCAGCGCTCTGAAGGATCAGCCGTTGAGCACGTTGCCGATGCCGCCGGGAATCAGTACGGTAACGATCAACCGCCAGAACGGACTACCCACTTCGGCAGATGATCCCAACGCCATGAGCGAGATGTTCAAGGTCGAAGACGTCGACCGCTTGCGTAACCAGGCAGCCCAGCAGAAAGACCAGGACCAGCAGCACGCCTACGACATCTTCTGAACCACCAGGCCGTCGCAGCGATAGTGCCCGTTCCCGCTGTCACGTCCGATTGACGAGGAGCCAGCCATGTCCCGAGGCGAACACCACCGCATCCACGCGCACGACAGGCTGCAGCGCAATCGCGTGCGCATCGCGCAGGAAGCGGCCCGTCTGATGAGCGAACACGGCATCCGCGACTTCCATCACGCCAAGTTGAAGGCGGCCGAACGGCTCGGCATCGTCGAAACGCAGGCATTGCCGCGCAATCTGGAGATCGAGCAGGCTTTGCGCGAACACCAGCGTCTGTTCCTCGCCGACAGCCAGCCGCAACTGCTGCGGCAGCGGCGCGAGGCGGCGCTCGAAGCGATGCGCTTTCTTGCCGCGTTCGAGCCGCGGCTGGTCGGCGCCGTGCTCGAGGGCACCGCCGATGCGCACTCGGCGGTATGCCTGCACGTGTTCAGCGACGACCCGGAAGCGGTCGGCTTGTACCTGCGTGAACATGGCGTGCCGATCGAGACGCAGGTGCGGCGGCTGCGCAACAGCCGCGATGATCAGCCCGAATATCCGGTGCTTCTGTTCGCCGCCGACGAGCTGCCGTTCGACCTCACCGTGCTGCCGCGCAATGCGTTGCGTCAGGCCCCGCTGGATCGAACCGACGACCGGCCGATGCGCCGCGCCGCGCTGGCCCAGGTGGAAATGCTGCTGGGCGAGGATTCCGACGAAGCATTCGAACAGCGACTGGGCGCGGCCCTGCGCTGAGCCCGTATCGTCATACCAAAGAGCCCCGGCCCGTGGCCGGGACTCTTTGGTAGTGCCGCGAGTGGCGTGATCAGCGTTTCGCGGTCGCCATATAGTCGCGCACGTCGGAACCGGTGTAGATCTGACGCGGGCGACCGATCCTGGATCCAGGCGTTTCGTGCTGTTCGATCCAGTGCGCGATCCATCCGGCGGTGCGGGCGATGGCGAACATCACGGTGAACATCTCGGTGGGAATACCCAGGGCCTTGTAGATGATGCCCGAGTAGAAGTCCACGTTCGGATACAGCTTGCGCTCGACGAAATAGTCGTCCTTCAACGCCGCTTCCTCCAGCTTCATCGCCACTTCCAGCAGCGGGTCGTTGACGCCCAGCTCGGCCAGTACCTTGTGGCACATCTCGCGGATGATCTTGGCGCGCGGATCGAAGTTCTTGTAGACGCGGTGGCCGAAACCCATCAGGCGGAAGCTGTCGTTCTTGTCCTTGGCGCGCAGGATCGCCGATTCGACATTGTCCGGCGTACCGATCTCCTCCAGCTGCTTGAGCACCGCTTCGTTGGCGCCGCCGTGGGCCGGCCCCCACAACGCGGTGATGCCCGCGGCGATCGACGCGTAGGGATTGGCACCGGTCGAACCCACCAGGCGTACCGTGGAGGTGGAAGCGTTCTGCTCGTGGTCGGCGTGCAGGATGAACAGAAGATCCAGCGCCTTGGCCGCCACCGGGTTCATCTGCAGGGGCTCGCTCGGCACCTCGAACATCATGTGCAGGAAGCGGTCGACGTACTCCAGGTTGTTGCGCGGATAGCGCAACGGCCAACCCACCGAATAGCGGTAGCAGGCCGCGGCGATCGTCGGCATCTTGGCGATCAGCCGGATCGCGGCGAGCTTGCGGTCGGCCGGGTCGTCCACGCTCAGGTCGTCGTGGTAGAACGCGGACAGCGAAGCCACCGCCGCCGCCAGCATCGCCATCGGATGCGCGTCGTGGTGGAAGCCCTGGAAAAAGTTCTTGAGCGACTCATGCATCATCGTGTGATGCGAGACGTCGTGCTCGAACGTCTTGAACTCTTCCGCCTTCGGCAACTCGCCGTTGAGCAGCAGATACGCCACTTCGAGGAAGCTGGAACTAGCTGCCAGCTGTTCGATCGGATAGCCGCGATACAACAGCACGCCCTGATCGCCATCGATGTAGGTGATCGCGCTCTTGGTGCTGGCGGTGCTGCCATAACCGGGATCGTAGGTGAAGTGGCCGGTGTCCTTGTACAGAGTGCCGATGTCGATGCATGCCGGGCCGAGCGTGCCGCTGATCAGTGGCAATTCACTGCTGCGGTTGCTCGATTCATCCAGCAGCTTGACGATCTTGGGATCGGACACGGGAACCTCCTTCATGTGGGTCACCACCGGCGGCAACCGCGAATGACGGCGCCGTCCGGCGAGGGAATGCTGGCATCGCACGCCGGGGACAGCATGCGATGCGACGGACGCCGCGGCGCCAGTTCACCGACCATTATCGCACAAGGCCCTGCCAGCATTCGATGGCGAATGGTCGGAGCCCGGGCACGAAAACACACGGGGCGAGCCTGCGCTCGCCCCGTGTCGGTATCCGGATCGGTGCGTCCATCGCAAGGCGATGGACGCTGCCGTCATTACTCCTTGACGGAGCCCGCGTAACGGCGACGGAACTTGTCGACGCGGCCGCCGACGTCCAGCGATTTCTGCTTGCCGGTGTAGAACGGGTGCGAATGGCTGGAGATATCCACCTTGATCAGCGGGTACTCACTGCCGTCTTCCCACTTGATGGTTTCCTTGCTGGACATGGTCGACTTGGTCAGGAACGCGAAGTCGGACGACAGGTCCTGGAACACCACCGGGTTGTAGTTCGGATGGATATCAGGCTTCATGACAGGCTCTAAAGCGGTGGTGAAAAGAGCGGCATTGTAACGAGGAACCAGCCACTCCCGCAAGTCGGGCGACGTTTCAACTGTCGGATCGGCGCCAGTCGCAGGCTTCAGCCTTGCACACCCAAAGCTCGCCTCACCATCGCCGCGAAACGGCCCTGATCCACTTCGAGCACGATATTCGCACGGGTGGACTGACCCAATCGCCTCGCCCAGTCGACGACGGTGGCACCGCGAGTCAGGCGACCATCCAGCTCCACCGCCACCGCGCGGGTCTCGCTTCGGGTGACGATGGTCGGGTCGAGCGCCACGGCCATCGCCAGCGCGTCGGCCGCAATCACCCCACGGCGGTCGTGCTTGGCGTTGTAGCCACGCGCGGCAGCCACGATCTGGCTGAAGAAATCGGCGCGCCGATCACCGGCGGCCAGCCAGCCATCGAACTCGGCATCATCGAACGCATGCCGCAAGGTGGCCTCCCAGTCGACCAGGTCGAACGAGGGGAACGCCTCGAACACCACATACGCCGCCTCGGGATCGAAGCCGACATTGAATTCGGCCGGCACCTTGCCGGTATTGCCATGCCCGGTGACGGCACCGCCCATCACCACCAGCCGCGCTACCCGTTGCGGCAGCGTCGGGTCCAGCCGCAGCGCCAGGGCCAGGTTGGTCAGCGGGCCCAGCGCCACCAAGGTCAACTCGCCGGGGCGTTCGCGGGTGAGGCGCAGCAGGGCCAACGCAGCTGGCTCGTCGGAAAGCGGCGCGACGGGCTCGGGAAAACCGATGTCGCCGAAGCCGTCCTGCCCGTGCACGAAGGCGGCGTCCTCTTCCGGCGCGCGGACCAGGGCCGTGGCGCAACCGGCAAACACCGGCGTGTCGACGCCGAGCAGGTCGATGAGGGTGCGTGCGTTGCGCACGGTGTGGCCGAGCCCGACGTTGCCAGCCACGATACTGAGCCCGGCCATGTCGGCGTGCGCATGCGCCATCAGGATCGCCAGCGCATCGTCCACGCCGGGGTCGGTATCAATCAGCAATTGTGGTCGGGTCATGGCGCGTCGCCGTCGTCGAATCGCCCAGTGTATTCGATGCGAATGGGGAGCCGGCATGAAATACCGCAACGACGGCGAGCTTTGGCATGAGGCCATGCTCGCCCGTCGTTTCACGCATGCACGAAACGCGTGGCAGCGCCGATCCAGCGTTCGATGAGCTGCCCGGTCCGCCGCGGATGCTCGCGCAACATGTGTTCGCCCACTTGCTGCACGGCCGGCAGGAGATGCGCGTCGCGGGTCAGGTCGGCGATGCGAAAACTGAGTTGGCCGGTCTGGCGCGTACCCAGCACTTCACCCGGGCCGCGCAGCTCCAGGTCCTTCTCGGCGATGCGGAAGCCGTCACTGGTATCGCGCATGACCTGCAGCCGCTCGCGCGCCAACTGGCCCAACGGCGGCTGATACAGCAGCACGCAATTGGAAGCCACCGCGCCACGCCCGACCCGGCCGCGCAGCTGGTGCAATTGGGCGAGGCCCAAACGCTCGCTGTTCTCGATCACCATCAGGCTCGCATTGGGCACGTCCACGCCGACCTCGATCACGGTGGTCGCAACCAGCACCGCCAGCTCGCCGGCCTTGAACGCGTCCATTACCGCCTGTTTTTCTTTCGGCTTCATGCGGCCGTGGATGAGGCCCACCCTGAAGCCGGTCAGGGCGGTGGACAGTTCGCCGTGCGCCACCTCGGCCGCCTGCGCGCGCAGTTGTTCGGATTCCTCGATCAGCGTGCATACCCAGTACACCTGCCGACCTTCGGCACAGGCGGCGTGGATGCGCTCGATCACCTCGGTTCGCCGCGCGTTCGAGATCGCGATGGTCTGCACCGGCGTGCGGCCGGGCGGCAGCTCGTCGATCGAGGAAACGTCGAGATCGGCATACGCACTCATGGCCAGCGTGCGCGGAATCGGCGTGGCGGTCAGCACCAGTTGATGCGGCACCAGCTCGCCCTCCTCGCCCTTGTCGCGCAACGCCAGGCGCTGCTGCACGCCAAAGCGGTGTTGTTCGTCGACGATCACCAGGCCAAGCCGCGCGAACGCCACGCCTTCCTGCATCAACGCATGCGTGCCGATGACCACCGGCGCGCCGGCAGCAACGCGTTCCAGCGCCAGCTTGCGTGACCTGCCGGTCACCTTGCCGGCCAGCCATTCGACCTCGACGCCGAGCGGCTGCAGCCAATGCCGGAAGTTGTGCAGGTGCTGTTCGGCCAGCAGTTCGGTCGGCGCCATCAGCGCGATCTGCCGGCCCGACTCCACCGCCATCAGCGCCGCCAGCGCGGCGACCACAGTCTTGCCGCTGCCGACGTCGCCCTGCACCAGCCGCAGCATCGGACGCGGTCGCGCCAGATCGCGCGCGACTTCGGCACTGACCCGCTGCTGCGCCGCCGTAAGCCGGAACGGCAGCCCGGCGAGCAACTGCCGACGCAAGTCGCCGTCACCGCCTAGTTTGGGCGCTTGCCGGCTGCGCACGGCGGCACGCATGCGTTTCAGGCTCAGATGCTGGGTCAGCAGTTCCTCGAATGCCAGCCGCTGCTGCGCCGGGTGCTGACCCAGCGTCAGTTGTCCGAGATGGGCGTCCGGCGGGGGCCGGTGCACATACAGAAGCGCTTCCCGCAGGGAAGCAAGCCCGTGCTCGGCGCACAATTCAGGCGGAATCAGCTCCAGCTGTTCCGCCGGCGGCAGCAGCGCCAAAGCCTTGCCTATTACGCCGGCAAGGCGCTTCGAACCCAGGCCTTCGGTAGTCGGATATACCGGGCTCAGCAACTCGTCGACGGCGACCGCATCGTCCCCGACCAGTCGCTGGTAACTTGGGTGCACCATCTCCACGCCCTGCGCCCCGTAGCGCACTTCGCCATAGCAGAGCAGTCGTGTACCGGGCAGCAATTGCTCGGCCTGTGCGCGATTGAAATGGAAAAAACGCAGCAGCAAGGTGTGCCGACTGTCATCACCGATCGCCACCTTCAACTGCGGGCGATAACGGAAACCGCGCTCGACCGCCTCGACCACGCCCTCGACCTGGGCGCGCTCACCCGCCCGCAGTTCGGCGATCGCCGTGATCCTCGTCTTGTCTTCATAGCGCAGCGGCAAGTGGAACCAGAGATCCTGCACCCGCTCCAGCCCGAGACGGGCCAGTGACGCGACCAGCGCCGGGCCTACGCCGGCCAGCGCACCGACCGGCATGATGCCGGGATCGGTGCCGATGGCGGGGGCGGAACGGGCGATGCGGGTGGCCATGAACTGCAAGCCTAACCGAGCACCGCCCGCCGTCGTAAGCCGAACGCCGACAAGCATTGTCGGCGCGGGTCGCAGTCTGGAATCAGGCCATCCGCTTCACGCGAGCACCATCACCGCATCGACCTCGACCTGAGCCGCTTTCGGCAGGGCGGACACTTCGATGGTGGACCGCGCCGGATAAGGCTGCTGGAAATACTCGGCCATCACGGCGTTGACCGCGGCGAAGTTGGCCAGGTCGGTGACGTAGATGCCCACCCGCACTATCTGCGCCAGCGAGCCGCCTGCGGCCTGCGCCACGGCGGTGAGGTTGTCGAAAACACGCCGCGTCTGCATGGCGATATCGCCTTCGACCAGCGCGCCGGTGGACGGATCCAGCGGGATCTGGCCGGAAAAATACACCGTGTTGCCGGCGCGCACGGCCTGCGAGTACGGCCCGATGGCGGCGGGCGCCTGATCGGTGGAGATGATGGTGAGAGGCATGGAATTTCCTTGGCGAAGGGGAATCGAGAAGGCTACCCCGTCAGCCCACCTGCGCAAAGCTCGACGGAGAGAACTCGAACTCGTTCCTTCCCGACTCGCGTGCGGCTACAAGGGATACCGGTATGCACCGCTGACCACACCGGTGCGGCGCACGCGGCGGATCACGTCGGCCAGGTGCTTGCGATTCTTCACTTCCATCGCGAACAGCAGGGTTGCGGCGGAGGCATCGCGTTCCACATATTCCACGTTCTCGATATTCGAATCCGCGGCGGCGATGGCGGCGGCGACCGTGGCCAGCACGCCAGGACGGTTGATCACCTCGATGCGCAGCTCGGCGCGATAGTCGCCCTGCACGTCGCGATCCCATTCGATTGCCACGCAGCGTTCGGGCGACTTGCGCAGCTCGACCACGTTCGGGCACTCCTCGCGGTGCACCACGATGCCCTTGCCCGAGGACAGGTAACCGATGATGTCGTCGCCCGGCAGCGGATGGCAGCAGTTGGCAAAACTGAGCACGCCGCGCTCGGCGCCGGTGATGCGGATCTTCTCGATTGCCTGTGCTGGCGTCGCCTGCCTTGCCTTGCCATCACGCTTGCCGCGCGAGGCGAGCAACTGGCTGGCCACCATGTCCGGCATTCGGTTGCCCAAGGCTATGTCCGACAACAGTTCCTCGAGACGCTTCAGCTTGGAGGCCTCCAGGAAGCGATCCAGCACCGCAGCCGGGATGGCGTCCAGGCTGCTGCCCTGCGCGTCCAGCGCGCGGTCGAGCATGCGGTGGCCGAAGTCGACCGCATCCTCGTGCTGCAAATGCTTGAGATATTGACGGATCGCCGTGCGTGCCTTGCCGGTGACCACCACTTCGAGCCAGGCCGGGTTCGGCACCGCCGACGGCGCGGTGATGATTTCCACCAACTGACCGGACTCCAGCCGGGTACGCAGCGGCAGCAGCTTCTTGTCGACGCGTGCGGCCACCGCATGATCGCCCACATCGGTGTGCACCGCGTAGGCGAAATCCAGCGCGGTCGCATTGCGCGGCAGCGACAGAATGTGGCCGCGTGGGGTGAACAGGTAGACCTCGTCCGGGAACAGGTCGATCTTGACGTTTTCGATGAATTCGGCGGACGACACGGTATGTGCCGAGCTGTCCGCCAGCGACGATAGCCACTCGCGGGCGCGTGCCTGCGCACTGTTGGCCGGACCGCTTTCCGTCTTGTACGCCCAGTGCGCGGCGACGCCGCTCTCGGCCACCGACTCCATCTCGGCGGTACGGATCTGAACCTCGATCGGCGCGCCGAACGGCCCGAGAAGCACCGTGTGCAGCGACTGGTAGCCGTTCGCCTTGGGGATCGCGATGAAATCCTTGAAGCGCTTGTCGACCGGCTTGTACAGCGCATGCACCACGCCCAGCGCCATGTAGCAGCTCATCGCGCTGTCGACGACCACCCGAAAACCGTAGACGTCCATCAGCTGCGCGAAACTCTTGTGCTCGCCGCGCATCTTCGAATAGATGCTCCACGGCGACTTGATCCGGCCCACCACGCGGCTCTGCAGATGGTCGGCGCTGAGCCGCGTCGACAAGGCTGCCTCGATCTTGCCCATCGCCTCGCGGCGGTTGCCGAGAGCTGCGCGGATGCGCTCGCTGATCACGCGGTAGCGATCCGGATAGAGCGCGCGGAACCCCAGATCCTGCAGTTCGGCCTTGAACTTGTTCATGCCCAGGCGCTGCGCGATCGGCGCGAAGATCTCCAGCGTCTCTCGCGCTATGCGGCGGCGCGAATCGGGGTCCTTGGCGCCCAGCGTGCGCATGTTGTGCAGGCGATCGGCCAGCTTGATCAGAATGACGCGAATGTCGCGCGCCATCGCAAGCAGCATCTTGCGGAAGCTTTCCGCGTCGGCTTCCTGGCGGCTGCCGAAACGCATCTTGTCCAGCTTGGTGACGCCGTCGACCAGCTCGGCCACGACGTCGCCGAACTCGGCGGCCAGCGACTCTCGGCTGAGCTCGGTGTCTTCCAGAGTGTCGTGCAGGATGGCCGCGATGATCGTCTCGGCATCCAGCCCCAGTTCGGCCAGGATGCCGGCAACGGCCACCGGATGGGTGATGTACGGCTCGCCGCTCTTGCGCTCCTGCCCGGCATGCGCATGCGCGCCGATTTGAAATGCGCGCAGCACGCGCTCGACCTGCGACTGCGGCAGGTAGGCGATGCGTTCTTTCAGTGCCAGCACATAAGGCGGCAGCGCGGACAGGTCGACCGGAGCGGGATGGGCAGCCGCAGTCATCGTTACGGGCGCCGGTTCAGGCGCGTGTCTCGCTGCACGGAAAAGCAACGGCTGCCGGACGCACGCAACCCATCACACCGAACCGGCCGGCGCGACGGGTGCGCGTACAGCAACCGCCATCCATCAGTCGTCGCCGCCTTTGGAGAGATCGTCGTCGACTTCCGCCGCCGCCCACTCCAGCGCTTCGCGCTCGGCGCGCTCACGCTCGGCCTTGTCGATCTGGTCGATCGTGGCCTGGTCGATGCGGCGGGCCGCGATCTCGCGCAGGGCCAGCACAGTGGGCTTGTCGTGGTCGGGGTTGACCGCCGGTTCGGCGCCCTTTTCCAGCTGGCGCGCGCGCTTGGTTGCCATCAGCACCAGCTCGAAACGGTTGTCGACCACTTCGAGGCAGTCTTCAACGGTGATACGTGCCATGCGAAATCCTCAAAAAATAAATGACTTATCTGGTCTGACAGTGTAGCCAGCGGGTGCTTTGCTGGCAATGCGGCCGCGCGTATCATGGCGGGCTGGCCATGGAACGGCGCGTCCCTGCGAAAGCGCACCGAAATCCGTGCATGATATAAAACCAGACAGTACACTTATGCTGTCCCCGACGCGAAATCCCTGCACCAATGCCCTCTCCGCATCGATTCACCTCATTGAACCGCTGGTTGCCCGTGCTTGCGATCGCGTTGCTGGCCGGCTGCACGATCGCCAAGCCGCGCACGGACGATCCGCTGGAGAAGTACAACCGTGGCGCGTACAAATTCAACGACGCGGTGGACAAGGCGGTGATCCGCCCGGTAGCACTGGGCTATCGTAAAATCACCAACCCGCCGGTGCGCCGCTCGTTCAGCGACTTCTTCACCAACATCCGCATGCCGGTCACGGTGGCCAACGACCTGTTGCAGGCGCGCCCGAAGCAGGCGCTGCAGAGCACCGGTCGCTTCGTGGTCAACCTGACGCTGGGCATCGGCGGATTCTTCGACCCGGCCAGCCAGTTGGGGCTGCCACTGGAGGACAACGATTTCGGCGTCACCCTGGCGCGCTGGGGCGCGCCCGAGGGCGACTACCTGGTATTGCCCCTGCTCGGGCCAAGTACCGTTCGCGACATCTGGCAGAGGCCGGTGGACAGCTATTTCTTCGATCCGCTGACGCTGTTTGCCGACAACCACCACTACAACGGCCTGCAGTTCGTGCCGCAATTCGTGTATCTGGTCACCATCCGCTCGCGCGCGATCGACGCCGAAAGCTTCCTGCAGTCCGCCTACGATCCCTACGTGTTCATCCGCGATGCGTATCGGCAGCAGCGCCTGTACAAGATTTACGACGGCAATCCGCCGCTGGACATCATCCAGCAGATGCAGGGCCTGGACGAACAGAACTTCGATCCCGAACAGTTGCTGGACCAGCAGCATCAATGGGAAAGCAAACATCCAAACCAGGCCACCCAGAAACCTTAGTCGGGTTTGCGAGGGTTGAACAAAGAAGGGGCCTCGCGGCCCCTTCTTTGTTCAAATGCTTCCTGTTAACGCGATCACGCCACCAGACGATCCACCTCGCAGACCTGCGCCAGCACCTGCATCCCTGCCGGCATGTTGATGATCCGCAGCGCCCGCCCGCGCCGGGCAGCCTCAGCCGCGACTGCGAGCACGCAAGCCAGACCCGCGCTGTCACTGTGTCGCACCCCAGCCAGATCCAGGTGGCCTACCGTGCCGCCCGCCAACGCATCCTGGATCATCCGCAACGCCGCGGCAGCCGTGTCGAAGCTCAGCACGCCGTTGACGCCCAGTGTGCCTGGCGTGGCGAGGTCAAGCTGCACATCGTGCACGGCCGTAGCGATCACGGCTTGTCCTTGTTGTCCTTGGCCATCGTCGCCAATGCCTTTTCACCCTGGGTTTCGAGATTGGTGATCAGCTGCTCGATACCCACCTTGCGGATCTCGGCGTCTACCTGGTTGCGGTAGTTGGTCACGTAGGAAATGCCCTCGATGATCACATCGTAGGCTTTCCAGTCCCCGCTGCGGCCCTTGCGGAACGCGTAGTCGATCGACACCAGCTTGCCGTCGTCCAGCACTACTTGCGTGCGTACCACCGTGCGCTTGTCGTTGAGGTCACCGTTGAACGGCAGCACCTTGACGCGCCCCCGCGTGTAGTTGAGCAGGCCCTCGGCATAACGATGCGTGATCGAGTTGTAGAACGCCTTGGCGAAGCGCTCGCGCTGCACCGGCGTGGCCTCGCGGGCATGCTGGCCCAACACCAGGATCGAGGCGTAATCGAGGTCGAAGTGCGGCAGGAACACTTCATCGATGACGCTGATCAGTTTTTCCTGATTGCGCTTCAACTCGTCGCGGTGCCCTTCGATCGCGGTAGCCAGCTGATCGGCGATGCCCTGCACGACCTGCGCTGGCGTCTGCTGCGCGTCGGCGGGCGCGGCCGCGGCAGCAGCATCCTGGGCCAACGCGGGAGCGGCGGCGATGCCGAAAGCGATGGCGGTGGCAAAGGCCAGATTGCGCAACATGGGTAACTCCTTGTGGGGCGCCGGCTCAGTGCTTGCCGGCAGGGGTAGCGGGTTTGCCGTCGCCGGCATCCTTCTTGTCGCTGGACGAACCGTTGACCAGGAACTTGCCGATCAGATCCTCCAGTTGCATGGCCGACTGGGTGAGGATCATCTCGTCGCCGTCCTTGAGCACGTCGGGCGAGCCGCCGGGCTGGATCGCAACATACTGAGTGCCGATCAAACCGCTGGTGAACACCGCCGCGGCCGAATCGTCGGGGATGGCGTTGTAACGCTTGTCGATCGCCAGCACCACCTGGGCATTCAACTTGACCGGGTCGGCATGCACCGACACCACGTTGCCGATCACCACACCCGCCATCTTCACCGGCGCACCGGCCGCGAGCGAACCGACATTGCTGAAATCGGCCTTCACCAGGTAACTGCCGCCGACGTTGTCGACCACGCCGCCGGCGCCGAAGAACTTGCCCAGCATTTCCTCCAGCGGCTGGGTCGACTTGGTGCGCGCCAGCGTGCCGCCGGCCGCCACCGCCTGCTTCGCGGCGCCGTACTCGATCCCGACGTACTGGTCGCCGAGGAGGCCGCTGGTGAAGATGGTCGCCACCGAATCGAGCGGGATGTGGTTGTAACTCCGGTCGATGGACAGCTTCACGTCGGCCACGTCGTGACCTGGCGTCAGTGTGATCGACTGCACCTGGCCCACCCGCACGCCGGCGATCTTCACCGGCGCGCGTTCCTTCAGCTGGCCGATGTTGGTGAATTGCGCATCGACCGTGTAGCTGTCGCCCTGGTGCACGTTCGCCACCGAACTGGTCTGGGTGGCCAGGTAGGCCAGCGCGGCGAAGCCGAGCACGATGAACAGGCCGGTGCCGACGGCATAGGAACTTCTGGGTTGGCTCACGGCACGATCCTCGTTGGAATACGGATGTTCGATAGGAATGGCATGGCAGTCACATCAGCACAGTCACATGAGAAACGCGGTCAGCACGAAGTCCAGCGCCAGGATCGCGATCGACGAGGCCACCACGGTACGGGTAGTGGCGTAGGCCACGCCCTCGCTGGTCGGCGGCGTGGTGAAACCCTGGAACACCGCGATCAGCGACACCACCGCGCCGAACGCGAGGCTCTTCAGCAGCACGCCGTTGACGATGTCGGTGTGTACGTCGACCACCGCCGTCATGTTCGACCAGAACGTGCCATTGTCGATGCCGAGCCAGGTCACGCCGACCAAGTGCCCGCCGAACACGGCCATCGCGCAGAACACGCAGCACAGCAACGGCATCGCTATGAGCCCCGCAAGAAAGCGCGGGGTGGCTACATAGGCGATCGGATCGACCGCCATCATTTCCATCGCGGAAATCTGGTCGGTGGCCCGCATCAGGCCGATCTCGGCGGTGACCGCGGTGCCGGCACGCCCGGCGAACAGCAACGCCGTCACCACCGGCCCCAGCTCGCGGTACACCGACAGCGCCACCACCATGCCGCTGGCCGAGGTGCCGCCGAAAATCGACAGCACGTGATACAGCTGCAGCATCAGCACCATGCCGACGAACAGGCCGCAGACCATGATGATGGTCAGGCTCATCGCGCCGACAAACCACAGTTGACGGATCGTCTCGCGCACGTAGCGGAAGCTGCGCGGAATCGCCGCCAGCAGGGTGACGAGGAACAGTCCGCAGGCGCCGATCTGCGCCAGCGACTGGCTCACCACGTTGCGGTGTTGCGGCTCGCGCACGTTCATTTCGCGGCTCCGGCAAAACCCAGTTCCTGCGCGTAGTCGCCGGCCGGATACTGGAATGGTACCGGGCCATCCGCCTCGCCGCCGAAGAACTGGCGCGTCCACGGCGAACCGTCGTTTGCGATCGTCTTCGGATCGCCCTGCGCCACCACCTTGCCGTTGGCGATCAGCAGCACATGGTCGGCGATCCGCTTGACCGCCTCGATTTCATGCGCCACCAGCACGCTGGTGATGCCCAGCGTCTCGTTGAGCGTGCGGATCAATTTCAGCACCTGGTTCAGCGCCACCGGATCGAGCCCCACGAACGGTTCGTCGTAAAGGATGAGCATGGGGTCGAACACGATCGCGCGCGCCAGCGCCACGCGCCGGGCCATGCCGCCTGACAGCTCGTTCGGCATCAGCCGCGCCGCGCCGCGCAGGCCGACCGCCTGCAGTTTCATCAGCACCAGGTTGCGGATCAGCACTTCGGGCAGCCGCGTGTGCTGGCGCAGCGGAAACGCCACGTTCTCGAACACGTCGAAGTCGGTCAGCAGCGCCGAGTTCTGGAACAGGTAGCCGATGCCTTCGCGCAGCTTGTACAGCTGCTCGCGCGTGAGCCCGGAAACGTCCTCGCCATTGACCCGTATCTCGCCGGCGTCGGCGCGCATCTGGCCGGTGATGTGCTTTAGCAGGGTGGTCTTGCCGGTGCCGCTGGGGCCCATGATCGCGGTGATCCGGCCGCGCGGGATGTCCATGTCCAGCGCGTCGAAGATGACCTTGCCGTTGAGGACCGTGGTCAGGCCGCGGATCCGCACCAGGATGGGGTCGTCAGACGTCGGGCGGACAGGTTGAGTCATGAAGGCGACCACAAAAGAAACCAAGGTAATGGAACCACGCCGGCAACGCCATGCGCGAGCGCGAGCCTACGGCGCGAGCAACTCGCTGATCAGCGATTCGTGCCGTTGCCCCTGCAACGCGCTGCGCAGCCGCACTGCCCGCACGATCGCCTGCAGGTCGGCCAGCGCGTCCTCGAACACGTCGTTGACCAGGATGTAGTCGAACTCGTGCGCATGGGCGATCTCGCCGCGTGAATTGCGCAGCCGGCGCTCAATCACCTCGGCGCTGTCCGAACCACGTCCACGCAGGCGCCGTTCGAGCTCGGCCCGCGACGGCGGCAGGATGAACACGCTGACGCAATCAGGCTTGCTGCGGCGGATCTGTTCGGCACCCTGCCAGTCGATCTCCAGCAATACATCGCGACCTTGCCGCAGCAACTCCTGCACGGACGTGCGCGAGGTGCCGTACAGATTGCCGTGCACCTCGGCATGTTCGAGAAAAATGCCTTCGCCGATCTCGCGCTCGAACTCGGCGCGTTCGACGAAGTAGTAGTGCCGCCCGTACAGTTCGCCAGTGCGCGGCGGCCGCGTGGTATGCGACACCGACAGCGAGATCGCCGGCTCACGTTCGAGCAACGCGTTGACCAGAGAAGACTTGCCGGCGCCCGAAGGCGCGGCGACCACGAACAAGGTGCCTGGTTCAACGCTCATGAAAGCGCGCGCTCATTCAATGTTCTGCACCTGTTCGCGCATCTGCTCGATCAGCACCTTCAGCTCGACCGCCGCATTGGTGCTGCGCGCGTCGACCGATTTCGAGCCCAGCGTGTTCGCCTCACGATTGAATTCCTGCATCAGGAAATCCAGCCGCCTGCCGACCGGCTCGGTCAGCCCCAGCACGCGACGTGTCTCGCCGATGTGCGTGCTGAGCCGGTCGAGTTCCTCGTCGACGTCGGTGCGGGTGATCTGCAGCACCAGCTCCTGTTCCAGCCGGCCCGGTTCGACCGGTTGCTTGAGGTCGGCCAGCCGCGTCTCCAGCCGGGTGCGCAGCGCCGCGCGGATTTCCGGCATCCAGCTGCGCACGTCGGCGACCACGCGTTCGATCGCGTCCAGCTTGTCGCGCAGGATCTCGCCCAGCTTCTCGCCTTCGCGCTCGCGCGTGGCGGTGAGTGCATCCAGGGCGCGGTCGAGCACGTCGAACAGCGCGGCCTGCTGTGCTTCCGGATCGACCTCGGACTGCTGCATCACGCCGGGGAATCGCAGCAGCTCGGTGAACTGCACCTGCAGGCCCGGAAACAGCGCGGTCATGTCCAGGTTCAGTTCCGACAGGCGCGACAGCAGCGCCGCATTGACGTGCAACGAATCGCCGCGCGATTCGCCGCCGCGCAGACGCACGGTCAGGTCGAGTTTTCCGCGCGAGAGTTTCGCCGCCACGCGTTCGCGCAACTGCGATTCGAAACCGCGCAACTCGTCCGGCAGCCGCGGACTCAGTTCCAGATAGCGATGGTTGACCGTGCGCAGTTCGCAACTGAGCGTGCCGGCGGGGCCGGTGGTTTCGGCACTGGCGTAAGCCGTCATGCTGCGGATCATCGGGCGTCGTCCGGACGTAAGGAAAGAGCGCAATGGTAAACTCTCCGGTCCCGCCTTGCCCAATTCGGCCAAGCGACCCCAGGAATAACCCATGAAACCCCTCATCCGCCCCAGCGGCCGCGCCAGCGACCAGCTGCGTGCCGTCAGCATCGAACGCCACTACACCCGCCACGCCGAAGGTTCGGTGCTGGTGAGCTTCGGCGACACCCGCGTGCTGTGCACCGCCAGCATCGAGGATCGCGCGCCGGCCTGGCTGCGCGGCAAGGGCGAGGGCTGGATCACCGCCGAATACGGCATGCTGCCGCGCGCCACCAACACCCGCATGCAGCGCGAAGCGGCGCGCGGCGGCCAGGGCGGCCGCACCATGGAGATCCAGCGCCTGATCGGCCGCAGCCTGCGCGCCTGCGTCAACCGCCAGGCCCTGGGCGAGCGCGTGATCACGCTGGACTGCGACGTGCTGCAGGCCGACGGCGGCACCCGCACCGCGGCCATCACCGGCGCCTACGTGGCCCTGGTCGACGCGGTGAACCTGCTGATGAAGCGCGAGAACCTCAAGCGCAACCCGATCGTCGGCGCGGTCGCCGCGGTGTCGGTCGGCATCTACCAGGGCGTGCCGGTGCTCGATCTGGACTACATCGAGGACTCCGGCTGCGACACCGACATGAACGTGGTGATGAACGACGGCGGCGGCTTCATCGAGGTGCAGGGCACCGCCGAAGGCCACGCGTTCCGTCGCGACGAGATGGATGCGCTGCTGGCGCTGGCCGAGAAAGGCATCGGCGAACTGGTCGCGGCGCAGCGCGCGGCGCTGGCGCAGGGCTGAGCCGATGTCGCGCATCGTGCTGGCCAGCAGCAATCCCGGCAAGCTGAAGGAGTTCGCCGCGCTGCTCGCCGACAGCGGCCTCGAAGTCGTGCCCCAGGCCAGCCTGGGCATCGCCGACGCCGAGGAAACGGGGCTGACCTTCGTCGAGAATGCCCTGCTCAAGGCGCGCCACGCCGCGCAAGCCAGCGGCCTGCCCGCGCTGGCGGACGACTCGGGGCTGTGCGTGGACTCCCTGGATGGCGCGCCGGGACTGTATTCGGCGCGCTACAGCGGCGGCCACGGCGACGCCGCGGCGAACAACGCCAAGCTGCTGCGCGCACTGGATGGCGTACCGACGCAACGGCGCGGCGCGTTTTTCATCTGCGTGCTGGTGTTGCTGCAGCATGCCGACGACCCGGCCCCGCTGATCGCCGAAGCGCGCTGGCACGGCCGCATTCTTGAAGCGCCGCGCGGCAGCGGCGGCTTCGGCTACAACCCGGTGTTCCTGCCCGAGGGCTACCAGCAGAGCGTCGCCGAGATGGACGACGCGCTGAAGAACCGGCTCAGCCATCGCGGCCAGGCGCTTGCGCTGCTGCACGAAAGGCTGCGCGAACTGCGCCACGCATGAGCCTGCTCGCGCCACCGCTGTCGCTGTACGTGCACATGCCGTGGTGCGTGAAGAAGTGCCCGTACTGCGACTTCAACTCGCATGGCCTGCGCAGCGAACCGCCGCCCTACACCGACTATATCGACCACCTGCTGGCCGACCTCGACGCCGACCGTGCCGATTTTGCCGCCGCGCTCGAAGGCCGCCCGATCGTCAGCATCTTCTTCGGCGGCGGCACGCCCAGCCTGTTCGCGCCGGAGCTGATCGCGCGCCTGCTCGACGGCGTGCGTGCGCGCCTGCCACTGCAGCCCGACGCCGAGATCACCCTGGAGACCAATCCCGGAACGGTCGAGCATGGTCGTTTCGACGGCTATCTGGCGGCCGGCGTCAACCGCATCTCCTTCGGCGTGCAGAGCTTCGACGACGACAAGCTGAAGCGCCTTGGCCGCATCCACTCGGCCAGCGAAGCCGAGGCTGCGGTGAAGTCGGCACAGGACGCCGGCTACGCCAACATCAACCTCGACCTGATGTATGCGCTACCCCAGCAGACGTTGAACGGTGCGCTGGAGGACGTGGAACGCGCGGTCGCGCTGCAGCCCACGCACATCTCGCACTACCAGCTCACACTGGAGCCGAACACCGCCTTCGCCGCCAATCCGCCGCCACTACCCGACGACGACCACGCCTGGGCGATGCAGGAAGCCTGCGAGGCACGCCTCGCCGCCGCGCGGTTATGGCCAGTACGAGATCTCCGCGTATGCGCAGCCCGGCCGGCGCTGCGTGCACAACCTCAACTACTGGCAGTTCGGCGACTACCTCGGCATCGGTGCCGGCGCGCACGGCAAACTCAGCGACGCGACCAGCGGCGCGGTGCATCGCCGCTGGAAGACCCGCCATCCGCGTGCCTATATGGAAACGCCCGGCGGCACCACGCGGGTGGGCGGCGACAGCGTGGTGTCCGCTGCCGAGCTACCCTTCGAATACATGCTCAACGCGCTGCGCCTGGTCGATGGCGTACCGATGGCCGCGTTCGCCGAACGCACGGGCCTGCCCGCCGAACGCATAGCGGAGGCGCTGGCGAATGCACGTCGACGCGGCTGGCTGCATGACGATCCGCGAATGCTGCATACCAGCGCGCTGGGCCAGCGCTTCCTCAACGACGTGATCGCCAGCTTTCTGGATTGAACGCCGCGCCAGCGGCCGGCAGACGATGGCATAGCCCTAACATCCGGCATAGACTTGTCCCTTCCGGGGGAATCACAGGTTTTTTGCATGGCTGTCGGACAGGATCGACGTCGTTCGCTCGCGCCCCAAGGCACCCCGCCTGGCCGTAGCCTGCGCTGGCCACCGCGCGCCCAACGCCTGCTCGAAGCGAGCTACACCTTGTGCGTGGACGCTCTGCACGAGCCGCTGCGACGTTGCCTGAGCGACTTCGAACGGCAGCTTTTCGCGCTGGCCGAACAGGCCCGCCGTTCGAGCGAGCAGCAGGAATGCTTCGCCAGCCGGCAACGCGTGCTGCAAGACCGGAGCACGTTCGAACAACGCTTCATGGAGCGGCTGCGTGCTGCGATCAACGAGGTCGACAGCGACGCGGACAAATCCGCCACCGACGCGGCGGACGTGAAGCCATGGCAAGCGCTGGAACTGCTGGACACGGTCGAGCAGGAGCTGTCGATGGCGCTGGAGCAAGTTGGCGCACGTGGCGAAGTGCGCCACAGCAGCGTGTTGTACGAACTGGGTTACCGCATGGCCGTGCTGATCGGTGCGCCGCCGCTGGAAGGGCAGGCGTTGCCATTGGGACCGCATGCGCTGGCGCACGCCTGCCATCAGGCGAGCGCCGAACTCGAGCTGCCGCTGAAGCATCAGCTGCTTCTGCTGCAGCACTTCGACCAGTCGGTGATCCAGTCGCTGGAACCGTTGTACACGACCATCAATACGCAGTGGCAGGCCGATCGCATCCTGCCCCAGCTGCGCAGCATTCCGATTCCGCGCCGCCTGAGCAAACGCCCGCCGCAACAAGCCGCTGTCGAGACCGCGGTGGTCGTCGAGCCCATGCAAGCCGCCGCCGGAGCCGGTGCGCCGGCGGCCAACGGCGGTGGATCGATCGCGGTACTGGAATCGCTGCGCGACCTGCTGGCACAGCAGCGCGCCAGCCAGGGCGGCATCACGGGACAGGCCGGCGGACGCGCCGCCAGTGAGGACGAACTGCAATTCGCCCTGGGCGCGCTGCAACAGCACCTGGCACAGGTGACCGATCGCGCCAGCCGCGAGCTGCGCAGCGCGGCACGGCTGCGCGAGGAGTTGCTGACCCAGCTCAACATCGGCAAACCGGCGGACGCGCCACGCACCCAGTTGAGCGGCGAGCAGGGCGACACGGTGGAACTGGTTGCCCGGCTGTTCGAGCAGGTCGGTCAGCAACTGCAGCACGGTGGCAACGCACATGGCCTGCTCAGCGATCTGCAGCTGCCGGTGCTGCGCATGGCGGTGGCCGACCACAGCTTTTTCGAAAAACGCGAGCACCCGGCTCGGCGGCTGCTGGACACGGTGACCGCGACCGCGAACGACTGGCTAGACGGCAGCGACGACGAAAGCAATCGCCCGCTCGCGACCAAGCTCGAACAACTGGTCACCCGCGCCAACCAGGAAGCCCCCAGCGCGGGCCTCTACACCACCTTGCTGGCCGACATCGAACACCATCTCGCCCTGCTCACGCGCAAGGCACAATCGGCCGAACGGCGTCACGTCGAAGCAGCGCAGGGGCGCGAGCGGCTGGACCAGGCGCGTCACCGCGCCGGTGAGTTGATGGCCGAGCGGTTCGCCCAGTCGCCTCCGCGTGGTTTGCTGCGTGCCCTGCTCGATCGCGCCTGGTCCGACGTGCTGGCGCTGACCCTTTTGCGGCACGGCGAAGACAGCGATGCGTTTCGCTCGCAGTTGACGATCACCGACCAGTTGCTTGGCCGCCTGCCGGTGGATGACCGCCTGCAGTTGCAGGTGGAAGTGGAATCCGGCCTGCAGCAGATCGGCATGCACGCGGAGGAAGCCGTGCAGGTGGCGCAGCGGCTGCTCGGCGCCGGCACGCCCGACCCGGCGGTGGACCTGCCCAGCGCCACCGACCTGGCGTTGCGGCTGAAACAGCACCAGCGGCTGGGCGAACAGCAGTCGGTCCAGCACGAACCGGCGGCCACCCGTCCCGTGCCGGCGCATGTACCGGAACCGAGCCCGCGCGAACGGCGCATCGAAGAACACCTGCGCCACGTGCCGTTCGGCAGCTGGTTCGAATTCATCGAGCCGGCCACCGGGCAGATCGCACGGCGCAAGCTTGCCTGGTATTCACCGATGTCCGGCCGTTGCCTGCTGGTCAGCCGGCGTGGGCAGCGCGGCGAGGAAATGAGTCTGGCCCAGCTGGCCCACGAAATCGCCAGCGGACGCGTCTGCGAGGTGCCGGCCGAGCCCGAGACCCTGCTCGATCGCGCCTGGCGCAGCCTCACCGGCAGCCTGCGACTGTCGAGCGAGAGCCATCGCCCGACTTCTTCGGAGACCGCACGCCGATGAGCACTCCCAACCAACGCCGCGCCGAGCGCAAGCGCGCCACCATCAACGCGATCGTGACCGACACGATCAGCGGCGAACCGATCGGCCACCTCGGCAACCTATCCAGCACTGGCATGTTGCTGATCATCGCCAAGGCACCGCGCAGCGAGGCGATCTACCAGGTCAGCATGACCCTGCCCGGCTCGGGCCGGTTGCTCACCCAGACGCAACCGATCGAGGTGGGCATACAGGAGCAATGGCACGAGGAAGCCGCCAGCTCGGGACAGATCTGGGCGGGCTACCGCATCGTGGCGATTGCCGACGCCGACGCGGCGCGGCTGGAAAGCTGGCTCAGCCAGGCCTGATCCTGCGCTGGCCCTGGCGCTTTCGCCGCGTCATCATGGGCGGCGCGTTCCCACCTTTTCACCACGCTGCTCCGGCTGCGCACGCCTCCCCCGTGGCGATGCATGCAGACACCGGCCAGCGGGCAGCCGACCGCAGGAGTCCGCATGCACGATCAATTCGCCGCGTTGTATCCGAACCATCTCGCCACCGTGCGCGAGCGCGCCGATCGGGCGCTTGCGCTGGGCGGTTTCGACCATCTGCTGATCGCCGCCGGCATGCCGTTGCGAAAATTCCTGGACGACCAGGACTATGCGTTTGTGGTGAATCCGCATTTCAAGCACTGGCTGCCGCTGACCGACGCGCCAGGCAGCTGGATCGCCTACACGCCAGGAGCGAGACCCAGGCTTGTCTTCGTGCAACCGCGTGATTACTGGCACGTGGTGCCGGAAGCGCCGCACGGTTACTGGGTCGAGCATTTCGACATCGTCATCGTGCGCAGTGCGGCGGAAGCCATCGCGCAGCTGCCGTCCGGTAGGCGCGCGGTGATCGCTGCGGCCGAACCCGGCATCGACGGCGTAGCGGTCAACAACCCGCAGCCCGTGCTCGATTACCTGCATTGGCACCGCTCGTACAAGACGCCTTACGAACTGGCGCTGATGCGCGAGGCCAGTCGCATCGGCACACGCGCACATCGTGCCGCCGAGGCCGCGTTCCGTGCCGGCGAAAGCGAGTTCGGCATCCACATGGCCTACCTCGCCGCCGCGCGCCAGATCGACGCCGAGCTGCCGTACGCCAGCATCGTCGGCCTCAACGAACACGGCGCCGTGCTGCACTACACGAATTTCGAGCGCACGCCGCCGATGCTGAGCCGCTCGCTTCTGATCGATGCCGGCGCCAGCGCGGCCGGCTACGCCAGCGACATCACGCGGACGCATGCCTCGCCGCAGGCCGCCGAGTTCCAGGCGCTGATCGACGGCGTCGACGCCGCCCAGCAGGGCTTCGCGGCGAACGTGCGCGCCGGGCAAAGCTACCCCGAGCTGCACATCCACGCGCACCACGTGCTGGCCGGCGTGCTGCGCGAACACGGCTTCATCCGCATGAGCGCCGAGAGCGCGGTCGAATCCGGGGTCAGCAGCGCGTTCTTCCCGCACGGGCTCGGCCATCCGATCGGCCTGCAGGTGCATGATGTCGCCGGCTTTCAGCAGAGCGAACGCGGCGGAACGATCAGCCGTCCAGACGGCCATCCGTACCTGCGCATGACCCGCGTGCTGGAGCCGGGCATGGTCGTGACCATCGAACCCGGCCTGTACTTCATCGACATGCTGCTGGCCGAGCTGCGCGACAAGCCGGTGGCTGGCGACATCGACTGGGCAAAGGTCGATGCGTTCCGCCAGTACGGCGGCATCCGCATCGAGGACGATGTGGTGTGCACCGATGACGCGCCGGAAAACCTCACGCGCGATGCATTCGCCCTGGTCGACTGACTGCCGCGTCGGCTTTGCCCGCCCCCGCGCTCCGTCGCCGGGACGGACCAACCGGGCTCAGTGATAGCCCGAATCGGCCGCCACCTTGCCGCGGAACACCCGGTACGAATACACCGTGTACGCCAGCACCGCCGGTATCAGGAACGCGGCCCCGACCAGCACGAAGCCCTGCGAACTGGGCGGTGAGGCGGCGTCCCAGATGCTCATGTCCGGCGGCACGATGTTGGGCCACATGCCCAGCACGAGGCCGATGAAACCGAGCGCGAAGAAACACAGCGACAACACGAACGGCTGCACTTCTCGGTCCTTCAACACCGCTCGCCACAGCAGCGCCGCATTGAGCGCGGTGAGGATCGGCACCGGCGACAGGTACAGGAAGTGGGTGCCGGTGAACCAGCGCGCCATCAGCGCCGAATCAAGAAACGGCAGCCACGCGCTGACGATCAGCATGAAGCCGATCACCACCAGCATCAGCGGCCGGGTGAGGTCGAAGGCGATGCGCTGCAGGCGGCCCTCGGTTTTCAGCACCAGCCAGGTGGCGCCCAGCAGCGCATAGCCAAAAACTACCGCCAGGCCGGTCATCATCGCAAACGGACTGAACCAGGCGAATGCGCCGTGCACGTACTTGCCCGGGTGCAGCGGAATACCCTCCACCAGCGAACCCAGGATCACGCCCTGCGCGAACGCGGTCAGCAGCGAACCGACGTTGAACGCCACACCCCAAACCCAGCGTGAGGTATGCGCCTTGAAGCGGAACTCGAACGCCACGCCGCGCAGGATCAGCGCGATCAGCATCAGCAGGATCGGCAGGTACAGCGACGACAGCACCACCGCATAGGCGCGCGGGAACGCGGCCATCAGCCCGACGCCGCCCAGCACCAGCCATGTCTCGTTGCCGTCCCAGATCGGTGCGGCGGTGTTCATCATGTGGTCGCGCTGGTGCTCGTCGTCGGCGAACGGGCTGAGGATGCCCAGCCCCAGCACGAAGCCGTCCAGCAGCACGTACATCATCACGGCAAAGCCGATGATGAAAAACCACACCACCGGCAGCACGGTTGCCCAGTCCATGATTCAGCCCTCCATCGGTTCGTCGGGCGCGGACAGCGGCCGCGACGGCGTGCGTCGCGGCGCACCGTGCACGGGCGTGACGGGCTCGTCGCGCGGCGGGGCCGCCACCGGCCCCACCCGGAACAGCTTCACCAGGTACCAGAGGCCGGCGCCGAAAATGCCCATGTACACCACCACGAAGGTGATCAGCGACGCCAGCACGCTGGACGCGGGGATGTGCGATACCGCATCCGAGGTGCGCATCAGCCCCTGCACCACCCATGGCTGGCGGCCCACCTCGGCCACGTACCACCCGGTCAGCAGGGCCACGAATCCGGAGGGGATCATCGCCACCCAGGCGCCCAGATACGCGCGTCCGCTATCCAGCGTGCCGCGGCACCAGCGCCACAAACCGGCCAGCGCCAGTGCCAGCATCAGCAGGCCCAGCCCCACCATGATGCGGAACGAGAAGAACGGGATCTTCACCGGCGGCCGTTCGTCGCGCGGAAAATCCTTCAGCCCCCTGACTTCGCCGTTCCAGTCGTGGGTAAGGATCAGGCTGCCCAGGCGTGGTACGTCCACCGCGTAGTGGTTGGTTTCGGCTGCTTCATCCGGCCACGCGAACAACGTCAGCGGCACCGCCTTGGCGGTATCCCAGCGCGCTTCGATCGCGGCCAGCTTGGCTGGCTGGTATTCGCGCACCTTGAGCCCGGCCATGTCGCCGATGACGATCTGGATGGGAATGACGATGGCCAGGAAGCCCAGCGCCAGCTTCAGCATCGCCTGCGACTTGTCGGCAAAGCGCCGCTGCAGCAGATACAGCGCCGATACGCCGCCCACCACCATCGCGGTGGAAATGAAGGCGGCCAGCACCATGTGCGGCAGGCGCACCAGGAACGATGGGTTGAAGATGACCTTCCACCAGTCGACCGGAAAGAACACCCCGTCGCGCAACTCGAAACCCGCGGGCGTCTGCATCCAGCTGTTCGCCGACATGATCCAGAACGCCGAGAGCAGCGTGCCGATCGCCACCATGCAGGTGGCCACGAAGTGCGTGCGGTGGCTGACGCGTTTCCAGCCGAACAGCATCACGCCCAGAAAGGTCGCTTCCAGAAAGAACGCGGCAAGCACTTCGTAGTTGAGCAAGGGCCCCACCACGTTGCCGGCCGCGATGGAAAAGCCCGCCCAGTTGGTGCCGAACTGGAAACTCATCACGATGCCGGAGACCACGCCCATGCCGAACGCCACGGCGAAGATCTTCAGCCAGAAGAAATACAGGTCGCGCCACATGTCGGTACGCTTGACCAGCCACACCGCCTCGATGAACGCCAGCCACGACGCCAGCCCGATGGTGAAGGCGGGAAACAGGATGTGAAATGACATCACGAAGGCAAACTGCAGGCGCGACAGTAATTCGGCAGTCAGCACGGCGCTCTCCGGTACGACGGATCAGCGCAATATAGGCTTCGCCGGGTGAAATCCGCACGATGGCGGCAATCCGCCACACCGTGCAGACCGGCCTAGCGTGACGCCAGCAACGCCTCGATCGCCTCGGCCTCTTTCGGCATTCCCGCGGTGAGCACCTCGTTGCCGTCGCGGGTCACCACCACGTCGTCCTCGATGCGGATGCCAATACCGCGCCAGCGTTCGGCCACGCTGCGATCGTCCGCCGGCACGTACAGACCGGGCTCTACCGTCAGCACCATGTCCGGCTCCAGCAGGCGCGATTCGCCGTCGACGCGGTAGTCGCCCACATCGTGCACGTCCAGGCCCAGCCAGTGACCGGTCTTGGCCGGGAAATAGCGCTCGTAACTGCGGTTGGCAATCGCCGCGTCGGCATCGCCCTTGAGCAGGCCGAGTTCGCACAGGCCTTCGGCGAGCACGCGCACGGCCGCCATGTGCGCCGCATTGAAAGGACGGCCCGGGCGAACCTCGTCGATGGCCGCCAGCTGTGCAGCCAGCACCACTTCATACAGCGCGCGTTGCTCGCGGCTGTAGCGGCCGTTGACCGGGAACGTGCGGCTGATGTCGGACGCATAGCAGTCCAGTTCGGCGCCTGCATCGATCAACAGCAGCTCGCCGTCGCGCAACGGCGCGCGGTGGCTCTGGTAGTGCATCACGCAGGCGTTCGCGCCGCCGGCGATGATCGGTGCGAAAGCGGGCACGGCGCCGCGGCTGCGCACCACGCGCAGCAGTTCGGCCTCGACTTCGTATTCGAGGCGGCCGGGCGTGGCCACGAGCATGGCAGCCAGGTGGGCGTCGGCCGCGATCGTCGCCGAGGCACGCATCAGCTTCAGCTCGGCGCGCGACTTGTACAGCCGCAGGTCGTGCAGCAGGTGGCCGAGCGCCACGAATTCCTTCGGCACCACGCCGCCACCGCGCAACTGGCGCAGCCGGCGCATCCAGCCCAGCAGTTGCGCATCGAACTCCGGCTCGCGGCCGAAATGGCAATACACACGCCCGCGACCTTCGATCATGCCGGGCAGGATGTCGTCGATGTCGTCGATCGGAAACGCGTCATCCATGCCGTAATCGGTCACCGCACGTTCGGTGCCGATCGACGGGCCATGCCAGCGCGCGCGCGCCGGATCGTATTCGCGGCAGAACAGCACCACCTCGCCATGCCGGCGGCCGGGCAGCAATGCCAGCACCGCGTCGGCTTCGGCGAAACCGGCGAGGTAGTGGAAATCCGAATCCTGCCGGTACGGCCACGCCGCGTCGGCGTTGCGCATGCGCTCGGGCGCAGCGGCGACCAGCAGCACGGCGTCCTCGCCAGCCATCTGCATCAGCTGGCGACGGCGGCCCGCGAATTCTTCCGGCGTGATCGCCAGCGTAGCCAGGCTGGATACGTGGCCCGGGATCAATGCACCGTGCCGCTGGCGGCCGGGTCCTGCGCGGCGCTCTCGGTGTGCAGCAGCATGGCGGCGACCCGCACGAATTCCTGGACCTCGATCAGGGCGTCCTCATCTTCGGTTTCGTTGCCGAAATCGAACGACGACCCGGCGACCGTGCCGAGGTCGCGCAGGATCTCCTGCGCCTCCGCCGACAGGTGCGCGTGTGCCGCGGTGCCGGCAAGGCCGAAACCACCGAGGAAGCCACGGCACCAGTCGACCATCGCGTCGGCCCGTTCGGTCAACGGGCGATCGTCGGCGGGCAACGAGGGCTCGAAGCCCAGCTCGGGATCCGCCAGCTCGGTTTCGCACTGATCGGCCAGGCGTTGCAGCAGCGCCTGATCGTCGGGCGACGGGTCTACGGCGTCGCCGTCCAGCTGCAACGCGCCGAGTACCGAGGTACCGCGCAACGAGCCGCCACCGGCCAGATAACCGCACAGCGAACCGTGCAATTCGCTGGCTTCGGTGCCCAGCCGCAGGCGGGTGACCAGCGCGTCGATATCGTCGTAGTCCACTAGTCCGGTCGTGGTCATGCCACTGCTCCTTCAAGGAATGACCGCCAGTTTAATGCAGGCGTCGCGCCGGCCCACCAAACCCTGTCGGCGCGCGCTGATTTCCGCCGGCGGCCTGTTATAGTTTCGTGCATGAGTACGCCCGATCCCGTTCATTCCGACCCGGTCCAATCGGGAGCTGGTCGCCTTGGGTCAGCAGCTGGACCGGCTGCTCGATGTCGTGCGCCGGCTCACTGAAGAGAACCGCAGCCTGCGCCACAGCCAGGAACAGTTGTCCGGCGAACGCGCGGGGTTGCTGGCACGCAACGAGCAGGCACGTGGCCGCGTCGAAGCGATGATCCAGCGTCTGAAATCGCTCGAAAGCAACGGTTGATAGAAGCCATGTCCAGCAGTGAACCGGTCGCGCTGCGACTGATCGACCGCGAATTCCTGATCGCCTGTTCGCCGGAGGAGCGCGACGGGTTGCTCGAAGCGGCCGGTTTTCTCGATCGCAAGATGCGCGAGCTGCGCGCCAATGCCAAGGCACCGAGTTTCGAACGCCTGGCGGTGCTCACCGCGATCAGCGTTGCCCATGAATTCCTCTCCCTGCGCAAACAGCACGACAGTCAGGAACAACGGCTGAGCGACGGCCTGGCCGCGCTGCGCAGCAAACTGGATGCCGTGCTGGAGAGCGATCCGCTGAAGCGTTGAACGAAGCGCGGCGCGGGCGCGACGGCCCATCCGCCGGATGAACCTGGACTGTCGCCCGCCAGTGGCACATTGCCGCCCAAGCGCCTAAAATCGGCCTCGGCGTTTTCTGCGATGTGCGCCAGCACACTCTTACATTTGCCTTGTTCCTAAATACGGCCCCGGGTCGGCTTCACATCGGTTGTTGTGCATGTCCGCCACGTGCGGAAAGCCTGGAGACCATGTAGCCCTCCCACCTGATCCATCTTGGATCAAGGTCGTTCGGTGGGCAGCGGCATTGCGGTTGACGCCACTTGTTTCCCGCCCCGTTCGTCCACGACGAGCGGGGCGACTTTTCGATGGAGAGGCTCGAGACGTGGACGCCACCGCCCAACGACACGAGCTTCGCCAGCGCTTGGCCGACCAACGCCGCGCCCTCAGCCCGCCCGAACGCATGAGCGCCGCGCAAGGCCTGCGCCGCAGCCTCGAGCAATTGCCCGAATACCTCACCGATGCCCGCGTGGCCGGCTACTGGGCCAGCCACGGCGAGCTGCCGCTGAACCTGGTGATCCCACCGCTGGCAGCGCGCGGCCAGCAGTTTCTGCTGCCGGTGCTGGGCAAGCACAAGCACCTGCGCTTCGCTCCCTGGCAGGCCGGCGACGCCGTGCAGCCGAACCGTTACGGCATACCCGAACCGGTCGATCCGGCTGAGCTGTTCGAGCCGTTCCAGCTGGATCTGGTGTTCGTGCCATTGCTGGGTTTCGACCGCCGCGGTCATCGGCTCGGTCATGGCGGCGGCTACTACGACCGCAGCTTCGCCTTCCTCAACGAGCAGGTGCGGCCGACCGAACCGCTGCTGATCGGCATCGCCTACGCGTTCCAGGAATTGCCGCGAATCGAGGACGAGGCTTGGGATGTTCCACTCGATTTCGTCGCCACCGAGCGCGAGCTGATCGACTGCACCGTTGAGGCAAACTCATGAAGTACTGGCTGATGAAATCCGAGCCGGAGGCATTCTCGATCGACGATCTCAAGCGCAAGCGCGTGGAAGCGTGGGACGGCGTGCGCAATTATCAGGCGCGCAACTTCATGCGCGACGGGATGCGCCCCGGCGACAAGGTGTTCTTCTACCATTCGAACTGCGCCGAACCGGGCATCGCCGGGATCGCCGAGGTCGCATCCGATGCGTATCCGGATCCCAGCCAGTTCGATCCCAAGAGCAAGTATTTCGATCCCGCGAGCAAGCGCGAGGAGCCGCGCTGGATGCTGGTGGACGTGAAGTTCGTGAAGAAGCTCAAGCGTACGATCACGCTGGACGAGCTCAAGGGTCACGACGCGCTCGAGGACATGGCGTTGCTGCGCAAGGGCAACCGGTTGTCGGTGATGCCGGTGAGCGCCGGCGAGTGGAAATATATCCTCGCGCTGGAATGAAGCCTTTACCCAGCGTGCGAAAACCTGAAACCGCCCCTTCCACGGAATGCGTCGCATGAGCCAAGCAAACGAAAAGAAACTCGCCGGTGAAGCGGCGATCCGCTACGTCGAGGATGGCGCCATCGTCGGCGTCGGCACCGGCTCCACCGTGGCGTTCTTCATTGACGCGCTGGCCGATCTGAAGGATCGCATCCAGGGCGCGGTATCCAGTTCGGAACAATCCACGGCGCAGCTGAAGAAGCTGGGCATACCGGTGCTGGACCTCAATGGCGCCGGCCCGCTGACGCTGTACGTCGATGGTGCCGACGAATGCGATCCGTTCAAGCGCCTGATCAAGGGCGGCGGCGCGGCGCTGACCCGCGAGAAGATCGTCGCGGCGGCCAGCGAGAAGTTCGTGTGCATCATCGACTCCAGCAAGCGGGTCGATCTGCTCGGAAGGTTTCCGGTGCCGATCGAGGTGATCCCGATGGCGCGCAGCCTGATCGGTCGCGAAATCGTCAAGCGCGGCGGGCAGCCCGTGTGGCGCGACGGCGTGGTTACCGACAACGGCAACTGGATCATCGACGTGCACGGCTGGCAGATCGCCGACCCCGCCGCGCTGGAAAGCGAGCTCAACCAGCTGGCCGGCATCGTCACCGTCGGCCTGTTTGCGCGCCGCCCCGCCGACGTGGTGCTGATCGGCGATCGCGAGATGTGATGCGCCGCCGTCGGGCGGCGCCAGCCTCAGCCGCCGGCCGGCTTGACCGGGCGCTTCACCACGCGCCCCTTGCGGAAATGCAGATATCGCCCGGACTGCCGCGCCTCCTGCAGGCGCTGGCCGTGCGCGGTGAGGATGTCGCCGCGGGTGAGGATGCCAACCAGCGCGTGCGGAGCTTCGTCGCCCACCACGATCAGGCGGCCGACGTTCTGCGCCACCATGTGATCGGCCGCCTCGCGCAGTGAATGGCTCTCCTTCACCACGATCGGCTCCCGCAGCACCAGTTCGCCCAGCGTCAGCGTGTAGTGCCATTGCGGATCGAGCAAGGTGCGGCGAGTCAGCACGCCGCGCACGTGGCCGGCTTCATCGATCACCGGATAGCCCTGGTGCTGCATGTCGGGCAGGCCTTCGTTGAACCAGCGGCGCACCTCGGCCAGCGTCTGGGTGGTGCTCAGGGTCACCACGTCGTGCGTGCAGGCGTCGCGCACCACCACTTGATCCAGATAATCGGCCGCGTATTCGGCCGGCACGCGCACGCCGCGGCGGGCGATCTTCTCGGTCATGATGGTATTGCGCATCATCAGGGCGGAAATCAGATACGCCGCCGTGCAGCCGCCGAGCAGCGGCAACAGGCCCGCAGGCTGGCCGGTGGTCTCGAACGCGAACACCACGGACGTCAGCAGCGCTCGCGACGCGCCGGCGAACATCGCCGCCATGCCGACCAGCGCAGCAATCCGCGGATCGATGCCGAACTGCGGCGCCAGCGCCGCGATACCCAGGCCGAGCAGCGCGCCCAGCGCGCCGCCGATGGTGAACAACGGCGCCAGCGTACCGCCCGACGTGCCGCTGCCCAGCGCGATCGACCATGAGAGGAATTTCATCACGCACAGGAACGCCAGCGCCTGCAGGGTCAGCCGACCGGACACGATGTTCTCGATGTTGCTGTAGCCCACGCCCAGCGTCAGTGGTGCGAAATAGCCGACCACGCCCACCGCCACGCCGCCGATCGCCGGCCACCACATCCAGTGGATCGGCAGCTTCTCGAACACGTCCTCGATGCCGTAGACGAGGCGCGTCACGCCCACGCTGATCAGGCCAAGCACGGCGCCGATGCCGACATACGAAAGCAGTGCCAGCAGACCCGGCGTGGCCAGCGCCGGCATCGCGAACACCGGCGCCGAACCGACCATGGCGTAGCGCACGCCGGTGGCCGCCACCGTGGCCAGCGCCACCGGAATCAGCGAACGCGGACGCAGTTCGAACAGCAGCAGTTCGATCGCCAGCAGCACCGCCGCAACCGGCGAACCGAACATCGCGGCCATGCCCGCCGCCGCGCCGGCCGCCAGCAGCGTCTTGCGTTCCGCGCCGGTCACGTGCAGCAGCTGACCGATGAACGAACCCAGCGCGCCACCGGTGGCGATGATCGGGCCTTCCGCGCCGAACGGGCCGCCGGTGCCGATCGCGATGGCCGAGGAGATCGGCTTCAGGAAGGTGATCCGCGGCGGGATCTTCGACTCGTTCAGCAGCACCTGCTCCATCGCCTCCGGAATGCCGTGGCCGCGAATCGCGCGCGAACCCCAGCGCGCCATCACGCCCACGATCAGTCCGCCGATCACCGGGACCACGATCACCCATGCGCCGAGATGGTGGTCGGCCGGCGAGGAGAAGGCGGTCGAAATCCGACCGTAGAACGCCAGGTTGGTCACCAGGCCGATCAGTGCGGTGAGGATGCGCGCAATGAATGCCGCCGCCACGCCCAGCACCACTGCCACCGCGGTGATGCGCAGCACGCGGCGGTCCACCAGAGTGGAGCGGCGCGGCATGCGCGTGGCATCGAGCGTCACGCCAAGCGATGGCGACAGGGGCAACGCATCGGTGCTGCCTTCAAGGCGCACACCCGGCGGCGCCGCCGGCTTGTCAGTTTCGGAGGTCATCGATTCATCGTGAAAATGGAAAACGGGAATTTTACGCTGGCGGGTCCGGGAACCGAAGAGGCAAGTCGTTGCGAGGACTTGCGGGCCTCGGAAATTGCTGACGTAAAGAACTATACCGTTCGCCCTGAGCGTAGCGAAGCGGAGTCGAAGGGCCGCGTTGTGTCGCCGAAGTGCGTCAAACCGTAGTTGTTGGTAGCGGACTCAAGGCGGCTGGGAGACTAGGATTGTTCGTCCCATCCATGGGACTCACCCCTCGCCGCGCTCGGGGCCAGCCTTCGGCTGTCCAACATTTGTTCCAGACAAATTTGTCGAACGTGCTTCGTCTCCTGTGCTCCACAGACCAAAATAAAAAACCCGCCACAAGGGCGGGCTTTTTATTTTGGCTGGGAGACTAGGATTCGAACCTAGATAGACAGCGTCAGAGGCTGTCGTCCTACCGTTAGACGATCTCCCAAAAAACAGCTGGAACGATGCGCTCTGACCTCGGTGCATCGAACCGACAAACGCGATTCCGGTAGGGAAATCAGCGCTTGGAGAACTGGGTGGCGCGACGTGCCTTGTGCAGACCGACCTTCTTGCGCTCGACCTCGCGAGCGTCGCGGGTCACGAAACCGGCCTTGCGCAGCGGCGACTTCAGCGTTTCATCATATTCGATCAAGGCGCGGGCGATGCCCAGACGGATCGCACCGGCCTGGCCCGTGATGCCACCGCCGGCGACCGTGACCATGATGTCGAACTTCTCGGTGTTCTGCGTCAGCTCGAGCGGCTGGCGCACGATCATGCACGAGGTTTCGCGACCGAAAAATGCCTCAAGCGACTTGCCGTTGACCACGATCTCGCCCTTGCCCTTGCGCAGGAACACGCGGGCGGCGGAGGTTTTGCGGCGGCCAGTGCCGTAGTTCTGCTGGATCGTCATGATGATTCCTTAGATTTCCAGCGCCTGCGGCTGCTGTGCGATATGCGGATGCTCGGCGCCACCATAGACCTTGAGCTTGCGATACATCTCGCGGCCCAGCGGGTTCTTCGGCAGCATGCCCTTGACGGCGATCTCGATCACGCGCTCCGGGTAGGTCGCCAGCAGGTCCTTCAGGCTGGTGGTCTTCAGGTTGCCGATGTAACCGGTGAAGCGGTGGTACTTCTTGTCGTCCAGCTTGGCACCGGTGACATGCACCTTCTGCGCGTTGATCACCACGATATAATCGCCGGTGTCGCAATGCGGGGTGTATTCCGGCTTGTGCTTGCCGCGCAGGCGACGGGCGATTTCGGTCGACAGGCGACCGAGCGTCTTGCCCGCGGCGTCAACCACGAACCAGTCGCGCTTGACGTTGTCTGCATTGGCGCTAAACGTTTTCATTTCAGAATACCTGTTCTGCCGCCGTAAGGCGGTACGCGTAATCGGTGGATCAAAGGCGCGAGATGATAGCGGAGCTGTCATCCATGGCGCAAGCCCACCGACCGGCGGGCTGTGAGCTGGCAATGATAGCATGACGACCATGCCGCTTGAAAAGTCCCCCATGCGCGCGTCTGCCGGGCGCATCGCCGAGTTGGCCGACCAATGCGTCCAATGCGGACTTTGCCTGCCGGTATGCCCCACTTACGCGCTGGATCGCAGCGAGGCGGAATCGCCGCGCGGGCGCATCGCCATTGCCTCGGCACTGGCTCGCGGATCGGCCGATTCCACGGCGGCGTTGCGCGAGCACCTGGATCACTGCCTGGGCTGCCTGAACTGCGAAACGGCCTGCCCGGCCGACGTGCAGTACGGCGAGCTGCTGATCGAAACACGCGCCCTGCTGGGCACTTCTCCGCGGCGGCCCCGCCTGTTGCTCGCATGGTTGAAGCGGCCGAAGTTGCTGCGCGCGCTGCACGTGCTGGCTCGCTGGACTGCCTTGCCGCGCTGGAAGAATGCGCTGGCACGGCGGCTTCCCGAGCGATCGCCGTGGCGCGCCGCCTTGCGCGATCTCCCCGACGCGCCTGGCCCGCGCGTCAGCGCCCAGCCGCAGTCCGCGGCCGAGCGGCCACGACTCGCCCTGTTCCCCGGCTGCGTGGCCAGTGTGGAGGACGCGCCGGCGCAACAGGCGGCGGTCACCTTGCTGCAGGCGGCCGGTTTCCATGTCAGCGTGCTGCCGGCATTATGCTGTGGAGCGATGGATCTGCATGGTGGCGCCAGCGACGCTGCCGGACGCGCGGCAGAGAGAGTGCGTCGCGCCTGGAGCGCGAGCGGCGCGACTCGACTGCTCACGGTGACGCCTGGCTGCCTCGCCACGCTGCGCCGTGCGCTGCCCGGCGTGACGGTCGTCGATCCGCTGGAGCTGCTGGCCGAACATGCCGCCCGACTTCACTTCCGTCCGCTGGCGCGACGCATGGCGTTGCACCTGCCGTGCACCCAGATCAACGTGGCGCGAACCGAAGGGGCGCTGCTGCAATTGCTGCGCCAGATACCCGGACTCGAGGTGATGAGCTTGCCCCGACCACCTTATTGTTGTGGCGCGGCCGGCAGCCATCTGCTGGAATTCCCGCAGCGCGCGGCGCTGCTGCGCGACGATACGCTGCGGCAAGTCGCCACGCTGGCACCGCAGGCTCTGTTGTCGTCCAATATCGGCTGTCGCCTGCATCTGGACGCCGGGATTGCAGAGCAAGGCCTGCGCTGGCCCAGCCAGCACCCGCTGACCCTGCTGGCCGAACAACTCGAACACCACCATTGAGCCGGAACTGCCCATGACCATCCGCACGCTGAGCCCGCTCGACCGCCTGCTGATCGGCTGCGAGCGCGCGCTGGAGGCGATTGCCGGCTCGCCGCAGGCACAGCGTTCCTCGCCCGCCGCCGGCATCGCCGAAGTGGAACTCGACGATACCGAGCGCAATCATGCCGCGGGCCTGATGCGCATCAACCACACCGGGGAGGTCTGCGCGCAGGCACTCTATTTCGGTCAGGCAGCGCTGGCGCGCGATGCCGACAACCGCCGGCACCTCTTGCATGCCGCCGTCGAGGAAACCGATCACCTCGCCTGGTGTGCGCAACGCCTGCAGCAGCTGGACAGTCGCCCCAGCCTGCTCAATCCTCTTTGGTACGCGGGCAGCTATGCGATCGGCGCGGCGGCGGCGCTGGCCGGCGACCCGGTCAGCCTCGGCTTCGTGGTCGAGACCGAGCGCCAGGTGGAAGCGCATCTCGCCGAACACCTGGAAAAACTGCCCGCGCAGGACCAGCGCTCGCGCGCGGTGTTGACGCAAATGCAGATCGACGAGATCCGCCACGCGGAGGCGGCCCGGCAGCGCGGCGGCATCGATCTGCCATTTCCGCTGCCACAGCTGATGCACTTCAGTTCGTTGGTGATGAAAACGGTGGCTTATCGCGTGTAGGAAGCCGGAAGCGATTCCAGTCGCGACATGGCGTAGCGCTATGCGCAGGCATCGCGCCTCTTAAAAAAAACCCGCCTTCCGGCGGGTTTTTCGTCACATCAGGTTGCGGCCGTGAAACAGTTCCTCGATCTCGCGGCGCAGCAACTGCTCGATGCGCTGGCGCTCCTTGAACGAGAGGTCGTCGGCATGCGCCTCGAACAGGTAGGTGTCGAGGTCGAAGTCCTTGATGTGCATCTTCGTGTGGAACATGTTTTCCTGATACACGTTGACGTCGAACATCTCGTACTTCTGGCGGATGTGCTTGGCCAGGTAGTCCTGCACCGAATTGATCTTGTGGTCGATGAAGTGCTTCTTGCCCTTGATGTCACGGGTAAAGCCGCGCACGCGGTAGTCGGCGATGACGATGTCGGACTCGAAGCTGTCGATCAGGTAGTTCAACGCCTTCAGCGGCGAGATCACGCCGCAGGTGGCCACGTCGATGTCCGCGCGGAAGGTGGCGATGCCGTTGTGCGGATGCGTTTCCGGATAGGTGTGGACCGTGATGTGGCTCTTGTCCATGTGCGCGACCACGGCACCGGAGATGGTGTCGCGGCCGAGCTTCTCGACCACCGGCTCCTCGGAGATCAGCATGGTCACCGACGCGCCCTGCGGATCGTAATCCTGGCGCGCGATGTTGAGGATGTTGGCGCCGATGATCTCGGCCACGTCGGTGAGGATCTGGGTCAGGCGATCGGCGTCGTACTGCTCATCGATGTATTCGATGTAGCGGCGGCGCTGTTCCTCGGACACCGCGTAGCAGATGTCGTAGATGTTGAAGCTCAGGGCCTTGGTCAGGTTGTTGAAACCCTGCAGGCGCAGACGGGGAAGTGGTTTGACCACGGGCGGCTCTCCATGACCGTACTTCGGTCAGCAGTAGAGGCGGGTTAGCGACAAGGGTCCCCGCGGTATGGTTGGATCGCAGGCGACAGCCTGCGCGACCCTTGTGAACGGCGTGCGGCAAGCGCCACATCCGAAAGACCGCGAAGTATGCGGCAAAAAGAAAAGAAATTGAACCTGCGGCAAGCCGCCGAGGTTTGCCATAATGCCGGGACTGCAGAGCTTGCTACGCAACGGCATGTCGCACTTGCGGCGAAAGTCATCGCAGCCAGCCATTCGTCGGGGGTCATCGTGGCGCAACTCAAGTACCAGCTCCAACAAGCTTTTGAACGCTCTCAGGCACCGCTCAGCTTCGCGCCCGACCCGGCCGCGATGGAGCGCTTCCTGGGCATGTGCCATCGCCGCCGCTATCCGGGCAAGACAGCAATCATCCGGCCCGGCGATCCCGCCAACACGCTCTATTACGTGATCGATGGCTCGCTGGCCGTGTGCACCGAAGACGAGCAAGGCCGCGAACTGATCCTTGCCTACATCAGCCGCGGGCAGTTCATCGGCGAGATGGGCCTGTTCGTGGAGCAGGCGCAGCGCGAGTCGATGGTGCGCACGCGCACGCCGTGCGAAATGGCCGAGATCAGCTACGAGCGCCTGTTCCAGTTGATGGAAGGTCCCTTGCGCGAGGAATGCCCGAAGATCCTGTTCTCCATCGGCGCGCAGCTCACCAACCGTCTGCTGCGCACCTCGCGCCAGGTCAGCCGGATGGCCTTCATGGATGTCACCAACCGCATCTCGCGCACCCTGCTCGACCTCTGCCAGGAGCCGGACTCGATGACCCATCCGGACGGTACGCAGATCCGCATCTCGCGTCAGGAAGTAAGCCGTATCGTGGGCTGCTCGCGCGAAATGGTCGGTCGCGTGCTGAAGCAGCTGGAAGAACAGCGGATGATCGACGTTGCCGGCAAGACCATCGTGGTGCGCGGCACCCGCTGAGGCGTCCGTGATGCAGACGCCCCACGCGGGCGTCGATTGAACCGGTTTTTTACGAAGCCTGGCGGAGGATGATTTTTCGCCACCGGCTGCGGAGCCGCGCTTGGATTACGGGCAGTTTCTGATTTTCGTTGGCGTGGGCCTGCTGGCCCAGATCGTCGATGGCGCGCTCGGCATGGCGTATGGCCTGGTTTCCAATTCGGTCCTGCTTGCGCTCGGCCTGCCGCCCGCGCTGGCGAGCGCCACGGTGCATACCGCCGAAGTGTTCACCACCGGTGTGTCCGGCGCTTCCCATGCATGGTTCGGCAACGTCCGCTGGAAACTTTTCTGGCAACTGGCGATTCCCGGCGCGATCGGCGGCATGCTGGGCGCTTACTTTCTCGCCAGCGTGCCGGGCGAAACGATCCGTCCGTTCGTCAACGTCTACCTGCTGATACTCGGCGTCATGGTGCTGTTGCGCGCGTTCGGCAAGCGCTTGATCCGGCACCAGGTGCAGCACAGTGGCGTGCTGGGTTTCTTCGCCGGCCTGCTTGACGCGATCGGCGGCGGTGGCTGGGGACCGCTAGCCACCAGCACGCTGATCGCCCGCGGCGGCGCCGTGCGCAGCACGATCGGCTCGGTCAACGCCGCCGAATTCGTGGTGACGGTATGCGTGTCGGCGACCCTTGCGTGGCATGTCGGCGTAGGACACTGGTCGATCGTGCTGGGCTTGCTCACCGGCGGCGTGATCGCCGCGCCGTTCGCCGCGTGGCTGGTGCGACATCTGCCCGAGCGCGCCGTGATGGCGGCGGTCGGCAGCCTGATTGTGCTGATCAGCCTGGGCCAGCTGGCGCAGATGCTGCGCCGCTAGAACCACTCGACCCGCGTGATCGCGCGACCCAGCGCCTTCTCGACTCTCTTGCACAATGCCGGCGTGCCATTGACCAGCACTGCTTCGGTCGACTGTTTCAACATCGCCACGTCGTACATCGAATCGCCGTACGCCACCTGCCAAGCGGTGACACCGTGTTCGGCCAGCGATTGCACCTTGCGATGACCCACGTTGTGCCGCAGCAGGCGCATCCCCAGCCAACCCGGCCGCAGTTGTGAGGCGACAATCTCGATCCGGGCCAATCCGAGCTGGGCCAGGATGCCGCTGACCAGCGCGTGTTCGCAGCCGGTCACCACGATGACTCGGTCGCCTTGCGCCTGGTGCCGGCGCAGCATCTGCAGACCGTCGCGGCAGAATTGCCGCGGCCGTCGCGCCAGAACATCGGCGAACGCGCTCGCAGCCGCCTGGTACCGCCGCTCGCCCAGTCCGAGCAACGCGATGCGTATCAGCACGCGCATCGGCCCGCGTCGCGAGAATGGCCACTGCACCAGCAGCACGGGTGCGATCAGCAAGGCCAGCAGCGGGCGCCAGAACGAACGCCGGTAACGCTCGCGCATGAACATGTAAAACGAATCGCCCTGGATCAGCACGCCGTCGAAATCGAAAAGCACCACCCGCGGCAAGGTTGCATCCGCTTCGATGCTGTCCGCTGGCGCGACGGACGGAGCGTCCTTCGTCAGAGAGGTCACGGCGTGCCGAACAGCCGCCGCAATTCGCTGCCGGGATTCTCGGCGCGCATGAACGCCTCACCGACCAGGAACGCCTGGATGCCACCCTCGCGCAGCCGCGCCACGTCCTCCGGCGTATGGATGCCCGACTCGGCCACCAGCACGCGGTCGTACTCGATCAGCTGCTGCAGCGCCAGCGACGTTTCCAGCGAGGTCTCGAAGCTGCGCAGGTTGCGGTTGTTGACACCGATCAACGGCACCGGCAACGCCAGCGCGCGCTCGAGTTCCTCTTCGTCATGCACTTCGCACAGTACGTCCAGGTCGAGTTCGGCGGCGAGCAGAGACAGCTGCAGCAGCACGTCATCATCCAGCGCGGCGACGATCAGCAGGATGCAGTCGGCGCCGATCGCGCGGGCCTCGTACACCTGGTACGCGTCGATGATGAAGTCCTTGCGCAGCAGCGGCAGCGAACAGGCCGCCCGCGCCTGCTGCAGAAACGCCTCGCTGCCCTGGAAAAAATCGCTGTCGGTCAGTACCGACAGGCAAGCGGCACCGGCGGCCTCGTAACTCTGCGCGATCGCGGCCGGGTCGAAGTTGGCGCGGATCACGCCCTTGCTGGGACTGGCCTTCTTCACCTCGGCAATCACCGCCGGCAGACCCGCGGCGATTTTCGCCTCGATCGCGGCGGCGAAACCGCGGGTCTGCGGCAGCTCTGCGATGCGCGCCATCAATTCGCCCTGCGGCAGCTTGATCTGGCGTTCTGCGATCTCCTCCGCCTTGCGGGCAAGAATGCGATTGAGGATGTCGGTCATGGCATCTCGTGGTTCAGTGGGGACGCATCGCGTGCGCGGGTGATCCGATGCTGCCACTTCGCTGATGCGCGCGCACCTGCCCGCCGATCAGCCTCGCGCGGCGAGTCGTTGCGTAGCCGCCACGAAGGCCTGCATTTTCGCATGCGCGGCGCCGCTGGCAATCGTTGCGCCGGCGAGCTCGATGCCGTCGGCGATGGTGCCGACCACATCGGCTGCGTACAGTGCCGCACCGGCGTTCAGGCAGACGATGTCATGCGGAACGCCGCGCTGTCCCTGCAGCGCCTCCAGCAGCATCGCCCTGGACTCGTCCGCATTTTCCACCCGCAGGTTGCGGCTGGACGCCATCGCCAGGCCGTAATCCTCGGGCTCGATCTCGTACTCGCGCACCACGCCATGGCGCAACTCGCCGATCAGCGTGGTCGCGCCCAGCGAAATTTCGTCCATGCCGTCGCGCCCCCACACCACCATCGCGTGGTTCGCGCCAAGCGCCTGCAGCGCGCGAACCTGGATACCGACCAGATCCGGATGAAACACGCCCATCAAAATGTTCGGCGCACCCGCCGGATTGGTCAGCGGCCCGAGAATGTTGAACAAGGTGCGCACGCCCATCTCCTTGCGCACGGGCGCGACGACCTTCATCGCCGGGTGATGGTTCGGCGCGAACATGAAACCGATGTCGGTCTCGATCATGCATCGGGACACTTGGGCTGGCGTGAGGTCGATGCATGCGCCCAGCGCCTCCAGCACGTCGGCGCTGCCCGATTTCGATGACACGCTGCGACCACCATGCTTCGCCACCCGCGCGCCGGCCGCCGCCGCCACGAACATCGCGGCGGTGGAGATGTTGAAGCTCGACGCACCGTCGCCGCCGGTGCCGACGATATCTAGAAAATGGGGGTGCTCCGGCGCCTCGACCTTGGCCGAAAGCTCGCGCATCACACGCGCCGCGCCGGTGATCTCACCCACGGTTTCCTTCTTCACGCGCAGGCCGGTGACGATCGCCGCGGTCATCAGCGGACTCACCTCGCCGCGCATGATCTGGCGCATCAACGCGATCATCTCGTCATGGAAGATCTCGCGATGCTCGATCGTGCGCTGCAAGGCTTCCTGCGGCGTGATCGTGATCTCGCGTTCGGGTTTGTCGATCGCGCCCTTGCTCATGCCGCCAGCCGCAATGGCTGTCCGAGAAAATTGCGCAGCAGGTCATGACCATGCTGGGTCAGTATCGACTCGGGATGAAACTGCACGCCTTCCACGGCGAGCGTCTTGTGGCGCAGGCCCATGATCTCGTCGATCGAACCGTCGGCATTTTCCGTCCACGCGGTGATTTCCAGGCAGTCCGGCAACGACGACTGCTCCACTACCAGCGAGTGATAACGGGTGGCCTCGAACGGGTCAGGCAAACCGGCGAACACGCCTTGTCCGCGATGGCGCACCGGCGAAGTCTTGCCATGCATGATGCGCTTGGCGCGAATCACCTTGCCGCCGAACACCTGGCCGATCGCCTGATGGCCGAGGCATACACCGAACACCGGAATGTCGCCTGCCAGCTCGCGCAGCACGTCCAGTGACACGCCCGAATCATCCGGCGTACCCGGTCCGGGCGAAATCATGATGTGCGACGGCTGCAGCGCGCGGATGCCGGCGACATCCAGTGCATCGTTGCGCACGACCGTTACCGTTTGCCCAAGTTCGCCCAGGTACTGCACGAGGTTGAAGGTGAAGCTGTCGTAGTTGTCGATCATCAAGAGCATGGCGCGCGACCTGTGGTAGGAACCGGTGATTCTGAGAAACAGCAGCCGTCGACGCGGAAACAGGCTCCAGGTCCCGCTGCGCTGCCCCCGATGAGGACGGCAACGCTTCCGATTCATGCGATACGTTGATCGGACCCGACCAGCCTCGCTTCTCCGGCAGCGGAATCGGCGATCGGCAGTGACGGGGTCCTGTCGCTTTCTGCCCGAACATTGTGCCGGACGACGTCGGCAGTTCCAACTGCCGCGCGCCAGCGGGGCACATCGATGCGGCGACAACGCTGCGCCAACGCTGACTGCTTCAGCGCCACCCTGCTCCGATCGCACCGTGCTCGACAGAAACGGGACGCGACGGCAGCGGTTTTGCTTCTCACTAGCGTTGCCAATGTGACAAGACACGTGCTCCATCGGCACGAAGGCAGCGAGTTGGCATCGAGCGGTCGAAGGCGCAAATCGCCTGCATTTCTGCATCGCCGAGTTGCCTGTTTCGCAATCACCCTTTTTTGACCCCGCATCGACGGATGCGCTTCCTAGTCTCTCCGCAGCCTCGATCGCTGGGGCTGCAGGAACAGGGATCCATTGCCTCTCGGATTGAGCTGAGGTGTCCACGTTGCATGTGCCCGCCATCGGGCCATTGCCGCGTCAGCGATCAGGACTGTTGCCAATGCTGCCTTACCGGATATTTCTCTCGCTCGCGAGCGCCGCCGTGTCGTCGGCATTTGCCATCGCCTTCCTCTACCGCTATGCGGAAGTTCTCGGGCTGGTGGACCGGCCCAACGAACGCAAGAAACACATCGGAAACATTCCCGTCATCGGTGGCCTCTGCGCCTTCTGCGGCGTCCTCGCAGGCGTGCTCGTCGCCGGCCAGGAGTATCCGTTCGCCAGTTACGTACTTGCGACGGCGGCCGTGCTCGTGCTCGTCGGCGCCATCGACGACCGCACGGAGCTGGGGGTACTTCCCCGCCTGCTCATTCAGACGGCGGCGGTTCTGACCGTGGTGGTCTGCACGGGCGTTCACATCCACACCCTGGGGCACCTGTTTGGCGTGGAGATGGAGCTTGGGCGTGTTCGGCATTCCGCTCACGCTGATCGCGGTTATCGGACTGATGAACGCATTCAACATGATGGACGGGATCGACGGGCTGGCTGGCGCGCTGACCATAGTGAGCGTGGTAGCCATCACCGCCTACGAAGGTCCGCTGCGATGGCACAACCTTACCCTGCCGCTGCTCATGGCCGCGGCGTTGCTGCCGTATCTCGCCGTAAACCTGGGGCTGATCGGGAGGAAGATCTTCCTGGGCGATGCCGGCAGCGTCATGGTCGGATATGTGCTTGCGTGGACGCTCATCAAACTGAGCCAGAGCAATCCGACCCATCTGTCGACCATCGACGTGCTGTGGTGTGTGGCGTTGCCGGTGCTGGACACGCTTGCCGTGATGATTCGCCGACTGCGCGAGGGCAAGTCGCCGTTCAAGCCGGACCGCGGCCATATCCATCACCTGCTGCTGAATGCCGGGCTCACGCCGCGCGCCACCCTCGCCGCCCTGGTCACGCTGGCTGTCGCACTGGCGTACCTCGGCACACTGACGCGCATGTTCAACGCGGGCAGCAACCTGCTCGCGTTCGGCGCGCTGTCGCTGATCTACATCGCGGCGCATCGGCGTGTATGGATGAAGCAGCATTCCGGTCGCCCTGCGAACGGCGCACCCGCGGCCATGCAGTACACCTTCGTCGAACGCAGAGTCGCCAACCGGTCTGCGTCGCAAACCGCGAACTACCGGCGGCGCAGCACGGACACGAGAAGCGCCGCCGACGCGTAGCTCAGAGTCGCAGTCGCCAGGAGAGGCCCGCCATGCCGGTGCGTGGAGGTTCACGAAGAGTCGCTCGACGGGACGCTTCGTTCGCGATCAAAAAAAAATGCAGCATCCCGACGGGATGCTGCATGGAAGCGGCTCTTCGAAAGGGCGCAGCGGGATCGATATCAGGCCATCCGCAGTCCCATGGCGATCCCGGCAACCCGTGGCAAGCCGGCTTGTGCTTATTTCTTGGGAGAAATCGTGTTTCCGGAAACCTGGACATTTCGTGTGGTGCTGAGCACCTCAATATCGCGAGCGCCCGACACCAGGGTATAGATCGACTTGTTGCCGGCATAGAAACCGCGCGTGCTGTTGTACGTGATGATGTTGTCGAGGATCTTCACGTCACGGGTGGTGGACCGCATGGCAACGCCGAACAACCAGTTTTCTGTAATGTTGTTACCCGCAATCGTGATATTGCTGGCAGCGTTGCTGTAGACACCAAAGCCCTTGTTGCCTTTGATCGTGCTCCACTTGATCACCAGCCCCGTCACATTGGGCTGCACTTCGATGCCGCTGCCTGCATTGCCGGTCACGCGGCTGCTCTCGATACGGATGTTCTGCGCCAACCCGCGGGTGGACATGGGCTCGATGTCGATGCCCGCCTCCGGCTTGGTGCCGTTGGTGTTGCTGAACGTGCTGTTGACCACATAGACCCGGTTCACGGGGCCGAACGACAGGCCCTGACGGCGATTGTTGTTGGAGACAACGTTCTTGACCGTCACGTCGGTGGAACCCACCGCGTTGCCAGCGCTGCCACTCGAGCCGATGTACAGACCGTCGCCCCAGCAATCGGAGATCGTCATGTCGTGTACGAAGACCTTGTTGGATGCGAGGACGTTGATGCCCATGCCCCATTCGCCGGTCGATCCGATGTGCTTGGCGCGGTCGCCGACGATCGCGCCGCCAGTGATCTCGACATCGGTCACCTTCAAGACGTTGATGATGTTCGAGCGCTGGCTGCTGTTGGGCAGGGCGACCAGCTTGGCTCCGGGGCTCATGCTCAGGCGAACATGCGAACGCATGTTGATCGAACGCAGCGCGTCGATCATATAGGTGCCCGCCGGTACCGTAATCGTGCCGCCAGTCGACGGCAGCGAGTTGATCGCGGCTTGAAATGCGCTGGTATCATCGTGCTGGCCGTCGCCCTTGGCACCTGCGGTGCGCACGCTGATCGTGGTGCTGCCGATCGATACGCTCGGCGAGGTCGACCACCAATTGGCCGCCGAAGCCGGCAGAGCCGTGATGCTGAACGCCAACGCCATTCCGGCGAGAATCAGCGAACGCGAAGTACGACGGCCGAACTGGTTTGCGCGGGGCGCATGGGTGAATCCGGCTATGGGAGAAGTGCTGCTGGACATCTAATTAACCCTCGTTGTGAAGAAAGCCTTCACGTAGAGGATGCACACTTTTCACGCGAGAAAGGTGCATGTCCGGGTGACCTGTTTCACAGTACGGGCGATTGCCCCGCGCCGTGCTATTGCGCCAAAAACGGCAATTTGTTACGCACAAATCGGAAGTGTGAGCCGGTCGTTCGGCGAAAGTGTTGAAGCTGACTCGCAGCGAGCGCGTCGAACTTCAGCACCAGGCTGAAGCAGGGGAAGGACGTGCCGATTCCGCACGCCACGCGAAGTTGATCTTGTTGTTGGCGGACGGATTCAGCTGGGCCGAGATTCGCGCGCAACTCCATTGCAGCGACAGCTACATTGCGCGCTGGAGCAAACGGTTCAGTGCAGAGCGGCTGGCAGGGCTGTATTCGAAGCACGCAGGCCGTGAACGCTACAAGGTGACGGATCGACTGGAGGCCCGTGTGCTGGCGCGCACTACCAGGCACATGCCCGCCGATGGGTCCGGCCAGTGGTCATCACGCAAACTGGCCGCCGAGCTGGGCGGCGCCATCTCGCACACGACCATAGCGCGCATCTGGTCCAAGCACGGCATCACCCCGCAGCGGCGCGCGGGCCGGCAGGTTCGCGAGCAACTTTCTCTAGATGCCAAGGCCGCCGGTATCGTCGGCCTCTACTTGAGTGCGCCCCAGCACGCGGCGATATTTAGCGTCGATGAGGCCGCGGCGAATGTAGCGGAGCCCGGAGACGACCTGACATCGCGCCACTCGCAGCTTCCCGACGTGAGCGACCACCACGGTATACGGGCGTTGTACGCAGCCTTGAAGAGCCGCGATACCGACAGCGACGAAGCAGCTCCGCCTGGCCGCCAGACGTCAGCCGAGTTCGCGGCTTTTCTTGCCGCCATCGCCGCCAATCAACCGGCCAACAAGGAAATCCACGTCATCGCGGACAATCTGGCGATGGGCAAGACACGCGCACTTGCAACGCTGATGGCTGGCCACCCTTCGGTGCACGTGCAATTCACCCGCACCTTTGATGCCTGGCTGGATCAGGTGGAAAAGAACCTGGCGCAGATCGGCAGCAATCTGGACCCTCCAAGCGAACGCCGGCCACACGACCTCGAGCAGAGGCTCATGCGCCATATACGACGCTGGAGCAGACGCCGCCGCCAGATAAAATGGATCTATCAGCCGAGCCGATCACAGCCAGTTGACGGGCCACCGCGGAATCGCAATCGGCGAAGGTAGCTCTTTCCGGCACCTGGCCGTCCGATCTCCGCAAACGATCCTCAGATCCGGACGCTCTGTCTCGCCGGTGCCATCCGTGGGACGACCGACCAGGGCGCGCATTTGAATATGTCTTGCGCCTGCAGGGAATAGAGTTCACGCGATAGCGTTGGCTCGTTCCCGGGTTCAAGCAGGGCGGCAAGTGCATTGCGTACCGCCGTCGTAAGATCGGCTTCTGCAGTAATCCGGAGTACAGGTGGCAGGCCGACTTCGTCGGCGAAGTCTTTGCATTTCGGATGGTAGTCCACAATGGCAAACGGAACGCCTTGCAGATACGCAACGATGCCGCCATGCAGCCGCGCGCTGACAAAAGCGTCGCACTCACCGATAGCCTGAGCCATGAGCAGAGGGCTCATGTTGCGATAGCGTCGCACCTGCACTGCCACGCCGTGTTGCGCAAGGCTTCGCTCCAAAGCCGCGGCCAATGCGTGGTCTCCATGCGTGGGGTGCTCATTGAGGCTGAAAATATCGACATGCAATGGTCTCGAAGCCGCCAGTCGAGCCAACTCGTGAACTAGCGACGACAACAAATCTCGTCCATCGGGTGCAGCATAGGTGCTGGTGACCTTGTAATTGCACGGAGCGATGCCAATGCGAACCGGACCGTTCCCGAGTCGCTGTGCCACATCGCGCGAGGCAGTGGCGAGGAGCGGAAGCAGGCCCGCCAGATCGCGTCCAAGGTGGGTTTTCTTTGCGACGCCCATCTTTACGGCAAGCTCGTATGACCGCTTGTCGCGAACTGCTATGTAGTCAAAGCGGCGCACGAAATCCGCGACCGCGTCTTCCGTTTGCGCATCGGCAATCGGCCCGATCGATACCCCGACTGCGGCCAGCTTCACGGTGCCTGCATCGTGCGCGGAAACCATCATTCGCTGGCGAAATGTCGATTTGGTCGGCCCCCCTATTACAGACCCGCCGCCCATGACCAGCACATCCGAACCGGAAAGCCCGCGCGCAAAACTGTAGAACCGGCTGACCTTGCCCAACAAACCCGGTGCACCGTAGATGGCGGTCGGATACCAGGGCGGCATGGTGTAGCGCGTATCCACGTTCCGGATGGCGGGCCCGACAAGTTTGGCATCGCCATTCCAGTATTTTCGCGCAGCCACACTGCAGACCAGGCCAAACAAATCGTCGCCGAAGTTGTTCATGCCGTAGTAGCCGGTGAACGTGGTTCTAAGCCTGGGATGGTCTATCACGAGAGTTCCTTCACTGATCAAACCAGAGAGCGGACACCACCGGCCGACCGGGAACCGGGGATGCGCATCCCACGACGTTAGAGCAGCAGGTATGTAGAAACCGTAGATGGCCATACGGCACCGAACCATGCCGGCAGTGGTCCACATGAAAATGGCATGGCGCCTGAGCGCCACGCCATTTTCATGTCAGCAACCACTCACCACTTTCGGTCAGGCGCCGCTCTTTGCACGAAACGAACCAGCTTTAGCTACTTACGGCTTGGGGGAAATCGTGTTACCTGCCACCTGGATGTTTCGGGTCGACTTGAGTACTTCCAGATCACGGGCGCCCGACACCAGGGTATAGATCGACTTGCCACTGGCGTAGAAGCCACGGGTGCTGTTGTACGTGACCTTGTTGCTGGTGACCTTCGCGTCGTGAGTGGTGGACCTTAGGGCGACACCGAATAGCCAGTTTTCCGTGATGAAGTTATTTGTAAGTGAAATGTTGCTGGCGGCATTCGTGTACACACCAAAACCCTTGTTGCCCTTGATCGTGGTTTTATTGATTACCAGCCCGGTTACATTGGGCTGCACTTCGATGCCGCTGCCTGCATTGCCGGTCACATGGCTGCCTTCGATACGGATGTTCCTCGCCAACCCACGGGTCGACATGGGTTCGATGTCGATGCCCGATTCCGGCTTGGTGCCGTTGGTGTTGCTGAACGTGCTGTTGACTACATAGACGCGATCCACCGGTCCGAACGACAAACCCTGCCGCCGATTGTTGTTGGAAACCACGTTCTTGATAGTCACGTCCGTGGAGCTCACGGAGTTGCCAGCGCTGCCAATCGCGCCGATGTACAGGCCGTCGCCCCAGCAGTCGGAAATCTTCATGTCGTGCACGTAGACTTTGCGCGAGGCGAGGATGTCGATGCCCATGCCCCACTCGCCGCTGGTGCCGCGGTGCTTGGCGCGTTCGCCGACGATCGCACCGCCGGTGATCTCGACATCGGTCACTCGAGAGACTTTGATCACGTTGGAGCGCTGGCTGCTGTTCGGCAACGCAACCAGTTTGGCCCCCGAATTCAGGGCAAGACGGACATGCGAGCGCATGTTGATCGATCGCAGCGCGTCGATCATGTACGTGCCAGCAGGCACCGTGATCGTGCCGCCCGTCGACGGCAGCGAGTTGATCGCCGACTGGAATGCGCTGGTGTCATTGTGGCGTCCGTCGCCCTTGGCGCCTGCGGTGCGAACGTTGATGACCTTGCTACCGATCGAGATGCTCGGCGACGTAGACCACCAGTTGGCCGCCGATGCAGGCAGTGCGACCAGACTGAACGCCAGCGCGGCGCCAGCCAGGCCCAGCGATCGTCGGATGGTGGTGCCGCGACGCGCAGCAAGGTTGGCACGGATGGTTGCAGCGATCCCCATTTTCTGTTCAAACATGTGGTGAAGCCTCTTCTGGTGGAAGATCGGCGACCGCACTCTTCATGCGCTCAACCGATCGAACCGTGTGGTGTTCGCGGAATGCGTTTTGGAATGTTTCCCGCCTTCATCGAGCCCTCACATCCATCGGGGCAAGCTGATATCCGTGGCTTCATGCCAGAGCAGGTATTTGGGTTGTAATTGGAGCCTGATCAGCGCGAAGGCGCTCATGCACACCGTTGGCCATGGTTCCTGGCCAACAGGACTACCCGATCAGGCAGAGGGTCCGGATCATCGAAGGGTGCAGCGCAAGCGCTGCGCCCAAGAGCCGGGGCTTGTTGCCGCCAGACACGCCAGACGTGTCGGGCATGAACCATACAAGTTGAAAGCCCCTATGCAAACCCGCGGTGCGCGCGCAATGGAAGGGCGTGCATCCGATACGGTGCGCCTTTAACTTTTTCTTCAGTTTTACTGGGCATATCAGCGATACACGCGAGGGCGAGCGGGCCGTTGCGCTGCGTGAAATAGGCGTGATTTTAGGCGTCCAAATGCGCCGTTTCGTGGCTAACTGAATATTCCGCAACACACGAAATTTTTTCGGCGAAAGGCTGCGAGCCAGCGCCTTCGGCAAGGTCTGAACCACGTATCTGAAGGGCGTACGCTCTCGTGAAAGGGGTGAGGCGGCGGATTTCGTCGGGTGCCGGCGTCACGTCGTCCGAGCGTAACCCGCACTATATAGCGCAAGCCATTTCTGCGCGGCGTGGTCGAGCGAATACAGCGTCTCTACCCGCTGACGAGCCCTCAGGGTCATGGCGGCGGAGATGGCAGGATCCAGATCGATGGCGCTGATGATCGCGGATGCCAGCTTTTCCGAATCGTGAGGTGGCACAAGCAGGCCGGCGTCTCCCACGACTTCGCGCACGCCGCCACAGTCGGTTGCCACCACGATCCGCCCGCACGCCATCGCTTCCGCGACGACGAGGCCGAAACCTTCCGAGGCCGACGACAGCACGAAGATGTCGCAGGCGGACATCAACTCCGGTATGTCCTGCCGCACGCCGAGCAGATGCACGTCGTCCTTCAGGCCCAGCGCTTCCACCAGGGCCTCAAATTCGGCCCTCAGCGGGCCATCGCCGGCAATCGCCAGCCTGGCCCCCGGTCTGCTGGCCCTGACGTGCGCGAATGCCCTGATCAGGTTCGGATAATCCTTCAGCTCGTGAAAGCGGCCCACCGCGAGCATCAGCGGGTGGTCGACGCAGCCCAACTGCCGGCGCAGTTCGTCCCGCGCCGCCGGAAGGAAACGGAATTTCTGCACATCGATGCCGTTGTGCATGGTGACCATTCGTCCGGGCTTCACCGCGCCTCGTGCGACAAACGCCGCTACCGCCTGGTCGGATACATTCGTCGACAGGTCCACCAGCCAATCAGACATGCGATAAGCCAGCATTCGCGCTCGGCCACCACCCTCGTCCATGTTGTGCGCGCTACTGATCAGCCTTGGTGTTCGCATCGTCAAACGCAACAATCGTGCGAAGAGGCTGGCGTGAACCAGGTGGCTGTTGATCACGTCGGGCTTGAAAGCACGAATCGCACGCCGTACCGACAACAACGCCTTCAGCAGGCTCCCTGGCGACCGCGTCATTCCCGCGCCGAATACCCTCACACCGGGGTAAACCGGGAGGATGTCGGCATCTCCCGTCAGATAGACCACCAGCACCGGGTGCCCGAGCAAGGCAAATCTGTCGGCAAGATCAATCACCAGCCGTTCTGCACCGGCGACTCCCAGGCTGGTGATCAATAGCGCGATGCGCATTAGTGGATGAGAACGGTGGTGTTTGTCATGACACGCAGCTCTTTTGGTCGGCCTGATTACGAATGCGGTGTTCTCCAACCTCCGATCCTGAATCCTGCTTCATGCCTAAGGACCGTGCCGTTACCAAGAGGTTCTCAGCCGACCCTCGTGGATCGATCGGCGCGACTGAGCAGCCATCCCGCCGGAGCGAATACGCCGGGAACCCGGCTTGGCTCGTCATCCGTGAGCTTCCTGCTGCGCGCGTGGAACCGATATCGCCACCAGTTGACCGCCGCGCGCGCGCGCATCGGCCAGCTGGCCTTTGACTGGTATATCGCCATATAGACATCCATGGCGCCAAGAGGGGAACGCGCACGCGCGGCACGGCTTTGTGCGGATAGCCCACCGGCCTGATAAAAGCATTCAACCCAGGCCTGGTCCACAAACCGGGTCAGATGGGTCTTGTCCAGGTTGTGCCACAACCAACTCTCGGCCATGAAGCGTTCACCCTCATGCTCCGGAAACGGGTGCGCCTGAAGCGCGCTTTTGCGAATGAGCTCAACTGTGTCGAACCCGGACTGCGTCGAAATCCATTGGGCGTGGTAACCCGGGTTCTGCGGCACGTCGAAATGGGTCGACCGCGCGCCCGGCTTCAGGGAACCTTCGCAGCCCTCGCACCATTCCGATGCGAGCGTCCCCACGCACCGACGCAAGCGCACGACGGATCTTCTCGAGTGCGCCCTCTGCCAGCAGGTCATCGCTGTCCACAATGAGTATCCACTCACCCCGCGCGAGCCGCGCTGCGAGATTGATCGCCCGATGCTTGCCGCCATTGGCGACCCGCTTGTGCTGTACGAGGTCCGGCCGCTCAGCCGAGAAGGCCGCGAGCAGGGCCGGCGTATTGTCGGACGATCCATCGTCGATGATCAGCCACTCCAGCGGCTCGCCCGGCATCAGCTGCTGCTTGATCGACTGGAACAAGCGGGGCAGCAGCTCGGCGCGGTTGAAGGTGGGCGTGAAGATGGTCAGCTCGGTCCGCATCGCCTTGCTTTGTTCCAGCTCCGGGGTGACATCTCGCGACTTCTGCCGCGACGTCTTTGCTACCTCCCCCGCGGGCTGTGCAAGCAGCACTTTCATACGATGATCATGTGCGTGACGTAGAAGCAGAAGACGCCGGACGCCAGCACCAGAGCGCCCCTCAGAAGCACCGGGTGGCGCAACAGGGGAGTGCGCGAGTGACATGCCATCGCGGCGACCATGAACGACGCGGCCAGCCATGGCACCAGCAGATATCGGTTGGAGAAATTGCCCCAACCGAGCACAAGGAACGGCAGCACCATCGCCATGTAGACAGCGGCACTCTGCTTGATGCGTTCGCTGAAAGGTTCATGGACCAGCCGCGACGCCGCGAACGGAAGCAGGTACCAGAACACGGAAAACAGCGCGAAGTCGTAGCGAATCCCGGCGCGGTAGACGGCATCGACGCTGTAGTTCATCACGTCGTTGTAGATTGCGGGCGCAGCCACCCTGACGACCACCATGGAGATACCCGAGCAATACGCCAGGAATCCCACGCCTGCGATGATTCGTTGTTTCAGAAGACTTAGAAGCAACACCGGCGCGAACGCCAGATACAACAGCGAGGAATAGTGCAGGCTGCTGGCCACCACGCCCCAAATGAAGAAGCTGCGCCATTTGCGCTGGTGGAACCCCAGCAGCGCAGCGAAGACAAACGGCGCCGCCAGGCCCTGCCGCACCGTATTGATCGAAGCATTGACGAACATGGGCGACAGGAACGAAAACAACAGGACCGCGCTCATGAACGTCAGGAAGCTGCGCGTTGAGCCGAGGTACCGGTGGTAGCCGCGTGCGGCAATGGCCAAGCCCAGAAGCAACACGCCGAACAATGTCGCCTGGTAGTCCGCCACGCTCATGCCGGTGGCGCTGGTCAGGCGCGTGAGCGCCACGAAACCCGGCTCGAAGCGGGTGTCCATCAAGCCATGCCGCATGGCGAGAAAAACCGCGGCGTAGACATGCGTGTCCGTGCCCGCGTCGATGGCGCGAGAGCTGACCACATACATCGGCGGCAGGCTCACCGCCATCAACAACAACACGGACAACACGGCGCGAGCATTCGCGGCCATGGAATCCACGTAGCCCGAGGCAACAGCACTCGTGTTCATGAGGAGGGGCTCACTTGCATGGCATCAGTTCCTGTATCCATCGATCAATACCAAATTGCCTGAATCGCGCTGCCGCGGAGAGGGCGAACCCGCTTCTCCTGCGGCGTGCAATGCTCAAAACGATATCTCCCCGTTGACGTGGAACCGGTGCTCGCCAACGCGATCGGGCACGAGTTCGGAATACACATCGAAGGTGCGCTGGATCACCTGCCGCTCGTCGAAATCGGCGAGTGCCCGTTGACGGGCGCTGCAGCCCAGCCGCCGCAGCAGCTCGCGATCGTCGTCGAGCACGACGATCTGAGCCGCAAGCCCCCGCGCATCGCGCGCGGCGACCCGCAAGCCATCCACGCCGTGTTCCGTCACCACCTCGCGACAACCGGGCAGATCCGTGGTGACGATCGCCAGACCGCAAGCGGCGGCCTCGATCAGGCTCTTCGGCACGCCTTCGCGGTAATAGCTCGGCAGGGCCATGACGTCGACGCTGTTCAACAGCGCAGGCATGTCGTCGATATGCCCCAGCCATTGCAGCAAGCCCGCATCGACCCATTGCCTGACCTGTGGCAAGCCGACTGAACGGGGATTGCCCGGATCAGGCATGCCGGCCAGCAGAAATTCCACGTCCCTGCCCTGCTCGCGCAGAAGGCGGGCAGCATCGACGAACTCCTGCACGCCCTTTTCCCATAGCAGGCGGGCCGCCAGCAGCACGCGCAGACGGCCGTCCCTGCCGCGTGGCGGACGGGCGGGCTGGAAGCGCGCGGTATCGACCCCGGAGCTCCGGATCACGCGGATCCGTTCCGGCGTCACCAGGCGTGACGCGGAGAACGCCGCGGCATCATCGGGGTTTTGCAGGATCAGCAGCGAACGCGCACTGCCGAAGGTGGCGCGGAACAGCGCCTTCACCACCGGCCGCAACGAACGCGCCTTGAAGCTGTTGCTGGTAAACACGTAGCCCATGCCCGCCACCGCGTTGACTACCGCGGGCACGTTCGCCACACGCGCCGCCAGCGCGCCGTAAATCGCGCACTTCACCGTGAAGCTGTGCAGCAGGTCGGGGCGCTCGCGCCGCAAAACCTTCGCCAGTTGCCACAGCGTGACCGCTTCACGCAGCGGATTCAGGCTGGCGCGGTTCATCGGCAGCGTCACCCAGCGCAAACCGTGCGTCGCAAAGCGGACTCCGAATTCTCCGGGCGGAGAGACCATCACCACTTCATGGCCGTCCGCTTGCAGGCGCCGCGCGGTGGCCAGGCGGAAGTTGTAGAGGTACCAGTCGGTGTTGGCAAAAAAAATGAATTTCATGCGCTGATGGATCCTCGATCGGACGGGTCAGGCGTGGCGTTACGATTAAAACGTGTTGCCCGAAACGGTGATGTTCTGCGCGGCCTGGTCGATGCGCAGGTTATGCGCGCGGTCACCAGCACCCACCGTCCGCAGCGACGAGACGAGCCGGCGCAGGTAGCGCGCGCTGTTGCCGGTCAGTGTGTTGCCGGTGATCTGCACATCGCTCGCCTTGGCCGACATCGCGACGCCGACCAGGCCGTTGCCGGTGATCACGTTGTCGGTGATCGCCAGCTGGCTGGCGCCGCCTGCCAGCACGCCGTAGCCCATGTTGTCCTGCACCTTGCAGCGCTTCATCACCACGCCGCTGACGTTCTCGTGAACTTCCAGCCCGGAGCCCTGGTTGCCCGTTATCGTGCAGTCGCTGAAGGTGATGTCACTCGCCGGGCCCTGGCCTTGCGGCTCGATGTCGATGCCGGCCTGGGGCTTGGTGCCGTTGGTGTTGCTGAAGGTGGAACGGATCACCCGGACACCGCGCACCGGGCCGATCGAAAGGCCCTGCCGCCGGTTGTTGGTGGACACCACGTTGTCCAGCGTGACATTGGTCGACACCGTCACGCTGGCGCGCTTGCCGAGCCCGCCGATCCAGATGCCATCGCCCCAGCAGTCCGAGATGTGCGTGCCGACGACGCTGACGTCGTTCGACGCCTGGATGTTGATGCCATAGCCCCATTCGCCCGTCGTGCCGCGATGCTCCGCGCGCTCGCCGACCACGCGGCCGCCGACAATCTGCACGTTGTCCGCACGCCAGACCTTGATCACGTGGGAGCGTTCGAGATCGTTGGCGATGGCGCCAAGCGTGGCCGCCGGCGTCATCTGCAGCCGCGTGTTGGAACGAAGGTTGATCGAGCGCGATGCGTCAATCATGTACCGGCCATCCGGGATGATGACCGTGCCGCCACTGGCGGGCAGCGCATCGATCGCGGCCTGGATGGAATCGGTATCGTCATGGCTACCGTCGCCGAGGGCACCCTTGTCGCGCACATTGATCGCTGAAGCAGGATCAGCGGCTGATCTGGCCCACGCGGTGGGCAGCGCGAGAAGAGGCTGCACGAAGGGCACGGCAAGCCACAGCGATTTGCGCAGAAAGCCACGACGCTCGCTGAGTAGCTTCTCTGGAGTCGCCATATCGTTCACGAATTCTCCTGGCGCCGCGCGGAGCGCGAGCGCGGACGGTTCATCCGACTGCGCAACCACGGCAGGATGACGGCAAGCAGGTAAAACTTCGAGGCGAAGTACTTGTTATCCAGCACCTCGCGATGGGCTTCGAGCCAGCGCGTTGCGCCGGGCAGCACAGTCCGCGTATCCATTGCAAACCCATGTACCTGATCAAAGCGCTGCCGTGCCAAGCCGCAAAGATCAAAACGAAACGAACCTTTCTTCTTTGTCGCGTACGGCAGATGGTGGAAGCGCCGGGCGATCTGCTGCCGCACCAATACCTTGTTGTGGCCGGCGTGGTCGATCTTGCGGTCCTTCGGAAGCTGACGCACCCAGTCCCGCAGGCGCTGGTCACAATAGGGATAGGCCAGGAGCAGCGGCATGGCGCTTGCGGTGTACATGCCCTTTGCCATCGCGGACGATTCGAGGACGGTGATCGCGATCTGGCGCAGCTCTTCGGGCGAATTGGCCGCGGCCATGTCGCCACCGTAAATCTCCAGCCGTTGCCGGGAGGCGGCTGCGATCGGCCGGCCCAGCAATTCATCCACTTCGGCGTCGGTGAAACGCGAACCGGGGAAAAAGCGCTCGAACCGATTCATCTGCAACGTGCCGAGCGCATAACAGGACTCGAAACTCCGGCTGATCGGCCAGGTCCTGAAAATGCCAGGCGGAAGTTTCATGCCGCGGGCCATCACGGACAACAGTCGATGGGTGCGGTTGAGCGGCGTGCCGAAATAGACGTCCGATCCCAGCCCGTCAATGATCCCGTCACCGCCACGAAGGCCGATCTCGGTAACCAGGTCGGCGTAGGAAAGGACAGCAAAATCAGCCGTCAGCAACGGCAACTCCGGCACGATCGACAGATAGCGGTCGTAGGCACGACCCGGATCGCAAATCAGTGTTTCATGGCGAAGTCCCAGTTCGCGCGCAACCAGTGTCGCGGAGGCGATTTCGTCCTCCTCGTTGCCGCCCAGGTAGGTCAGGCACGTGGTCTGCGGACGGGCTTCGGCCACCGCCATGGCCAACGAGGTGGAATCCTTGCCGCCACTCTGCAACAGCCATGGCGATCGCATGTCGGCAGTCCAGCGCGATACCGAATCGCTTAGCAGGCGATGATAGGTTTCCAGAAGAACGTCATCGTCGACGGCCTCGACCCGGAACCCCGACGGTGATGGCGACTGGAAGTCGAGGTGGAACTTCGGGTGATCGTGAAGATCCTGTCCCGGGTCAAAGCCTGACGCAGCGACCTTCACCTGGCTGTAGATGGAATGGGGCGGGTAGACGAACCCATTGCGCAGCAGATCGGCGATCGAAATCGTATCGAGTTCGGTGCCCTCCTCGCGCCCGCGGAGCACGGAGAAATCCACCTTGCGGTATGGCGACGTGGCGATCTGGACGCGAGAAGCGGCCCAGAAATCTAACATTTTGATCATCTTCGGCATGGACGTCATGTGATCACCAACGGTGTGAGGCAACTGTCATGCGTCCCGCGGAGGGTCCGGTCGACATGAGTGCGCATGCGCTTCATGGGGCGACCCGAGCACGATCGGCGGCGCCTTCTATGCGGCTGAGCAGCCAGGGCAGGATGACCGCGAGCAGATAGAACTTCGAAGCGAAATACTTGTTGTGCATTCGGTGGCGGTGACGCTCGAGCCAGGCCGGAGCGCCGGGCATCAGCTGTTGCACCTGCACGGCGAAATCGTGCACCTGATCGAAGCGTTGCGCCGCCAGTCCGCAGAGGTCGAAACGGAACGAGCCCTTGGCCGAGACGTAGGGGAGTGCGTGGAAATGCCGCTCGATATGTTGGCGAACGAGCACCTTGTTGACGCCGCCCGGGCCGATCAGGCGATCGTCAGGCACCTCGTGGAACACCCAGTCGCACAGCAGCGGGTCGCAATAGGGATAGCTCAGGCGCAGGCCCAGCGCCTTGGCCGCGTACATGCCCTTGGCGAAAATGGCAGGCTCCAGGACCGTCGCCGATACCCGCCGCTTCGCCTCCATCGTCGTGGCGGCGGCAATGTCGCCGCGAAAGACCTCGATGCGCTGCCTGGACAGGCCGGCGAATTCGCCGCCCAGCAGTTCGTCGGCCTCCGCATCGGTGAAGCGCGAGCCTGGGTAGAAGCGCTCGAAACTGTCCATCTGCATCGTCCCCAGCAGATAGCAAAGCCCGAAACTGTTGCTGATGGGATTCCAGTCGAGGGCGCCACGCGGCAACCGCAAGCCGCGCGCCAGCAAGGCGAGTACGCGGGTCTCCCAGTGCGGCGGCACACCGAAATACGGATCCGAACCGAGCGCATCGAGTATGCCGTCGCCACCGTCGGCAGCGATCTCGGTGGCCAGGTCGACATACGACAGCAGGGCGAAGTCTGCCGTCAGCAGCGGCATGCGGGACAGACACGCCAGGTAACGGTCGTAGCTGCGGCCCGGGTCGCAGACCAGCGACTCGTGGCGCAGGCCAAGCTTGCGCGCAACGAAACGGGCCGAGTCGATTTCGTCCTCTTCCTGGCCGCCGCGATAAGTGATGCAACAGGTCTGCGGCGCCACTTCGGCCACGGCGATGGCCATCGAGGTGGAATCCTTGCCGCCGCTCTGCAGCAGCCACGGCGAGCGCGTGGCCGCCGTGGATCGCACCACCGCATCGCACAGCAGGCGGTGATAGGTTTCCAGCAGATCGTCTTCATCCACGGTTTCCGGCGGCGGACGTGACGGCGCGGCAGCCGACTGCCGCGCAAAGTGGAACACCGGCGCGCCGTGCAGATCCTGCGATGGATCGAAGCCGGTGCTGGCGATCTTCACGTCGCGGAAGATCGTGTGCGGCGGATAGACGAAGCCGTTGCGCAGCAGGTCGGCCATCGATGTCGAATCCAGCAGGGACGCGCCGCCGCCGTGTCCGTCCAGCAACGACAGGTCCACCTCGCCCGCATGCGGCGACACGTTGATCTGGATCCGGCGCTCGGCGCCGAACTCCGTGTCGCCGCCTTGTACGGACAGGTTCATGCGGGCCTCCTGCCGGATGGCGGGACCGGGCGCACGGCGCTGGCCGTGGCGCCGCTCACGACACGCCATCCTGATCGCGCGGCGTCCACTGCGAGGCGGGCTTGTCCAGCCGGCTGAGCAGCCACGGCAGCATGATCGCCAGGATGTAGAACTTCGACGCGTGGTACTTGTTGCCGAGACGGCTGCGATGACTCTCCAGCCAGAACGCCGCGCCCGGCAACAATGGCTGCACCTGGATCGCCATCTCGTGCACCTGGTCGAAGCACTGCCGCGCCAGGCCGCACAGGTCGAAGCGGAAACTGCCCTTGTTGCGCACGTAGGGCAGTTGCTGGAAATGCTGGGCGATATGCTGGCGCACCAGCACCTTGTTGACGCCGCCCCGACCGATCAGCAACGCGTCGGGCACTTCCCGGAACGTCCATTCGCACAGCCGCTCCTCCCGATAGGGGTAGGCCAGCAGCAGCGACAGCGCGCTGGCAGTGAACATGCCCTTGCCGAAGGTCGCCGCCTCCACGATCGTGGCCGCCACGCGCCGCTGCGCCTCCATCGACGAGGCGGCCGCGATGTCGTCGCGAAACAGCAGCAGGCGCTTGCGGGAGGATTCGGCGATCGGATAGCCAAGCAGGGTATCCACCTCCGCGTCGCTGAAGCGCGAGCCGGGAAAGCAGCGCTCGAACGCATCCATCTGCAGTGTGCCGAGCGCATACGACAGACGGAAGTTGTGGCTGACCGGATAGGACTCCATGAGTGCGCGCGGCAACCGCAGCCGCAGCGCCAGCAACGCCTTCACGCGTTGCCTCCAGTTGATCGGCATGCCGAAATAATTGTCCGAACCCAGCGCATCCAGCACGCCGTCGCCGCCGCTGGCGGCGATCTCGGTCGCCATGTCGACGTAGGACAACAGGGCGAAATCCGCGGTCAGCAGCGGCATGCGCGGAACCAGCGCCAGGTATCGCTCGTAGGCGCGGCGGGGGTCGCATACCAGCGCTTCGTGGCGCAGGCCAAGCTGCTGTGCGACGAAGCGGGCGGAGTCGATCTCGTTCTCCTCGCGACCACCGAGGTAAGTCATGCATATGGTGTCCGGCCGGGCCTCCGCCACGGCGATCGCCATCGAGGTGGAATCCTTGCCGCCGCTCTGCAGCAGCCATGGCGAACGCATCGCCGCACTCGAACGCCGCACCGCATCCACCAGCAGTTCGTGATACGTCTTCAGCAGCAGTCCGCCGTCCACCGCACCAAGCCGCGGCCGCAGGCCACGCGAGGACTGGTAGCGGAAATGAAAGCGTGGGTCGCCATGCAGGTCCTGCTCGCCATCGAAACCGGAGATCGCAAACTTCACGTCGTGGTAGATCGAGTGCGGCGGATAGACGAAGGCGTTGCGCAGAAGATCCGCGATCGACACCGGATCGAGCACGGCAACGTCGCGCGCATGATTGCGCAGCGGCGAGAAGTCGACGTTGGCAAGACCGGGCGGCGCGAATATCTGGATGCCGCTGCCGCGGACCGGCTCACCGCGCGCAGGCACGCCGTGCAGAAAGGAAGCGCTCATACGATGACCCGCGGATCGTTCATGGCGTGGTCCTTGATCCGTTGCCAGCGGTGCGACGGTCGCGGCGCATCGTCGTACGGCGCCGCCAATAAGTGAGCACGCGGCGCCGCGCATAGCGCAGCAGCCCGGACAGATGCAGCGCGCGCATCTGCCACGGGCCGATCAGGCCTTCGGCGCGCAACGTCTTGCGCACGCTGACGGCGCCTTCGTACATCGCCTTCAGGTCGCCGCTGAGCCCACCTTCGCCAAACGGTTGCTTGTGCCATGAAGCCAGTACCTGGTTGATCAAGGCACAGCGATAGCCGGACAGGAGGATCTGCGCCCACAGCAGGAAATCCTCCGCGCGCCGACGGTTCTCGTCGAAGCGGAACGGCAGGTCCCGCCGCAGCACGATGGACGCGGTCGGGAAGGACGCGCGCCAGCCCAGCAGGTGGCGCCGGCATATGCGCACCTTCAACGGATAGCTCAGGGCCGGTGGAGGATCGGTGCGCGGCTGCACGTTCATTCGATGGGCCAGCAGCGAAATTTCCGGGTCGTTCGTCAGCACGTCCATCTGCAGGCTGAGCTTGTGCGGATGCCAGGTGTCGTCGGCATCTAGAAACGCGATCCAGATCTGGCTGGCATGCTGCCAGCCGAGGTTGCGCGCGCCGGAGGGTCCGCCGTTGCGCGGCATGGACAACACCTTGACCCAGCCCTGCGGACAGACGCGTGCGATCGCCTTCAGTCGCTCCAGCGTGCCGTCTCCGCTGCCGTCGTCGACCAGCAGCACTTCGGTCGGCCGCAGCTTCTGCGCAGCGACCGAGGCCACCGCGCTGGCGATGGTGTCGGCGCAGCGGTAGCAGGGAACCACCACGCTCACCGGCGCCAGTGCGGCACCCGTGCCGGTGACGTCCCGCGCCAGCGCGGCCGCGCTCAGCGCCAGCCGTTTCATCGCCAGGTCGTGCCCGGACTGTTCCTGCATCTGTTCGCCTCGCGCCAACCCCTGGTGGACGAGGGTATCGGTGTGGTGGTCAGCGCCGCCCGCGATCGCCCTCAGCTTTTCTACTTTCATGACCGCGGCCTCTCCGCGCTCGGATGGAAACGTTGCACGCCGGCATACATGGTGAGCAGGAGCACCGCCTCGCCCACCACCGTGGCGGCGGCGGCGCCCATTTCGTGATGAGCAGGAATCAGCAGCAGGTTGAGCACGATCACCACGGCGGCACTGAGACCCATGGCGAACACGCGATAGCGCATGTGCTGCTCGTTGAGCAGCGCCGAGCCCACACCGGTGGACAGGAAGCGGATCGGAATGCAGGCGGCAAGCACCAGCAGCACCGGCACTACCGCGCGGTATTTTTCGCCGAACGCCAGCGGTACCACCCAGGGCGCGACAAGCACGACCACGGCAGCCAGCAGCACGCCGGAAACCAGCATGGCGAGATTGCCGTGCCTGTAGACGAGCCAGAACTTGGGCTTGTCGTGTACTGCCCAGCGATGCTGCTTGGACAGCAGGAATTTCTGGTACAGCGTCGCCGGGATCAGGTAGATCGCCGTCATCACCGCCAGCGCGATGCTGAAGATACCCGCCTCGATATTTCCATCCAGGTATTTCAGCAGCACCGTGCTGATCTGGAAAAAGATCGGATACAGCACCGCGGCCAGCCCGAAGGCCCACGCCTGCGACCACACCCCAAGCGGTCCTGGCGTGACGATGTGTTGCGTCACCGTGGGACGTGGACCGTGCCCCTGCAGTCGCATCTTCCCTCGCAGCATCGCCAGCATCTGCGGCGCGGCGAGCGCAGCCACTGCCAGCGAAACTACGCCATAACCGGCTGCAACGAAGTGCACGGCCAGTGTGGGCACGATCAGCAGCATGGCCGCCACCACCAGGCGGCTTCCCGGCGCAATCAATTGCCATACGGCCAATGCCTGATGCCGTTCCTCCAGCCGCAGCTTGCTGCCCAGCAGGGCCGCAGCCAGCGTTGCCAGCACCACTGGTGACAACAGCAGCAAGGTCACGCGGGCGTCCGCAGGGGCGCCGACAAAAGCCCACAGCACAATGATCAGCAGAGTCAGCACGGTGGTGGCCACCAGGAACTGCAGCGACGGCCGCAACCAGCGATTGGCCGTCCATCCTTCGCCGCCGTAGACCTTCAGCCAGAACTGCGGCACCCCAAAGCCGGCAAGCGGCGTGATCATGCTCACCATGGCGAGCGAGGAGGCGAACAGACCGTAGAACTCGGGACCGAGCTCATGTGCCAGCAGTGCCTGCGTGAGGAAGGCCATGCCGGCAGAGAGCGCGGTGGCGATCCACAGCATCGAGATCGCCCCCAGGGCATTGCGCCATCCATGGGGCAGAAACGCCAGGCGCCGAATGCTGGGCTCGGCTACCGACATGGCGCACTCAACGTTGGGCGGGCCGATCCGTGCCAGCGACGGACGGGTTCAACGCAGCGCGCGCCTGCATTGCAAAAAGCCGTTCCCGTCCGATTCAAAGCAGCGTCGGCGGGCGCGCCCGACCGACCTGCTTTCATGGCTTTGCGGCGCCTCGCGGCTGACAGGATCATGACTGGCACTCCAGGCCGGTTACGATTTGGCCGCAGCGTACGTGTAGTACGCGTAGGCGTAATAGCCCGCGCTGCGCTTCTCGACGAGATTGAAGATGGCGCCCTTGATCGGCACGCCGTTCTGCTCGAAGCGCTGCTTGGCCAACGCAATTTCGCGCGGCTGGTTGAGCCCGAACTGCACCACCAGCAGACTGGTTCCCACGTGATGTCCGATCACCGCAGCATCGGTGACCGCCAGGATCGGCGGCGTGTCGATGATGATCAGGTCGAAGCGCGATTTCAGGCCTTCCAGCAGGCTGGTGAAGCGGGCATGCATCAAGAGCTCGGACGGATTCGGCGGGATCTTGCCGCGCGAGATGAAGAACAGCTTGCTGATGCCGTCGACGTTGCGCAGCACCTCGGGCAGCTCGGCCTGGCCGGAGATCAGCTCGGACAGGCCGCGTTCCGGATTGCCACCGACGATCTTGTGCAACGTGCCCTTGCGCATGTCCGCATCGATCAGCAGCACGCGTTGGCCGGCCTGCGCAATCACCGCCGCCAGGTTCGACGCCACGAAGCTCTTGCCGACGCCGGGGCTGGAGCTGGAAATCAACAGCAGGTTGTTCTTCGCTTCCAGCCGCGCGAAATGCAAGCTCGTGCGCAGGCTGCGCAACGCCTCCACGGCCAGGTCGGTGGGTGCGCCCGCCGCCAGCAGGTTTTGCCGGCCGACCGTGCGCCGATGGCGCACGCGCAGCAGCGTGCGTTCGCGCTGCAGCTCGCTGCGCGGAATGGAGACGTACACCGGCAGACCGAGCCGTTCGATTGCGGCAGGATCTTCCACACCGCGGTTCAGCAGCTGGCGCAGGAACACGAAGCCGACCGCCAGCAATCCGCCGAACACGGTGGCGCCGAGCACCAGCAGCAGCTTGCGTGGCCACACAGGCTTCGCCGTATCGGTGGCGGCGCGATCGATCACGCGCACGTTGCCGACGGTGCCGGCGCGCGCGATGTTCAGCTGCTGAGCCTGGTTGAGCAGGCTGGTGTAGGTGGTGTTGCTGACCTGCACGTCGCGGGCGAGGCGCAGCATCTGCTGCTGGATGTCGGGCAGTTGGCCGACCTGTTTCTGCAGCGCGGCCTTCTGGCCTTCCATCTGGCCGATCTGCGACTGCAGCGCCTTGTACGAGGGATGCGCCGGCGTGAAGTGGCGCTGCATGTCGCTCATCTGCATGCGCAGTTGCTGCAGGCTCGCGTCGATCGCCACGATCTGGTCCAGCAGCGCCTTCGTCTGCATGCTGATGTCGACCGAATGCGCCCGCGTCTGGAACGTGTTCATGGCCTGGGTGGCTTGCTCGAGTTCGAGCCGCACCTTGGGTAGTTGCTGCTTCACGAACGCCAGGCTGTTCGCCGCTTCGGCGGAGTTGCGGTCCACGTTCTGGCGCACGTACAGTGCGCTGATCTGGTCGACCAGCTGGGTGGCGAGCACCGGATCGGCATTGCGGTAATCGAGCTCGATGATGCCCGAGTCCTTGCCCTGCTCGGTCGCCACCAGCGCCTGCTGCAGACTGGTGATCAATGCCAGCCGCCCATGCCGCATCACGTCGAAACGCGTACCGGGATTGGCCAGCATCGACTTCACCTGGATGGTGATGCCCTTGGCCGTCACCTTGTCGCCCACCCGGCCGGTCAGCAGCACGCCATCATCGTCGTCGCTGAGCGTGTAGGTGCCGTTCTGGCCGGCGTCCAGGTAGAGCTGTTGATCCAGCAGGGATTGCGGAACATCGAGCTGGTAGACGTCCAGGCTGGAGCCACCCCAGTCGTAGCTGCTCAAGCCGGCAAACGGCGGTGCCACCGCACCGGGAACCGCAGGCGTGTAACGGCGCGCCATGAAGTCGCCGATCACGGGGAAACGCTCAGGCTTGCTGTCGATCTCCAGCTTGAGATTATCGATCGCCTCGCCGACCACGGTCCGCGAAGTGAGCAGCGCGATCTCGGTTACCGCCTGCGAGGTCGAAGTGCCCAGCGTCTGCGCCAGGTCTTCCAGGCCAGGCAGGCTAGGCACGGTGTTTTCCACCTGGACGATGGCGCTGGACTGGTAGATCGGCGTGGCGAGTACTGAATAGATCACCGCCAGCGCAAAGAAGAACGCAGTGGTTATTCCGATCAGCCATTTGTGGTCGAGCAACGTGCCGATCAGGGCGCGGAGGTCGACGTCGTCGTCGCGCGGCGAAAAGGTTTGCCTGGTAGTCATGCCCGCCGTTCCTTAGAAGTGGGAGGAGTTAGTCACAGGTAGTGAAGCCAACTGCTGACGCCACGGTCGATGAGGCCGTAGACGTCTTCGAATGCCTGCCGAGGCTGGCGGTAGGGGTCCGGCACGCCGTCGAACTCCAGCCACTTGCCCAGCAAGAACAATTTCCCGCTGGCTTCGGGAGCCAGTCGTGCCGCAGCCGCGAGGTGCCTTCGCTCCATGCCCAGCACCAGGTCGGCCTCCCGCAACATCTGCGCATCGAGCTGGCGCGCCCGGTGCGGACGTGGCGTCGATGCCATGTTCCTGCAGCAACTCCATCGCATGCCCCTCGATCGGCCGACCTACCAGGGCACCCAGCCCGGCGCTGGTGACCTGGATGTCGCGCCCGGCCAATTGACGCCGTAACAGATATTCCGCCGTGGGGCTGCGGCAGATGTTCCCCACGCAAAGGACCAGGATTTTCTTGAACATGCCAACCGGCTGACCCGGGTTATCGGGATCGTTCAATAGCCCGGAATGCATCGGCAACGAGCTTTCAGCCATCGCCGACAAATGCGAGTCGGCGGCGAATTGCACAGCTGCGTTCAAGACACCGGATCCATGACGCGCCGTTGCATCCGGGTTAAACAGGCAAGCGTGAATCTGGACATGGCGTTAACCCAACGATAGGAAGTTATATAAACGACTTACGTACGCTTCACCCTGTATTCGCAAGATCAGTCATTGCCGTCATGACACGTTTTGTTCGCGGGTGACAGGCAGCTGAGACCGGCGATACTAAGTTCGATAATGAGAACTACGCGTGAAACGCATGCGACAGTAGCGCTTGGTGATTTTCCTGATGCATCCGCACAGCCGGACTCTGTGCGACAACCGCAGCCCGCCGCGGCTGGGGGCTTCACGGGGCTAGATGCCGGCGACCGTCCTCGACTGACGCCGGTCGGGATCCGGGTCGGAAACGTCTGCTTGGGGACTACATTTTTTTCACGCGGTCTTGGCATCGCGCCGAGTCCACTCCCGCTTCAGAGATGACAGTCTGGCCTGCTTTCTCTGCGTTTTTCTCGATGCGTCACGTCAGATGGCGCGTGCGAAGGTTTGGGTGACATTTTAATGCTGTCGTCAAATCGGATTCCGCGGCTTGGAGCATTCCGTACTCACCGTGGCGGGATTGACAGGAAAATCGACTTCATGTTGGTCGATGAGCCGGTTTGAAAATAGTTGAACTACGCGCGCCATTGCGCCTCTTAGGGCATTGGCTTCTGCTTGAGGATAATCGGTGCCTTTGGAGGCCAATCCATGAAACACTCTTTGATCCCGGCACTCATGCTGTCGGTTGTTTTGCTGCATGGCTGCGCCATGGTGCCTGGACAACGCATGTCCGAAAGCGCGCTTGCGCGCGGGGGTTCCCCCGAGAGCAGCCACGTGAAACTCGTGCAGATCACCGCCGATACGCTGGCCACCGCACAGACCGGCGCCGGCCAACCAGGAGGTCGCGCCCGAGCTGCTCGGTTACCAGACACAGGCGTACCGGATCGGGCCCGGCGATTCGCTTTACATCACCGTATGGGACCACCCCGAGCTGACCTCGCCCGCGGGCACGCAGCAGCAAACCGCCGCCAACGGTCGTGTGGTCCGCCCCGATGGCACGGTGTTCTACCCCTATGTCGGCACCATCAAGGCGGCCGGCATGACGATCGAGGAACTGCGCGACGAGATCGGCCGGAAGCTCGCCGGCTTTGTGGAGAAACCGCAGGTCGACGTCAGCGTGATCGGTTACGGCAGCCAGCGTGTCACCTTGCGCGGAGCGTTCACCAAGACCGATCCGCAGATGATCACCGACGTGCCGCTGACCCTGGGCCAGGTGGTCGGCAGCGCCGGCATCAATACGGAGCTGGCCGACCTGTCGGACCTCGTGCTCACCCGCGATGGCCGTGACTACCACCTCAACCTCGACCGGCGGACCCAGCGCCAACGCAGCGCAGCGGATCTTCATGAAACCCGGCGACACGTTGTACCTGCCCTACAACGAAAGCCGCGAGGTGTACGTGCTGGGAGAAGTGATCCGTCCGCAGGCGATCGCGTTCAAGACCACCGGGCTCAACCTGACCCAGGTGATCGGACGCGCCGGCGGCGTGAACCCGGTGACCGCCGATGCCAAGGCGATCTACGTGATCCGCGGCGTGGCCAACCTGCAGGAAGAGCCGGCCACGGTCTTCCATCTCAACGGGCGCTCGCCGGCGGCTTTCGCACTGGCGGACAACTTCGTGATGCGGCCCGGCGACGTGGTCTTTGTCGGAACGGCCGGCGTGACCGAATGGAGCCGCGTGCTGAGCCAGCTGCTGCCGCTGTCGGGCATCGTGGGCAACGCCGCGCTGACAAATCAGCGTCTCGGCAATTGACTGATCGGCGTCCGGTTTCCCAAGGAGCACCGATAGGCGAGGCTTGACGGCGATGGCCGCCAAGCCGATCGGCGCCGCTGGTTGCTATCGAGCTGTCGACACTCGGGGCGCCAGCATCGCGGCGGACAGACCCGCGTCGACCAGCGGCGCCGGCAGCGGCCGGCCCAGCGCGAGGTTGGCGCAGGCTTCGCCCATCGCCGCACTGGTCTGGATGCCGTAGCCGCCCTGCGCGGCGACCCAGAAGAAGCCGGGTGCATCGGCCGCGAACCCGCCGACCAGGTCGCCGTCGGCAACGAACGAGCGCAGGCCGGCCCAGCTTCGGCGCGGACGGCGGATGGTCAGCGTGGTGGCTTCCTCGATGCGATGGATACCGAGCGCGAGGTCATAGTCCTCCGGCTGCACGTCGTGCGGCTCGACCGGGTCGGCGTTGGCGCAGGTGCCCAGCAGCAGGCCGGCATCGGGCTTGAAATAGAAGCTCTCGTCGAAGCTGTTGATGAACGGCCAGTGCGCGGTGGCGAGACCTTCCGGCGGATCGAACAGGAATACCGAACGCCGCTTCGGCACGATGCCGATCGGCTTCGCGCCGGCCAGCGCCGCCACCTGGTCGACCCAGGCGCCGGCGGCATTGAGCAGCAGCGGTGCGCGGAAGGCCTGCGTGCCGTCGTCCACCTGCCAGCCGCCCCCGCCGTGACTGATCGCCCGGATGTCGACATCCAGGCGCAGCTCGCCGCCACGCGCGCGCAGGCCGCGCAGGAATCCCTGGTGCAATTCGTTGACGTCGATGTCGGCCGCGCCGGGTTCGTGCAGGCCGATGTGCGCCGCTTCCGGCCGCAGTACCGGCACCGCCGCCTGCATGCGGGCCGTGTCGTGCAGTTCGATGTCGCGGGTGAACGGCACGATCGCCTCGTACAGCGCGCGCACGCCCTCCTCCTGCGCCGCGGTGCCGATGATGGTGGCGCCGCGCGGGGTAAGAATCGGGTGCGCCGCGAAATCCGCCGGCGGCTGCATCAGGAACGGCCGCGTGGCACGGGTCAGCGCACGCACCTGGGGCGAACCGTAGGTTTCGCTGAACAACGCCGCCGAGCGGCCGGTCGAATGCATGCCCGCATACGCCTCGCGTTCCAGCACCAGCACGCGCGCGTGCGGCGCCATGAAATACGCGACCGAGGCGCCGGCCATGCCGGCGCCGATCACGATGGCATCGAAATTCTGGACGTCCAAACTCATGCGGTATCGCGCCTCGATTGTCGGGTGACCAGGCTGGCGGCGGTGAGATCGGCGGTGACGTTGCCGAGCGTCGCCAGTGCGTCGGGAATGGTGTCGACCGCCAGCATCAGGCCCAGCGGGCTGAGCGGCAGGCCCATGGCTTGCGCCACCGGCAGGTTGGTGGCGATGAAGGTGACCTGGCCCGGCAGGCCGACCGAGCCGAGGCTGATCACCACTGCGAGCATGGCGCCGGCGAGCAGTTGCGCAGTGCTGAGATCGATGCCGTAGGCCCAGGCGATGAACACCGCCGAGGTGACGTACTGCACCGGGCTGGTCAGGCGAAACAGCGTCACCGCCATCGGCAGCACCAGCGCGGTCACCTGCTGCGGATAGCCGAGCCGGCGATCCGCGCTTTCCAGCATGGCCGGGAGCGAGGCCAGCGACGACTGCGTGCTGATCGCCACCACCTGCGCGGGCACCAGCGCGGCGGCAAAGCGGCGCAGCCGCTCGCCACCGAACACGATCGCCACGGGCAGCATCATCACCGTGACCGCCAGGTACAGCAGGCACTCCACCAGCACATAGACGCCGAGCGCGCTGAGCATGCCCAGCCCCGAGCGCGCGCACACCGACAGGATCAGCGCGAACACGCCCAGCGGCGCCGCCCACAGCACCCAGCGCACGATCACGATCATGGCGTCGGCGACCGCCTGGAAAAATTCCATCAGCAGCGCGCGCCGCGCCGGCGCAATGCGCGTCAGGGCGAAGCCCAGGAACAGCGCGAACACCACCAGCGGCAGCATCGCGCTCTGCGCCGCCGCCATGACGGCGTTGTTCGGCACGATGGCGGTGAGCGCGTCGACCCAGCTGATCGGTGCCGCCTGTGCGGCTGACGGTATCGCCGCGTGGCCGAGCGCCACGGTCAGCGCCGGGTTGTGCGGAAACAGGGCGAACACCAGCGGCGCGGCCAGCGCGGCGAATACCGCACCGCCGGTCAGGATCACGATGAACACCACGATCGCGCGGCGCGCGATGCGGCCGGAGGCGGCCGCATCGGTGGCGGTGTTCACGCCCACCACGACCAGCGCCAGCACCAACGGCACCACGGTCATCTGCAACGCGTTCAGCCACAGCTTGCCGATCGGCTGCGCCACGTTGGCAACCTGCAGCGCCACGGTTTCGTTCCAGCCGGCCAATACCAGACCAATCAGCGCACCGGCCGCCAGCCCGCTCAGGACACGCGCGGTCGGGCTCATGGCCTGGCCGCCGAACCGGGCGATGCGGGCAGCTGCCAGGTGGTGCGCAGCCGCTGGTATTCGGCTTGCGGCAACAGCACGAACACCGGCTGGTCTTCCGGGCGCAGCCACGCCAGCAATCGGCGCATGACCGGTACGGCCATGGCGGTGCAGCCCGTCGTGGTGTCGCGCGGCGACTTCCACAGATGCGCAAAGATGCAGCTGCCGGCCTGCGGCGCCGCCTGCACGTTGTGTTCGATCACGAAGCCGAGCCGGTAGCGCTGGTCGCCGTTGGCGTGCAGGTCGCGCCGCATCGGCTCGCTCGAGCCTTTCACCGCGGCGGCACCGACCTCCTTCGCGTCGACGATGCGGTTGTACTGCGGCGTGCCGCTGACGTCCATGCAGTAGTCGGTGGCGCTCAGCGCGCGATACGGCAGCGCGGTGGCGGCGCGCTCGGCATAGCCGAACGCCTCGCCGATGCGGAACACGCCGGCCGGACTGCGGCCGTCGCCTTCCAGCTTGAGCGGACCGACGGCCTGCGGCGGCTGCAGGCCCAGCCCCCAGGCGGCGCCGGCCTTGCCGATAGTCACCGGCACGACGCGGCTCACCTCGCGCCAGCCCGCGCCGTCACCCTGGCCGTCGCGCTCGAAAGTGCGCAGCGTGCCGTGGTTTGCGTTCCAGCCCGGCGTGACGACCAGCACCAGCTGGCGGGCACGCTGCCACGCCGCCGCGGGTGAACCCGACCGGGCCGGGGTGGTCGATGCAACCGGCGCCGTGTCGCCGCGATGGGCGCACCCGGCCAGCACGAGGGCGGCCGCCAGCAGCACGGCGGACGGCGCGAAAGTCGGCGTGCGGCGCTTCGGGGTCAGGTTTCCATCAAGGCACATATGATTCGTTTGCTCGTCATTCGGAATAACCGTCGCCGACCCTGTCAATCGGCAGTCGCATCGGCTACGGCTCCAGCATCAGCTGGATGCGTTCGAGGTTGGCGACCAGCAGCGCGTGGCGGTCGTCGTGCGCTTCGCACAGCAGCACGAACACACTGTCCAGCAGATGCTGCAGCGCGGACTGGTACAGTAGCGGCTGGATGTACGGCTGCTCGTCGTGCGCCGATACCACCAGCGCAATATCCGCCAGCGTGCGCAGCGGGTTGGCCGTATGCCGCGTCACCGTGATCACCTGCCCGCGGCGCTCGCGGAAATAGCGGCTGATCTTGCACAGCGCCGGATGGTTGCCGTGTTCGGAAAACACCAGCAGCACGTCGCCGGCGCTGGCCGCCGAGACGTTGGCGGTCATGCGCGCGGTGTCGAAGTTGTGCACGGTGAGGATGCCCAGCAGGGACAGTTTCAGCGCGAAGCCACGCGCATGGATATCGTCCTCGCCGAGCCCGATGATGAACACCTTGCCCGTGCGACCGGCCTGCTCGATCGCGTCCGCCACCGCATGGATGACCTGCGGCGGGTTGATCAGCCTAGTCGCTTCCTCGGCCTCCGACTTGCGTCGCCACAGATTGCCGGCGAGCGAGGCGTCGGCGGCGCCGTCGGTGGACGCCGCCAGTTGCGGGGTGTCCCCGTTGTCGGCGCGCGCGATCGCCTCGCCGACCGAATACTTGAGATCCGGATAGCCCTTGAAACCCAGCTTCTGGGTGAACTTGACCACGCTGGACTGGCTGATCCCCAGTGCGTTGGCCAGTTGCTGCGAGGAGTAATCGCGCAGCAGTTGCGCGTTCTCCAGGATGAAGTCGGCAACGCGCCGCTCCACCGCCGACATCTGGTCTCGCTCCGAACGGATTTTGACCAGCGCCGACATCAAGCTTCGATCCTCTCCAATCCGCGGATCTCGCGAATGCCCAGGCCGGGCGCATCCGTCACGGAGATTTCCGACTCGTTGAAGATTACCCCACCATCGACCGGATTGAACTGGCACAACGAAGGGCCGTCCAGGTCGATCTTGGTGATCACGTTCGACTTGGCCACGGCCACGTGCACCGCCGCGGCCACGCTGATGCTGGTCTCCAGCATGCAGCCGATCATGCATTCGATGCCGTACATGCCGGCGATGTCGGCAATGCGGATGGCGTTGGAGATGCCGCCGGTCTTCATCAGCTTGATGTTGATGATGTCGGCTGCGCGCATGCGGATCAGCTCGATCACCTCCATCGGGCCGAACACGCTCTCGTCGGCCATTACCGGCGTGTGCACGCGCTCGGTGACGTAACGCATGCCGGCCAGATCGCGCGCCTTCACCGGCTGCTCGATCAGCTCCAGCTTGATGCCGGCTTCCTCCAGCGTCTGCAGCGCGTACACCGCCTGCTTGGCGGTCCAGCCCTGATTCGCATCCAGCCGCAACAGTGCGCGCCCTTCGACCGCCGCGTAGATCGCCTTGACCCGCTCGATGTCGACGCCGATGTCCTTGCCGACCTTGATCTTCAGCGACTCGAAGCCGCGCTCCACCGCCGAGACCGAGTCGGCCACCATCTTGTCGATGTAGTCGACGCTGATGGTGATGTCGGTGGTGATCACCGGGTCGCCGCCACCGAGCAGTTTGTACAGCGGCGCGCCGTAGAGCTGGCCCCACAGGTCGTAGACGGCGATTTCCACCGCCGCCTTGGCGCTGGTGTTCTTCTCCATCGAGGACTGGATCAGCTGGGTGAGATGGTTGAGGTCGGCGATGTCCTGACCGATCAGCCGCGGCGAAATGTAGTGACGGATCGCGTCGATGATCGAGCCGTGGGTGTCGCCGGTGATCACCGCGGTGGCCGGCGCCTCGCCGTAACCGACCTGGCCCGAGTCGGTGTGCACCATCACCACGATGTCCTCGACCTGGGCCACGGTGCGCAACGCCGTCTTGAACGGCGTCTTCAACGGCACCCGCAGCATGCCGAACTGGATGTCTGTGATCTTCATGGGTTGGTTGCCGCTTGTCCTTGTGGAAGCTGTTCCGCGCACGGGCGCAGGATCATGGCCGCATCCGCACGTTGCTGGTCATGTGGTCGATGAAGGTGGAGTCCTTGCCATAGAGCATCGGCAGCAGCGGCGTGACCGACACGGCGTTCAAGGTCACGCGCGCGGTGCTGCCGTCGGGCTTGTGATAACTCATGCCGAGGACGTCGTGGATCATCCACGGCTGGCCCTTCCACTGACCCAGCGAAAGCATCACGTGGCCGGGGATGTAGACCATGTCGCCGAGCTGCAGCGCATGCGCCGCGCGCAGGCGTTCGTCATGCGTGCTGGCCTTGCTGAAAGCGAGCTTGGAAAGCGCGGGGCTGACGCCCTGGCTGCTGGTGTTGCGCGGCATCTGCACGCCCATCGAGCGATAGACGTCCGAGACGAAACCGGAGCAGTCGCGCCCGTCGTAGGCATGGCCCCAGCCGTAGCGCTCGCCGAGGAACTTGAACGCCTGCGTGATCAGGTTGCGCGGCGTCAGCGGCAGGTAGTCGGCGGCGGTGTCGGTGTTTTTCTGCAACAGGGCAGGACTGAAGGCGAGCGAGCCGTCGGCCTGGCGCACCGGTAGTTCGATCACGTGCGCCGCGTACGGCGTCTGGCCGTTCACCGGCTGGTCCGCCGGCAGCGTGGTGAGCAACGGCACGCGCGTGCCCATGTCCAGCTCGACCTGCGACACGGCCGGCGCTTCGCGGGTGAACACGGTGTAGACCTTGGCTCCGGTGACGACGCGGTACGGCGTCTTGTCGGCGTAGCCGAGTACGTCGGCCCGGCTGCCTTCGGCGATGTTGGTCGCCTGGGTCCACGCCGCATAGCGCGGGCTGACCACGAACAGCCACTTGCCGTCGCGGCTGGCATGCACGATCGCCACCGGCGTGCCTGGAAACTCGGCCGTTTCCTGGAAGCGGTCGATGTCGGTGTCGCCCTTCCTGCTGAACACGCGCAGCTCGGTGGGAAAACTGCGCAGCGCGGCGCGCCTGACGACCAGGCCGAAGCGCGTCGGCTGGCTGGCGGGGATCGCGTCGAGCGAGCGCCCATCGAGGATGTCCTTGAGCGTGTCTGGCGACACCGGCTGGCCCTCCACGTCGTAGAGCGGCTTGCCCGGTGCGCTGGCCAGATCCTCGATCCAGCCGCGCACCTGCTCCGCGTTCAGCGTGGCGGGCAGCTTGCGCAGGTCGTGCATCGACTTGTCCTGCGCGAACAGCGCGGCGTTCTGCGCGTCGATCTGCCGCCGGCTCAGGATGACCTTGTCCGGCTGCGCCTGCAGGCCGATCCAGAACGCTGGCGTGAGCTGGGCTTCGCCCACGCCCATCACGCCCGAGGGCGGAATGGGCAACGTCGGTGTTGCGTCGCGCGCGTGCAGCGGCGCCACGGCGAGACCGATCACCAGGAAATTTGCAGCAAACGTGGAAATACGCATCGTCATGACCCTTGCTTGCAATGCATCACGGACCGGCCAGCATCGAGATCACGGTCGCCACCAGCAGGCCGAAACCTGTGCCGAGGATGTAGCCCAGCAGCGCCAGCAGGATGCCCACCGGCACCAGCGCCGCCGAATAACTGGCCGCCAGGATCGGCGTGGCCGCTACCCCGCCAATATGCGCCAGCGAGGAAATGCCGCACAGATAGAGGTCGAAGCGGAACAGTTTGGCGAACCCGATCAGCAGCACCGCGTGGATCGCGATGATGGTGACGCCGCACAGCAGATACAGCGGGGCGGCGGCGATGCCCTGGAAGTTGCTCTGCGAGGCCAGCACTGCCACCACGCTGATCAGCAGCGCGCCGGAAATCGTGCTGGCGCCGGGGTAGCGCGCCAGCGGCGTATGCGCCACCACCAGCCCCGCACCGGTGGCCAGCAGGATCGTCCAGGTGGTGGCGCTGATCATGCTGGAGGTCGGCAGTTTCGTGGACACCCATCCGGAGAGTGCCGCGGCGAGCAGCGCCATGCCCAGCCACAGCAGCACGCTGTCGGGCGTGGTCGGCGCCACCGTCTTCGCCGGGGCCAGCGGAATGTCGCCGCTGGACTTCGCTTTCGTCCAGCGGTTGAACGCCGGCGCCAGCCGCGCCACCGAAAACAGCACCACGACCCACATCGAGTAGCACAGCGCATCGGTGAGCAGCGACATCGCCAGGTGCGCATCGGACATGCCGATCGCCTGCTTCACCGCGATCATGTTCGCGGTGCCGCCGACCCAGCTGCCGGACAGCGCGGCCAGCGGATGCCAGGCGTCCCCGGGCAACCAGTGGCGGTAGATCAGGTAGGTGCCGATGAAGGCCACGAACAGGCTGACCGAGGTGCAGGCGAACACCCCCAGCACGCGCGGCCCCAGCGCCCAGATCGCGCGCAGGTCGCAATTGATCATCAGCAGGAACAGCAGCGCCGGCACCAGTCGCGCCACCAGCATCGACTGCGCAGCATGGATCTCCGCGTTGACTTGCCACAGCCCGGACACCGCCAGCGCGGTCACCAGGAGATAGGTCAGCACGATCGGCGGCAGCACCGAGAAAAGCTTCCAGCCGAAGCGCCGCTCGACCGCGGGAAACAGCCCGGCAGCCAGCAACATCACCGCCAGGTAAGGCCACACCGTGTGGATCATTGCATCCCCTTGAGGGTCGTTCGCGGTGATTCGGAGGCAGGCGGATTTTCATCGCCAAGGAATAGGTGATTCTTTTCTAGTTCAATCGAAGCATAAATTATTGACCGGCATTTGCAAGCGTGTTACACAGCGGTTTCAGGTGGTTTATTACGGGGACGCTGGTCGATGGACATGCCTTTACCTGTCACGCTGAAACCTCGTCGCCGTGGTCACGGATGGCGCGTCGCCATGTGCGTGCTGACCGTACTGCTCAGCACCCAGCTGGCGTTCGCCGCAGGCACCAGCCATCCGGCGACAGCGCCCATCATTGCCCAGATCGATGCCGGCCATTTCAAGGCCGCCGACGCCTCGATCACCAGCGCACTGGCGCAGCCGGGTCTGTCCACCGACGCGAAAGCCGCGCTCGCTTTCCAGCGCGAGCGCATGCGCCGCATCCTGCTCGACTTCACCCTGAGCGCCGACGACGTCAAGGCGAGCGTGCGCAAGCAGATCCCCGATCTCACCGACGCCGAGTTCGCGAAGTGGGACGCCGCGGGACTGTTCGAGCATCAGGTCATCGACGGCCGCAGGCTCTATTTCAAGCGCTCGCCCGGCAACCTGTTCCGCATCAGCCCCGAAGCGGTGGCACGGCGCGCGGTGCAGACGCCCATCACCGACGGCCCGATGGAAGCGTTGAACGCGCACCAGCGCGCGATCTACCACGCGGCGCTGAGCGAACACCGCAGCAGTGTGTTGCCGCGCCGCGTGCGCATGACCCAGATCCTCACCGTCGATGCCGATGCGGTGCCCGCCGGCGAAACCGTGCGTGCGTGGATCCCCTATCCGCAAGCCGTGCCGGGCCAGCAGGAAGACATCCGCTACGTCGCCAGCGAACCGGCGCGGCACGAGATCGCACCTGCATCGGCGATGCAGCGCACCGTCTATCTGGAGAAGCCCGCCAGGGCCGGCCAGAAGACCGAGTTCTCGGTGACCTACGAGCTGACCGTGTTCGCGCAGTACCACGCGATCGACCCGGCCAAGGTGCAGCCCGAAGCGATCACGCCGGAGCTGGCGCCTTTCGTGGCCGAACGCGCACCGCACATCGTGTTCACCGAGGCGATGCGCGCGTTCTCGCGCAAGGTCGTCGGCGACGAGAAGAACCCGTACCGCATCGCGCAGAAACTGTTCGCCGCGGTCGACAAAATTCCGTGGGCCGGCGCGCGCGAATACTCGACGATCAGCAACATCAGCGACTACGCCCTGCACGCCGGCCACGCCGACTGCGGCCAGCAGACGCTGTTGCTGATGACGCTGCTGCGGCTCAACGGCATCCCCACGCGCTGGCAGTCCGGCATGGTGTTCTCCGATGACGGCACCGGCTACAGCAACATCCACGACTGGGGCTACCTGTACCTGGCGCCGTACGGCTGGGTGCCGATGGACGTGACCACCGGTCGCCTGCATCCGGCGCCGTCCGACGACAAGGCGCTGGAGTGGTTCTACCTCGGCGGGCTCGACGCGTACCGCCTCGCCTTCAACAACGATTTCGGGCGCCGTTTCCAGCCGCCCAAGCAGCAATTCCGCTCCGACGACGTGGATTCGCAACGGGGCGAGGCCGAGTGGAAGGGCGGCAACCTCTACTTCGACCAGACCGGCTACGACTTCAAGTGGCAGATCCTGCCAGCGGTGCAGGGACGCAACACCAAGTAACCAGCAGCTTTTCAAAACATGGCATCGACGGCGTCGATGGGGGAGATTGGGAGATGAACAACAGTCGTACTTTGCGCAGGAACGTACTCTGCATGGCGCTGGGCCTCGGTCTGGCATCGCTGGCGGTACCTGCCCTCGCTGGCAACAATGATGGTTCGGTGGTCGGCCACGCCGAAGCAGGTGCGGTGATCACGGTGGTGAATCCGGCGACCGGCCTCACCCGCACGATCACCGCCGATCAACGCGGCAACTACCGCTTTCCGTTCCTGCCTGTCGGCAACTACACGGTGAGCGCCAGCGTCGGCGGTCAGCCGCTGGGGCAGCCACGCACGGTCACGGTAAGCCTTGGCAACACCACGACGCTGGACCTTGGCGCCACTTCGAATGCCACCGATCTGTCGGCGATCCAGGTCACCGGCAACGGCTTGCCGGTGATCGACGTGACCTCGACCGAATCGGCCACCAATATTTCCCGCGCCGAACTGGCGCGCCTGCCGGTCGATCAGAACGTCACCTCGGTCGCGCTGCTGGCACCGGGCGTGGTCAAGGGCAACGCGGGCTTCGGCGGCATCTCCTTCGGCGGCTCGTCGATCGCGGAGAACGCGGTCTACGTCAACGGCCTCAACGTCACCGACTTCTACAACCGCAACGGCTTTTCCGAAGCACCGTTCGCCTTCTACGAGCAGTTCCAGGTCAAGACCGGCGGCTACTCGGTCGAGTTCGGCCGCACCACCGGCGGCGTGGTCAACGCCGTGGCACGCTCGGGCACGCAACGAATTCAAAGGCGGCATCGAAATCACGCTGGAACCAGGCAACTGGCACTCGCGGGCCGATGACCAGTACGACGCCGAGCGGCAATCGCTACCTCACCGCCAGCCGCGACCAGGACTCGCTGGTGAAGACGAACGTCTGGGCGTCCGGCCCGATCGTCAAGGACAAGCTGTTCTTCTTCGCCATGTACGAGGCGCGCGGCAGCAGCCCGCGCAACACCAACAACGCCGGCAACACGCTGACCGTCCAACAATTCGGACACCGGCTTCTGGGGCACCACGCATCGACTGGAACATCACCGACAGCAACGTGCTGCAGTTGATGGCGTTCTCCGACAAGAACAAGAACACCGGCAATGTCTACAGCTACGACTACGACAGCAATACCATCGGCACCGCACACCAACAAGGTGTTCACCGATACCGGCGGCAAGAACTGGGCGCTGACCTGGACCAGCTACCTCACCAACGACCTGTCGATGAAGCTGATGTACGGCCGCAACGAGCGGCAGGCGTTCACCCGTTCGCAGCTCGACATCGACTGCAACTATGTCGTCGGCGAACAACGCGTTCCTGCAGATCCACGATCCGGGCGTCCAGCTGGGTTGCACCAGCAACTCCACCGTCTACGATCGCAATGACATGCGCAAGCAGGCGCGCGCCGACTTCGAGTGGACGCTGGGCGATCACCTGGTGCGCTTCGGCTACGACCACGAAAACGACACGTCCGACTACAGCCGCTACTACGCCGGCCCGGGCGCGTTCTACTACAACCTCTACGCGGCCAGCGCCGGCACCACCATTCCCAACGGCGGCGTGATGCCGGCCGGGTACGACGCCTATGTTCGCGCGCGTCGCTACGAGATTTCCGGCACGTTCACCACCAAGAACGCCGCCTACTACGTCGAGGACAACTGGCAGGTCACGCCCAACCTGGTGCTCAACGCCGGCGTGCGCAACGACAGCTTCGACAACCAGGATGCGGCGGGCAGACAGCTACATCAAGATGAACCGGCAGATCGCGCCGCGACTGGGCTTCTCCTGGGACATGAAGGGCGACGGCAGCACCAAGCTGTTCGGCAACCTCGGCCGCTATTTCCTGCCGGTGGCCAACGTGATCAACATCAAGCAGGCCGGCGGTCTGCTCGACGAGCGCACCTACTACGCGTTCGACGGCTGGGACTATCGAGACCCTCAACGGCGTGCAGTACGCGGTCCCGAAACTCGGCCCGCAGATCGGCGCAGTCGACGATTCGCAGGGCAACGGCACCGTCGGCGACCTGCGCTCGGAAGTCGATCACGACATGGACCCGGTCTACCAGGACGAGGCGATCCTGGGCTTCCAGCAGCTGATCAGCTCGCAATGGTCGTGGGGCGTCAAGCGGCACCTATCGCCGCCTGCACAATGCGATCGACGACATGGAGATCAGCGCCACCGCCCAGTGCGGCGAGAACGGCTACGTCGGCTGGGTGATGGCCAATCCGGGCAGGAAGGTCACCGTGTGGGGCGACACCAATTGCGACGGCACGCCCGACGGCTACCTCACCGTGGACACCTCGAAGGAAGGCTGGGCGATGTACGACGCCGACGGCAACTACCTGGGCCAGCGCGGCTGGGTGAAGCCCAAGCGCACCTACGCGGCGCGTCGAGCTGCAGCTGGACCGCGCCTGGGACGAGAAGTGGTCGATGAACGCGTCGTACACGATGTCGTGGAACCGCGGCAATGCCGAAGGCCCGGTCAACTCCGACACCGACTTCGACGACACCGGCCGTACCGAGAACTTCGACGATCCGTGGGTGAACCTCGGCGGCGACGGCTACCTGCCCAACGACCGCCGCCACCAGTTCAAGCTGCGCGGCACCTACGCGCTCACCCCGCACTGGCAACTCGGTGCCGACCTGAACGTGGCGTCGGGCGGCCCGATCACCGGCTTCGGCGTGGGCAATCCCTACGACGGCACCAACTACCACAGCTATTTCATCTGCGTGCAGAACTGCGATTCGCCGACATCCGAGGATCGCGTCTACGAGCGCTCGCCGCGCGGCAAGTACGGCCGCCTGCCGTGGACCTACAACCTCAACGCCGGCATCACCTACGTAAGGCCGTTCGAGGGTGGCGAGTTCCGGGTGAAGCTGGCCGATCTACAACCTGCTCAACCAGAAGCGCACCACCTCGGTGGACCAGGATCTGCAGACCGACATCGGTCCAGACGACACCAGCAGCACGTTCCGCCAACCGCTGGGCTTCCAGTCGCCACGCTTCACCCAGCTGACCATGTCCGTCAATTTCTGATCGACCTCCCCGATCGCGGCCCGCCTCATGGCGGGCCGCTCTTTTCTCGGGCAACCACTCCTCATGATGTGACATACAGCTGTGCCGCCGATGACCACAAAGCCAACGACGCCACGCCGACCGCCGCAACCGACGGCTTTTCAACCACGGCCGACCGGCTCAGCTTCGACGGCGTCGACCTGGAGCAGCTGGCGCAGCGAATACCCACCCCTTTTCACGCCTATTCGGCAAGCGCGATCCGGCAACGCATCGGCGGACTGCAAGCCGCATTGAGCGGTCTCGACGCCACGATCTGCTTCGCGGTCAAGGCCAACCCCAACCTCGCCATCCTGCAGCTGATGGCCAACGCCGGCGTCGGCGCCGACATCGTCTCGGTCGGCGAGATGCGCCGCAGCCTGCATGCCGGCATGCCGCCCGAGCGCATCGTGTTCTCCGGCGTCGGCAAGAGCGCGGACGAGATCGCCGGCGCACTGACGGTCGGCATCCATCGCTTCAACGTCGAATCGCACGACGAACTGCTCACCCTGCAACGCCTGGCCGAAGCCCAGGGCGTGACGGCGCGCGCCGCCGTGCGCATCAATCCCGATGTCGACGCGCACACCCACGCCAAGATCTCCACCGGCAAGTCGGAGAACAAGTTCGGCGTGAGCATCGACGAGGCGCGCCGCTGGTTCGCCGAGCGCGCCGAGCTCTCGCACGTGCAGCTCGATGGCCTGCACGTGCACATCGGCTCGCAGATCCTCACGCTGGACCCGTTCCGGCTGGCGCTGCAGCGGGTGGCCGAGTTCTGGCGCGAACTGGAACAGGACGGCCATCCGATCAACAGCATCGACGTCGGCGGCGGACTTGGCGTGTGCTATCGCGCCGGCACCGACCAGCCGGTCTCCGCCGCCGATTACGTGGGCGTGATCCGCACGGCGTTGGCCGGCTACAAGGGGCGCATCCTGCTTGAACCGGGTCGCTATCTGGTCGCCGAGGCCGGCGTGCTGCTGACCCGCGTGATCCGCGTGAAGCCCGGCATCGAACGGCAGTTCCTGGTGCTGGACGCGGCGATGAACGACCTGCAGCGGCCCAGCCTGTACGACGCCTGGCACGACATCGTGCCGGTGTCGAATGCCTCGCGGCCGTTGACCACCTACGACATCGTCGGCCCGGTCTGCGAAACCGGCGACACCTTCGCGCGCGAGCGCGAAATGCCCGAGTGCGTCGCGGGCGACCTGTTGATGATCAAGGCCACCGGCGCGTACGGTACGTCGATGGCCTCCACCTACAACTCGCGGCCGCTGGCCGTCGAGGTACTGCTGAACCAGGGTCGCTACGCGGTGGTACGCCGCCGTCAGCACTTCGAGGAAATGATTGCCGGCGAGCAGCCGGCGCGCCACTGGGAAACCGCATGATCACCATGACCCGTCTCGCCACTCTTGCCGCGCTGGCCCTGTGCGCGGCGTTGCCCGCCCACGCCGCACAGCAAGCGGCGCCGAAGGATCCGCCGATCACCATCGACACCCACGTCGACATCCCCTTCAACTACATGCGGGAACCGCGCTTCGACGTGGGCAAGCCGACGCCGCTGCTGGTCGACCTGGGCAAGATGGAGCGCGGCGGCCTCAACGCGACGTTCTTCGTGATCTGGGTGCCGCAGCACAAGCTCGATGCCGCCGGCTACGCCAAGGCGGTGGCCCAGGCCGAGCAGAAGTACGAAGCGATCGGCGACATGCTGATGCAGTATCCGGACCGCATCCGCCTGGCCACCACGCCCGAGCAGCTGATGGCCAACCACAAGGCCGGCCTGCTGTCGGCGACGATCGAGATCGAGAACGCCTACTCGCTCGGCCACGACATCCATCGCCTCGACGCCGCGTACGATCGCGGCGCGCGCTCGGTCGGCCTGGTCCACGTCGGCAACAACGACCTGTGCACCAGCTCGCTGCCCGACACCGAGCACGGCGAGCCGGCGATGAACAGCGCCGGCGACAAGGGCATGAGCGACTTCGGCCGCGCCGTGGTGAAGCGCGCCAACCAGCTCGGCATGCTGGTCGACATCTCGCACGCCTCCGACGCCTGCGTGCGCGACGCGCTCAAGGCCTCCAGCGCACCGATCTATCGCCACGCACTCCGGCGCCCGCGCCGTGCTCGACCATCCGCGCAACCTGCCCGACGACCTGCTGCGCGCGATCGCCGCCAAGGGCGGCGTGATCGACGCGGTGGCGTACAAGGAATTCCTGAAGAACGACCCGGGCCGGGCCGCCGCCGAAAAGAAGCTGCAGGAAGCGGTGGCGAAACAGGCCGGCGACAAAGAAGTACGACAGCGACAAGCACGACTACCTGCCCGCGATGGACAAGGGCATGGCCGAGATCCAGAAGAAGTATCCGCTGGCCTCGCTGGACGACTACATGGACCAGATCCAGCACATGGTGAAGGTCGCCGGCATCGACCACGTCGGCATCGCCTCGGATTTCGACGGCGGCGGCGGCATCACCGGCTGGGCCAACGCCGGCGAGACACGCAACGTCACCGCCGCCCTGCGCAAGCGCGGCTTCAGCGAGGCCGACATCGCCAAGCTGTGGGGCGGCAACCTGCTGCGCGTATGGCGCGAGGTGGAACGCGATGCCGACAGCATTAAGCCGCGCCGGCCTGTTCGCCGCGGCGCTCGCGCTGGGCGGCACGCTCGGCGCACGCCGCCACGCCGGCCTCGGCGGAAACCGCGCGCCCTCGACAAGATCGTCGACGCCACCATCGCGCGCTACCACCTGCCCGGCATCGCCGTCGGCGTGATCGAGAACGGCAAGATCGTCTACGTGCGCACCGCCGGCGAAACGATGGCCGGTTCGGGGCAGCAAGATCACCCCGCAGACGCTGTTCAAGATCGCCTCCAACAGCAAGGCGATGACCACCGCGCTGCTTGGTCGCCTGGTCGACCAGGGCAAGCTGCACTGGGACGACCCGGTGACGAAGTACCTGCCGGCGTTCCGCATGCACGATCCGTGGGTCACCGCGAACATGCGCGTGGCCGACCTGCTCACCCATTCCAGCGGCCTGCCCGAAGGCGGCGGCGACCTGATGCTGTGGCCGGAGCCGAACGCGTTCACCCGCGCCGACATCATCCACGGGCTTGCCTTCATCAAGCCCGGCTACAGCTTTCGCTCGCAATACCAGTACGACAACCTGCTCTACGTGGTGGCCGGCGAAGTCGCCGCCGCGGCGGGCGGCGCGTCGTACGAGACGCTGATGCATCGCGAGGTGTTCGAACCGCTCGGGCTGTCGCGCTGCCAGGTCGGCGCGTGGAATCGCGACGCGGTTGGCAACGTGGCGCAGCCGCATCGCCGCGATCACGGCACGCAACGTGGCGACCGACGGCGACGCCGCGGCCATTCCGGCGATCACTTCCGCGCCGGCCGGCGGCATCCGCTGCGATCTCGACGACATGCTGAGCTGGGCGCGCAACTGGCTGGCGCCGACACCCGCGCAGCTGGCGTGGCTGTCGCCGACGCAGACGGCAGATCCTGCAGTCGCCGCACATGCTGATCCCGGTCTCCGCCCAGCGGCGCGCCTGGGACAACGCCCACGTGATGGCCTACGGCTACGGCTGGCGCATGGCCGACGTCGACGGCGAATGGAACGTGTGGCACACCGGCACGCTTGAACGGCATGTACTCGATGCTGTCGCTGCTGCCGGACCGGCGCAGCGGCTTCGTGTTCATGATCAACGGCGAGGCGGATGACGCACGCACCGTGCTCGGCGAAGTGCTGACCAAGCATTTCACCGCGCCCGACCAAGCGCGCGACGTGAACTGGTATGCCGATGCACTGGACCTGGCGGCGAAGCAGTACGCGGGCATCTCGGCGATGCCCGACACCTCGACGCAGCGCCCGGCCAGTGCGGCCGAACTGGCCACGTGGACGGGCGTGTACCGCGATCCCTGGTTCGGCGATATCTCGCTGTGTCCGCGCGATGGCAAGCTGTATTTCAGCGCCGCGAAATCGCCGAAGCTGGCCGGCACCGTGATGCGTCTGGACAGGCGTTACCTCGTGCATTGGGACGACTCCGGCGATCTGGACGCCTGGCTGCATTTCCGCGCTGCCGGAGACGGGAAGCCGGCGACCTTGCGCATGGCCAAGCTCGATCCGCAGGGTGACTTCAGCTCCGACTACGAGGATCTGGATTTCCAGCGTGTCGGAGACTGCCGCCCATGATCAATCGCACTCGCAGGAGCCCGCTTGCAGGCGATGCTTTCCCTCTCGCCGGACACAAGGGCATCGCCCACAGGCGGGCTCCGGCAAAAGCCGCTTGTCTGTTCGTGTTTGGCTTGCTCGTCACCGCCAGTGGAATCACCTACGCGGATCAGCCGCCCCACCTTTCACCCGCACGAACCGCCGCGGCGGCCAACCTCGTCGACATCCGCACGCTGGTTCCGGACATGGCCGAGGACATCAAGTACGCCGGCAGCGACAACTTCGTGGGCGCGCCGGTGGACGGCTACCGCGCGCCCAAGTGCTTCCTGCTGCGACCCGTCGCCGAGGCGCTGGCGCGGGTCGAACACGACCTGCGCGCGCGGCACCTGCGCCTGAAGATATGGGACTGCTACCGCCCGGCGCGCGCGGTAGCGCATTTCGTACGCTGGGCGCACGATCTCGGCGACCAGCGCACGAAGGCGCAGCATTACCCGACACTGGACAAGTCGAAGCTGCTCGACGGTTACATTGCATCGGTATCCGGCCATAGCCGCGGTGCCACGGTCGACCTCGGCATGGAGCAATGCGCAGGCCGACGGCTCGCATTGCATGCTGCTGGACATGGGCACGGACTTCGACTACTTCGGCACCCGCGCGAATACCGACAATCCCGGCATCACGCCCGCTGCAGCACGCCAACCGCCAACGTCTGCTTGCGGCCATGGCGCGCGAGGGATTCAAGAACTATCCGATGGAGTGGTGGCACTACACGTTCACGCCGGAGCCCACGCCGCATACGCTTTACGACGTGCCAGTGGAGTAGCTCGGCTTCCTCCTCCCTCGGGAAAGGGTTCGAGCGAAGCGTGCACCTCGCTCCGACCGAACCTTCTCCCAACCCCTCTCCCAAAGGGAGCGGGGCTCAAAAGCTTCACGTCGGAGGTCCATCATGCGACTCGTCATCATCTTCACCTCGCTCCTGTTGCTCGGCACGACTCATGCCAGCGACGCCACGCAGCACGCTGACCAGCTGATGCAGAAGTACCAGGGCAATGTCCCGGTGCGTCCCTGCTGGTGATCAAGGACGGCAAGCCGCTGGTCCGGCGCGGCTACGGCCTGGCGAACATGGAGCAGCACGAGCAGGCGACACCGGCCACCAACTACCGGCTGGCGTCGGTGAGCAAGCAGTTCACCGCGGCGGCGATCCTGCTGCTGGCCGAGGACGGCACATTGAAGCTCGACGATTCGGTCCGCCACTGGCTGCCGTCGCTGCCCGCGATGACCGACAAGGTGACGCTGCGCCAGTTGCTGAGCCACACCGGCGGCCTGATCGATTACGAAGACCTGATGCCGGCCAGCACCACCGAGCAGCTCAACGACAACGACGTGTTGCGCATGTTGTCAGCTACCACGAAAAGCTACTTCGCCCCGGGCACGGCATACCGCTACAGCAACTCCGGCTACGTGCTGCTGGGCCTGGTGATCGAAAAGGCGTCGGGCAAGACCCTGCCCGCGTTCCTGCAGCAGCGCATCTTCCGGCCGCTGCACATGGATCACACGCTGATGTACGTGCGCGGTGGCCCTGAAGTCAGCCATCGCGCCTACGGCTACAGCGAGCAGAACGGCACGTGGAAGCGCACCGACCAGGACCTCACCAGCGCCACCCGCGGCGACGGCGGCATCTATTCCTCGATCGACGACCTGGCCAAATGGGACGCGGCGCTGTACGACGACCGCCTGCTCAGCGACGCCTCGCGCAAGCTCGCCTTCAGCCCGCACGCGAAGGTGGTCGGCGAGCCGTACGAAGCCAGCTACGGCTTTCGGCTGGCGCATCACCGGCGACACGCTGTGGCATTCGGGCGAAAGCATCGGCTTCCGCAACGTGATCGTGCGCTGGCCCAAGCAACACCTCACCGTGATCCTGCTGAGCAACCGCAACGAGCCGGAGCCGTACCAGACCGCGCTGAAGATCGCCCAACCGTTCCTCGCGCATTGATGGCGGTCGCCGCCCTTCGACTTCACGTTCAGACCGTTCACGCCCGGAATATTTTCTCGATGATTCGACTCTCCGCTGCACGCCCCGCATTCCTCCTGCGCATGGCCGCATTGCTGGCGATGCTGGCCATGCTCGCCGCCTGCGCGCATGCGCCGCCGCACAACCCGCTGGCGACCTGGGTGAAATCGCCCAACCAGGACATGCGCCGGCCGGTGCTGATCGTGCTGCACTTCACCGACCAGCATTCGGTGCAGGAGAGCCTGGACACGCTGCGCACCAGGAACAGCGGCGGCCCGGTGAGCGCGAACTATCTGATCGGCAGCGACGGCCACATCTACCAGCTCGTCTCGGACGAGCGCCGTGCATGGCACGCAGGCCCGGGGCACTGGGGCACGATCACCGACGTCAACTCCGCCTCGATCGGCATCGAGCTGGACAACGACGGCCACTCGCCGTTCGCGCAGCCGCAGATCGACAACCTGCTGCGCCTGCTCACCGACCTCACCACGCGGCTGCACATACCGCGCACGCAAATCGTCGGCCACCAGGACTTCGCGCCCTCGCGCAAGCCCGATCCCGGCCCGCTGTTTCCGTGGAAGCAGCTTGCTGACGCCGGCTTCGGGCTGTGGCCGCAGGGCACGCTGATCGATCCGCCGGCCGGCTTCGATCCATGGATGGCGATGGCGCTGGTCGGCTATCCGCTGGAGGATCGCCCGGCTGCCGTGAAGGCATTCCACAACCATTTCCGCGGCATGGACGGCGACGCGCTCGACGCGGAGGACCTGCGCATCCTCTACAACCTGTCGCAGCAGATCGAATCCGGCAGCAACACGCGCAGCGCTGGCTAGAACGCCAGCACCTGGTCGGTATACGTCTCGACCAGCGCGCTGAACGGCCGGCCATCGCCGTCAAACAGCAACGCGCGATGCTGCAGCAGCAGATGCGGCATCGCCAGTGCACCGGACGTCGATCGAAGTTGCGTGCGATGCAATTCCCAGCCAGCGGGCAACGGCGACCACAGCAAGTCCGCGCTCAAGGTCTTGCGGCGGAAATGCAGCGGCTGCACGACCTTGCCGAACGGCACGTCGCTATGGTCGAGCTGACGATTCATCGCGGCAGTGAGCCGGTTCGGCAGATACCAGTTGTCCGCTTCGGACAGCACGTGATCGCCACATTTCAACTGCACGCGCCGGTACTTCACCGGCTCGCCCGCGTCGGCCGCGAGCCGGGCGCGCAGATCCGGCGGCATCGGCTTGTCCGCACCGTGCACGCGCTTCGCCACGACGCGAGCCGGCGAAGCCAATCGATGCGCATCGCACCATCGCTCCAGCGTCAGCGTCGCGCTGTCGTGGCTGAGCAGATCCGGCGTTGAGCGTCTGCACCAGCGCCAGCGCCTGCGTGCGCGCCAGCGGCGTGTCGGGCCAGGCCGCTGCGGCGGCATCGCGCGCGATCGAGGCGCCACATCCGGCCATCGACAGCGCGGCAACCAGGCATGTCCGCAGGCAATGCTTCATAACCCTTTCGCCGCCTGCGCCACCGCGCGGAACAGCGCGCGCCCCTTGTTCATCGTCTCCTCCCACTCGGCCGCCGGATCGGAGTCGTAGACGATGCCGGCGCCGGCCTGCACGTGCAGGCGACCGTTCTGGATCACCGCGGTGCGGATCGCGATGGCGGTATCGGCGTCGCCCCACCAGCCGATCCAGCCGATCGCGCCGGCGTAGATGTTGCGCTTGTACGGCTCCAGCTCCTGGATGATTTCCAGCGCGCGGATCTTCGGCGCGCCGCTGAGCGTGCCGGCGGGGAACGTGGCCTTGAGCACGTCCATGTAGCTGAGGTCCGGTTTCGCGGTGCCCTGTACCTGCGACACGATGTGCATCACGTGCGAGTAGCGCTCGATCACGAACGATTCGCTGACCTCGACGCTGCCGGTCTCGCTGATGCGGCCGATGTCGTTGCGGCCCAGGTCGATCAGCATCACGTGCTCGGCGCGCTCCTTCGGATCGGCCAGCAGCTCGGCTTCCAGCGCCTGATCCTCCGCCTCCGTCGCGCCGCGCTTGCGCGTGCCGGCGAGCGGACGCACCACTACCTTGCCGTCCTTCAGCCGGGCGAGGATCTCCGGCGACGAACCGACGATCTGCGTATCGCCGAGGTCGACGAAATACATGTACGGCGACGGGTTCAGCGCGCGCAATGCGCGATACACGTCGACCGGCCTTGCGTTGAAACCGACGCTGAGCCGCTGCGACGGCACCACCTGGAAGATGTCGCCGGCGCGGATGTATTCCTTCGCCTTCTCGACCATCGCCTCGAACTCGTCCTTGGTGAACGAGGATTTGAAATCGCCCTCGTCCAGCGCGATCGACTGCGTGAGCTGCGGATACGACGCACCACCCTGGCGCAGCCGGTAGACCAGCGCGTCGAGCCGGCGCTGCGCCTCGGCGTAGGCCTGCGGCTGCGCGGGATCGGCGTGCACGATCAGGTACAGCCGGCCCTTGAGGTTGTCGAATACCGCCACCTCTTCGGCCAGCATCAGCAGCACGTCGGGCGTACCCAGTTCGTCCGCGCGATCCCACTGCGCCAGCCGCGGTTCGATGTAGCCGATCGTCTCGAAACCGAAGTAGCCGACCAGGCCACCCGAGAACGCGGGCAGCTGCGGCAGCCGCGGCACGTCGTATTGCAGGCGCAGTTTCTCGATTTCCCCCAGTGGATCGTCGAGATGGCGCCGCTCGGTGACCTCACCCGAATCTTCCACTTCCAGCTCGTGCCCGCGCAGGCGGTACACGCGCTTGGCCGGCAGGCCGATGATCGAATAGCGTCCCCAGGTGGCGCCGCCCTCGACCGATTCGAACAGGAAGGTGTACGGGCCGTCGGCCAGTTTCAGGTACACCGACAGCGGCGTGTCGAGGTCGGAAAACACCTCGCGCACCAGCGGTATGCGCGTATGCCCCTGGGCCACCAGCGCATCGAATTCGTCTCGGGAAATCACGGATAAGCCATCTGTGCGGGAGCGGGTTGCTGAAGATAGCAGGCCGGGACTGCGGAGATGGACGTCCAGGCCTCAGAGCCGCTGCCGCGGCATGCCGTGCAGGTGCAGCGAGAAGGCCACGCCGCTGCCGTCGTCCAGATTGCGTGCGCTGGCCACGCCGCCGTGGCGCTCGGCGACCAGTCGCACCACGTAGAGGCCCAGGCCCAGGTGCGGGGCCTCGCCGGGAATGGCCTTGTCGCGCAGGCTCACCAGCGAATCGAACAATCGCCCCTGCATGGCCACGGGCAATGGCGGCCCCTGGTTGGCCAGCTCGATCTCGGCGCCGTCCGGCGTGCTGCGCAGGGTGAGGCGCAGCCAGCCGTCGGGCGGGGTGAACGACAACGCGTTGTCGAGCAGCTTGTCCAGCGCCTGTGCCAGCAGCTCGGGCGCGCAGTGCAGGTACGCCGGTGCGTCGGGCAGCACGCAGTCGAGGCGCCGCGTACCGACCAACGCGCCGTAGGCATCGGCGCAACCGCGCACCACCTCGCGCAGGTCGACGTCTTCGGGCTCGGCTGCGGTGATCGAGCGTTCCATCCGGCTCGATTCGCTCATCGCGCGCACCAGCGCGCCGAGCCGCGCGACACCATCGCGCGCGCGTGCCAGGTACGGCTGCGCCTCGGCCGGCAACGCGGCGCGTTCCTGCAGTGCGTGCTCGAGGTTGTCCAGTGACGACTTCACGATCGCCAGCGGCGTGTTGAGCTCGTGCGACAGTTTCGAGGCCAGCGTGCGCAGGTAGTCGGTGTAGCCGCCGACCACCTCGAACAGTTGCTCGAAGCTGCGCGCCAGGTCACCGACTTCGTCCGGTGCATCGGTCATCGGAAATTTGCCTTGTGCGAACAGGCCATCCAGACGTCCATCGTTGAGCCGCGCGCGCTCGGCCGCATTGCGCAGCCGCGCCAGCCGCAAGCTGAGCCGGGTGGCGAACGCCAGGAGAATGCCACCGGCTACCAGCAGCACGCCGAAGCTGGTCAGCAGCAGGCCGAACAGTGCGCGATTGGCCAGCAGCGGCACCGTGCGGCTGGCCTGTTCAAGCAGCAGCACGCCGTCAACCTCGCCCGCGCGTTCGATCGGCACGGCGGCGGCAAGCACCACGCTGCCGCGTTCCTCGCCGCTGCGCCATACGGCGACGGGTTTGCCGGCGGCGGCCTGGGCGACCTCGGGCGTTTCGACGCGCGGTACATCCTGCGACGACGGATTGGCGTCCTCCAGCCGGGTGGCCAGCAGCGAACGATAGACCAGCGAGGCGAACCAGCCCGGCTGTCCATCGGCACCGGGCTGGCTGTCGAGGCGTCCGGTGCGCGCCAGCAGCCAGCCCTGCGGCGCCAGCACGCGCGCCTGCACGCGATCGGGCGCAAGTTGCGCGAGTTCGCTGGAAAGCTTTTCCGAATAGCTCAGCAGAGGCCGCGCATCGGACGCCATGCGGTCGCCACCGATCGCTGCGTCGTACGCGCCGACGCCGAGGACGTGCAGATGCAGGGAGGTCGGCAGCCGCAGCTCGACCTGGTAGCCGCTGCCGTCTTCCTGCCATTGGGCAGCGAGCAGGTCGGGCAGGCCTTCGACCGCAGGATCGAGCGACCGTGCGACGAGTGGCCCGGGGGCGGCGCTGGTCAGCAGGTAACGTCGTCGGCCGGCCGCGTTGCCCAGGGTCAGGATCAGGTGATCGGCAGCCAGCGCATTCGCATCCTCGGCGTCGGCGCGGGTGCGCTGGATGTCGCGCACGTCGGCGTACAGATAGAGCCAACCCTCGTCCGCGGCCAGCAGCAGCTGGCCATGCTGGCCCAGCGGCTGGCCCCACGGCGTCAGCGGCGCCCAGTCGTCAGCGTAGCCGTCAACGGTGATCGGGCCGGGCGGTGCCTGCACGTACCAGTTCGGCTGCGTTGCCGGCTGCACGGCGCCGGTCACCACCAGGCTGCGAGCCACCGCGTTGGCCGAGGCCAGCAAGGCCTGCGCCTGGCCGTCGCGCAACAGCGCTTCCATCTGGCGCACATACAACCAGCCGGCGATCGGCAACGCCAGCGTGCACAACGCGACGAGCAGCAGTTTGCGGCGCAGGGTCATCGGCGCGAACGATCAAAGGCCACGCGGCGGCGTACCTGCATCCGGTGCATAGCGTGACGCCATCACGACGCGCATGAAGTCGTCGAGCAGGTCGCGCTGCGACGGATCGGCATCGTCGAACGCCATCGACCAGCTCAGCCGGATGCCGCTGGCCTGACCCGGATCGCAGAACACCACTACGTCATCGACGTGATCGCTGCCCCGATAGACGCTCGCCTCGCACGGCATGGCAAGGTGCCGCACGGCAAAGCCGGAAACCCTGCCGGACGGATCATGCTGCAGATAGCGCTCGCGATCGGCCTGCACCTCGGCCGCCAGCGTGGGCAGCTTGCGCGCCGATACGTTGAGCACCATCACGCGCTGCGGGTTGCCACTCCACTCGCCCTGGTAGAGCACCGCGTCGACACCGATCGCGCGCGCGTAAGTGCAGCAGTCGCGCGTCCAGCCGGCGGACGCGCTGACGGTTATCGTCCACGCCGGCGTTGTGCCATCGCGCGCACCGTGCGCCAGTGTGTCGTTGTTCTTCGCGCCGGCCTGCACCCATGCGGGAAGCAGGCATGTCGCCAGCACCAGCCACCGGAGTCGCTTCACGGCTTCCACCGATAGCCCACCCCGTGCACGGTTTCGATCGCGTCGAACTCCGGCGCCACGGCGATGAACTTCTTGCGGATGCGCTTGATGTGCGAGGTGATGGTGGCGTCGTCGACGACGAGTTCCGCCTCGCGCATCAGCTGGTCGCGGTTCTTCACGTGGCCGGGGAAGCGGATCAGCGTGTGCACCATCCAGAATTCGGTGACGGTGAGCGGGATCTCGGCCCCATTCCAGCTGATCCGCATGCGCTCGGATTCGAGCTTCAGCGGACCGTGCTCGATCACCGTCTCGCTGGACGCCGGCGCCTTCAGCGACTCGATCCGGCGGAACAGCGCGGCAATGCGCGCGGCCAGCTGGTGCAGGCTGGTGTCCTTGCTGAGATAGTCGTCCGCGCCGAGGCGCAGCCCGGAGATCACGTCGAAATCCGAATCGCGCGCGGTGAGGAAGATCAGCGGCAGCGTGGCGGATTTCGCGCGCAGTTCGCGGCACAGATCGAAACCGCCTTCCGGCTCATCGCCGAGGCCGATGTCGATGATGACCAGCTCCGGCAGCCGCATCGCGAACGCGCTGGAGGCCTCCTGGCGCGAGCCGTAGCCGCGCGCGTCGTAGCCGAAACGGTTCAACGCCTCGACGTAGTTGGCACGGATCAATGGTTCGTCTTCGACGATGGCAATGCTGCGGCCCATGGCACGCTCCCTGTTGGATGCGCGCAGCGTGCTATGCGAACCGGGGCGACGCAAGCCGTGCAACACGAATGCCCGCGTTTCGCCCTGTACGGGGCCGCCACAGCGCCCTAGTGATTACCGCTGGTCGGGGAGGGAGACACGATCTTCAGCGGCCCCACCGTCACGTGGCCCGCCCAGCCGTCGAACAGCTGTTCGGCGTAGACATCAAGCTTCTTTGCCACGAGTTCGACCGGCAATTCGGCACCACTGCAAGCGGACATGTTGTTGTTCTGCGTGAACTCGGGAACCGCTGCAGACATGTTGCCCGTGTTCATCCCGAAAATGCATGTCTGTTGCCCGACGTTCTCTCGAACGAGCAGCGCATCACGTTCATGCTTGAAGCGCAGGTCCGCGCGGCGTGCGGCATGCGCGTCCCCGTAGGTCGGCAGCATGGATCGCCACAACTCTTGCGCTCGCGCCTGCTCCTGCGGCGTCGCCTTTTTCCAGGCCGAGCTGAATATCGCGGCATAGGTTGGATCCCTGCGCTCCGATGCCAAGCCCATCCACGCGAGACCGAGCGGTCGATTCAGTGGTTCGACGTCGCCCTTGAAATAACCCACGCCAAGCAAAAACTGCGCCGATTTGTTACCCCAGCCGGCGGCAATCCGCAGCATTTCCCTGCTGCGCGCATTGTTCCCCCTGGCCATGTCGCGAACACCGACACAGTAGTAATAGCTGCCGGGCAAAAAACGCTCCAGCCCTCGCGGGCAATATGCCGTTGCCAGATCCTCGACACTCCTGCCGATCTGGAACTCAGGAGCGGTCGCCCCAGCTACGGCCGCCTGCCCCACGGACGCCCCCCGCTGACCAGCAAAGCTGCCTGGACTGACCGCAGCCAGACCCAGGGCCATCACGAGGGCGAGCGCCGACGTATTCCATCCAGGAAAATCCATAAGAAAACTCCTTCTTTTGCTGACGTGATTTCGAGTCTACGCGCCTCGCCATTTCCCCGTCACGGACCCGCCGGGGAATGCGCGCCACAAAATCGGCCTATACCGCCTTCGATATGCCCGATTCCAGACCGCATCACCGCCGCATGCCCCGCTTCAATGGTCCCCACGTACCAGCGGGAGCAATCACATGCGCATACCTGACCCAACCAACGTGGACCCGAATGCCGAACTGCGCAGCTTCGAACCCTTGCGCGTGACGCTGGCGCTGGGCGCCTTGGTGCTTGGTCTGCTGCTCGGCGTGCATTGAGGCGAATTTTTCATGCACGACTCGACATGGCCAGTTGACTGGTCCGCCGTGAAAGGCATCCGTGCGCCCGATGCGAAAGGAATCGCGCCGGGCACAAGGCAAGACACCGATCCGGACTGGCAGCCGATGTGACACCGCACCATTCCGTCCGACATGGTGGTTGTTTTCCCCTCCTTGCGAGGGGATTTTTTCGATCAGGCTGCATGGCGCCGCCGATCGTGCCGTTCAGAATTCTGTCGGGAACCAAACCCGGACCGGCCGGTCAGAATTTACGATTGGTACCGTTCCATTGCCGTGGAGCGTGTCGATGCGACCGGTGACCCTCCCTGGCAGCGGTCGCATCGACACACCAATCTGTGGTGTTCCCTCTCACGTCTGACGACGTTTTATCCCGGTGCAGCCGTTCACTGTGCCGGGATTTTTATGCGCGATGCTTTGCGAACGAGGCTCAGCCGATCGCCTCGCGCATGGCGGCGATCTCGGCGCGGTAATCCTTCGCGTGGAAGATCGCCGAGCCGGCCACGAACGTGTCGGCACCGGCCGCGGCGATCGCGCCGATATTTTCGGCGGTGACGCCGCCATCGATTTCGAGCCGGATCGCGCGGCCGCTGGCGTCGATGCGCGCGCGTGCCTGGCGCAGTTTCTCCAGCGCGCCCGGGATGAATTTCTGCCCGCCGAAACCCGGGTTCACCGACATGATCAGGATCAGGTCGAGCTTGTCCATCACGTAGTCGAGATAGTTCAGCGGCGTGGCGGGGTTGAACACCAGGCCGGCCTGGCAGCCCGACTCCCTGATGAGTCCGAGCGTGCGATCGATGTGCTCGCTCGCTTCCGGGTGGAAGCTGATCAGGCTGGCGCCGGCCTTGGCAAAATCCGGCGCGATGCGGTCGACCGGCTTGACCATCAGATGCACGTCGATCGGCACGGCGATGCCGTACTTGCGCAGCGACTGCAGCACCATCGGGCCGATGGTGAGGTTGGGCACGTAATGGTTGTCCATCACGTCGAAATGCACCCAGTCGGCGCCGGCGGCAAGCGCCGCGGCGGTATCTTCCCCGAGCCGCGCGAAGTCGGCGGCGAGGATGGAAGGGGCGATGACGGGGGATTGCTTAGCCATGTTGGTCCTCAGTGACAGGAACTCGCCAAATCGGCACAGGGATGTGCCGACGCGACGAGTGCGCGAGCACTTGTCGCGACAAGCTGCCGCGGCTTCGCCGTGGCAGCTTGTTTGCAAACCGCGGCAGGATGCCCGGTTTTGCAATATAGGTTATTTGAACCCGCGCATTTCCTTGATCCGGTCGTACGCCGCATTGATCTCGCTGGCGCGCGCCTCGGCCCGCTTGCGCATGTCCTCGGGCAGGTCGCCGAGACGGTCGGGGTGGTGTTCGGAAATCAGCTTTCGGTACGCGCGCTTGATCGCGCGGTCGTCGGCGTTGCGGTCGATGCCGAGCACGGCGTACGGATCCGGCCCCTGCGGCGTGCGCTGCGGCGGCACGTAGCCGCCGCCGGTCGGGCCACCACGTCCGTAACCGCGCTGGCCGCCCGTGCCGGCATTCCACGCGTACCCCTTCATCGCCATCAGCGCCATCAGCTCCATGTCGCTGATGCGCAGCGCGAACGCGAGCTGGCGCAGGATCGCCATCTTCTCCGGCGGCGGATTGCCTTCGGCCAGCACGGTTTCGATCACCACGTCGAGCACCGGAAACGCATGGTCGCGGCGCAGGCCGACCCAGTTGCGCAGCGCGTTGATGGTCTGGGTGACGTCGAACTCCGGCTGCTTGCCCGCATTGAAGCTGACCACCGCCTGCTTGCGCAGCTCGGCGTCCAGATTCATGCGCGTCATCAGGCGTTCGGCAACAGCGATCTCCTGCTCCGACACGCGGCCGTCGGATTTCGCCACCGCGCCGAGCAGGGTGAACAGCGGGCCGACGAAGCCGCCGGCTTCCGGCGTGGCGTTCTTGCGCTGGCTGTAACGCATGTTGTCGAAGATGAAACCGATCACCGCGCCGGTGATGGCGCCCGGCAGGTGGCCGATGATCAGGCCGAAGAACGCGAACCACAGCGTATAGCTGAAACTCATGGCTGCCCCTGTGGCTGCGCCGGTTGTGCGTGGTACCAGCGTGCCAGCGCATCGAGCTCGGCATCGCTGACCGGGCCGATCGCGGCGCGCATCACCGGTACATTGCGGCGGCCGTCGCGGTATTGCTTCAAGGCATCGCGCAGGTAATCCAGTTGCTGCCCGGCCAGGTTCGGCACGCCCGGCATGCTCGCATGCCCGCTGGTGCCGTGACAGGCAGCGCACAGGCCCAGCCGGCTGGGTCGCGCCTCGCTGGCGGTCTGCGCCTGGGCTGGAATGGCGGCGGCCAGGCAGAGGGCCGCGATCAGTAGGATACGCATCGGCAACAGATGGGGCTGAAGGTCGCCAATTCTAGCAGTGCCGCGGAGGTCTCCCGATTTCAGCCGACGGCAGCGGCTAGAATAGGCAACTTCCCCGTCAGCGGACCTCCGCCGTGTCCACCACCCTGCTGCAATCGAACCTGCCCGGCCTGGAACTGATCCATCGCGGCAAGGTGCGCGACGTCTATGCACTCGACGACGACCGGCTGTTGATGGTGGCCACCGACCGGCTGTCCGCGTTCGACGTGGTGCTGCCGAACCCGATCCCGGGCAAGGGCGAGATGCTCACGCAGATCTCCAATTTCTGGTTCGGCAAGACCGCCCACCTGGTGCCCAATCATCTGCTCGACGTGCCGCTGGCCGACGTGTTGCCGCCTGGCACCGACCTCGCGCTGTATGAAAAGCGCACGGTGGTGGCGCGGCGGCTGAAGCCGGTGCCGGTGGAGGCGATCGCACGCGGCTATCTGATCGGTTCCGGCTGGAAGGATTACCGCGCCACCGGTTCGTTGTGCGGCATCGTCCTGCCAGCCGGCCTGCAGCAGGCGCAACAGCTGCCGGCGCCGATCTTCACGCCGTCGACCAAGGCGGCCGTGGGCGACCACGACGAGAACGTCAGCTATGACGTGGTGGTCGACGCGGTGGGTAGGGAACTTGCCGACAAGGTGCGTGATGCCACCCTGGCCATCTATCAATGGGCGGCCGCCTATGCGGCCGAACGCGGCATCATCATCGCCGACACCAAGTTCGAGTTCGGCACCGACGCCGGCGGGCAGCTGTACGTGATGGACGAGATGCTGACGCCGGATTCCTCGCGCTTCTGGCCCGCCGACGAATATCGCATGGGCATCAGCCCGCCCAGCTACGACAAGCAATTCGTGCGCGACTGGCTGGAGACGCAGGACTGGAACAAGACCGCCCCCGGCCCGACGATCCCCGACGCGGTGATCGCGCGCACCGCCGCCAAGTACGCCGAAGCCTTGCAGCGTCTTGCCGGCATCCGGCTCGACTGAAGCTTCCCAGGGGAATGCCCATGCGCACCATGCAGGACTGGCTCGACAGTTACAGCGGCGACCACCGCAACCCGACCAACCGCCTGTTCCACTGGTTCTGCGTGCCGCCGATCGTATGGTCGGTGATCGCGTTGCTGTGGGCGATCCCGGTGCCGGCTTCGCTGTTCCGTCCCGGCACGGTGGCCGTGGCGGTGATCGTGCTGGCGTTCTACTGGTACTGGAAACACTCGCACCGGCTCGCGCTGGCACTGCTGATCGCGTTCGCGTTGCTGGGGCTGCTCACCAACCTCCTGTACTACCGCCTCGGCGCCGCCTCCCTGTGTTACCTGGCGCTCGGTGTGTTCGTGCTGGCGTGGATCGGTCAGTTCATCGGGCACAAGTTCGAAGGGCGCAAGCCGAGCTTCCTCACCGACCTGGCCTATCTGCTGATCGGCCCGGCATGGTTGATGGCCAAGCTGTTGCGTGCGCTGGGGTTCAAGCAAGTCACATGACCGCCTTGCTCACTCTGATCAGCAGCCTGCTCTGGTGGGTGCTTGGTAGCAGCATGGTTGCGCTGGTGTTCGCGCTGATCGGATGGTCGGTGCTGCGCTGGACCGAACGCTGCGCCGTGGTGTTCAACCGCATCTATCTCGCCTGCCTGCTGTGGACCATGATCGGCATGCTGCTGATCGTCGGCGTGGCCGCGTACGAAGGCCACCTGCATCCGCCCTACGCGGCGCTGCTGAGTTCCGGCCTGCTGCGCTGCGTACTCGTGCTGGACATGCTGATCGGCAGCGTCCTGCTGTGGCGGCTCACTCCGCGCGTCGACGCCCGCCGCATCCGTCCCGGCAGCGCCTGCATGGCGGTGGCGGTGATCATGGCGATCGGCTTCGGCGTCGCCACCAGCTTGGTGTGATCCGCATCGTGCATAAAGAAGGGCGGAGTTCATCCGCCCTTCTTTGTGTCCTGAGGAACAGCAAGATGTTCAGTGCATGCCGAACATCGCCGCACCGAACACCATCGCCAGCAGCAGGCCGATGACCAGCGCCAGCACAAAGCCGATCACCATGTAGACCAGCTCCACCACACAGGCCTTGCCGTAGCCGATCTGGCTGCCGTTCTGCGCCAGCAACAGATAGTTGATCACCGCGGCACCGACCAGGAACTGCACGATCACCGACAGCAGCCCGCTCGCGGCACCGTGCATCACCATGCCCAGCACCACCGCCGCCACCACCGCGACAATCGCCGTCAGCACCACCGCCCCCAGCGAACGCAGGTACGAAGGCATGTAGCCGACCACCAGCCGGAACGCCACCGACAGCACGAGTGCGGCAACCAAAATGCCGCCCACGAACATCACCAGCATGGCAACCATGCCCATGCCGGCCAATGCAGCAAACGAAGAAGTATCCATAGAACCCCCTTGAGTTGATGAAACCGCGAGGTGGCATCCCCATGCCATCCCCTCCCCGACGGTGGCGCCAGCCTAACCGATTCCGTCGCGCCAGGCAGGTCCGCTGTCTCCGCGCGAGATCGGCGCAAGCTGCAACTCTTCGCTTGCCCGCGAGACAAGCCATGAAGCCTGCAGCCTGTTCGTGCGTCGACGCGCTGGTCGATCGCATCAACGCGAAGTTCGGCTACAACAAGCTCTACTTCGGCAGCATGCAACTGGCGCTCGAACACGACGCCGCACCGATGCGCATCCCGTTCAACCGTGTTCCCGATACAAAGAGCGAGAATGAGGCCTCGCGAGAGTGAGGCCAGCCACGATCCACTGTGGCTAAAGACTATGAATCAGTTCAAGGCGATCGCCGAGGGCGAGCATCGGCGACGGCGAGGGCAAGGACAGGAAGGAGTGAGTTTGGGATGACCTCCAGCTCTTTCGGCAACAATCAGCCGACCTCTCTATGGCTTATTCCTCCACTTACGAAGTCATAGAAGATAGCCGTCCAAATCGTGACATGTGCAAAATGCAGACACTGCCCACAAAATCCGCTCCCGCGCCAATCGTGAATCATTGCCACGTTTCGAGAAAACGCCGCTTGACGCCAACCACATGAAGCACCGACCATCGATGCATATGCCCTAGCTTTTGGGCCTAATAAGCGTTAGGTGTCATGTCGAAATCGGGCGCGACCAAAGAAGAAGCCGATATCCCGAAGTGGGTACATTCCTACTTCGAACGGGCTTATGAGTCCCAAACGCTCTTGACTAGAGTCGTGTCCATTAGTCGAACAGGCATCGCCGGCGTGGCAGATATGCCCAGGCTGACGAAAGCTGTCGCAAGAATTTCGGGGAAGGAGCGTTCCCCCGAAGCGATCGCGGCACTTGAAGAAGAGGCTGCATTGGCAAGATCTGAACTTGACAGAAATTTTCCAGTCCTTCACTCGCTCGCAGTGACAGGACTCTGGAGTTGGCTTGAGCACTTGGTCAAAGGGCTCGCGACTGAATGGCTTCTGCACAATAAGAAGGCATTAAGTCTGCCGTGTTTTCAACGAGTGAAGGTGCGAGTTGGTGAGTACGCATCCCTCACTAGGCGGGAACAGGCTGCTTACTTGGTGGAGGCGCTTGAGCAGGAAACAGCCGCGTCGTTAAAGCAAGGAATCAACAGATTCGAGTCAATTCTGCAGTCGCTGGAACTGTCGGGCAGAGTGTCGGAGACAACTTCACAGACGGTTTTTGAACTGCAGCAGTTGCGCAACGTTGTAGCTCATCGCAATGGCATCTGCGACCGCCGTCTTCGTTCTTCCTGTCCTTGGCTTAAGCTGAAGGTAGGAGAACCCATTTTGATAAGCGCTTCCCAGTTTCAATCTTACGCAGCCGCAGCGGCGGACTATGCTCTGACCATTCTTTTCAGAGTGGGTGATGTGTATGGTGTTGATCTCCGAACCACGCCCACTGACGCCTAAAGATTCTTTAAGCCGAGGCCGCTTCGAAGCTCGACTTAATTCCGGCATTCAATGGGATCGCCACTTTCAATGCGACCCAACACTCTGCACTCGTTGATTCGCCGCGCGCACCGCGCCAACAAATCCGCCAAACGGAATATCCGTAATCCCCACCAGCCCGATATGGCTGTTCTCGCCGTCGAGCAGGCGGCCGGTCACCGGCTGGTCGGTGTACTCGAACCAGTGCGCGCCGACGATCTCCGGGTCGGCCGCCGCGGCAGCGACGAACTTCGCATACGCCTCGCCCCGCTGCTGTTCGTTCCCTGCCGACACCACGCCCTTGCCGAACGGGCCGCGGTCGTCGGAGCCGAAGTGGAATTCGCTGATCAACACCGGCTTGTCGAGTGCATGCATCGCGGCGGCGTCGAAGCCGTGCTGCGGCAGGTCGGCGTAGACGTTGAAGCTGACCACATCGCAGTACTGGGCGCAGGCGGCGACGGCTTCGGGCGTGTTCACCGCGAAGCGGCCGCCGAGAAACAGGTGGTGCGGATCGTGGCGGCGGATGGCTTCGGCCACGGTGCGGAAATAGGTGTCGGCGTAGCGGCGCAGCCACGCACTGTAATCGGCGGCGATTGCCGGATGGGCTTCGTTCGGTGCAGGTGCGGCGAAGCCGGTGAGGTTCAGCGCGTCCCATGAACCGAGTGCGATGCCCCACGCGGTGGACAGCGTTTCCGGTGCCACGTACCGCTTGCGCAGCATCGCGATGAAGGCCTGCTTGGCCGGGCTCTTCGCGTCACCGGCCAGTGTGCCGGTGGCCAGGCCCCAGCGACCTTGCGGACCGCTGCCGGCCCAGGCCAGTTCGTTGTCGGCGAAGTAGCCGAGCAGGTACGGATCGTCGCGCACGCCGGCGCTGGCTTTCGCCACCGCCGCTTCGGTGGCCCGCACGAAGCGCGGATCGAACGGATCGGGCATGCGGCCCCAGTAGTCGTAGCCGCTGGCCACGTTGGCGTAGTCGCCGGCGATGTTGATCGAGCGCGTGTACGGCAGGCGATGCGCCTGGCCCAGCGCGTCATCGCTCCAGTTGCCGACGGTGTTGAAACTCCATGCCTGCAGCCGCTCCAGCGTGCGCGTGCGCCATGCGTCAAGCCAGTGGCTGCCGTCCACGCGGTAAAGGTTGGCTGCGTAAAAATCGAACCAGCGACCATGGTTGTAGGCGATGCCCGTGCTGGCGCCCTGATCGGGATTTCGGCTGTCGGCGCTGCCGTAGAACGCGGCCCATGCGCCGCGATCCGGCGGCAGGTCGCGGAACATGAACTCGCGCCCTTCGACGTAGCTGCGGCCGCCATCGGCGGTCACCGCATTGACGCCGAGCGAGAAGAACGCGTGGCCATCGGGCGTCACCAGTTCCCAGCGGCCGTCTGCTTTCTGCGTGTGGAACCAGCCGGTCTTGCTTAACCCACGGACGTCCAGACGTCCACCGTAGGCGTCGATCCCCGCTGTCGATGCATCGCTCATGACCGCCTTTTCGGCAACATGCGCAGCGCGCAAGGCGGCATCGGAATCGATCTTCTCCGGCCACCGGCCACGCGTGAATTGTCCGTAGCGGTCGACGAGTTCGGCATATGCGTCGTGCAGCGTGGCCTCGCCAGGCATCGTGTCAATGCGACCGAACAACAGCGTCTGCACGGTCTGCGGCGCGGGCACGCCGAGGCGGATGGCGCTGACCTTGTGCAGATCCAGCGCGCCCTGCACCGATGTCGCCAGCAGGATCGGCTGGTCGTGATCGTCGAACGGCATCGGCGGCGCCACTTGCATGCCTTCGCCGCGCGGCGATTCGGCACGCAGCGGAATCACCAGCGTCTGCGCCGGACCGGCCGGAACGCCCACGGTCACCTGCAGATGTTTGCCGGCGGCGTCATCGACTTGCACATCGAGCGTCACTGCCCATGGCATCGCGTTCTGCACGCGCAGATGCAGTTCACCCTGTTTCGACCAGTCCCACACGCCATGGGCAGGGGTCAGCACGATGTGCGGAAGCGCGGCGGGCTGGAACGCGTAACGCTGTTGCGCCACACCATCGGCGGCGTGCTCGACGGCGCCCACGCGTTGCACCTGATCGAGCGCCACCTGCGCGGCGGCATCGGGCCGGGCGAGATCCGCGACCGCAGGAACGGTCGCCGCGCGACAGGCGCTCAGGCAGCACAGGCACAGCCAAATGGGTATGCGACGATTCATGCGCAACAGGCCTCTCGATGAGGTGCCCGGGAATTATGCGGCGGCATTGTGAAGCGCGATGTGCAGAGATTGGCGGCTGCGCCGATCTGACAGGAGGTGGAGTGCGGTGACCAGCTTCGCTGTTGTGAAGCTACTCCGACCTGCGCTGGAATGACGGGATGGAATTACAGGATCGGCTTCAGCCGCGATGCCTTTGTAGAACCATCGAACAAGAGCATCGCGGCTGAAGCCGCTCCCACACTATGCCGAACGTCGGCGCGACCACGCCTGCCAGCCGTAATACACCGGCACGCCCAGCGCGATGATCAGCAGGCTCATGCCCGCGTCGCCCGGCGCGTGGATGGCGCTGGCCACGATCACGCCGAACACGGTGATCACGAAGATCAGCGGCAGAAGCGGATAGAACGGCACGCGATACGGCGCCGGCTCGTCGATGAAATGCTTGCGGTACCAGAACAGCGTGCCGATGCCGAACACGTGGCCCAGCCACTCGCCCACCGTGGTGTAGTTGAGCAGCTGGTTGAAGCTGCCGGATACGGTCAGCACGATCGCCCACAGACCAAGCACCGCCAGCGCGATCTGCGGCGCGCGCGTGCGCGGATCGACACGTCCGGTAGCGCGGAAGAACACGCCGTCGGCGCCCATCGTCTGCAGCACGCGGGCACCACCGGCGATCGCAATGCTGCAGTAGCCGAAGGTGGAGCAGGCGATGCCGACCTCGATCACGGTGGCGCCGTGTGCGCCGAACAGCTTCTGCATCAGGTCCGCCGCCGGCGCGATGCTGGTCGCGAGGCCGGCATGGCCGAGCCCGGCCAGGTAGGCGAAGTTGACCAGCACGTAGCAGACCACCACGCCGACCATGCCCATGCCCAGCGCGCGCGGCAGCGTGCGTTGCGGATTGCGCACTTCGCCGGCCAGGTCGTTGAGGTAGTGGAAACCGCCGTAGGCGAACAGCACCGGCAGCAGGGCGCCGGCGAACGCCCACGAGGACACCGGCTGCGTGGTGTCCGGCGCCAGCGCCATTCCCAGTTGGCCATGCGCCAGCATCATGCCGGCCACCACCAGCAGCGCGATCGCCATCACCTTCAGCACGGTGAAGATGTTCTGCATCCAGGCACCGGCGCGGATGCCGAACAGGTTGATGCCGACGATGAACACGATCGCGCCGACCGCGACCGGCATTTCGTAGAGCCGGCTGAGGCCCAGCGCCCGGCAGAAATACACGGCGAACTTGGTCACCACCGCCGCCACGCTGCCGGGGTAGTTGATCAGCGCCATGGTCCAGCCGAACAGGAACGCCGGCAGCAGGCCGAACGCCTCGCGCAGGTACACATAGATGCCGCCGGCCTGCGGCCGCCGTGCACCGAGCTCGGCGTAACACAGCACGCCGGCCAGGGTCAGCAGTCCACCGATCGCCCACAGCACCAGCACCTGCAGGCCCGACGAGGTGTTCTGCGCCACCGTGGCCGGCGTGATGAAGATGCCTGCCCCGATGACGCCGCCGATGACGATCATCGCGGCGTCCCAGGTGTTCAGGCGACGGGCATAGGCATTGGCGGGTTCGGTCAGCATGGCGGCTACCTTGCCATTGTCGGCACCGGTTCGACCAGTCCCGTGTGGCATGCACCGGTTGCGCTCGCGGGCGTGCCCGTGGCCATGGCGCAAATTGACAAGCGTCGGCGGCCTCGGAACACTGTCGCCGGCATCGCGGACCTGCGTTGCCGCTTCATGGCGCGCGCGGAAACGCGAGCGTCATCGCCACCGAGGGGTGCTGCAGCGGATCGAATGTCCGCCACGCTCGGCCGGCGTCTCCATTCAAGGGCGCCCTTCCCGGTCACTGGAGATGTCGCCATGTCGCTACACACCGCCGCTCGCCGGCTCGCCCTCGCCACCTGCGCCGATCTTCCCTCGATCCAGCCGGACGATGCGTATCTCGTCACGTCGCTGGAGCGGCTCGGCATCCAGCCCGTCGTATGCGTGTGGAACGACCCGGCCGTCGACTGGTCGGCGTTCGACGCGGTGTTGATCCGCACCGTCTGGGACTATTTCAAGCACCACGCGAAGTTCGTCGACTGGCTGGACCGGCTCGACCGGCTCGGCGTGCCCACCATCAACGACAGCGCCCTGCTGCGCTGGAACAGCGACAAACGCTACCTGCTGGAACTGGCCCGCCACGATGTCGCGATCATCCCGACCCGGCTCGCCAACGCGGCCGAACTGACCGACGTGCTGGCGACGATGCCGGCGCAGGAGGTGGTGATCAAGCCGAGCATCAGCGGCAGCGCCTGGCATACGTTGCGCGGCACCGTCGGCGACGCGGCGTTCGCCCAGGCGGTGGCGCAACTGCCGCGCGAGTACGACTATCTGGTGCAGCCGTTCGTGCCGGAGATCGTCAGTGCCGGCGAATGGTCGCTGCTGTACTTCGCCGGCGAGTTCAGTCACGCCGTGATCAAGCGACCCGCCGCCGGCGACTACCGCGTGCAAGGTGAGCATGGCGGCAGCGCCGAGCCGGCCCGGCCCGACGACGCAATTCTCGCCGCCGCCGGGCGCGCGCTGGCAGCCGTCGCCGCGATCGGCCACGACGACCACGCCTACGTGCGCGTCGACGGCGTGGTCAGCCAGGGACGGTTCCTGATCATGGAGCTGGAACTGATCGAACCGTTCCTGCATCTGGCGGCGCATCCCGCAGCGGCCGAGCGGCTGGCGCGCGATATTGCCGCACGGCTTGCGCACCCTCGTCGCGCGCCCACGGAAATTCTGGCGAGCGCGCCCTGACATGCCGCGAGCTGCCGCTCCACCCACCTCCGACGCGCGCGACAACGCAACGCCCTCGCACGGATTGCGTGCGCTGTCGTGGGTCGCGTCGCTGCTGGTGATCGGCGGAGCGCTGTGGTTGCTGCATCGCTACCTTCACCACATCGCCTGGCGCGACGTGGCCGCGGCGTGGTCGCACATACCGGCCTGGCGCATCGCCTGCTCCGTCGTGGCCGCGGCGGTGAGCCTTGCGATGCTCGCGTTGTTCGACGTGCTGGCGGCACGCGTGGTGGCGCCCGGGCGAGTCCGCGCGAGCCTGGCTGCGTTTGCCGGGACGGTAACCCAGAGCATCTCCAACACACTCGGCTTCCACGCCATCACCGGCACCGCACTGCGCTATCGCATCTATGCGTGGGCTGGCCTGGGCGCGGGCGACATCGGGCGCATCGTGGGTGTGGCCGGGCTCGGCGTGGGGCTGGGTTTTGCGGTGGTGATCACCGGTGCATTGTGCTGGGAACCTGCCATCGCGCACGGCTGGGGTCGCTGGCCCGGCATGGCGCTGCTGCTGTTGCTGGTCGCACTCATCGGCTGGCTCGCGCATCCACGCACGCTGGTGCTGGGGCGGCTGCGGCTGCCGTTGCCGAACGCGGGCATGGCATCGGCGCAGATGCTGATCGGTGGCGTCGAGATGCTGGCAGCGATCAGCGCGCTGTACGTACTGCTGCCGACGGCATCCGCCCCGCCGTTCGTCGACTTCCTGCCGATCTACGTAGGCGCCGTGCTGGCCGGCATCGTCAGCCATTCGCCTGGCGGCCTGGGTGTGTTCGAAACGATCATGCTGGCGTCGTTCGCGCCATCGGCACGCGCCGATCTGCTTGCCGCCATGCTGTGCTATCGGCTGACCTACAACCTGCTGCCGTTCGTGCTTGGCAGCGCAGCGCTGGCCGTATTCGAACTGCGGCTGCGCCGGCTCAGCCACCTCAGTTCGAGGGCGGATAACGGCGGATCAGGCGCTGTTGACGCAAGTGGTGGCGCGCCAGCGCCAGCATGCCGACCGGACGATGTCCGCGCGCACGATTGACCGCCCCCAGCGCGAACAGCAGCCGCTGCTTGGCGAACACCATGCGGTACACCTGGCGCAACGAATATTTCGGATCCCACGCATGCACCGCCTCGGAGCCGGCGCCGTTCACCTCCATGATGGTGAAGCGGCCGCCGCGCAGGTCCTGCAGGCTGCGGTAGCGCACGTCGAAACGCCCGGCATGAAATTGCGGCATGTCGCGCGCGATCGCCTCGATGGCGTCCAGCAACGCCTCGCTGGCGAGCGCGGAGCCGTCCTCGTAACGGCCGCCGACGCGGGTCGAGCCAATCAAAGAAAGCCGCACGGTGTCGCCTTGCGTCGGCACCTCGTCCGGGTCGTACTGGCATTGGTGTTCGCGCTGGTTGCGCATCGCGCGTTGCAGGCGAGCATCGGCCGCGATCAGCTGCGCCACGCTGCGCACGCCATCGCCGACCACCTGCGGGTAGTGCCGCAGCAGGATGCCGAGCAGCCAGCCGCGCGGCTTGTCCGGGTGGCGCACGTAGAAGATGCCGGCTTCGCCCGGCTCGTCGAGATAGCGTTGCAGCATCAGCGGCTCGCCGGATGGATAGGCGGCCAGATACTCCGCCAGCGCGCCGGCATCGTCGAGCCTGCGCACGCCGAAGCCGCACCAGCCAAGATCCGGCTTGGCCACCACCGGAAACGCCAGGCCGGCATCGCGCATGGCTGCCAAGGCGACGGCCGGCATGTCCTCGCCCGTCACCACCCGCAGCACGGCGAACGGCGCCACCTTCGAACGCGCATGCGGGCCCATGCAATCGAAATATTCCGACTTGGTGTCGCCCACCAGGCCGCCGGCGGTGATGCGCGGATTGACTGCCGACGGCAGCGTGAGGCTGCCGTGACGCAAACCCAGCCAGCACCATTGCACCACCATCGGCACCAGGTTGAGCCATTTGGGAATCCGCTCTATCGTGCCGGGCGGTGGCGCGATCGGCGACGGTGCAGCGTGGAGGGCGGCGCCCGTTGACTCAATCACGGCCGCCTACCTCGTAGTGGATCGGTTTGTACGCGAAGTTGTTCGACATGCCGGCCGAACAGGCGGTGAGTCCGATCAGCAGATCCATCTGCGCCTCGAACACGATGTAGTCGCCGGCGCGGCTCAGTGGCGGCTCCACGCGGATGGTGCCGGTGGCCGCATCCACCGGCACGTTCATGAACACGTTGAACGCCGTGGGGATCGCGTCCGGCGCGATGCCGTACGGCGCCAGCGCTGCCGCAAGATTGCCGTGGCAGCCACGATGCGGCACCGCCTCGCCATAGAGGATGCGGAACATTTCCGCCGAGCACGGCGACAGCAGAAAATCGTGCCGGCCCACGGTGTCTTCCACGATGCGCAGCAGCACGCTGCTGCGGTTGGAATAGATCGGATCGCCGGTGCTCAGGTAGATCTTGCTGGCGTAGTCGATGCTGCGGCCCGACGAGATCGCCTCGCCGGCATCGCGCCGGTTGAATGCGACCAGATCGGCCACCTGCTCGCCTTGCGGATCGATCACCCTCAGGGCTTCGCCGCGCTTCAGCTCGAACGCCACACCACTGCGCGGTGGAATTATCCGGATCATCGATGCTCGCTCCCATCTGTCGCACGGAACGGGCACACCCAGTCCGCATCTACCCGGCGCCCGCTGTACTGCCGGGCTTCCGGGCTTTCGCCGTGCACCGCCAGCATCGGGTTGGCGGTGCCGTCATACGCAACGTCGCGCCGGATGATCGCCCGGCGCAGCTTGTCGTAACGCCCGTCCGCACGCAGCCGCTCGAACTGGCTATGCAGGTTGAACACCAGCGCCGGGCAGCGGAAGCGGCGCGCACGCCGGCTGGCAGCGGGATGCAGGCCGACCACGTAGAACGCCCGGCCGCCGATGCTCATGCTGAAACCTGCCGAGCCCGGGTCGTTGCTGACGCTGGCGTCCCAGCGATAACTGCGGCGATCGATCGCGTGGATGGCCCGCAGGCGTTGCCACAAGGCCGTTTCGAAATCGCGTTCGGACAGCCGCGCCGAACAGGGAAACAGCACGACCACGCTGACGAAGAGACTGTGCTCATCGTGCCGCGTTGCGAAGGCCTGCAGGCTCGCGGCGATGCTTTCGTCATCGCACGCGCTGGCGATGTCGTGCGCGCACACCGAGTGCAGCTTGCGCTTCGCCAGCGATGCCTTGGCGCCGAGGCAGGGGAAATCCTTCGCGCCGACGAACGCTTCGAATGCGTGCGCGGTCGCCGCGACCAGCGCCGGCCACGCCGCCATTCCCTCTTCGGCAACCTCGTCCGCCAGCATCCGAATCACCATCCTGCCATGCGGTCAACGCCAGGCCGACGCGGCCCGATCCGTGTCGATGGACGGTACGTGGCGCTGCGGTTAGCGCGCGTGAAGGCGCTTCGGCATCGCACGGCATGCTCGCTAGAATGGCCGGGCTCCTCACGCCTGGCGTCGCGCTTGTCCTCCATTCCACGCAAAATCCTCCACGTCGACATGGATGCGTTCTACGCGTCGGTGGAGCAGCGCGACGATCCCTCGCTGCGCGGCAAGCCGGTGGCGGTGGCATGGCGCGGCGCGCGCTCGGTGGTGTGCGCGGCAAGTTACGAGGCACGCGTGTTCGGCGTGCGCTCCGCGATGCCTGCGATCCGCGCAGAGCGGCTGTGCCCGCAGCTGGTTTTCGTGCCGCCGGATTTCGTGCGCTACAAGGCCGTGTCGCGCCAGATCCGCGAGATTTTCGCGCGGCATACCGACCTGATCGAACCGCTGTCGCTGGACGAGGCTTACCTCGACGTCACCGTGACCAAGACCGGCCTGCCTTCGGCTACCGCCACCGCCGAAGCGATCCGCGCCGCGATCCGCGAAGAGGCCCGACTCACCGCATCGGCCGGCATCGCGCCGAACAAGTTCCTCGCCAAGATCGCCTCGGACTGGAACAAGCCCGATGGGCAGTACGTGATCCGACCGCATCAGGTCGAGGCGTTCCTCACGCCGTTGCCGGTCGGCCGTTTGCCCGGCGTGGGCAAGGTGATGGAGGCGAAGCTGGCGGCGCTGGGCATCGCCACCGTCGGCGGCTTGCGCGGCTTTGCGCAGGCGGAACTGGAACAGCGCTTCGGCCGCTGGGGCCGGCGTCTGCACGAGCTGTCCCGCGGCATCGATGATCACGCCGTGCAACCGGAACGGCCGACCTTGCAGATTTCCGCCGAGGACACGTTCGAGCACGATTTGTTGCTGCGCGAACTCGAACCGCACATCCGCCGGCTCGCCGAAAAAGCCTGGGCGGGCTACCAGCGCGAGCCGGGCCGCGTGGCGCGCACCGTGGTGCTGAAGCTGAAAACGTCGGACTTCCATACGCTGACGCGCAGCCTCACGCCGTCACAGCGCCCGCGCTCGGCCAGTGAACTGGCCGACATCGCCTGTGCGCTGCGCGAGCGGGTGGAGCGGCCGGCCGACCATCGCTACCGGCTGGTCGGCGTGGGCCTGGCCGGTTTCGTCGAGCAGGACAGCTATCAGGCGCAGACGGATCTCTTCCTCTGAGCGCCGCGCTCGTCGATACCCTGGTGTGGCGCCGCAATCCGCGTCATGACCGTCCGCGCAGCCGGTAGACCCACTGACCGAGATATTCGTGCAGATAGTTCGCGCTGCGGAACAGCGCCATGCGGCGTCCGCGCCAGAAGCTGGTCGGCCGGTCGCGGTGCGGCAACGGCATGGAGGGAGCAGGGACGACTTCCACTCCCTGCTTCCTGAAGCTGGCCACGGCTCGCCCCATGTGGATCGCCGAAGTCACCAGCAAGACGCGGCGAGCGCCTGCGCGGCGAAGCAGCTGCGCGGAATACACCGCGTTTTCGTAGGTGTCGCGGCTGCGGCTTTCGGTCCACATCCGCGCCGGGGGAACGCCTTGCAGCGCGAGCCGGGCAGCCATGCGCTGTGCCTCGCCGTCACCGCCCGAAGAGCAGGATCAGTCGGCGCCCGCCCGGCCAGATAGAGCCGTCGCCCGAAACCCAGCCGCGTATACGCATCGTCGACTGTCGGATTGTCCAGCACGTCTTCGGTATCCGGCATCCAGCCGCCGCCCAATACCACGATGGCGTCGGTACGGGGATAGCTTGCGGCTACCTGCGTCGGGTACGGGTCGGTGAGCCCACGGCGCAGCCACTGCGCGAAGGCCGGAGTCGAACACACGACGACGACGCTGACGATGACGACGACCATTGCGGTCAACAAGATCCAGGCGTGGCGATACAGCCAGGTGGCGTACCGACGCATCAGGCGGCCGGGGCCGTGGCATGGATGACGATGACGATGGCTATGGGGTGGCGCGCAGGCGCGCGGGCATCGCCGACGTCCTGCGTCGGCGGCCGGGTCATCTTGCGTTCGAACGTGCGCCGCGTATGCATGGCCATGCCAGTTTCCGGATGCGATGCGCGCAGCCTAGCCGATGACACCCGCGCCGATCACCCGCAGCCGATCAGGATTCCCGTTCGCGACCGAACCGCGGCAGGTTCCAGTGATAGTGCAGTGCCAGGAAACGCAAGCCGAAGCAGACCAGGATCGGCAACCACGTCGCCCATACCGCCGGCCACTGGTAATGCTCGCCGATCACCGTCAGTGCCGCACCGACAAACGCCGCCAGCGCGTAGATTTCCTTCTGCAGCACCACCGAGACGCGTGTCAGCAGCACGTCGCGCGCCATGCCGCCGCCGATGGCGGTAATCATGCCGAGCAGGATCGCCACCTCCGCGTTGTGCCCGAACAGCAACGCCTTGTGCGCGCCATACACCGCAAACAGGCCCAGCCCCATCGCATCGAACAGCCGCACCGGATAGGTCAGCCGTTCCACCCAGGGATACGCGACGATGGTGAGCAACGCCGCCACGATCGCGGTGAACAGGTAGCGCCAGTCCGACAACCCCGCCGGCGGAACGGCGCCGATGCACAGATCACGTGCAATGCCGCCACCGCAGGCCGTGATGAAGGCGATCGCCAGGATGCCGAACAGGTCGAGGTTGCAGCGGCGGGCAGCGGTGGCGCCGCTGATCGCAAACGCGAACGTGCCGGCCAGGTCCACCAGATTGAACAGCAGTTGCTCATTCATCGGTGGCAGCTTCGCATGCATGCCGGCAAGGGCGGCGGTGCGCTATTGAAACAGCTTTGGGCGTGCGGATCAGCTCGCACCGCGGCACGCCCCGCGCTTCCTCACGCCGCCCTTGCCGGAACCGTCGGCATGCGAACGGAATGCCGGATGGCCGTTATCAACCCCGTGCAGGCGGCCACCGGGATTCCGCCCTCACCGCCGCGCGCTCGACTCAGCCGATCCGCCGCGAGATCGCGAAGAAGACCAGGTTGCCCAGGCCGGTCGCACCCGCCAGCACGGCGACCAGGCCCGGCGTGACTTCCTGCCAGCCGAACCACTGGATCAGGCCGAAGCCGAGCCCCACCGAGAGCAGCACGATGCCCCAGCGCAGCGACGAATGGCGCCGGCGCAGCTCCTCGTCGCGCAAAACCGAATTGACCAGCTCGGTCGAGCCGCCCGCGTTCACCATGTGCTGGCGCGCCCGGGCGTCCACCACGACCTTGATGGCGTAGACGATGCAGATGAACAGGGTGATCGGAATGAAGTCGCCGAAATTCATGGTGCTCTCCTTGGAAGTGGTTGCGGTTGATCGACTGACGGAAGCAGAGATACAGCCGGCCCCGCAGCGGTTGCAGCAATCCGCTTGCAACCGTTGCCACGTTGCGCGTATCCCTTGCGCCATGGATGACGTGCGCAACCCTGACCGCGAGCTGGTCGACGCCGTGCTGGCCGGCCGGGCGGGCGCGTTCGAGCGGCTGATCCGCGAGTATCAGGGTCTGTGCTGGCACATCATCCAGCGCATGGTGCGCAACCCCGAGGACGCCCGCGAGCTGTGCCAGGACACGTTCCTGCGCGTGCACCAGTGCCTGCACCAGTACCGTTACGAGAGCGCGTTGAAATCGTGGATCGGACGCGTGGCATACACCATCGCGTTGCGCCATCTGCAGCACAAGCGCATCCCGCTGATCGAACCGGGCGACGACCACGACGGCTACTCGCTGATCGAGAACGTCAGCGACGGCTTCGACCTGGAGGGAGCGTGCGCGGATGAGGAAACTGCGCGGCACCTGCATGCCGCGATCGAGTCGCTGCCGCCATTGCAACGCACGGTGCTGACCCTGTATTACCTCGAGGAAACCTCGATCCCGGACATCGCCCGGATCACCGGGCTGGCCAGCGGTACCATCAAGAGCCACTTGTTCCGCTCCCGATTGCGCCTGCGCGGCGTGCTCGAGGCACGGACAGGAGTTGCAGCATGAACCAGCCTATCGACGACGGCATCTCTCCTTTCGACGACGCGAGCCATGAACGCGAGTGGCTGATACAGGAGCGCGCGATGCGGCGCGAACGTCTGCATCTCGATGCCACGGGCGACGATGTGCGGACCCGGCGCTATCGCCTGCTCGCCCGCGCCCTGCGCCAGCCGCCGCCGGACGGTCTTCCCGCCGACTTCGCGCAACGCGTGGCGGCCCGGGTGGCGGCCGCGCCCGCAAGCTTTCGCGTCGAAAGCCTGTTGATGACGTCGCTCGCCATCGCCCTTGGGGTCGCCGCGTTTATCGTCATCGACGTCTACGGCAGCCAATGGCTACCGTCGTTCAGCGCGGTGCTGCCCGCGCCAAGCGGCCCGGCCGGCAGCTGGCTGCTGGCGTTCGCCGGATGCATCGGCGCGTCCTGGCTGCTGGGACAATGGCAACGGCATGGACGCCGGTAACTGCTGGGCGCGCGGTCGCCCACGCGTCGTCTATAGCTCGAGCACGCTGTCGAGCCCGCGATGCAGGCCGGTCAGGCCGGAGACCTTGCGGATCGCCAGCAGCGCGCCATCCACATAAGGTTTCGCACTGCTGCCCGCGTTGTGGCGCAACGTCAGGGTCTGGTCCGGCATGCCAAAAATCGCCTCGGCGCCAATCACGAAACCGGGCAGGCGCAGCGCATGCACCTGGCTCCCGGCCACAGTGCCGCCGCGTGTTTCGCGCACGCCGACGGTCTGCTCCAGCGGTACGTCCAGGCGTGGCTGGCGCACCTGGCCCAGCCGTGCGGCCAATTCGCGCACCGTGCCGCTGGGCGCGTCCGGCTTGCCTGCGCCGGCGTAGTCGATGAGTTCCCACTGCGGGATGAGCTTGGCCGCCATCTCGGCAAACTTGATCAGCAGCACGGCGGTCAACGCGAAGTTGCCGCAGGCCAGCACGCCGCGCCGGCATGCGCGCGCGGCGGTGTCGATCTGCGCATAGTCCGCGTCGGTGAGGCCCGACGTGCCCACCACCACATGCGCACCCTGCGCCAGCGCGGCGAGGATGTTCGCCTTCGCGCTATCCGGTTTCGTGTATTCAACGAAGACGTCGCACGGCCGCGCCAGCGCCTCGGCGGTGCTGGCGAAGATCGGCGCATCCAGCGCGCTCTCGCCCAGCACGTCGCCGAGTTTCTGCCCGGCGTGCCGGCGCGCCACCGCAGCGACGAGAGCCAGGTCATCGGCGCCGGCGATGCCGCGCGCCAGTTCGGAACCGGCCCAGCCGGTAGCGCCGGCGAGGCATATCTTCAAGGTCATCGGATGGGCCCGGATTCATTGGCGAAGGGGTGGCACAGCGTACGGCGAACCAGCCGCATCATCCATACGTCGGGGCGCATGCGGACTGATCAGTCGTAGACGTCGTGGCAACGGCGCTCGCTGGTGTAATAGGTTTTCTTGTCCTGCGCCTTTTTCTGCACGCGATTGCCGACATAGCCGCCGGCGACGGCTCCGCCCACGGTGGCCAGGGTCTTGCCCTTGCCACCGCCCACCTGATGACCCAGCAGACCGCCCGCGACCGCGCCAACGCCGGTACCGATGAGGCGGTGATCATCCTTCGAGCCCTTGTGCTTGACCTGCACGTCCTCGCAAACCACGCGATGATGACGTTCCTGCGCGTACACGGGCATCGTGGTCAGCGCAGGCGCCAGCAACGCAAGCGAGGCGATCAGCATCAATGACTTGTTCATGGGCTTGCTCCCTCTTGGATGACGTGCATACATAGCCGGGGTGGCGTCACGGCCAGGTCAAGCCGCCATCTCCGGGACAGCCAGAGCCGAACAGCGGTCGCTCTGCGACCAGTTCGGCAGGACGTTGCAGAAACAAAAGGCCCGGACATTGTCCGGGCCTTTTGTTTTTTGGTGCTGCTACCCTTCGGCTACTTTTTCTTCGGCATGTACAGATCGGTGATCGTGCCTTCGTAGATTTCCGCGGCCATGCCGATCGACTCGCTGAGCGTCGGATGCGGATGGATGGTGAGGCCGATGTCGGCAGCCTCGCTGCCCATTTCGATCGCCAGCGCGAGCTCGGAGATCAGGTCGCCGGCATGCACGCCGACGATGCCGGCGCCGACGATGCGGTGGGTTGCCTCGTCGAAGATCAGCTTGGTGAAACCCTCGGTGCGATCGATGCCGATCGCGCGGCCGCTGGCAGCCCACGGGAACTTGCCCGTGCCGACCTTCAGGCCCTTCTCCTTCGCCTCGCGCTCGGTCACGCCGACCCAGGCGATTTCCGGATCGGTATAGGCGACCGACGGAATCACCCGCGCGTCGAAGTGGCTCTTCATGCCGGCGACGACTTCCGCGGCGACCTTTGCCTCGTGCGTGGCCTTGTGCGCCAGCATCGGCTGGCCGACCAGGTCGCCGATGGCGAAGATGTGCGGCACGTTGGTGCGCATCTGCGAGTCGACGTTGATGAAGCCGCGCTCGGTCACCGCGACGCCGGCCTTGTCCGCGCCGATCTTGGCGCCGTTCGGCGAGCGGCCTACCGAGACCAGCACGCGGTCGAACAGTGTCGTCTGCGGAATGCTGTCACCTTCGTAGCTGACCTCGATGCCTTTCTTGGTGGCCTTCGCCTCGATCACCTTGGTCTTCAGGTGCACGCCCTTGAGCCTGCTGCCCAGACGCTTCGCCAGCGGTTTGATCAGGTCGGCATCGGCGCCGGGGATCAATTGGTCCATGAACTCGACCACGGTCACTTCGCTGCCCAGCGCGGCATACACGGTCGCCATTTCCAGGCCGATGATGCCGCCACCGACCACCAGCAGCTTCTTCGGCACGTCGCGCAGCTCCAGCGCGCCGGTGGAGTCGACGATGCGCTCGTCGTCCCACGGGAACGAGGGCAGCTTCACCGACTGCGAACCCGCGGCGATGATCGCATGCTCGAAGCGGATCAGCTTCACGCCATCCTTCGTCTGGACTTCCATTTCATTCGGCGACACGAAGGCACCGTTGCCCTCGAGCGTGCGCACCTTGCGCTGCTTCGCCATGCCGGCGAGGCCGCCGGTGAGCTGGCCGACCACCTTGCCCTTGAAGCTGCGCAGCTTGTCGATGTCGATCGCGGGCTTGCCGAAGCTGACGCCGTGCGCGGCCATCGCGGCCGCTTCATCGATGACCGCAGCGGCGTGCAGCAGCGCCTTGGACGGGATGCAGCCCACGTTGAGGCAGACGCCGCCGAGGCTGGCGTAGCGTTCCACCAGCACGGTGTCGACGCCGAGGTCGGCGGCACGGAACGCGGCGGTGTAGCCGCCGGGGCCGGAGCCGAGCACGACCAGTTTGCATTCGATGTCGGCCTTGCGGCCGGAGGCATTGGCGGCCTGCGGCGCCTGTGCGTCCGGGGCTGCTCGCCGGAGCGACGGCAGGTGCAGGTGCAGCTGCAGCCGGCGCCGCCGTCTTCGGCGTTTCGGCCTGCACGGTTCTCGGCCTTGGGGGCGGCGACATCGCCGGTCACTTCGAGCACGGCAATCACCGCGCCCTCGGAGACCTCATCACCCACCTTCAGCTTCAACTCCCTGATCACGCCGGCGGCGCTGGAGGGAATCTCCATGGTCGCCTTGTCCGATTCCAGCGTGATCAGGCTCTGCTCCTTGGCCACCGTGTCGCCGGCCTTCACCAGCACTTCGATCACCGGCACGTTGTCGTGGCCGCCGATGTCGGGAACCCTGATTTCGATCGTGTTCGCCATCGTCGTCTCCCGTCAGAGCAGCAGCCGGCGGATGTCGCCGAGCTGGGTGGCCAGGAAGCTGGTGAAGCGCGCGGCGAGCGCGCCGTCGATCACGCGGTGGTCGTACGACAGCGACAACGGAAGAATCAATCGCGGCGCGAACTCCCTGCCGTTCCACACCGGCTTGATCGCCGACTTGGAGACGCCGAGGATGGCGACTTCCGGCGCGTTGACGATCGGCGTGAAGTAGGTGCCGCCGATGCCGCCGAGCGAGCTGATCGAGAAGCAGCCGCCGCTCATCTCCGCCGGGCCGAGTTTCTTGTCGCGCGCCTTCTTCGAGATCTCGCCCAGCTCGCGCGCCAGGTCAAGCAGGCCTTTCTTGTCGCAGTCGCGGATCACCGGAACGACCAGGCCGTCTGGCGTGTCCACCGCGATGCCGATGTGGAAATATTTCTTCAGCACCAGCTTTTCGCCCGACTCGTCGAGCGAGGCGTTGAACTGCGGGAACGCTTTCAACGCGGCCACCACGGCCTTGATCTGGAATACCAGCGGCGAAATCTTCAGGTCCTTGTTTTCCGCGCCGAGCTGCTTGCGGAAGGCGTCCTGCTCGGTGATGTCGGCGTCTTCGTGCTGGGTGACGTGCGGGATCATCGCCCAGTTGCGCGAGAGGTTGGCGCCGGAAATCTTCTGGATGCGGGTGAGCGGCTTTTCCTCGACCTCGCCGAACTTGGCGAAGTCGACCTTCGGCCACGGCAGCAGGCTGAGGCCGCCGACCGAAGCGGACGCGCCGCCGGTGGGTCGCGCACCGGAGGCGAGCGCATGTTTCACGTAGGCGCTGACGTCGTCGCGCTGGATGCGGCCGCCGCGGCCGCTGCCTTTCACCTGCTGGATGTCCACGCCCAGTTCGCGCGCGAACGCGCGTATGGCCGGACTCGCATACGGCGCGTCGCCGGGCATCACGATGCTCGCATCCATCGGCGGACGCGCGCTCGGCGGCACGTCGCCTTCCGGCACATTGCCCGGCTGCACGCCCTGGCCGGCGATCGGTGCGGGCCGCTCTTGTACAGGAGCGTTGCCTTTCGCGCTCACTTCCTCTCCCTCCTGGGGAGAGGATTGAGGAGAGGGGCGGGTGCTCGCGGGAAGCTCACCGCTCTTTCTCGTTTCGCTGGAGCTACCCGGCGACCCCGTCCCCTCTCCCCGCGGGGGAGAGGGGGACGTCGAGACGGCTTCGCCATCGGCGTCTATCAGGGCGATTACCGCGCCCTCGGACACTTCGTCGCCCACCTTCAGCTTCACTTCCTTCACCGTGCCGGCGAACGGCGCGGGGACTTCCATGGTGGCCTTGTCCGATTCCAGCGTGATCAGGCTCTGTTCCTTCTCCACCCGATCGCCGGCCTTGACCAGCACTTCGATGACGGGAACGCCAGCGTGGCCGATATCGGGGACGCGGGCTTCTTTGAGATCGGCCATGGGGACTCCTGCAGATGGCGATGCGTACCGCTCGGGGATGGCGGTCGCGGACAAGGCTTCAATCATAGCGAAGGCAGGCCCGATCCGTATGCCCGAAGCGCGTGGATTTCGCCCCTCCCGTCGCCGACCATGCGCGCGCGTATGCATGACCTTGAGCGCACGCGCCGCGCCGACTCCATGCCGTAACCTGATTCGCAAACCCTCGCCGCGCGGGCGATCCAGGAACGCACCCATGCTGACGATTCGTGACCTCTCGAAAACCTATGCCAACGGGGTGAAGGCGCTGCGCAGCGTATCGCTGGACATTCCCAACGGCATGTTCGGGCTGCTCGGTCCCAACGGCGCAGGCAAGTCGTCGCTGATGCGCACCATCGCCACGCTGCAGGATCCGGATGCCGGCACGATCAACCTCGACGAGATCGACCTGCTCGCCGACAAGCAGGCCACCCGGCGCCTGCTCGGCTATCTGCCGCAGGAGTTCGGCGTGTATCCGAAGGTGTCGGCCGAGGCGATGCTGGAGCACTTCGCCATCCTCAAGGGCGTCACGGTGAAGGCCGAGCGGCGCGAGCTGGTCGAATCGCTGCTGCGCCAGGTGAACCTGTGGGATGTGCGCCGGCGCAAGCTGGGCACGTATTCCGGCGGCATGCGCCAGCGCTTCGGCATCGCGCAGGCGCTGATCGGCAACCCGCGGCTGGTGATCGTGGACGAGCCCACCGCGGGGCTCGACCCGGAGGAGCGCAACCGTTTCCTCAACCTGCTGGCGGAGATCGGCGAACGCGTGGTGGTGATCCTGTCCACGCATATCGTGGAAGACGTCACCGACCTGTGCTCGCACATGGCGATCATCGGCCAGGGCCAGCTGCTGCTCAGCGGCGAGCCGGTGGAAGCGATCCGTTCGCTCGAAGGCCGCGTCTGGCGACGCACGATCGACAAGGCCGAACTGGACGGCTACCGCGCCCGCATGAACATCCTGTCCACCCGCCTCGCCGGCGGCCGCACCCTGCTGCACGTGCTGGCCGATGCGCTGCCCGAGCCCGGCTTCGAACCCGTCGCGCCGGATCTGGAAGATGTCTACTTCGGCCGCCTGCGCGCGCAGGCCGTCGCCAGGGCGGCCTGACGGGACTATCGATGTTTTTCGCGCCCACGTTTTTCGAGATCTGCCGCTTCGAACTGCGGCAGCAGCTGAAGGCCCCGCTGTTCTGGATCGTCGCCGCCGTATTCGGCGCGCTGGCCTTCGCGCTGGCCAGCACCGACGCCGTGCTGCTCGGCGGCGCCAGCGGCAATGTGCTGCGCAACGCGCCGCTGGTGATCGTGCGGCTGCTGAGCGTGCTCAGCGTGCTCAGCATCTTCCTGGTGACGATCTTCGTCGCCGGCGCGGCGCTGCGCGATTTCGACAACCGCACCTCGGAACTGTTCTTCACCACGCCAATGAGCCGCGGCGCCTACCTCGGCGGCCGCTTCGTGGCCGGCTATCTCGCCGCGCTGGCGATCATGCTGACCTGCGCGCTGGGGCTGGCGATCGGCGGCCTGATGCCGTGGATTGACTCAGCGCGGCTGGGCCCGGCGAGCTGGCATGGCTACACCTGGGCGTTCGGCGTGATGGTGGTGCCGGACATGCTGTTCATCGCGGCGCTGCTGTTCCTGCTGGCCACCACCACGCGTTCGCTGCTGGCGACCTATGTCGGTCTGATCGTCTATTTCGTCCTGCAGGGCGTCGTTGGCCAGCTGACGAAGGACGTCAACAACCACTTCGTCGCCGCCATGCTCGATCCGTTCGGCGGTCGCACGCTGGCCCTGGTCACCCGTTACTGGTCGGCGGACCAGTCCAATCACGAGCTGCCCGCGTTGAGCGGCGTGCTGCTGTTCAACCGGCTGCTGTGGAGCGCCGTCAGCGTGGCCATGCTGGGTGCCGCGCTGGCGCTGTTCCGGCCGAACCGCGAAGGCCTGCAGCTGCCGCGGCGCAAGCAGCGGGCGGAGCCGCCGATGCTGCGTCCGCAGGCCGGCTCGGCCACGCTGGCTGCTGCCGAAGGTGCAACTGGCCGGCAACCTGCGCGCGCACCTGCTGCAGCTGCGCACGCAATTCGCGTTCGACACGCTCGGCGTGCTGCGCGGCATCCCGTTCCTGATCATGCTGGCGCTGGGCCTGGCCAACCTGTTCGGCATCTTCATGCTGTCCGGGCAGATCTACGGCACGCCGACCTGGCCGGTGACGCACCAGGTACTGGAAAATATCGAGGGCGGCTTCCAGTGGCTGCTGTACATCATCATCACGTTCTACGCCGGCGAACTGGTATGGCGCGAACGCAGCCAGCGCTCGGCCGAAGTCAGCGATGCGTTCCCGGTGCCGGACTGGGTGCCGCTGACCGCCAAGCTGGGCGCGCTGGTGGCGGTGATCGCGAGCTTCCTGCTGGTCGGCGCGATCGTGGGCATCGGCTGGCAACTCGGCCACGGCTACACGCGCCTGGAGCCCGGCCTGTACCTGGCCACGCTGGCGCTGAACGCGATTCCGTTCGTGCTGCTGGCGGTGCTGGCGCTGTTCCTGCAGGTGCTGTCGAACAACAAGTTCCTCGGCTATCTGCTGACCATCGTGTGGCTGGTGCTGAGCACGATCGGCTTCGGCCTGCTGCACTGGGAACAGAATCTGTACAACTATGGCAATGCGCCCGACGTGCCGTATTCGGACATGAACGGCTTCGGCCATTTCCTGAAAGGCGCGCTGTGGTTCGACTTCTACTGGGCCAGTTGCGCCGTGGTGCTGCTGGTGCTGGCCGCGCTGTTCTGGGTGCGCGGCACCGACCACGCCTGGCCCGACCGCCTGCGCGAGGCGCGCGCGCGCCTGCACACGCCGGCGAAGATCGCGCTGGCGCTCGGCCTGCTGGCCTTCATCGGCAGCGGCAGCTGGATCTACTACAACACCAACGTGCTCAACCACTACCAGAGCAGCGCGGAGCAGACGAAGCAGCGCGCCGACTACGAGAAGAAATACGCGAAGTACAAGGATCTGCCGCAGCCGCGCATCACGGCGGTGAAGGCGGATGTCGACATCCATCCCTACCAGCGCAGGCTGGACATCCGCGGCCACTACACGCTGGTCAACAAGACCGCCGCGCCGATCGGCGAGCTGCATGTGAACTACACCGACGGCTTCACGCTGAAGTCGCTGGCGTTCGCGCCACACGACACGGTCAGCGCGGACAAGGATCTCGGCTACACCATCTACAAGCTGACGACGCCATTGGCGCCGGGGGCGTCGATGGATTTTGATTTCTCGCTGGAATACGCGCCGAAGGGTTTCACCAACAGCCCGGACGGCCAGTTCCTGGCCTACAACGGCACGTTCTTCAACAATACCGTGATGCCGCAGTTCGGCTACCAGACCCAGGCGCAGATCACCGACCGCAACGACCGCCGCAAATACGGGCTTTCCGCCGAGATACCGCGGATGCCGAAGCTCGGCGACGAGAAAGCGCGCGCGAACACCTACATCAGCAACGACGCGGACTGGATCAGTTTCGATACCACCGTATCCACCGCCGCCGACCAGATCGCGGTGGCGCCGGGCTACCTGCAGAAGGAATGGATGGCCAACGGCCGGCATTATTTCCACTACACGATGACCCAAGGCGGGATGGACCAGCCGATGCTGCCGTTCTTCTCGTACCTGTCGGCGCGCTATGCCGTGAAGCACGAGCTGTGGAAGGGCGTGGACATTTCGGTGTACTACAACCCGGCGCATGCGTGGAACGTGGACCGGATGATGCAGGGCACCAGGGACTCCCTGGATTACTACGACGCGAACTACACGCCTTACCAGTTCCATCAGCTGCGCATCCTTGAATTTCCGAACTACACGAGCATCGCGCAGTCGTTCGCCAACACCATCCCGTTTTCCGAATCCATCGGCTTCATCGCCGACCTGCGCGATCCGTCCAAGATCGACTACCCCTACTACATCACCGCGCACGAAGTGGCGCACCAGTGGTGGGCGCACCGCGTGATCGGCGCGAACATGCAGGGCTCGACCATGCTTAGCGAATCGCTGTCGCAGTACTCCGCGCTGATGGTGATGAAGCACACCTACGGCGCCGACCAGATGCACAAGTTCCTGAAGTACGAACTGGACGGCTATCTGGCGGGCCGCGCCACCGAGAAGCTGGCCGAAGAACCGCTGGCGAAGGTGGAAAACCAGCAGTACATCCATTACAGAAAAGGCTCGCTTGTGTTCTACGCGCTGCAGGATTACATCGGCGAGCGCACCTTGGACGCGGTGCTGAAGCAGTTCCTCATCGACAAGGGTTTCCAGCAGCCGCCGTACACCACCTCGCTGGAATTCATGGACGCACTGGCGAAGGCCGTCGATCCGAAGTGGCGGTCGCTGCTGAACGACCTGTTCTGGAAGATCACCCTGTTCGACAACCGTGTTACCGACGCCACTGCGAAAAGACTGCCGGACGGCAGGTACGAAGTCACCATGAAAGTGCACGCCGGCAAGCTCTACGTCGATGGCACCGGCAGGGAAACCGCGGCGAAGCCGGACGTGCCGATCGACGTCGCCGTGTTCGCCGCATCGCCCGGCGCAGGCAAGGATGGCAAACCGTTGTACCTGCAAAAGCGCCTGCTGCCGGACGGCGATAGCACGCTTACCATCACCGTCGATGGCAAGCCCGCGCTGGTCGGCGTCGATCCGTACAACGAACTGATCGACAAGGTATCCAGCGACAACCGGCGCGCGGTCACGCTGCAGTAGGAAACGTGGCGGGCCCCTGCCGTGGTTCAGCCCGGACCGGGCGTTGGCGCCGGTGCAGGAAGTGCGCCATGGATCACCGTGAGTTCGCGCGGCGGTACCGGGATGCTGATGCCGGCCGCATCGAAACGCTCCTTGATCGCGCGCAGCAGGTCGGTCTGCACGCTCCACGCGTCCGCCGTCCTCGCCCATGCGCGAATCACCAGGCTGACCGAACTGTCGCCGAGTCCGGACGTCCATACACCCGGGGCCGGATCGCGCAGGATGCGCCCGTCGGCATCGAACAGCTGCCTTATTTCCGCCATCGCGGCACCGATATCGTCGCGGTAGCCGATGCCCATCGTGATCTCGAACCGGCGCGTGCCGCGGCGGTTGTGGTTGGTGATGGCGTCGCTGCCGATCTTGCCGTTGGGCACGATCGCCTCGCGGCCGTCCGGCATCAGCAGCAGCGTATGCATCAGGTTGAGGCTTTCCACCGTGCCTTCGGAACCGCCGGCGGTCACGTAGTCGCCCACGCGAAAAGGTCGGAACACCGCCAGCAGCACGCCCCAGGCCAGGTTGCTGAGCGAGCCCTGCAGGGCCAGCCCGATCGCCAACCCGGCGGTGCCGAGCGCCGCGACCATCGGCGCCGACGGCACGCCAAGCACGCCCAGCGCAGTAACCACGAGCAGCGCGATGAGCAGCCCGTAGACGAGATTGCGCAGGAACCCGCTGAGCGTGGCATCGAAGTGCGCGCGGCCGAGCGCGCGCTGCGCGAAGTCGGCGAGGCGGCGTGCCACCGCTATGCCTACCAGCAGCACCAGCAACGCCCCGATCAGATGCAGCCCCAGCTGCACGGCCTGATCGGTGTACGCGGAAACTTCGTGCGTGGCAGCCAGGGCCACTGGCTTGACGCTCTGTTCCAGCATGGCTTCACTCCGTTGAAAAAAACGGAGTCAGCCTAGCAGCCCGGTCATGAAAACCTTGCCTGTCTGCCCGCGTCCGTGCGTTGTGGCAGACGATGATGCCGACTCAGCGGCGGGCGACCTTGTCGCTTCGCGGTTCGGACTCGCTGTCGCGATCACGGCTCAGCAACTGCAGGCGCGAACCGTCGTCCAGACGGAACTGGAATTGCTGCTGCAACTGTTCCAGCGCGGTCAGTCGTGGGCATAGCGCCTCGGCGCGTTCGCCCAGCCGGTCGGCGCGCGCATCGACTTCGCGGTCGATGGTCTTCTCCAGCGAGTCGGCGCGCGCCTCCAGCGCGGCCACCTTGGATTCGTCGCCACTGAGCGCGGCTTTCACCGCATTGGCGGTCACCGTGCCGGCCATTTCCGACACGGCGCTCTGCACGCCGTCCTCGATCACGCCGGCCATGTCGTGCTGTTTCCATATACCGGCGCCGATGCCCTGATCGACCTGCTTCAATGCCGCCGCATGCTTGCGGTTGAGCCGACCCAGCAATTCGCTGCGCTCCTCGCCGTTCTCGGCGAAGGTGGTGGCCACCGTGGTCATGGCGGAGAAGCCGATATCCAGCCCCTCGCGCACGATGCCGGCCACTTCAGGCAACAACGCGCGCACCTGGTTTTCATACTGGCGCAGGCGTTCGGTATCCGCGCCGGAAACGGCGAGCGGCTGGCCGTCAACCCGCAGGTGGCCGTCATGCATGAAGACGCTGGCCGGCTTGCCGCCAGCGTGATCGAACGCGATGCCCTGTGCGTTCACGTGCACGTCGTAGCGCGTGCTGAAGCCGCACTGGTCATTGTCGAAGTGCACGCCGCGGGCCTGTGTCTGCGCGGCGAAAACCATGCCGACAGCCAGCGTCAGCAGCGTAAGTGTCTTGCGCATGAGCGTATCTCCCCGGGACGTTGGCCGTACCCGATCGCCGGCCACGCTGTCACGATGCGCCGGCCGTCATCGCCGCGGCATGGGCCAGCCGTCATGCCCTGCCATCAGTCACAGGCAAGCTGTCAGAGCCGGTGATCCTCGATGTCGCTGACCCGGCCGTCGACGAGGGTGACCACGGTGACGTGATCACCGCGGCGGTAGCGCCATTGTTCGCCAGCCTGCTCGTTGCTGACGACACGCACGCCGCCGCGACCGCTCTTGCGGCTGCGCGCAGGGTGCTTGTGCGACTTCGACGAAGGCTTGCCCAGCAGCTCGGTGACCCGCTCGCTGCTGTCCCCCGCGGTGAGCACCTGGTGGCCCACGCGCAGGGTACTGCTGGCCTGCACGACGGCGCTGAACGCGAACAGGATGACGGCAAAACGAATACGCATGGCATGACTCCTTGTCTGATGAACCGGAAACCCTTTCCGCAGCAGCGGTGCCGACTCAGCCGGAATCCGAGGCTCGATCCGGCGCGGCATGGCGATACGGCCGAAGCGTGCAATGACGTCGGCATGGCGCCGAGCATAATCACAAATGCTTCAAGCTGCGGAGGCTGTACCGGGGTCACTTCGACACTCGCAGCCGCGGACAGTGGCCTCGCGCGCTGCGGCAACGCGCGATCTTCAAACGGTTCCAGCCACAGGTAGGCGACCACTCGTTGCAGCGGCGGCAATCGCCGATCGTCAGCGCGGTCGAGGCCTGACAAAGCGACGCGCCACGCCTTGACGTCCTGCGTCGGCGGACGTGAACCTGAACTGGCGTCAGTCGCCGCGACTCAGTGTGCGGCGCCGGTCAGGCTGTGCATGTCCAGGTGGATTCCGCGCAGACGCGGCAACTGCCGCTGCAAGGTCTGCACCGAGGCGGGCGGCTCGCTCGCTATCGCCTGCTCGAATGCCTGCAGCAACGCGCTTTCGTGATGTGCCAGGGCGCGAATCCAGACCCGCTCGCGGCGAGTGCCTGCCTGCGCCAGCCAACCAGCCAGGTGACGACGAGCGGTCCCGCGCCAGCTGCCATGACGGCTCGGGGTGCCGCCACCGGCGCGCCCCTGTGCCTGCAGGTCGGCGATCAGCAGATCCAGCGCCTGCACGTTTTCGTTCAACACGACGCGCAAGCCCGGCTCGCACGCTGCCGCGGCGTGCCGATAGAGCCGGCGCAGATCGATGCTGCGCCGGAGCAATGCGTTGCAGGTCGAAGATGAAACGTGCCGCGGCATGAACCACCTCCTGCCATGTCTCGATGTGAGCAGGCGCCATCCTCGCCCGCGCCTACTTAGCGGCGCCTAAACCAGCCGGTTCCCGCGCCGCGCACGGTCAGCTGGCAGCGGGTCTGGCACGCCGGACGACCAGTCACTGATCAACCTGCAACAGGTTCAACGGCTGGCCATTGCTGCCACGTACACCTTGCTGCAGCTCGGCCAGACGCTGAATCGACGGACACAGCGCCTGGATTTGCGGGCGCAAGGCCTGCATGCGTTGCTGCAATCGGGGCTGCAGTCTGGTGGCGAGATCGGCGGCACGGTCGCGCAAGCTGGCCGCGGTCTCCAGGTCGCCCGACAGCGCCGCGTTGATCGCCTGCTGGCCAAGATCGGCCGCCAGCAGCGGCAACAGATCGCCGGCAATCTGATTCATGTACTGGTTGGCGGCGTCGCCCTGCCAGTCGTGCGTGCTGCGGCTCGCGGCGATGCGGCGCTTGAGATCGCTGGCGTGCGCGAGCAGCCGACGGTCGAATTCCGCACGGTTGCCGGCAGCCAGCCCCATGCCATCGGTTTCGGCGCGCATCGCCTGCACCGCCATGTCCACGCCGTCCTGCGCCACCGCACGCACGCGTGGCGCCAGCGCGCGCAGGTCGCGTTCGAACAGCGCTAGGCGGTCCTGGTCCTCCGCGTTCGGATGCACATCCACGCCGTCGGTACGCAACGAACCTCGCTGGAGTTCGACGTGGAATGGCGTCGGCGACGCCCGATCGAACAGCACACTGTCGTTTTTCAGCGTGACGTCATAACTGCTGCTGGCGTGGCAGGTGGCAGCCAGATCCTGGGCGTGCGCCATCAGCACGGGCGACAGGACTGACACGGCGACAAACAGGCGAAGCACGCGCATGGGCTGGAATCCTCGGAACATGGCATCAAGCGATACCCGTCGACGAGCCAACCCATGCTGAATGCTGAAGCTGCCGCATGCCCCGCGGGGCGTTTCTTCAGCTGGCGAAACTCAGGTGCCGTTGAGCGGAGAAGTCAGACGCAGGCCCTGATCGACCTGCCGGAGATCGCCATCGGGAAGCGCATCCGCGGCCGACGCCATCTGCTTGCCGTCAAACCAGGGTATCGGCTGACGCGGACCCGGCACGTATTCCCTCCAACGGCCGTAGCTCTCGCCTCGCCCCATGCCATCGATACGCAGGTTGTAATTGACTGGCACGCGGGCCACCCAGTATTCGGCATCGGTCGCCTTGCCCGACGTTGGCGGGTTGAAGGTCCATCGTCGGGCGGCGCGCATGGCTGACCTGGCGAGCACCAGGCGCCACCTTTCCAGTTCGCTGTCGCTGGCCAGCACACTCATGTTGACCTGCTCGGCAACCACATCCAGAACCTGTCCCTGCCGCCCCACGCGCAAAACCAGGTAGACCGTTCCCGCGACATGCGCATGGGCAGCCTCTGGCGGGTAGACCGGGCTGGCTCGCTTGTTGTAGCTGATGCTTTCACCCGGCTTGCCCTGGCCAAACTGGGCGCCACTGATGCCGATCGAGAAGTTGCCGTCGCCAATCGGCTTGGCGACTACGCGGAAACTCATTTTCGCCTCGGCGGCCACCGGCTTGCCGTCCAGCAAGGTGGGTTCGAATTTCCATCTGGGCACGTTGTTCGCGATCAAACCGGTCACGGCCGGCGGCAATTTGTCGGCATGGTCGACAGCGTAGCTGCGCACGTTGCCATCCGGCGCCACCACGATCCTTCCGGTCAGCAGCATGCTTGCCTGCACCCGCTTGCGTACCTCGCTGGGGCCGGCGGCCAGTGCCGCGGCCGACAGCAACACGCAGAACAACCCCATCACAATGCGTTTCATCCATGTGCTCCCTGTGGTTTGCGCAATCTATTGCAATCGCCCTGCGTCCGCACCAGGTTCCGCTCTGGCGGCAATAGGCTATCGGCGGCGGGGGCGAAACCGCGCGCGCACGTCAGACCGGCCAAGTTGCCATGCCAGCCACAGCAGCAGCGGTATCGCGAGCGCCTTCAACGCCAACGCGACCTGCCACGTGCGTTGTGCCCGCGCGATCATCCACAGCGCGACGTCGCCCAGCTGGGGTTGTGCCATCGCGTGCTCTCGGGCGAGCGCAAAATCGCCCCACTGACTCAGCATCAGTACGCCGGTGAGCAATGCCCACGCCGCCAGTACGACGGCGAGCACCTGCATGGCGGGCCGCGCCCACGCCTGCCGCAGGATGCATCCGGCGCACACCACGATGACCAGCAGCGCCGCCACCAGGTACGGATATTCGCCATGCTGCAGGTACTGCACCGCGCCCAGCGCGGCAAACAGCAAAAGCACCCACAACCCCACCAACCATACGGAAAAGCGTCGCGACGTCGTTTCAACCGGCGCCGGCAACGCCATCAGGGGGCCGCCTTCAGCGAGGCCAGATCGGCCATGACCTGGGCGGAGTTCTTTTCCGGATCGACGTCCACATAGACCTTGGCAATCCTGCCCTGCGGGTCGATCAGGAAGGTGGTGCGCTTGGCGTAATGCATGCCCAGGTGTTCGGTCAGCACGCCGTAGCTGGCGGCTACCTTGCGACCGGCGTCGGCCAGCAGCGGAAACGGCACGTGGTATTTGGCGGCAAACTCGGCATGCGATTTCACATCGTCGAGGCTCACCCCGACCACGTCGGCGCCGGCCTTGCGCAGCTTGGCGATGTCGTCGCGAAAAGTGCACACCTCGGTAGTGCAGCCGGGTGTGAAATCCTTCGGATAGAAGTACATCACCAGCCAGCGACCGTGGAAATCGGCCGGCGTATGCCAGTGGCCGTTCTGATCCTGCAGGCGGAACGCCGGCGCGGTCGTGCCCACCCGTGGGGTGGCGGCAAACGCGGGGGCTGCCAAGGCGCACAGCAGGATCAGCGCAAGCAAACGGGAAAGACGACGCATGACGGATCTCCGGCCGGGAAGGACGAGGCATGGAACCCGCGCAGTCTACGCGCACACAAACGAAGGGCGCCATGCGGCGCCCTTCGGAGTGAAATCTTCGTTGCGTATCAGCGTTGGCTGATGGTGAACTTGCCCACCGACACGCCCAGGTTGAAACCCTGGCCGGTGCCGGCCAGTGCCAGCGAGGTGGTGCCCTTGGTCAGCACCTGCGCGGTGGAGCTCTTGACCACACCGGCCTCGGCGCCAGCCTGCACGTAATCGCCGTACACCTCATTGATGCTGTGCACGTTGCTGATTTCGCCCTTGCCGTTGTCGATGTGGTACTTGCCGGCGGTAAGCCCGCCGCCCACCACCACGATCTTCACGTTCGCGCGCTGGCCGTTGTCGCACGTGATCGTGCCATTGCCTTCGGCGTGCTTGTAGATGAGCGACCAACCGGACAGGTTGAACGCGAGGTCGCATTTCACGGCCGCTTCCGCAGCGCTGGCGTTGCTCGTGGGCAACACGGTCATCGCACCTGCGCAGGCCAGCACCAGGGCAGCCATTCCAAAAGTACGCTTGATCATCAGTCATCTCCTTGTGTGTGCGGGTCGGGTGTGTGTGGATCGTGTGCAGAGAGGCGTGATAATCCCGTGCAGAACAAGCGCTGCTGTTCAGGCTTCGCCTTGATGCTTCGCTAACAAACCGCCGCGCAGACTGACCTCGACTGCCTGGTTGCCGCCACGCCGACGGTTGTGGCGCCGCCGCCCGGGTGCATAAACTCGACCCGGCCGAGCACGATCGCCAGAGGGGTAGCAATGGTCAAGTATTCGCTGGTGGGTTATGACGGTTCCGACGCATCGCGGCGCGCATTCCAGTTCGCCATCGACCTCGCGCGCTGCAGCAAGGGCCGGGTGCGCGTGGTGTCGGTGCTGCAGGTGACCGAAGGCGGTGCCGACGCCTGCGCCCTGATGATGGCCGATTCCGGCAGCCGCCGCGTGCAGGAGTTGCTGGACGAACTGCAGGCGATGGAACCGGACGCCGTCGACCTGGTCGACGTCGAGCTGATACATGGCAGCCCCGGCGATGTGTTGCTCAGCCAGATCGAACAGCACGGCGTCGACCACATCGTGATCGGCCATACCGAACGCGGTGCGCTGGCGCGCTGGCTGCTCGGCTCGGTCTCCGGCAACGTGCTGGCGCGTGCCCATGTGCCGGTGACCGTGGTGCGTTGATGCATGGTGGCGATGGTGGTGTCGCTGCGACCGCGAGTCGGGCGACGTTAATCCACGAGGTCGGGGGCGCCGTATGCTGCGTCATCTCTCTGTCATGTGACTGCGCGGACTCGCATGGTTCCGGTCACCTGCCGACGCACAGGAAATCCGTTTGAATTATTCCCCCTCCCTGCCCTGGACCCTGGAAAGCCTCGACCTGGACCGCATCGAGGTCGCCCGCGTGCGCCACGACGAGGACCTGTTCTTCCTGCTGTGCAGTTCGTCCTTCGTCGAGAGCGGCTCGGATCTGTACACGCAGAACCTGATCGACCATTTCGCCGGCGATGTGGATCTGCAGGGCTGGCTCAGCCAGCACTGGGAACATGAGGAGCTGCAGCATGGCCGTGCACTGGCAGCCTACGTGAGACAGGTCTGGCCCGAGTTCGACTGGGACAAGGGCTTCCGGGCGTTCTGGCACGAGTACGGCGCGGTATGCACGGCCGAACAGCTGGAACCCTCGCGCGGCCTGGAGCTGGCCGCGCGTTGCGTGGTGGAAACCGGCACCGCCAGCCTTTACCGCGCGCTCAACGAAATCACCGACGAGCCCGTGCTGAAGCAGCTGACCGGCCACATCAAGAGCGACGAGGTGCGCCACTACAAGCACTTCTACCAGCACTACCGGCTGTATCGGGAGCGCGAGGGCTTCGGCCGCTACAAGGTGTTTCGCGCGATCCTGCGCCGGGTCAACGAGATCAAGAGCGAGGACAGCGATATCGCGCTGCGCCACGTGTTCAACCAGTGCTATCCGCAGCACCTCGGCAACGAGGCGGAGTTCCGCCGCGTCAGCGATCGGGCACAGGGCCTGCTGCGCCGGCACATCCCGGCGGCGATGACGGTGAAGATGCTGCTCAGGCCGCTGGATCTTCCAGCCCGGTTGCAGAGCGCGCTGGAAAAGCCGCTCGCGAAAATTACCGAGAAGCTGTTCCTGCACTGAGCGCTACCGCGGCGATGTCGCAGTAGCGCCCGGCGATCACTGCGCCGTGGCAGGTTTGTCCGCGCTGCGCGGCTCGCTCCTGATCTGCCGCTGCTGCAGTTGCGTCGCCTTGAGGCTTTTCACGTCGACCGGGCGGATCTGCGAGATCGTGCAGGGAAAGTCGTTGCGGCCGGTAAGCACCTTGTCGAAGCCGACCATCACCTGGTTGAGATTCGAAGTGAGCCCGATCGTGTTGACGAAGGAAATGTCGGGACAGCCGCCGCCCAGATCCAGCAGCCAGGCTTCGTTGGGGCGCGTATAGATCGCCACCTGCCGATCGCCTACGGGCTCCCAGGAATACAGGCTGAAGAAGCGGAAATTGCGTACCGGAGCGCCGGCTGCCGCCGCATACGCGGCCTGGCGTTCGCTGCTGCGCTGGGCGTACGGCGTGCTGGCGCAGCCGCCGAGCAAGATCAGCAACGCGCTGGCGAGCAGGACACGGATCGTTGCCATGGTTTCAAACTCCATCGACGGGATGTATCAAGAAACGCTCGAACCGTCCTGCGGTGCACGCAAGCTATTTCTTTTTCGACTTGCCGACGCTGGCCCAACGGGAGGGGTCGAACCCGCCGACCTCGTAGACCAGCGTCTGCTTGTTCTGGCCATCGGCCAGGGTCACGTCCATGGTGATCTTCTTCGCCTTCTGCAACATCGCCAGGAACGCCTTGTCGTCGCGGATCATCAGCGCGGGCTCGCCGGTGGACGGCGCGAACGCCATGATGCGGACCGATTTGCCGTCGACCGTGCTGGCGATGGCGCAGTTGCCGCGGCATACGAAGCCGGGCTTGCGGCCATACAGGAACACGCTCTGCCCCCAGCTGGTATGCCGGCGCAGCACCAGCTGCACGCGATCGTTGCCGGACGGCTGGCTGCTCTGGATGGTGGCGGTGGATTGCGTGCCGCCGGCCATCGGCGACACCTGATACAGCCACAGCCGATCCAGCCGGTTCTTCTCGCTGGCTTCGGTGTAGCGCTTCTCGATGTCCGGCAGGGTTTTCTGCACTTCCTTCGCGGCATCGCTGCCCGGGAAGCGCTGAACGATGTCCTTGCCCATCGACACCGCCATCTCGTCGTTGTGGATGCGCAGCAGTTGCCGATAGGTGTCCAGGTTGCGTGCCGCATCGGCATTGCGCTGCTGCGCCTGCTGTTGCGCCGCATCGGGGGCCGGCGCACCGCTTGGTGAGCAGGCGCCGAGCATCAGGACGGTAGCCAGCACGCTGGCGGCGCGGGAAAGACGGACGGTCGGCATGTTCATGGGCGGCGCATCGCTGGGGCACGGGCGGCTAGCTTGAAACGATCCGCCGCCGCCGCGCAACCGGCCCGCTCAATCCGGCTGGCCGAAACGCTCGCGCAACGCGGCGCGGTAACGCCGGCTGCAGGGAATCTTCGCGCCATCGCGCATCTGCAGGCGGGCATCGCCGGTATCCAGCGGCTCGATTTCGGCGAGATAGTCGAGGTTGATGAAATAGCTGCGGTGCACGCGCACGAAGCGCAGCGGATCCAGCCGCTCCTCGATCCCGGCCATGGTGGCGCGCAACGGATAGTCCCGCTCGCGCACATGCAGGTTCACATAGTTGCCCGAGGCCTGCACCGATTCGATCTCGCGGGCATTGACCAGGAACTCCCGGCCGAGCTTGCGCACGAGGAAGCGCTCCGGCCGCTCGATCGGCTCCACCGGCGCGCCCTGCTCCGGCGCCACCAGCAACCGCGCTTCGCCCTGCCAGCGCATCAGCCACAGACGCGACAAACAGGTCAGCGCGATGATGATGAAATAGGTGCGGATGTCCTTGAGATATTCGTAGCCGAAATGCGGCCACCAGTCGCCGAAGCGGTACTGCCAGCCGGCCCACGCGTAGAACAGCTTGCGCAGCGCGACCATGCCGCCCACGTGCAGCAGGCTGAACGGCACAGTGGCCAGCAGATGCCAGGGCAGGCTGCGACGCCAGGTATCGAAGCGGAACGGCCAGCGCCGCTCCACCGCGAGCACGGCGGGTATCAGCGCCAGAATCAGGATCGCACTGCTGCACTCCCACACCCACGGTTCCCACGCCGCCGTGTTGGCGTTGTCGATGCGCGCCACCATGCCGTTGAACACGGTATTGAGGATGCACAGCACAACCCAGAAGGCGACCTCGGCCGGGTGCCGCCAGCGCTGAAAGTCCCGGTATTCGAATTCCGCCTGTTCCGTCATGCCGACGATTCTACGTGGCCGCGGGAAAAACGCCGCGCCGTTCGTCCCACCGGCCCCCGGTTCGTCCCCGCGAGGAGGCAGCCCGTCACTTCTGGATCGACAAGGCGCCACATCAGTCCATCATGAGCGGCATCCCGCGCAAGCCCAGTGGAGCCGCACGATGAAGAGACGCGAATTGTTGAAGGCCATGGCCACGCTCCCGCTGTTGCCGCTGCTGATGCGCAGTGGCGTGACTACCGCGCGGGACGCCGGCAAGGCCGTGGCCGCAAAGCTTCGCTCGAGGGTGCGGCCAGGCGATCCGGGCTGGCCGCTGGCGACGCAATGGGATCAGCTCAAACACGAGGTGGGCGGCCGTCTGCTGAAACTCGAATCGCCGTTCGCGAATTGCGCCACCTCGCCATCGGACAGCGTTTGCGCCGACGCACTGAAACACCTCGACAATCCCTTCGCGCTCGGCGACAACCCCGCGCTGACCCAGACCAGCGGCTGGGCCGATGCATGGACGTCGCAACCCAGCGCCTACGTGGTGGCCGCGGAAAGCACCGCCGACGTGGTGGCAGCGGTCAACTTCGCGCGCCAGCATCACCTGCGCCTGGTGGTGAAGGGCGGTGGCCACAGCTACCAGGGCACCTCGGACGCGCCCGATTCGCTGCTGATCTGGCCGCGTCACATGAACAAGGTCACCCTGCACGATGCGTTCGTCGCGCAGGGCTGCACCGAGGCACCGCAGCACGCGGTGACGATCGAGGCCGGCGCCATGTGGATCGATGCCTATGACGCGGTGACCACCCGCGGCCGCCGCTATGTGCAGGGAGGCGGCTGTACCACGGTGGGTGTGGCCGGACTCGTGCAGAGCGGTGGCTTCGGCAGCTTCTCGAAGAACTGGGGCACCGCAGCGTCCAACCTGTTGCAGGCGGAGATTGTCACCGCCGACGGCGAAATACTCATCACCAACGCGCGCACCAACCCGGAGCTCTTCTGGGGCCTCAAGGGCGGCGGAGGCGGCAGCTTGGGCGTGGTCACGCGGCTGACCTTGCGCACCTTCGAATTGCCCGATTTCTTCGGCGGCGTCGGGGTCACTATCAAGGCCGATTCCGCCGCGGCCTATCGCGCCCTGATCGCCAAGGCGGTGAGCTTCTACCATCGCGCCCTGTTCAACCCGCACTGGGGCGAGCAGATGAGGTTCTACGGCGGCGACACCCTGGAGATCTCGATGATGTTCCAGGGCCTCACCAAGCAACAGGCCGAACAAACCTGGGCACCCTTCCTCGACTGGGTGCGTGCCCGCAAGAACTGCCGCATCACCAAGCCGTTCCAGGCGCTGGCGGCGCAGGCCGAACATCTGTGGGACGCCGACTTCCTGCGCAAACACGCACCCGGCCTCATCGTGTCGGACGACCGTCCGCACTCGCCGCGCGTCAACATGCTGTGGGCCGGCGACCACGATCAAGTCGGCTGGTTCATCCACGGTTACCAGTCGGCGTGGCTGCCGGCCTCGCTGCTGCAAAAAGGACAACAAGTGCAATTGGTGAAGGCGTTGTTCGCGGCCGCGCAGCATCGGGGCGTCTCGCTGCACTTCAACAAGGGCCTGGCCGGCGCATCGGCCGACGCGACCGCCCGCGCACGCGACACCGCCACGCATCCGCAGATGCTCGACGCCTTCGCCCTCGCCATCAGCGCCTGCGGCGGCGACCCCGCCTTTCCCGGCATGCCGGACGCGAAGCCCGATCTGCCCATGGCGCGGAGCAAGGCGGCGGCTGTCGACCGGACGATGAATGCGATCCGCGCCGCGGCGCCCGGCGCCGGCTCCTACGTCTCCGAGAGCGACTACTTCCTGCGCGACTGGCAGCAGGGGTTCTGGGGATCCAACTACGCGCGGCTTGCAGCGGTAAAGCGCAAGTACGATCCGGACGGCCTGTTTTTCGTGCACCACGGCGTGGGCAGCGAAGCGTGGAGCGAGGATGGCTTCACGCGGTTGCATCGCGGGTGACGCGGCAGCGCCGAACGAAACTCAGCTCTCGCTGCCCATGGTCGAATCCAGATGCTCCACGTGCTCGATCTCGTCGAGCCAGAAGCGGCGGATCCAGGCCGACGTGCCGGGTTGCTCGAGCTGCACCTCGCCGTTGATGCCTTCGCGCTCGTCGGGGTCGCGGTACACCTGCACGTTCGGCCGCGTGCTGATCACGCCCTCGCAGCGGCTGCCGTCCTTCAACAGCAGCACCACATGACCGTTGGACGGCAACGCATCGACCAGCGACTCCAGCCTCCGGATGCTGGCCTGGTCGGTATAGACGTGTGGTGCCTGCCTGCCCATGCGCGTGCCTTTACGATGCCGGATGAGCCGCCACGCTAACCGGCACGGCGGCAAGAGCCCGTCAATGTGGCGACGGGCATGCTTTGCCCGGAAGCGGGGCCAGCCGATAATGGCCGATCGCGCCAGGACATCCGATGCCTTCTTCCGGGACGCCATCAGCGGACTCGCTGCCGCAGCACCCTGCCTTCGTCGCATTCTGGTTCGCCCGGATCGCGTCCGGCTTCGGCTTCCAGATGCTTTCGGTGGCGGTCGGCTGGCAGATCTACGCGATCACCGGCCGCGCCTTCGACCTCGGCCTGATCGGCCTGGTGCAGTTCGTGCCGTCGGTGCTGATGGCGCTGCCGGCAGGGCACGTCGCCGACCAGTTCGAGCGGCGGCGCATCGTGCTGCTAGGCCAGGTGGTGGAGTGGGTTGCGATCGCGCTGCTGGCCGGCATGAGCCTGGCGCACGGCATCCATGAGGCCGGCATCCTGTTGCTGGTGCTGGTGATCGGCGTCGCCAAGGCGTTCGAGTTTCCGGCACTGCAGTCGATGCTGCCGGCGCTGGTGCCGCCAACGATCCTGCCGCGCGCGATGGCCGTGAATGCCTCGGCTGGCCAGGCGGCGATGATCATGGGTCCGGCGCTCGGCGGTTTCCTGTACGTGGCTGGCCCGGGCGTGGTGTACACGACATGCGCTGCGCTGTACCTGGTCTCGGTAGTGCTGATGGCGCGGCTGCGCTACGAACACACGCCGCCCAAGCGTGAGCCGGCCACCCTGAAAACCGTCTTCGCCGGCGTGCATTTCATCCGCGCGCGCAAGGACGTGCTCGGCGTGATCTCGCTGGATCTGTTCGCCGTGCTGCTCGGCGGCGCCACCGCGCTGCTGCCGATCTTCGCCAAGGACATCCTGCACACCGGAGCGTGGGGCCTGGGCCTGTTGCGCGCGGCGCCGGCGGTGGGCGCGCTGCTGATGTCGCTGTGGCTGGCGCGGCACGACATGCAGCGCCGCGTCGGCGCCATCATGTTTGCTTCGGTCGCCGGCTTCGGCGTGGCCACGCTGGTGTTCGCGGTGTCGACCACGCTGTGGCTCTCGCTGGCCGCGCTGTTTGCGCTCGGGGCGTTCGACATGGTCAGCATGGTGATTCGTGGTGCGCTGGTGCAGCTCGATACGCCGGACGCCATGCGCGGCCGGGTCAGTGCGGTGAATGCCATCTTCATCAACACCTCCAACCAGCTCGGCGAGTTCGAGTCGGGCATGCTGGCCGCATGGATCGGCGCGGTGAACGCCACGGTCCTCGGCGGCATAGGCACCTTGCTGGTCGTCGGGCTGTGGATGGCGATGTTCCCCACCTTGCGCCGACGCCAGCGGTTGCACGTCGAAGCGGCGGCGGCGGATGCGACGGTTGCGGATATCCTGTAGCGCGGATCGCGCCGCGCCACCGCACAGCCACCCGCCGGAGCCGCCGCATGATCACTACCTCGCCCAGCGAATTCCTGCGGGCTCATGCCGCGCTGACGGCGTTGCCGCATGCCGCAGCGACGGCGCGGGCAGTCTTTCTCGTGGCGCCAGCGAACTTCATCCTGGCGGCGGAATCGGCGCGCGACAACCGCTACATGGACATGAGCCTGGACGTCGATGCGCTACAGGCGCTGGCGCAGCACGGCGCGCTGGCACAGGCGCTGCGCGCGGACGTGCCGGTGATCACCTTTCCCGGCAATCCGGCCACGCCCGACGCCGTGTTTCCGAATAACGTATTCGCCACCGCGCCCGGCCGCCTCATCGTGGGGCGCATGCGCCACCCGGTGCGCCAGCGCGAAGCCGCGCGCAGCGACATCCGCGATTTCTTCGGCAACGTGCTGGGCTGCGAGGAAATCGATCTGTCCGGTCGCGACGACCTGGTCGCCGAGCTGACCGGTTCGCTGATCGTCGACCGCGCCCTCGGCGTGGGCTATTGCGGCCTCAGCGAACGCTGCGACATGGCCGGCGCGCGCGCGATGTACGAGGCATTCGGGCTGCGCCTGATGTTCTGCTTCGATCTGGCCGAAGCCGAATATCACACCAACGTGGTGCTGACCCTGCTGGCCAGCCGCGCGGCCATCATCGCCGCCGACGGCTTTCGCGACCCGGCCGTGCCGCAGGCGATCGCCAGCGCTTATGGCGATCGCGCGATCTGGCTGACGCCGGCGCAGAAGCAGGCCTTCGCCGGCAATGCGATCACGCTGTCCGCCGAGCGTGTATGGATGAGCGCGCGCGCCGTCGCCTCGTTGAGCGCCGAACAGATCGCCGCACTGGGCGACTACGGTTTTGCGGTCGGCTCGGTGGATCTCGCCGAAATCGAGAAGGCCGGCGGCAGCCTTCGCTGCTGCGTGGGCGAGATTTATTGAATTCCGGCAACATGCCGGCCGCTCGCGGCAACCTTCTTCCAGCCTTCTGGCAACGCCGCTCTGCGGCTGGGCCATCTCAACTGTTTCGCGGAGCGCGGCATGATCACCGTTCACCACCTCAACAACTCGCGTTCGCAACGCATCCTGTGGCTGCTGGAAGAGCTCGGCGTGCCATACGACATCAAACGTTACCAGCGCGACGAGAAAACCATGCTGGCGCCACCGGCGTTGCGCGCCGTGCATCCGCTGGGCAAGTCGCCGGTAGTCACCGATGGCGAGCTCACCCTCGCCGAATCCGGCGCCATCGTCGAATACCTGGCCGACCGGTACGGCGCTGGCAGCCTGATCCCCATGCACGGAACGCCGCAGCGCCTGCGCTGCAATTACTGGCTGCATTACGCCGAGGGCTCGGCCATGCCGCCGTTGTTGTTGAAGCTGGTGTTCCGCCGCGTCGAGACGGCGCCCGTACCATTCTTCGTGAAACCGGTGGCGAAAAGCATCGCGCGCAAAGTGCAGGATGGTTTCGTCGATCCACAGCTGAAGCTGCACCTGGATTACCTGGAAAGCGAACTGGGGAAGAATGAATGGTTTGCCGGAGATTCGTTCAGCGTGGCCGACGTCCAGCTGAGTTTTCCGCTGGAAGCCTTCGCGGCACGTGGCGGCTTGGATACGAGCTATCCGGGCCTATCCGCATTTCTGCAACGGATTCACGCGCGGCCCGCCTATCAGCGCGCGCTGCAGCGCGGCGGCGAGTATCACCTTGGCTGAATGGACCGCATGGGCGGGCGCCATTGTTTACGCCTCACTCACGACGGCACTGGCAGCCTGTGGGTTCAGACGACAGGAGAGCGACCATGCGTAACCGTGATATCGAGCGCCAGATCCGGGATACGGCCGACCGTACCGGCGAGCGGGTGCGCCACTACGCCGACGGCGCCGCCGACAACGCGCAGAACCTGCTTGAACGTGGCCGCCGCACCATCCACGAGCGCTTCGGCAAGCGCGGCAGCTACCGCCGGCAGATGTCCCATGCGGCGGAGGATTTTGCCGATGAAGCGAACTACCAGTATCGCCGTCTGCGCCGGCAGGTGGCCCGCAACCCCGCCGCCACCGCCGCGATCGTGCTCGGCACGGTGGGTGCATTCATCCTGCTGCGGCGCCTGTTCCGCAACAGCGACGATTGACCGCGATGGATGCGTGACAAAAAAAAGCCCGCCTTTCCGGCAGGCTTTTTTTTGGACGGCCAGACGGCCAACCGTTCAGACGGTGAGGGGGTTCGGCTTGTCCTGATCAAGCTTGTATTCCTTGATCGCGCGACTGACGTCCTTGGGATTCATCTTGCCGTCCTTCGCCAGGGCCGCCAGCGCCGCGTGCGCGATCCAGTAGCGATCCACTTCGAAGAACTCGCGCAGGTGCGCGCGCGTGTCCGAACGGCCGTAGCCATCGGTCCCTAGCACGGTGTAACGCATGCCGTCGGGCATGAAGGCCCGGATCTGGTCGGCGTATTCGCGCACGTAATCGGTGGCGCCGATCGCCGGGCCGGCGCGACCGTCGAGCAGACCAGTGACATACGGCACGCGCTGCTCCGCTTCGGGATGCAGGCGATTCCAGCGTTCAGCGTCGAAACCGTCCCGGCGCAGCTCGATGAAGCTCGGGCACGACCAGATGTCGGACTTCACGCCGAAGTCCTTCTCCAGCAGTTCGGCCGCCGCGATCACCTCGCGCAGGATCGTGCCGGAACCGAGCAGCTGCACGCGTGGCTCGCCCTTCTTCGGCTTGCCGCCATCCTTGAACAGGTACATGCCCTTGATGATGCCCTCCTCGCTGCCCTTGGGCAGGTCGGGGTGGCTGTAGTTCTCGTTCATTACGGTGACGTAGTAGTAGATGTCCTCCTGCTCGGCCATCATCCGGCGCACGCCATCCTGCAGGATCACCGCCACTTCATACGAGAACGTCGGGTCGTACGACTTCACGTTCGGGATCGCGCCGGCCATCAGGTGCGAATGGCCGTCCTCGTGCTGCAGGCCTTCGCCGTTCAGCGTGGTGCGGCCCGAGGTGCCGCCGATCAGGAAGCCACGCGAGCGCATGTCGCCAGCCGCCCAGCACAGGTCGCCGATGCGCTGGAAGCCGAACATCGAGTAGTAGATGAAGAACGGCAGCATCGCCTGGTTGCTGATGCTGTAGCTCGTCGCCGCGGCCATCCACGAGGCCATGCCGCCGGCTTCGCTGATGCCCTGCTGCAGCACCTGCCCCTTCTGGTCCTCGCGGTAGTACAGCAGCTGGTCCGAGTCCTGCGGCCGGTACTTCTGGCCGAACGGTGCGTAGATGCCGATCTGGCGGAACATGCCTTCCATGCCGAACGTGCGGGCCTCGTCGGCCACGATCGGCACCACGCGCTCGCCCAGCTGCTTGTCGCGCAGCAGCAGGTTGATGCCGCGCACCAGCGCCATCGTGGTGGAGATCTCGCGCTCGCCGGTGCCCTTGGTGATCTGTTCGAACGCGGCCAGTTCCGGGGTCTTCAGCTTCGCCTCGGCCTTGCGCCGACGCTGCGGCAGGAAGCCGCCCAGCGCCTTGCGCCGCTCCAGCATGTACTGCACTTCCGGCGAGTCCTTGCCCGGGTGGTAATAAGGCACGTCGTGCAGCTTGTCGTCGGCGATCGGAATCTGGAAGCGGTCGCGGAAATGCCGCACCGATTCGTCGTCCAGCTTCTTCTGCTGGTGGGTCGGGTTCTGCGACTCGCCGGCCGCGCCCATACCGTAACCCTTGACCGTCTTGGCCAGGATCACCGTGGGCATGCCCTTGGTGTTCACCGCCGCGTGGTAGGCCGCGTAGACCTTGTGCGGATCGTGGCCGCCGCGGTTCAGGCGCCAGATGTCGTCGTCGCTGAGGTTGGCGACCATCTCGCGCGTCTCCGGATACTTGCCGAAGAAATGCTCGCGCGTGTAAGCGCCGCCGAACGCCTTGCAGGCCTGGTACTCGCCGTCGACGGTTTCCATCATCAGCTTGCGCAGCACGCCCTTGCTGTCGCGTGCCAGGAGCGGATCCCAGTAGCTGCCCCAGACCAGCTTGATCGCATTCCAGCCCGAGCCGCGGAAACTGCCTTCCAGCTCCTGGATGATCTTGCCGTTGCCGCGCACCGGGCCGTCCAGCCGCTGCAGGTTGCAGTTGATCACGAAGATAAGGTTGTCCAGGCCTTCGCGGCCGGCCAGCGAGATCGCGCCCAGCGACTCCGGCTCATCGCATTCGCCGTCGCCCATGAAGCACCAGATCTTGCGGTCGCTCTTGGGAATCAGCCCGCGGTGTTCCAGGTACTTGAAGAACTGCGCCTGGTAAATTGCCTGGATCGGGCCCAGGCCCATCGACACCGTCGGCACCTGCCAGTAATCGGGCATCAGCCACGGATGCGGATACGACGACAGCGCACGCCCCTTGCCGACCACTTCCATGCGGAACAGGTCGAGCTGGTCTTCGGCCAGGCGCCCTTCGAGGAAGGAGCGCGCATAGATGCCGGGGCTGGAATGGCCCTGGTGAAATACCAGGTCGCCCGGATGATCGGCACTGGGCGCGCGCCAGAAATGATTGAAACCCACGTCGTACAGCGTGGCGCTGGAAGCGAAGCTGGCGATGTGGCCGCCCAGCTCGCCCGGCTTGCGGTTGGCGCGCACCACCATGGCCATCGCGTTCCAGCGGATCAGCGAACGGATGCGCCATTCCATCGCGGCATCGCCGGGCATTTTCGCCTCGTTCGCTGGCGCGATGGTATTGACGTACGCCGTGGTCGGATCGAACGGGAGATAACCGCCGGCGCGGCGGGTGCCGTCGACCATTTTCTCCAGCAGGAAATGCGCACGTTCGGTGCCGTCGTGATGGATCACCGCGTCGAGCGAATCCATCCACTCCCGTGTTTCGGTGGGGTCGATGTCCTGGTTGAGGATATCGTCGAGCTGATCCATGAAGATTCTCCGCGGCGCCGTTGCGGCGCCAGGCTTGAGGGGGAATGCCCGCCGCCGGGGAGTGCGACGGGAATCAACGTCCAAGTCTAGCCGCTGGGCTGGATGCCTGCCAATTTGAGCGGCCATGCGGCAGCGCATGGGGCTGTGCCGGAAACCGTTCGCGCTGAGCTTAGTGGCCGCAGGCCACGAGGCCGAAGCGCTCGCGCGCCCTTCGACTTCGGCCTGCGGCCTACGTTCAGGAGGAACGGCTGGAAATATCAGCCGGCTCGATAACGGCTTTTTTCGAACTCAGCCTTGCTGGCGGTTCGCCGCGCGGATCTGCGCCTCGACACACGCGACCGCGCTCATGTTGACCACGCGGCGCACGGTCGATTGCGGCATCAGGATGTGCGCCGGTTTGGCTACGCCCATCAGGATCGGCCCGATCACCACGCCGTCGCTGAGCATGCGGGTCATGTTGTAGGCGATATTGGCTGCATCCAGATTGGGGAACACGAACACGTTCGCCTTGTCCTGCAGGCGCGAGTTCGGAAACAGCTTCTCGCGCAGCGCCGGGGTCAGCGCCACGTCGGCCTGCATCTCGCCTTCCACTTCCAGCCGCGGCGCGCGGGCGCGGATCAGCTCCAGCGCCTTGCGCATCTTCTTGGCGCCGCAGGTGTCGCGGCTGCCGAAGTTGCCGCCGGACAGCAGTGCGATCTTCGGCACGATGCCGAACAGCTTCAGCCGGATCGACGCCTGCAGCGTGGCCTCGGCGATCTGCTCGGGGCACGGGTCGTCCTGCACGTGCGTGTCGAGGTAGAAGAACGTGCCCTTGTCGGTGGACACCGCCGCCATCGCCGACGGCTCGACCACGCCTTCGTCCAGGCCGATGATATCGCGGATGTAGCGCAGCTTGCCCTGGTACTGGCCAACCAGGCCGCAGATCAGCGCATCGGCTTCGCCGCGCTCGACCATCAGCGCGGCGATGGCAGTGGGGCGCGAGCGGATCACCGCCTTGGCCATCGACGGCGTCACGCCGCGGCGCTGCATCAGGCGGTGGTAGTGCTGCCAATAGTCGTCGAAACGCGGATCGCTGTTGATGTTGCAGATCTCGATGTCCACGCCCGGCTTTATGCGCAGGCCGGCGCGCTTGATGCGCTTCTCGATCACTTCCGGACGGCCGATCAGGATGGGTCTGGCCAAGCCTTCGTCCACCACCACCTGCACCGCGCGCAGCACGGTCTCCTCCTCGCCTTCGGCATACACCAGCCGGCACGGCGCGGACTTGGCGCGCTCGAACACCGGCTTCATCAACAGGCCGGTGCGGAACACGAAGCTGGTCAGGCGATCGTTGTACGCGGCGAAGTCGGCCATCGGTCGCGTGGCCACGCCCGAATCCATCGCCGCCTGCGCCACCGCCGGCGGCAGCTGCAGCAACAGGCGCGGATCGAACGGCTGCGGAATCAGGTACTCGGCACCGAAGCTGGGCGGCTTGCCGCCGTAGGCGCGCGCGCTGACATCGGACGACTCGCGCCGCGCCAGTGCCGCGATCGCCTGCACGCAGGCGATCTTCATCGGCTCGTTGATCACCGTGGCGCCCACGTCCAGCGCGCCGCGGAACAGATACGGGAAGCACAGCGCGTTGTTGACCTGGTTCGGATAGTCCGAACGGCCGGTGGCCATGATGCAGTCCGGCCGCACCGCCTTGGCATCTTCCGGGGTGATTTCCGGATTCGGATTGGCCAGCGCGAAGATGATCGGCCGTGCGGCCATCGTGGCGACCATCTCCGGCTTCAGGATGCCGCCGGCGGACAGGCCGAGGAACACGTCGGCGCCGTCGACGATCTCGGCCAGCGTGCGTGCCTTGGTATCGCGTGCGTAGCGCTGCTTGTCGGGATCGAGGTCGTCGCGCTCGGTGTGGATCACGCCGTTGCGGTCGAACGCCAGGATGTGCTCCGGCTTCACGCCCAGCGCCACCAGCATGTCCAGGCAGGAGATGCCCGCTGCGCCGGCGCCGGTGGTGGCCACGCGAATGTCCTCGATCTTCTTGCCGACCACCACCAGCGCATTGATCAGCGCCGCGCCCACGATGATCGAGGTGCCGTGCTGGTCGTCGTGGAACACCGGGATCTTCATCCGCTCGCGCAACTTGCGTTCGACGATGAAGCACTCCGGCGCCTTGATGTCTTCCAGGTTGATGCCGCCGAAGGTCGGTTCCAGGCTGGCGATGATGTCGACCAGCTTGTCCGGGTCGTTCTCGTCGATCTCGATGTCGAATACGTCGATGCCGGCGAACTTCTGGAACAGCACGCCCTTGCCTTCCATCACCGGCTTGCTCGCCAGCGGCCCGATGTTGCCCAGGCCGAGCACCGCGGTGCCGTTGCTGATCACCGCGACCAGGTTGGAACGCGCGGTGTACTCGGCAGCCGAGGTCGGATCCGCGACGATCGCGTCGCAGGCCGCGGCCACGCCTGGTGAATACGCCAGCGACAGGTCGCGCTGGGTCAGCAACGAAGTGGTCGGAGTGACCTTGATCTTGCCGGGACGCGGCAGGCGGTGATATTCGAGTGCGGCGAGACGCAGTTCTTCGGGAAGGCTCATCGGAGGCTTTTTGTCGGTAAGGGAGCGCCTGCCGCGACGGCGGCCGACTGCCCGCGATGTTAGCACCGGGGCGCCCGCGGTCGGCCTGATGCGCGACGCCACGACACCGCCAGCGAAGGCGCTACACGCTCGCGAGCAGCTCGTCGCCCTGCACCCGGTTCATGTGGATGCCGTTGATGAACACCGAAAACGCCAGCTTGCCGGCCAGACCATGCACGTGCTGCATCCACGGCGGCAACCAGCGCGGCGGCAGGATCGCGCCCGACGCGAAGTGCGGCTGCAGGGTGATTACGTCGTGCAGGGTCAGCTTGCCCGCGAACAGGTGACGCAGCAGATCCATCCGCCGCTGCTTCAGCGCCCAGCGAAAGAAGGTGTGCACGGTGAGCAGGCCGGACAGATACACGTTGTCCTTGGCGAACGCCGCGCCACCGGTCAGCGGCACGCCGCGGAACACGCGCTGCGCCGAATGGAAACTGTCCGACACGTTTTGCCCGCAGGCGCTGAAATAGCGGTAGACCTCCACGAAGTCGGCGCCCTTGAGCGCCATGTCGATCGCCACGATGCGCAGGCTGATCCGCTTGAGCCGGGTGATGTCGATGGCACCGGACATCAGTTCGGCGAACACCGCCAGGCCTTCCTGGGTAGCGGTGACCCGCGGCGACGTGCGTGCCAGCGACGCCAGCAGCGGCTGGCGCCGACCATTCAGCGCGGTGAGCGAATGCACGAACGCCTCGTGCGCAAGCAGCTGGTGGCGGTCGTATCCGCTGAAGCAGGCCCCGCCGCGCAGGCGGATGCGGGTGGCGCCGGCGGCGGCCTTGGCGGTGAGCTCGGAATCCACCTCCACGCTGATCGTGCCGGCACCGAAGAAGTCGTCCAGCGTGGCGGCCAGATCCATGCGCAGCACCTCCGCCGGGATGCCCGTGCTGCTGTCGTCGGCGAGCAGGTCGGCGCCCAGTTCGTCGGACAGGGCGATGAAATAGCGCGCCGCGTCGAGGTTGCTCTGGTTGCTGCCGGGGATCAGATCATCCGGACGTCCATACAGCGCCACCGACGGCACCGTGACCCCAACCGTACCGACCGCCTCCAGCATCTCGGCAGCCACCAACCAGGAGTCGGCGGTGCGCTGCAGGTAGTCGCCCAGCGGATCGGCGTGGCCGTCGCTGGTGGCCGCATGCTCGATCGCCGCCAGTTCAGCCCGCGCCGCGCCCAGTTCCGGCCGCACGTAACTGACCTGCGGCAAGGTGAACTGGCCGCGGCCATAGGCTTCGATCATCCGGCTTTCCAGTGAGGCCGGCCACGCCACCGTGGGAAGAATGTGGATGCCGCGCACCGCCGCCAGAAGACGCTGATCGAGCCTGGCGTAATGCTGCAGTTCGGGCGCGACGGCCTGGACGGTGGCGTTCATCGGGTGCACGTCGATACCGGCGCATCGGCACTGGCAGATCGCCCGGAAGGTGGTGTGCAGGAGGGGAACAGCCCACGCATGCCTGCGCTCCGCGAAAACGATGTCCCGATGTTAGATGTTTTGGCGCAGCTCGTGCGCCGGGCGCGACAGTCGAAGGCTATCAATCCCGCTCGCGCTGCCCGCGATGCCCGTGCGGCCGTTCGATCGGGCGGCCGCCGCGCTGGCGGCGCAGCCGGGCCTCCAGCGTCGCCGCCTGCTCCTCGCGCTCGTCGTGCAGCTTCAGGTAATTGCGCCAGCGACCCGGCGCCAGCTCACCGTTGTCGAGCGCCACCTGGATCGCGCAGCCCGGCTCGCTGCCGTGGCCGCAATCGGCGAAGCGGCATTGCTCGGCTAGCGCCTCGATATCGGCGAACAGATCGAGGTTTTCCTCGCCGGTGAGTTTCAGCTCGCGCATGCCGGGCGTGTCGATCAGGCAGCCGCCGCTGGGCAGCTGCAGCAGGGCGCGGTGGGTGGTGGTGTGGCGGCCGCGGCTGTCGTGGCTGCGCACCTCGGCGGTGGCCATGGTCGCCGTGCCAAGCAAGGTATTCGTCAGCGTGGACTTGCCGGCGCCGGATGAGCCCACCAGCACGGCGCTGTCGCCGGGCTTGAGGTACTGCGCAAGCAACGCCACGCTGGCCGGGTCCTTGCCGTTCAGTGGATGGATCGGAACGCTGGCAGGCAAGCGCTCGCGCAAGGCGGCGATCTGTTCGGCGGCATCGTCGCGCGTGTCGAGCTTGCTCAACAGCACCACCGGCTGCGCGCCGGAATCCTCGGTCAGCGAGAGGTAGCGTTCGATCCGCGCCGGGTTGAAATCGCCATCCAGCCCGGTGAGCACCAGCACGTAGTCGATATTGGTGGCGATCAGCTGACGCTCGTAGCGCTCGCCGGCCGCCGCCCGCGACATCACCGTGCGCCGCGGCGCCACCGTGACGATATGTGGCGGCGTGCCGTCTGCCACCTCGACGAAGTCGCCCACCACCGGCCGTTCGGCGGGATCGATGCCGCGCTTGAGGAAACGCCCGTCCGGCTGCGCACCGAACAGCGTGGCGCCATCGTGCAGCTCGTAGCCGGCGCGATGCTGGGCGACCACTCGCGCGAGGCGAAGACCGGCAGCCGGCAAGGCGTCGCCACGCCAGCCGATATGCCGCAGGCGTTCGATCGTTTCGGCATCACTCATGAGGGGGATCGGTCAGCACGGTCCGGCGATTATGCCTCGACCGGCGTTTGCCCGCCGATGAGCCCGGACGCGGCCTGCGCAGGCGCTCGCGCTGCACTGCGTCACGCTGCTAGCATCGCCCCGGCCGGCGGCGGCGCCGCCCATGAACAACAAAGGACGCGGCGTTGGCTTCGATCACACCCAGTGCGCACCTGGCGGACGTGCGCTACGAGATCCGCGGCGCGCTGACCCGGCGCGCCCGCGAGCTGGAAGCCGCAGGCTTCGACATCATCAAGCTCAACATCGGCAACCCCGGCCGCTACGGCTTCGAGGCGCCGGCGCACCTGCGCGAGGCGATCGCCAGCCACCTGCATGACAGCGAGGCCTACGGTCACGAACAGGGGCTGGAACTCGCCCGCGACGCCATTGCAATGCAGCAGCGCGCGCGTGGCGCGCGGGGAGTCGAGCCTGAACGCATTTTCATCGGCAATGGCGTCAGCGAGCTGATCGACCTGAGCCTGCGCGCCCTGCTGCAACCGGGTGACGAGGTGCTGCTGCCCAGCCCGGACTACCCGTTGTGGAGTGCGGCCACGATTCTCAACGGCGGCGCACCCCGCTACTACCGCTGCCTCGCCGGCAACCGCCATCTGCCCGACCCGGACGAGGTCGAGGCGCTGATCACGCCGCGCACCCGGGCGCTGGTGGTGATCAATCCGAACAACCCGACCGGCGCGGTGTACCCGCGCGCATTGCTCGATCAGCTGACGGCGATCGCGGCGCGGCATCGGTTGCTGCTGCTTGCCGATGAAATCTACGACGAGATTCTTTACGACGGCGCGGTGTTCCAGCCGTTGGCGGAAGTGGCCGGCGACGTGCCCTGCCTCAGTTTCGGCGGCCTGTCCAAAGTGCATCGCGCCTGCGGTTACCGGGTTGGCTGGATGAGCTTGTCCGGCGATCCGGCGCATACGGCCGCCTATCGCGATGCGCTGCAGTTGCTGGCGGCGTTGCGGCTATGCGCCAACGTGACGGCGCAATGGGCGGTGGCTCCGGCGCTGCAGGGCGCCGCCACGATCGGCACTCTGACTGCACCGGGCGGACGGCTGCACGAGGCGAGAAATGCCGTCCTCCAGGGCGTGGCCGCCAGCGACTATCTGGAATTGGTCGCACCCGAAGGGACGCTGTACGCGTTCCCGCAGGTGCGCGCCGATCGCATCGCCGGCTTCGACGACGAGGCGTTTGCGCTGCGCCTGCTGGAAGAGGAATCCGTGCTGGTCGTACCAGGCAGCAGCTTCAACGTGCCGCGCAGCCGGCATTTCCGGCTGACCCTGTTGCCGCCGCCCAGCCAGTTGCACGAGGTTTTCGTGCGAATGGAAAGGGTGTTGGCGAACATGGCGCGCGAGCCGGCTCACGCCCCGGCAGCCGCTGCCGTCGCTTGAGCCTTCCATGATGTCCGTTTCCACCCTGCGCTACCTCGCCCTCGGTGATTCGTACACCATCGGCGAAGCGGTCGCCGCGCACGAACGCTGGCCGGCCGAACTGGTACGGCGGCTGCGCAGCGCCGGCGTGATGATCGAAGATCCATGCATCGTCGCCACCACCGGCTGGACCACCGACGAGCTGTCGCAAGCCATGGATGCGGCGGCATTGACGCCGCCGCACGACCTGGTGACCCTGCAGATCGGGGTGAACAATCAGTATCGTGGGCGTGCGGCACAGGAATACCGGGAGCAGTTCGCCGCGCTCCTGGACCGTGCGATCGCGCTGGCCGGCGACCACGCCGCGCGCGTGATCGTGGTGTCGATTCCCGACTGGGGCCTCACCCGCTTCGCCCGCGAGCAGGGCCGCGAAAGCGCAGGCATCGCCGCCGAGCTCGATGCCTACAACGCGATCGCCCGTGACGAAAGCCTTCGTTCGGGCGCCGCTTTCGTGGATATCACCGGCATCTCGCGCGCGCATCCCGACCTGGTCGCCGATGATGGCCTGCATCCCTCGGCAGCGCAGTACGTGTCATGGGTGGACGCCATCGAGCCCGCGGCTCGCACGGCATTACGCTGACGGGCCCTGCCGCGGCCGAGGCGTGGCCGGCGATCGCAAACGTCGCGTGGTGTTTGCCGCCTTGAAGGCGGCGCCAGGCCACCTCATATCGCCGGGCGTATCATTGCGTTTTTTGCCGGAGCCCTCCATGTCCCTCGACGCCACCACCCGCGAACGTATCGAAACCCTGCTCAAGGACCACCGCGTGGTGCTGTTCATGAAGGGCGACCGCCAGCAGCCGATGTGCGGTTTCTCCGCCGCGGCCACCAACACGCTCAATGAGCTGCTGCCCGACTACCACACGGTCAACGTGCTGGACGATCCGGAAATCCGCGAAGGCATCAAGGCCTACGGCGACTGGCCCACGATTCCCCAGCTGTACGTCGAAGGCGAGCTGGTCGGCGGCGCCGACATCATTCGCCAGATGTACGGCAGCGGCGAACTGCACACTCTCTTCGGCGCCAGCGCGCCCGACCGTACGCCACCGCAGATCACCATCACCGATGCCGCGGCCGAGGCGATTCGCCAGGGCACCGCGAACGCACAGGGCGTGGCGCTGCACCTGGAGATCGGCCCCGATCACAGCGCCGGCTTCCAGCTGGCGCCGGCGGGCGAACACGACATCGTCGCGCATGCCAACGGCCTGGACGTCCATTTCGATCCGGCGAGCGCCCAGCGGGCGAAGGGCATCGTGATCGACTGGGTCTCCACCGTGCAGGGCGAAGGCCTGAGCCTGAAGTTTCCCGGCGCGCCCGAGATCAGATCGCTCAACGTGCAGGAGTTGCAGCTGCACCTCGCCGCCAGCGACATCACCTTGATCGACGTGCGCCCCGCCCATGGCCGCGCCCAGGCCGCGCCTCTGGCACAGGCGCGCGTGCTGGAAGACGAAGGCTACGAAAGCCTGGCCAGCCTGCCGAAAGACACCGCACTGGCCTTCATCTGCCACCACGGCGTCTCCAGCCGCGCCATGGCCGAACGCTTCGCTGCGCACGGTTTCAGCAATCTCTACAACGTGGAAGGCGGAATGGATGCATGGGCTCGCGAGGTGGATGCTGACGTACCGCGCTACTGAGGGGCGATTTACTGGACACAAGAACGCCCGCTTTTGCGGGCGTTTTTTTATGGTCGCCACACTCGCGGTTCATTTTCCGTTAATAAATAGAAATGCGAAATCAAGTTTTCATGCGACATAACGGAAGTTTTTACGACAAACATCGCTCGTATTTCTTGATTAATTCGTATTTTCACGCGGAACCGATGCGTCAATCAATAAATCGACAAATTGTTACGACGCGCAATAGGCGTGCCATCCGATCCGTGAGCGTTTTATTACTGATTTCATAACTATTGCGTAACGTTTTTTGGCATCGTAAGTTGTCCGAACGAGGATCGACGTTGATCACTTCGTAAGCGCCCGCTTTCAGGCCAGCCATCGGCCGTGTAGGCGTGCGGGCCGATTCTTTTTAGATGACAGGCGTCTTCGGAACAAGCGAATAAATCAATTGCAGCCTTTTCATTTGCTGCGTATTTGGTGAGGTGCCCTGTATAAGGCACCCACCACTCAACGGAGGGTGAGTTTAATGAAGTGCACTTTACAAAAGCCTGTCTCCAGCAAGCCACTGGGACGTCGCACCGCGATGGCATTTGCCATTGCCATGGGATTCGGCATGACGGGGGCGGTTTACGCCCAAGCTACCACCGGTAGCATCTTCGGACAGGCGAAGGCCGGCGATTCCGTGCTGGTCAAGAGCACATCCGGCGTCAGCCGCCAAGTGGCGGTGGATTCGACCGGTCATTACACGGTGAGCTCGCTGCCCCTGGGCGACTACACCGTGACTCTGCAGCAGGACGGTCAGACCGTCGATTCGCGTTCGAATGTCACGTTGCGCGTGGGCTCCGGCACCGAGGTGTCTTTCGGTGGCCAGAACGCGCAGAACCTGTCCGCGGTGACGGTGCAGGCCAATGCGCTGCCGACCATTGATGTCAGCGGCGTGGATTCCCGCACGGTCATCACCGCCGAGCAGCTGGCCCGCCTGCCGCTGGCGCGCAGCGCCGAGGCGATCGCCTTGCTGGCGCCGGGCGTGGTGTCTGGTAGCGGTCTGTTCACGAGCCCGACTGGCGCTTCGGTGGTCTCGTTCGGCGGGTCGTCGGTGACCGAGAACGCGTACTACATCAACGGTTTCAACACCACCGATCCGCTGAGCGGTTTCGGCGGCATCACCTTGCCGTACGGTGCAATCGACCAGCAGGAAATCATGAGCGGCGGTTACGGTGCGGCCTACGGTCGTTCCGACGGTGGCGTGATCAGCCAGGTCGGCAAGCGCGGCACGAACGAATGGCATTTCGGTGGCCAGGTCGAGTGGACGCCCACGGACCTGCAGAGCGACCCGAAGAACTGGTACTTGGTCAACAAGGACGGTTCGCAGGGCAGGATTCGCCAGAACCGCAAGAACAACAAGTCGTGGACTACCACGGTCGACGCGTACGTTGGCGGCCCGCTGATCAAGGACAAACTGTTCCTCTTCGCGGCGGTGGAAGCCGAGCGCCGGCAGGGTGAGTCGACCGGTCCGACCAGTGCACCGTTCGTCACCCACTACCGCTACGACAACCCGAAGTGGTACGGCAAGCTGGACTGGAACATCACCGACAGCAACATCCTCGAGGTTACCGGTGCGTCGAACAAGTCGTCCTATCAGGGCGTGTTCAATAACTACGACTACACCACCGGCACGGAAGGCGGTTTCAACAGCAACGACACCCACACCAAGAATGGTGCGGACGTGTATTCGGCGAAGTTCACCAGCTACATCACCGATGACCTGACGGTATCGGCGCTGTACGGCAAGATGAAGGGCACCTGGTACAGCAGCATCGCCGACTACGATCCGACCTACCCGTACTTGTTCACCCCGGAGAACCAGCACCAGGCGCTCGCGGGCGGCAACCCCATCACGAACGACCAGACCGTCTCGACAATCAATCTGCCGGGTCACGCGTCGACCAACACCAACCTGCGTATCGATCTGAGCTACAAGCTCGGCGACCATACGCTGACGGCCGGTATCGACAACCAGGACCAGAAGAACATTCAGGGCGGCACCAAGTTCCCCGACGGTGGCCTGGGCTACGCGTGGGAATACGACCAGAATGTGGATAGCAATGGTAATCCGCTGCCGAATAACTACATCGTGGGCGGCCCGGGTACCGCGCAGCCAGGTGCCGACTGGCGAAACTCTCCGTGGGTAGCTCCGACCGGTCCCGGTACCCCCGATGCAGCCTATGTGGCCAAATACCAGTACCACGACAACGCGTCGGTTCGCGTGGCGCAGCGTGCGCAGTACATCGAGGACAGCTGGCAGATCAACGACCGCTGGCTGGTCAAGCTCGGCCTGCGCAACGACCAGTTCACCAACTACAACGCGGTAGGTGAGCCGTACCTGCGTCTGACCTCGCCGCAGCTGGCACCACGCTTGGGCTTCAGCTGGGACGTGAACGGCGACTCCAGCTTCAAGGTCTACGGCAACGCCGGTCGCTACTACCTCGCGCTGCCGACCAGCGTGGCGCTGCGCTCGGCCGGTACCTCGCTGTATACCCGCACCTACTACAACTACACCGGTGTCGATGCCAACGGCATCCCGACCGGCCTCACCCCGATCGACACCAGCTCGGGCGCTGGCGCGCCGATCTCGGCCAACGGCGAGTACGGCCAGCCGCGTGACCCGAAGACCTCGGCGTCGACCAACCTGAAGTCCGAGTACCAGGACGAGTACATCCTGGGCTTCGACAAGAAGCTGGGCGACTCGTGGGTGTACGGTGCCAAGGCGACCTACCGCAATCTGCGCAACGGGATTGACGACGTCGGCGACAACATCTCGATCATCGCCAAGATGAACGCGATGGGTATCGACCCGAACAGCTACGACGCCACGCGGGTACCGGCCAGCATCCTGATCAACCCGGGCAGCACCTCCTACTTCAATATTCCGAAGCTGGCCGGCGGCTACTACACCGTGCAGATGGACTGGAAGAACGACTTCCACTTCAACACCACGATGAAGCGCAAGTACTACGGCTTGGATCTGTACCTGGAGCATCCGTTCGACGGCAAGTGGTTCGCCAAGGTCGACTACCTGTATTCGCGCAGCTACGGCAACAGCGAAGGCCAGGTGCGTACGGACATTGGCCAGACCGACGTGTCGGCGACGGTGGACTGGGATTACGCCCAGGTCATGGATTACGCCAACGGTGCCCTGGCCAACGATCGTCGCCATCAGATCAAGGCGTATGGCTCGTACCAGATCGCTCCGGAATGGATGGTGTCAGGCAACCTGGCGATCATCTCCGGCGCACCGCGCACTTGTCTGGGCTATTACGGTGCCGGCCTGACCAACCCGGGTCTGGGTTATGGTCCGTACTATCACTTCTGCCAAGGTCAGCCGTCGTCTCCGGGCGCTACGCGTAACCCGTGGACCTACAACCTCAGCCTGAGTGCCGAGTACCGTCCGGAGTGGGCCGACAAGAAGCTGGGCCTGAACGTGTCGGTCTTCAACGTGTTCGATAGCCAGAAGGTCACACAGACCTATGCGATCTCGGCGAGCACCAGTTATCTGCGTCCGTACAGCATGCAGACCCCACGTTACGTCCGCTTCGGCGTTTCGTACGATTTCTGATGCCGACGCAACTCAGGTTCACGCCTGAGGCAGTAAAACTTCAAGGGTAAGCAGCCCCCGCTTGCGGGGGCTGTTTTTTTATGAACGACCATCAATCGGTCTCAATCTCTCCCTCAAACCGCAGATGCTTCACGCTGCGCCCGTTGCGACGCACCAGTTTCAGCGCTTCGATGCCGATCTTGATGTGTGCCTCGACGAACTGCGACGTAATGCTCCGGTCGCTGAGTTCGGTCTTCACGCCCTCGGGAATCATCGGCTGGTCGGACACCAGCAGCAGCGCGCCGCAGGGGATCCGATTGGCGAATCCGGCGGCGAAGATGGTCGCCGTCTCCATGTCCACCGCCATGCAGCGGGTGCGCCGCAAATAGTCCTTGAACGTATCATCGTGTTCCCATACGCGACGATTGGTGGTGTACACGGTGCCGGTCCAGTAATCGTGGCCGAGGTCGCGGATCATGGTGGATACGGCGCGTTGCAACTGGAACGCCGGCAGCGCCGGTACTTCCGGCGGGAGGTAATCGTTGCTGGTGCCCTCGCCACGGATCGCCGCGATCGGCAACACCAGGTCACCGAGCTGGTTCTTCTTCTTGACGCCGCCGCACTTCCCCAGGAACAACGCAGCCTTCGGTCCGATCGCACCAAGCAGGTCCATGACGGTGGCCGCGTTGGGGCTGCCCATGCCGAAGTTGATCAGGGTGATGCCGTCGGCCGTGGCATTCGGCATCGGACGGTCGCGGCCCTGCACTTCCACGCCATGCCATTGCGCGAACAGTTCCACGTAGTTGCCGAAGTTGGTCAGCAGGATGTGTTCGCCGAACTGCTCCAGCGCTGTGCCCGTGTAGCGCGGCAGCCAGTTGGAGACGATTTCCCGTTTGCTTTTCATTGAAGTCTCGCTTGCGTTGCATGACCGGCGACGCCACGCCGGCGGGATGCCAGATTAGGTCGCTGCATCTTAGGCGGGCAGCCTGATGGCTCGCCAGCTCCACGCTGGGTAGCGGCCTCCGCAGCGAGCGGCAGCTGCGGCATGGGCATGCTATGTTTGATCCGCCATTCATGACGGGGGATCACGTGATGCGGATGGGCCTGGCAATCGATGCGGCTTGCGATCTACCGCAGGCGTTCCTGCAGCAGCATGCCATCGCGGTGATGCCGATTACCGTGCGGGTGGACGGCGAGGTCTTCATGGATGATCGCGAGCCGACGGAGATCCAGCGCTTCATCGACCGCCGTCTCGGCAGTCGCAGCCATTCGGCGGAAACCGAGCCCTGCCCGGTGGAGGACATCCAGAAGCTGTTTCTGGAAAGGCTGGTGTTGGAACAGGACTGCGTGTTCTGCCTGACCATTACCGCCACGCGCAGCCCGATCAACGAACACGTCAACCGGGCCAGTTTTGCGATCCTCAAGAACTATCGACAGGCGCGCGAACAGGCCGGCGTCCCCGGTCCCTTCATGATGCGTGTGGTGGATACCCGCAACATTTTCGCTGGCGCCGCGCCAGCCATCTACGAAGCCGCCCGGCTGATCGCGGCGGACGAAACACCGGCGTCGATCCGTGAGCGCCTCACGCATATCGCCAACAATTCCTACGGCTACATGTTGCCGCGCGACCTGTATTACCTGCGCGCGCGCGCCAAGAAAAAGAACGATCGCAGCGTGAGCCTTTTCAGCGCCATGCTGGGGTCCGCGCTGGACATCAAGCCGTTGCTGCGCTGCTACCGGGGCGAGACCGGACCGGTCGGCAAGGTGCGCGGCTTCGAGCAGGGCGCCGAGGCGCTGTTCGGCTACGCCGCGCAGCGGGTACGCGCCGGCCTGCTGGTACCGATGGTCTGTGTCAGCTACGGCGGCGATCTCGCCGTGCTGACCCATCTGCCCGGCTATACGGAATTGCGGGCGGCCTGCGACGAATGCGGCGTAACGTTGCTGGAGGCGCCGATGAGCATTACCGGCATGGTCAACGTCGGCCAGGGCGCGGTCACGCTCGGGTTCGCGGCCGAGGACCATGTCGCCGAGTTCTGAGTCGCGCGGCCGGAAATCAGAAACCGTAGTTGAGAAAACCGCCGTCCACTGCCAGCACCTGGCCGGTGATGTAGCTGGCTGCCGGGAGACACAGGAAGGCGATCGCCGCGGCGACCTCCTCGGGCTCGCCGATCCGCTTGAGCGGCGTGCGTTCGAGTACTTCATCCAGGTAATCGACGTCCGCCAGGGCGGGCTCCGAACGCTGCGTGCGGATGTACCACGGCGCCACTGCGTTGACGCGAATGCCGTCCACCGCCCATTCGGCCGCCAGGTTGCGCGTCAGCTGGTGCAGCGCTGCCTTGCTCATGCCGTACGGCGAACCGGTGCGCACATGAGTCATCGCAGACACCGAACCCACGTTGACGATCGCCGCATTCGCATGCTGCACCAGTTGCGGATGCGCCAGCCGGCACATCTCGAACGCGGAAAACAGGTTCTGCTCGAAGATGGCGCGCACTTCGCTGGCGTTGTAATCCAGCGTGGCCATGGGCCGATTGCCCCCGGCGTTGTTGATCAGCAGCGACACCGGCGCACCCAGGTCGGCGATCCAGTCGAATACCGCCAGCCGCTCCTCCGCTTCGGCGAGGTCCGCACCGAAAGCGAGTACGTCGACGTCGGCAAACTCATCGGCCAGATCGACCCGCACTTGTTCGAGATGGTCCTCGTCGCGAGCCACCAGCAGCAGATCCGCGCCGAGGCCGGCCAGTTCGCGCGCGACCGCGTAGCCGATGCCCTTGCTGGCGCCAGTGATCAGGGCGGTATGGCCTTGCAGCTGCCAAGCGTCAGTGCGGCTGTTCATGGGCGCAGCTTAAAGCCTCGCCCCGGCGACGCCTAGTTCATCGCGCCGCGGCCAACGCCTGCTTGCCTGCGCGCATCGGCCGCAGGACACTTCATACCTCACGTCCGGGCGAGACCATCATGAAGACATTGCCGCTGCTGCTCTGTGCACTGGCCCTCGGCGCGTGTTCGGGCAAACCACCCGAGCCGCAGGCCAAGACGGCCGACGTGGCCACGCCGTTCGATGCGTTGAAGGCGGACGAACAGCGCGCCAAGGACGTGCAGAAAGTCGTCGACAAGCGGGCCGACGAGCAGCGCAAGCAGATCGAGGCGCAGGAACAATAGCGATTTGCAGGGGCCCGCTCAGCGTGGACTGCACAGGCAATCAGCGTAGATATTGGGCGTGCCCGCCTTCGCGTTGCGCAGCAGCTGCAGTTCCGACGTCAGCGCCGGCAAACGGGCAAACCAGTTCGGCAGGCGCACGCCCCAGGACTGCAGCACCAGCACGCTGGCATTCTGGCTGAGGCCACCGAGGAAGCGTTCGAAACCGCTCCGCGGAGTTTCCTCGTAGTGCACCGGGTAACCCTTGGGCAGTTTGGCGAGGTTGCCCGCCTCGGCCACGGCGAGGTCAAGGCCGCCGAGCTGATCGATCAGGCCGCGCTCGAGTGCCTGCCGGCCGGTCCACACGCGGCCCTGCGCAATGGCGTCAATCGCCTCGTAACTCTTGCCACGAGCCTTGGCCACGTTACCCACGAAATCGTGGTAACCCTTGTTGATGATCGCCTGGATCACCGCGCCAACTTTCGGGTCCAGCGGACGGGTGATGTCGAACGCCCCGGCCATCGGGCCGGTACCGACGCCATCGCTCTGCACGCCCAGTCGGGCCAGCGTGTTCGGCACCGAGTAGTACATGCCGAAGATGCCGATCGATCCGGTGATGGTGTTCGGCTCGGCGAAGATGCGGTTGGCGTTCATCGCGATCCAGTAGCCGCCGCTGGCCGCCACGTCGCCCATCGAGACCACCACCGGAATACCCGCCTTGCGCGTCAGTTCGATCTCGCGGCGGATCTGCTCGGCCGCATACACCTCGCCGCCGGGCGAATTCACGCGCAGCACCAGCGCCTTGGTATGGCGGTCCTCACGCGCGCTGCGGATCAGCGCCGCGGTGGATTCGCCGCCGATCGAACCGGGCGACTGCTTGCCGCCGCTGATCTCGCCCTCGGCCACCACCACCGCCACGCCAGGCGCGAGCGGACGGCTTTCGTCCGGCAGGCTGGCGGCATATCTGGCGAGGTCAACCTGGCGAAAACTGTGGCCCTTGCGGTCGGCCGGCACGCCTTCCTTGCGCATCATCGCGATCAGCTCGGCGCGGGTGGCGAGGCCATCGACGAGGTGCTGGTTGAGCGCGAGCTGGGCCAGGTCGCCGCCGGTGCTGGCGATGTGCGCCGGCAGGTTGTCGATGTCATCACGCAACACGGCGGGATCGAGCTTGCGCAACGCCGCCACCTCGGCGAGATAGCCGTCCCACAGCCCGCCCATCCAGTAGCTGTCGGCCTCCTTCGATTCGGCGGACGCGTGATTCAGGATGTAGGGCTCGGCCGCGCTCTTGAATTCACCGACGCGGAACAGATGCACGTCGACGCCGAGCTTGTCGAGGAGGTCCTTGTAGAACAGGCGGTAGTTGGCCAGGCCGGTGATCATCACGCCGCCTTGCGGATCCACCAGCAGGCGGTCGGCATGTGCGGCGAGGTAGTACTGGCCTTGGTCCAGGTTCACTCCCCACACGATCACCGGCTTGCCGGCCGCACGAAAGCGGTCGAGCGCCGCACCCACCTCATGCAGCGCGGCAAACCCGCCACCCTGCAGTTCGTCCGGCAACAGCAGGATGCGGCTGATGCGCTTGTCCTTAGCGGCCGCGTCGATCGCGCCGATCAGGTCGCGCAGTTGCACCTGGCGCGGTTCCTCGCCGGACAATCCGGCCAGTGCGCGCTGCAGCGGTTCGATGCTGTATTGCTCGACCAGCTGGCCTTGCGGCTTGATCACCAGCACGCTGTCGGCCTGCAGCGCGCGCTGCATCCGGCTGCCGGCCACGCCGGCGGTCAGCAGCAACAGCAGCACGAACAGTACGGCGAAGAACACCAAGTTGATGATCAACAACCTGACCACGTTGATGCCACGCCCGAGCGTGCACAGGAAGGCCCAGAAGCCATGACGGCGGGGCGGGAGCGGTGGCGTCATGCGTGCGGTTCCGGAATCATCAGGTCAGGGCGCGGCGATCAGGCCAGCGCGGTGGTGGGTACGGTATGCCAGCGCCTTTTCCACGCGCTGCGCCAGAAACGGGTGAACAGCATCACGGCCGCCACCGACAGGCCTGCGATCAGGCCGATCCACATGCCCCGCGCGCCCATGCCGCGGTGAAAGGCCAGCCACCAGCCTACCGGCATGCCGATGATCCAGTACGCGAACAGCGTGATCGCCATCGGCACGCGGGTATCCTTGAGACCGCGCAGCGCGCCGTTGGCGGCCACCTGGATGCCGTCGGAAAACTGGAACAGGCCGGCCAGCATGATCAGCTGCGCGGCCAGTGCGATCACGACGGGATCGCGCGTGTACAGCGTGGCGATGAGGTGCGGCACGCCCAGCATCAGGCCGGCCGAAAACAGTTGCGTCACTAGCGTGAGGCCGATCCCGCAGAAGCCCGCATAGCGCACGCCCCGCTCGTCGCCACGGCCCACCGCATTGCCGACGCGCACGGTGATCGCCATGGCCAGACCGAGCGGTATCATGAAGAACAGCGAGGCGATGTTGATCGCCACCTGGTGGCTGGCGATCACGTCCTCGCCCAACGTGGCGATGATCAGCGCGGTGGCCACGAACAGGCCGGCCTCGGCCAGCAGGGTCACTGCCATCGGCAGACCGATGTGCACCAGCTCGCCGATCCGGCGCAGATGCGGCCATTCGAAATGATCGAACAGGCCCAGCCCGCGATAGTTGCGCCGGCACATCACATAGACGGCAAAGGCCAGCATCTCCAGCCACAGCACGATCGCGGTGGCCACACCGCAACCGTGCGCGCCCTGCGGCGGAATGCCCAGCTTGCCGAACATCAGTACGTAGCCCAGCGGCACCAGCAACACCAGCCCGCCAAGACTGAAGTACATCGACGGCCGGGTCAGCGACAGCCCTTCGGACAGCCCGCGCAAGGCGAAATAGCAGGTCAGTGCCGGCGCACCCCAGCTGATCGCCAGCAGGAAGCGCTGCACGTCATGGCGCAGGCTCGCCGTCACGCCGATCAACTCGATCAACGGTTCCGCGTGACGCACGGCAAACCACAACATCACGCCCATGCCCAGTGCCAGCCACAACGCCTGGCGAAACACCGCGCCCACCTCGTGGCGGCGACCGGCACCATCGAGCTGCGCCACCGATGGCGGCACAGCCATCATCATGCCGATGCCGCTGACGATCGCCAGCGACCAGATGCTGGCACCCACCGCGACCGCACCCAGCACGTGCGCGCTGACATGGCCGGCCAGCACGGCGTCGATCACGTTGCTGCCGACCGCCGCCAGCTGCGCAGCGATCAGCGGCAAGGCGAGGCGCACGGTCGCGCGCATCTCATGCACCAATCGAGCGCGTTCAGGGCGGAAGGACTTCATCGACACAGCAGACTCCAGGGCCGGCCATTCTACCTGAGCCACAAGTCACGCCTGCCACGCACGGCGGGCGTGTGCGAAGATCGCCCGCTGCGCCGAACGGGGACCGTAATGAAGCAGCTGACCAGCCACGAAGGATTGCACTGCGCCAATTGCGGTGCGCCGATGCAGGGTGAGTTCTGCCACGAGTGCGGCCAGTCGATCCATAGCGTGCTCAAGCCGATGCACCACATGGTCGAGGAGACCGTCGAGACGGTGCTGCACATCGACGGTCGCATCGTGCATACGCTGCCGCCGCTGTTCCTGAAGCCGGGTTTCCTCACGCTGGAATATTTCGCCGGCCGGCGGGTGCGCTACATCGCGCCGTTCCGGCTGATGTTCGTGTTGTGCCTGCTGTCGTTCTTCGTGTTCCACCTGGCGATCGACCAGATCACCGCCAGAGGTCAGCGCCGGAGACCACCCGCTGGTGCACGTGACCAGCGACGAGATCAACGATGCCGACACGCCGGCGGAAGTGCGCGAGGCCTTACGTGATGGACTGGACGGCTTGCAAACTGCACGCGATACCGGTGCGATGCCGCAGATCGCGCTGGACCATACCGACGCCGCCGTTCGGGAACTGCGCGAGAAGGCCAATCGCCGGTTGATCGCGCTCGGAGCAGCGCCGATGCCGGCCTCCTCCATGGCTGCGCCGCCGTTTCCCCTCGACGCGGCGAAGGCACCCACCGAAAAAAGCCGATCCGGCCAAGGTCCGGCCAAGGGTATCCGGGTCAAGTCCAGGCCGGTCCACATCAGCTGGCTGCCCGACGTCGCCAATGCGCGTCTGACTGCCTTGGGGCAACGTGTAGCCAGCAACTGGCAAAGCGCCATCGATGGCGATGCGGCGACCAGACAGGAGGCCACCCAGCGAATGATCAGCGGGGTCTTCAGCGCGCTGCCGCCCACCATGTTCGTGATGATCCCGGTGTTCGCCGTGCTGCTGAAGCTGTTCTATATCTTCCGGCGACGGCTTTACATGGAGCACCTGATCGTTGCCCTGCACAGTCACGCGTTCATCTTTCTCAGCCTGCTGCTGATCACCCTGGCCGGCATGCTGTCAACCTGGCTGCGCCCGCATGCGGCCTGGACCGGCTATGCCCTGGGCCTGGTGCAGACGGCGTTGATACTTTGGGTGCCGATCTATCTGTTGATCATGCAGAAGCGCGTTTACCGCCAAGGCTGGCCGATGACCCTGCTGAAGTTCTGGTTCGTGGGTTGGTTTTACTACTGGTTGCTGATGATTTTCCTGATGGTGGCGGCGGCTTTGGGCATGGCCCATTGATGTCGTCGAACCACCGCCCGACGGCGGTTTTGCACAGCGTCATGAACCTGTCAAGACAAGCGACGCTTCCCCGCCCATTGTGTGAACTGCGACTGATCGCGTTTTGCAACACGTTGAAACCACTCTGTTTTTTTACGTGACCAAAACGTGGTCAGCGTGTAACGAAGGGCGTCACGTCGCCCTTTGACGGGCTCCCTCCCCGCTGCATCCACAGACTTATCCACAGCTCTTGTGGATAAGCACAAAAACCTTCGAGTGATAGCGACTTACCTGTTATTCCTCGATGGGCGGGCAGCAAGTGCGTGCAACCTGCGCACGGACCCGCGCTAACGCCCCTGGCGGTCGATGCGTGACCGCTCGCGGCACGGTTACACTGGCCGGCCATGAGGTAATCCATGCCCGCCGTACTCCGCGTCGCCCTGCCCGTACCGCTGCCCACCCTGTTTGATTACTTGCCGCCTGCGGCCGGTACGGCGTGTGTCGGCAGCCGCGTGCTGGTGCCATTCGGGCGCGGCCGCATGGTCGGCGTAGTGGTAGGCGTCGAGCGCGAGACGGCACTGGGCAGCGGTCGCCTGAAGCAGGTGCAGCGCTTGCTGGACGACGAGGCGCTGCTCGACCCCGAACTGATGCAGACCCTGGCCTGGGCCGCCGACTACTGGCTCGGCGCGCCGGGCGAAGCCTATGCGAACGCCCTGCCGTTGACCTTGCGCGAGGCGAAGCCGCTGCCGCCCATCGGCGACGAGTACTGGTCGCTCACCGCATCCGGTCGCAGCGCGCATGATGCCGGCAGCCGTCGTGGCGGCAGCAAGGCGTTGCTGGGCTTGCTGGCTGCCGGCGCGTCGAGTGCGCAGGAGCTGAGCGAACGGCTGCCCGGCTGGCGCGACGCGGCACGCCGGCTGGTCGTGGCCGGCCTGCTCGAGCGCAGCGAACGGCCACCGCTCGATCGCCCGCTGCCGCCATCCTCGGCGCCGCCACTGAGCAGCGAACAACAACTCGCCGTTGCCGCGGTGAACGAAAGCCTCGGTCGCTTCCAGCCGTTCCTGCTCGATGGCGTCACCGGCAGCGGCAAGACCGAGGTTTACCTGGCGCTGATCGAGCAGGTGCTCGCCCAAGGCCGGCAGGCGCTGCTGCTGGTGCCGGAGATCGGCCTTGCGCCGCAGACCGTGCGGCGCCTGCGCGAGCGGCTCGGCGTGATCGTGGAAGTGCTGCATTCGGGCCTGTCCGAAGGCGACCGCGCGCGCGCCTGGCTGCGCGCCCGCGCCGGCAGCGCGCGGGTGATCCTGGGCACGCGCTCGGCGGTGTTCACGCCGCTGCCGCAGGCCGGCCTGATCATCGTCGACGAGGAACACGACAGCGCCTACAAGCAGCAGGAAGGCTTCCGCTACCACGCCCGCGACCTGGCCCTGGTGCGCGCCCGCGCGCTCGGCGTGCCGGTGCTGCTGGGCTCGGGCACGCCGTCGCTGGAATCGCTGGCGAATGCCGAGTCGGGCCGCTACCGCACCCTGCACCTGCGCGCGCGGCCCGGCGCCGTCCGTCCGCCGCAGGTGCAGATCATCGACATGCGGGCGCAGCGGCTGGAACACGGCATGTCGCCGGCGCTGCTCGGCGCCGTGGCTGATACGGTGGCGCGCGGCGAACAGGCGCTGGTATTCCGCAATCGCCGCGGCTACGCGCCAGTGCTGCTGTGCCATGCCTGCGGCTGGCATGCCGGCTGCCCGCGCTGCGACCGCCCGCTGACCCTGCATGCAGGCCGGCGCCAGTTGATCTGTCACCACTGCGACTATCGCCAGCGCATGCCGTTGGCCTGCCCGACCTGCGGTGCCGGCGATCTGAAGCCGCAGGGCCAGGGCACCGAACGGCTGGAAGAGGCGCTGGCCGCCCAGTTTCCGCAGGTGCCGGTCCTGCGCGTGGACCGCGAAACCACGCGCCGACGCGACGCGTTCGAACAACTGCTGGCCACGCTCAAGGACGACCAGCCGGCGATCCTGGTCGGCACCCAGATGCTGGCCAAAGGCCACGATTTGCCCAACCTCACCCTGGTCGCGATCGTGGGCGTGGACGAGGGCCTGCACAGCGTGGATTTCCGCGCCGGCGAGCGGCTGGCGCAGCTGGTGGTGCAGGTGGCCGGGCGCGCCGGCCGCGCGCGCAAGCCCGGCCGCGTGGTGCTGCAGACCCACCAACCGGAACACCCGTTGCTGCGCAGCCTGCTGGCGCAGGGTTATGCCGCCGCCGCGCGCGAGCTGCTGGCCGAACGCCGGCTGATCCAGCTGCCGCCATACAGTCATCAGGTGCTGCTGCGCGCCGACGCGCCGCAGCGCGAGCATGTCGATGCGTTTCTTGCTGGCGCAAACGCCGCCTTGCCGCGATCCGATCGATTCCAGATCGCCGGCCCGATGCCCGCGCCGATGCCGTTGCGCGCTGGCCGCCATCGCGGCCAGCTGTTGCTGGAAGCGGCCAGCCGCCGCACGCTGCACGGCATGTTGCGCTCCTGGCAAATGGCGCTGGCCGCGCTGCCCACGGCGCGGCGCGTGCGCTGGTCGCTGGATGTGGATCCGATCGATCTGTACTGAAGCGGGGCCGCGCCGCGCGATCAGTTCGTGTCGGGGCGCAGCGACCCGGGCTTCACCAGCCAGCGCACGGCCAGCACGCCCAGTTCGTAGAGCAGGCACATCGGTATGCCCAGCATCATCATCGAGGTGATGTCCGGCGGCGTGATCACCGCGGCGATGGCGAACGCGCCGACGATGGCGAAGCGCCGCCCGCTGCGCAGCTTGTCGAGGTCGACGATGCCGATCGCGGCCAGCACCACCACCGCCACCGGCACCTCGAAGCACAGGCCGAACGCGAAGAACATCAGCATCACGAAATCGAGGTAGTGGGTGATGTCGGTCATCATCTCCACGCCCTCGGGCGTCACCGCCGTGAGAAAGCGAAACGCTGCGGGCAACACCAGGAAATACGCGAACGCGCAGCCCAGGTAAAACAGCCCCATCGCCGCGATCAGCAGCGGCCGGGCCAGGCGCTTCTCGTGCTTGTACAGGCCCGGGCTGACGAATGCCCACAGCTGGTACAGGATCACCGGCATGCTGATGAATAGAGCCGTATAGAAGGCCAATTTCAGCGGCGTGATGAACGGGCTGGTGACTTCGGTTGCGATCAGGTGCGCGCCTTGCGGAAGACGTGCCACCAGCGGCGCCGCCAGCTCGGAGTAAAGGCGATTGGCGAACGGCACCAGCGCCAGCAGCACCAGCACCACGGCAGCGATCGATTTAAGCAGGCGCGTGCGCAACTCCAGCAGGTGCGAAAACAAGCCTTGCTGCAGGGCGTCGCCGACTTCTTCGGACTCGGGCGCGTCGGAGTCAGGCGTGGTCATGCGGGTGCTTCCTGCTGGATCCGGATTCCATGACGGGGTCGCCAAGCGGCAACTCCGCCTGGCAGCTGTCGATCCGCTCGTCGGGGTCCGCGCCCGGCTCGATGCCATCGTCGCCGGGCGCGGCGTCCTGCGCGGCGCCTGGCGCAATCGTCGTGGCCGCGACGATCTGCTCCAGCGGTTCGCGCACCTGTTGCAAACCTTCCTTCATTTCCTCCTGGGCCGCTTCCGCGCGGGCGGCAGCCTCGCGCGCGGCGCGCTTGATCTGTTCGATCTCCAGCTCGCGTTCGACCTCGGCGCGCACGTTGTCCCAGCCACTGCGCACGCGGCGCAACAGCGCGCCGGCCGTGCGGGCGGCGCCGGGCAACTTTTCGGGGCCGAGCACGATCAGCGCGATCAGGGCGAGCAGTACCAGTTTGCCGAGACTGATCTCGATCATCGCCGCGCTCCGCCCGCCGCGCGCTTACTTGGTTTCGCTGGAGTCGCGCTGACTCTGCGTGGTGGCGTGGTCGGCCGGCGGATCGGCGCGCAGTTGCTCGGCCGCCTTGCGTTTGGCTTCCTCTTCCTTCTGCTTGGCCTCGTCGTCGCCGCTGAGGCTTTTCTTGAAGTCGCGAATCGCCGAACCGAGGTCCGGCCCGAGGTTGCGGATCTTCTTGGTGCCGAACACCAGCAACACGATGACCAGCAGGATGGCCCAATGCCAGAAACTGTCAAAACCCATAATCGACCTCTGGCCGGACTCCAGCCCAATCAGCATGGCGCGGAGCGCGCCGGCAACTAGCGACAATTACCGCGAAGTGTACTCCTCAAGGCGGTCGCGGAAGTTGACCACGGGTGTCGGTACGTTGCTCACGCCGCCTTCGAAAATGCGCCGCGGCGTGATGCCGGCACCGTATACGGCCTCGTTGGCGTCGTAGTCGATGCGCAAGGCCGCGCCGTCGATGGCCACGCCGGCAAACAGGCCGCGAGTGCGCGAATAGGAGTAGATCTCGGCCTTCAGCTGGCCGTCGGTGGCCGCCGAGGCGGTGCGTCCGACCGGACCGGCCGCGGCGGAGGCGTCGGCGCCGAGGGTGAATTTGCCGCGCACGATCGAATCCACGCCGCGCTGGGTGCGGAACACCAGCACCACGTCGGTCGAAGACACGCCGGCCTGGAAACCCACGCTGCCGCCGGTCATGCTGATGAAGCTGGGATTGGACCAGGTGCCGTCCGGGCTCTTGATCGAGATCAGGCCCTCGCCGCGGCGCCCGCCGAAAATGAAACCGGCCTTGATCATGTCCGGGATCACCGCTATCGCCTTGGCGTCGCGCAGCAGATCGGTGGGGATCGCCTTGTCCGGCGCCTGCATGATGTCGTTCAGCACGCGCACCGCATTGCTGGCGCGCACCAGCGGCGGATCCTCGGCATGCGCGCCCATGGCCGGCAACAGCAGCGCCAGGCCGATCAGCAGCACACGACGCAGACGCAACGATGACTTGAACATGGACAGCTCCTCAGGTTGGCGATGCGGCCTGACGACACACGGGCGATGCACGACGCTTGTGGCAGACTGCAGCGCTTGATTCGACGCGATGCCGCCCATGCCACGCAGCGATAACTATACCGGCCCCACCGGCGATTCCCACGAACCGTTCGTTCAGCCCGTTCAGGCGGCTGTGCTGCTGGTCAACCTGGGCACGCCGACCGCGCCCACGGCGAAGGCGCTGCGTCCGTATCTTGCGCAATTTCTGGGTGATCGCCGGGTGATCGACTACCCGCGCTGGTTGTGGTGGCTGATCCTGCACGGCGTGATCCTGCGCGTGCGTCCGCCGCGCTCGGCGCGCGCCTATGCGAAGGTCTGGACCAGCCAGGGTTCGCCGCTGCGTTTCGGCAGCGAGGCGCTGGCCGAGGCGCTGCAGCGCGAGCTGATCCGGCAGCGTCCCGGCCGACCGATCGGGGTAGCGCTGGCCATGCGTTACGGCGAACCGTCGGTGGCCGCCACGATCACCCGCCTGCAGCGTGATGGCGTACGCCGCTTGCTGGTGTTGCCGATGTATCCGCAGTATTCGGCAACCTCCACCGGCTCGGTCATCGATGCCGTCGCCGACACGCTGAAGGTCATGCGCTGGCCGCCGGAGCTGCGCATGGTCAACGATTACCACGACGAGCCCGGCCACATCGAGGCATTGGCAAGCAGCATCGAGCAGTGGTGGGCAATCCACGGCCGCGGCGACAGATTGCTGCTGTCGTTCCACGGCATTCCCGAGCGTTACGTGCGACTCGGCGATCCCTACCTTGACCAGTGCCGGCGCACCGCGCAGCTGCTGCGCGATCGTTTGCAGCTGAGCGAAGAGACGTTGCTGGTGAGCTTTCAGTCGCGCGTGGGTCGCGAGAGCTGGTTGCATCCGTATACCGACGCCACCGTGCGCCAACTTGCCGCCGAGGGCGTGAAAAACCTCGACGTCGCCTGCCCGGGTTTCGCAGTCGACTGCCTGGAGACGCTGGAGGAAATCGCGATGCAGAACCGGGCGTTCTTCATCGCCGCCGGTGGCAACGATCTGCGCTACATCCCCGCGCTCAACGACAGTGCGGCGCAGGTGCAGAGCCTCGCCGCCCTGGTATTGCGCCACGCCCAGGGTTGGCCGGAATTCGTCAGCGAGAACACCGAGGGCACCGTACAGGCCGACGCCCACCAGCACGCGCAGCAGCCCCGCGCGCATGCCGACTGAGCGGCGCCTCCAGCTGCCCCATCTGGCGTTGGGGGCATTGGCATGGGGCGACGAAAACGCACCCACGCTGCTGGCGTTGCACGGCTGGCTCGACAACGCGGCCAGTTTCGCCCTGCTCGCGCCACGCCTGACCGAGCACTACCGGGTGATCGCGCTCGACCTGCCCGGCCATGGCCATGCCGATCATCTGCCGCCGGGCGCCAGCTACCACTATCTTGACTATGTGCGGACCGTGCTTGCCGCGATCGACGCCTTGCAGCTGGATCGCCTTGCCCTGCTCGGCCACTCGCTGGGCGCCGGCATCGCCGCGTTGGCCGCAGCTGCGGCCCCCGACCGGATCGAACGCCTGCTGCTGATCGAAGGCCTCGGCCCGCTCGGCGACGACGGCTCGCACACCTTGCAGCGTTTCCGTGAAGCGCTGGCACCGGGCGATCGCGCCCGCAAACCGTTGCGCGTATTCCGTGATGTCGCCCAGGCCGTCAGCGCGCGCAGCATTGTCAGCGGCCTGCCCGCCGAGCTGGCGCGGCCGATCGTCGAACGCGGGTTGATCGAGACGGAAGGCGGCTGGCGCTGGCGCAGCGATCCTCAGCTGACCCGGGCCAGCCCCGCACGGCTGGCCGAATCACAGATCCACGCCCTGCTGCGCGGCATCGACGCGCCCACCGACGTGCTGCTGGCGCACCCGGCCACCTCATATCTCCCCGCCGCGCCGATGCAGGCACGTGCCGCCTGCGTGCCGGACATCCGCGTAACCCATCTCGACGGCGGACATCACCTGCATCTGGAACATCCGGCCGCCGTGGCGGACTGGGTCCACCGCGCCAGCTGAAGCGGCAATCAGGGCTTCTTCAATCCCAGCACGTCCAGGCCCTGCTCGAAGCGGATGTCGACCGGGATGTGCGCCTGGTCGAGCCGTTTCAGGTCGCCGGCGAGCTCGGCGTCAACCGCACCCATCTGGTCGGTGAGCTGCTTCGCTGCCGCATAGTCGCCGTCGCCCTGGATGGTCAGCAGTTTCGCCGACAGCGCATTCATGGCGGCCGTCATCTTGTCGAAGTCCACGCGGTAGCGGCCGCTGGTTCCGTCGCGGCTGAACGCGCCCTGCTGCTCGAAGAAATTGAAGCGCACCATGTTCGCCTTGGCATGCGCGTCGCTGGCACCGAAACGCACCGAGCGCAGGATGCCGGCAAGGAAGGTGACGTAGTTGTCCATCAGCTTCGCCTTGTCCAGCTCGCCCTTCCCGGCCAGCTTGGTCACCATGTACAGGCCGAGGATGTCGGCCTTGCCTTCCTCGAAGCTGGACGCCTGATCCTTCAGCGCCTTGCGCACGGTGCCCTTGCCGTCCAGTGTCTCCTTGATGCCGAGGCCGTGCGCCACTTCGTGGAACATGGTGTTCTGGAAGAACGCGTCGAAGGTGAGGTTGCGTTGCTGGTCGTCGGCGATCAGCTCCTTGGCGATCGGCAGCATGATCTTGTCGAACTTCGCCTGCATCACGTTTTCCAGTTGCAGGCGACGCGTGCCCTTTTTCAGCTGCACTTCTTCGTCGTTGGGCAGGTTGATCGCGATGGTCTTGGCGCCGACGTTGGCGTCGCCGCCGTAGTAGATCGCGAAATAGGCGTTGAGGTCCGCATCGGAGCCTGGCCTTTCCGCCTTGTACTTGTCGGCCACGGGCAGGCCGCGCTGCAATTCCGGCAGGTACTGGGCGAAGCGCGCGAGCTTCTTGCTCCAGGCCTGGTCCTTGATCAGCACGTACGATTCGTAGCTGGCCTTGTAGCCGAACAGCTGATCTTCGTAGGTTTCGATCGGGCCGATCACGATGTCGACCGGGTTGTTCTTCATTGCCATCCAGGCGAAATCGCTGGGCTGGTAGTCGTCGCTCAGCAGCGCGTCGGCGCGCATCGTCAGGTATTTCCTGAAGCCGGCATCGTGCGCCAGCTTGGCCGCATCGCGCAGCAGGCCGGCGGTTTTCTGCAGCTCGGCCTTGTACGCCTCGTGGTAGGGCACGCTGATCAGTTGCCCTTGCGCATCACGGCGCAGCAAGGTGTACAGCGCGGTCTTGTCCTTCAGCGCGGACTGCTCGAACTCCTGCTTGCTCATGTCGGCCGGGTAGAACTGCGCGCCGGCCGGACGCGCGCCGATGCCGTCGACAAACGGCTTGTCGTTGTCGAGCCGGTCCCACGGACCGTAGTTGATTTCGGCGAATTCGCGCGTGGCCGGATCGCTGATCTTCTCGAGCAGCGCGTCCTTGTCGCCCCAGGCCTGCTGCCAGTAGATGGCGTTCATGCTGTCAGCCGCCTCGACCAGCAGCGCGATCATCTTCTTCTGCTTCGCGTCGAAGCCGGACAGGTCGGCGCTGAGTTTCACGTTCGCGTAATCGGCCAGACGTCGATCGGTCGGCGCGCCCTGCACGCTGTTCGCCGGCATGCTGGCCGCCGTGGCGGGTGCGCTGCTGGCGGCTGGCGCGGGCGCCAATTCCTCCTTCGATACGGGCGCCATCGGCGCGGCGTCATGGCCGGAGGAGCAGCCGGCCAGCGCAACGATCAGGCACAGCGGAAGCAGACGTCGGTACATGGCAATTCCTTGGCGAAGGGATCGCCCATGGTATCGCGCCGGTCTGAACGCGGGCGATGGCCGCCGCTCGACCGGCCATCTCGCACATGCCGGGCAGGCGCCGTTCCGCTATCGTGCACGCTCCTCTATGCCGCCGCGACCCATGGATCAGTCACCGTCATCCGCTACACCGCACCGCCGTGCTGCGCTCACCTTCATCTTTGTCACCGTGATGCTGGACATGCTGGCGTTCGGCATCATCATTCCGGTCCTGCCGCACCTGATCGTGGAGTTGATCGGCGGCAGCATCGCCAAGGCCGCGGTATGGTCGGGCGGCTTCGGCGCGCTGTTCATGTTGATGCAGTTCGTGTTCTCTCCGGTGCAGGGCACGCTGTCGGACCGGTTCGGCCGGCGCACGGTGATCCTCATCTCCAGCTTTGGCCTCGGCATCGACTTCATCGTGATGGCGCTGGCGCCGGTGCTGTGGCTGCTGTTCGTCGGCCGCGCCGTGTCCGGCGTGTGCGCCGCCAGTTTTTCCACGGCCAACGCGTACATCGCCGACATCGTGCCGAAGGAAAAACGCGCCGCGGCCTTCGGCACGCTGGGTGCCGCGTTCGGCATCGGCTTCATCATCGGCCCGGCGCTGGGCGGTTTTCTCGGCCACCTGCATATCCGGCTGCCGTTCTGGATTGCGGCCGGGTTGTCGCTGGTCAACTTCTGCTACGGCTGGTTCGTGCTGCCCGAGTCGCTGCCGAAGGAGAAGCGCAGCGCGCGCTTCGACTGGCGCCATGCCAATCCGTTCGGCGCGGTGGTGCTGCTGCGGCGCTATCCGCAGGTGTTCGGTCTGGCCGCGGTGTTTTTCCTGATCAACCTGGCACAGTTCTCGCTGAACTCCACCTACGTGCTGTACACCGATTACCGTTATGGCTGGGGGCCGCAGGCCGTCGGTCTCACGCTGGGCCTGGTCGGCCTGTGCAGCGGGCTGGTGCAGGCGGTACTGGTGCGCCGGCTGATGCCGCGACTGGGCGAGAAGCGGATGATTCTGGCCGGACTGACGCTGTGCATCGTCGGCTACGTGTTCTTCGGCTTCGCCTCGCTACCGTGGCTGTTCCTGCTCGGTATCCCGTTCCTCAGCCTCGGTGGCCTGGCCGGCCCACCGGCGCAGGCCGATGATGACGCATCAGGTCGATCCGCATGAGCAGGGTCGTCTGCAGGGCGCGCTGACCAGCCTTGCCAGTCTCGCCGGCATCTTCGGCCCGGCGCTGTTCGCCAACATCTTCGCGCTGTTCATCAGCGATCACGCCCCGGTGCGGCATCTGCCCGGCGCGGCATTCGTGCTGGCCGCGTTGCTGCTGTTTGCCGCCGCGCTGATTGCGGTGCGCGTGATGCGCCACATCCCGGCCGCGATGCCGCTGGCCTCCGCGAACACCGCCGCTGCCCTGCCCTTCAACAAATCGATTCCCCACGTCCCACCGGAGCAATCCCCATGACACTGTCCATGTATCAGGCTGCCGTTCCCGTCTTCGTCCGCGCGCTCGGCAATCTCACGCACGTGCTGAAAAAGGGCGAGGCGCATGCCAAGTCGAAGAACGTCACCGACGAGGTGTTGCTGCAGACCCGGCTGATCCCCGACATGCTGCCGCTGGTGAAGCAGGTGCAGATCGCCTGCGACATGGCCACCCGCGGCACCGCGCGCCTGGCCGGCGTGGAGCCGATGTCGTTCGAGGACAACGAGACCACGCTGGAACAGGTGTACTCGCGCATCGAGCGCGCGATCGAGTACATCAACACGTTCAAGCCCGAGCAGATCGACGACAGCGAAGCCCGCTCGATCATCCTCAAGATGCGCACCGGGGAGATGACGTTCGAAGGCCAGGCCTATCTGCTGGGCTTCGTGATCCCCAACCTGTTCTTCCACTGCACCACGGCATACAACATCCTGCGCGAGGCCGGCACCGACATCGGCAAGACCGATTTCATCGGCGAGGCCTGAGCAGCGCGCGCTGGGGGCCGGATCCGGCCGCCAGCGCTCCACCTCCGGAAAAATGCGCGGACTGCGCACGCATCTCCGGAAACGTGATGTACAGCACTATTGGGCGATTTTTCTGGCCCGTGCCCTGCTTGATGAACTCGACCCCACGGTTCCCCAACCTTCGAGTGATTCCATGGCACCCATCTTTGAATGCATCATCGCCGGCGGCCCCCAGCACGGGCAGGTCTGCCGGCGTCGCTGGGACAGCCGGCGCAATGCGCCGCTGGCGGTGACAGGCGCGGACGGCCAGCTGTGCCTCGCGGCAGCGCGCAAGCACACCGATGCCACGCACACCCGAATCATCCTGCTGCATCCGCATGCCACGGGCGAACAGTTCCTGACCTTGCTGGCCGCCTGACTGCCCCGCTGCGTCAGCTGTCAGAACGCTGGCGCGCGTTGGGAACCCGACGCCGCAGGAAGAAGGCCTTGCCGCCATCGCCTTGTGGCGCTGCGTGATCGCCTCGACAATGAACGGCCACGCCTCGAGGCAATGCGTCTCGGTGGCCTCACCACGTCGACGGATCCCGGACCTGCATGTTGCGATTGACCGACCTCAAGCTGCCGCTGGATCACGACGAGGCCGCACTGACTGCCGCGATCCTGCAGCGCCTGGCGATCGAACCCGCCGACCTGACCGGCTACACAGTCGCCAAACGCAGCCACGACGCACGCAAGCGCGGTGCGATCGTGCTGATCTACGCGCTGGACATCGACACGCCGCGCGAAGCGGAGCTGCTGCGGCGCTTTTCCGACGACACGCACGTGCAGCCCACGCCCGATACCGATTACCACTTCGTGACGAGGGCTCCGGCGCGGACGGAGCATCGCCCGCTGGTGGTCGGCTTCGGCCCGTGCGGCCTGTTCGCGGGACTGATCCTGGCGCAAATGGGTTTTTGCCCGATCATCCTGGACCGCGGCAAGGAAGTGCGCGAGCGCACCAAGGACACCTGGGACCTGTGGCGCAGGCGCAACCTGCATCCGGAATCCAATGTGCAGTTCGGCGAGGGCGGCGCCGGCACGTTTTCCGACGGCAAGCTGTACAGCCAGATCCGCGACCCGCTGCATCATGGCCGCAAGGTGCTCACCGAGTTCGTCAAGGCCGGCGCGCCGGCGGAAATCCTCTACGTCAGCAAGCCGCACATCGGCACCTTCCGCCTCGTGACGATGGTGGAAAACATGCGCGCCTGCATTGAGTCGCTGGGTGGCGAAATCCGCTTCGGCCAGCGCGTCGACGACCTGCTGCTGGAGCCGTGCGCGGATGGCCAGCAACAGATCCGCGGCGTCACCCTGGCCAGCGGCGAACAGCTGCGCGCCGATCACGTGGTGCTGGCACTCGGTCACAGCGCGCGCGACACCTTCGAGATGCTGCACGCGCGCGGCGTGTATGTGGAAGCCAAGCCGTTCTCGATCGGCTTCCGTATCGAGCACCCGCAGTCGGTGATCGATCGCGCCCGCTTCGGCCCACAGGCCGGGCATCCGATCCTCGGTGCGGCCGACTACAAGCTGGTGCACCACTGCGAGGGTTCGCATGCCGGCCGCGGCCGCTCGGTCTACAGCTTCTGCATGTGTCCCGGCGGCACCGTGGTGGCCGCCGCCAGCGAGCCGGGCCGCGTGGTGACCAACGGCATGAGCCAGTATTCGCGCAACGAACGCAACGCCAACGCGGCGGTGGTGGTTGGCATCGAGCCCGCCGATTTCGCGCCGTATGGCGAAGGACCGCTCGCCGGCATCGCCCTGCAGCGCGCACTGGAAAGCCACGCCTATGCCCTGGGCGGCGAAAACTACAGCGCGCCTGCGCAACTGGTCGGCGATTTCCTCGCCGGCCATGCATCACGGGCATTCGGCGACGTGCAACCGTCGTACCAGCCAGGCGTCACGCTGGGCAGCCTGGACAGCGCATTGCCCGGCTACGCCATCGCCGCGATCCGCGAAGCACTGCCCGCCTTCGAGCGCCAGATCCGCGGCTACGCCATGCACGACGCCATCTTCACCGGCGTCGAGACACGCACCTCCTCGCCGGTACGCATCAAGCGCGACGACAGCCTGCAGAGCCTCAACACCCGCGGCCTGTACCCCGCCGGCGAGGGTGCCGGCTACGCCGGCGGCATCCTTTCCGCCGCGGTGGACGGCATCAAGATCGCCGAGGCGCTGGCGCTGAACATGACCGGACAGGAAAGTCGCGCGCACTGATTGATTGCGTCGCCCCGTGACCGCATCTGAGGTTGATCTGCAGCCCCGAGCTGCGCGTCCTTACGAGGTTTCAGTGATGTCCGTCCCCACCACGCCCGCCTCCGTCCGCATCGACTTCGTTTCCGACGTTTCCTGCCCGTGGTGTGCTATCGGGCTCGCTTCGCTTCAGCAGGCGCTGGCGAAGCTGGACGGCGAGGTCGCCGCGGAGATCCATTTCCAGCCGTTCGAGCTGAATCCGCAGATGGCGGCCGAAGGCGAGGATTCCACCGAGCATCTGGTGCGCAAGTACGGCAGTTCGGCGGAACAGATCGACGCCAACCGCGAGGCGATTCGTGCGCGCGGCGCGGCACTGGGTTTCACCTTCAACATGGATCGGCGCAGCCGCGTCTACAACACGTTCGACGCCCACCGGCTGCTGCATTGGGCCGAACTGGAAGGGCGGCATATCGCGTTGAAACAGATCCTGCTGCGCGCGTATTTCACTGATGGCGAGGACGTGGGCGCGCACGACACCCTGGTGCGGCTGGCGGCCGAAGCTGGGCTGGATGCTGAACGCGCGAAGCAGATTCTCGCGGGCAATGAATTCGCCGACGAGGTGCGCGCGCAGGAGCAGTTTTTCCAGTCGCGCGGCATCCATTCGGTACCGGCCACGATCATCAACGGCCAGCACCTTATTTCCGGCGGTCAGCCACCGGAAGCTTTCGAACAGGCGTTGCGGCAGATCGTCAGCGCGGGCTGAACACGCTCAGGCGCCGATGGCGCGCGGCGTCTGCCACTGGGCGATCGGGGCCGGGTGGCCGAGCAGGTAACCCTGGCCCATCTCGCAGCCCATCGCCTTGAGCGCGGCGTATTGGACGTCGGTCTCGATGCCTTCGGCGATCACCTGGATGTTCAGGGCGCGCGCCAGCGCCAGGATCGCCGCCACCACGGTCGTGCTGCTGGTGTTGGCGCCCTTGTCCAGCTCCTGCACGAAAGCGCGATCGATCTTGAGGATGCGCAGCGGCAGCGAGTGCAGGTAGCTGAGCGACGAATAGCCCGTGCCGAAATCGTCCAGCGCCGCGCCCACGCCAATCAGGCGCAGCCGGTCGAGCGTGGCGCGCACGCGTTCGGGATTGTCCAGCAAGGCGCCCTCGGTCACCTCGACCACCAGCCGCGACGGCGTCAGCCCGGTGTGCCCGAGCAACCGGATCAGGCGCTCGTCGAAGTCCGCATGGCGCAAGTGCAGCGCCGAGACATTCACCGTCATGAAGGCGTCGTCACGGCCGTGCTGCAGCAGCAGGCCGCAGCTCAACTCGAACATGCGCCAGTCGATCGCCTCGATCAGCCCGCTGTCCTCGGCGATCTTGAGGAAGTCGCCCGGCCGCAACACGCCGCGTTGCGGATGGTTCCAGCGGATCAGCGCCTCGTAGCCCACCACTTCGCCGTCCTCGAGACCGCAGATCGGCTGGAAGTACGGCTCGAACTGATCGTGCTGCAATGCCTGGCGCAGCTCGCCTTCCAGCGCCAGCACGTCGACCACGCTCTTGGCCAGCGTCTCGTCGAAAATCTCGAAGCGCTTGCGGCCGAGCTCCTTGGCCCGGTACAGCGCGATGTCGGCGTCGCGCAACATTTCGTCGGCCGCCTCGTAGTGTGCATCGCCTATCGCAATACCCACGCTGGCGGTCACCTGCAGGTCCTTGCCGGCCACCAGCATGGGCGCGCACAGGGCATCCATCACGCGCTGCGCCACGATGGTGGCTCCCGGCTGCAGGTCCACGTCTTCCAGCAGGATCGCGAATTCGTCGCCGGACAATCGCGCCACCAGATCGGGATGGCGCACGCAGCCGGCCAGCCGCGCCGCGACCTCCTTCAACACGTCATCGCCGGCCAGATGGCCAAGGCTGTCGTTGATGATCTTGAAGCGGTCGACATCCAGGTACAGCAGCGCGCAGTGCTGCCGCGGCTCGCGCCGGATCGCCCCGAGCACTCGGTCGATGCGGTCGCGCAGGTAGCTGCGGTTGGGCAGGCCGGTCAGCGAATCGTGCATGACCTGGTGGCGCAGCTGATCCTGCATGCGCTCGCGCTCGATGATCTCCTTGCGCAAGGCCAGGGTGCGCTCCTCCACGCGATGTTCCAGCTGCTCGTAGGCGCGCTTCAGCGACGCGGCGGAGCGGCGCCGGGTGAGGCTGTTGGCGATCTGCGACGCGACGAAGGTGAGCAGCTCCTGGTCGGCCGGGCCGTACATCACGGTGGCGCGGTAGCTCTGCACGGTAACCAGCCCGATCACCTCGTCGCCCACGATCAGCGGCACGCCCAGCCAGCACATCGCCGGCGAGCCCATGCGGCCGGGCGCGATCTCGCCGAGGCGATCGAGCTCCTCGATGTCGGCGTTGTCGGCGCGCAACGCGGTGCCACGGCGCAGCACGTACTCGCTGAGCCCGCGACCCAGCGGGCGCTCGGCGGGCGGCTGCAGCACGGCGTCCACCGAGTAAGGAAAGGTCAGGTGCTGGCGGTCGTCCGAGAGCAGTGCGATGAAAAAGTTCTCCGCGTTCAGGAGTTCGCCGACCGCCGCATGCACGCGGCGGTAGAACGCGTCCTGGTCGATATCCGCGGTGGCCAGCTCGGCGATCTGGAACAGCGCCCCCTGCAGGTGCTCGGCGCGCTGGCGCTCCAGGATCTCCATCTGCAGGCCGCGGTTGGCCTCGGCCAGCTGCAGCGTGCGCAGTTGCACGCGCTGTTCCAGATCTTCCTTGCTCTGCTTGCGTTCCAGTGCGGTGAGGATGTGGCTGCCGACGAACTCCAGCAGGGCCAGGTCCTCGTCGGTGAAGCCGATGTTCTGCTGATAGCTCTGCACCACCAGCGCGCCGCCGGGCTGGCCGTCGCGCAACATCGGCACGCCCAGCCAGTCATAGCTGTCCGTGCCCACCACGGCGACCGGGCCGGGCACCTGGCTGCGCAACTCCTCGGCGTTGCCCATGCGCGCCTTGCCGTCGCGCATCACGTACCAGGTCAGGGTGTATTCGATCGCGCTCAACGGCATGTCCTGCCCGTTGCCCGGCGGGGTCGAATCTTCGACGTCGACGAAATACAGGAACCGGATCGTGTCCTGCTCGGCGTTGTGCAACACGATGAAAAGGTTTTCCGCGTACATCAGCGTGCTGACGATGGCGTGGATGCCGCGCAGCATTTCCGGCATGTCGCGCTCGGAGCCGGCCAGGTCGGAGATCGCGAACAAGGCGCGCTGCAGGTTTTCCGAGCGTTCCAGTTGCTGATGCGAATCCTTCAGCCCCGCCCATTCCAGCGCCCGCTGCAGATGCTGCCCGGCAAGCTGCAGCGACGGCGCCAGGGCGTCGAGAAAGCCGGTCGGTTCCGCGGTGGCGTGCAAACGCAGCAGCAGACACGCCGGCTCGGGCTCCTCGCACAGGCGCACCGCAACACGCTGGCGGTCCTGATGCCACTGCGCCTGGTCCGTGCGCGCTGCTGCAGCCAGCCAGTCCTCATCGGCCGCGTCCAGCATGCCGACCGGCGGCGCGCTGTGCCGGCGCAGCGGATCGTCCAGGCCCCAGATCACGCAGGCCTCGGTACAACCCGGGCTGGCCCGCGCCACGGCGGCGATTGCCGCGCCCACCTCGTCCGGCGTGTGCGCCGTGACCAGCCGCCTCAGCCAGCTCAGCGGCACGCGTCCGTCGGACAGCATCGAACCCACTCCACCTGCGTGCGTCATCGTTGGAGCTCCCCCGCCCATACTCGCCAACGCCTGTCGACCAGCATACGCTTCCATGCCACGCGCTCACCGGCGCAAAGCCAATTCAGCGTGCCCGCATGCCGGCTTCCACGCAATACCGATAAACTGCGGGTCTTGCACGCGGCAAGCGGCGCCACCGGTGCGAACCTGCCCATCTGCATCTGCTGCCGTCGTTTTCCGCGCCACAGGTTTCCGGTCCACCATGCTTGCCGACAGCACGAAAGACGCCATCCGCGCCGCCTATGCGCGCCTGAAAGACGGCCTGCCGGGCTTTCGTGCGCGCGCCTCCCAGGGAAAGATGATCGCCGAGGTGGCCAAGGCGTTCGGCCGTACCGGCGGCGTGGCGGTGATCGAGGCGCCGACCGGCACCGGCAAGTCGATGGCCTACCTGATTGCTGGCGTGGAAGTGGCGCGCTTCCAGAAGAAGAAGCTGCTGATCGCCACCGCCACCGTGGCGCTGCAGGAGCAGCTGGTGCAGCGCGATATCCCGTTGTACCTGCAGCTCAACGGCATCGAGGCGAAGGTGGCGCTGGCAAAAGGCCGCGGCCGTTACCTGTGCCCGCGCAACCTGATGATGGCGGCGAACAGCATCAACGACACCGCGCAGATGGGCCTGGCCGGTTTCGACGCCGACCTGGTGCTGTGGACCAAGCCGCCGCAAGCGCGCGACAAGCAGGCGCTCACCAGGCTGCGCGGCGCGTTCGACCGCAATGAGTGGAACGGCGACATGGACATCGCGCCGGAGCCGGTCAGCGACCTGCTGCGGCCGATGATCACCACCAGCGCAGGCGGCTGCACCGGACGCAAGTGCGGCCAGTTCATGATCTGCCCGTTCTTTGCCGCACGCCGCGCGGTGGACGACGCCGAGATCATCGTGGCGAACCAGGACCTGGTGCTGGCCGACCTGACGATGCCGGGCGAGGACGAAGGCTGGGGTGGAGTCATCCTGCCGCGGCCGGACGAGACGCTGTACATCTTCGACGAAGGCCATCACCTCGCGGCCAAGGCGATCGACCGCGGCGCCGCCGAAGTATTCATGAGCGTCACCGTGCGCCAGCTGAGCCGGCTCGGCCGGCAGGTGCATGCGGCGTATTCGCTGACCGACAAGCAGACGCTGGGCAAGCTGTCGCTGGATGCCGGCGACGCGAAGTTGCAGGAGCTGAGCGATACGCTGGAAGCGCTGGAGAAGGACATCCGCCTCGGCTGGCTGCCGGATCCGGCCGAGACCGAGCCGATGTTCCGCGGCTCACTGGGCCAGCTGCCCGAATCGTGGGTGGAACATGCGCAGGTGCTCAGCCTGCTCACCGGCGAAGTGCAGCGCTGGCTCACCGCGGTGCGTCGCGCGGTGGTCGAGATGACCGATGGCGGGCCGACCCAGGAGGCGCTGTCGCGCGAACTGGGCATCGCGCTGGAACGCATCGGCAAGCAGGCCAGCTGCTGGCGGGCGTGGTCGAGCGAGGACACCGACGACGCGCCACCGCTGGCACGCTGGGTCACCCTTGGCGGCGACCAGCAATTGGTCTGCCACGCCTCGTCGGTATCCGCCGGCGGCTTGCTGCGCAGCGTGTTGTGGGGCAATGCCAGCGGCGTGGTGATGACCTCGGCCACCTTGAGCGCGGGCGGCAATTTCCGCGGCCTCGCCGATGCGGTGGGCCTGCCCGACGATGCACTGACCCTGAGCCTGCCCTCGCCGTTCGACCTTGCGTCACAGGCTCGACTCGAGGTGCCGGCGATGCGCACCCTGCCCGATGCCCGCGAAGCACACGCCGAGGAGATCAGCGAATGGCTGGCCGGCAACCTTGACTGGGATGGCGGCAACCTGGTGTTGTTCACTTCACGCCAGAAACTCGACCGCGTGCTGCAGAAACTTCCCATCGCGCAGGTGCGCAAGGTGCGCGCGCAAGGATCGCTGGGCAAGTCCCAGTTGATCGCCGAACACATCGCGGACATCGAAGCGGGCCGCGGCAGCACCTTGTTCGGGCTGGCCTCGTTCGGCGAAGGGCTCGACCTGCCCGGCAAGCTGTGCGAGACCGTGGTGATCACACAATTGCCGTTCGCGGTGCCTACCGATCCGGTCGGCGCCACGTACGCCGAGTGGCTGGAATCGCGTGGGCGCAACCCGTTCATCGAGGTCAGCATTCCCGAGGCCACGCGCCTGCTTACCCAGTATTGCGGGCGCCTGATCCGCAATGAGACCGACCATGGCCGCATCGTGCTGCTGGATCGCCGCGTGGTCACCAAACGCTACGGCAGTGGCATGCTGAAGGCCTTGCCGCCATTCCAGCGCATCATCGAGCGCACCGCATGATCATTCGCCTCACCGACTGTCCATCGCAGCCGTGGAAGAACGGCCTCGGCAGCACGCGCCAGATCGCCGCCCATCCGGACGGTGCGGGCACCGACGATTTCGTGTGGCGGGTGAGTCTCGCGGACGTCGACAGCGCCGCGCCGTTCTCCGCATTTCCCGGCATCGATCGGCAGATCGCGCTGCTCAATGGCAAAGGTTTCACGATGACGCTGGACGAGGATCAGGTGCACGCATTGACCACGCCATTCCGGCCGTTTGCATTCGCTGGCGAGGCGAGGGTAACGGTGACGCTCGCCGACGGACCGAGCCGCGATTTCAACCTGATGGTGCGGCGTACCCGCGCCCGCGGCGACGTGCAGGTCTGGTCCGAATCGGGAAGCTACCTGCCGGATCCGGCGATCGTCCTGGTCCACGCCGCCCGCGGCCACATCGACACGCCCGATGGCATGCTGCACGCCGGCGATACGTGGCTCACGGCGGGCCCCGTTCGCGGCGACCACATCACCTTGCGCGACAACGCCGTGGGCATGGCCGTTCGCATCGTGCGCAAGGACTGACGCCCGGCTGAGCGTCCCGGCCGGAGGTGGCAAGAGTCATCTACCGCAGCCGCCATGCCCGCGCTAGAGTCTGCGCATCCAAACACGCGAGGAGTGGACATGGCCGCTTTCCTGCTCTGGCTGTTGCTGCTGGTGTTCTGCTGGCCGCTCGCGCTGCTGGCGCTGGTGCTGTATCCGGTCGTGTGGCTGCTGGTGCTGCCGTTGCGGCTGGTCGGCATCACCGTGGGCGCCGTGTTCGCCTTCCTCGGCGCGCTGCTGATGTTGCCGGCGCGCGTGCTGCGTGGCCGGCCGGCCTGAGCGTCCCGGAAGCGACGCTTCCGCCCGGGCCGCGCGGCATGCCTGCACAGCCGCGCCGAACCGCGTACAAAGGCGGCATGAAGTCGATCGACACGCTGACGCCCTGCCCTTGCGGCAACCCTGCCGGCTACAACCAGTGCTGCGGCCTTCTGCATGAAGGCGTGGCCGCGGCGACCGCGGCGCAACTGATGCGTTCGCGTTACAGCGCCTATGTCCTGCGGCGCGAGGATTATCTGCTGGCGAGCTGGCACGTCGACACCCGACCGGCATCCTTGCGACTGGCCGCGCAGCAGCCGGCGCCAACCTGGCTCGGGCTGGAGATCCGCCAGCAGCGGCAGGTCGACGAGGATCACGCCCTCGTCGAATTCGTCGCCCGCTACCGCCTGGGCGGTGGCCGTGCGCAACGCCAGCACGAAACCAGCCGTTTCATGCGCGAGGACGGCCGCTGGTACTACGTCGACGGCGAGCTCAAGAGCTGACTCAGAAGCCCTGCACGCCGGCAGCATGCAGGCGCGCAGCCAGGGCACGCACGTCGGGCTGGCTGAAGAATGCCACCAGCTGATTGGCGCGACCGGCGGCGATGCCATCCAGCGCCTGCCAGTCGGACGCTCCACGGTTGCTCAGCGCGGTCCACCCGGACAGCCCACCGACATCGCCGGCTGGCATGCCCAGCGCGCGCAACCAGCACGCGAACGGGCGATCACGCGCGCCGGCAAATGCCTTCGCCAGCGCCTTGCCGCGCATCGTGCCGAGGCCGGGCACCGCGGAAAGCTGCACCGGCGTCAGGTCCATCCAGTCGAGCAGGCGGTGGACCAGCCCCGCGTCGATCAGGGCCTGCCAGGTGTCGGCGCCGAGACCGTCCAGTTGCAGGCCCTGCTTGCCGCCCAACCACAACAGGCGCGCGCGGAACTGCTGCTCGCAGCCGGGCGCCGCCTGCCAGCAACTGGCGCGGCCGTGCTTCAGCGGATCGGGCGGTGTCACCGCCGCGCGTTGCTGCGTGCGCCATGCCACCGATTGCAAGCGCGGAATGGTCAGGCCGGCCAGCACGACTTCGACATGGTCGCCGGGACGGATATCCAACTGCTTCCAGCGCGCCAGCGACCCCACGCTGACCCGCTGCACGCGATGGTCGTCCAGCTGCACCGGCACCAGTTCCAGCACGGGCGTGATGCGGCCGCTGCGGCCCACGGTGAAATCCACCGCACGCACCTCCGCCAGCGCCGACGCGGCGGGATATTTCCACGCCACGGCCCAGTCCGGCGGCGCCGGCTGCCAGGTGGCTGCGGGCGGCCGATGGCCTTGCCGTACCACCGTGCCGTCGGCCGCGAACGGCATCGCACCGCGGTACCACTGCTCGCGCCAATGTTGCACGTCATCCAGCGTACGCACCGGATGAACGTAGGTGGCGCTGTCGGCCAGGCCCATCGCCTGCAGCCCGGCCACGCGCGCGGGCATGTCGGCCGGGCCGCTGGGCCAGTCCCACACGAACAGGCCGATCTGCGCGGCGGTATCGGTATCCAGCGCATCGCGCGCCAGCGCGCCGGCCACGGCCGAACGCGCGTTGGCCCCGCCATCCTGTGCCTGCACGTGACCAGGCAGGCGCCAGTACAGCTCGCCCTGCAGCACCACGCGCACCGGCGCATGCGGCAGATGTTTCGGGATGGCGTCGATGCCCTGGGCCAATGCCGTCCAATCCGATCCATGCAGGCCATCGCCGCGGCTGGTCGCCTGGCGCAGTCGGCCGTCCACATACAGCAGGGTGACCGCCACGCCATCGGCCTTGGGCTGCACCCACAGGTCGCGGTTGCCGCGCTCGCGCATCCACGCCGCCAGTGCCGCCGCATCGGGCAGTTTGGCCAACCCGGTTTGTGCGACCGGTGAAACGATGCTGCCGCCGGCGTCGGCCAAGTGGGCGAGGGCGGTCGGTGCCTGCGCCGGAAAGCAAGCTCGCCACTGTTTGAACTGTTGCAATGCCTGGTCATAGACCGCGTCATCGACGGGCGACTGTCCGCCAACCCGATACGCGTGATTCCAGCCGTCCAGCCGGTCATGCAGCGCGCTCAATTCCTGTTTCGCCTGGGTCGCCGACCAATCGGGGCAGCTGGCCGCGGACGCGTTGCCTGCAAGCAGCGCCGCGAAGCCGGCGAGCAACCACCATCCATCCCTGCGCATATGCGTGTCCTTCCATGGCGTCACGACAGGCTAGCCAGCCCACGCCAATGCTGCAGCCGGCAATGCCGATGGCGCGCGTAGGCGCCGGGCTTCGCGCAGCGCTATGCCCGGCGCGTGCCGAAGCCCAGCATGGTCTCGCCAGTGAAGCGGCCGTTCGGCCCGAAGCGCCGCTCCGCGATCACGCCATGGCCGTCGTGGCCGATCGCCACCACGGTGCTGGCGCGGGTGCCGTACTGCTCGCCGCGGATGAACGCCGACGACAGCCAGCGCTCGCGCTCCAGCCCCACGCCGGTATCCGGCAACTGTGCCTCCGGTGCCTGCCGTTCGTCGGCGAGCGCCTCGAACAGCGGCACGAAATCCGTGTCGCCGCCCTCATCGATCCACTGTCGCAGCCGCTGCATCAGCGCCCGGGTCTTCGGCCACGGCGTGTTGAAGTCGGCATTCGACAGGCCGTGCACGCCGGAAGTCACCGCCTGCGCGCGCGCCTCGGGGCGGTTGCCGAGATAGAACGCTTCGCGCGCATCGAAGGTGAGCAGGTTGAACGGCCGATAGTCCGCAGCTTTGCGCAGCAGTTGCTGCGCGTGCGTGGCGGCATCGGCGTCGCCACAGAGGTAGTCGGTGGCGAGCAGGCCGCGCGAGGTGCCGAGCTGCGGATCGCGCGGATCGCGCACATTGGTCACCACGCAGCAGCGCCCGCCGTCGGTGACGCCGAGCCAGGTGCCGCCGGCTTCGAGATCACGCCCGCCGATGATCGACGCGTCGTCCCAGCGCGCCAGCGCCGCACTGGGCCGCGCGTGGAATTCGTCGCGGTTGCCGGCCAGCAGCAGGCGCCAGCGCGGATGGGCATGCCAGGCGAACGCGATCAGGCACATGCGCGCAACCTACGCCACACAGGCCATCGCTTCCAGGGGAAGCTCGCTGAGCATCCGCGCGATCGACCCGGCCGCTTCGCGCCCGTCGTACACCGCGCGCACCACCAGGTCGGCACCGCGCATGTTGTCGCCGCCGGCGAAGATCATCGGATGGCCGGTCTGGAACGGCAGCCGCGCCATGCCACCGGCGAGGATGCGGCCGCTGGCATCCAGCGCGATGCCGTGTTCGGCGCACCATGCCGGCGGACTGGGTCGGAAGCCGAACGCCTGGATCACCACGTCGGCGCGCAGCTCGGTCTCGCTGCCCTCGACGCACTGAAGCCGCGCGCGGCCCTGCGCGTCGATGCCGGCCTCGGTATGCACCAGTCGCACGCCGCGCACCTTGCCCTGCTCGCCGAGCAAGGCCAGCGGCTGGCGATGGAACAGGAAGTTCACGCCTTCCTCGCGGCTGTATCCGACCTCGCGGCGCGAGCCGGGCATGCTGGCCTCGTCACGCCGGTAGACGCAGGTGACCGAGGCAGCGCCGAGGCGCACCGATGTGCGGTTGCAATCCATGCCGGTGTCGCCGCCGCCGAGCACGACGACGTGCTTGCCGCCGAGGTCGAGCGCCGGCGGTACCGGCAGGTCATCGAGCAGGCGGTTCGCGTTCGCGACCAGGAACGGCAGCGCGTCGTGCACGCCGTCGAGTTCGCGCCCAGGCAGTTCGCCGTCGACAAAGGTGTACGCGCCGGTGCCGAGGAACACGGCGTCGTAGTCGGCGAGCAGTTGCTCGAACGCGATGTCGCGGCCGATCTCCACGTCGAGGTGGAAGCGCACGCCCATGCCTTCGAGTACCTCGCGGCGGGTGCGGATCACCGTCTTGTCCAGTTTGAACGCCGGGATGCCGAAGGTGAGCAGGCCGCCGATCTCGCGCTGGCGGTCGAACACGTCCACCGCGATGCCGGCGCGGCGCAGCCGGTCCGCGCACGACAGCCCGGCCGGACCGGCGCCGACCACCGCCACGCGGCGGCCGGTCTCGATGCACGGCGGAAAGATCCGGCCGCCAGCCCTGGCGGAACGCCTCATCGGTGATCGAGCGCTCGATGCTGCCGATCGTCACCGCACCGAAGCTGCCCTGCTCCAGCGTGCAGGCGCCTTCGCACAGGCGATCCTGCGGACACACGCGGCCGCAGATTTCCGGCAGCGGGTTGGTCTCGTGCATCAGCGTGGCCGCTTCGAACAGACGTCCATCCTGCACCAGCTTCAGCCAGTCAGGGATGTAGTTGTGTACCGGACAGGCGTGTTCGCAATACGGATTGCCGCAGTCGAGGCAGCGCTCCGCCTGGCCCACCGCCGCGGGCGGCGCGAAGTCGCCGCTGATCTCGCCGTAGCCGAGCACGCGGATCGCCACCGGCACCGCCTTGGGCGGCTGGCGGGGGAGGTTGAGGAACTGGAAGAGTTTGTCGCTCATGGCTCGCCTCCGCCGCGCGGCGTTGTGCTCCTGCTTGCAGGGGAGGGTTGGGAGGGTTCGCTTTTGATCTCGTGCGCCAGAGCGAGGAGCTCCCCTCCTCCCGGCCTCCCCCTGCAACAGGGGGAGCAGAGCGTGAGCAGCGCGGCTTCATGCCGCCCTCCGCAATTCGTCGGCCAGCGCGGCGAGGCTGGCCGCCTTCGGCTTGACCAGCCAGAAGCGCTGCAGCAGGCCGCGGAAGTCACCCTGCAGATGCTTCGCCCAGGCGCTGCCGGTGAGCTCGGCGTGGCGCGCGATCAGTCCGCGCAGATGCTGCATGTGATGTTCCATGCCTTCCGGCGTGATGCGCACGATGTCGACCAGCTCGTGGTTGTAGCAATCGACGAAGTCGCGTTCGAGGTCGAGCACGTAGGCGAAGCCGCCGGTCATGCCGGCGCCGAAGTTCAGCCCGCACGCGCCGAGCACGGCGACCACGCCGCCGGTCATGTATTCGCAGCAGTGGTCGCCGGCACCCTCGATCACCGCCAGCGCGCCGGAGTTGCGCACGCCGAAGCGCTCGCCGGCGCGCCCGGCGGCAAACAGCTCGCCGCCGGTGGCGCCGTACAGGCAGGTGTTGCCGAGGATCGCCGCGTCCTGGCTGGCGAACGGCGATTCCGGCGACGGCCGCACGAGGATGCGTCCGCCGGTCATGCCCTTGCCGACGCCGTCGTTGGCCTCGCCGGTGAGTTCGATCTGCACGCCGCCGGCATTCCACGCGCCGAGACTCTGCCCAGCGCTGCCCTCCAGTTGCAAGGTGATCGGCTCGGGCATGCCGTGGTCGCCCCAGCGCCGCGCCACGTCGCCGGACAGGCGCGCGCCGATCGCGCGGTCGGTATTCGCGATCGCGTAGCGGAACGTGCCACCGCTGCCCAGCTCGACCAGCGGCGCGGCCTCGCGGGCGATGCGCGTAGCCAACGCCGCCTCGTCGCGCATCGGGTTGCGCGGCAGCGTGCAGGCGCTGTCCACCTCGACGCCCAGACCGTCGCGGGCGATCAGCAGCGACAGGTCGAGCTGCCTCTGCACCGGGGTGCTGCCTTCGGCCTGGCGCAGCAGGTCGCTGCGACCGACCAGCTCACCGAGGCTGCGCACGCCGAGCTGGGCCAGATGGCCGCGCACGTCCTCGGCGACGAAGCGGAAGTAGTTCATCACCATCTCGGGCAGGCCGATGAAATGATCCTTGCGCAACGTCTCGTTCTGCGTGGCGATGCCGGTGGCGCAGTTGTTGAGGTGGCAGATGCGCAGGTACTTGCAGCCCAGCGCCACCATCGGGCCGGTGCCGAAACCGAAACTCTCGGCGCCGAGCAGCGCCGCCTTGATCACGTCGAGGCCGGTCTTCAGACCACCGTCGGTCTGCAGCCGCACGCGGCCGCGCAGGCCGTTGCGGCGCAGGGTCTGCTGCGCCTCGGCCACGCCCAACTCCCACGGTGTGCCGGCGTACTTGATCGAGGTCAGCGGGCTGGCACCGGTACCGCCGTCGTGGCCGGAGATCGTGATCAGGTCCGCGCCGGCCTTGACCACGCCGGCCGCGACCGTGCCCACGCCGGCGTGCGAGACCAGCTTCACCGAGATCAGCGCGATGGGGTTCACTTCCTTGAGGTCGTGGATCAGCTGCGCCAGATCCTCGATCGAGTAGATGTCGTGATGTGGCGGCGGCGAGATCAGGCCGATGCCGGGCTTGGCATAGCGCAGCCGCGCGATGGTGGCGTCGACCTTGTGGCCGGGCAGTTGGCCACCCTCGCCGGGCTTGGCGCCCTGCGCGATCTTGATCTGCAGCACCTCGGCGTTGATCAGGTATTCGGCGGTGACGCCGAAGCGGCCGGACGACACCTGCTTGATCTTCGAGCTCTTCTCGGTGCGGTAGCGCGCCGGGTCTTCACCACCCTCGCCGGAGTTGCTGCGACCGCCGAGCCGGTTCATCGCGATTGCCAGTGCCTCGTGCGCTTCCGGCGATAGTGCGCCGAGCGACATGCCGGCCGAATCGAAGCGCTTTAGGATCGCCTCGACCGGCTCCACCTCGTCGAGCGCAATGGCGACACCGGCCGCCTGCGGCAGCAGCAGGTCGCGCAGCGCGGATGGCGGCCGCGCATCGACCTGCTGCGCGTAGCGGCGATAGTCGGCCATGGCGCCGCTGCGCACGGCAAGCTGCAGCGTGTCGATCACGTCCGGGTTGTACATGTGGTATTCGCCGCCGTGCACGAACTTGTAGATGCCGCCGGCGCGCAGCGGCTGCGCCTCGTTCCACGCCTCGGCGGCGAGCAGGCGCGCGTCGTGCTCGAGATCGGCAAAACCGGCGCCGCCGATGCGCGACGGCGTGCCGGCGAAGCACAGCGCCACCACTTCCGGTGCCAGGCCGACGATCTCGAACAACTGCGCGCCGCGATAGCCGGCGACGGTGGAGATACCCATCTTCGACAGGATCTTCAGCAGGCCCTTGCGGATGCCGCGGCGATAACTGCGGCCGATCTCGCGCGCCGTGCCGTCGCCGCGCTTGATGTGACCGTCGCGGCCCAGCTCGAACAGGCTCTGGTAGGCCAGCCACGGATAGACCGCGGTGGCGCCGAAGCCGATCAGGCAGGCGAACTGGTGCGCGTCGCGCGCGGTGGCGGTCTCCACCAGCAGGTTGCACTGGCAGCGCAGGCCGGTCTCGATCAGGTGTGCGTGGATCGCGCCCACCGCGAGCAGCGCGTGCGCCGGCAGCGTGTCCCGGTTCGGGTAACGGTCGGTGATGAAAACCATGCCCGCACCGTGGCGCACGCCCTGCTCCGCTTCGCGGCAGAAGCGGCGCAGCGCCGCTTCCAGCCCTTCCTCAGGCGGATAGCACAGGTCGATCTGCACGGTGGCGTTGACGAACTGCGGCAGCGCCAGCAATTGGCGCAACTTGCGCTGCGAGCAGATCGGCGAGTTCAGCAGGATCTGCTTCGCGTTGTCGGCGGAGAGTTCGAACAGGTTGCCCTCGCGGCCGAACTGGGTGACCAGCGACATCACCAGCCGCTCGCGCAGCGGATCGATCGGCGGGTTGGTGACCTGGGCAAAGCTTCGCGGAAACGATCGAACAGCGGCCGCACCTGGCGCGACATCGCCGCTATCGGGGTGTCGTCGCCCATCGCGCCGGTGGCTTCGGCCTCGGTTTCGGCGAGCACTTTCAGCACGCTCTCGCGTTCCTCGCGGCTCAAGCCGTAGAGCTTCTGGTAACGGCGCAGCACGGATGCCGGCAGCGGCTCGGCGGCGAGGCTGGGATCGATCAGGTCCGATTCGAGGTAGCTGACGCCGGCGCGCAGCCAGTCGCGGAACGGTGCGCGGCTCTTGTTGATCGTGTCGATGTCGGCATCGTGCAGCAGGCGTTTGCCAGCGAAATCCACCGCCAGCATCTGGCCGGGCCCGAGCCGGCCCTTTGCCACCACGCGCGATGGCGGCACGTCCCAAAGCCCGGCCTCGGAGGCGACGATCAGGTGGTTGTCGTCCGACAGCGCCCAGCGTGCCGGACGCAGGCCGTTGCGATCGAGCGTGCACGCCGCGTACTGACCGTCGCACATCACCAGTCCGGCCGGCCCGTCCCACGGCTCGCTGTGCAGCGCGTAGTACTCGTAGAAGCCGGTGAGGTCCTCGTCCAGATCCTCGCGCGCCGCGTACGCCGGCGGCACCAGCACGCGCATCGCGGTGAGCATGTCGAGGTCGCCGGCCAGCAGCACTTCCAGCGCGTTGTCGAGACTTTCTGAATCCGAGCCGTCCTGGCGCACCAATGGACCGATATCGGTGAGATCGACAAGCGGCGAACGCAGGATCGCCTCGCGCGCCTGCATCCAGCGCCGGTTGCCGCGGATGGTGTTGATCTCGCCGTTGTGCGCGAGCAGGCGGAACGGCTGCGCCAGCCGCCACTGCGGCGTGGTGTTGGTGGAGAAGCGCTGGTGGAACACCACCGCATCGCTGGCCAGCGCGGGATGATGCAGATCGGCGAACACCTCGCGCAGGCGGCCCGGTGCGGCCATCGCCTTGTAGCCGATCACGTGGGCGGACAGGCTCACGACGTAGAACGACGGATCGTGCGCCAGCGCCGTCTCGGCGCGCCGGCGTGCACGGAACAGTGCGCGCTCGAATGCGTCGTCGTCCATGCCGGTCGCGGCATCGACGAACACCTGGCGCACGCGCGGACAGGTGGCGCTGGCCAGGGGGCCGCAGGCTTGCGCATCGACCTGCACGTCGCGCCAACCGGCCAGGACCAAACCGGCCTCGGCCAGATGCCGCTCGAACTCAATCGCCGCGGCCTCGCCGCCGGCCGGGTCGAGAAACACCAGCCCGGCCGCGAAACGTTCACCCGGCACAATGCCATCCGCAGTCGCCAGCGCGCGCAACCAGTCCGCCGGGCGATGGATCAGCACGCCGCAGCCGTCGCCGCTGATGCCATCGGCATTCACACCGCCGCGATGGGAAAGTTTCGCCAGCGCGGCAAACGCGGTATCGACCAGCGCAGCGCTGGCGCGCCCATCGATCTGCGCAACCAGGCCGAAGCCGCAGCTGTCGTGTTCGAAAGCCGGGTCGTACAAGGTCGCCACGCGGCCTGCCGCCATCTACCCCTCCGGGCTGCGCAGATCGCCGCGATGCCGATGGCACCAATCGTTTTGCGCAGGAGCGACTCCGACTAAAACACAAATGTTGCGTTGCGTCAAAGGCTTTCCAAAGGGACGTATGGACGTCTAGACTTCCAACGGCGCTTTCGTGCGCTGCAGCAACACGCTGGCACGGTGCAACGCGCCGGTTACCCGGTACGTTGCACCGCAGCCAAAGCCTCCGCTCGACCGGAGTCACATCGTGTATTTCACGCCCAGCGTATAGAACCGGCCGACCATGCCGGCCTGCGCCCAGGTCGGGTTGTAGTTGTTGCCTGCATAGTTGCTCGGATCGAACGGCGCCTGGCGATTGAAGGCATTGAGGATCGACGCCGTCAACGCGAAGTGGTCGTTGAAGTTGTAGCTGCCGGTCAGGTCGAATGTGGTGAAGGAAGCCACATGGCAGCTGGGCGGGAACGGATTGCCGTTGTCGTCCACCGAAATGCAGCCCTCACCGTTGTCCGGCGCGGTCATCGTGATGGCACTGGTGTAATAGAGCGTGCCGGTGACGGTCGCCTTACCGAAGCTGAGGCTGTTCGACCAGGAGGCGCGGTCGCGCGGCGTGCCCGCGCCCGACGACAACGCGTACGGCCCGTGCGTGCCGACGAAACGCTGCACTGTGCCGTCCTGCAGGGTCAGGTTCCATTCGAAGATGCGCGTGGCGTTGAACTCGCTGCGCAGCTTCGTGCCCCCGCCGAGGTCAAAATTGCCGATCAGGTCGAGATCGACGCCCTTGGTCTGCAGCGAGTTCTGGTTGACGTACGGCGCCATCACCACGACCGGCTTCGGCAGCAGCGTCGGATTCTCCGGATCGGGCACGTCGGGGATGATGGCCGAATTCGGCGGCAGCGGCTGGCCGGCGAAGTACGCATCGAGCACGGCCTGCGTGTCCTGCTGGCCGATCACGCCGGTCTTCTTGATGTCGTAATAATCCAGCGAGGCGCTCAGCTGATCGATCGGCTGGTAAACCAGCCCGAAGGTCCAGCTCTTCGAGCGTTCGGGCTTGATGTTCGGGTTGCCGATGGTGTCGAAGGCGAGGCCATAGGGCCGCACATAGGCGTTGTTGCCGTGCGCCGCGGCGTAGTCGTCGGGCACCGTGTAGGTGGCGAAGCCCTCTGATTCGCTGGAACCGTTTTCGGCAAAGCTCGGTGCACGGAAGCCTTTCGACCACGTTCCGCGAACCGCCAGCGATTCGATCGGCTTCCACTTGAAGCCGACCTTCGGCGAGAAGTTGTTGCCGAAGTCGGAGTAGTGGTCGAAGCGGCCGGAGACATCGACTTCCAGCGATTGCAGGAACGGCGCATCCAGTTCGACATAGGCGCCGGACACAGTACGCTTGCCGAAGGTGTGCGCCACGCCCAGGCCCTGCGCCTGCAGGCCCGGGTTGAGATCGGGATCCTTCTGCTCCTCGTGACGCACGTCGATACCGGTGGCAACGCCGAGCGAGCCGCCAGGGAGATCCATCAGCGGGCGTGAAACATGGAAGTCGATCGACTGCAGATCGGTGGTGGATTTCTTGTGCAGCACCGGCGCCAGCTCGGCTAGCATTTGCGGCGAGTTCTGCGACGGATCGAGGAAGTTGTAGCTGCCGTCGTTCACCACCTGGACCAGCTTGTTGTAGTTGAGGAAGCCGTAGTTGTCGACGGTCAGCTCGTTGTGGTTGAACACCAGCGCACTGTCGTAGTTCCAGTCGCCGAATGTGCCGTGGATGCCGCCGACCAGGCGCGTGTTGTTGTTGTCCTGCTTCGCGCCTCCCCGGATACCGCCGAACGCGTAGGTGATCAGCGCCGGCTGCGCGAACGGGTTGTTCGGATTGTCCGAGCCGTCCGGCAAGGTCGCCGGCAGCACGATCGAACGCGTATTGACCGGGGTGCCCGCGCGAATCTGCGGCGGCGCACCGGCGACATCGGTCTTGTTGCTGTACACGCTGGCACTCACATAGGCCTCGCTGGTATCGCCTACCTTGATGGTCAGGCGGCCATAGGCACCGAGGCGCTTTTCCTTCGGCTGCAGGTCGAAGTACTGATTGACGAAGTTCTGCTCGCAGCCGCTGCCGAGGTCGTTGGTCACCGGCGTGGCGTCCGGACCGCAGGGGCGCAGCGGTTGCCACAGCGAGCCGTCGACGGCGGTGCCGGTCAGCATGCCGCCCGGTCCGTTCGGCCCGAACACGGCGGGGCGGACCATGCCGTAGATCGTGCCGGCATTGAACCCGGGCTGGCCGTTGGTGAGGTCGCTGCCGCCGAGCCGGCTGAGGTCGGTGGAGTTGTACGGATAGCCGCGGTCATGTGCCCAGATGCGGTCGTCGTTCTGCGCCTCGATGCTGCCGTAGGCGTTCCAGCCGTCCTTCGCCAGGTCGCCGCCGCCGAACAACAGCGTGGCGCGACGGGTGGTGCCGCCGCCCCTCTGCGATGTGCCGATTTCGGCCGTGGCCTGCAGGCCCTTGTAGTCGTGCTTCAGGATGATGTTGACGACGCCGGCGATCGCATCTGCGCCGTACAGCGATGAGGCACCGTCCTTCAGCACGTCGATGCGCTCGATCGCATTCACCGGGATCGTGTTGAGGTCGACGAAGGTACGCTGGCCATCGTCGGCCAGCGGGTAGTTGGCCGAACGGCGGCCGTCGATCAGGACCAGGGTCGAGTTCACGGTGAGGCCGCGCAATGCGACGCCGGCAGAACCCGCGGCAAAACCCGCGGTGAATGCGGTGGGGATCGAGCCGCTGTTGTCCGCGGAAATCGCGCGCACCACGTCGTTGACGGTCTTCAGGCCGCTACGCTCGATCTGCGCCGCCGTGATCACGGTGACGGGCGAAGGCGTCTCCAGATCGACACGCGGCAACGCGGAACCGGTGACCGTGATCGCCTGCAGTTCCTGCGCCTGCGTTTGGCTGGGAGCCTGCTGACCGGTCTGCTGCCCTGCGGGTGGTGGACTGGAAGGCTGCGGGTTGGGTGGTTGCTGGCCGGTATCGGCAGCGGAGGGGGGCGCGGTCTGCGCCAGGGCGGCGACGACAGGCGTCAACAACAAAGCAGCCAGCGCCAAAGCGAGCTTGTTCGGCTTCATCGATTTGTCCTCGTTGTGGGTGCAACGCGCTCGATGGAAGCGGTAAGGAACCTGCCAGATCCAAACAAGCGAGGGGAGTTGCGAGCGCAGTTTTTCACCATTGTTCCGCGACTTCAAGCACTTCCTTTACGTAAAATTTATGTCGTTGTTCCGAAGAGATGGCACGCCATATGCTTGATTTGTCTAGGAATTGTGAAGCGCGTTTCGCTATGGGCATCGCGTTGGTATGGACGGCTAAACGTCTGTATGCAAAACGCGCCAACGGCGTCCCGCAACTATCTTTTCGTCGGTGGCCGGCAGAGCGCGGCTAGCGATGTCGCCGGCCCTCTTTGCCGATCGGCGCGCGGTGCCGCCTCGTCGTATCGCACCGACCGGGCGCTGGGCGATAATCCGCGGCATGCCCAGACCCATCCGCGTCGCCTCCCGCTCCGTCCGCTGCCTGATCCTCATCGCACTGCTGGGCTGTCTGGCCATCGGTCCGGCGCGGGCGCGCCAGGACGTCACCAGCAAGAACGAGCAGGCCGAAGCCAGGCAGAAACTCGCCGACCTGCGCGGCAAGATGGAGGCGCTGGCGAAACAGCAGGCCGATACGGCGACACGCCGCGACAGCGTCAACGCCGTGCTGGCCCGACAGGCGAACGCGCTGGCCGACGCGGCGCGGGCGATGCGCCGGACCGATGCCGAGCTGACGGCGAAGCAACAGCAGCTGGCCCAGCTTGAGACACAGCGCGCTGCGCTGAAGCAGACCCTGGACGGGCAGCGCGCCGCCATCGCCGACCTGCTGCGCGCCACCTATGCGCTCGGCCATGGCTCCGACCTGCGCCTGTTGCTGGGCGATGAGGATGTGGCGCGCATTTCGCGCGCGCTGGTGTATTCGAAGTATTTCCAGCAGGACCGCGTGAAGCGGGTGCAGCAGCTGATGACCGACTTGGCCAGGCTGCAGGAGCTGCAGGCGTCGATCATGACCGAGCAGCAGGCGCTGCAGGCTGCGCGCGCACAACGCGAGCAGCAGGCGCACACGCTCGCGCAGCAGCGGGCCGCGCAGCAGAAGCTCGCTGCGCAGGCCGATGCGCAGTACAAGGACCAGGCGCAACGGCTGGCAGCGCTGAAGCAGAACGCGCAGTCGCTGAACAATTTGGTCGAGAAGCTGCAGAAGGTGATCGACGAGGCTGCACGCGAAGCCGCCGCCCGTGCGGCGACCACCCGGCGGCCCGGGCACAAGCCGCCGCCGGCGCTCGATGTCGGCCGTGCCGGCGCCAACATCCGCGGCGACCTGCCGTGGCCGGCCAGCGGCGTGGTCAACAGCTATGGCAGCGGCGTTCTGATCAAGGCCAGCGGCGGCAGCGAAGTGCATGCGGTGGCGCGCGGACGGGTGATCTACGCCGGCTTCCTGCGCGGCTACGGGATGCTGATCATCGTCAACCACGGCAGCGGCTGGATGAGCATGTACGGCAACAATGAAACCTTGCTGCATGGTGTGGGCGACCAGGTCGATGCGGGCCAGGCAATCGGCACGGCGAGTGCGCCCACCGGCGTCAACACCGGCGTGTATTTCGAACTGCGCAAGGGCGGCCAGCCGGTGGATCCGCGCAGCTGGCTGAGCCAGCGCCGTTGACGTAGTCGCCGTCGCGTCGCAGGCTGGAGGCCTGCCAGGAATTACGCTGCTGTTCCGCTGTCTTACCCAAAATCCCATTCGTTCTGTCGCACTATCGCGCGACGCTTTTGCTGTACGGAGTTCCGCATGCGCGTTTCCCTCCACGGCCCGTCCGCCGGTCTGATCTCCCTGCTGACAGCGGCGATGCTGCTGGCATGGCCTGCCGCTTACGCGCAGCGCGCACCGGCAGCAAGCTCCAGCGCGGCCGCTGCCCCGGTGGACCTGCCGGCCACCGACAGCCGTGCCGATGCGCCGGCCAGCGCCAGCTCCACCGATCAGCCGGTGAGCCTGGACGACATCCGCAATTTCAGCCGCGTCTACGAAGTGGTGCGCCAGGCTTATGTGCAGAAGGTCGACAACAAGACCCTGATGAAGGCCGCGATCACCGGCATGCTCAGCGGCCTGGACCCGCACAGCGAGTACCTGGACAAGGACGGCCTGGCCCAGCTCAGCGAGGACACCACCGGCGAGTACAGCGGCCTCGGCATCGAGGTGCTGCAGGTCGACGGCGGACTGCGCATCGTTTCACCGATCGACGACACCCCGGCCGCGCGTGCCGGCATCAAGCCTGGCGACAGCATCATCAAGATCAACGGCACCCTGATCGATCCGCAGAACGTCAACGACATGTTCAAGCAGCTGCGCGGCAAGCCCGGCAGCAAGATCGCTCTGACCATCGCGCACCAGAACAGCGACAAGCTGATCGACCTGCAGCTGGTGCGCGAGAACATCTCGATCAGCAGCGTCAAGGTGCGCGAACTGGAGCCGGGCTACGCCTATCTGCGGATCAGCCAGTTCCAGGACGACACCGCGGGCGACCTTGATCGCAAGCTCGCCGAACTCGTGCAGAAGAGCGGCAAGCAGAAGGGTGCCGTGCTGGACCTGCGCAACAACCCCGGCGGCTTGCTCACCGCCGCGGTGGGCGTCAGCGACGATTTCCTCGACTCGGGCATCATCGTCACCACCCGCGGCCGGCTGCAGGATTCCAACATGAGCTTCAACGCGCATCCCGGCGACCAGCTCGACGGCGCGCCGATGATCGTGCTGACCAACAACGGCACCGCGTCGGCGGCCGAGATCGTTGCCGGCGCGCTGAAGGACAACCATCGGGCGCTGATCATGGGCCAGCGCACGTTCGGCAAGGGCGTGGTGCAAACCGTACTGCCGCTGGACGCCGATCACGCGGTGAAGATCACCACCGCGCGCTACTACACACCGGACGGCACCTCGATACAGGCCGAGGGGATCAAGCCGGACATCGCGCTGGCCGACCTCACCGTGAACAAGGCCGACAGCGCACCGGTGCTGATCAGTTCCGAAGCGGACTTGCCGAACCATCTGGCCAATGAGCACGCCAAAGCGGGCGACGACATCGACGACGACGGCAGCGCTGCCGATGGCAAGCTGGCCACCAGCGACTATGCGCTGTCGCAGGCGCTGAACGTGCTCAAGGGCATGGCACTGCGTCAGCCAGCCGCCGTCAGGCGCTGAGCGATAGGCCGCGGGTCGTGCACCGGGCATGCAGGCCATGAGCCGCGACCATGCCGGTGCGGCCGCGCCGCGAGTGGTGATCCTCGGCGGCGGTTTCGGCGGCATGACCGCGACGCGGCGACTGGCGGGCACGGCGGCACAGGTCACCCTCGTCGATCGGCGCAACCATCACCTGTTCCAGCCGCTGCTGTACCAGGTGGCCACGGCCAGCCTGGCGGCGCCGTCGATCGCCGCTCCGCTGCGACAGGTGCTGCGCAACCAGCGCAATCTCACCGTCTTGCTGGATGAAGTGGTCGGCGTCGACCTGCAGGCGCATCGAGTGCAATGTGCGCAAGGTACGCTGGACTACGACTTCCTGGTGGTGGCCACCGGCGCCACCCACGCGTATTTCGGACACGATGACTGGGAGCGTTTCGCACCCGGGCTGAAGACGCTGGACGACGCGTTCCTGATCCGCCGCCGCATCCTGCTCGCGTTCGAGCATGCCGAACGCGAGACCGATCCCGCACGTCGCCAGGCGTGGCTCAATTTCGTGGTGGTCGGCGGCGGCGCCACCGGCGTGGAGCTGGCCGGCACCCTGATCGAGCTGGCCCGACATACCTTGTCGCGCGAATTCCGGCGCAGCGATCCGTGGCGCGCCTCGGTGCGCCTGATCGAGGCGGGCCCGCGGCTGTTGCCCGCGTTCGACCCGAGCCTTTCCATCAAGGCACGTCAGCAACTCGAGCGGCTCGGCGTCGAAGTTCATACCGGCGTCGCCGTGACCGACATCGACGCCGACGGCGTGAAGCTGGGAGAACGGCGATTGACCGCACGCACCGTGTTGTGGGCGGCCGGCGTGGCGGCATCGCCAGTCGGGCGCCTGCTGGGCGCGGACCTCGATCGCGCAGGCAGGGTAAGGGTGCTGCCCGACCTGAGCCTGCCCGGCCACCCGGAAGTTTTCGTGATCGGCGACCTGGCGGCCATCGAGCAGTCCGATGGCAAACCCGTGCCCGGCGTGGCGCCGGCCGCCAAGCAGATGGGACGACACGTCGGCGGCGCGATCCGCGCACGCCTGCAGGGTAGCGACGAACGGCGGCCGTTCACCTATCGCGACGAAGGCTCGCTGGCCACGATCGGGCGGATGGCGGCTGTCGCGCAATGGGGCAAGCTGAAACTCTCCGGTTTCCCAGCCTGGTTCGTGTGGCTGCTGGCGCACATCTACTTCCTGATCGGCTTCCGCAACCGGCTGGTGGTGATGCTGGACTGGGCGTGGGCGTACTGGTCGCACCAGCGGCATGCGCGCATCGTCAGCGGCACGGATGAGGACGTGACCATCGCCCGCGGGCCTCCGCCTTCGCGAGAATAGCGAACGTCGCGCTCCGTGGACCGTCATGTCATTTCTGTCCACCGTCATGCAAACGGCCCCTCACGGGGCCGTTGCAGATCACACGATTGGGGGCTTCGCTCAGGCGGTAGCGAACAAACCGCGCATCTTCTTCATCGCGTTCGCTTCCACCTGACGGATGCGCTCGGCGGAGACACCGTACTCATCAGCCAGATCCTGCAGCGTGGCCTTGTTGTCGTCGTCCAGCCAGCGGCGCTGGATGATGTCGCGCGAACGCTTGTCCAGGTGGCTCAACGCATCGGTCAGCGTCTGCATCTGGTTGTCGGCATAGTCCTCATCGGATACGTTCTCGTACGGATCGGCGCCGTCGTCGATCAGGAACGCCGCCGGTGCCGGCTTGGCGTCGTCGTCGGCATCGGCCGGTGCCTCGAAACCGATGTCGCGGCCGGACAGACGCGATTCCATCTCGCGCACGGTTGCTTCGGGCACGCCCAGATCCTTGGCCACGGTGCTCACCTCGGCCGCGTTCATCCAGCCCAGGCGCTTCTTGCTCTTGCGCAGGTTGAAGAACAACTTGCGCTGCGCCTTGGTGGTGGCGACCTTCACGATGCGCCAGTTCTTGAGGATGAACTCGTGCATCTCGGCGCGGATCCAGTGCACCGCAAAGCTGACCAGGCGTACGCCCTGGTCCGGGTCGAAGCGCTTGACCGCCTTCATCAGGCCGATATTGCCTTCCTGGATCAGGTCGGCCAGCTGCAGGCCATAGCCGCTATAGCCGCGCGCCACGTGCACCACGAAGCGCAGGTGCGACATCACCAGTTTCTTGGCTGCGGCCAGGTTTTCCTGCTCCAGGTAGTCGCGCGACAGCGCCTGCTCCTCTTCCGAGCTCAGCACCGGGATCCGATGGACCGCAGAAATGTAGGCATCCAGGCTGCCGACGACACTCGGCAGAGGGAAATTGGCGGTCACCAAAGCTTGAGACATGGATGGAACCTCCTGCAATGACGTTAAAGTTTAGCACTCGGGTAATTGAGTGCTAAAGACCGGATTGGTTCCGATCTTTAATGAACCGAATAGTATAGATATTGAGGAGTCTTGTCCAGCGCCTGGACGCCCCGACATGAGGGCACCCTTCCGTCGTTCAAGCAAGGGGATCCCTGGATTCGGACGCTGCACCGGTCGTCGAAAGCGCCTGGCCAGTAGGCCTAAGAGTCGGCCAGCGCGCTTGCCGTCGGCAGCGACCAGTCCATCGGCGGCTGACCCCGGCTTTCGAGGTAACGATTGGCGGCGGAGAAATGTCCGCAGCCCAGGAAGCCGCGATGCGCCGACAGCGGCGACGGGTGCACGGACCTAAGCACGCAGTGGCGCTGGGTGTCGATCAGCTGGCCCTTGCGTTGGGCATAGCTGCCCCACAGCAGGAACACCAGCCCCTCGCGCTCGCGGTTGAGTGCGTCGATGGCCGCGTCGGTAAAGCCTTCCCAGCCCTTGCCCTGGTGCGAGCCGGCGCGGCCCTCTTCCACCGTCAGCACGCTGTTGAGCAGCAATACGCCGCGACCAGCCCACGCCGTGAGGCAACCGTGGCCGGGGCGCGGGATGCCGAGATCGCGCTGGATTTCCTTGAAGATATTGTCCAGCGAAGGCGGCACTCGCACGCCAAGCCGTACCGAGAAGCACAGGCCGTGGGCCTGGCCAGGCCCGTGATAAGGGTCCTGACCCAGCAGGACCACCCGCACGGCATCGAATGGCGTGTGGTCGAAGGCGGCGAAGATCTCCGGTCCGGGAGGATGGATGTGCTTGCCGGCCTGCTTCTCGGCGCGAAGAAAGATCGATAGCGCCTGCATGTCTGGGCGCTGCAGGTAGTCGCCGATACGCGCTTTCCACGACGGCTCCAGCCTGATCCGTGCCGCGTCGTTCATGCCCGGGCCGCTTGCTCGCGCAGGTGTTTGGCCACGCGCAACTGGAACAGCAGCTTCGTGACCAGCAGTTTTTCCTCGACCGGCTTCTCGACCAGGTCGTTGGCGCCGGCCTTGATCAGCGCGGCCTGGTTGGCCGGGTTCTCGTCGCCGGTCATCACAAGCACCGGCAGCCGGCCCTTGCCGTAACCGAACTCGCCGCGGATGTGCTTGAGCAGGTCGCCACCGGTCAGCTCGCCCTTCAGGCTGACGTCGGTGAGCACCACGTCCGCCCCGACCCAGCCCAGCGCGCGGTCGGTTTCCAGCATCGCCAGCGCATCCTCCACGCTGACCACATGACGCACGGTGAGTCCGATCTTTTCCAGCATGCGGCGAGTCGCCAACGCCACCACGCGGCTGTCCTCGACGTACAGCACGGTGCCCTCGGCAGTCGTCTGCACGCTCACGTAGCCGCGAATGAACTCGGCCAGCGCCTGGAAGCCCAGCGCCTTGTCGAAATAATCAGTGACATGTTCGCCCAGCGAGCGCCGATGCAGGCGATCTTCGACGTCGCCGGATACCACCACGATCGGCACGTAGATCTGCGGCGCCGACTCGCGTACGAAACGCGCCAGCTCCAGCCCATCCATGTCGGGCAGGCGCAGCGCGATGGTGATGAAGTCGAACACGCCTTGGCCTAGCATTTGCTGCGCGTCGGCGCCGGTGCCGCAACCGACCACCTCGACGCCCGGCAACTCGGCCTGCAGCACGCGGGTGATCAACTGCCGCACCACGCGCGAACCGTCGACCACCAGCACGCGCGGCGCCTCGGTCAGCAGGCGGCTGCTGATATTTGTACTCATTCCTTAGCTCACCCACCGATCCGCGGCGATCCCTGCCCATGACTCCGCAGACGCACCCCCTGCATCTGCTTCACTGGAAATAGTGAACCGCCGCGCCATCGCCCGCCGCGATTCACGTCACTTCGTCGAAAGACGCCTACACCGCCTTGCGCAGCTGCCAGGCGCTGACCAGCCGCGCACCCAGCCAGCCGAGTGCGGCAGCCGCCAGCGGAACCGCCAGCAACAGCCACAACGGCAAACCGCCCACCTGCAGTTTGCCATCATAGGCATGACTGAGGCGGGCCACCGGATCGGCCAGCGCCAGCTCGATCACCACCGCCAGCAGCGCGGCCAGAATCCCGCTGAAAAGGCCGTACCAGAGCCCGGCATACAGATAAGGCCGGCGTATGAACGCGCCGCTGGCGCCGACCAGCAAGAGCACGCCGATTTCCTCGCTGCGGCTGGCGATGTCGACCCGCACCGTATTGCCGACCACCAGCAGTGCCGCCAGCGCCAATAGCGAAGCGAGCACCAGCACCGCGCGGTTGCCGACCGCGAGCAGTGCATCCAGCCGCTGGCGCCAGCTGCCAGCGTCCTGAACCAGGTCGACGGCGCGCATCGCGCGCACGTCGGTCACCAATCGTTCGAGTGCCGCCGCACTCGCTTCCGAACGAGGTTGCAGCTGCAGCACATAGGGCAACGGATTGTTGTCCAGTGCTTCAAGAGCGCCCGAGAAACCCTGCATCCTCGCCAGTTCGTCCATGCCCTCTTGCGGTGTCTTCACGGTGACCGCTGCCACTTCGGGGCGGTCACCAAGCTGCCCGGCGAGCATCTGCGCCTGCTGCGCGGTCTGGCCCGGCTGCAGGAACACGCTGATTGTCTCGCTCTGGCCCAGCGCATCGCCCAGCTTCTGCACGTTGCCCAGCAGCAGGTAAAACGCCAGCGGCAACGCCAGCGCCAGGCCCATCACCGCGATGGTCAGCAGGCTGCCGAGCGGGCGCGAAGCAAGCCGGCGAAAACTCGCCGCCGCGCTCCAGCCGTGATGTTCCTGCCAGCTGCCGAAACGCCGGCCATGGGTGTGCCCGTTGCGCGAGGCACCCTCTGCGGGCGCGCGAACGGGTTCCTGCTGCATGTTCACAACACCTCCTGCGCGCTGAGGTCGGCCACCAGCCGTCCATGGTCCAGCACGATCACGCGCTTCTTCATGCGCTTGATCAGCGGCAGGTCGTGGCTGGCGATCAATACCGTGGTGCCGAACTGCTGGAACTCGGCGAACAACCCCATGATTTCCACCGCGAGCTGCGGATCGAGATTGCCGGTGGGCTCGTCGGCGATCAGCAGGCTTGGCCGCGCCACGATGGCGCGCGCGATGCCGACGCGCTGCTGTTCGCCCGCGGACAATGTCGCTGGCAGTTGCCTTTCGTAGGCGAGCAGGCCGACTTTCTCCAGCGCCGCGCGCACCCGGCGCGCCCGTTCGGAGCGGCCGATGCCGCCGATCACCAGCGGCAGTTCCACGTTCGCGAACACCGTTCGCTCCATCAGCAGCCGGTGATCCTGGAACACCATGCCGATCTGCCGGCGCCACTTCGGAATGCCGCTGCGGCGAATTTTCGCGAGGCTCTTGCCGTTCATGCTGATCAGCCCGTGCGAAGGCCGCTCGATCAAACCCAGCAACTTCAGCAACGTGCTCTTGCCGGCACCGGAATGTCCGGTGATGAAGGCCATCTCGGCGGAGGGCACTTCGAACGAAAGCTGCGAGAGCGCCTCATGGCCGCCCTCGTAGCGCTTGCTGACTTGATCGAACTGGATCACCGCGTATCCCCGAGCCTGCATGCCGTCGTATCAGCGGCAAGAATAAGGCAAGCCGGCCGCGTTAGCTCCTCTCTGCCGGTTTGAAGATGAAGCCTGAGCGGCCCCGCAACAAACCGGCAACGAGCGTGCTCCTCGTACGGCACAAAGGCGAACGCCACCGAGACCTCCTCCCGCAGGAGAAGGACAGGATCACGACTATCGCCCGGTGAACAACCGGGTAAGTCGGCGGAACAGGCCGGGCTTCTTGGGATGGGCGTGCTCGACCTTGCCGGACGTCACCGCGACCTGACGCGACGGACGGTTGTGGGTGCTGCCGGCGGACTCGGCCGTGTTGCGTTCGCGTGGCGGACGACGTTCACCCCGCGGCGCGCGGTTGCCCTCGGTCACGCCTGCGTTGTGGCCGACCGTCTCGACGCCATCGGTCGGCGCACCTTCGCGACGACGATTGCGGCCACCCCGACGGCGACGTGGCTTGGGCGAGCCTTCGGCACTGCTGCCGTCGCCAGCGGGAGCGGCTTCGGTCTTGTGCACCGGCACGACGGCCGGCTGCGCGGCGGCGGCTTCGACACCACCGTCGACCACCGGAACGAACGGCTTGCGCTCGCGCGGCGGACGCGAAGCGCTGCGATCGGACCCACTGCGGCCCGACCCGCTGCGCTCGCCACTGCGGCCGGCACCGCCGGAACGGCGCGGCTTTTCACCGGGACGCGGCGGCACCACGTCGCCGAACGCGGCGCTGTCGGCGGCGGCGTTGGCGGCGAACTCGGCGTCGACAGCGCGCGGTTTGGGCATGACCAGAAGATCCGGATCCATCTGCGCGACCGGGATGCTCTGGCCGATATAGGTTTCGATCTCCGGCAGCGACATCGCATACAGGTCGCAGGCGAAGCTGATCGCGTCGCCTTCGGCGCCCAGTCGCGCGGTGCGGCCGATGCGGTGCACGTAATCCTCGGCTTCATGCGGCAGGTCGTAATTGAACACGTGGCTGACCGCGGGGATATGCAGGCCGCGCGCGGCCACGTCGGTGGCCACCAGGATGTCCAGCTGACCTTCCTGGAACCGCTGCAACAGTTTCTGCCGCTTCAGCTGCGGCACGTCGCCGGAGATCGCGCCGACGCGGCAACCGTGGCGTTTGACGCGCTCGGTGATGCGCTCCGCGGCGGCCTTGGTGTTGACGAAAATGATGCTGCGGCTGGGCTGGTGCCGGTCGATCAGGTTCAGCAGCAGCGGCATTTTTTCTTCCTTGGCCGGGAAGTAGACCAGCTGACGCACGTGATCGGCGGTGACGTTCTCGCTTTCCACCACCAGCTTCTCGGCCTCGTGCATGTGCTCGTAGGCCAACTCCAGCACCCGATGGCTGAGCGTGGCGGAGAACAGCAGCACCTGGCGCTGCTCGCGCGGCGGCAGCTTGCGGAAGATGAAACGCACGTCCTTGATGAAGCCGAGGTCGAACATGCGGTCGGCCTCGTCGATCACCATCACTTCGACGCTGTTGAGGTTGAACACGCCTTGCTTGTGGTAGTCGAGCATGCGGCCCGGCGTGGCGATGATGATGTCGCAGCCGTCCTTCAGCTGCTGGCGCTGCTTGTCGTAGTCGACGCCGCCGTAGATCAGCGCGCTGCGCAGGCCGGTGTGGCGGCCGATCGCCTTGGCATCCTTCTCGATCTGGATGGCCAGCTCGCGGGTCGGCGCGATGATCAGCGCGCGCGGGTCGCTGTCCTTGCGCTCGGCGACGGCCGGCGTGGTGAGCAGGCGGTTCATCAGCGCGACCAGGAACGCGCAGGTCTTGCCGGTGCCGGTCTGCGCCTGGCCGGCGACGTCACGCCCGGCCAGAGCCAGCGGCAGGGTCATTTCCTGGATCGGCGTGCAGCGGGTGAAACCGCTGTCGTCGAGGCCCTGCTGCAGCAGCGGATGAAGATCGAAGTTGGTGAAGAAAGTATCGGTGAGTACGGTTTGTGACATATGCGGATGGTTGACCTTGGCCTGACGGCGGCGTGATGTGCTGCACTTGCCTCGGGCGCCGAAGGTCGGCGCGAAGGCAGTACAGGACGGGTGCGCGATGCGCAGCGAAGCGGCTCAATCGTCAGGGTCAACAAGGTCGCGCCGCGGCTGGCGACGCCGTATTTGCCGGCGGTCTGACGGGCGGCTGTGCAAGCCGCCCTTGAATCGTGCCCGGAGTTGCGCTGGAATGAAGACCTGCCGCCATGGCACTGCCCTCGTCCTGCCCAACCCGCGCTTCATGGGCGCCCGAGTGTAGCCGATGAGCGGCTGTCACGTCGCTATCTCCTTGTTTTCCCCCGTTTGCCACCCCATTGTCTTGCACCCTGCCCCAGCCACGGAGATCCCCGGTGAGCGACCTGATTACCCATGTGAATGACGACGCCTTCGACGAGCAGGTGCTCAAGTCCGAAACCCCCGTGCTGCTCGATTTCTGGGCGGAATGGTGCGGCCCGTGCAAGGCCATCGCGCCGATGCTGGACGAGCTGGCGCAGCAGTACGAAGGCAAGTTGCGCATCGTCAAGGTCAACATCGACCAGAACCAGCAGACGCCGCGTACCTATGGCGTGCGCGGCATCCCGACCCTGATGGTGTTCAAGAACGGCAAGGTCGAAGCCACCCAGATCGGCGCCGTCAGCAAGGGGCAGCTGACCCAGATGATCGACAAGGCCATCTGACCGGGCCCGCGATTCCTTGATGCAACCCGCGGCGCGGGGCCGGCACGGACGAACACCACGGCCCCTGAAGGCTTTACGCCGCCACGCAGCGGGTGCTAGATTCAACGCGTCCGTCGGGACAGTCCTGTCCCCTTGCGCCTTCCGCGCGACGCATACCCTCCCTCCTGTAATTCAACGGCGCCCCGCGAGGATAGCCCGTGTCCGATACCGATAATAAAGTTCCCAACGACGCCAAGAGCGCCGATACCAAGCCTGCAAGCGAAGGCAAGCCCGAGCCGCGTGCGCGCGCGCCGCGCCGCACGGCAGCAGCGATCGCCGCGGCGAATGCCGAAAAGGCCGCCCCCGCCGGGCGCCCGTCCGCAGCGCCGGCACCAACCGAACGCGCCGCGCCGGTACAGGCCAGCCTGGCGGTGACCTCGCCCGCGCAAGCCGGCGAACCATCGCCCCCGCGCAACCACGGGCAGGAGCCGCGCGAAGCAGGTACGCAGGCGCAACCGGGGCAACCACAGGAACAGGCTTCCGGCCAGAACCAGACCCCTGCGCCGTCGAACCCCAACCCGAACCAGGGCCAGAACCCCAACCAGGGCCAGAACAATGGCGGCCGCGAGGGTCGCGACGGCCGTGGCCGGCGTCGGCGCAACGAGCGCGGCGGCAATCCGCAACAGCAACCACGCCCGCAGCATCAGCGCCCCAACCCGAACGGCCTGCCGGTGGACGACGACAACGCCGATCCGGGCAGCAACGACCGCGTCATCAACCTCACCGAACTGAAGCGCAAGAACGCGATCCAGCTGCTGGAATTCGCCGAATCGCTGGGCGTGTACGAAGGCGTCGCCCGCGCCCGCAAGCAGGACGTGATCTTCAACGTGCTCAAGGCGCACGCCCGCTCCGGCGGCGGCATCTGGGCCGAAGGCGTGCTGGAGATCCTGCAGGACGGCTTCGGCTTCCTGCGCTCGGCCGACGAGTCCTACCTGGCCGGCCCGGACGACATCTACGTGTCGCCCAGCCAGATCCGCCGCTTCAACCTGCGCACCGGCGACTACATCACCGGTCGCGTGCGTCACCCGAAGGAAGGCGAGCGCTACTTCGCGATGCTGCGCGTCGACGACATCAACGGCGATCCGCCGGAAGCGTCGAAGAACAAGATGCTGTTCGAGAACCTCACCCCGCTGTTCCCGCGCAAGGCGTTCAAGCTGGAGCGCGGCAACGGTTCGAGCGAGGACATCACCGGCCGCATCCTCGACCTGATCGCACCGATCGGCAAGGGCCAGCGCGGCCTGATCGTCTCCCAGCCGAAGTCCGGCAAGACGATGATGCTGCAGAACATCGCGCAAGCGATCCAGTACAACCATCCCGAAGCGCACCTGATCATGCTGCTGATCGACGAGCGCCCGGAGGAAGTCACCGAGATCGCCCGCACCGTGCGCGCCGAGGTCATCAGCTCGACGTTCGACGAACCGGCCGTACGCCACGTGCAGGTCGCCGAGATGGTGATCGAGCGCGCCAAGCGCCTGGTCGAGCACAAGAAGGATGTGATCATCCTGCTCGACTCGATCACCCGCCTGGCGCGTGCCTACAACACGGTGATCCCGAGCTCCGGCAAGGTGCTCACCGGCGGTGTCGACGCCAACGCGCTGCAGCGTCCCAAGCGCTTCTTCGGTGCCGCCCGTAACGTGGAAGAAGGCGGCAGCCTGACCATCATCGCCACCGCGCTGACCGAAACCGGCAGCAAAATGGACGAGGTGATCTACGAAGAGTTCAAGGGCACCGGCAACATGGAAGTCCATTTGAGCCGCCGCATCTCCGAGAAGCGCGTCTACCCGGCGATCGACATCAACCGCTCCGGCACCCGCCGCGAGGACCTGCTGATCGAACCGGACATGCTGGCCAAGATCTGGATCCTGCGCAAACTGCTGCACCCGATGGACGAGCTCTCCGCGATGGAGTTCATGCTCGACAAGATGAAGAACACCAAGTCCAACGACGAGTTCTTCAATTCGATGAAGCGCTGAGCAGCGGGAATCGGGAATCGGGAATCGTAAGAGCGTAAAGCACGACTGACCTACCCCATCTCCCCCACGCAACGCTTGGGGGAGAGGGTTGGGGTGAGAGGGCGCTCGCGTCATGAAATGCTCCCGCCTCCAGCACTTGCGCACCACGGCCGCCCGCGCTCAAATCGCCCCACACCACGGGGAGACCGCACGGATGCTTTCACGTATCGCACTGCCGGCATGCGCGCTGCTGCTGACCGTCCCGGCCTTCGCCAGGGACAACGTGCCGTCGGCACGAGAGTTATGTCATCAAGCCATTCCGACGGTCCGCGACCTGTGGCGGCGCGACCTCTACGACGCACCTCCTGCTGTCGCCGCGCTAATGGTCGACGTGATCGACGGCAAGCTGCCGCAGGCACGTCAGCAACTCGCCGCACTGAAACCGGCTGACGTCGCACACTGGCGCCAGACCGCCATGCTCACCGCCGTCTATGCCGGACAAGCCGCCATCGTGGATGCGCTGCTGGACGACGGCGCGGCAGTCGATGACATGGGCTGGCTACCTCCGTTCAAGCCCAGCTTCTACCGACAGACCGTCGACAGCCTGAAACAGGATCTGCGCTTTGGCGGCCCGAGCACCGTCAATGGGCTCGCTGCAGGCGGTCCCCTGCACAACCAGGGGCAGCACTACGGACCCGCCCTGCCGATAGCCACCGAGTGTGGCGACGTGGCCACGGTAGACGTGCTTTTGCGTCACCATGCCCATGTGATGGCACGGGAGGCTCCCAACATCGCTGACGCCTTGGACATGGCCACCGTGAATGGCGACGCCGCCATCGTGCAGCGCCTGCTCGACCACGGTGCCAACGCGTGCGCGCACGATCGCCTTGGGCGAGAACGCATGCTCAAGGCCAACCGCAAGTTCACTCCGTTGGCCGAGGTCGGTCGCCGCGCGGGCCTGCCCGCCGACCTGACGACACGACTGATCTGTCCGGTCGTGGCGTCCGCGCACTGAAGCATTCCCTGGCGAGCCGACCAGACCAGCGCGGCGGCGACGGCTCGATCGTCATCTGTACCGCCCCGTCCAATTATTTCCCGCCGCCCCCTTTTCGTTGTCACGCAACACCCCCATAGTGACTCGCTCACCCAGCGAGGCTTTGCCGTGTCCATACCCAGTGCCGTCAAGAGCACCCCGATCGCGGGCCGCCAGCAACTGGCCGACTACCTCGCTGCCGGCGAGAAGCCGCGTGAAGCGTGGCGCATCGGCACGGAGCACGAAAAATTCGGCTTCCGCACCGACGACCTGCGCCCGCCCACGTTCGAGGGTGATCGCGGCATCAAGCTTTTGCTGGAGACGCTGGCCACCCGTTACGGCTGGGACGTGGCGCGCGAGGGCGAGAACCCGGTGGCCTTGTCGCGCGACAAGGCTGCGATCACGCTGGAGCCGGCCGGTCAGCTGGAGCTGTCCGGCGCGCCGCTGGAAACCGTGCACGAGACCTGTCGCGAGGTGAACTCGCACCTGGAGGAAGTTCGCTCGATCGCCGACGGCATGGGCCTGGGTTTCCTCGGCATGGGCTTCCAACCGAAGTGGCGCCGCGAAGAGATGCCGTGGATGCCGAAGGGCCGCTACAAGATCATGCGCGAGTACATGCCCAAGGTCGGCTCGCTCGGTCTGGACATGATGACGCGCACCTGCACCGTGCAGGTGAACCTGGATTTTTCGTCCGAAGCGGACATGGTGAAGAAGTTCCGGGTGAGCCTCGCGCTGCAGCCGATCGCCACCGCGCTGTTTGCCGATTCGCCATTCACCGAAGGACGCCCAAACGGCTATCTGTCATATCGCTCGCACATCTGGACCGATACCGACCGGCACCGCACAGGGATGCTCGATTTCGTGTTCGCCGACGGCTTCGGCTACGAGCGCTACGTCGACTACATTCTCGACGTGCCGATGTACTTCAGCTTCCAGGACGGCAAGTACATCGACCTTGCCGGGCAGGACTTCAAGCGCTTCCTGGCCGGCGAGCTGCCCGCGCTGCCGGGCATCCACGCGACGATGAAGGATTTCGCCGACCATCTCACCACTGCCTTCCCCGAGGTGCGGCTGAAACAGTACCTGGAAATGCGCGGCGCCGACGGCGGTCCGTGGAACCGGCTGTGCGCGCTGCCCGCGTTCTGGGTCGGCCTGCTCTATGACGATGAGGCACTCGATGCAGCGTGGGATCTGGTCAAGGATTTCAGCCGCGAGGAACGCCACGCCTTGCGCGACGGCGTGCCGAAGCATGCGCTGAAGCTGCCGTTCCGCAACGGCAGCGTGCGCGACCTCGCCGAGGAAGCGCTGAAGATCGCCGGCCAAGGTCTTAAGCGCCGCGCCCGCCTCAACAGGAACGGCGCCGACGAAAGCATTTTCCTCGAACCGATGATCGAGATCGTGCAGGCCAACCAGACGCCGGCCGAACGCAAGCTGGAGCTGTTCCACGGTGCCTGGAATGGCAGCGTGGATCCGGTGTTCCGCGAGTTTGCCTACTGAGGGCAGTCAGGGCGTTGTCGTTTCCACTAACGACCACGCGACCGATTCGCCGGCCCGCATCGGCTTGCAGGTGGATCCGGCCAGCGGATATTCGTCCGGCACGATCCATGCCGTGCGTTCGAGCGCGATACGATCCTGGTTGCGCGGCAGGCGATAGAAGTCCGGGCCATGGAAGCTGGCAAACGCTTCGAGCCGATCCAGCTGACCTGCCTGCTCGAACGCTTCGGCATACAGTTCCAGCGCCGCGTGCGCCGTATAGAGCCCCGCGCATCCGCAGGCCGCTTCCTTCGCTTCGCGGGCATGCGGTGCGCTGTCCGTGCCGAGGAAGAAATGCGCGTCGCCGCTGGTGGCCGCCTGCAACAAAGCAGCACGGTGCGTCTCGCGCTTGAGGATCGGCGCGCAGTAGTTGTGCGGACGGATGCCGCCCTCGAACAGTGCGTTGCGATTGAGCAGCAGATGATGCGCGGTGATGGTGGCAGCCACATTGGGCGGGGCGCTACGAACGAACTCGACTGCATCACGGGTGGTGATGTGCTCCAGCACCATGCGCAAGCCCGGGAACCTGGCCTGCAGCGGCATCAGGTGGCGTTCGATGAAAACGCGTTCGCGATCGAAGATGTCGACATCCGGATCGGTGACCTCGCCGTGCAGCAGCAAGGGCAGCTCGTGCCGCTCCATCGCCTCAAGCACGTGATACACCCGCGACAACTCGCGCACACCGGACTGTGAATTGGTGGTGGCGCCGGCGGGGTAGTACTTCACCGCAAACACGCTGTCGCTTGCCTTGGCACGCGCGATTTCCTCGACCGGCGTGTTCTCGGTGAGATACAGCGTCATCAGCGGCTGGAAGCGCATGCCTGCCGGCAAGCTCGCCAGAATCCGCTGCCGGTAGTCTTCCGCCTGCACGACCGTCGTCACCGGCGGCTTCAGGTTCGGCATCACGATGGCCCGCGCAAATCGCTGCGCGGTGTGAGCGATCACCGAAGCCAGCGCATCGCCATCGCGAAGATGCAGATGCCAGTCATCGGGGCGGGTGATTTCTATGCGCGTGGGGGACATGGCTTGCGAACTCGGGTTTGCGGCGTGGGGGCGCTGTGTGAGTTGCAAGCACGGGCGTGGTTGCTCGCGATGCAACTGAAGATGGCACATGGTATCGCGTCGCTACGATTGGGTCGTCTAGCCTGATAGGCAACCATGAAGCAGAGCTTTTCACCCTCCTTCGGAGGGCGAGTCACTTTCTCTCGCGTGCCCGAGAGAAAGTAACCAAAGAGAGGGGCCCCGCTTACGCGCTTTCCGGGCATCCATGCCCGGAAAGTTCGCGGTCGGGCTCCGGGGTTTGTCGACAGGGATGTCGACTCCTTTTCGCTCGGACAGGAGTCCGATCGAAAAGCCCGGCCCTGGCTCACGGACTTGCCGCCCATGGATGGGCGGCAAGCGCCAAGCGGGGTGGCCTTTCTCTTTGGTTAGCTTTCTCTTTGGCCACGCAAAGAGAAAGTAACTCGGGCGCCGAAGGCGCACGAAAGCTCTTGCTTCTGCGACGCATGTTGGGCCACATCACGATATCGCGAGAGGAGCGCGAGCCTCGACTTCGGTAGGCTGGCGTTGGAGTTCGCACCGCTCACCCCCATCTACCGTGCTTCATCCTCGTGGAGAGTCCCCATGCCACTGGTCCGCATCTCGCTTCGCCGCGGCAAGTCGTCCGCCCACCTCGCCGCCCTGCGCAACGGCGTCTACCAAGCCATGCGCGAAACCTTCAACGTGCCGGAGAACGACCGCTTTATCCTGGTCAGCCAGCACGATGCCGACGAATTCGACTACGACCCGAACTACCTCGGCATCGCCCGAAGCGACGATCTGGTGATCGTGCAGATCACCTGCAACAGCGGCCGCACGGTGGAGCAGAAACAGGCATTGTATCGGCGCATCACCGAGAATTTTTCCATCGATCCGGGCCTGCGTCCTGACGACGTGTTCATTAACCTGGTTGAAGTGGTGAAGGAGAACTGGTCGTTCGGGAATGGGTGTAGCGCAGTACGCGCGAGGTTCGCTCTAGTTCTCTGCAGATGGCGGTTTCGGTCAGCAGTCGTCGATCGTTGCTTTCGTCCCCAAGGCTATTCGGACGCCCGCGTCTTGTGTGGAGGTGCGAGGAGGCCTGACGGAGGCGGAAGAGACTCGTCCCACGGCCCATACCCATCCCCCGCACTATCGACATCAACTATTTGACCAGCAGTACCGAACCCGCTAACCCGAGCGGTATCTATGGCCTTCGATTGATAACGACCACTGATATTGACCAATGAATGATTCAGCTGAGTCAGGCGTTTACGTAAGCGCTCGTCATGCGGCAGTTTAATTGCCACGCTATCGGGAACATTCGAGGTAGAGAACGCCTCTTTGCTCGAAAAGAGCAACGGGGAACTGATGTATCCCTCACTCTGCTCGAATGTTTTCGGAGGTCTCATCGCGGCCAAATAGCCACGCACCATAACCCTCTTGCCATCGAAATATTCGCCATTCGAGGCCAGTAGCGAAATGGACACATCGCAAAGCTGCTCGCCTTTATCGCCAATGTTGTGGCAAAACTTGTCTAGACTATTGCCTCTGGCAATGCTGCTCACCACAAACAAAGTGACACCGATGAAAAAATACAAAACGGTTTTCATGATGCTGTCCCCTTGATAACCAATATCCGCCCGGGTCAAAAGCGGCCTGCTACACCTACTCCCCGCGCAACCACCTTGCCGCATCAATCGCGTAGTAGGTAAGAATCGCATCCGCCCCCGCCCGCTTCATCGCAGTCAGCGACTCCAGCACCACCGCCTTCTCATCCAGCCATCCGTTCTGCGACGCCGCCTTCAGCATCGCGTACTCGCCGCTGACCTGATACACGAACGTCGGCACGCCAAACGCGTCCTTCACTCGGCGCACGATGTCGAGATACGGCAGGCCCGGTTTCACCATCACCGCGTCGGCACCTTCGGCGATATCCAGCTCGACTTCGTGCAGCGCCTCGTCGCTGTTGGCGACGTCCATCTGGTAGGTGTGCTTGTTGCCCTTGCCGAGGTTCGCCGACGAACCGACCGCGTCGCGGAACGGGCCGTAGAACGCGGAGGCGTATTTCGCCGAGTAGGCGAGGATGCGGGTGTGGATGTGGCCGGCGTCTTCCAGCGCGTCGCGGATGGCGCCGATGCGGCCGTCCATCATGTCCGACGGCGCCACGAAATCCATGCCGGCCTCGGCCTGCGCCAGCGACATCTTGATCAGCGCCTCGACGGTGGGCTCGTTCATCACGTAGCCGGTGTCGTCGATCAGGCCGTCCTGGCCGTGCGTGGTGTACGGATCGAGCGCCACGTCGCCGATCAGGCCCAGCTCGGGATACTTCGCCTTCAGTGCGCGGGTGGCGCGCTGCATCAGGCCGTCGGGATTCCACGCTTCGGCCGCGTCCTCGCTCTTCACTGACGAACCGGGCGACGGGAACAAGGCCAGCGCCGGGATGCCGAGCGCCACGCATTCGCCGGCCAGCTTCAGCAGTTCGTCGATCGAGACGCGATCCACGCCCGGCATCGACGGCACCGCTTCGCGCTGGCCTTCGCCCTCGATCACGAACGCGACCATGATCAGGTCGCTCGGCAGCAAGGTGTGCTCGCGCATCAGCGCGCGGGAGAAGGCGTCGCGGCGCATGCGCCGCATGCGGATGGCGGGAAAGCTCATGGTCAGGTCTCGTGGGGCGATATCCGGCGATTTTACGCCGCCGCGCGGCGCGCCCGTCGCGGCCGGGCACTTTGTCACGGTTTGCCCGCTGCCCGTCGGCGGATACCGCGGCACATTCCGCGCCGTACGGACGGTAAAACACTGGACTAACCGCCGTTACGTCGGCAGGCTTGGCGCTTCACGCCGTCAGGAAGTTACATGAGCCAGCCCCGCAGCGCCCCCACCTTGCTCGTCGATCTCGGTGGTACCAATGTCCGTTTCGGGGTGGCCGATCCTGCACGCGACAAACCGTTGCTCAACGACAGCATCCGGCGCTACCGCGTGGCGGAACACGACTCGCTGGTCTCGACCGCGAAGCAGTATCTCGCCGACACCGGCCTGGAAGTGCGCCGCGCCATCGTGGCTGCCGCCGGCCGCATCGTGGATGGTGAAACGGTCAAGGTGACCAACAACCCGTGGGCGATCTCTGCACACCAGACGGCCAGTGCGCTCGGTCTGGAATACGTGCACCTGGTGAACGATTTCGCGGCGCAGAGCATGGCGGTGACCTTGCTGCAGGGCGACGACCTGGTCGACGTCGGCACGCTGGCGCGGCCGGTCATCGGCGCCGAGGATGAGCAGACCTTCGCGATCGTCGGCCCCGGCACCGGCCTGGGCGTTGGGGGCCTGCTGGTGCGCGGCGGCCACTGCAGCGTGCTGCAGACCGAAGGCGGCCACGCCGGCTTTGCCGCGCATACGCCGGAGGACATCGCCATCCTCGACTACCTCAACCACAAGTACGGCCGCGTCTCCAACGAACGACTGATCTGCGGCCAGGGCCTGGTGAATCTCTACGACGCGATCTGCCACATCGTCGGCGCCCAACCGGATGACCTCAAGCCGGAGGACATCACCGCCCGCGCCAAGGACGCCAGCTGCGCGCTGTGCACGCGCACGGTGGAAACCTTCGCCGGCATCTTCGGCAGCGTCGCCGGCGACCTGGTGCTTACGCTCGGCGCCTGGAATGGCGTCTACCTCACTGGCGGGCTGATCCCGGTCCTGCTGCCGTGGCTGGAGCGCGGTCGCTTCCGCGAACGCTTCGAGGCGAAAGGCCGCTTCCGCGACATCATGGAAAAAGTGCCGACCCAGGCGATCATGAACCCCGAGCCAGGCCTGCTCGGCGCCGCGGCGCTGGCCATGCTGGAATCGGGGCGCTCTTTGCTGCCACCGCGCTGATCCGCGGCGATACGAACCGACATCCATCCTTTCGACGGAATGCGAGGAAAACGTATGCGGTGCATCCACCTTGTCCCCGCGCTTTGCCTGCTGCTGTCGTCCTTCGCTGCGTCGGCCGCCCAGGCCCCGGATACCGGCGTCACCCGCAGCCCAGCGCTGGCCATTCCCGCCGAGCCGATTACTTCGCGCGCACAATTGGACGTCTATATTCGCGACACGCCGTTGGCGATCTCGCCACTGAGCTGGCTCACTCCCGGCGCGCGACGCCGTTTTCTCGACAGCCTGGTGTACCGGGAGCACGGGCTGGGCGGCCTGAATCTCGGCGAACTGCGCTACGAACTCACCCGCGAGCAGGCCTATACGCTGTTGCGGCTGTTCGGTGCGCAGAGCTTCGCGCTGGACCTGGATGCGCGCAGCACCGCGCGCCCCGCCTCGGACGACGAGACGACGAGCACGCTAGAGCCTGCCTACGACCAGCTGTCGGCCGCCGCCGAAGAAGCCGCCGACCACGCAGGAGCGCAAGAGGCGATCTCGCGCGATTACGCCGGGCAGTTCGCGCCCATGCAGACCGACGCGCACCGGCATGCGCTCGCCAACCGCGACGTGGAGTTTCTGTTCCGCGCGGCAACACTGGCATTCCGCATCACCAACCAGCCCCACTATCTTGCCGACATGCGCAGCGACTTCGCCGAACTGCAACGCCGCCAACGTGTCGATCGTCCCCACGCCAGCGATCTGTACGATGCGCTGCTGACCAGCCACCACGCCGATGAAGCCCGTGCGCTGCTCGTTGCGCATCCCTCGCTCGAACGCAGCCCGCCGCCGCTCATGCGCTCGTTCAATCGCATCCGCCCTGGTCAGCCCAGCCTGTGGGTGGCCACGCCGGGCACGCGCAAGCGCGAGTTGGTACGTTTCCGCTTCAACATCCGCGCACCGGCGCAGGTGATCGTGCTGGCATCGACCAGCTGTCATTTCTCCGCCAACGCCGCACGCGCCATCGATGCCGATCCGCTGCTGCGCGACCTGTTCCGCGAATACGCGCAATGGGTGGCGCCTGCCGACGAAATCACCACTTTCGACGCGGTGCAGACGTGGAACAGCGCGCACCCCGCGTTGCGGCTTGGCATCGCCTACGACGATGCGGCCCTGCCAATGGTCGAGCGCTTCGAAACGCCGACGTTCTACTTCCTCGACCACGGCACCGTGGTGGACACCGTGGTCGGCTGGCCTGCCGGGGGCAACTTCGACGCCATCCGTCGCGGGCTGCGCAGGATCCACCTGATGCGTTGACCACGGCCATCACTGCAGCGTTCGCCACATCGGCGACACTTCAACTTTCGGGCCGCTGATGGAGAACGCCATGCCTCGCCGCGATACCGCGTTTCTGTTCGATCTCGACGGCACCCTCGTCGACAGCGTCTACCAGCATGTGCTGGCATGGAAGGAGGCGCTGGACCGCGAAGGCGTGGAGCTGTCGGTGTGGCGCATCCATCGCAAGATCGGCATGAGCGGCGGGTTGTTCACGAACATCCTGCTGCGCGAAACCGGGCTGGAGATCAGCCCCGGGCGATTGGCGCGATTGGGCACGTGGCATGCCGAAGCGTTCAATCGCCTGCATGCGCAAGGCTCGGTGCGACCACTGCCGGGCGCGCGCGAACTGCTCGATTACCTGACCGCGCAGGACATTCCCTGGGCCATCGCCACCAGCGGACGCATGCAGACGGCTGCAGCCAATCTGGAAGCGCTCGGCGTCGACCCGTCGAAAGCCGTGGTAGTGACGCGCGACCAGGTGCGCCATGCCAAGCCGGACCCGGACCTGTTCCTCGCCGCTGCCGCGCGGCTGGGCGTGGACATCCATCAATCGCTGGTGATCGGTGACAGCGTGTGGGACATGCTTGCGGCCCAGCGGGCGCGAGCGCTGGGCGTCGGCGTGCTGTGCGGCGGCTACGGCATGAGCGAGCTGCAGCAGTCCGGCGCGTTCCGTGTCTATGACGATCCGGCCGACCTTCTGCGCCACATCGACGAGGTCGCCGCGCGCGACTGAGCGATAGGCCGCGCCCGCCGACGCAGACTTGCACGTCATGAAAAATTAATCACCCCTGGGCGGGCAAGCGCTAGGCTTGCGATGAATCCAGCCCAGGAGCCGCCCATGCGCCGACTCGTCGCCAGCCTGCCGCTCGCCTTGCTGCTCGCCGCCTGCTCACCCACTCCGGCGCCACCGCAGAACGCCGCTGGCCAGGCCGCTCCGGCGGATGCCACACTGGGCTCGGCGGCCTGGTATGCGTGGGTCGACAAGTCGTTGGGCATCGACGACAGCGACGGCCACAGCCCCGAACGCGGATCGCCCGAATGGAACCAGCTGGTTCAGCACAAGCTCGGCCAGGAGGCACCGCAATCGAAACCCGGTTCACCCGAATGGCAGCAGTCGGTGGATGCCCTGCTGCGCACGCGAACGGTCGATCTGAAATAGCCAGGCCTGATTCCACGATGTTCCGCTTTCGGGATCGTCGAGGCAGCCATATTCGTCATTGGTTGCCATGCCTGGACCGGAGCACAGTCGTCCAGAAACAGGTCAAACCAGCCGATGCCACGACGTGGCAAGGAGGCACAGTGAACAGACAATGGTCCGGCATGTTTGCCATGGTGGCGGTCGTTCTCATGGCGCTTGCGGTGCAAAGCGCAAGCGCGGCGTCGGATGCCGCTGCCGGCACGCCGGCAGCGGGCAAAGCCAAAGATCAGCGGATCTATTGCATGCCCGGCTGGGAGCGGTTCCTTCCCGGGGACTATTACGCCTGCCGCGCGCGTTACCACCTGCAACGCAAGCATCCCTCACAAGCTGTCGAAATGCTCAAGGAAGCAGCCTACTGGGCCAATAAAGACGCACAACACGTGCTCGGCCTGATTTATGTCGATGGTGATATCGCCGGCATTCCGGCCAATCGTCCATTGGGCGTCGCATGGCTGGCCCTGGCCGCCGAACGCAAGAATGCCAACTACGTGCACGACTACGCCGTTGCGGTCCTGCGCAGTTCACCCGGCGATATTTCGAGCGCGTCGCAAAGGTACACGGCACTGAAAAAGGTCTACGGCGACCACGTGGCGGGCCAGCGAGCGACCCGCCGTTTCGTCCGGGAGATCAAACCTCTGGACGACACCGCAGCGATGGGAGGCAACTTTGCCTACGTCAGCGGACTGACTCCGTTCCCGCAATCCGCTTTTACCTTGTCCCAAAAAATACACGAGCAAGCCGAGAAGGATTTCGACGGGCTGCAAGGCACGGTGACCGTGGGCGTGCTTGAGCGCGTGCAGTCACCCAGCCCGGCCTTGCGCGACAAATACACGGATCAGTCATCCGGGGAATAACCTCGCACTCGGATTCCGTGGAGACGGAGATCGGCTTCAGCCCGGCGCCAGCAACGTGTCCAGATCGACCTGATCGAAGCTGAGCTTCTCGCGGCTGCCGCCGCCTTCCAGTACCGCCGCCGCCAGCTCGGCCTTGCGCGCCTTGAGTTCCTCGATGCGCTCTTCCACCGTGCCGCTGGTGATCAGGCGAAACACGAACACCGGCTTGTCCTGACCAATGCGATGCGCGCGGTCGCTGGCCTGCGCCTCGGCGGCGGGGTTCCACCACGGGTCGTAGTGGATCACGGTGTCGGCGGCGGTGAGGTTGAGGCCGACCCCGCCGGCTTTCAGCGACAGCAGGAACAACGGCACCTCGCCGTTCTGGAAACGCTGCACCGGCTCGGCCCGATCGCGTGTTTCGCCGGTGAGGGTGACGTAGCGGATACGGCGGCGGTCGAGCTCGGCGGCAATCAGCTTGAGCATGCCGGTGAACTGCGAGAACAGCAGCACCTTGCGGCCTTCGTCGAGCAGCGCCGGCAGCATGTCCATCAGCAGTTCGAACTTGGCCGACTCGTGCACGCCGCGCGCCACTTCGAGTTTTACCAGTCGCGGATCGCAGCAGACCTGGCGCAGCTTGAGCAACGCGTCGAGCACCACGATGCCGGAGTGCGCGATGCCGCGCTGCGCGATCACCTCGCGCAGTTCTTCGGCCAGCGACAGGCGCAGGCCTTCGTAGAGTTCGCGCTGGCGGCCTTCCAGCACCACGCGGCGGGTGATCTCGGTTTTCGGCGGCAATTCCTTCGCCACCTGCGCCTTGGTCCGGCGCAGGATGAATGGTGCGAGGCGCAGGTTCAGCCGCTGCTGGCATTCCTCGTCGTGCTGTTTCTCGATCGGCACGCGGTAGTAACGGCGGAACGCGCCTTCGTCGCCGAGCAGACCAGGCACCGACAGATCGATCTGCGACCACAGCTCGCCCAGGTGGTTTTCCAGCGGCGTGCCGGTGAGGCAGACGTAACGCAGGCGTGCGCAGGCTGAGCAGCGCACGACGCGCCTGGGTGCGCGGATTCTTCACCTGCTGCGCTTCATCCAGCACGATCAGTGCGAATTGCTGCTTTCGCAAGGTGACCACGTCGCGCGGCAGCAGCGCGTAGCTGGTCAGCACGATGTCCTGCGCACCGAGCTGGGCAAATTCCTCGGCGCGTTGCGGACCGTGCAGGGTCAGCACCTGCAGCATCGGCGCAAAGCGTGCGATCTCCGATTGCCAGTTCGGGATCAGGCTGGTCGGCACCACGATCAGCGCCGGCTGGGTCAGCGCGCCGCCCTGCTTGAGCGACAGCAGATGGGTGATCAGCTGCAGCGTCTTGCCCAGACCCATGTCGTCGGCCAGCACGCCGCCGACGCCCGCCTCGGCCAGCGCGTTCAACCAGCGCAGGCCTTCGCGTTGATACGGCCGCAGCTCGACCGTCAGGCCGTCGGGCACCACGTCGCTGGCGCGTTCGGCGGCATCGCGCAGGCGCGCGGCAAAACCAAGCAGCGGCTCGGCCGCTTCCAGCGTGCCACCGCCGGGCATCGCCGCGACGAGTTCCTCCAGTCGCCCGGCCTGCACGCGCGGCAGATGGAGCGTCTTGCGCGGCTTCTCCAGGTATTCGGCCAGCGGCGCCAGCAAGCCGCGCAGCTCCTTCAGGCGTACCGGTACGCGGCGGCGCGCATCGACCGGCGCGTACCACACCGCGTCCTCGGGCTCGTTCGGTGCCGGGCTGAGATTCAACTGGTGCTCGGCCAGCGCCTGCGCCACCGCGGGCAAAAGGTTGTGCCGCTGGCCGTCCAGCTCGATGCCGATTTCCAGGTCGAACGCGTGGTCGTCGTGGTCTTCCACCGCCCGGCCATACCAGCGCACCGGGCCTTCCAGCACTTCGAACGGAAAGCTCGGCGCGTACTCGACCTGGAAATTTTCCGCCTCGAGTTTCGGGCGCAGGGCCAGCCAGCGCGCCGGCGTGTTGACCTCCAGCGCGCCGGCGTAGCCGGTGCCGGGAAACAGCCAGGTATCGTCGGGCAGGGTCTCGGCGACATCCCATGGCAAGCCCTCGGTGTCCACGCCGGGAGTGAGGCCGACGCGTTCGAGCTGCTCCATCGCGGAGAGTTCCTCGGCGCGACGCCGGGTGATCTCGACCAGCTGGCCGTTGCGCACGCGCCGCACCAGCGGTTCGCCGCCACGCCCGGGCAGGCGTTCGCCGGCATAGTCAAAGGCGAGCCGCGCATAGCCCAGCGGCGGCGTGCCGGCTGCCAGCCGGGCATGCCGGGTCAGCGCGTGCAGGATCAGCACGGGCTTGGGCGCCAGTTCGGAGCGACGCACCTCGCCGAACACCTGCGGCAACGGTACCCGCGTGGCCAGCCGGCTGCCCGGCAGGCGGTTGCGCAAGCGGCGGCCGTGCTCGTGTTTCAGCGGCGGCAATTCCAGCCAGCGCGTTTCCTCGGGGTCGGCATCGAACGGCCCGACCGTCGCCCGCTCGGCGTCGAGATACCACAGGCATTCGATGCGCAGCAGGCGCTGGCTGTGCGGCATCAAGGGCAGCAGGCGCTGGCTGCCGTCCGGCTCCATCTGCCAGTGCCAGTTGAGCTGGTGCGACTTGCCGCGTGACAGCCGCAACCCGGCCAGGCCACCAAGGAAACACGGCGCGGTATCGAGGATCTCTGCCAGCAAGGTGTCGCCCACATGGCCACTGAGGCGCGCGTAGCTGCGGCCCTTGCGCACGCTCTGCGGCAAACCCAGCATCGTGGCGGCGAGGCGTTGTTCGTGAGGCTGCAGCGGTGATTGCGCCAGGTGCCGGCTGTCCAGCGGCACCGGCCGCGCGTAGCGACCGTGTTCGGCTACCGCCAGCAGTACCGGCGCAACGTCGAGCCGCGCGAAGGCGGCGCCCTCTTCCGGCATCACTTCCAGAAAGAACCCGAGCACGCCGTGATCATCGACCGCCACCGGCTTGGGTGCAGCGAGCAGCCGGCGCCATGCCAACGGCAGACCTTCCTCCTCGCCGGGAGGCGACGCTACCTCGTGCTGCTTCCCGTCCGGTTGCTGCATGCGCATGCGGTCCGTGGCGACAACCAAAACACTGAGCTTAGCAGCGCCGAAGAAAGTTGCGTCGCCGCACGCGAGCGGGCTTGTGAAGCCGGCGCAACGGGTGGGTTCAGACGTTGTCGAACAGGCCCTGCGGGTATTCCGGTTTCTGCTCGCGCGCCATCAGCGCCTTCAGGCCATCCACCGGAGTGACCTCGCCGTGCAGTACCGCGCGCACGCCGGCACTGATCGGCAGGTCGAGCCCGTGCTTGTCGGCGAGCCGCGCCACTTCGTCGGCGGTGAGCACGCTTTCCACCACCTGACCGATCTGGCGCAACGCCTCGTCGATGGCGACGCCACGGCCCAGCGCCAGGCCGAGCCGACGGTTGCGCGACAGATCGCCGGTGCAGGTCAGCACCAGATCGCCGAGGCCGGACAGCCCGATCAGCGTTTCCGGCCGCGCACCCAGCGCCACGCCGAGGCGCAGCATCTCGTTCATGCCGCGGGTGATCAGGCCGGCGCGGGCGTTCAGGCCCAGCTCCATGCCGTCGGCGATGCCGGTGGCGACGGCCAGAACGTTTTTCATCGCGCCGCCGAGTTCGGCACCGAGCACGTCGCTGCCGGAGTACGCGCGCAGGTTCGGCGCGTGCAGCATGCCCGCCAGTTGCTGGGCGAACGCCGCGTCGTCCGAATGCACGGTGACCGCACTGGGCAGGCCGGCGGCGACTTCCTTGGCGAACGACGGCCCGGTGACGACCGCCGCCGCGTGACCTGGCAGCCGTTCGGCCACCAGCTCGTGCAGGAAGCGGCCGGTGCCCGGTTCGAAGCCCTTGGTCGCCCACGCGATGGCGGTGCCCGCGTCCAGCAAGGGCGCCAGCTCGGCCAGCATCGAGGCGAACGCGTGGCTGGGCACCACGATCAGCACGATGCTGGCACCGCGTACTGCCGTCGCCAGATCCGCTTCGCAGACCAGCGTCGGCCGGCAGCTCGATATCGGGCAGATAGCGCTGATTGCGGCGATTGGCAGCAATGGCCGCGAGCGCTTCGCGATCACGCCCCCACAGCCGGGTCGGTACGCCGTTGCGCGCGCTCAAGGCCGCCAGCGCCGTACCCCAGGAGCCGGCACCGAGGACGGTCAGCGTCGGGTTGTCAGCCATGGCCGGCTCAGCTGTTGAGCGTGGCCGGGGTCTCGTCGCCGCCGCCCATCGCGCGGCGCTGCTGTTCGGCGAACAGTGCATCGAAATTGATCGGCTGCAGCAGGAAGGGCGGGAAGCCACCTTCCAGCACCAGCGACGAAATCACCTGGCGTGCATACGGGAACAGCAGGTTCGGGCAGTAGCTGCCGATGATGCCGGCGTGGTCCATCTCGTTGAAACCGGCGATGCCGAACAGGCCGGCCTGTTCCACTTCGGCCAGGTAGGCGGTGCGCTGGCCGATGGTGCAGGTCAGCGTGAGGCTGAGCACCACTTCATACAGGTCGTTGCCCAGATCGGTGGCCTTCTGACCGAGGTTCAGCTGCACCTGCGGCTGATCCCTCTCTTCGATCTCCTGGAAGATCTGCGGCGCATTCGGCGCCTCGAAGGAAACGTCCTTCACATAGATCTTCTGCAGCATCAGCTGCGGCTGACTGGCCTGGCCGTTGCTCTGGCCGTTGGCCTGGTCGTTGGTGATCTCTTGTGCCATCGGGAGTTCCTCGCGTCCGGGACGCAGCAGATAAAGAGGACGATTGTTCCATACATCCCCGCAGCACGCACGCCAGCGCGGGCTTCGACCGGTCGGCAAAGATTGCGCACGGCCTTGTTTTTCTGCGAGAATACGCGGCTCGCCTCTATCGACCCGGTATTTCCGGGCGGTCCGCCACGCGGTACGGACCTCAACGACATGCGCTGCAACAACCTCCAGCATCGCGTGGCGCACAGCGCCGCTGGGCCGATGTCACCCTGGCTAACGGGTGTTTACCGACTTTCAAAGCCACGGCTTCTGAAGTCATTCAACGGAGGTCCTCATGGCCCGTGTATGTCAAGTCACCGGTAAGGGTGTGCAGAGCGGCAACAACGTCTCGCACGCCAACAACCGTACCCGTCGCCGCTGGTTGCCGAACCTGCACGAGCGTCGTTTCTGGGTGGCCAGCGAGAACCGCTGGATCAAGCTGCGCGTTTCCAACAACGCCTTGCGCACGATCGACAAGAATGGCATCGAAGCCGTGATTGCCGACATGCGTGCCCGCGGCGACAAGGTCTGAGGAATAAATCATGGCAAACAAGACCCAAGACAAGATCCGCATGATCTCCTCGGCCGGCACCGGCCACTTCTACACCACGCAGAAGAACAAGAAGAACACGCCGGAAAAGTTCGAGTTCAAGAAGTACGATCCGGTCGTGCGCAAGCATGTGATCTACAAGGAAGGCAAGATCAAGTAATTGATCGCCGCTCCGAAGAAACCCGCCCATGTGGCGGGTTTTTTCGGCCGGTTGCCCGTCCCCCGTCGGCGCATGACCAACGCGCTGTACCCCGACCTGCTTGGCGCCGACGCCTGGAGCCGGCTGCCGCACCGCGTGCGGACCATGCATGGCTCGGCGCCGCAGCTGCAGGCCAACGGCGCTGACCGATGTCGAGGGTGCCGGCACCTGCCTGCGCGCTGGCTGCGCAGCGCGCGCGGTTCTTGCCGTACGCGTCTCCAGCTGTGTCCTGATCGCGCCGCGGAACGCGGTCAGCGCATCGTCCAGCGTGAACGCCATCGGCCTCGATCAGCGCCAGCCGCAGGCTCATCCGTCCTCCCGCTTTCGCAAGCCCCAAAAAACAAAACCCGCCGAATGGCGGGTTTTGCCGGTAATGCGGAGCGACAATCAGGCGGCCGCCGCGACGGTGTAGCCCTTCAGCCGCTGCGCGAATTCCTGCAGTGCACGGATGCCGCTTTCTTCGGCTTCGTGGATCCACTGCTGCAGACCCTTCAGCGCCTGCTCGGCACCGCGCTGCTCCATCAGCGCGGCGAGTCGGTTGCGGAAATCGACCACGACCGCCAGGGTCGGGCGCTTGGCCAGCACGGCCTGCATGCGGTCGCGTCCTTCGTTGTCGAGCCAGCGGCCGCCATCGGCCATCGCCAGGCGGATACGTCGCGGCATCGACTTCAGGCTTTCGCCGGCGTGCTGCGCTTCATCACCCAGGGTCGGGATGATCACGCCGCGGTAGTAGTCGGTCATCGCCTGGAAGCGATGCGTGAGCACGGCCTTCAGGGTGTCGGCATCGGGCAGGCGCACGTTCGGGCGCACGTCCAGCGATGGCGCGACGCGCAGCACCTTGGCAAGACCAAGCGCACGCAGGCCGCAGATCGCCGCCCAGCCGATGTCGAACTCCCACTTGCGCAGCGCGAACTTGGCCGAGCTGGGGAACGCGTGGTGGTTGTTGTGCAGCTCTTCGCCGCCGATCCAGAAGCCCCACGGAATCAGGTTGCGCGCGGTGTCGGCGCTTTCGAAATTGCGGTAGCCGGCCCAGTGGCCGATGCCGTTGACGAAGCCGGCGGCCCAGAACGGAATCCACACCATCTGCACCGCCCACAGCGCGGCACCGATCACGCCGAACAGCGCGACGCTGATGAACAGCATCAGGGTCGGGCCCCAGTACGGATGCGCGCCATAGACCTTGTGCTCGACCCAGTCGTCAGGCGTGCCGCGGCCGTACTGCTCCATGTCCTGCTTCGACTCGCAGGCGTCGCGGTACAGCGAGACGCCGTCCCAGAACACCTTCTTGATGCCGTAGATCATCGGGCTGTGCGGATCTTCCTCGGTCTCGACCTTCGCGTGGTGCTTGCGATGCACCGCCACCCATTCGCGGGTGACCATGCCGGTGGTGAGCCAACCCCAGAAACGGAAGAAGTGCGCCAGCACCGGGTGGAAATCCACGCCGCGATGGGTCTGGCTGCGATGCAGGTACAGCGTCACCGTGAAGATGGTGAGCTGGGTCACGACCAGCATGTAGACCACGATCTGGCCCCAGCTTGCGCTGGTGAGACCGTTGTTCAGGAAATTGAGCACTGCATCGAGCATGGAGAGCACCGGGTAAGGGACAGATTCAGTCTAGTCGAGGGGTTTCCATACCCGCCAGCATGGGCTGGCCCACAATAGTAACAGGCCGTCAAGAGGTGAAAGCTAATCAGGTGTTAGTTCGCGGCACGCGCGATCGCCTGTTGTCTAAACAGTGGGGGCGCCATGACAATCAGGCAATGACCTTGCCAACAAACGTGATGGGCGAACCTTTGCTGCAGTTGGACCAGCTGAGCCGACGCCGCGCCGGCCGACCGGCGGTGCAGGATTTGAGCCTCAGCCTGTCGTCCGGCCAGGTGCTGGGCCTGCTGGGCGTCAATGGCGCCGGCAAGTCGACCACGTTGTCGATGATCGCCGGCGCGCTGCGCCCGGACAGCGGCCGCATCAAACTGAACGGCAGCGGATTTCCTGGAGCATCCCGAACTGGCGCGGCAGCTGATCGGCTGGCTGCCCGAACGTGCCCCGCTGTGGCCGGAACTGACCGTAAGCGAGCACCTGGACGCGCACGGTCAGCTGCGCGGTCTGCGCGGCGCCGCGCTGCAGCCAGGCACGCGCGGCGATCATCGAGCGGCTGGAGCTGCAGCCGCTGGCGCGGCGGCTTGCCGGCGTGCTGTCGCAGGGCCAGCGCCAGCGGCTGGGGCTCGCCTGCGCCTTGCTGCACCGGCCCGCGCTGCTGGTACTGGACGAACCGGCCAACGCGCTCGACCCGGTGCAGGTCGCCGCGTTGCGCACGCTGATCCGCGAGCAGTCCGCCGCGGGCACCGCAGTCATCCTGTCCACGCATCTGCTGGCCGAGGTCACCGCCGTGTGCGATCGCGTGGCGATACTGCACGAGGGCACGCTGCGTCACGACGGCATGGTGCAAGCCGACGATCACGCGGCACTGGAGACAAAGCTTCTTCGACATCGCGATGCACGACACCCCTCAACCGGCACGCGCCGCATGAGCCTGCTGGCGGTGACACGACTGGAGTGGCGCCGGCTGCTGGTGCGCCCGCTGGCCTGGGTGCTGGCGGCGCTGACGCTGGCGTGGCTGGCGTGGAACTTCACCTTGCTGCTGGGCGGTTTCCTGGCCGGACAGATCCAGGCCGCGGCAAGACCGGACGGCCCCGGCTTCACCGATCTGGTCGGCGTGCCGCTGCTCGGGCAGCTCGCCCAGCTGGCGTTTCTGGTGGTGCCGCTGCTGACCATGTCGGTGATCGCCGGCGACCGCCGCAACGGCACGCTGCCGCTGCTGTTCGCCGCCGGCGTGCCGGCCTCGCGCATCGTGCTGGGCAAGTATCTGGCCGTGCTGGCCTGGCTGCTGCTGTGGCTGGCGCTCACGCTGGCGATGCCGCTGGTGCTGGCGCACGCCACCCATCTCGACTGGGGCAAGCTGGCCGCCGCGACGCTGGGTACCGGCGCTGATGCTGGCCGCCCTGGCCGCGCTGGGCGTGGCCTGCTCGGCCTTCGCCTCGCATCCGGCGATCGCCGCCGCGGCCGCACTGATCCTCGCGCTGGCGCTTGTGGAGCGTGAACCTCGGCGCGCAGATGGCCGGCATCAACGGCGGCATCATCAACTGGCTGGCGATGAGCACGCATCTGCAGCCGCTGCTGCGCGGGCTGGTGTCGAGCACCGACATCGTGTGGTTCGTGCTGCTGATCGTGCTGGCGCTGGCGCTGGCCACGCGACGACTGGGCGCCGACAGGGAGCGTGGCTGATGCGCGGTCTATTCAGACGTCTGGACGGCTGGCTGTTCGCGCTGCTGCTGGTGCTGGCTGCGGGGGCGATCGGTTACCTGAGCACGCGTTACGCACAGCAGGCCGACTGGACCGCCAACGGCCGCACCAGTCTGTCGGCGGAGAGCCGCGCGGTGCTGGCTCAGCTTGAGCGGGCCGGTCGAGATCGTCAGCTATGCGAATCCCCAAGGCGACCTGCGCCAGACCGTCGCCGGTTTCCTGCAGCGCTACCAGGCCGCGAAGCCCGATCTCAGCGCTGCGCTTCGTCGACCCGCAGCTGGACCCGGCGAAGATGCGCGAACTGGGCATCACGGTCGATGGCGCGCTGATCCTGCATTACAAGGATCGCGAGCAGCGGCTGGACGAGCTGTCCGAACGCAGCCTCACCAATGCGCTGGAACGGCTGCTGCGCGGCGGCGATCGCATCGTCGCCTTCGTCACCGGCGATGGCGAGCGCCGCGCCGACGGCCAGGCGAATGCCGATCTCGGCACCTTCATCAACCAGCTCGAGGCGCGCGGCATGCGCGCGGTGCCGCTGAACTTCGCCCAGGTCAGCGCGGTGCCCGAACACACCGACCTGGTGGTGCTGGCCAGTCCCAGCCTGGCGCTGGCGCCGGGTGCGGTACAGGCGCTGACCGGCTACGTGCAGAACGGCGGCAACCTGCTGTGGCTGACCGAGCCGGCGAACGACGATCTCGGCCTGAAGCCGCTGGCCGACGCGCTCGGCGTGCACGTGCTGCCCGGCGTGCTGGTCGATGGCAGCGGCACGGCGCTGGGCCTGCATGACCCGCGAATGATCGCGCTGGGCGACTACCAGCCGCAGGCGATCACGCAGGGCTTCGCGCTGACCACGCTGTTCCCGCAGGTGTCGGCGCTGGCGCAGGTCGGCACCTCCGGATGGACGGCCAAACCGTTCCTGCGCTCCGGCGTGCAAAGCTGGACCGAGTTCCAGCCGATCGACAACAGCAAGCCGTCGGACATCCGCTTCGACGCCGGCGCGGGCGAACTGAAGGGCCCGCTGGATTTCGGCTACGCACTGAGCCGCCTGTCGCCCAGCCCGGACAAGAGCGAGCAGCGCGCGGTGGTGATCGGCGACGGCGATTTCCTCTCGAACACGTTTCTCGGCAACGGCGGCAACCGCGCGCTGGGCGAGCGCGTGTTCGACTGGCTGCTGGGCGACGACAAGCTGGTCGATCTGCCGCCACGCGGCGCACCCGATCGCCTGCTGCAGATTTCGCAGGGCGAATTGAACGCACTCAGCGTCGGTTTCCTGATCGCGCTGCCGTTGCTGCTGCTGGTGATCGGCGGCCTGATCGTGTGGCGCCGGCGCCGGCGCTGAGCGATGAAACGCAGCCTCCGCCAGCGCCTGATCCTGCTGCTCGTCGTGGTGGCGCTGCTCATGCTGAGCGGCTGGCAGCTGCAGCGCGATGCACGCGACGACACCGGCCCGCTCACGTCGCTGGATCCGGCTAGGCATCACGCACATCGGCGTCAGCCTGCCCGGCGTGCCCGCCATGCACTACGAGAAACGTGACGGTCACTGGTGGCGCACGGACGGCGTGCCGACGCGCGCCAACGATGCCCGGCTGAGCGATCTGGCCGATATCGCGCAGGCGCATGTGCTGAGCTGGCGGCCAGCCGGCGATTTCGATCCGGCCAGGATCGGGCTGGCGCCACCGAAGGCGGTGCTCGATCTGGACGGCCAAACGCTGGAGTTCGGCGAAACCTCGGTCACCGGACCGCAACATTACGTGCGCGTCGGCCAACGGGTGGCGCTGGTGTCGTCGCGCTACATGCCGCGTTCGCCCGCCACACCGACCACCGAGCTGCACTGAATCGGGATCGCGCCTTGCCTGAGCTGCCCGAAGTCGAAACCACCCGTCGCGGCATCGCACCGCATCTGATCGGGCGGCGCGTCACCGGCGTGATCCTGCGCCGGCCCGACCTGCGCTGGCCGATTCCGCCGGAGATCAGCGAACTGCTGCCCGGCCAGCGCATCGACGCGGTGGAGCGGCGGGCGAAATATTTGCTGCTGCATACGCTGGCCGGCAGCGCGCTGCTGCACCTGGGCATGTCGGGCGTGCTGCGCGTGCTGCCGCCGGACGCACCGGTGGGTACGCACGACCATGTCGACATTGCACTCGATCGCGCGGCAACGCAGGGCGCGCGGATCCTGCGTTTCACCGACCCACGCCGCTTCGGCTGCCTGCTGTGGCAGCCGCCCGGCGAAATCCACGAACTGCTGGCGAAGCTCGGCCCCGAACCGCTCACCGACGCCTTCGACGGCGAGCTGCTGTGGCATCTGTCGCGCGGCCGCACGGCGGCGGTGAAGCTGTTCCTGATGGACAGCGCCGTCGTCGTCGGCGTCGGCAACATCTACGCCAGCGAAGCACTGTTCGCCGCCGGCATCGATCCGCGCCGCGCTGCCGGCGCGGTCTCGCGCGCTCGCTATGCGCGGCTTGCCATGGAAGTGAAGCGCATCCTGACATGGGCGATCGAACGCGGCGGCACCACCTTGCGCGACTTCCTCAATCCCGACGGCGTGCCCGGCTACTTCTTCCGCGAGTTGAACGTGTACGGCCGCGCGGGCGAGCCGTGCCGCGTGTGCGGCACGCCAATCCGGCAGGCAGTGCTGGGGCAGCGCTCGACGTTCTGGTGTCCGCACTGCCAGCGATGAGCGGCAAGTCAACGGCTGCTTATCGCGGCCAGCCAAACTCGATGTAGGTGTTGTTGAAATGCGCATCGTCCAGTCCACCGCTCAAGTGCGCCACCACGCCGCCAGCCATGCCGTCGACGTCCAGCGTCTGGCCATCGCTGAAATGCGCGCCCAGCGCCTCGAGTTCCACCAGTTTTTCGCATAGCACGCCGGCGCGGTCGACGGCATGGTCCGGCACGTCGCGGATGCTGATGTCGGGGCGACCGAACTTGCGCATGCCGCGGGTGTGAATCCACGAACGACCCGGCGACTCGGCGTCGCACAGGATCAGCAGATGGTTGCGGATCGGCGCGCCGCCACGGACCAGGTATTTCCGGCGCCATGCATCCGCGTCGAGCAGGCTGAGAATCTGCGGGTCGAGGATCGCGGTGCCGCCGATATCGAGCATGCCCGCCAGCACACCCAGGGTGTCGCGCAGATAGCCCGTGGCCTGGCTGTCCTTGAGCGCGCCGCGCAGGACCATGACCTCCGGCGCGTCAAAGGCAAGCTGCCACGCATCCGGCGCATCGGCCTTGAACATGCGGCCCATCGGGCCCTTCAGCGGATAGCCTTCCCATTGCCGCAGCGCGCTGTGGTAATGGCTGACGGCCTCGATGCCCGCCGGCAGGCCGGGGCTGCCGTACGCTGCGGACGGCACACGCATCGCGTCGAATTTGCCGAACACGTAGAACTGCAACAGGATCTCCTCGTCGCTGGCTTGCCAATGCGGGCGCTGCCAGGCGGGAAACGTGATCGGGTCGTTCATGGCATTCCTTGTGATGGCTCAGTGCCGCTCGCCGAGCGGCAGCACCGTTTGCTGCAGTTCGATGCGGCCGCTGCCTTCGCTGATCTTCTTGAACTCGGCGCGGCTCACCGAGACATAGCGGTCGTTGCCGCCGATCTCAACCTGCGGGCCCTCGGTCACGGCACGGCCATGTTCATCCACGCGCACCACCATGGTGGCCTTGCGCCCGGTGTGGCAGATGGTCTTGATCTCCTCCAGGTTGTCGGCCCAGGCCAGCAGGTAGCGGCTGCCCTCGAACAATTCGCCGCGGAAATCCGTGCGCAGGCCGAACGCCAGCACCGGAATGTCGAGCTTGTCGACCACGTCGCTGATCTGCCACACCTGCGCCTTGGTGAGGAACTGCGCCTCGTCGACGAACACGCAATGCAGCGGGCCGTGCGCGGCGACGTCGGCCTCGACCAGCGCCAGCAGGTTTTCATCGCCGCCGAAGCGGTGCGCGTTCGCCTTCAGGCCGATGCGCGAGGCGACCACGCCCTCGCCGTAGCGGTTGTCCAGCGCCGGGGTGAGGATCAGCGTGCGCATGCCGCGCTCGTGATAGTTGTAGGCGCTCTGCAGCAGCGTGGTGGTCTTGCCGGCGTTCATTGCCGAGTAATAGAAATAGAGCTTGGCCATGAGGGTGCGTTCGAGTCGTGACCGTGCATGGTAGCGCGAGCATGCCGCACCGGGCCGCGCTGCCCTATGGCGTGCCTACGGCAGATCGGCGCTCACGCCTTGTCCAGCGGCGTGTTGCCGCCGGTGAACTGCGCGCGCGCCTGCGCCAGGCGGTACTTGTGCTCGGCGCGGCTGCGACGCCAGTCGCGCAGCACGCTGATCGCATAGACCAGCTTGAACACGCGCAAGCTTGCGCAGCACCAGCGGCGTGTCGAACAGGTCGCCGGCGAGCATCGAGATCACGCCCTGCTCGAGCTGCCAGGTGTTGCGCGGCTGGCGGAACATCTGCTGCATCACCGGGCCGTTGAAGCGATAGATGAAGAACGAGAAACGCGCCATGCCGGCACGCTGGCGCTTTTCCAGCTTGCGCAGCAGCGCCATCTCGCGCTGCGGCTCGCGCAGCGCCTGATCGACCACTTCGGCCGCCTGTTCCGCACCGCTCATCGCCAGGTACACGCCGGAGGAGAACACCGGGTCGAGAAACGCGAACGCGTCGCCGACCAGGATCCAGCCGGGCCCGCCCATCTGCGTCGAGTCGTAGGAGTAGTTGCCGGTGACGCGCACTTCGTCGTCGATCAGCTTGGCATGCTCGAAGGCGCGCCCACAGCGCCGGGCTCAGCTTCAGCGTGTCGAGCAGGAACTCGACCGTGCGGCCCTTGCGCTGCTTCAGGTAGTCCGGCCGGCACACCGCGCCCACGCTCATCACGCCGTCGGGCAGCGGGATCATCCACATCCAGCCGTGCTCGAAGCTGTAGATGCTGATGTTGCCGGCGTCCTCGCCGGCGCGGCGTTCGGCGCCGCGGAAGTGGCCGAAGATCGCCGCGCTCTGGTGCTGGTCGTTCTTGCGGCGCAGTTTCTTCTTCGACGGAAAGCAGCGCGTCGCGGCCGCTGGCGTCGACCACGTAGCGCGCCTGGATGCGGTAGCGGCGGCCGTCGTCGGTCTTCACGTCCAGCCAGCTCTCGCGCGGGCCGCGCTGCTCGACCTGCACCACCTCATGCCCCTCGCGCGCATCGGCGCCGCATTCGCGCGCGTGGTCGTAGAGCATCTTGTCGAAATCCTGCCGCCACACCTGGTAGGCGTGCGGCGGACTTTGTCCGATCGCGCGGGCAAACGCGTAGGTGTTGTAGCCGCGCTCGTTGTCCGCCTCGAAATCCGCGCCGGGCTTGAACACGCCGAGCGCGCGCACCTTGTCCAGCACGCCGAGCCGCTCGAACACCGGCAGGTTCATCGGCAGCAGCGACTCGCCGATGTGAAAGCGCGGGTGATGCGCCTTCTCCAGCGCGATCACCTTGTAGCCGCGCCGCGCCAGCAGCGCCGCGGCGGTACTGCCGCCCGGGCCGCCGCCGATCACCACCACGTCGCACTGTTCTGCGTCGTTTCCGCTTGCTCCGCCATGCCGCTCCCCTGCTGACTGTCGTGCCGCCGATTATGGCCGAAGCCGGCAGGTGCGCCAGCGGCGCTCTGTTACCATCGACCACCGCCTCGTCCCGTCTTTCGATCCATGCTCAATCCGCAACAACTGGCCGCCGTCGAACACTGCGACAGCCCGCTGCTGGTGCTCGCCGGCGCCGGTTCCGGCAAGACCAGCGTGATCACCCAGAAGATCGCGTACCTGATCGCGCGCCGCAAACTGGCACCATCGAAGATCGCCGCGATCACCTTCACCAACAAGGCGGCGAAGGAGATGCGCGAGCGCGTGGCCAAGCTGGTCAGCGCGGAGGACGCGGCCGCGCTCACGGTCAGCACATTCCACGCACTGGGCCTGAAATTCCTGCAGATCGAGCACGCGCGCGCCGGCCTGCGCCGTGGTTTCTCGGTGCTGGACGCGGACGACAGCGCCGGCATCGTCAAGGAGCTGTCGCCGAAGGGCGCGAAGAACGACGTGCTGTTCGGCATCCGCAACCTGCTCAGCCGCGCCAAGAACGGCGGACTCTCGCCGGAGGAAGCACTGGCCGCCGCGCGCAGCCCGCGCGAGCTGGAAGCGGCGACGATCTACGACATGTACCAGCAGCGCCTGGCCGCGTTCAACGCGGTCGATTTCGACGACCTGATCCGGCTGCCGCTGCGCATCCTCGAAGCCGATGCCGAATGCCGCGATGCCTGGCGCGAGCGCCTGCGCTACCTGCTGGTGGACGAATACCAGGACACCAACGACGCGCAGTACCGTCTGCTGAAAGTGCTGACCGGCGAGCGCGGCGGCATCACCTGCGTGGGCGACGACGACCAGTCGATCTACGCCTGGCGCGGCGCGAATCCGGAGAACATCGACCAGCTCGGCCGCGACTGGCCCAACCTGCGCGTGATCAAGCTGGAGCAGAACTACCGCTGCGGCAAGCGCATCCTGCGCGCGGCCAACCAGCTGATCGCGAACAACCCGCACCTGCACGAAAAGAAACTGTGGAGCGAGCACCCGGAAGGCGCACCGATCCGCGTGCTCGAATGCAAGGAGGCCGAGCACGAGGCCGAACACGTCGCCGCGATCGCCACCACGCTGGCCGAGAAGCACAAGGCGCGCTGGCACGACATCGCGATCCTGTACCGCGGCAATTTCCAGGCGCGCCCGCTGGAAAAGGCGCTGCGTCTGGCGCGGATTCCGTATCACCTCACCGGCGCGCTGAGCTTTCTCGACCGCGCCGAGGTGAAGGATCTGCTGTGCTACCTGCGCCTGCTGACCAACCCCAGCGACGACGCCGCGTTCCTGCGCGTGGTCAACGTGCCCAAGCGCGAGATCGGCGCGACCACGCTGGAGAAGCTCGGCCAGCTCGCGCAGAGCCGGCACAACTCGCTGCTCGACGCCACCCGCAGCGACGGCGTGCTGCGCCAGCTCACGCCGCGCCCCGCGGCGGCACTGGCTTCGTTCGCCAACCTGCTCGACGAACTGCGCAGCGCCTCGCTGCACCAGAGCGCGGCCGATCTGGTCGAGCTGATCCTGAAACGCACCGGTTACGCCGCGCAGATCGCCGCCAGCACGCCCGACGCCAGCGTGCGCGAGCGCAAGCTCGGCAACCTGAAGGAACTCGCCGACTGGTTCCGCGCGATGCAGAAGGGCGGCAACAGCGCCGGCGACCTCGCCTCGCAACTGGCCCTGCTCAGCCACGCCGACCGCGACGAGCCCGGCAACGCGGTGCGCATGATGACCCTGCACGCGGCGAAGGGGCTGGAGTTCCGCTTCGTCTTCATCGTCGGCTGCGAGGACGGCACGCTGCCGCACGAAGGCGCCATCGACGAAGGCCGCATCGACGAGGAACGCCGGCTGATGTACGTCGGCATCACCCGCGCCAAGGAACTGCTGACGCTGTCCTGGTCGGCGAAGACCAAACGCTACGGCGAAGTCCACACCAACCAGCCCAGCCGCTTCCTGCACGAACTGCCGCAGGCCGACCTGCACTGGCAGGGCAAGGATCCGGAGGCGGACAAGGAAGTCACCCGCGAGACCGCCGCAGTCGCACATGGCGAAGATCGCGGCGATGCTGGCAGGCGGGTGAACATGAGTACGCACTCGGTTTTTGCTCAATGATCGCGCCGGAGCAGCTTTACGCCCAACTCGTCGACGCCTTCAGACAAGCGCGCTGGCATGACGTGCAGGTGATCGCCGAGCGACTGCTCCCGCAGGCGCCAGATCATCCCGGCGTTCACAGCATGGCCGGCGTCGCCTGTCTGGAGCTGCAACGGCTGGGCCCTGCCGTCGACTATCTCCGACGTGCGACGGAACTGGATCCGACGCGGGCGGATTTTGCGACGCTCCTGGCCAAGGCTTTTTCCATGACCCGTTCGCATGGAAGGGCTCTGGATGCGGTCGACTGCGCGCTTAAGCTCAATCCTCGCGATCCGATGACGCTGGATACGTTGGGGATGATCTGCATCCGTGCACAGGCGCACGCGAAAGCAGCAGCGGCTTTCAGGCAGGCTGTGGTACTCGCACCCGCCAACGCCCGGTGCCGTTTCAACCTTGCCACGGCCCTGATTGGCCTGGGCGATTTGGACGCCGCCGAAACTGAACTCGAAGAATGCATCGCGCGCGCTCCGACCTACTGGAATCCGCATCTGCCCCTGGCGCAGCTGCGTCGACAGACGTCAGAGCGAAATCATCTGCATCGGTTGCTGCCATTACTTTCGGCTAACGCTGAAGATGTTGATGCTCGCACTTACCTGAATATGGCTCTGGCGAAGGAATACGAAGATCTCGCCGAGTATCCCCGGGCCTTTGACCACCTCGTGCAGGCGAAGGCGGCTGCCCGCAATCGCCTTCGCCATGTGGCAAGCGAAGATGAGCGCCTCTTTGAGCTACTGATGCGCAGCTTTCCCGAAGCGCAGCCGGTGCCCGCTGGCGACCCCTGCGAGGAGCCCATCTTTGTGGTGGGAATGCCGCGTTCAGGCACTACCTTGGTGGAGCGCGTTCTTTCCAGCCACCAGGATGTGCATGGCGCGGGCGAGTTGCAGAATTTCGCCGACGCACTTCAACGCGTCTCCGCTCATCGTGGCTCATTCATTGCCGACCCTTCGGCCATGGCAAAGCTGCACCGCCTGGACTGGAGGCAAGTGGGCGCCGATTACATCGCCAGCACGCGTCCAGCCACCGGGCATACGCCGAGATTTGTCGACAAGCTGCCGCACAATTTCCTCTTTGTCGGCTTCATCGCCCGTGCGTTGCCCAACGCCAGGATCGTCTGCGTCCGCCGTGATCCCGTGGATACCTGCCTGAGTAATTTTCGGCAACTGTTCGAACCCGATTCACCGCATTTCGGCTATTCGTTCGACTTGCTGGACACCGGCCGCTACTACCTTTTGTTTGACCGCCTGATGAAACACTGGATGAGGGTCGTCCCCGGCCGCGTTTTCGAAGTGAGCTACGAAAACCTGATTGGGTCGCAGGAATCGACGACGCGGGATCTGCTCGAGTTTTGCGGACTGCCCTGGCACGAGGCCTGCCTGCATTTTGAACAGAATGCCGCGCCGGTCGGAACGCTAAGCGCGACCCAGGTTCGAATGCCAATCTATCGTTCGGCCGTCGGGCGCTGGAAAAGATACGCCTCCCAACTCAAACCCTTGCTCGACCTTCTCGGCTCGGCGGATGTCGAGGTTGACCAACCCATGTAGACGCGGCCGGATGTGATGCGGGGGCGCGAGCTCCCTTCCATCAGTCAGAATCGATATCGTTTTGGTCGAGTTGCCGAACACCGCCTCCATCCAGCAAGCCAATTTTGCCCTCTTGAAAGCGGAATGACATGCCTGATCCCGCCCAACTCTATGACCAGCTCGTCAACGCCTTCGATCGGCGCGCCTGGCCGGAGGTGAAAGAGCGCGCGGTACGCCTTTTACCTATGGCGCCGCGCCATCCCGGTATCTACTACATGCTCGGCGTTGCGAACATGGAATCGGGGCAGACGCCGGCAGCCATCGAAGCGCTTCGTCAGGCGACCTTGCTCGAACCTCAAAGGGTCGGCTTTATTGTCCAATACGCCAAGGCGCTGATGGCGACTCGCCAAAACCGGGAGGCCAAGGTTGCAGCTGACAGGGCCGTGGCGTTGTCGCCCACCGATCCGGCGACACTGGACATGCTGGGCGTAATCTTCACCCATGTCGGTGATTTCGCCTCGGCAGCCACGGCGTTCAAACAGTCCACGACGCTGGCCCCGGAAAACGCACCCTTCCGTTACAACTGGGCCACATCGCTGATCGCCTGCGGCGATCACGCGGCGGCCGAAGTGGAGCTTGAGGCGTGCCTCGGCATCAACCCGCATCACTGGCTTGCCCACGTCACGCTAGCCCAGCTGCGTCGTCAGACTCCGCAAAACAATCACGTCGAGCGGCTGGAGCATTTGCTTCAGCAGGTTGATGGAACGGGCCATACGGAAGCATCCACCTGCCTCAACATGGCTTTGGCGAAGGAATACGAGGATCTCTCTGATTATCGCCAGTCCTATCACCATCTCGTGCGCGGAAAGGCCGCCAATGCGCTAAGTCGGAGCTATTCCACCCAGCGCGATCAAGAGATGTTCACAGCGATCATGGGCAGCTTTCCAACCACTCAAACCTTAGTTGGCAACTGTCCTTCGAGCGAGCCCATCTTCATTGTCGGCATGCCGCGTTCCGGCACGACATTGGTCGAGCGCATCATCTCCAGTCATCCCGATGTGCAGTCGGCTGGGGAGCTGCTGAATTTCGCCATGTCGGTAAAGCAATTGTCAGGCAGCCGTAGCCCGGCGCTGGTGGATACCGACACGGTAATGCGCACGCGCGATGCCAATCTCGGCGGACTGGGTGAGATGTACCTCGCCAGCACGCGACCACTGACAGGCAAAAAGCCCCGCTTCGTCGACAAACTGCCGCACAATTTTCTTTACGCCGGATACATCGCCAATGCATTGCCGAACGCCAGGATCATCTGCCTCCGGCGCGATCCGATGGATACTTGTCTCAGCAATTTTCGCCAACTTTTCAGCGAGAAGTCGCCTTTCTATGATTACTCGTTTGATCTGCTCGATATCGGCAGGTACTACGTTCTGTTCCATCAATTGATGGCTCATTGGCAACGCGTGCTGCCGGGCCGGATCCTTCAGATCAATTACGAAGAGCTGGTGGAATCGCAAGAGCTGAGCTCGCGGCGGCTACTGGAATTTTGTGGCGTGTCCTGGCGCGACGAATGTCTGCGTTTCGAGGCCAATTCAGCTCCTGTGGCAACGGCAAGCGCCGTGCAGGTTCGAGCGCCGATATATCGAAGCTCGCTCAAGCGATGGAAGCGCTATGGTGAACAGCTGGATGGCTTGCGTGACCTTCTGCTGGAGGCAGGCATCGAACTTGACCTGAGCTGACGTTGCCCACGGAGCTATTTAAGGGTCGATTGCTCCAAAAGAAACGGCCCCGCCAGAGCGGGGCCGTTCCTTTTTGGATGCCCGAATACTTACTGGGCAGAGCCGAACTTGTAATTCGCCTCGAGGTACATCGCACGGCCGTACGCGTTGTAGTTGTCGGTGAAGAACGGCGTGCCGGTGGTGCCCGGATTACTGCGATCCAGCGGTGGTGCCTTGTTGAATACGTTGTTCACCAGGAACGACAGACCGAGATTCTTGATCGGATTGAACGTCACACTGGCGTTGTACAAGATCCAGGCACCCAGCTTGCCGGTACCCTTGGCGCTGTAATTGTCGTTGGCATAGGCGAGATAGTTCGGCGTCCTGCCAAACCGGTTTGCATAGACGGTGGCGCTCCAGCGGGGCACGCTCCAGGTCAGCGACGCGTTGGCCTTGGTCTTGAAGTCCTGGCTGTAATTGGGATGGCGTAGGAGGTCGATGGACGGGTCGCCCGGGTAATCCTGCCGGGTGTGCTTCAGGTCATCGCTGTAGGACGTATTGAAAGCCAACTGGCCGAACCTTCCCAAACTCTGCAAGTAGCTGAATTGCGCCGTGATGGCATTCACCTGCTCGTTGGAAACATTGACCTTCGGCGTATAGATCTGCTGGATGACGCCGAGCAGGGTGGGATCGGTGGGCGCCCCGCGGGTGATCTGCGCCTGGGCATTCAAGCAGCTCGGCGAGGTGCGGTCGATCGTGCCGATATCGCACAGATACTCCGTGCGGGACAACGTGTCTGCGCTCTGGATATTGACCTCGTTGTTGATATCCCAGTGCAGATAATCGACGCTCACGGATATCTTCGCCGTTGGCGCATAAACAAAGCCATAGCTCCAGACCTTCGCCGTGATCGGCTGCAATTTGACGCTGCCCGACTGCTGACCGAAGTACTGCGTGCTGTCGTAGGGCGTCGGGCAACTGGCGGTGTCGGACGGGCCGTAGCCCAGGCGGGCGCAGTTGGCGTAGTCAGTGACGAAGTTGTAGTAGCCGCTCAGGCCCTGGTACTCATCGGCCAGGGTAGGAACCTTGAACGCGGTGCCATACCTCCCACGCAGCAGCAGCGATTCAAACGGGCGATATTCCAGGCCAAGGTTGTATGTGCCGTGGTGCACATGGTTGCCGGACACCTTGTAATTGTCGTAGCGACCGGACACATCGAGCGTCACCTGGGTGAGCAGCGGAAACTTCAACTCGGTGGTGGCCGCGTACCGGGAACGGTGGCCTCCGCCCTGTACATCGGTGGTGCCCCAGATCTCACCATTGAGAAGGCGTGGATCGGGGTTGTACGCCCAACCCTGGTTGCCACCTTCGACCACCACCGCGATACCGGCGTCGCCACCGGGCAGCGAGAACAGCGATGCGTTGGTCAGCTGACCGCGCAGCATGTTGTCCCAGGTTTTGCCATTGGTGCTTGTGTAGGTGGTCATGGCAGCCATGTCGCTGGGCGAGATCGGCTGATAGAACGCGGCGTAATTCGGGGTGAACACCGGGTAAGCGCCGTAATACGGATCGAGACCCTGTTGCGGACCCAGCACATGCGACTGGAAATACGCGTCCATCGGGCCGGCCAGTCGGTTCCAGTCGTGCGCGTGCAACTTGTCGTCGGAATGGGTGAAGCCCAGATCGTAATCCCAGTTCGACTGACCGAATGTGCCCTTGCCACCCAGGGTCAGCATGTACGAGTTCTCGGTCTGTTTGTTCATGGTGTGCTGGTAGCCACCGAGGTCTTCCGGCGCGAACGCGCGCTGCAGGCCGACGAAATCATCCAGGTTGGGATCGTAGTAAGCGCCGTAGTCGGCGGTACTCCAGAACGTGTAACCGGAGCCCACCGAATACTTCTGCTCCTCATAGTTGTATAGCAGATCGCCATACAGCTGGAGGTTGCTGTTGACGTCGAATGTGTTGTGCGTATAGAGGTTGGCGGTCTTGTCGCTGTTCTTCAGCGTGCGATATCCCGGCGTCTCGAACGAGCCGCAATAGGTACGTCCGCCGCTACGCGTACGAAGGCCTTCGGTACCATTGAACAAGCCGGTGACATTGGCGCAGTTGTTGGGATCCGAAAAATAATAGTGGCCGCTGAACGGGCTGTAGACCAGGAAGTCGCGACTGGCCACCGGCGGGCTACTGGGGTTCTTGTCGAAAAAGTGACTGGTGATGTCGCGGTCGAAACCCCAGATTGGCTGGCTGCTTTCGAACTGCACGCCGACCAGGGAGTTGAATCGGCCCACCGAAAAGCTGTCGGCCAGACTGATACGACGGTCGGCGCCGCCGCCATCCTTGTACCAGCCGTACCGCACATCGATGGCTGGGGCATCGATATGCTTCTTCAGCACGATGTTGATCACGCCGGCGATGGCGTCTGAGCCGTAAAGCGATGACTGGCCACCCGGCAGGACGTCGATGTGGTCGACCATGTCCATCGGGATGCCGCTGATGTTGTTGAACGCGTCGCTGCCGTTGTACAGGCCCGGGAAGTTGCCCATCGGGCGACCATCGATCAGGTATTTGGTGAAGCCCACCGGCAGCCCGAACATGCTGAGTGTCTGCGCGCCTTGGGTGAACGATGCCGAGGTCTGCGCACCCTGTACGGTGCCGGTCGAGAATGACGACTGCTGCAACGCTTCGGCAACCGTGGTGAAGCCGCGCGCCTTCATGTCTTCGGCCGTGATCGTGATGACCGGTTGCGCGGTTTCGATCTCCGTCTGCGGGATCAGCGAGCCGGTCACCGTGATCGCTTCCAGCTTCTTGGCCTTGGTCGTGTCCGGTGCCTGCTCGGTGCTTTGCTGGGACGTGTCCGACTGGGCCGACTGCGCGTAGGCAGAGGTGTAGCCCAGTGCCAACGCGGTCACGATAGCGGCTGCGATTCTTGATTTAATCATTGTGTTGGGAACTCCCCTCAAAGTTTTTCAGTAGTGGATGGAATCCACCGCGGCATCGACACCCGTAGCTGGCAGACTCCCCCGAGTCCGGCAGCTTCTTCGATTTTGTCGAGGGGCAACCATGCAACGAATTTAATGTTTACGCAACAAACAGTTGATTGCGTTCTTGTCGCAATTACTTGCGATTTAAGACCGAAGAGCTTGCGGCAGCGGTGGGCATCACCCGCGCCAAAGGAACGCTGCGGCGAGGTCCGCCGCAGCACTCAACCACTTCCTGCACGAGCTGCCACGGGGCGACCTGCACCGGCAGGGCAAGGACTCGGGGGCAGACAAGGAAGTGACCGCGAAACTGCCGGGTCGCACATGGCGCGGATCAAGGCGACGCTCGCCGCCCGGTAAATGGCGCGGTCACTTCCAGCCGTTGATGAACACGGTGATCACCAGCGCGTTGGTGAAGTCGATCAGGAAAGCGCCCACGATGGGCGCCACCAGAAACGCGCGCGCCGCCGGGCCGTAGCGTTCGGTGAGCGAGCTCATCACCGCCATCGCGTTGGCGGTGGTGCCCAGCATGAAGCCGATGAAGCCGCTGGCCATCACTGCCGCGTCGTAGTCGCGTCCCATCAGTTGCAGCAAGGGCCAGCAGCAGAACGCCACCACGATGAGGGATTGCACACCGAGATTGACCAGCAGCGGCAGCGCCAGCCCGCTGAGTTCCCACAAGTGCAGATCCATCAGCGCCATCACCAGGAACAGCGACAGGCAGGTGTTGCCGATGACGTCGATGACAGGCATCGACAGCCCGACCCAGCCGCGGCGATCGTCGATGTTGCGGATCAGCGCACCAACCAGCATCGCGCCGATGTAACCGGGCAGGGTCAGTCCGAGCGTGCCCAGACCGGCGCTGATCCACGCCCCGAGGCCCATCGCGAGCAGGATCCACACGAAATTCCGGAGTCCCGAATACGCCCTTTCATCGGCGCGCGGCGCGCTGGCGGCAAGCCTGCCTTCGGGCGCCATGACCGCAGTTTCGGCAGCCTGGGACGCGGTCTTCGGCGTGCGCAGTCTCAGTCGCTCGATCAGCATCGTCGCCACCGGTGCGCCGATCACCGAACCGAGCACGATGCCGGCCATCGCGTTGGCCAGCGCCACGCTGGCCGCACCAGGCACGCCGGCCTCCGCAAACAACGGCGCGAACGCCATGCCGGTGGCCGGGCCACCGGTGAGCGTCACCGAACCGGTGATCACGCCGAACAGCGGCGGCAGGCCGAAGGCCGTCGCCAGGCCGATGCCCACCAGGTTCTGCACCACCGCCAGGCCGCTGGCCAGAGCCAGGAACAGCAGCAGCTGTCGGCCGCCGACCTTCAGCAGGGAGGTGCTGGCGTTGAAGCCGATCGCGGTGAAGAACGCGATCATCAACGGCTGCTTGAACGCCGTGTCGAAACGCATCGGCGTCACGTCCCACTGGCGACAGGCCAGCAACGCCAGCGCCACCAGCAGGCCGCCGATCACCGGCGCCGGGATGCTGAAGCGCGACAGCAGCGGCACCCGTTTGCGGATCGCATAGCCGATCAGCAGGAACAGTCCGCCGCAGGCCAGGCTCTGGATCGGGTCGAGGCTCAACATGCCGCCCGCCCCTGCTCACACCGCGGCATTCGCCAAAGCTTCGCCGGGTGCGCGACCGCCATCGTCAGCCACCCCAGAACGCGGGCGACGGCGGCATCAGCAGACCGTCGTGCAGGCTTACACCATCGACGTAATCGTCCTGCAACCACAGCGGACCATCCAGGTCGATGAACTCCGCCTCGCGGGCGATTTCCAGTGCCGGCGTGATGCCCAGCGACGAACACACCATGCAACCCACCATGATCCTGAACCCGTCGGCGCGCGCGGCGCGCAGCAGTCGCCAAGCCTCGGTGAGTCCGCCGGTCTTGTCCAGTTTGATGTTGACCGCCTGATAGCGATCGCGCAGCCGCGGCAGGTCCGCGCTCACGTGGCAGGCTTCGTCGGCGCAGATCGGGATGCGGCTGCGGAAGGCGAGCAAGGCGTCGTCCGCATCGGCCGGCAGCGGTTGTTCGAGCAACTCGACGCCGGCGCGCTCCAGCATCGGCTGCAGGTCGCGCAGGATCTCGATGGTCCAGCTTTCGTTCGGGTCGACGATGAGATGCGCGGCGGGCGCAGCCCGACGCACCGCTTCGATTCGCGCCGCAGGATCGTGGGCGTCCACCTTGATCTTGATCAGCCCGGCATCGGCGATGCGCGCGGCGGCTTCGCCCATGCGCGCGGGCGTGTCGATGCCGATCGTGATCGCGCTGCGCAGCGTGGCGCGTGGCGGGCGCGCCAGCTGCACCCATACCGGCACCGAACTCAGTTGCGATTCGAGATCCCACATCGCCGCATCCAGCGCATTGCGCGCGGCGCCGGGCGGCAATCGCAGCTGCAGTTCGTCGCGCCCCATGCCCGCGCCAAGCTCGACCCGCAACGAATCGATCTCCTCCAGCACCGAGGCGATCGACTCGCCGTAGCGGGCATAAGGCACCGATTCACCGCGCCCGGTCTTTCCCGCCTGGTGCAGCGCTACCGTGACCACGTCGGCGGCGTACTTCACGCCACGCGCGATGCGGAAAGGCGCCACCAGCGGAAAGCTGCGCTCGCTGACGGTCAGTTCGCGAAGCATGCGAGCAGCTTGTCCACGATCGCTTCGACACCCATGCTGACCGGGTCCTGGCAGGGCAGCTCGAGCAGGCCGCTTACCTGCCTGCACGCCTCGTCGGCGTCCCGTGCCGACATGCTGGCGGTGTTCAACGCCACCCCCACCGCCTGCACCGCCGGATTGGTCAGGCGCGCCGCGACAAGGTTCGCCTCCAGGCACTTCTTCAACTCGGGCAGTGGGTAGCCGGGCAGGCCGCGCATGTGGTGCCGGGTGGGTTCATGGCACAACACCAGCGCGTCGGGCTGCGCGCCGTGCAACAGGCCCAGCGACACGCCGGCATAGGACGGATGGAACAGTGAACCCTGCCCTTCGATCAGGTCCCAGCCGTTGTCCTCGCGCGCCGGCGAAATCCATTCCGCGCCGCCGGAGATGAAATCCGCGACCACCGCGTCGATCGGCACGCCGGCACCAGCGACAAAGATGCCGGTCTGCCCGGTGGCGCGAAAATCCGCCAGCAAGCCGCGCCGGCGCATGGCCTGTTCCAACGCCAGCGTGGTGTACATCTTGCCGACGGAGCAGTCGGTGCCCACGGTGAGCAGGCGTCGACCGGCGCGCGGGCGACCGTTGCCGACCGGTATGCCGCGAGCGGGATCGCGCGCGTCGAACAGCACACGGCCATTGCGGCGCGCAGCGGCCACGATGTCCGCGTTTTCGCGCAGCTTCTGGTGGAGGCCGGCGACCACGTTGAGTCCGGCGTCGAGCGCCGCGATCGCGTCGCTCACCATCGTCGGCGGCATTACGCCACCGGCGTTCGCGGTGCCGATCATCATCGTGTCGGCGCCCATCGCCTTCGCCTCGGCCATGCCGATATCGGGCAGACCGAGCGTCGGCTTGCAACCGGCATGGCGGTACTGGCCCACACACCATTCGGGTCGCCAGTACGCCACACCTCTGGCCGTCTTGATGGCCAGATCGTCGGCCGCGCTGCCCAGATACAACAGATACGGCGGACCCCATTGAGCGGACGGGCTCGCATCGCCATGGTGGGACATGAAAGCGGTACTCCAGGTGGCGGGCGTGCCGCCGGTCGGATTGGAAGGTGTGGGCGCCAAGCGGGGTTCGATGGGTCTCGACCGGCGTGAAAGCGGAAGATGCGGATGAGTCGGTGGCGGGCCACGGCTCACCGCATCACCGCCGTCATGCCGGCTACGCGGCCTGGGGCTTCAGTGGACGGTTTCCACCTTGCCCAGGCCGTTGGGATTGCGTGGATCGCTGGCGGCCGTCTTGACGTTGCTGGCCTTGTCCCAGACCACCACGTTCATGTTGCCCCACGATTCGCTGTCGTTGATCTCGTAGCCCATCGCCTTGAGCTTTGCCAGCACGTCGACCGGGATGTCGCTGCCTTTTTCGATGTCGATGCGGTCCGGCAGGAACTGGTGATGGATGCGTTTTTGCGAGGTGATCTGGCCCGCGTCCTTGCCGTCGACGAAGGCGAGGATCGCTTCGAATACCTGGGTGATGATGGTGGAACCGCCGGGCGAACCGATCACCGCCAGACGATCCTTGCCGACCACGATGCTGGGCGACATCGACGAGAGCATGCGCTTGCCGCCGACCGGTGCGTTCGCGCTGCCGCCGATCAGCCCAAAGGCATTGGGCTGGCCCGAGACCAGGGCGAAGTCGTCCATCTCGTTGTTGAGCAGGATGCCGGTCCTGCCCGCGACGAAGCTGGAGCCGAGGGTGGTGTTCACCGTGGCGGTCATCGAGACCATGTTGCCCTCCTTGTCGATGATCGAGTAATGCGTGGTGTGCATGCCCGGACCTTTCGCGTGCACCGACGGCAGCCACGACGACTTGGTCGCCTGCTCCGGCAGAATGCTCTGGCGCAGACCGTCGGCGTAATAAGGCGACAGCAGCATGTCCAGCGGCATCTTCACGAAGTCCGGATCGCCGAGGTATTCATTGTGGTCGCGGAACGCGCGGCGCATCGCCTCGACCAGGTAATGGATGCGGTGCGCTTCATCGAGCTTGTGCAGGTCGATCGGCGCGATGATGTTGAGCATCTCGGCGATGGCCACGCCGCCGGAGGAAGGCGGTGGCGCGGTGATCACCTTGTAGCCGGCGTAGTTGAGCTCGATCGGCTGGCGCTCCTTCGCGCGATAGTTCGCCAGATCGGCCAGCGTCCAGGTACCGCCGGCGGCACGCACCGACTTCACCAGTTCCCCCGCCACCGCGCCCTTGTAGAAGCCGTCCGCACCGTGCTCGGCCAGCGCCTTCAGGGTGTTCCCCTGGTCCGGATCGCAGAAGATGCCGGCCTCCTGGGGCATCTTGCCGCCCGGCATGAACTTGGCGGACGAGGCCGGATAGCGGCGCAGCACGTCGGCCTTGTGGCCGATCGAACGGACCAGCGCACCGCTGGGATGGAAGCCCTGCTCGGCCAGCCGGATCGCCGGACTCAGCGACACCGCCAGCGGCAACTTGCCGTACTTGCCCGACATGTAGGCGATGCCGGCGGGAAAGCCGGGAATGCCGGCAGCCAGCGGCCCATTGAGCGAGGTGTCGCGGTTGGGCGTGCCATCCGCCTTCAGATAGTCCTTCTCGCTGACCGCCTGCGGCGCCATCTCGCGCGCGTCGATGAAGGTGTCCTTGCCGGTGGCCGCATCGTGGATCACCGCGAGAAAGCCGCCGCCCATGCCGGATGCTTCCGGCTGCACCACCGACAGCGCGGTGCCCACCGCGATCGCCGCGTCCACCGCGTTGCCGCCGCGCGCGAGCACTTCGAAGCCGGCCTCGGTGGCCAGTGCGTTGGCGCTGGCGATCGCCGCGGTATTCGCCGACGCGGTGTCCTGCGCGTGGACCAGCACGCCGAAGCTGCCGATGGCCAGCGCCAGCACGGTACGACGCCAGCGCGGCATGCTGCGCGCCGACAGGCGGCCGGTGGTCGCAGCATCGCGGCGTGGCGTATTTCTTTCGGTCATTCGTTCACCCTCCACAGGCAGGGTTCGAGCATAGATAGAGGCGGTCGCACGCCACCAATGAAAAGACGCTTGCCTTGCATAACCGGCGGTTGTGGCGCGGCGGTTCCTGCAAGCGGCGCGACAGGTCGCGGCCGGCGAGAGCCCCGGCATGCCAGGACTTCGCCACACCGGAGAACGCGCCTACCAGTGGTACTGCACCTTGCCGTACACGTACGCGCCCTGGAAGCCGAACGGCGAACTGGAGGAATACGGGAACGCGCCGTTCTGGTCGTCGGTTATCGGAGCTTTCTTCGGGTAGGTGTTCAGCACGTTGTCGCCACCCACGGTGAACGTCCAGCGATCGTGGTTGTAGCTTGCCGCCAGATCGAGCAGCCACTTGTGCGGATAAACCTCGTCATTGAGGTAGCTGGTCGAGCCGTACGAGGTGATGCGGCCGTAACGGGTCAGCGTTCCATTGAAGGCCCAGTTGCCGAGGCCGTAGGCCTCGTTGAGGATCAACTTGCTGCGTGGCGCGGTATCGGCCAGCAGGCCCTTGATCGCGCTGCGGTTGAGGCGCAGGAAGATCACGCCCAGCGAATCGAGCACGGGTGGATTTGGCTTGACGTCGGTGACCTTGTTCTTGTGGTAGCCGTAGCTGAGCGTCGAAAGCAGGTTGCCGCTGTCGCCGAAGTCGCTGCGGTAGCTGGTCACCACGTCGGCGCCCTGGGTGCGCACGGTGCCGGCGTTGGTGAAGTAGGAGAGGCCGCTGTACTGCAGGTTGGTGACGCCGTTGGCCGCCAGGTAGGCCACCACCGAAGGCGTCGACAGCGAGAGCGAACTGGACAGCGCGATGCGGTTGGTGACGGTGATCTGGTAGGCATCGAACGACATGTTGAGTTCGTTGGTGGGATTCCACACCACGCCCGCGGTGAAGTTGCGCGACTTCTCCGCCTTCAGCGGCTCGCTGCCAAGCAGTCGCGCCAGCGGGTTGTCCACCGGCACCAGTCCGCGCAGGTAGATGCCCGGCGGCAACCCCAGCGAGTTGCCTGCACCAAAGGCCGCCGAGGTGGTTTCCGAATAGTGCTGCTGGCCCAGTCCCGGTGCGCGGAATCCGGTCGAGGCGCTGCCGCGCAGGGCGAACGAATCGGTGAAGTCGAAGCGGCCGGACAGGGCAGCCGACGTGGTGGTGCCGAAGTCCGAATAATCCTCGTGCCGCAAGGCGGCGGAGAAGCCGAGCCGCTCGGTCAGATTGCCTTCCAGTTGCAGATACTCGGCCACGTCGTGGCGTGCCACCGAGATGGCATCCTGCGGACCCCAGCCGGCAAAGCCCTGCGCGCCGCCGCGCACCCCGGAGGTGCCCACGTAGTAAGAACCGAAGTCGCCTGCCGCCACGTCGTAGCTCTGTCGCAGCCACTGCGTGCCGAAGGACAGGGTCAGCGGATTGGGCAGCCAGACGAACGCCACCTCTTTGGAGATGTCGATGTCGAACGTCTGCTGCCTGGCGGTCAGGATGCCGTCGTGGAAGCTGGTCGGGCTGCTGCCGAAATCATTGAGCAGGGCGTAGTTGGTGCTGTTGCGCGTGCTGTAGGAAACCCGGTTGCTGCCGTAGTTGCCGCTGGCGTCCCAGCGCCAGCCATTCCAGGTGCCGCGCAGTCCCGCCACCAGCGAGGTGTCGGTCGAGTCGCCGTGCTCCCGTGGCAGGAAGCCGTCGGGATAGACCAGGCCGATCAGCGGGTTGTTCGGATAGGCGGTGTTGCTGCCATAGCGGTAGAAGCCGCGCGGCTCGCCGACACGGCGCCCGTAGTGTCCGAACGCGTAGAACTGCACGTTGGGGCTGATGTCGTACTGCGTGTTGAGGAACAGGTTCTTGTTCTTGAACGACACGGTGCCGAAGTGGAACTTAACGCCGAGCTGCGCCAGCCCGGGGCGACGGTCGACACCGGCGCGGTTGCTCGGGCTCTGGTTGCTGTCTTCCGCGGTAAGGCGCAGCCAGCCGCTTTCGCCACCCAGCGGAACGCCGAAGTTCACCGCGCCCTGCCATTGCCGGCCGTCGCCGGCGGAGAACTGGCCGCCACTGAGCTGCACGTCGCCGCCCTTGGCGCCTTTCTTCAGGATGATGTTGACCACGCCGGAAAGCGCGTCGGAGCCGTACTGCGCGGAAGCGCCGTCACGCAGCACCTCGATATGGTCGATCGCCGATAACGGAATCGTGTTGAGGTCGATGCCCTGCGAACCCTGCCCGATCTGGCCCAGGCTCAACACCAGCGCACCCGGATGCCAGCGTTTGCCGTCCACCAGCACCAGCACCTGATCCGGCGACAGGCCACGCAGTTCGAACGGCCGCTGGAACGCGAAGGTGTCCGAAGCGGGTGCGAACGGGAAATTCAACGAGGGGATGGCGCGTTCGAGCGCCTGCGTCAGATCGATCGTGCCGGTCTGCTTAAGCACGTCGGCGGAGATCACGTCGATCGGCGTCAGCGAGGAGCTTTCCGTGCGGTTGCCGGCGCGCGTGCCGGTCACCACCACCGGACCCAGGTTCTTCGCCTTGGCCGGTGTCGGCGCCTGTGTCGATGTCGAAGCGGCTTCGGTGGATGACGGGCTGGCCGTCTGCGCTGCCGCGGCGTGACTGAGTGCAAACATCACCGCCGTGGCCAGCAGGGTCGGAGTGATCCGACCGGGACGCTTGTTCATGAGATCTCCCCAACGTGTTTGGCTGCCGTGGGCACGCCACCGGCGGGAACGACCGCGCGGCGGTCAGGCAACGAATAAGTTCCCTGTGGATGCTTCTGATGCATGTCGCGGCCGCGCAGCGGCAACCGACGCCCCCGCGCCGGTCCTGCGTCTGTTGCGGTGTCTGTGTTCTGACATTCGCCTGCCCCTCGCAGCACGTGACCGAGCATAGTCACAGCCGCGCGCGGGCCACCAATGAAAAGACCGGCAGTTGGCATAACCGGGGGTTGTGGATGCGCCCGTGCAGCGGGCGGCGTTTCGTCAGGCGGGCGACGCCAGCATGTTGCGCGCCAGCTGGGTGACCCGTTCGAGAAATTGCTTCTGCACCGGATTCAGTGGACTGTCGACGCGATAGAGCGCATACAGCACCACCTCCAGCTGCAACTTCAGCGGCCGCGTCTGTACGGCGACGCCGGCACCGCGCGACGCGGTGAACGGATCGACCAGCGCCAGCCCTTCGCCCTGCGCAACCAGCGCGCAGGCGAGCTGATAGGTCTGCACCCAGACCGATGTCCGCGGCGGCGGCTCGATCTGGGTCAGATGGCTCTGCAGCATGCGCCCGAGTGCATCGTGCACCGCGATGCCGATCATCGGCTGGCCGGCCAGCGCGGCGACCGGGAGCGGCTGCGCCAGCTCCTCGGCCGACCACCAGCCAGGCGGCGCGATGACCATCACATGCCCATGGCACAGCGGCTCCTGATGCAGGCCCGCGAGGCCGGCGTCCTGCAGGGTCAGGCCGATGTCGGCTTCGTGCAGCATCAGCGACCCGCACATTTCCGCCGAGTGCTGGGTGAACAGCTCCGTCGTGGTGTCGGGAAAGGTCTTGCGCAACAGCGTGGCCGCGTCGGGCACCAGCGCCTGCGCCAGGGTTGGCGTGCAAGTCACCCGCAGCGGATAGCTTTCCGGACGGCTGATGTTCGCGGTGAGCCGCTGCAGGTCGTGCAGATCCTGGATGATCCGGTCGACGCGATGGCGCAACAGCAGCGCCCGCTCGGTCGGTTGCAGGCGCCCGCGCACGCGACTGAACAGAGCGAAGCCGAGTTGATGCTCGGCATGCTGCAAGGCCTTGCTGGCCGCCGGCTGCGAAATGTTCAGCAGGTCGGCGGCACCGGTAAGGCTGCCGGTGGTTAGCACGGCATGGAACAGCTCGATATGGCGCAGACGCATGGCCGGATCATCGCCCCTGACGTCGCCATGGCGACGGCCTTCGAGTGCACCATAGCAACCAGGGCGAAGCAAGCATGAGCCCGATCACGCGACGGTTCCACCGTTACAGCAACGATTCCGCTTCCAGCTCGCTCTTGAGATACGCGTAGTAGATCGGCGCGGCGATCACGCCGGGCAGGCCAAAGGCGGCTTCCATCAGCAGCATGGCAATCAGCAGCTCCCAGGCGCGGGCGCGGATCTGGGTGCCGACGATGCGGGCGTTGAGAAAGTATTCGAGCTTGTGGATCAGGATCAGGAATACCAGCGCGGCGATGCCCACGCCGAGCGACACCGACAGGCCGGCAATCGCGATCGCCGTGTTGGAAATCAGGTTGCCCACCACCGGCAGCAGTCCGAACACGAAAGTCGCCACCACCAGGGTCTTGGCCAGCGGCACGTGAATGCCCAGCAGCGGCAGCAGCCCGAGCAGGAAGATGGCGGTGAACAGCGTGTTGATGAGCGAGATCTTGATCTGCGCAAACACGATGTTGTGAAACGCGACGGCCAGGTGCTGGCAGCGCATGCCGAGCGCCGCGGCCAGCGGGCCGACCTGGTGCGCCGGACGGGCCCGGCTGAGCGCAATGATGGCGCCCAGGATCAGGCCGATGATGATGTGCACGAAACCCCGCGCAGCCTCCTTGCCGGCCAGCTGCAGCGTGCCGGCATGCTTGTGCATCAGCTCAACGGCGCCCACCCGCAAGTCATCGACGCTGTCGGGCAGGTTGTTGACCAGCATCGGTGGCAGCTGCTGGCGGGCCTTGTCCACCAGCGGCATCAACTGCTGCTGCCACAACAATTCGGGGTTGCCGATCTCGTTGTGGAACAGGCTGATGGCACCGAGAATCAGCAGGATCAGCAACCCCACCACAATCGCGCCAAGCACCGCCACCACCAGCATGCGCGCGCGATCGCCGGAAATGCGTCGCCCCAGCAGCGGCGTCATGGCCCGAACCAGTTCGTAAACCAGCAGGCCGGCCAGCAACGCGGAGAGCAGGTGGACGCCGATCACCGCCCACAAGGCCACGGCGGCAAGCACGTAACTCGCAAGGCGGATGGCACGCGAGGGCTCGCTGGGAGCGGGCAAGAGAGAATCCATGCGGAGGCAAACCGTGGGCGGGGCCGCCAGTCTGTCAGCAGCACGCGATGGCTGCCAGCCCTGCCTCAGGGCTGTCGTAGACTGCGGTCATCGTTCCGGTTTACCCCGCTCAAAGGATCCCCTGCATGTCATTGCGCTTTCCCGCGACCTTGCTCGCGCTTGTCCTGCTGACCGATTGCGCGGTGGCGCCGTCGCGGCACGTCGATGCCGCGGCTGCACCGCCGGCCGCCGCGGCGCAGCCAGCAGCTGCCGCCAATGACAATCTCAACGCGGTCGTCTGGACCCAGACAGCGATCGAACACGACCTCATCTATCTGCAAACCTATCGCGATGCGCAGTCGCGGCTGCTGGCCGCGCTGAAGGATTCTCACTGGAACGCGCTGACCCGGGAAGATCGCGCGCCCTCGGACCAGGGACTTCCACCGGCCGTGGTGCTGGACGTCGACGAAACCGTGCTGGACAACTCGCCGTACCAGGCCCGGCTGGTCCGCAGCGGTGGCGCGTTCAACGAGGCCGACTGGGCCGCCTGGTGCAGGGAGGAACAGGCCCGCGCGCTACCGGGCGCGGTCGAGTTCACCCGGTTTGCGGCCAGCCATGGCGTCGCGGTGATCTACATCTCCAATCGCGCCACGGATCTGGATCAGGTCACCCTGGCCAACCTGCGCAAGGCCGGTTTGCCGGTATCCGGGCCCGGGGCGCTTCTGGGGCTGGGCACCTTTGTCGAAGGTTGCGAGCAGGTCGGCACGGAGAAAGGCTGCCGCCGCCAGCAGGTCGCCCGCAAGTACCGCGTGCTGATGCAGTTCGGTGACCAGATCGGCGATTTCGTGACGGTACTCGCCAACACTCCCGAGGGGCGCCGCAAGGCGATGGTGCCCTATATGGGCTGGATCGGCACCCGCTGGTTTGTGCTGCCCAACGCCACCTACGGCTCGTGGGAGCCCGCCCTGTTCAACAACGACTGGAGCGCGCCACCCGAACGCCGGCGCCAGCAGAAGATCGACGCATTGCGCTATTGATTTTCTTTTTTATCAAATAGTTGCGATGCATAACAAAAGTGTTGCCTCAATTTTGACAAACAAGTAACATTTCGCCTGCCAACACCTGCTGACCAAACCTTTTGCAGGCAAGGCCATTTCCCTTCCGGCTCTGCCGGATTTCCCCGTGAGGCCCAGGCCCGCGGGGTTTTCTTTTTGTGGCCATGCGCCATGCCGTGCCTGCCCTTGTTTGCAGGCTGCCGCGCCGCTTACCCTGCGCGATCACGCCCGCGGCTGTGCCGCTGCTCATCATCGCGAGAACTTCCATGCGCCCCCTGTCCCTGCGTCACGCCATGCTGCCCTTGCTCGTCACGCTGCTGCTGGGTGCCTGCCATGGCCAGAACGAGGCCGCCCAACCCGGCGGCAGTACACCGGAGGCGGCGCTGCAGGCCTCAGTCGACCTGCTCAAGGCCGGTGATTTCAACGGCCTGTGGAAACATGCGCTGCCGCCGGCCGACTACGCCAACCTGCGCGCCGACTGGGCCCGTCAGCAGCGCGATCCACGACCGATCACCGCCGAGGATCGCGCCAGGTTCGGCGAGACGATGCAGAAGCTCACCGGCCCGGATGCGGAGACCAGGCTGTACGCCGAACTGCAGCCGAAACTGGTCAGCATGCAGCAGCAGTACAAGGACCAGTTGCCGGTGTTGATCAGCGTGGGCGATGCGCTGGCGAAAAGCGCCGTCTCGCAAAGCAAGACGCTCGACGACACGCAGAAGAACCAGGCCAACAGCGTGCTCGACGTACTCGCGCCCTGGGCGCAGCAGACGCCGTGGTTCGACCAGGCCAAGGCAAAGCAGGCAGTCGGCGTGGCCGTGGCGACGGCGCGCAAGCTGGACCTGAAGACCCCCGAGCAATTGCGCTCGATGGATTTCGACGCCGCGATGGGCAAGTACTCGACCGGCTATGCGGGGCTCAAGCAGTTGCTGGCCATCTACGGCCTGTCGGTGGACGAGACGCTGAACTCGGTCAAGCTCACGCCGGTGTCCAGCAGCAACGGCCACGCCGTGGTCAAGGTCGACTACACCTTGCTCGGCAAGCCGCTGTCGACCGAATCGAAGCTGGTGTTGCAGGATGGCCGCTGGTACAGCGAGGACCTGCTGGACAATGCCCGCAAGGCGCATCAGCAGGCGACCCAGCCGGCACCCGCCGGAAACGCCAGTGCGGTCACCAAGGACTGAACGGCGCAACCGTTAGAATAGACGGATGCAAACGACTTCCAACGCGGATCACGCCGCCCGCCCACGCGCCCCCTGGTGGTTCAACCTGGCCGGGCAGTTGCTGCAGCCATGGGTGCGCATCCGCCGTGACCCGGCGGAGCCGGCCGACTCTGCTGCAGGCCGGCGTGCCGGTCTGCTATGTGATCGAGCGCGACGGCTTTTCCGATGCGCTGATCCTGCAGCGCGCCTGCCGCGAGGCTGGCCTGCCCAACCCGATGCGACCGATGGCCGGCACCCGCCGGCGCCGCTCGTTGTTTGCGCTGGCGCGGCGCGATGGCCGGCTGCTTCGGGTCGCAACCGCAAGCGCGCGCCGAACGAACCGCTGCGACAGCTGGTGCGCTCGCTGGAAGGCATGCCCGAGCGCGATATCCAGATCGTGCCGGTGTCGATCTACGTCGGTCGCGCACCGAGCCGCGACAGCGGCTGGTTCCGCGTGCTGTTCTCGGAAAACTGGGTCATGGTCGGCCGCTTCCGCCGGCTGCTGGCGCTGTTGCTGAACGGTCGCGACACCGTGGTGCACTTTTCCGCGCCGGTGTCGCTGCGCAGCGTGCTGGCCGAATCCGGCGACGATCGCCCCGGAACGCTTCACCCGCAAGATCGCCCGCGTGCTGCGCACCCATTTCCACCGCATCCGCGCGGCGGTGATCGGCCCGGACCTGTCGCACCGGCGCACCGTGGTCGACGCCGTGCTGAATGCCGAGCCGGTGCGCGCCGCGATCGCCGCCAGCGCGGCCAAGGAAAAGATCAGCCACGCCAAGGCCTGGCGCAAGGCGCACAAGCTGGTGCTGGAGATCGCCGCGGACTACTCGCACCCGGTGGTGCGTTCGGTCTCGTTCCTGCTGGCGAATTTCTGGAACAAGCTGTACGACGGCATCGCCATGCACCACTTCGACAAGGCCCGCGCCGCCGCGCCCGGTCACGAAGTGGTCTACGTGCCCTGCCATCGCAGCCATGCCGACTACCTGCTGATGAGCTACCAGTTGCATGTATCCGGCGTGGTGGTGCCGCACATCGCCGCCGGCGTGAACCTCAACCTGCCCGGCGATCGGCCCGATCCTGCGTCGCGGCGGCGCGTTCTTCCTGCGCCGCAGCTTCAAGGGCAATGCGTTGTATTCGGTGGTCTTCAACGAATACCTGGCGCCAGCTGATCGATCGCGGCGTGCCGATCGAATACTTCATCGAAGGCGGCCGCTCGCGCACCGGCCGGCTGCTGGCGCCACGCGCCGGCATGCTGGCGATGACCGTGCGCGCGTTCCTGCGCGCGCCGCGTCGGCCGGTGCTGTTCCAGCCGGTCTACATCGGCTACGAGAAGCTGATGGAAGGCAAGTCATACGCCGGCGAACTCAGCGGCCAGCCGAAGGAGAAGGAGTCCCTGCTCGGCCTGCTGCGCGGCCTGAAAGTGCTGCGCCAGCGCTACGGCCATGTCGCGCTGAATTTCGGCGAACCGATCGCGCTGACGCCGTTGCTCGACGCGGCCAGCGCCGACTGGCGCGCGACCGGTGCCGATCCGGAGGCCAAGCCGGAGTGGCTCAACGGCGTGACCGATCACCTCGCCGAGCAGATCCAGATCAACATCAACCGCGCCGCTGACGTCAACCCGATCAACCTGCTGGCGCTGGCCTTGCTGGCCACGCCGAAGCACGCGATGGCCGAGAGCGACTTGCTGACCCAGCTCGAACTGAGCAAGGCGCTGCTGGAGGAACTGCCGTATTCCGATCGCGTCACGCTGACCCCGATGAACCCGCGCCGGCATCATCGCCTACGGCGAACAGATGGGCTGGATCCAGCGCGTGCAGCACCCGCTCGGCGACGTGCTCACGGTGAGCGGCGAGCAGGCGGTGCTGCTCAGCTATTTCCGCAACAACGTGCTGCACCTGACCGCCACCGCCGCGTGGGTCGCCTGCTGCTTCCTCAACAACCGGCGCATGTCGCGCGCGTCGGTGCTGCGGCTGGGCAGCATCATCTACCCGTTCATCCAGGGCGAGCTGTTCCTGCCATGGGATGGCGAGGGCTTTGCCGCGCAGCTGCAGGCGACGATCGACTTCTTCGTGCGTCGCGGCCTGCTCGAGTCGGTCAACGACGGACGCACGCTCGAACGCAGCGCCGGCCAGGAAGACAGCGCCTTCCAGCTCAAGGTGATCGCGCGCAGCCTGATCCAGGCGTTCGAGCGCTACTACATCACCATCGCCGCGCTGGCCAAGAACGGCCCGCACACGATGAGCGGCGGCGAACTGGAGAACGCCTGCACGCTCACCGCGCAGCGCCTGTGCCTGCTCAACGAACTGTCCGCACCGGAGTTCTTCGACAAGGCGCTGTTCCGCGGCTTCATCCAGAAACTGCGCGAGCGCCGCGTGGTGTGGACCGACGACGCCGGCAAGCTCGACTACGACGCCGCGCTGGAAGGCATGGTGCGCGATGCGCGGGTGATCCTGTCGCGCGAAGTGCGCCACTCGATCCTCAAGATCACGCCCGGCAACCCCGAGAAGGACGTTCCCGCCAGCGATGCGCGGGACAAGGTCGCGGCGACGCTGTCAGCCGAATCGGCAACGTCCGCCAGCGACCCCGACGGGCATGTGCCCGCCGATGCGGCGGCCGCCGACCTGCATCGGCGCCACGTGGATGCCGAACAGCACGAGCACGAACATGCCCATGTCGCGCCCGTCGAACGCGCCGGTGACCCCGATCAACCCGAACTTCCGCTCCAGCCTCCGCGGCCGACCCTGTAGCATGCCCCGATGACCGAACAGCCCAAGACAACTCCGGATTCGACCACCCACTTCGGTTTCCGCGACGTGCCGGTCGGCGACAAGCAGAAGCTGGTCGGCCAGGTATTCACCTCGGTCGCGCGCAGCTATGACCTGATGAACGACCTGATGTCGTTCGGCGTGCATCGCTTGTGGAAGCGCCACTTCGTCGCCGTCAGCGGCGTGCGCCGCGGCGATCGCGTGCTGGACCTGGCCGGCGGCACCGGCGACATCGCCGCGCTGCTGCAAACCGGTGGTCGGCGACGACGGCGAGGTGGTCGTCGGCGACATCAACGCGGCGATGCTCGGCGTCGGCCGCGACCGCATGACCGACCGCGGCCTGGTCGCGCGGCCTGCGCTGGGCGCAGCTCAACGCCGAGGCGCTGCCGTTCCCGGACAACGCGTTCGACGCGGTGACCATGGCCTTCGGCCTGCGCAACGTCACCGACAAGGACAAGGCGCTGGCCGACATCTGCCGCGTGCTCAAGCCCGGCGGCCGCGCTGCTGGTGCTGGAGTTCTCGAAGGTACAGAGCGAGCCGTTCGGCAAGCTGTACGACTTCCACTCGTTCAAGATCCTGCCGAAACTCGGCCAGCTGTTCGCCGGCGACGCCGACAGCTACCAGTACCTGGCCGAGTCGATCCGCAAGCATCCGGATCAGGCGACCCTCAAGGGCATGATGGAACGGGCCGGCTTCGGCCGCGTCGAAGTGCGCAACCTCAGCAACGGCATCGTGGCGATCCATCGCGCGTACAAGCTGTAGACCGCGCCTGATCCAGGTCAATGGCGCGCCACCGGTCGCGGCGTATGTTGGGGATCTCCTTCCCAGCGAGCCCGCCAGCATGTCCATCGAAGTCGCCACCGAACCCGACATCCACACGTTCGACGCGCGCGGCGTGGCGCGGCGCTTCCGCCATTCGGCGATCTTCGGCGCGATTGGCGTGCTGCGGTCGGGCGAGACGATGCGCTTCGTCAACGATCACGATCCGCTCCCGCTGATCGCCCAGTTGCGCGAGCGGTTGGGTGACCACCTCACGGTCGACTATCGCCAGCGCGGTCCGGGCACGGTCGTGATCGACTTCAGCATCACCGGCCTGCCGGTCGAGTGATCCGGTCCGGCACCCGCTGAAGCCCTGCTGCGACGGACCCGACGAACGACGACGGCACTCAGACGTCGAGGATCAGCAACGTGCCCTTGCTGCCCGGCGCCACGGCGTGCGGCACGAGTCCACCCGGGCCGACCGTCACCGGCTGTCCGGCGACCTCCAGGCGCAATTCGACATCGAGCACGAGCAGGCACTCCGCGTAAGCGTGCGTCTCGGCCGGATAGGGCTGCGCATCCATGCGCAACAACCTGAGCTTGGCATCGCCAATGCGCGCGAACAGCTTTTGAACGCCACGCCTGCTCCAGCAGCTCGGCACTCTGCTGCAGGTCGACCGGGCTGTTCATTGCGCCGCCCTCAACATCGTTCGCACACGGCAGCCTGCGCCACCGGGGTGACCGTCGCGGGTGCGGGCCGTCGCCGTGCATTCGCCAGCACCACGCCGCCGACGGTGATCACGCCGCCGACCAGGGTCAGCGCATCCGGGTACTTCGCCCAGCCACAGCCAGCCGATCAGCACCGCGATCGGCGGCGAGAAGTAGATGAAGCTGGATGACCTGCGACGCGGAGGCGCGACGCAGCGCCGCGTTCCACGCGAGATAGCCGATGAAGGTCGGCGCGATGCCCAGCCACAGCAGCGCGGCGATATGCGACCACGGCGCCGCTGCCAGCGCCTGCGGCAGACTGCCAGCCGAATGGCAGGCGGCGAGCGTGCCGGCGAAGAACGTGAACGCGGTGACGCCGACCATGCTGTTGCGCGCGAACAGCGGCTTCTGGCCGACGAAGATAGATCGCACAGGCGAGCACGCTGACCAGCACCAGCGCGGCCATCGGCTCGCACTTCCACCTGCTTGCCGCTGGCCAGCACCACCATCACCACGCCGACCAGCGCCACGCCGAGTCCGGTCCAGGTGCGCGCGGCCAGCCGTTCGCCGCACCCATACCGCCGACACTGCCGCCGTCGCCGCCGGCACCAGCGAGATCAGGATCGCTGCGGTGCCGCTGGCGATCCGCGTCTCGGCGTAGTTGAGGCACAGGTGGTACACGGTCAGCCCAATCACGCCGAGCAGCGCCAGCTGCGGCCAGTCGCGCCGTGCGGGCAACGGTATCCGTTTCACCACGCATCAGCACAGCGAAACACAGCGAGCCGATCGGCAGCCGCGCCAGCGCCACTTCGCCCGGCGTGAAGGAGGCCAGCGCATAGGCGATCGCGGCATACGCCGACGACCAGGTCAGCAGGGCAATGCCGATGTAGCGAGTGCGCGGCCGTCGAGACGTTCAGCGGTATCCATGGGGACGGATTCCAGTGCGGGGAAGTGCGCATCCTAGTCTTGCCGATCGCGCCGAGGAATAATGCATCGAATCATATTGACGATGTTTCGCCAACGATCGAAGCAAGCAACGAGGTGATCCCGCCTTGGAATCGAAAGTCATGGAACCAAAACCCGAGCTGGACGGCAAGGACTGGCAGCTGCTGGAAGCGCTGCAACTGGACGCGCGCCTGGGCTATGCCGAGCTGGGCCGCAAGGTGCGCCTGTCCGCGCCGTCGGTGGCCGAGCGGGTGAAACGGCTGGAAGAAGCCGGCGTGATCAGCGGCTACCGCGCCACGGTCAATCCGAAACGACTCGGCTACGGCATCAGCGCGATGATCCGGCTGCGCTGCGACGGCATCACCTGCGCGCGCATCGGCACGCTGGTCGAAGACATTCCCGAAGTGCTCGAATGCCGTCGCCTGGCCGGCGAGGATTCGGCGCTGCTGCACGTGGTGGCGATGTCGATCAGCCATCTGGAATCCGTGCTCGACCGGCTGCTGAAGACCGGTGCCAGCAACAGCACCACTACCTTGATCGTGCTGCAGACGCCGCACGAACACCGCCCGCTGACCCGCGCGATGTGGAACGCGGCACTCGCCATGTCGCGCGATGGATGATTGACGCGAACCGTCTCTGTCACGCTTGCATGATGTGGCTGTCACCACACTTACGATGACAAATGCATGCGTCTGCATCGCCCACCGGTTGACCTCGATGACCGACACATTTACGGACGTCCAGCTGACAAGCCTTCTGCGATTCGCCGACGAAGCGCCACTCAATCCCGAACGCCGCCGCCTGCTCGGCGGCATCGCCATCGCCGGCGCAGCACTGACTCTGGGCAGCTGCACGCCGGCCGGCGGCAGTCGCCCGAGCCGCCGCCGGCACACAGGCACTGCCCACTGCCGTGCTCGACGCACTGCTGCGCAAGCACATCCAGCAGGTGGTGGTGCTGTACGCGGAGAACCGCAGCTTCAACAACCTGTTCGCGCACTTCCCCGGACTGGCGCAACCGCTGAAGCGCTCTCGACGCCCGCGAGTATCGCCAGCGCGATCGCGACGGCAGCCTGCTCACCACGCTTGCCGCCGATCTGGGGCGGTCTCGCGCCGCACGCGCAAACCGTCGATGGCCGGCGCTACCAGATCGACGAACAGGCGATCAGCGGCCTGCCGAACCAGCCATTCGCCTTGCGCACGCCCGATGGCGCGCCGCTGCCGCACGGCGTGATCACCCGCGACCTGGTGCATCGCTTCTACGAGAACCAGCTGCAGATCAACGGCGGCACGCAACGACGGCTTCGTCGCCTGGGGCAATACCGGCGCGATGGTGATGGGCCACTACGCCGACGGCGCCGCGAACCTGCAGCTGTGGCAGCTCGCGCAGCAGTACACCTTGTGCGACAACTTCTTCATGGGTGCCTTCGGCGGCTCGTTCCTCAACCATCAATACCTCGCCGCGGCGCAGCCGCCGTTCTATCCGCAGGCGGACCAGGGCGCGGCGAAAGTCCAGATCGCCGTGGTCGAAGGCGACGACCCTGCCGGCACCCGTCCGAAACTGGCGGACGACTCCCCCGCCAGCGCGATGCAGGGCCGCTCGAAGTTCGCCGCTCCCGATGCGCTCACGCCGGATTTCTGGGCGGTCAACACGATGGGTCCGGCCTACGCGCCGGCCTTCACCCACGACAGGCACGATCCGTCGCGCGCCGATGCCGACAGCCCGACCACATTGCCGCCACAGGCGCACCTGACCATCGGCGACGCGCTGTCGCAGGCCGGCATCGACTGGGCGTGGTACGCCGGCGGCTGGCAGCTTGCGCTGGACGGCCATGGCGATGGCGACCATCACGTCTTCCCGGAAGTACCCAATTTCCAGATCCACCATCAGCCCTTCAACTACTTCCGCCAGTTCGCACCGGGCACGGCGGCCCGGCAGCAGCACCTGCGCGATGCCGGCGTCGGCAACAGCGACCGACAGCAATCACTTCCTCGCCGCGATCGAGGCCGGCACGCTGCCGCCGGTGTCGTTCTACAAGCCGCAGGGCGATCTCAACATGCATGCGGGGTATTCGAGCGTCGCCGCGGGCGACGAACACCTGGCACAGGTGGTCGGGGCTTTGCAGAAGAGCCCGCAATGGGCACACATGCTGGTGGTGATCACGGTGGACGAAAACGGCGGCTGGTGGGATCACGTGGCGCCGCCGAAGGGCGATCGCTGGGGACCGGGTTCGCGCATTCCCGCGTTGATCGTGTCGCCGTTCGCGAAGAAGGGCCACGTCGACCACACCATCTACGACACCGGCTCGATCCTGCGCTTCATCACCCGCCGCTTCGGTCTCAAGCAGCTGCCCGGCCTCAAGCTGCGCGACGCCGCCATGATCGCTGCCGGCGGGCCGCCGCCGGGCGACCTCACCGCCGCGCTGCAGTTCGACGCCGGTTGACCAACGACTTTACGGACGACTTTCCCATGCGCCAGATGTACCCCGAGATCGAGCCATACCAGACCCACCGCATCGCGGTCGATCCGCTGCACACGCTGCACGTCGAGGAATGCGGCAATCCCGACGGCCTGCCGGTGGTGTTCCTGCACGGTGGCCCCGGCGCGGGCCTGGCCGCCTACCATCGACGCTTCTTCGATCCGGCGCGCTACCGCATCGTGCTGTTCGACCAGCGCGGTGCCGGCAAGTCCACGCCGTTCGCCGAACTCACCGACAACACGACCTGGCACCTGGTCGCCGACATCGAAACGATTCGCGAACAGCTCGGCATCGAGCGCTGGGTGGTGTTCGGCGGTTCGTGGGGCTCGACGCTGGCGCTGGCCTACGCGCAGACGCATCCGGAACGCGTGCTCGGCGCTGGTCTTGCGCGGCATCTTTCTGGGGCGGCCGCAGGAGCTGCGCTGGTTCAACGAAGTCGATGGCGGCGCCTCGCAGATCTTCCCCGAGCGCTGGGCACGCTTTCTCGACTTCATTCCCGCTCGAGGAGCGCGACTCGATGCTGGACGCCTACTGGCGTCGCCTGACCAGCAACGACGAAACGATGCGTCTCGCCGCCGCGAAAGCGTGGAGCGCGTGGGAAGGCGGCAGCACCACCTTGCTGCACGACCCCGACGGCGCCGGCGATTTCGAGGACCCGCACAAGGCGGTCAGCCTGGCCGTGATGGAGGCGCACTACTTCCGCCACGCGATCTTTCTCGAGCCCGACCAGCTGCTGCGCGATCTCGATCGCATCCGGCACATTCCCGCCACCGATCGTGCACGGCCGCTACGACATCATCTGCCCGGTGACGAGCGCATGGGATCTGAGCCAGGCATGGCCGGAGGCCGACCTGCACGTGGTGCTGGCCGGGCACAGCGCGGCCGACCCGGCGATCGTGGATCAACTGGTTCGGGCAACCGACCGGTTGGCGGACCGCCACGTTTAGCACCGCGCGTGTTGCTCAACGCGCCGCGGTGGCGTCGGCAGGAATCAGGTCCGGCTGCGCCTGGTACCAGCGCTGGGCATGCAGCAGATGAAAATGGCGCTTGCCGTCGGCCAGCGCCACGCCCAGGCCCAGCACGCCCCAGCGCGCATAGAGGTCGCCGCTGGGCTTGCCGTCGCTCACGCGCAGGTGCGCAAACAGATCGACGCGCTGGTTGCTCGCCACCAGGTGATCGAGGATGAAATCACCACGCTGCGCCTCGACCTCGGCGTGCGCCGTGGCCCGGCCATCGTCGATCACGTTGGCGACCCACTTGGGGAACGCATGGCGGTCGGCGAACAACGACAGCAGCAGGCTGACGTCCTTCATCACCAGGGTGGCACTGCCGCGCAGGCGCATGGGGCGATCCCAATCCAGTCGTCCGTGCTGCAGGGTGACCCTGCCCCACCACGGCGGCGCGCTGGAACCGTCCACACGCACACCATCCAGACCAAGCGTGAAGTTCCTCAGGTCGAAGGCGTGGCCGGCACGTTGGGCGCGGTCGATCCGCGTATCCATCGTGAGCCTGCCGGCAAGGCGCGATACGCCCAGCGCCAATCGTGCAGCCGCGCTGCTCATCTGCATGCGGCCGGCACTCACATCGCCCTTGCCATCGATGTTGAAATCGGTGGACATCTGGCCGCTGCCCTGCAGGAAGTACAGGCTCTTGCCGGGCAGATAGCGGTTGTAGGCGCGCAGATCGGGGATGTCCGCCTGGGCAAAATGCAGCCGGGCGGTGAATGCCTGGCGGAATTCGGCCAGATCGTTGGACGACTGCAGATTCACCTGCAATGCGTGACCGCGCAGGTAGGCCTGATCCGGAGCGGCACGTGACGCCAGCGCGAAATGCTCCATGGCGAGATCCGCCAGCAGGCGCGCGCCGCCGGTGCCGGCCACGACGCGCGCCTGCGCCTGCGCACGGCCGGCGAACACGTTGTCGAGGATGTCAGCCACCAGCGCGACCTGCGGCACGTCGATGCGCGTGCCCGGCGCGAGTTTCCCGGCATCGATGCGCAAGATACCGACGATGTCGCCCGCACCATCCAGCCGCAGCCACGGCGAGGACATCGCCAGCGGCGTCAGCCAGCTCAGCGAGGGGAAGTGCCAGCGGCCTTCGGCGCTGCCGGAAAGCAGTCGCAGCACTTCGCTGGCCGAACGCCGCGGGAACACGTGCCGGCTGGCAAATTGCAGGTGCGCCTGCAACTGGTCCGGCGCCGCGGCGCTGCCCGCGGGCGGTGGAACCCGTGCATCGATCGTCACGGCGGCGCCCCGCACGGCAAGATCGAGCTGACCACGACGCTGTTGCCGCGTTCCGTCGGCATCCGTGATCGCCAGCGGTGCGTTCCACTGCAGGTGGCCGCCCGGCATCAGGGTGCCGTGATCCAGCAGCATATCCGCACTCAGGTGACCACCCCGTGGCGACCGCACGACCGCCGGCGCGCCGGCCTTGTCGGCACCCAGCGTGATCGCCGGTGTGGTGCCTTCGGCGACGGCGTGGATCTTCGCCCGCTCGAGCTTCTGCCAACCGGGCAACTGGTCGTGGACGAAGGGATCGAACGCGAACCGGACGTCCAGCCTGGCGTCGTGCAGCAGCTCCCGTTGCCCGTAGTGCACACGCGCCTTCGGCATCACGAGGTGCGAGGGGAGAATGGCCGTCGAACCGCCGCGCAACTGATGGGTGAAGCCCAGCTCGGCCTCGCCATCACCATCGGCGACCAGGGCGCCCAGGCGCACCTGTCGCAACGAGGCCGTGTCGACGCGATCGGCCGTGACACGCCAGGCATCGCGTCGCCATGGTGGCGGCTTGAGATCGTTGCTGACCGGCTGGATGTCCAGGCGCACCGCCGAGGTGCGGACCAGGCCGAGCCGCAGTTCGTGCCGAAACAGCGGCCACAGCATGATGCGACCACTCGCGGCATCGCCTTGCGCGCTCCACAGCAGTTGACGCGCCTGCCCGTGCAGACGCAGGTCATGCGCGTAAATCTGTCCCGGCCATAGCGTCCACGCCCACGCCCACTGCGCGTGGAAAACCTGCGGCTTGCGGTTGACCTCGGTCCGGGCAAGCGGGCTGTTGAGAAAGATGTTGCCGGCGATCAGGTAGAGCACATAAAGCATGCCCAGCAGCCACAGCGTTCGACGCATCGGTACAGGCAGGGTGCGCATCAGCTTCGGTTCGCGGTTTTCACGGCCAAGCATGGCGAAGTGCGTGTGATGGGTTGGTGGAGCGTGGGGGCGACCAGATATCCAGAACTGCTGGGCGCGAATCGCCGACTCCCGCACGCGGATTCAAAGCGTCGCGTGCAAGACAGCAAGCCCGGCCGCTGTGTCGAAAGCATCGAGGGCGGGACTGATCGCTCCAAGCGAGACGGAGGGAGGGGAACGCTATGCACCCTGACAGCGCAAGAAACGGATATCACACTGGCGGTGCCGGACCCCACACTGCATCTTGCGTCACCGCCGGAGTCATCCATGCTCACCCTGTTCGACTACCTGCCCTCGCAGAACGCCTGGAAAGTGCGTCAGCTGCTGAATCATCTCGGCCAGCCGTACCGCACGGTGCCGGTCAGCATCTTCGAGGGCGAGGGCCAGACCGCGGAATTCCGGCGCATCAACCCGACCGGCACGGTGCCGGCGATCCAGCTCGAGGACGGCCGCGTGCTGGCCGAGTCGAACGCCATCCTCGCCTATCTCGCCGATGGCACGCCGTATCTGCCGACGCGATCCGTTCGAGCGCGCCAAGGTGCAGCAATGGCTGCATTTCGAGCAGGAGCGGGTGGAGTCGGTGATCGGCTCGCTGCGTCACTGGACGATGACCGGCAAGCTGGCGCGTCGCTCGCCCGAGATGATCGACGCCAAGCGCCATGCTGCCGCGCGATCGCTGGGCATCCTGGAAAGCGAACTGTCGATACGGCGGTTCATCGCCGGCGACCGCTACACCATCGCCGACATGGCAGTGTTCGCCTACGCCAGTCGCGCCGGGGAAGCCGGGCTTTCGCTCGAGGCGTATCCGGACTTTCGCGCATGGATCGCACGGGTCGAGGCGCAGCCGGGCTTTCTCGCCCAGATGCACCCGTATGCGATCGATCCGCATTCGACGCGGGAGTTGCCGTAAGCCACAGCTTTCGCCACGGGCGGCCGGAACAGGGGCAATGGCATACTCGGCGTTTTCCGGCCCGAGAGTTCTCCATGCGCCTGCTCCCCGCCCTCGCCTTCGGCACGCTGATGTTGCCGCTGGCCGCCTACGCCGCGGACCCGAATTCCTACGCCCAGCCCGACCAGGTGCGCGTGACCCATCTGGATCTCGATCTGAAGATCGACTTTCCGCAGCGGCAGCTCGATGGCCAGGCCACGCTGAAACTGGACTGGAAGAATCCCAAGGCGCAGTCGCTGGTGCTGGACACGCGTGACCTGAAGATCGCGAAGATCGAGGCGCTCGGCGCCGACGGCAAGGCCACGGCGCTGAAATATGCGCTGGCGCCGCGCGACAAGCAGCTCGGCAGCAAGCTGACCATCGCCACGCCGACGCATCCGGCGCAGGTGCGCATCGTCTACACCACCTCGCCCGAGGCGTCCGGCCTGCAGTGGCTGACGCCGGCGCAGACGGCGGACAAGAAACTGCCGTTCATGTTCTCGCAGTCCGAGTCGATCCATGCGCGCTCGTGGGTGCCGCTGCAGGATTCGCCGGCGATCCGCTTCACCTATGACGCTCACGTCAGCGCGCCGAAGGACGTGCGCGTGGTGATGAGCGCGATCAACGACGCGAAGCATCCGCTGGACGGCGACTTCACCTTCGATCAGCCGCATCCGATCCCGTCGTACCTGCTGGCGATCGGCGCGGGCGACATCGCGGTGAAGGAAACCGGACCGCGTTCGGCCGTCTATGCGGAGCCGTCGATCGTCGACAAGGCCGCGCACGAATTCGAGGACACCGAAAAGCTGATCGCCACCACCGAGCAGCTGTACGGCCCGTACGCGTGGGGCCGCTACGACATCCTGGTGCTGCCGCCGTCGTTCCCGTACGGCGGCATGGAAAATCCGAACATGACGTTCGCCACGCCGACCGTGCTGGTCGGCGACAAGAGCCTGGTCTCGCTGGTCTCGCACGAGCTGGCGCATTCGTGGTCGGGCAACCTGGTGACCCGCGCGCATGGCGCGACATCTGGCTCAACGAAGGTTTCACGACCTACGTGCAGGGCCGCATCACCGAGGCGGTGTACGGCAAGGCGCTGGCCGACGAGGAAGCCTTGCTGTCGGCCCGCGCGCTGCAGAAGAGCATCGGCGCGATGCCGGCCAATTCGCAGAAGCTGGCGCCCGATCCGCGTGGCGTGGGCGCCGACGATTCGCTGTCCGACGTGGCCTACGACAAGGGCTCGTGGTTCCTGCGCACGCTGGAGCAGCGCTTCGGCCGCGAGAATGTTCGACGACTACCTGAAGGGCTACTTCAACCACTTCGCCTGGCACAGCATCACCACCGAGCAGATGCTCGACTACATGAAGCCGAACCTGATCGAGAAATACCCCGGCAGGATGAGCTGGGATGAAGTGAAGGCCTGGGTCTACGGCGAAGGTATCCCGAAGGATGCGCCGCTGCCCGACTCGCCGCGCTTCAACACGATCGACCGCGAGCGCACGCGATTTCCTCGCCGGCACGCTGGCCGCCGACAAGCTCGATGCGAAAGGCTGGAACACGCAGGAGTGGATGTACTTCCTCGACCGCCTGCCCGACGCCCCGCCGCTGGACAAGCTGCAGCAGCTCGACGCCGCCTGGCACCTCACCGGTACGCCGAACGCGGAGATCGGCATGCGCTGGTACAGCCACGCGATCGCCGGCGGCGACAGGGCCGTGTGGCCAGCCGCCGCCGAACACATGACGCGGATCGGCCGGCTGTATCTGACCGTGCCGCTGTACAAGGCATTCGTGAAAACGCCGGAAGGCCTGGCCTATGCCGAACAGGTCTACGCCAAGGCGAAGGCCGGCTATCACCCGCTGACCCAGCAGGTGGTGGAGGACATCATCGCCAAGGCGAAGAAAGCGAAGAAATAAGCCTGGCCGCGCTCCCTGCATCAGGGAGCGCGACGACCTCCGCATCACGAACAGAAAAAAACCCCTCATGCCGCCATCGACCAATTCCCACCACGCCGCTGTGGAAACGCATGCTGTTCCGCCGGCTGAAATTCCTGGCGTGGCTGGTCGCGCTGCTGGTCATCGTGCTGGGCGGCAGTTACCTGTTTGCGCCGCAGTGGCTGATGCAGGCGAACTTCAAGCGCGAGGCGATGGCGGCGCACCTGGACACGCATTCGGTGCAGGCCGGCGATACGCGCTGGGTCTACTTCGAAGGCGGCGACGGCCCGACCATCGTGCTGCTGCACGGCTTTGCGGCGGACAGGAACGTCTGGCTGCCGGTGGCCAAACTGCTCACCCCGCATTTCCACCTGATCATTCCGGACCTGCCCGGCTGGGGCGAGTCCTCGCGCGTGCCGGACGCCAGCTACAACATCGACGCCCAGGCCGCGCGGCTGGACGCGTTCGTGCAGACCCTGCGCCTGCAGCGTTTCGTGCTGGTCGGCCATTCGATCGGCGGGGCGATCGCCGGTGTCTACGCCAGCGAGCACCCCGAGCACGTCGCCGAGCTGGCGCTGGTCGACTGCGTTCGGTCTGAAAAGCTCGCTGAACGCGTTCGACCGCGAGGCGCTGGCCGGCAAGAATCCGTTCGTGTATCGACGACCGCGCCGGGTTTGCCCGCGCCACCGCGCTGGCGTTCGACAAGCCGCTGGATCTTCCCGGCCGTTTCGTCGACGTGCTGGTCCAGCGCAATCGGCAGGACCACGCCTTCATCGAGCGCGGCTTCGAGGAGCTGCGCGAGCCCGCGCAATATCTCGCCGTGCAGAACCGGCTCGGCCAGCTGACCATGCCGGTGCTTGGCCTGTGGTGCCATGACGACAGGATCGTCGACATCTCCGCGCTGGACAGCCTGCGCAACGGCCTGACCGCCGCCAGCGCGATCAGCACCAGCATGATCAACGGCTGCAACCACATGCCGATGCTGGAAAGGCCCGAGCAGACCGCGCAGATCCTCACCGGATTTGCGCTCTCCCATTGACGGTTCGAACGCGGAACAAAGGCGGCGACGGCGGCGGCCTGCCCGGTCATCTGCGAGTCAGCCGCCGCACGCACATCATTGTGAATTGCGGGTGACAACATGGGAGAATGGACGCATTGTCCCGCCGTAAGGCGCCTGCTTCCTTGCATGAAGACGGAACGATGCAGCAACCGATGAAGCAAAGTTTTTTACGCTCAGGCGTGGATGCGATCGTGCGGATGTCCAGCACCCGCACCAATTACTGGGCCGAACTCGGCGTGGATACCACGCTGGGGACGCTGCTGGTTGTCGAAGGCTGGCGACTGCATGCGGGCAGCCCGTGGACGGCGCTGCTGGCCATCGGACTGGGCCTGTTCGCCTTCAGCTTCATCGAGTATTTCTTCCACCGCTGGATGTTCCACACGCGGGTTCCGCTGTTCGAACAGGGCCACCGCACGCATCACGAGCAGCCGCTGGGCTACGACTCGCTGCCGTTCTTCCTGCCGGCGGTGGTACTGCTTACGCTGGCCGGCGTGTTCGTCGCTGATCATGCCCACCGGTTTCGCCCTGCTGATGGCTGGCGCGATCACGTTCGGCTACATCATCTACGGGCTGAGCCACTTCATCATCCACCACGTTCGCTTCAAGCATCCGTGGTTGCGTCGCTGGGCCGGCGCCCATCACGTTCACCACTATCACCCGGACAGCAATTTCGGCGTCACCACGCCGCTGTGGGATGTGCTGCTGGGTACGCGTTACGTGCGGCAGGCCAGGAAGACTCTGAGTGCGCCGCCGCGGAGCCACGGAATCCGCGGCAGCTGATCCACGATGCGGTCGGCCATCAATCGGCGACGTCGTCGATCAGCCGATCGAGTTCCGACTTGAGGATCGCGCCGTGCTGGCGCAGCCAGTCGCGTTGCTCGCGCCAGTCCGGAAACAGGTGTTCGACCTGCGCCCAGAACCGCGGCGAATGGTTGCGCACCTTGAGGTGACACAGCTCGTGCACCAGCACGTAGCGCAGCGCCGCCGGCGGCGCCAGCGCCAGCGCCAGGTCGAGATTGATGCGGTCGCGGGTGTCGAGGCTGCCCCACAGGCTTTTCATCGGACGGATCCTCAGCGCGGTGGGCGCCAGCCCCAGCTGCGGCACGTAGCTGGCCAGCCAGCGCGACACGTCGCGGCGGATCAGCGCTTCCAGATGCGAGGCGAGCAGGCCGCGGGCGATCGGCAGCGCACGGGTATGCGGGCGCGGGATCACCAGGGTCAGCGCCGGTCTCGTGCGGTTCGATCTTCGGGTAGGCGCCTTCGGCCCAGTCCAGCTCGGCCAGCTCGCCGCGCAACGGGAACGTGCACGGATAGCCCACACGCAACGGCGGCAAGGGCTTCACGATCAGGTTCAGCTCGTCGAGCTTCTGCTCCAGCCAGTCGGCGTGGGTGCGCAGGAATGCATTGACCTGGCCCGGATGGGTGCCTTGCGGGTAGGTCACCCGCGCACCCTTGGCGGTGATGGTGAGGCGCAGCCGGCGTGCGCGCGGATGGGCGGACTTCAGCACCCGGATGATGCTGCCGCCCGCCGTCGCCAGTTCCAGCCAATCGCCTTCCAGATGTTGCGCCATGAGCCTTGCCCGTCGGCACCTCGCGCCAGTGTTGGATGAACGTGGAACTCGCCGCCCGCGGGCGACCGGACTCCCAGTATCGCGCGGGCGTTGGTGAAACGGGAATGGATTTTTCGTTCAGCCGTCGGCCGGCCGCGGCAGGCCGAACCACTCCTCCAGCTTGCCCAGCAACCGCTCCAGCTCCAGCGTCAGCAGGGCAAAACTGGCGTCCAGCTCGGCCTGGGCGTCCTGCTGGCTGTCGCCCAGCTCGTCCATCACCACGTCGAGGAACTTCAGCTTGCGGATGATCAGGTCCTCGCCCAGCACGAAGCTGATGCGGTCGTCGAAGGTCAGCCCCAGCATGAACACCTGCTTGCCGTTGCGCAGGTGCTCCTTGACCTCCTCGGCGTCCAGGTCCTGGCGGCGGCAACGGGCGATCGCGCCAGTGGCGGTGGCCGGGTCGCGCAGCTCGCACTCGTCGCCCAGGGTCAGGCCTGCCGGCAGATTGCCGGTGGAGAGCCAGTCGGTCATCAGCACGCGCGGGCCTTCCTCCGGCGCCAGCGGCACGGCCGGGAAACTGCCCAGCGCCTCGCGTACCTGGGTCAGCGCGTTCTCGGCCGACTTGCGGCTGGAGGTGTCCAGCACCAGCCAGCCGTTCTTCTTGTCGACATAGGCCGACATGCGCGAGTTGCGCACAAAGGCGCGCGGCAGCAGCTCGGTCAGCAGGTCCTCCTTGATCCGCTTGCGTTCGCGGCCGCCGACCTTGCGGCCCTCTTCTTCGGCGATTTTCTGCACCTTGCGATGCAGCTCGTCGTTGACCACCGCGGCGGGCAGCAATTTGTCCTCGCCGCCGACGGTCAGCAGCGTGCACTGCTTGACCGTGTGCGTGAGTGGCTCGGCCTCGCCGCGGCCAACCGGCGGCACGAAACCCTTGGTGAACATTTCCAGCGGACCACAGGGGCGCAGGCGGTGTTCGGCCAGGGCGTCGTCAAGGCGGTTCAGATCGGTCGCTACGGTGGAGGAAAAACGAAACAGCGTGAGGTTGCGAAAAAACATTCGATATCCGGATCAGTGCTGCCAGATGGCAGGGGTTCAATCTCGTCATTCAGGCAAAGCCCGGAATCCAGCACCGGCACGAGGCCAGGCGCGCTGGACCCGGCCTTCGCCGGGATGACGGGCATGGGTATCAGCGACTGACGGCGGCGACCGCCGCGGCCACCGTGTCGAGGTTGCCGCGGTTCAGTGCCGCCACGCAGATGCGGCCGCTGTCGAGTGCATAGATCGCGTACTCGTCGCGCAGGCGGTGCACCTGCGGCTTGCTCAGGCCCGAGTACGAGAACATGCCGGCCTGGCTCTGGATGAAGCCGAACTGCGTGGCGCCGTGCGCCGCCAGCCGTTCGACCAGGCCCGCCCGCATCGCGTGGATGCGCGAACGCATCTCGCCCAGCTCCGCCTCCCAGCGCGCGCGCAGCTCGGGGCTGCCGAGCACGCCGGCCACCAGGGACGCGCCGTGCGCGGACGGGCTGGAGTAGTTGGCGCGGATGGTCTGCTTGATCTTGGACAGCAGCCGCGCCGCTTCGCCGCGATCGGCGCCGACCATCGACAGCGCGCCGACGCGCTCGCCGTAAAGCGAGAACGACTTGGAATACGAGTTGGCCACCACGAAGGCCTCGACGCCCGACGCGGCGAGCAGGCGCACCGCGGTGGCGTCGTGCTCGATGCCCTGATCGAAACCCTGGTAGGCCATGTCGATGAATGGCAGCAGCCGGCGTTCCTGCAGCAGCGCGATCACCTGCTGCCATTGCGTCGCGTCCAGATCGACGCCGGTCGGGTTGTGGCAGCACGCGTGCAGCAGCACCACGGTGCCCGGCTCCAGGGCGGCCAGATCCTCCAGCATGCCGGCGAAATCCAGACCGTGGCTGGCGGAGTCGTAGTAGCGGTAATCGAGCAGCTCGAAACCGGCGGTGCGGAACACCACGTGATGGTTGCCCCAGCTCGGATTGCTGATCGCGATCTTCGCGCCGGCGCCGGCCACCTGTTTCAGCAGGTCGGCGGCTACCCGCAACGCGGCGCTGCCGCCGATCGTCTGCGCGGTGGCCACCCGGCCGGCCGCCAGCAGCGGCGATTCGGCGCCGAACAGCAGTTGCTGGGTGAGCCGGTTGTACGCCGGCAGGCCGTCGATCGGCAGATAGCCGCGCGGTTTGCCGGACGCCACCAGCGCCTGCTCCACCTCGTGCACCGTCGGCAGCAGCGGAATCCGGCCCTGTTCGTCGACGTAGATGCCCACGCCCAGATTGATCTTGTCCGGGCGCGTGTCGGCCAGATAGGTCTCGGTCAGGCCCAGGATCGGATCGCCCGGCGCCATTTCAACGGATGCAAAGAAGGACACGGTGATTACTCGGCAGGTGGTGAAAGGTAGGCGAGATGTTCAAGCTTGCGCGGCAGCGGTCTCATCCGCTGCGTCGGCCGTCCATGCAGCCGGCGCCGCCGGCGGCGCGCCCAGGCTGAAATCGAACAGCTGGCGATCGGCCAGCTGCGAGGGTGACACATGGCCCAGCGCGCGAAAGATGTTCTCGCTGCGACCGGGCTGCAGTTGCTCCCACTCGGCCAGCATGCGCTGCACCGCCTTGCGCTGCAGGTTGTCCTGCGAGCCGCACAGGTTGCACGGAATGATCGGAAACTGCTGCTGCGCGGCGTACTCGGCGATGTCGCTTTCGCGGCAATATGCCAGCGGCCGGATCACCACGTGGCGGCCATCGTCCGAGCGCAGCTTCGGCGGCATCGCCTTCAGCTGCGCCTGATAGAACATGTTGAGGAAAAACGTGGCGAGGATGTCGTCGCGATGATGGCCCAGCGCGATCTTGGTGATGCCATTGGCTGCGGCCCACGTGTACAGCGCGCCGCGGCGCAGCCGCGAGCACAGGCTGCACATGGTCTTGCCGGCCGGGATCACCCGCGTCACCGTGCTGTAGGTGTCCTGCTCGATGATGTGGAACGGCACGCCGCGCGCGGTGAGGTAATCCGGCAGCACATGCTCGGGGAAATCCGGCTGCTTCTGGTCCAGGTTCACCGCGATCAGCTCGAAGCGCACCGGCGCCTTCGCCTGCAACTGCAGCAGCAGGTCGAGCAAGGTGTAGGAATCCTTGCCGCCGGACAGGCACACCATCACCTTGTCGCCGTCTTCGATCATGCCGAAATCGCCGATCGCCTGACCGACCTGGCGACGCAGGCGCCGGGCCAGTTTGTCGGCCTCGGCGGCTGGCGTGCGGGCGAATTCGGGCTGGGCGGACATGGACGAGCCGATCGCACGGGAAGGAACCCCCATTGTAGCGGCCCTGTCGCCCGGCTTCCGAAACGGCAAACGGCGTTAGACTAGAGGAACCGCCCCAAGCCGTCCGCCATCGCCATGCAGGTTCAGGATCACGCCGAAATCGTCCATCTGCTGGCCGAACTGCGGATGGAGCATCGCGACCTCGATGCTGCGATCGATCAGCTGGCCACCGCGATCGGCCGCGACGAGCTGCAACTGACGCGGTTGAAGAAACGCAAGCTGCTGCTGAAGGACAACATCGCGCGGCTCGAGAGCAAGCTGATCCCCGACCTCGACGCCTGACCGCCGGAGCGCCCATGACCTCGTTCGCCCCGATTCGGCTGCACGACGACCACGTCGTGCTGGAACCGCTGAGCCTCGACCATGTGCCGGCGCTGGAAGCGGCCGCCGCCGACGGCGAGTTGTGGAACCTGTGGTTCACCAGCGTGCCCGCTCCCGGGCCAGGCGCGCAGCTACGTCGAAAAGGCACTGCAAGGCCAGGCCGACGGCGACATGCTGCCGTTCGCGGTGCGCGAGGTCCGCAGCGGCGAGATCGTGGGCAGCACCCGCTACTACGAGATCGACGCCCGAAATGCCGCGCCTGGCCATCGGCTACACCTGGTACGCGAAACGCTGGCAGAAAAGCCACCTCAACACCGCCTGCAAGCGCCTGCTGCTGGAGCACGCATTCGAGGCGCTGGGCTGCGTAGCGGTGGCCCTTCATACCGATGTGCTGAACAACGATTCGCAACGCGCGATCGAACGTCTCGGCGCGCAGCGCGAAGGCGTACTGCGCGCCCATCGCCGACGCGCCGATGGCAGCCTGCGCGACACCGTCTGCTACAGCATCCTCGCCGGCGAGTGGCCGAACGTGGCGAACTGGCTGGACATGCGGCTGAACCGTCTCGCCGCGAACCCGTAGGAGCGCACCCTGTGCGCGAACGGCGGGCATCGCCCGCCATGACGAGGAGCACGAACGTTAGCGCACCCTGTGCGCGAACGGCGGGCATCGCCCGCCATGGCGAGGAGCACGAACGTTAGCGCACCCTGCGCGCGAACGGCGCGCATCGCCCGCCATGGCGAGGAGCACGAACGTTAGCGCACCCTGTGCGCGAATGGCGCGCATCGCCCGCCAAGGCAAGGAGCACGAACGTTAGCGCACCCTGCGCGCGAATGGCGCGCATCGCCCGCCCAAGGCGAGGAGCAAGAGCGTTCGCGCACAGGGTGCGGCCTACAGCAGCCGGTTGACCAGACGGTCGAGCCGGGTGCGGTTCAATCGCCGCAGCAGCTTGCGCACCTCGGCTGGATATTGCCGCGGGCTTTCCAGCGCGTGGTAGTCGGCCAGCCGCGTGGCATGGCGGCGCAGGGCTGCCCACTCGGCCTCGTGCTTCGCCCGCAACAGGCCTGCAGGGTCGCGCAGCGATCAACCCGTTTTCCAGATCCAGCGCCCACGCGCGCGGGTTGAGGTTGTTGCCGGTCAGCACGGCGACATCGTCGTCGATGAACAGGCCTTTCAGGTGATAGCTGTTGTCGCCATCACGCCACAGGTGGAGGTTCAGCTGACCGCTGTCGATGTGCGCGCGATGCGCACGCGCGAAGCGGCGCAGGTTGTTCTCGTAGAGGTACGGCAGCAGACCGATCGTCTTGAACGGCTGGCCCGGCGGGATGTAGAAGTCGTTGGCGGTCTTGTCGCCGACCATGATGTCGATGCGGCATCCACGCCGCAGCAGCTGGCCGAGCACCACGCGCACCGGTCGTGGCAGGTTGAAATACGGCGTCAGCAGGATCAGCCGCTCGCGCGTGCCGCGCAGCAAGGCCAGCAGCGCATCGTTGAGCGCGTTGTCACTGGCCGAAGCCCAGCAGCGGCGTCACCGCCACGTCGGCCGGCGCCAGTGTTTCCCTTGGCACGTCGTAGCTGGCGCGCTGCAGATCCTGGCGGAACTCGCGGATCGCCGCTTGCAGGGTGCGCGTGGCCGGCACCTCCGCCACGTTCAGCCGGCGCACCGCGCCACTCTGCACGAAATGACGCTGCACCAGCGCGGCCATGGCATCGGCCAGCCCGCGATGGTGCAGCAGGTGATAGCGATCGAGCCGATAGCGGCCCTGCCGCATCAGGTAGACGTCGTTGAGGCTGGCGCCGCTGTAGAGCACGGCGTCGTCGATCACGAAACCCTTCAGGTGCAATACACCGAACAGCTCGCGGCTCTGTACCGGCACGCCGTAGATATCGACGCCGGGCCCGTTTCGCGCAGCGTACTCGCGGTACATGCCGGCATTGCCCGCGCTCTTCTGCTTGCCGATCAGGCCGCGTTGCGCACGATGCCAGTCCACGAACACCGAGACCTGCAACGCCGGCTGACGCGCCTTCGCCGCGTACAGCGCATCGAGCACTTCGCGACCACCCTCGTCGTCCTGCAGGTACAGCGTGACGATCACGATGCGCCGGCTGGCTTGCGCGATCTGCCGCAGCAGCTCGCTGCGGAAAGCCGCCGGGTCCGGCAGCACCTCGACCGCACGGGCCGGCACCGCGAAAAACGGCAATGCGTCCAGCGTCGGCGATGTGCCGGGCTGGCGCCGGAAAGGCAGCATGCGCCGGGCGAGTCGAGCGGGTGCGGTAATCAGCTTTTTCATGGCGACATCGTCAGGTGCAGTGCCCATCATCGCAAACCGGAACGGATGCGCCTACCGCGGATTCAGCGTGGCGCCGAGGTCCGTGCACCACTGCCGGTGCGGCTCGACCCGCGTGGCCGCACTTCGATGGTCGCCGTCATGCCCGCGGCGATCAGCGTATCGGCCGGCAGCTGGCTGGTGTCGATCGCGATGCGCACCGGCACACGCTGCGCCAGCCGCACCCAGTTGAAAGTGGGATTGACGTCGGCCAGAAGATCGCTGCCAGTGGGATTGTCGCTGTCGGTGATGCCGTGGGCGATGCCGCTGATCGTTCCTTTCAGATGCACGCCGCCGGCCATCAGTCGGACGTCGACCGGGTCGCCCACGCGCAGCTGCGGCAGCTTGGTTTCCTCGAAGTAGCCGTAGATGTAGTAGCTGTGGCTGTCGATCAGCGCGAGACGCGGCGTGCCGGTAGCAGCGTAGTCGCCAACGCGGACATCGAGGTTGGTGACGTAGCCGTCCACCGGTGCCCGCACCTCGGTGCGTTGAAGGTTCAATCGTGCCAGGTCCAGCTCCACCTGCGCCTGCTCGACGGCGGCCAACGCCTGTTCGCGCCCGGCACCGGCCTGGTTGCCGCCGGCCTTGGCCTGCTGCCAGGTGGCCAGGGCGGAATTGGCGGCTGAGACGGCGTTGCTGCGGTCTTCCCTGGCGATCAGGTCGCCCATCCGCTGGCGGCGCTGCGCCTGCGCCACGTACATCTCGTATTCGGTGTGGCGCGCATTGGCCGCGGCCCGGGCGGAATTGATGCTGGCACCGGCGGCGCGTGCGCTGGCTTCGGCGGCAGTCAGGTTCGCCTGGGCCTGATCCAGCGCGTTGGCGAAGCGGTCGCGATCGATGGTGAACAACAGGTCGCCCTTGCGCACCCGCTGGTTGTCGGCGACCGCCACGCGGGTGACCAGCCCGGAGACGTCCGGCGCCACCCGCACTATCTCGGCGCGCACGCGGCCGTCGCGGGTCCATGGCGAGTAGAGGTAGTGCTTCCACAGGGCATGGCCCAGCAGCACCGCGGCGGCAATGACGACAGTGGTGATCAGCAGACGCAGGATAAGCGGTTTGTTCATGACGATGATTCAGGCAAGCAGGAGCAGTCCGGCGGCGCCGAACAGGCAGACAAACAGCGCCAGCCGCACCAGCGGCGGGTGCAACGCGTAGCGATAGAGGCCGAGCCGGCCGATGACGGTGTCGAGCAGCCACATCAGCAGCAGGCAGCCGAGAAAGACCAGCAGCAACCCGGGCACCAGCGTGCCGGCGATGGAAACTTCAGGGGGCATGGGCGCTTTCCGCAGCGGTGCTCCGATAGGAAGCGATCTGATAGGCGGCCAGTGCCGACTCGTCGTCGCGCAGTCCGCTGCGCAACTGATGCAGCCGCAACAAGACACGACGGATGCCGACATGCGCCTCGGACTGCACCGCGACGGCCGCGGCAATCGCCGCGCTCACTGCCTGATCGGCCTGGCGCCAACGCGCTGCGTCCGGGTTGTCGTACAGTCGCGCCACGTCCTGCACCGCCTGCCGGGTTGGCGCGGCAACCGTGTCGGGCACCGGGTTGCCAGCCAATACCTGGCGCAATTCGATCAGGGCACGGCCGCTGTCGTGTGCCGTCAGTGCCCATGCCAGCAGGTCACGCGAGGCCTGGCTGTCCGGCCGGGTATGCGTTACCACCTGTTCGAGCAGGTCGCGGCTGATGCTCTCGAGGCTGTGCATCAGGCCGTCGGACAACGGCATGGTCGCCGCCCGCACGACCTGCTGGCGCAACTGGCGCATCTGCCGCGTGCGCTGCCAGACGGTGCCGACCAGGCTGGGTATCACGATGAACATGGCGCCGCTGAAGCCGTAGCCGAACAGCTGGGCGATGACCGTATTCATGAAGGTCGCCGGCGCGTAAACCATCGAATTGCCGAGCACCAGGGTGAACGCCAGACCGACCGTGTAGCCCACCCCGAACGGAGCCAGTTTGCCGCCCAGCGTCTGCAGGTACAGCCCGACCAGCAGGAACGGCAGCGTGGCGACGACCAGCATCGGAAAGCCGTCGCAGCCCGGCAGGATCCAGAAGGTGAGCACGAAGGCCGCCGCCATGCCCACGCCTTGCGAAATCACGGCATTGACCACCGCGCCGACCGGATTGGGCACGGTGGCCATGATGCCGGCGAACACGGTAGCCAGCAGCATCGCGGTCGAGCCATGAGGCCAGCCGCTGGCCAGCCAGAACACGCTCAGGCCGACCATGGTCAGGAACGTGCGCAGCACCGTCACGGCGGCACCGGCATAGTCGTTGCCGCGGCGGAAGCTGACGCGCTCCACGTTGCCGCGCAACCGGTTTCCCGTGCGCAGCGAACTCTCGACCTCGGTGAAGCGGCGCAACTCGCGGGTAAAACGCTGCAGCGACGCGGCGCCGGTGTCGAATTCGATCAGCGTCACCGGATCATCCGGCATCGTGGCACGCAGCGCCTGGATCCGCTGCGGCTGCTGCGACTCGCACTCGCGCAGCCTGGGTGCCAACACCGACGGATCGTGCTGATCGGCAGGCTCCGGGGACAGCGCCTGGCTGATCGGCCGATACAACACCACCAGTGCGTCGACGACCACGGTACGGCGGCCACGCTGCAGACGGTTGATCAGATGGTGCACTGACTGAAAGCTGCTGGTGGCCGCCATGTAGGACTGGTTGAGCAGGCGCATGCGGCCGCTGCGCGCGCGTGCTTCGGGATCCTCGAAAATCACCGCGGCGCGCGTGTTCTCCAATTGCACGGCAGCGCGCACGAAGCGCAGGTAGGCCTGTTCCATCTCGCCGCGCGCCATCGAGCCGCCGGTGCTGTTGCGGGCGAAATCGAGAAAATGGGCGAACTGCTCGCGCGCATTGCGGCGCAGTACATCGCGCAAACGCTCGGGCCACACCGCGTCGCTGACCACGCCCGCCACGACGATGCCCAGCAATACCTCGCTTACCCGCATCACCGCCGAGTCGAACACCAGCAGCGGGTGGGTGATCGCCGGCAGCACCACGATCGCCGCCGAATAACCGGCCAGCACGAAGCCGTACGACATGAAGTTGCGATACAGCGTGGCGCCACCCGCGCACAGCGCCACCCACAGCGCGAGCGTGCCCAGAAAAAGCTCCCGCTGCTGCGGAAACATCGCCACCAGCAGCAGCGCAAATAAACTACCGGCCAGCGTGCCGATGGCACGGAAGAAACTCTTGGCCAGCACCATGCCGCTTTGCGGATGCATCACGATCGCCACGGTGACCAGCGTGGTGGTCGGCTTTTCCAGCTGCAGCCACATCGCCAGCCAGATCGCCAGATACATCGCCAGCGATGCCTTGAGAACGAACAGCCAGGAGGCGCGCTCGCTGGCGAGAAACTCGGCCAGCCATGGCTGGCGCGACGTGACAACTGCAGCTTTGCCGACAGTGGCGGACATCACTCAGGCCTGCTCGAGATGATCCAGAAATTTCTTCAGCAGCTTTTCCAGCTGCGCCGCCTCGCGTGGCTGCAGGCCGGTCGCCTGCCGCTCCAGCAAGGCGCAGACATCGGGCAGAAAGCTCTCGATCATGGCAATACCCGCCTCGCTCAAGGTAAGCGCGATCCGGCGGCGGTCCTCTTCACTGGCCGTCCGTGCGATCAGCCCCTTGTCGCACAAGCCATCGGTCAAGCGCGTGATGTTGGCGGCTTTTTCGCCCGCCGCCTCGGCCAGCTGCGACGGGTTCAACGTGTATCCCGCGGTGCCGTACAGCATCATCAGCAGGTTGTATTCCGGATGATTGATGCCGTGCGGCTTGAGCAGCGCGTTGGCGTCGTCATGCAGGCGCTTGTGCAGGTGCTTGATCAACCGAACCAGCACGGCCGGCTCGCGCGGAAACGCGGGATGCCGCTGGCAGGTAACTGTCAGGCGCTGCTCGGTCGGGTGAAAACTGCTTGCCCGTCTAGCTGTCATGCTTTTTATACATTTATGTAATATCTATTTATGAATCATATGCCCATCTCCGGCCTGGGACAAGACGCTGCATAAAAAAAGGCGCTCCGAAGAGCGCCTGAAAGAACCGTCCGATCGTGATCCGCTGCTAATGCACCGGAAAAGTCTGCGCGTTGCCGGGCGTCCCCGGCGAGTTCGCCGATCGGCTGTTCGAGGACGGCGCCGGGGAGATCTGGCGAGTGCCGCACTGATACGCGCCCCACGGCTGCGAGCCGTCGGCCGGTTCGGCCAGCGGCTTGATGGTGTCGGCGTGCATCTTGGCCGCCTCGTTGCGAGCCAGCACCTCAAGCTCGTCGCGCACGGTGATGGTGTTGCGATCGACCGGGCCGACGTGATCCATCACCGACACGGTGACCTTGCCCAGATCGCGGCAACTGGAAACGTCGCCGCTCCAGGCGGTACGCACGTTCTTGGCGGCGTCGTCCATGGTGATGCCCCAGCTGCAGGCGCTGAGCAGCAACACGGGGGCGAGCAACAGCAGGGTCTTGCGCATGGGTGGCTCCGCGACAGTGATGATGAAGGAAGGTCCTCATCCTAACGCGAGGACGCGGCGGCGTCCGCGATGGAGCGCAGCGGCCGGCCATCGTCCGCCGCTGCGCGTGGTCTACTTCGTCACCCTGGCAGTGGCGGCAGCCGGCTGGCCGTCGGCGTCGAGCACCTGCACGACGCCGAGCTTCAGCGCACGGATCGGTGCCTCGATGGTCTTGAGATCACCGACGATCACCCAGGTCAGCTGGTCGGGATGGATGATCTCCTTTGCGGCCGCCTCCACCGATGCGTCGCTCTGCGCCTCGATGCGCGACTTCAACGTCTGCACGTAATCGTCCGGGCGGTGGTACTGCTCGATGCCCTGCAGCGCGCCCATTACCGCCGAGGTGGTCTGGTAGCCGCCGGGCATGCTGCGCACGTCGCCGACCTTGATCTTGCTGATCTCCGCCGCGGTCAGCGGCTGGTCGCCGATCACGCCGCGGGCTTCCTTCAGCATTTCGGACACCGAGGCGGCGGTCTTGTCGGTCTGTACCGGCGCGTACAGCATGAACGGACGCTGGCCCAGCGCCGGCCGCAGGAAGCTGAAGGCACCATAGGCCCAGTGCTTGTCCTCGCGCAGATTCGTGTTGAGGCGCGAGGTGAAGCTGCCGCCGAACGCGCCGTTCATGGTCTGGATCTGCAAGTCATTTGGCGCCTCGGTCGATGGCGCCAGGCTGCCGGCGAGGATCAGGCTCTGCTGCGCGCCAGGACGGTCGACCAGGTACACGCGCGCCTGCGACGGCGGCGCGACCTTTCCGATGTTTTTCGTCGGGCGTTTGCTTGCCGGCGCCTTCCAGTCACCGAACGCCGCGTTCAATTGCGGGATGATCTTGTCCAGCGTGGTGTCGCCGGCCACCAGGATCTGCATGTTGTCCGGCCGGATGTAGTCGCCCATGAAAGCGCGCATGTCGGCGGCGGTCAGCGACGTGATCGAGGCCTCGGTGCCGGTGCCGGTGAACGGAATCGCATATGCATGGCCCCTGCCGTACAGCAGCGGCGGCAGGGTGCGCAGCGCGATGCCGGTCGGCTGGCTCTTCTCCTGGGCGATGCCGGCCAGCCACTGGCCGCGCAACCGGTTGATGTCGGTTTCGCGGAAGGCCGGGTTGCGCACGATGTCGGTGAACAGCTGCAGCGACGGTTTCAGCTGGTCGCCCAGCGCATTCAGCGAGGCGCTGCAGTAGTCCAGCCCGCAGCCTGCCGCGATCAGCGCGCCGAGCCGCTGCTTGCGCTTGGCAATCTCGACCGAATCCAGATTCTTGCTGCCTTCGTCGAGCATGCTCATGGTGAAGCTGGAGGTACCGAGCTTGCGACCCTGGTCCGCCGCGTAACCGGCATCGAACAGCAACTGCAGTTGCACCGCCGGCACCGTGTGGCGCTCGGCCAGTACCACGTTCACGCCATTGGCGAGCTTGCCGTGCTGCAGGGTCGGAAAGCTGAGATCGGGAAAGCTGGTGATCGCCGGCACGCCACGGCTGCGCTCGACGCTGCTCTTGACGGTGGTGTAGTCGCCCTTCGCCGAAAGCACCGGCGCCGGTGCCCCGGGGATCGCGCCACGCCCGGCCGCGGTCGCCGCGTCGGCGGCGTCGACCTTGCCCGGCACCACGGTCAGCGTGTAATCGCCCCTGGCGATCCACTTGCCGGCCACGGCGCGCACGCTTTCCGGCGTGGCCGCCATGAACTCGTTGAAGTCCTTCAGATAGGCGCCCGGATCGTTCCGGTACAGCTGGCCCTCGGCCAGGACCGAGGCCTGCGTGTTGACGTTTTCGAGGCCGCGCACGAACGACGCGCGGGTCTGCGTCTTGACCCGCGCCAGCTCGTCGGCGCTGGGGCCGTCCTCGAGGAAACGCTGCCACTCGTCTGCAATCGCCGCGTCGACCTTCTTCGGATCGACGCCCTTCTTCACGTCAACCTGCAGTTGGAACAGGCTCGCCAGCACGTGCTGCTCCACATCGACCGAGACATCGTCGGCGAGCTTGTCCTGATACACCAGCCGCTGGTACAGCCGCGATGTCTTGCTGCCACCCAGCACCGCGGCGGCCAGCTCGAGCAGATTCTCATCGGTGGTGCCGCGGCCGGGCGCGTTCCACTCGCGGTAGATGCGCGTCTGCGCCACGTTGTCGGTCATCGTGCCGCGGGTCGAGCTGTCGCGCGGCGCCACCCATGGCTGCGGCCGCGGTACCTGCGGGCCGGCGGCGATGTCGCCGAAATATTTCAGCATCTTCTCCTTCGCCTGCACCGGCGTGATGTCGCCGGCCAGCACCACCACCGTATTGGCCGCACCGTAGTAGTCGCGGAACCAATGCTTCACGTCGCCCAGCGAGGCGGCATCGAGATCGGTCCATCGAGCCGATCGTGTCGTGGTGGTACGGATGGTTGGCGGGGAACGCCTCGGCCTGGATCAGTTCGCTGGCGCGGCCGTACGGCTGGTTCTCGCCCTGACGCTTCTCGTTCTGCACCACGCCGCGCTGCTCATCGAGCTGCGGCTGGTCGATCGCGCCAAGCAGGTGGCCCATGCGGTCGGACTCCAGCCACAGCGCCATGTCCAGCGCGGTAGTCGGCACGGTCTCGAAATAGTTGGTGCGATCGAGCCAGGTGGTGCCGTTCTGGTCGGTGGCGCCGGCCAGCTCGAACGGCTTGAAGAATTCGTCCTTGTGGTTCTCCGAGCCCTGGAACATCAGGTGCTCGAACAGGTGCGCGAAACCGGTCTTGCCCTTGGGCTCATACTGACGAACCGACGTGGTACCACACGCTCACCGCCACCACCGGCGCCTTGTGGTCTTCGTGCACGACCACGGTCAGGCCGTTCGGCAGGACGAACCGGTCATAGGCAAGTTCGGGGATCTGCTGCGCCGCCGCGGCTGCGATCGCGCTATCGGGCGCGGCCTGCGCGAGCGGCATGCCGCCGGCCAGGGTGAGCGCGCCGGCGATGAGCAGGGCAAGCGGTTTGTTTGCCACGATGAACCTCCTGGTCCACGAAAGAGAACCCGCAGGCTAGCGGTGCCGCGGGACCATCGCAAATGCGGCTGCGGTGCGGCGGGCCGAACGACGCCGATGCGGTGTCCGGCTGTCCGGCGGCGTGCGGCCGGCTGTCCGCGGACAGCGTGCGCGCTTCGGCGGCGTGCGGCCCGCAGCAATCAAATCAACGGGTTGGCGACGGCTGTCCACATGGCACAGGGTTTGCTCTATCTGGGCTACAGGGCTTTTTCTTTCATCGGAGACATGATCGTGAAATTCGAAACATTGATGTTGCGTGGCCTGTTCATCGCCTGCATGGCGGTTTGTGGACTGATCTTCGGCGCCATGCTGACCACCACCCCGAGTTCGGCGCAGCTCGCCCCCGGCCCCACCATCGGTGCCATCCTGCTGGCCGCGCCAAGCAGCTGTGCACTGCCGCCCGATGGCGTGGTGTGTCCGACGCTTCGCAGCTGAGCGGCTTCGCGCAGCCTCGGTCGAACACGCGATAATGGCTGGATGCTCCACGTCATCCTGTTCCGTCCCGAGATCCCGCCGAACACCGGCAACGTGATTCGCCTGTGCGCGAACACCGGCGCCGCGCTGCACCTGATCCGTCCGCTCGGCTTCGAACTTGACGATGCGCGGTTGCGTCGAGCCGGACTGGATTACCACGAGTACGCGAGTATCGCGGTGCACGACGACCTGTCCGGCTGTCTCGAGGCGATCGGTACGCCACGTGTGTTTGCCTTCACCACGCGCGGCGGGGTCGCCCACGTCGATGCACGCTTTGCCGATGGCGATGCGCTGCTGTTCGGTTGCGAAACCGCGGGGCTGCCGGGCGAGGTACTGGGAGCGATTCCCGACGAACAGCGGCTGCGCATGCCCATGCGCCCCGACAGCCGCAGCCTGAACCTGTCGAACACGGTCGCCATCGCCGTCTACGAAGCATGGCGCCAGCTCGGCTTTCCGGGCGCCGCGGAGGTCTGACCACGGTCGGCGGGCTACAATCGCCGGATGAACGCCGCCACTCCCAATTCCTGGTTGCCGCAACCGCTGCGAAAGCTCGCCGGGCGCGCGCTGGAAAGCGCGCTGAACCATACCTTGTCGCTGGATCCGGACACGCAGCAGCGGCTGGCCGCGCTGAATGGCCGCCGCGTGCAACTGCACCTGCGCGGACCGGAAATTGCGCTCGCCGTCACTGTCGAGGACGCCCGTCTGAAAGTCGGCCCGCCGCAAGCCGACAGCCAGCTGAAAGTGGCGGCGACCCCGGGCAGCCTGCTGGCGATGATGTTTCGCCGCGACGACGACGGCATCGCGCCGGGCAAGGTGGAGATCGCCGGCGATGCGGAGCTGGCACGGCGACTGGAAAAGCTGGCCGGCAAATTTGCTCCGGATTTCGAGGAAGCGTTTGCGCGCAGCTTCGGCGACGTGCTCGGCGTGCCGCTGGCGAAAGCCGTGCGCAAGGCCCTTGCCCATGCCCGCGACACCGCCAGCCACCTCACCGAAGACAGCGCCGACTGGCTGCGCGACGAAGCCCGCGTGGCGATGGCCCCGGGCGAGATCGAGAGTTTCCTCGACGGCGTGGATGAACTGCGCGATCGCGGCGAGCGGCTGGAATCGCGCATCCAGCGACTGCTGCAGCGCCTGCCGGGCAACGCCGCGTGACGCCGCTGAAGGTGGTGCCGCGCCTGCTGCGCGTTGCCTCGGTGCTGCTGGCCTACCGGCTTGACGAACTGGTCGACGCCGCCCACCTGTATCGGCCGCTGAAGCTATTGCGCCCGCTGGTCTCCCACCCGCGCACCGACATCCGCGGCCTGTCGCGCGGCGCGCGCCTGCGCCACGCATTGACCGAACTGGGGCCGATCTTCGTCAAGGCCGGCCAGGTGCTGTCGACCCGCCGCGACCTGGTGCCGGCCGACATCGCCGACGAACTGGCTCTGTTGCAGGACCAGGTCGCACCGTTTCCCGGCAGCGAAGCACGTGCGATCGTCGAAGGCGAACTTGAATCCACGATTGGCCGTCTATACGCCCAATTCGACGAAACGCCGCTGGCCTCTGCCTCGATCGCCCAGGTGCACGCGGCCACCCTGCACGACGGTCGCGGGGTGGTGGTGAAGGTGCTGCGCCCCGGCATCGACGCGCAGATCGCCCGCGACGTGAAGCTGCTGCGCTCGCTCGGCGAGCTGGCCCAGCGCTGGCACCCGAACGCTGACAAGATCCGCCCGCTCGACGTGGTGGCCGAAGTCGAGAAGATGCTGGAGAACGAGCTGGACCTGCAGCGCGAAGGCGCCAGCGCCAGTTTGCTCAAGCGCAACTTCGCCAGCGGCGTGGACCTGTACGTGCCCGAAGTGCACTGGGAACTGACCTGCGCTCGGGTGCTGACGCTGGAACGCGTGCACGGCCTCAGCAGCGACGACATCGCCGCGATCGACGCGGCCGGACTCGACCGCAAGGCGCTCGCCGCCAAGGGCGTTCGGGTGTTCTACGAGCAGGTGTTCCGCGACAACTTCTTCCACGCCGACGCGCACCCCGGCAACATCTGGGTCGATCCCGCGCGCCTCGACGAACCGCGCTTCATCGCGCTGGACTTCGGCATCATGGGCTCGCTGCCGGAGGCCGACCAATACTGGCTGGCGCAGAACTTCATCGCGCTGTTCGAGCGCGACTACGCACGCATCGCCAAGCTGCACGTGGACGCCGGCTGGATGCCCGCGGACGTGCGGCTGGATGAACTGGAGGCGGCCGTGCGCACCGTGTGCGAGCCTTACTTCACCCGCCCGCTGGCGCAGATCTCGTTGGCCGAGCTGGTGGTGAAACTGTTCCAGACCGCACGCCGCTTCGAACTGACCCTGCAGCCGCAGCTCATCCTTCTGCAGAAAACCCTGCTCAACATCGAAGGCGTCGGCCGCATGCTCGACCCGGAGATCGACATCTGGGCGGTGGCGCATCCCGTGCTGAAACGCATCCTGCGCGAGCGCTACAGCCCGCTGCGCACCCTGCGCGAAGTGCGCAAGCGGTTGCCCGAATGGCTGCACGAAGCGCCGCAATTCCCCGAGCTGGCACGCGATGCGCTGCGCCGGATAGGCCGCGGCGAACAGCGCACACTGAGCGATCCACTGGCCCTGAAGCTGCAACTGGACAGCGCCCGTCGCCAGCACAAACTGATCGCCTGCAGCCTGCTCGGCAGCACGCTGCTGATCGTGGCGGTGCTGCTGTGGACGCTGGCACCGCAACATGGCATCTGGCCTCCATTGTGCACCGCCGTCGCAGGTTTGCTGGCGTTCGCGATCGGCTGGCCGCGCAAGCGCTGAGCGCTCGACACCGCCTGCAGGACCCGCATTTGTGGGAGCGGCTTCAGCCGCCATGCTTCTGCGTTCGAGAGCAGAAGCAGAAGCATCGCGACCGAAGCCGCTCCCACACGAACCGAACTTTCCTGACGGATCGACATGCTTGAAATCCTCCACCAGGACGACGCCATGATCGCGGTAAACAAACCCGCGAATCTTGCCGTGCACCGTTCGAAGATGGTCGGCAACGCCGATGAGTTCCTGATCGACCTGCTGCGCGAGCAGATCGGCGACAGCGTGTACCTGGCGCATCGACTCGATCGCGCCACCAGTGGCGTGCTGCTGGTGGCGCGCAGCAAGGAAGTCGCCGCCGCGTTGGGTGAGCAGTTCATGGGGCGATCGGTGCACAAGCAGTATCTGGCGGTGGTACGCGGCTGGCCCGATCCGGATGAAGGCCTGATCGACTACCCGCTGCCCGGCTCGCGCGAAACCGGCCCACGTCGCGAGGCACGCACCGCTTACCGACGGCTGGCCACGATCGAGGTACCGATCGAACTCGGCCGCTACCCGCAACAGCGCTATGCCCTGCTGCTGGCCGAGCCGGAGAGCGGCCGCTTTCGCCAGATCCGCAAGCACCTGGCGCATATCCACCACCCGGTGATCGGCGACTGCCAGCACGGCCGCGGCGACCACAACCGGCTGTACAAACAGCACTTCGGCTGCCATCGGATGCTGTTGCATGCGTGGCGGCTGCGCTTTGCGCACCCGCTGACCGGCGCTGCGATGGAAGTCGATGCGCCGCTGGATGCGGCGTATGCCGGATTGCTTCGACGTTTCGGCTGGGCGGTACCGGTCGAGGGGTGAGTGATCGAGCAGGATGCGGGCGACGAGCAGCCGCTCCCGACTCGCTCCCCTCTTCCGCCCTCGCTTTTCTTGCCGTGTTCCCGCCCTCTACACTTCCCGCATGCTGACCATCAGCCACACCCTCTCCCTGCCCGAATCCGAACTGGTCGAACGCTTCCTGCGTGCGGATGGCCCGGGGGGGCAGCATGTGAACCGCACCGAGAGCGCGGTGGAATTGCGTTTCGACGTGGCGGGCTCGCCGTCACTGCCGGAGGAGGTGCGTGCGCGTTTGCTGGCCCGCAGCGATCGTCGGCTTACCGCCGAGGGCGTGCTGGTGATCCAGGGGCGGCGCTTTCGCGATCAGGGACGCAATCGCGATGACGTACGCGAGCGGCTGGCCGAACTGATCCGTGGCGTGCTGGTGCCGCTGAAAAAGCGTGTAGCCACCCGACCCACGCGCGCGTCGAAGGAGCGCCGTCTGATTGGCAAGCAGCAACGCGGCAAGATCAAGCAGACGCGCTCGCGCAAACCGGACTTCGAATGACGGGGCGCCTGTTCACTCCCGCCGAACTGCCGGCGCGGATGCCGAAAGTGCGCGACGGCTGGCAGCGCCGTGCCTGTCGCGGCGTGCTGCGCCTGTGCGGCTGGAGGCTTGCCGGTGAGTTCCCCGATGTACCGAAACTGGTACTGATCGCCGCACCGCATTCCTCCTGGTGGGACGGCGTGTGGGGCCTGCTGATCAAGGTGGCGATCGGTGCCGACGTGCACTTCATGGCCAAGCAGGAGCTGTTCCGCGGCCCACTCGGCGGCCTGCTGCGCCGGCTTGGCGGCATGGCGATCGACCGCGGCGCGGCCCAGGGTGTGGTCGAGCAGATGGCCGACCAGTTCCGCCACCGCCATGCCTTCTGGCTCGGCATTGCGCCGGAGGGCACGCGCAAGCCGGTGAAGCGTTGGAAGAGCGGCTTCTGGCACATCGCCCACGATGCCGGCGTGCCGATCTTCCCTGTCGCGTTCCACTATCCCGACAAGACCATCCGGCTTGGCCCGCTGTTCGACACCAGCGCGGATATGGAGGCGGATATTGCCCGCCTGCGCGCGTGGTACGCGCCGTTCAAGGGCAGGCACCGCGACGTGGATTAGACTGATCCCGGCATCGTGTGGAGTTGGTCACGGCATCTGTCGTCATGGCATTCAACGTCAATGGCGATGGCAGCGTCTCCAATGTCAACGTTGTCACCGCCCAGACCAGTGGCAGCGCACGAGGTGCCGCCTTCTGCAAGGCATCGATAGAAGCAATCGAGAAAGACCGGTTCCTGCCGGAACCGGTCGATGGCCGGCCTGTGGTCACACACATGCGCATGCCAATCATCTTTGACATCGATGGGTATGCAGCAGGCCAACTGCGCCATCCGCTGGATGCCCTCATGACAAGGTTGGCAGCGATACCGTCGACGTGACCCATTTCGCCGACATTCCGGTCGCCCTCGACAGCCCCTTGCGTCTGGTGTCCGCCCATCCCTGATCAGGCAAGACCTGCATCGCCGTCGCGGCATTCGGGGGTTCAGCGCCCCGAACGCCCAGGCTCGTCGTAATCCCGCGCAAGTAACCCCGGCCGGATCAAATCGATGAAGGCGCGTGCCTCGGCACTGAGGAACTTGCCCTTGCGCATGACCACGCCGTAGCTGCGCTGGGGGAAGTATTGCTTCATGTTGCGCACGACCAGCCGCGCATGGTCGGCTTCGGTGATGCAGATGCCGGTAACGATGGAGATGCCCATGCCCATCGCCACGTATTCCTTGATCACGTCCCAACCCCCCACTTCGATGGCGACGTGATACGGCACCTGGCGCTGCTGGAAGACCAGATCGACCAGCCGGTAGGTCGACAGCCGCTGCGGCGGCAGGATCAGGCCATAGGGCGAGATGTCCTCCAGCGTGATTTTTTCCTTTGCCACCAGCGGATGATCCGGCGGCATGATCAGCATCGGATCGTAGTGCTGCGTCGGCGCCCACGCGATGTCGTTGGGCACGTCCAGCATGGAGCCGACGGCGAAGTCGGCATCATCGGCGCGCAGCAAGGCAAGGCCGTCCTTGCCGGTGACATTGGCCAGCTGCAATTGCACCGCGGGAAAACGCTCGCGATATCGGCGTACCAGTTCCGGCAGCAGGTACTGGATGGTCGAGGTGCCGGCGGCGATGGTCAGTCGGCCGGCCTGCAGGCCCTTCACTTTCGCCTGAAAGTCGCGATCCAGCGTGTCCCAACCCTCGACCAGTGGCCGTGCCAGTTCGTACAGCGCCTCGCCGGCATCGGTGAGGTTGATGCGTCGACGGCGGCGTTCCAGCAGGGCCACGCCAAGCTCCCGCTCCAGCGCCTGCAACTGCAGGCTGATGGTGGGCTGCGATACGTACAGTGCCTCGGCGGCGCGGGTCAGGGTGCCCAGCTTCACCACGCTGACGAAGGCGCGCAGCTGCTTGTGGCGGTTGCCCTTGTAGTAGAACCGGCCACCCCCTTCGGCATCGCCAACGCGCTTTTCCGCGCCGTTGCGGCGCGGTTTTCTGGCCTTTTTCAGCGGAGCTTCGAGGTTTTTCATCCGCTCGTTCAGGTCGTTACGCGTTATATAGGATTTGCTCATGATAACGATTGAAACATTCACTTTGTCAAATCCAACATATCTACCGTAGCTTCGATTCTCCCTGGACACGGAGCGAAACCATGGCAGTACCGCAGGAACGACTTGACGTCGACGCCGTCGATATCCGTGCCGACCAAGCCGGTTACGAAAGCATCCTGACGCCCGCGGCGCTGGGTTTTCTGGCGCAGCTGCACCGCCGCTTCGAGATGGCCCGGCAGCGCTTGCTGCAGGCCCGCCGCGAGCGTCAGGCCGGCTACGACGCCGGCGGCCTGCCGGATTTCCGCGCCGACACGGCAACGATCCGCGAGTCCGACTGGACGGTGGCGCCGATCCCGACCGCGCTGCAGGACCGCCGCGTCGAGATCACCGGCCCGGTCGAGCGCAAGATGATCATCAACGCGCTGAATTCCGGCGCGAAGGTGTTCATGGCCGACTTCGAGGATTCCTCGGCGCCGACCTTCGCCAACCAGCTCGACGGCCAGCTCAACCTGCGCGACACGGTGAACGGCGCGATCGAGTTCACTTCGCCCGAAGGCAAGCGTTACCGCGTCAATGACAGGCCCGCGGTACTGGTCGTGCGTCCGCGCGGCTGGCACCTGCACGACAAATTCTTCCGCGTGGATGGCAAGCCGATGGCGGGCGCACTGGTCGATTTCGGCCTGTTCGTGTTCCACAACGCCCGCGCGCTGCACAGTCGTCAGCGCGGGCCTTATTTCTACCTGCCCAAGCTCGAAGCGATGGAAGAGGCCGCGCTGTGGGACGCGGTGATGGCCACCGCCGAGGACGAGCTGCAATTGCCGGTCGGCACGATGAAGGCGACCGTGCTGATCGAAACGTTGCCCGCGGCGTTCCAGATGCACGAGATCCTGCACGCGTTGCGCCGCCGCGCGGTCGGCCTCAACTGCGGCCGCTGGGATTACATCTTTTCGTACCTGAAAACCCTGAGAGGCCATCGCGACCGCCTGCTGCCGGAGCGCGGCCAGGTGCAGATGACCGCACCGTTCCTGAAGGCCTATTCCGAACTGCTGATCCAGACCTGCCATCGCCGCGGCGCGTTCGCGATGGGCGGCATGGCCGCGCAGATTCCGATCAAGGGCGACGAGGCGGCGAACGAAGCCGCGCTGGCCAAGGTGCGCGCCGACAAGCTGCGCGAGGTGCAGGCCGGCCATGACGGCACCTGGGTCGCGCATCCGGCGCTGGTGCCGGTGGCACAGGCGATTTTCGATCGAATACATGCCGGCGCCGAATCAGCTCGAGCGCGTTGCGCAACGATGTGGCCGTGACGCGCGAACAATTGCTCGCCGCGCCCAACGGCACGATCAGCGCGCGCCGGTTTCGACAACAACGTCGAGGTCTGCCTGCGCTACACCGCCGCCTGGCTGGACGGCCTGGGCTGCGTGCCGATCCATCACCTGATGGAGGACGCCGCCACCGCCGAGATCGCCCGCGCGCAGTTGTGGCAGTGGCTGCATCACGCCGACGGCTCGGCCACGGACGCACTCGAGTTTCCCGATCAGGCGCCAATCGACTTTGCGCTGTTCGATCACGCGGTGGCCGCGCACACCCATCGCCTGCGGGACAGCCAGCATCCCGGCGCCACCCGCGCCGAGGCGGCGGCCGACCTGCTCTCGACGATGACCCACGCCGATCAACTCGGCGACTTCCTCACCCTGCCCGCTTACGAGCAGCTCGCCTGATCCATCGAGTCCGCGCCATCCCGATTTTTGCCTAAGGAGCCACGCCATGAAAAGCAGCCTGCTCACCGCCGACCAGATCACTCTGGACTGGAACAACAATCCGCGCTGGACCGGCGTCCAGCGCAATTACTCCGCCGAGGACGTCGTGCGCCTGCGCGGCACGGTCGCCGTCGAACATTCACTGGCCCGCCGTGGCGCCGACCGCTTGTGGAAATCGCTGCACAAGGAGGATTTCGTCAACGCACTGGGCGCGCTTACCGGCAACCAGGCGATGCAGCAGGTCAAGGCCGGACTGCAGGCGATCTATCTGTCGGGCTGGCAGGTCGCCGCCGACGCCAACGTCGCCGGCGAGATGTATCCGGACCAGTCGCTGTACCCGGCCAACTCGGTGCCGCTGGTGGTCAAGCGGATTAACAACACCCTGTTGCGCGCGGATCAGCTGCACCACGCCGAGGGCAAGGATGACTGCGACTGGCTGGTGCCGATCGTGGCCGATGCCGAGGCCGGCTTCGGCGGCGTGCTGAACGCGTTCGAGCTGATGAAGGCGATGATCGAGGCCGGCGCCGCCGGCGTGCATTTCGAGGACCAGCTGGCCTCGGTGAAGAAATGCGGCCACATGGGCGGCAAGGTGCTGGTGCCGACGCGCGAGGCGGTCGACAAGTTGAACGCCGCGCGGCTGGCCGCCGACGTCGCCGGCGTGCCGACCCTGATCGTGGCACGCACCGACGCCGACGCCGCCGACCTGCTCACCTCCGACATCGACGACAACGACAAGCAGTTCATCACCGGCGAGCGCACCGTCGAGGGTTTCTATCGCGTGCGGCCGGGCCTGGATCAGGCGATCAGCCGCGGCCTTGCCTATGCGCCATACGCCGACCTGGTCTGGTGCGAGACCAGCAAGCCGAACCTGGACGATGCGCGCAGGTTCGCCGAGGCGATCCACGCGAAGTTTCCGTGCAAGCTGCTGGCCTACAACTGCTCGCCCAGCTTCAACTGGAAGAAGAACCTGGACGACGCCACCATCGCGAATTTCCAGAAGGAACTGGGCGCGATGGGCTACAAGTTCCAGTTCATCACGCTGGCCGGCTTCCACAGCCTCAACTACGGCATGTTCGACCTGGCCCACGACTACGCCCGCCGCCAGATGAGCGCGTTCGTGGAACTGCAGGAAAAGGAATTCGCGGCCGCCGACCGCGGCTTCACCGCGGTGAAGCATCAGCGCGAAGTGGGCACCGGCTACTTCGACGCGGTGACCCAGGCGATCCAGCAGGGCCAGTCCTCGACGATCGCGCTGAAGGGCTCGACCGAGGAGGCACAGTTCAAGCGGGCCTCGGCGGCGTAACACCTGCGGAGCAACCTGTGCGCGACGTTCTTCGCCGACGTGGCGAGGAGCCACCGCGCACGGGGTGCGCGCTTACACGTCCGTCGGCGGCACCAGCGCAATCACCGTCCAGCCCGGCTTTGGTTCCAGCTCGCGCTTGGCCGACGCCACCCGCAATGCACCCTTCTCTTCCACGCCGAACATCAGCACGGTATCGGAGCCGTACTGCTCGATGAAATGTGGCCAGTCGAAGGTGGCGCTGAGCCTGGTCGACTTGATCCGCCAGCCGGTCCTCGAGCATCTCGGCGAAACGGCCATGGGTCATCTCCTCGTCGAACAGCGGCGGCGCCAGCAGGCTGCCGGCCAGAGCTGCGCGATCGGTATTTTCCTGCGGCGTCAGGTTGCGCAGCCGGTAGACCTTGTCGCGGCCGAACTCCTGCCGGTAATGCACGCAGGCCAGCGAGTTGCGTTCGCGATGCGTGGACACCGCCAGCAGACGGCCGATGCCGGTGAGATCGAGGTGGCGCTCGGCATGCGGCGAGGCCGGGTTGCCGAAGAACGTGGCGAGCCCGTCCATGCGCGCGAGCCGGATGCCGTCCCAGTCGTCGTCGGCCAGCACCACGCGGAAACCGGCCTCGCTGCAGCGACCTTGCCGATCGCACGCGCCACCTCGTCGGAACCGAAGATCAGCACGCCACGCGGCTCCGGTTCGGCCACCTTCAGCCAGATCGCCAGCGGCCGTGCAGTGGCACTCTGCAGGACCACCGTGCCGATGATCAGGATGAACACCAGCGGCACCAGCGCCTCCGGCGCCGGCCACGCCGAGCTGCATCCAGACGCAGCGCGAACAGCGCCGACACCGACGCCGCCACGATGCCGCGCGGCGCCACCCAGCCGATCAACGCGCGCTCGCGCCAGCTCAGCCCGCTGCCGAAACTGGCGATGCAGCACGGTCAGCGGTCGCACGATCAGTTGCGCGATCAGCGAACAGCGCGATGCCCGCACCCAGCATGCCGTCCGGCAGCGGCCAGTGCAGTCGCGCCGCCAGCAGGATGAACAGCAGCGACACCAGCACCGTGGTGAGGTTTTCCTTGAAGTCGAGAATGTCGTCGATGTGCACGCCGCGGATGTTGCCCAGCGCAATGCCCATGATCGTCACCGCCAGCAGGCCCGACTCATGCGTGATCGCGTTGGACGACGCTGAAGGCCAGCAGCACCGCCGCCAGCACGGCGTAGTTCTGCAGGTACTCGGGAATCATCTGCCGGCGCAGCAGAAACGCCATCAGCCAGGCACGTCAACGCACCGATCACCGCGCCACAGCCCACCGTGGCAACGAAGATGCCGAGGGTGTGGCCTTCCTGATGCGAGACGATCGCCTCGTAGATCAGCACGGCGAACAGCGCACCGAGCGGATCGATCACGATGCCTTCCCAGCGCAACGTGTTGGCGATGCGCGCGTTCGGCCGCAGCGTGCGCAGCATCGGCGCGATCACCGTCGGCCCGGTCACGCAGGCCAGCGCACCGAACAGCAACGCGATCGGCCAGGCCAGGCCGGCAACGAGATGGGCCGCCAATGCCAGCAACAGCAACGCAGCCACCGCGCCGTAGCTGACCAGACCGCGCACCGCCCTGCCGATGCCCGGCAATTCGTGGAAACGCAGGGTCAGGCTGCCCTCGAACAGGATCAGCGCCACCGCCAGCGACACGATCGGGAACAGCAGGTCGCCCAGCAGTTTGTCCGGATCGAGCAGGCCGCTGACCGGCCCCAGCACGATGCCGGCCAGCAGCAGAAACAGGATCGCCGGCAGCTTCACCCGCCACGCCAGCCATTGCGCCAGAAAGCCGATCGTCAGCATGCCGGCGAGCATCAGGCCGAGCTCGGTAGTCATGGCGGTCCTTGCGAAGGTCAGCTGCTATCGAAACATGCGCGGACGGGACGCGTCCAGCCGGCAGCCGCACCGCCTGCGCGGGGTGCCTCGTCTACAGCCGGCGGTATTGCAGCGCCTCGGCCAGATGCTCGCGTTCGAGCAGGGCGGCACCGCCATCGAGGTCGGCAATCGTGCGTGCGACGCGCAGCACGCGGTGATAGGCGCGGGCGGAAAGCCCCAGCCGCTCCAGCGCCATCTCGAACCAGCGCCGCTCCGCCGGCCCGAGGGCGCAATCGCGTTCCAGTTCGCGCGTGCTGATTTCGGCGTTCGGACGGCCGGCACGCATCAACGACTGGCGTCGCGCCTTGAGCACCCGCTCGCGCACTGTCGCGGAGTTCTCGTCCCGCGCGCTGGCGGCGAGCCAAGCTCGGCCAGCGGCACCGGCGGCACCTGCACGCAAAGATCGATGCGGTCGAGCAGCGGCCCGGAAATGCGCGAGCGATAGCGCTGGATCTGATCGGGCGTGCACTGGCAGCGCAGGCCCGCATCGCCGGCGTAGCCGCACGGACAGGGATTCATCGCGGCCACCAGCTGGAACTGCGCGGGAAACGTCGACTGCCGCGCCGCGCGCGATATCATGATGTGGCCGGATTCCATCGGCTCGCGCAGCACTTCCAGCACGTGCCGGCTGAACTCCGGCAGCTCGTCCAGAAACAGCACGCCGTTGTGCGCCAGCGAGATCTCGCCCGGACGCGGATACGAGCCGCCGCCAACCAGCGCCACCGCCGACGCCGTGTGATGCGGGGAACGGAAGGGCCGTCGCCGCCAGCGCGCCAGATCGGTCGTCTGCCCTGCCACCGACAGTACCGCGCAGGTTTCCAGCGCCTCCGATTCGGACAGCGGTGGCAGGATGCCCGGCAGGCGTTCGGCCAGCATGGTCTTGCCGGTGCCCGGCGGGCCGACCAGCAGCAAATGGTGACCCCCGACGGCCGTGATTTCCAGAGCGCGACGCGCCTGCAGCTGGCCCCGGACATCGGCCAGATCCGGGCCGCCTTGCGCACCACCGTCACCGGGAACACCTATCGGCATGGACAGCTCGTTCGCTCCACGCAACCAGCCGCATACCTCGGCCAGCGTATCGGCCACCAGCACATCCACGTCCGGCACCAGCGCGGCCTCTGCCGCATTTTCGCGAGGCACCACCACGCGCCGTCCTCGCGAACGCGCGCGCAACAGTGCCGGCAGCACCCCGTGACACGCTGCGCAGGCTGCCGGTCAGGGCCAGCTCACCGAGAAATTCGCAATCGTCCAGTTTCTCGCGCGGCACCTGCCCACTGGCAGCAAGAATGCCCAGCGCAATGGCGAGGTCGAAGCGGCCGCCGTCCTTGGGCAATTCGGCGGGCGCCAGATTGACGGTGACGCGACGATTGGGATATTCGAAAGCCGTGTTCTGTATCGCCACGCGTACACGGTCACGCGCCTCGCGCACCGCCGCTTCGGGCAGGCCGACGACATTGGTGCACGGCAACCCGCCGGAAAGATGCACCTCGACCATCACCTGCGGCGCGGCGATTCCTTCCTGGGCGCGGGTTAGCGTAACCGCGAGACTCATGCAGCCGCGGGTCGCTTACGCAGGAACGACGGGCCGCTGACAGACACGAACATCGAGCGACTCCATCAACGCTGGATAAACAACCGCCTCCGACCGTTCTCGGGGTGAGGGTGACGGGTCGGAGACGGCTCCCGGGAGATTGGTTGTTGCTAGCTCCCGCGGGTAGCGACGGCGGCTTCGAGTTCGGCCACGCGTCGCTCCAGTTCGTCGACTTTGGCGCGGGTGCGCGCCAGTACCTGGGACTGGACTTCGAATTCCTCGCGGGTGACCAGGTCGAGGCGGCGCAGTCCCTGCGCCAGAACATCTTGGAAGTTGGCTCGCAAATCCTGATGCGCCTGTGCCAGTCCTGGCGGTACCAACGACACAAGTCGCAGGGCAATCTGATCGATATCCTGCCTATCCATCATGGACAGCGCCTCGCACTCGTCGAGGTAAATATTAGGTGAATGGAAATCGGCTGTGCCATCGGCAGGCTCCGTCAGAAATTGTAAGGATTGTCCTACACAGGTGCCGGTCAGGCGACAACATCGGGGTGGCACAGGCAAAATGTATTCCCGGGTCGTCTACGCGCCGATGCATGTCCGCGCGCACAAAGGAAAAACCATGAAACTGGTCGTGGCAATCATCAAGCCATTCAAGCTGGACGACGTGCGCGAGGCGCTGGCCGAGGTCGGCGTACAGGGCGTGACGGTCACCGAAGTGAAGGGTTTTGGCCGGCAGAAAGGCCATACCGAGCTGTACCGGGGCGCCGAGTATGTGGTCGATTTCCTGCCCAAGATCAAGCTGGAAGTGGCGATCGCCAATGACCAGCTCGATCGCGTGCTCGAAGCCATCCAGAATTCCGCCCGCACCGGCAAGATCGGCGACGGCAAGATCTTCGTCAGCACGCTGGAACAGGTGATCCGCATTCGCACCGGCGAGCTGGACCACGACGCGCTGTAACCCGCGCCGGCACTCCTCTTGCCCGGCCCGTAACTCGACTTATGCACAAGTTGTTGGGTTGACCACGACCGGATCACCCGATATGTTGTGTCCGTCGGTGCTCGACCAGATGCGACATCGGTCGGGCTTAAAAGGGAATCCGGCGTAACTCCGGAACTGCCCCGCAGCGGTAAAGCGGAAACGAACGTCCTCACATGCACTGGCCCTCGGTGGCCGGGAAGCGAGGGCAAGTAGGCGGATCGCTTCGATCCATGTCCGCAAGTCCGAAGACCTGCCGGCACATCGGGACGAACGTGTCCCGGTGCGTAGTGACGGCTTCCGCGGGGAAGTGCGTCGTGAAGCAGGTCGCCGGAGGCGCCGGCTTGCGCGTCGCCTCCGGAAATCCGTCGCTATCAGGCCCTGCGCGCGGGAGCAGGCGTTTGATGTTTCTGCCGGAGTCCCCAGCCATGCAACCCCTCGATACTGCCGTACGCGAGCGTGCCATCGCGCGCCTCGAATCCCCCGCCATCCCCGGCGAGCCCGACACCACGTTCGCACTGACACCGCCTCACCATCCGGCGCAGATGCACGTGACCAAGCGCAACGGCGGCCGCGAGACCGTCGACGTCAACAAGATCGTGCGGGCGGTGACGCGCAGCGCCGAAGGCCTGCACGGCGTCGACCCGCTGCGGGTGGCCTTGAGGACCATTGGCGGCCTGTACGACGGTGCCACCACCCAGGAACTCGACCAGCTCTCGATCCGCACCGCCGCCGCGCTGACCGCCGAGGAACCCGAGTACGGCCAGCTCGCCGCGCGCCTGCTCGGCGCGTACATCGACAAGGAAGTCAGCGGCCAGGAGATCCAGAGCTTCTCGCAGTCGATCGCTCGTGGCGCGGAACTCGGCATCCTCAACGAGCGCCTGCGCGACTTTGTGGCCGCCCACGCACGCAAGCTCAACGATGCAATCGACCCGCTGGTGACCCGTCGCTTCGAGTACTTCGGTTTGCGCACGGTGTACGACCGCTACCTGCTGCGCCATCCGCAGCAACGGCGGGTGATCGAGACGCCGCAGCATTTCTTCATGCGCATCGCCTGTGCGCTGGGCGGCAACGAGATCGGCGAGACGCTTGAACTCTATCGGCTGCTGTCGTCGCTGGAATACATCGCCAGCTCGCCCACCCTGTTCAACGCCGGCACCACGCACGAGCAGCTGAGTTCGTGCTATCTGCTCGACTCGCCGGTCGATTCGCTGGAGTCGATCTACGACAAGTACGCCGACGTCGCCAAGCTGTCCAAGTTCGCCGGCGGCATCGGCCTGGCCTATTCGCGGGTGCGTTCGCGCGGTTCGCTGATCCGCGGCACCAACGGCCACTCCAACGGTCTGCTGCCGTGGCTGAAGACGCTGGACGCGTCGGTCGCCGCGGTGAACCAGGGCGGCAAGCGCAAAGGCGCGGCCTGCGTCTATCTGGAATCGTGGCACGCCGACATCGAGGATTTCCTCGAACTGCGCGACAACACCGGCGACGAGGCGCGCCGCGCGCACAACCTCAACATCGCCAACTGGATCCCCGATGAATTCATGCGCCGCGTCGAGAGCGACGGCGACTGGTCGTTGTTCGATCCGAAGGTGGTGCCGCATTTCGTCGACAGCTGGGGCGACGCGTTCGACGCCGCTTACCACAAGGCCGAGGCGGACGGACTCGCCGTGAAAGCGGTGAAGGCGCGCGAGCTGTACGCGCGCATGATGCGCACACTGGCGCAGACCGGCAACGGCTGGATGACGTTCAAGGACCGCTGCAACGCCACCAGTAATCAGACGGCCAACGCCGACAACGTCATCCATCTGTCCAACCTGTGTACCGAGATCCTCGAAGTGAGTTCGGTGAACGAAACGGCGGTGTGCAATCTGGGCTCGCTGAACCTGGCGCGGCACGTGATCGATGATGCGTTCGATTTCGACCAGCTCGCCGCCACCGTGCGCACCGCCGTGCGCCAGCTCAACCGGGTGATCGACCTGAACTTCTACCCGATCGAAACAGCACGCACCGCCAACATGAAATGGCGCCCGGTCGGGCTCGGCGTGATGGGCCTGCAGGATGTGTTCTTCAAACTGCGCCTGTCGTTCGACTCGGCCGAGGCGCTGGCGTTGTCCACGCGCATAGCCGAGGAGATTTATTTCAATGCGCTGTCGCAATCGTGCGATCTGGCCGAAGCCGAAGGCGCGCATCCCGGCTTCGTGCAAAGCCGCGCCGCCAGCGGCGCGCTCCAATTCGACTACTGGCCAGACGCCAGGCCACACGACATCGCACGCTGGGATGCTCTTCGCGATCGTGTCAAGCAACACGGCTTGCGCAACTCGCTGCTGATCGCGATCGCACCCACCGCCACGATCGCTTCGATCGCCGGCTGCTACGAATGCATCGAGCCGCAGGTCAGCAACCTGTTCAAGCGCGAAACGCTGTCGGGCGATTTCCTGCAGGTGAACCGCTATCTCGCTGATGAGCTGAAGGCGCTCGGACTCTGGACGTCCGAGGTACGCGACGCGATCAAGCTGGCGGAGGGCTCGATCCAGGGCATCCACGCGATCCCCGAACGCCTGCGCGTCATCTACCGCACCGTGTGGGAGTTACCGCAAAAGTCGCTGATCGAACTGGCTGCCGCACGTGGTGCCTACATCGACCAGAGCCAGTCGCTGAACCTGTTCATGGAAAACCCGAACATCGGCCAGTTGAGCTCGATGTACATGTACGCGTGGAAGGCTGGCATCAAGACCACGTACTACCTGCGCTCGCGCCCGGCGACCAAAATCGCCAAGACCACGGTTTTGGTTGTACCCAACCAGGCCGAAGCCGCCGCCGCGGTGGTTTGTTCACTGGAGAACCCGGAGTATTGCGAGGCCTGCCAATAGTGCAACGAGGTGCTGTGATGAAGCGTTACCGGAATCTCGATGGTCACTCCGGCGTCACCGCGTACGAGTGCGGTGAGGGCTTCATCCGCATCCGTTTCGTCAATGGCGAAACTTACGAGTACACCGACAAGGCCACCGGCCGCGAGCACATCGCGAACATGCAGAAACTCGCACAAGCCGGCGTTGGCCTCTCCACCTATGTCAGCCGCTTCGTGCACGACGCCTATGCGCGCACGCTTTGAATGAAGGAACAACGATGTCTGCCCGGCCCACCCGCAATGCCCACATCCTCGATCCCGGTTTCGAACTCACCCTGCGTCCGATGCGCTACCCCGGCTTCTACGAGATGTACCGCAACGCGATCAAGAACACCTGGACGGTCGAGGAGGTGGACTTCTCGATGGACGCCAGCGATCTGCACAACAAGATGTCCGCCGCCGACCGCCACCTGATCCGGCGGCTGGTGGCGTTCTTCGCCACCGGCGACACCATCGTATCGAACAACCTGGTGCTGAACCTGTACCAGCACATCAACGCGCCGGAAGCGCGCATGTATCTGTCGCGCCAGTTGTACGAGGAAGCGCTGCACGTGCAGTTCTACCTCACCCTGCTCGACACCTACATCCCCGATCCGGCCGAGCGCAACGGCGCGTTCGCGGCGATCGAGACGATTCCGTCGATCCGGCAAAAGGGCGCGTTCTGCTTCAACTGGATCGACTCGATCCAGGGCCTGCGCCGGCTGGAAACGCGCGAGCACCGCCGCCAGTTTCTGCTCAACCTGATCTGTTTCGCCGCCTGCATCGAGGGGCTGTTCTTCTACGCCGCGTTCGCCTACGTCTACTACCTGCGCTCGCGCGGATTGCTGCACGGCCTTGCCGCAGGCACCAACTGGGTGTTCCGCGACGAAAGCGGGCACATGGCGTTCGCGTTCGAGGTGGTGCGCACCGTGCGCGAACAGGAGCCGGACTTGTTCGACGATGACATGCGCATCCAGGTGGAACAGATGATGGAAGAAGCCATCGCCTGCGAAACACAATTCGCCGAAGACGTGCTGTCCGGCGGCGTGGCCGGCATGTCCGTGCAACATATGCGGCAGTACCTTGAATACTGCGCGGACCAGCGCCTGGCCCAGCTCGACATCCCGAAGAAATACGGAGCGAAGAACCCGTTCGACTTCATGGATCTGCAGGACGTGCAGGAGCTGGCCAACTTCTTCGAGCGCCGCGTCTCGGCGTACCAGGTTGGCGTGCAGGGCGAGGTGGCGTTCGACATGGCGTTCTGAGGTCGGCGTTCGGGCCGGCGCACGCGACCAACCGACTGCAAATCCGTTGACCCGGCCCTGTTGACTACATGTGTAGTCAGGCGTACGGTGACTACACTTGTAGTCACGACGTAGCTCCGGCCATGCCCAGACCCTCGATCGGCGATCAGGAGCTTTCGCTCCTTCACTACCTGTCCGAAAACGGCGGCGCCTCCGTCGGCGAAGTCGCCAGCGGCTTCGGCGAGCCGCGCGGGCTTGCCCGCTCGACCGTGCTGACCATGATGGAACGCCTGCGCGGCAAGGGCTATCTGAAGCGCCGGCAGCTGCGCGGCATGTTTCGCTACAGCACCGCGACCGGGCCGAAAGAGGCGATGCGCAGCGCGGTGGGCAGCTTCGTCGAGAAGACACTGAGCGGCTCGGTCTCGCCGTTCGTCGCCTGGATGTCGGAGCATGCCGAGGTCAGCGAGACCGAGCTGGCCGAACTCGAGGCCTGGTCGCGCAGTTGCAGACCCGGCGCAAGGAGTCGTGAGATGGAATCGCTGACTGTCCTGCTCGATACCTTGCTGATCCGGCTGGCCTGGACGTCCGCCCAGGCCGTGCTGCTGATCGGCGCCGTCTGGCTGATCGGCCGCCTGCTGCCGCAACTGCCGCCGCATTGCGCTGCACGCTGTGGTGGCTGGTCGGCCTGCAGCTGATCCTCGGGACTGTGCTGGAGCTCGCCGCTGCAACTGCGCGTGCTGGCACCGGCAGCGCCGATCGCGACTGTCGTGCAAGAGCACGCCGTCTTGCCGGCCGCGGCCATCACTGCATGCCGAGCCGCAGCTCCACGCATGTCCGCACCGGCCCGCCGACGCCGGCATCGCGTGGTATTCGCACTGGCGGCGGATCCTGATTTCGCTGTGGCTGGCCGCGATGCTCATGCAGCTCGCTCATCGCCGGCAGGCAGTGGACGTCGCGCCCGCGCGTGCTGCGCGACTCGCAACCGTTGACCGATGACCGCTGCGCGCCGTATGCGCGGAACAGGTGCGCCAACTGGGCCTGCGCCGCGAACCGCAGCTGCGCGTTTCCGCCGCGATCAGTCTCGCCGCAGGTCAGCGGCCTGTGGCGCAGCGACCGTGCTGCTGCCGGCCGATCAGCGACTGACGCCAGACCGAGTCGGCGATGGCGATGGCCCACGAGCTGGCGCATCTGCGTCGCGGCGACCTGTGGCTGGGCTGGATACCCGCCATCGCGCAGCGGCTGTTCTTCTTTCATCCACTGGTGGCGTGGGCGGTGCGCGAGTACGCGCTGAGCCGCGAAGCCGCCTGCGATGCGCAGGTGCTGCAGCAGACCGGCACGATGCCGCAGGCCTACGGCCATCTGCTGCTGCGCCTGGGCATCGCCCACCCGATGCACTCCGGACTGGCCGGAGCTTCGCCGTCGTTCCACAACCTGAAGAGGCGACTGACCATGTTGCAGCAAAGCGACAACCTGTCCCGCCAGCGCATGCGCGGATGGCCGCTGATCGTACTGATCGTGCTGGCCGGCGTGCTGCCTTATCGCGTCACGGCGAAAGCACCGAAAGCCACCGCGATGACCCACTCCACGGCCAGCGTGCCCACGCCGCCGGCTCCGCCGGCAGCCGCCGCACCCTTGCCGCCTCCGCCTCCGCCTCCGCCTGCGTTCCGCGCACCGGCCCCGCCCGCACCGCCAGCTCGCTCCGCCGCCCCCGCCCCCGCCACCGAATCCCGGCGACAGCTTTTCGGCACATCATGTCGACATCGACACCTCTGCCAGTGCACGCTACGGCTTCGCGCTGATCGACAGTGATCGGTCACCATCAACGGTTCGGACGCCGACCTCAGGATGCGGTGAAACAGCTGCGCAAGGCCAACGACACCGATGCTGTGGTTCCGTCGCGGCGACCAGGCGTACTGGTCCGCGACAGCGACGCTACATCCAGCGCGCCAAGGCGATCTATGCGCCGGTGACGGCGCTGGGCAGGCAGCAGGGCGCCCTCGGTGGCGAACAGGGCCGGCTCGGCGGCTTGCAGGGCGGCCTGGGTGCGCGCCAAGGTGCGCTGGGCATGCGCAGGGACAGCTCGCCGCCGAGCAGGCAAGGTTGGCCAGCTGAGCAGGCCGCTCTGGCCGGACAGGCCGGAAGACGACAAACGTCAGCGCCGAACTCGAGGCCAGGCCAGGCCGCCTGCAGGCCAGCGAGGACGACCTCGCGCGGCAACAGGACGAGCTCGGTCGGCAACAGGATGCGCTGGGCACGCAGCAGGACGCACTCGGCGCGAAGCAGGATGCGCTGGGCAAGCGTCAGGAGCAGGCCACCGCGCAGGCCAACCAGCAGATCGAGAAACTGCTCGACGAAGCGCTGGCCAAGGGTGCCGCGCAGATCATCACCCGTTGACGAGAGGGATTGCCCGTCCGGCGGGTGACGCCGGACCGGGCATGGCTTGCCGCGTACTTCAGGACGACCGCAGGACGGACGAACCCGCTCCTGCATCACGCGCCGGATTGCGGCAGACCCGCTCTTCCGTGAAAGAGCGGACGAAGCTCAGTCCTTCGGCACCTTCATCGCGTATTCCTGCGGCGGCGTGTTGCCGGCGAGGTTGTGCACGAAGTAGTCCCAGCGTCGACGCGTCACGTACGGCGTCGCCTTGCCGTAACCGTGGTGCGCGTTGGGGATCAGCAGCAGGTCGAAATCCTTGTTGGCCTTGATCAGCGCATCGACCACCAGCAGGGTGTTCGAGGTCGGCACGTTGTCGTCCATGGTGCCGTGGGTCAGCATCAGGTGGCCCTTGAGGTTTTTCGCCATGCTCTGGTTGGCCTGGTCGTCGTAGTTGCTCGTGCCGTCCTTGTTCGTGACCAGCAGACCCTGCCACTTCTCGGCCCAGTCGTCCTCGTAGTTGCGGTTGTCGTGGTTGCCGCTTTCGGCCCAGCCGACCTTGAAGAAGTCGGGGTAGCGGAACATCGCGTCAGCGGTGGCGTTGCCGCCGCCGGAGTGGCCCCAGATGCCGACGCGCTCGATGTCGATCCACGGGTGGCGCCTGGCGAGTTCCTTCAGCCCGGCGATCTGGTCGGGCAGCGTGTTGTCGCCGATGTTGCCGAAATAGGCATCATGGAAAGCCTTCGAGCGCCAGGGCGTGCCCATGCCGTCGATCGCCACCACGATGAAACCCAGTTCGGCCAGCGACTGGTTGTCGCCGCGCGAGGGCAGGAAGCTGCGCCCGCGCACCGAGCCGGTCTGCGGACCGGGATAGACGTAGTCGATGATCGGATACTTTTTCGACGGATCGAAATGTGTCGGCTTGAACAGCATGCCGTACAGATCGGTCTTGCCGTCGCGTGCCTTCACCGTGATCGGCGTCGGCGCCACCCAGCCGCTGGCGACCAGCCGGCTGATGTCGGCCTGGGCCACCTGCGCCACGGTCTGCCCATCCTGCGCGTTGCGCAGCACCGTCACCGGCGCCACCGTCGGGGTGGAGTAGGCGTCGACGAACAGACGTCCATCCGGCGACAGGGTCACCGTGTGATCGGCGGGCTCCGGGGTCAGCAGGATCGGCTTGCCGCCATCGAGGCTGACCTTGTAGAACTGCTGGTAATAGGGGTTCACGCCGTGCTCGCGGCCGACGCCGCGAAACCACAGCGTGCGCGTTTTCGGGTCCACCCTCAGCACCTGGGTGACGTTGCCCTCGCCGGTGGTGATCGCGTGCTTGAGCTTGCCGCTGGTGAGGTCGTACAGGTACAGCTGGCCCCAGTTGGTGCGTTCGGAGAACCAGATCGCCTCGTGGGTTTCCGGCAGGTAGGACCAGTTGACCTTGTCGTTGCCGCTCTCGTAATAGGTCTTGGCGCTTTCCTCGAACACCGTGCGCACCGCGCCGGTCGAGGCATCGGCGATGCGGAACCACTCATGCTTGTGGTCACGCGAGGTGGAGACGAAAGCCAGTGTCTTGCCGTCCGGCGCCCACTTCACGTCGTCCCAGCCGCCATCGGGGCCGCAGCTGACGTCATCGCACAAGGTGGAACGGTGCTGGTCGGCCGGCATTTTCAGGCGCACCACCTTGCGGGTCGGCACGTCGACGATGACGCGCTCGATCATCGTCACGTCCTTGTCGCCGACCAGCGGGTACTTCCACGCCTCCAGTTTCGGGTGGCCGACGTTGGTGCTGATCATGTACATGTCGCCGGTCTTGCGCTGGTCCTGCTGGAACGTGGCGATCCGGGTTGAATCGGGCGACCACTCCACGATCGCGTTGTCGGTATGTTTCCAGCCTGCGTTGTCGGTGGCGTAGCCGAAGTTCTCCACACCGTCGGTGGTCAGCTGCATTTCTTTTCCGCTGGCGACATCGCGTACCCACAGGTTCCAGCCGCGGATGAACGCTTCGCTCTTCTTGTCCGGCGACAGCGCGCCCGGCTCGTTGCCTGCCTTGCTGTCGGCATGCTTCTTCGCGCCGCCAGCGGCGGTGCAGACAGCGACGGCTTTCAGGTCGCACAGGTAATGGGCATTGCGCACGGCGATGTCGACGCGCCCGTCCGCCATGACGCTGTAGTCGGTGATCGGCAACTTGTTCGCATCGACCGGTTTGCCGGTCGCCTTGCCCAGTGCGGCGGCAAGCGTGGCCTGGTCGAACAGCGGCACGGCCTTGCCGCTGGCCGCGTCCATCCGCATGAAGTGATCGCCGCTGCTGTCGTGGTCGCGATACCAGAACTGGCCGTCGTCCAGCCAGCTCACCTTCTGCACCGCGTGATCGACCAGCGGCGCGGTGTTGTAGACCATGAAGCGTTCCGCCTGCGCATAATCGTTCGCGCCCAGCGTGCGGCCCTGCGCGGCGACGACGCCCGACAGCAGACCCAGAAATACGGCGCCGAACAGGCGCGACTTGCCGATCATCGAATGCATGCCTTCCTCCAGAGAAACCGGATGGCCTGGCGATGACCGTGATGGACGCACAGGCCGAAACGCCCGATCCTAGCGCTATATCGGCCCCATATCCCTATGCCAAAGGCCATGCTGGCGAAACGCAAAGTTGCAGGGAATCTCGAACGGCCGCCGTTTGCTGGTCTTTACCGCGCGCGGCTTTCAACAGCGAAGCTGGTCAAGCGGCAAGGAGGCCGCGCTTTACCGGGCTCCCTGTCGCTCGGCTGCGGGTGCCAGCTTCCAATCGCGACCGGTCATCCGCGGCCGCGCTGAACGGCGGTTCGATGCAGACCCCTCAGTGGATGTAGCCCGACTCCTGGGTATCGACCGTGATCCGGATCAGCTTCATGGAGCCCAGGTCGCCCACGCCACCGTTGGCAAAGGTCAGCACGCCCTCACCCTTGTAGTGGTATTCCGTACGGGAGTTGTCGCTGCCGAAATGGAAGGGAATCCAGGCTTTTCCGGTCATGTAGGTCTTCTGGTCGGACGGCGGGCCGATCAGGTCCACGATCTGCTTCGAATACATGCCCACCTGGACCTTGGCGAACTTGCCCCCAGGCGCCGGCATGCCCACGACATCGGAGGACTTCGTCGTGCCAGCGCAGGTTGCCATCGGTGTGTAACTCGCCAGCAAGGCCAGGGACGACATGAATACGAGCGGCTTGATCTTCATTGGGCTACTCCATTTGAATATTTATGACCGCAGCGGCGAGCGGTGACGACAGCGTGGTGGCGCGCCGCCGCCGCATACCAGCCGTCCTGGCACAGGGCCGGGGCCTCAGTGACTGCTGCAGGGATGGCAAGATCGTGCCCGGGTGCCAGCCGTGGCCGACCCCCAGGCGATGCTAGACAGCATCGCGGGCAACGACAAAAGGGAAGAGCTGCGCCATCGCGCAGGAATTTTCCGAAGCACCGCACGTTGCGTGACCAGACGCACGGTTCAGTCCATCGATGCCTTGGTTCACTTCACGGATACCCCTAGGAGCACTCATGTCCCCGCCACTACGCGTCATCGGCAACTACATCTCGCCCTACGTGCGCAAGGTGCTGGTGTGCCTGGAGCTGAAAGGACTCGACTATGAGATCGATCCGATCGCGCCGTTCGTCGGCAACGATGAATTTGCGCGAATCAGCCCGCTGCGTCGCATCCCGGTGCTGGTCGACGGGGAGCTGGTGCTCAACGACTCGTCGGTGATCTGCCAGTATCTGGAAGATCGGCATCCCACGCCGGCGGTGTACCCGCGCGACATCGTCGACCGCGCCAACGCGCGCTGGCTGGAGGAGTATGCCGATACGCGGCTGGCCGACGGCCTGATCTGGCGGCTGTTCCACCAGCTGGCGATCAAGCGCCATGTCTTCGGCGAGGCACCCAACGAGGCGGTGGTGCAACACGCGCGCGAGGTGGAAATCCCCGCCGCGCTGGATTACATCGAGCAGCGACTGCCCGAGGATGGCTTCGTGTTCGGGGCGCTGTCGATCGCCGACATCAGCATCGCCAGCTTTTTTCGCACTGCCTCGTTCGTGCGCTACGCGATCGATCCGACACGCTGGCCGCGCAGCGCGGCATTGGTGGCGAGCGCGCAGGCGCTGCCGGTATTCCAGCGACTGGCCCATTTCGAGGACTGCATGCTGCGCCTGCCGCTGGCCGAGCAGCGCGCGGCGCTGATTACCGCCGGTGCGCCGCTGACCAGCGACACGCTGGGCACCAGCGCACCACGACCCGGTCCGCCGCGCGCGTCGTGATGCCCGCGCGTCAGCGCTGTCCCCATCAGCTCCACCAGCCAGTCGACAAACACGCGCAGCCGTGCCGGCATCTGTCGCTGCTGCGGATACAGCACCGTCATCGGCAGCGACGGCGGTGGATACCTTGGCAGGATCTTGTGCAGATGCTTGTTCTTCAGTGCATCGGCGATGCGGTGGACCGGCATTTGCGCGATACCCAGGCCGGCTTCGCAACAGCCGGGACAGGCATCGACACCACTGACGCTGACGCAACCGGGCAATGCGCGGCGCGGCCGAGGTCGCGGCGATCGTCGCGGTGTTCGCCGCCGGCAATGCGCGGGTTCGATGATGCACATGGTTAACGCGGGAACAGAGCTCTCCTGCGTCCGATTCGGGGGTCCCGGGAGGGACGCGCTAAACTTCAACGCATGAGCACCCCCGAACACTCCCCGCTCGGCAAGGACACCACCTACGCCGACCGCTACGACCCGAAGCTGTTGTTTCCGATCCCGCGCGCCGACAAGCGCGTGGAGATCGGCGTGGCCGAGCCGCTGCCGTTCCACGGCGTGGACATCTGGAATGCCTACGAGCTGTCGTGGCTCGACCGGCGCGGCAAGCCGCAGGTGGCGCTGGCCGAGTTCCATGTGCCGGCAGCGTCGCCGAACATCATCGAGTCGAAGTCGTTCAAGTTGTACTTGAACGGCTTCGCGCAGGAGCGCATTGCCGACGCCCACACGCTGGCCACGACACTGATGCACGACCTGTCCGCCGCGGCCGGCGCGGTGGTCAACGTGCAGCTTCACCCGGTGCGTGCCGCCGCGCTGCCGGTCGTCGATCTGGACGGCCGTCTGCTCGACGAGCAGGACATCGAAATCGATCACTATGGGCCGCCGGATGCCGATTTCCTGCAGGCCGACTTCACCGCCACGCCGGTGGCCGAAACCCTGGTCTCGCACCTGCTGCGCTCGAACTGCCCGGTCACCGGCCAGCCGGATTGGGGCAGCGTGCAGATCGCCTATCGCGGTGCGCCGATCGATCATGCCGGCCTGCTGCGCTACCTGGTCTCGTTCCGCACGCACAACGAGTTCCACGAGCAGTGCGTGGAACGCATCTTCGTCGACCTGATGCAGCGCTGTTCACCGCAGCAGCTCAGCGTCTACGCGCGCTACACCCGCCGCGGCGGGCTGGACATCAATCCGTTCCGCAGCAGCACGCCGGCCACGCCGGACAACCCGCGCGGCGTGCGGCAATAGCGGCTAACGGGCTGCCGCGCCCTGGCCAGGATTTTGCCCGCGTCATGGCCGCGTGAAAGTTCGCCGCCGGCCGCTTGTCCGGTAACCGAAGCTTCATATCCGTGGAGCTAGCCTCTGGGTGTTCACCGCGCAACCGGATGGCGCTGCGGCAAACACCCAGTGATCGGCATCGGCCACGTCATCGACCAGGAGAGTTCCCATGACCCGTTTCCTTCGCACCACGGCGCTGTGCAGCGCCAGCCTCGCGGGCGCGCTGATGCTCGGCGCCTGCGGCAAGAACGAACCTGCCACACCGGCCAGCGTGCCGGCTGCGCCGACCAGTGCACCGACTGCCCCCGCCACCGCGGCGACCGCCATGCCTCCTCCCGCCGCCGGCACGGCGGCGATGCCCGCCGCCAGCGGCACGTCGGCCAGCATCGCGCCCGCCGGAACGCCGGCCATGGCAGCAGCCACGCCACCGGCCGCACCGCTCTCGGTGGCCAGGGTGACGCTCGGCAGCGAGGTGAACGCCGAACACCAGGTGACCCGCGCCAGCGACCACTTCACGCCGAACGCCAAGGCGATCTATGCCAGTGTCGCCACCGAAGGCAGCAGCGAGGGCGCCACGCTCAACGCCAAGTGGAGTTATCTGGAAGGCCAGGGCCAGCTGGTCAGCAGCATCAGCCAGTCGATCGCCACCGATGGTCCCGCCGTCACCACCTTCAAGGTGCAGAACCCCGACCTGTGGCCGGCAGGCAAGTACAAGGTCGAGATATCGCTCGATGGCAAGTCGGTGGCCTCGCAGGATTTCGAGATCCGCAAGAGCTGAGCAAGAGCCGGGCGATCCGCTGACGGTAAAGAAAGGCGCTCCCCTGAGCGCCTTTTTTGTCGTTGCTCAGCGCCGGTCGAGCGCCTCGCGACCGATCGCCGGATGGTCGGTGAAGAACGCATCGATGCCCCCATCGAGGGCAGCGCGGATCTCGGTGATCGAGCCCGCCGCGTTGAACCTGTCCGGATCGTCGCCGCACCAGAGTTTTCGCGGCAGAAAGCAGTTCTCCGGGCGGAAAGTGTACGCATGCACTTCCAGCCCGGCCGCATGTGCGTTGCGCACCAGCGGCGTGGCGGTGTCGATCCCGCCGTCGGGCCCGGTCGGAATGATCGCGCGCGCGTTCGGGCCGATCGCATCCGCATACGCGGCAATATCGCGCAGGCCGTGCGGCGTCATCATCTGCGCGTAATCGAGCGCGCCACCGGCTGCATGGACGTCGCCGGGTTGTTCATCCGCATCCCCGAGCAACTGCAGCAACCGGATGTTGGCCGATCCTTTGCCAACGAGGCGATCGCGCAGGTATCGCAGGTTGCCGATCTCGAAGGACTGGATCTCCACCGGCGCGGTGCGCGTGTAGCGGTGCGCCGCCAGCGTGGCCAGCAGCGCGTCCTCCACCGGCAGGCCGAGCGCGGCGAAGTAGCTGCCATGCTTGATCTCCGGAATGATCCCGACGGTCCGTCCGAAGGCGGTCGCTTCGCGCGCAACGAAGTCGATGATCTCCTCCAGCGTGACGATCCCGAACCGGCCGTCGTAATGCATGCCGCGCAGCTGCGGCAGCCGCTCGCGCGCGCGCAAGGTCTTCAGCTCCGCCAGCGTGAAATCCTCGCTGAACCAGCCGCTGAGCATTTCGCCGTCGATGCGCTTGCTGGTTCTGCGCGCGGCGAATTCCGGATGGACGGCTATATCGGTGGTGCCGCCGATCTCGTTCTCGTGGCGAGCGACCATCACGCCGTCCCTGGTCATCACCAGGTCCGGCTCGATGAAATCGGCGCCATCGGCGATCGCCCTGGCATACGACGCCAGCGTGTGTTCCGGCCGCAACGCACACGCGCCACGATGACCGATCACCATCACCCGGCCGGCGATCGGCTTCTCGATGGCTGGGATGAAGGGCACGACGATTCCGAACGCACGGCGGGAGCCCAGCATAGGCGATGATGCCGCCCGTCGGCGGCTCCGGCTTTCGCGAGGTGAATGGCAAATCCCGCAGCTCCATCCACGCGACAAAGGGCCACCGTCGAGGTGGCCCTTGTCATTCAATGCAATGGTGCGCCCGGCGGGATTCGAACCCACGACCCCTGCCTTCGGAGGGCAGTACTCTATCCAGCTGAGCTACGGGCGCATGTATGGCCGCGCGGGTTGCTGCGGCCAGAGGCCGGCACCGCGGGGAGCGCAGTATAGCCGAGATGGTGCGGGGCGGGCGGTCGTCCTTTTGTGGTCCGGTGCAAGCACCGGTTCCCTCACCTCAATCCTCTCCCCCGGAGGGGAGAGGAGGCGAAGGCGAAAGCATGCTCGTGGCGAGCGCTCGCATCTCCCCTCAATCCTCTCCCGAAGGGAGAGGATGCGAAGGCTAGAAGCAGTCTGCCTGGTTGAAGCAGCTCAGCGCGCCTTGAGCAGTGTGCTGAGCGTATCGGGCTTGCCGCTGTCGCGGACCAGGTGCGGGTACTTCAGGCCGTCGTGATAGTCGATGCGGATGGTCTTGTACTCGTCGAAGTTCTTCACCAGCAATTCGACCGGCTGGCTCTTGTCCTTCGCTGCGGCAGTGACGGCGTCCTTGAGCGCATCGGCATCGTAGTCGTGGCCGTTGACGGCGATCACCGTCATGCCGGGCGAGAGGCCGGCCTTGAAGGCAGGGCCGTCCCACAGCACGTCGCCGACGGCGCCGGCCTTGCCGATCGACAGGCCGAGCGAGTAGGTCAGGTCGGCGGTGTGCCGGCGCGACTCGATCGCCTTCACCGCGTCGGACGGCTTGTCGGTGTAGACCAGTTTCCAGCCATGCGACTCGATGCCGCCGGTCAGCGGGCCGTGGCCGTCCAGACGCGTGCGCAGGATACTTGGCCCAGTCGTACGGCGCGATGCCGTTCAGCGTCTTGACCACGTCCTCGAAGGTATAGGGTTGACGTCCCATTTGCCGTTCTCCACGCCGAAGAACGCCTTGCCGAAATCGTCGATGCTCTTCTTGCCGCCGCTGAGCTCACGCAGCTTGCCGTCGACGTCGAGCCAGATCATCTGGCCCGCCGAGTAGTAGTCCTCGCTGGCCTGGTAGTTGCGGTACGGCAATGGCGCGCGCTGGGCGATGATCGGGTCGTTGGTGGTGTCCTGCACATGCGGAAACGCCAGGCAGGGCGGCCCTTGTCGTAAGTGGCCGCGGTGAAGGCCCACATGTCGCGCGCCTGGTCGGCGTTGCACAGGCCCGAACGCGCGGCCAGCACGTGGCCCCAGAACTGGGTCTGGCCTTCGTACACCCACAGCAGGGTGTCGCTGCATCGGCACGTTGAAGTTCGGCGTGGCCAGATCGGCACCACGGCGGAACTTGCCGTCCCAGGAATGGGTGAATTCGTGCGCGAACAGGTCGCGGCCCAGCGCGTTCTTCTTCCAGTCGGTGAAGAAGTCGGCCGACGCCGACTTCGGTGGACTGGTGGTGCTCCAGGCCGATGCCGCCGAGCTAGTCGCTGAGCGAGACCAGGAAGTCGTAGTGGTCGTAGTGGCGCGCGCCGTACAGCTTGTAGGTCTGCTGCGACCAGTTCGCGGAACGGCTTGATCTGCTCCGGCTTGATCTCCAGGTACTTCGCCTTGTCGGCGACGATGTCGATGTAGACCGGCGTCTTGCGCGCCCGGGTCGAGGTCGATGCGCTTGAAGTACTTGCCGGCGTAGCATCGGCGAGTCGACGAGGTCGTCCAGCGTGGTCGGCTTGAAGTGGACCGTGTCGCCGTGCCGTTCGAGCGCCCGTCTCCAGCGCGGTGCCGAAGTGCCAGTTGTTCGGGCAGTTGCATGCTCGGCTCGACGGTGATCTTGCCGCGACATAACCGGCCGGATACAGCACCACCGCGTTCCACTGCAGGCCGATGATTTCCGGCGTCATCACCACGCGGCCCTGCGTTTCGATGCGGCGACAGGTACTGGAACTCGGCCGTCAGCGTGCTCGCGCCCTGCGGGCACATCGACCAGGAAGCTGTACATGTCGAGCGGATCGCGCGCCAGGGCAGCGACTGGCCGTTGGCGCTGAAGTGCAGGCCGCCGATCAGGTCGATCGGGCCGCGCGGGCCGTGGTTGCCCGGGCAGCCACTGCGGATACAGCAGCGCGCAGCGGACCGGCGCCGACCGGAATGTCCTCGCGGACGCTGAACATGCGGTGGGCGACGTCGGTGGCGTCCACGTGCATCTTCAAGGTGCCCTGATACGGCACATCCTGCGGCGCCGCGACATCGGCGAAGGCGGCGAAACTGACCAGCCCGAAGGCAGCGGCGGCAAGGGCGGAAGCGAGACGGGTGACTTTCAATGCATTCTCCGAGGGGAAGTTGGGAAGCTGGCGAGCCTTGTCGCACGAACCGCAAAATGGCGGACGCGAATCGCACGAAAGCAGGCAGGCTGCGGAATCCATGCCGATGAAAACTGCCGCGGCATGGATCCAGGCGGCCGATGCTAGACCGCCGGGCCTGCGCTTAACCCATGCCGAAGGTCATGACCATGAACCATTGCCGCCTGGCCGTGGCCTGGGCGCAGGGTAGTGGCACCCATCTTGCTCATCCTCT